>NZ_PDZJ01000009.1:0-41339 GCF_002735685.1 Janthinobacterium sp. BJB301 | reverse complement strand
TATGCCTGATGACCATAGCAAGTTGGTCCCACCCCTTCCCATCCCGAACAGGACCGTGAAACAACTTTGCGCCGATGATAGTGCTGCAACCAGTGTGAAAGTAGGTTATCGTCAGGCTTGTTATTCGAAAAAACCCCTTCCGGTGATCCGGTTGGGGTTTTTTTACGTCCGCTGGTTTTAAGTGCGCCAGCGATTGCCGGGTTTTTGAAAGAGATATCTTGTCTGCTGTGCATACACTGGAGCAATTACGGGCTGGCCAACTGGCCGGCCTGCGCCGCCTGAAGCTGTCCTGCGACTTGACGGATTTCCCACGCGAAATCTTCGACCTGGCCGATAGCCTGGAAATCCTCGACCTCTCGGGCAACGCGCTGTCCACTTTACCCGACGACTTGCCGCGCCTGCACAAGCTGCGCATCATTTTTTGTTCGGATAATCTGTTCACCACCTTGCCGGCTGTGCTTGGTTCCTGTCCTGCGCTGGAAATGATCGGTTTCAAGGCGAACCGGATACGCCACGTGCCGGCCGCAGCCTTGCCGTCCAGGCTGCGCTGGCTGACCCTGACCGACAATGCCATCGAAGCCTTGCCGGACGAATTGGGCAAGTGCAGTGAGCTGCAGAAACTCATGTTGGCAGGAAATTGCCTGGACAGCTTGCCCGCTTCGTTGACGAACTGCCGCCGTCTGGAACTGGTGCGTATCGCCGCCAACCGTTTTACGGCGCTGCCCGACTGCCTGCTGTCCCTGCCACGCCTGAGCTGGCTCGCGTATGCGGGCAATCCCTGCACGGAAGCGCGGGAACTGGCGGCCCTGGCCGGGACAGGTGCGGCAGGCGTGGCATGGCAGCGCCTGGCATTGGCGCAGCAGCTGGGCGAGGGAGCATCGGGGGTGATTTACCGTGCCTGTCTGGATGGCGTGGATGATGTCGCCGTCAAAGTGTTCAAAGGGGCCATGACCAGCGACGGCTTGCCGCGCAGTGAAATGGCCGCCTGTGTCGGCGCCGGTGCGCACCCGGGCCTGATTCCCATCCTCGGGACGCTCGATGCGCATCCGCAAGGGGCAATGGGACTCGTCATGCCGCTCATCGACGCGGCCTTTCGCAACCTGGCGGGACCACCGAGCCTGGAATCGTGCACGCGCGACGTGTATGCCGATGGTGTGCGCTTTGATATTCCGCAAGCGCTGGCCATTGCCCATGGCATCGCCTCGGCCGTGTGCCAGCTCCACGCGCGCGGCATCGTGCATGGCGACTTGTATGCACACAATATCCTGCATGCGGACGCTGGTACCTCCCTGCTGGGCGACTTTGGCGCGGCGTCCATGTTTGTGCCGGGTTCGCCGCGCGGGGACTTGCTGCAGGGCATAGAGGCGCGTGCCTTTGGCGTGCTGCTGGGAGAACTGATCGCGCATTGTGCGACGCCTTTACCCGCCTTGCATGCCTTGCAAGAAACTTGCTTGCAGGAAGAAATATTGCGGCGGCCAAGGTTCGAGGCGATCGAACTGGCATTGCGGGACATGCTCCCCGCATAAAAAATGGCGCAGCCTTCGCAGGCTGCGCCATTTTCATTTCAGGCTGGCAAGATTCAGCTTGCCACCAAGATTTCTTTTTCCGGCAGGGCGATCTGGTTGTCGACGCTGAACTGGTAATCCTTGAAGACGTGTTCGGCCGTCAGGATCTGGTATTCGCCGTTGTCGAGCTTATGCGTGGTGTCCTTCAGGCGATACGTGTAATGGCCGCAGGTCCAGCAGTTGAAGTTGCGCATGTGGGTGCACAGGCACGTCTTGTCCATCACGACGACGGTTTTTTGTTCCGGATGGGCCGCCACTTCGCGGTTGTACGAGTTGATGTACGCGCAGTTGCCCGTCGCGTCGAGCAGGTAGCCATACGATTCGCAGCCTGGGCGGATGCCGGCGCCGATGGCGGGCGTGTTCTTCAGCATGCGCATCGGGTAGCCGGTCGGCGAGACGCCATTGACGATGATGTCTTCTTCCGAGGCCTTGTAATATTCCTGCTTGACCTTGTTTGGCAAGCCGCATTCCTTGGTGACGGTAAAGCGCGTCGCCACTTGCACGCCAGCCGCGCCCGCTTCCAGGAAGGAGACGGCGTCGCTGCCCGTGAAGATGCCGCCAGCGGCGATCAGCGGGATGTCCAGCTGTTCGGCCTTCAGGTAGGCCAGCAGTTCCGCCGTGATCGTGTGCAGATCGTAATTGGCCCAGTCCATGCCGAAACCCAGATGGCCGCCGGCCAATGGTCCCTCGACGATGATGAAGTCGGGCAAACGGTCGAGCTTGGCGTTCTTGCGCAGGAAAATCTGCAAGGCGCGCACGGACGAGACGATGATGCCCAGCTTGGCATCGCGGAAACGCGGATGGTCGGCCATCAGGGCGAACGAGCCGAAGTGCAAACCGGCGGACAGGGTGATGCCGTCGATGCCTGCGTCCAGCGCCGCATTCAGACGCACGCGCAAGGTTTCACGCGGGCCATTCATGGTCAGCTTTTCCATGCAATTGACGAAGATCAAACCATCGCCTTTTTTTGCTTCCATGGTGCGGCCGATATGCAGCCGCTGCGCTTCCGCCAGACGGCCCAGGTCGAATTGCACCACGGCCTTGTCGCTGTTATTGATGTTGAACTTGTACAGTTTCGTCTTGTCTTTGACGAAGGTGGTGTCGAAACGGCGATCCGACACGTCTTCCACCATGGCATCGGAGATATGTCCGATACCGTTCAGCCGGGCCGCTTCCAGGGCCAGCTCCGACGTGGAAATATCCACACCCATTCCGCCTATCATGATGGGCACATATTCTTTTTTGCCAAATCGCAGGCGGAAATCATCAACACGTTTCATTGCTATCCTTAGACTACCGTGGTTATCACTGAGCCAGATGTACGGTCAAGCCCGCCGCCGGTCAGGCGCGCGGGCGCATGTAGCTGCGCGCAGCTTCAATTCTACCCCAAGCGGGCAGGCGCTCCGAGGCAGCTTGCCGCCATGCCGGTGCAAGCGCAGGCCGGAGCGTGCGCATCATCGAAATTAATCGCGGAAATTGTTAAATTCCAGCGGCATGTCGGGCACGTCCTTGCGCAGCATGGCCATGGCCGCCTGCAGGTCGTCGCGCTTGGCGCCCGTGACGCGCACGGCTTCGCCCTGGATGCTCGCTTGCACCTTCATCTTGCTGTCCTTGATGACACGCACGATTTTCTTCGCATCATCCGATTCGATGCCATTCTTGATCTTGATGATCTGCTTGACCTTGTCGCCGCCGATCTTCTTGATGTCACCTTCGTCGAGGAAGCGCACATCGACCTTGCGTTTGGTCAATTTGTTGGTCAGCACGTCGCGCACCTGGCTGAGCTGGAATTCCGAGTCCGCAAACGCGGTCAATTCGTTTTCCTTGTGCTCGACGCGGGCGTCGCTGCCCTTGAAGTCGAAGCGGGTCGTGATTTCCTTGTTGGATTGCTCGACTGCATTCTTGACTTCGATCATATCGGCTTCGGAGACTACATCAAATGACGGCATGGTCTGTTCCTTTTCTTGTTAAAGCGAGCGCACGCTCGGCGCGCTGGGCCTTGGCGGCTGATTCTGCGCCATGGGACGGCCCTGTTAAAGATGCGACATTTTAACGGACAACGGGCAAGTCGCCCTTGTCCTGAGGTGGTTTTTTGTCGCTTTCGCTCTATAATCGAGCAAAATTTCCCTATCCCATGTCTGCAGAGCTCACCATCGAACACAATTACCCCCTCCAGCGCCTGAATACCTTCGGCATCACGGCCAACGCGGCCGCCTACGTACGCATCACCTCGCAGGCCGAATTGCACGCCGCGCTGCAAGATCCCGCCCTGTCCGCCATGCCGCGCCTGATACTGGGCGGCGGCAGCAACATCGTGCTGACGGGCGACTTTCCCGGCGCCGTGCTGCACATGGCCACGCGCGGCATGCGCCTGGCGCAGGCGGATTTCGAGACGGTACTCGTCACGGCCGCGGCCGGCGAAAACTGGCACGATTTCGTGCAGTGGACCCTGGCACAAGGCGTGGGCGGGCTGGAAAACCTGTCCCTGATTCCCGGCACGGTAGGCGCGGCGCCTATCCAGAATATTGGCGCGTATGGCGTTGAAATCAAGGATTATCTGCATAGCGTGAGCGTCATGCACAGCGCCAGCGGCATCGTCTTCGACATGGACCGCGATGCTTGCCGCTTCGCTTACCGCGACAGCATCTTCAAGCAGGCGGACGGGCGCGAGCTGATCGTGCTGGAAGTCACGTTTGCCTTGCCGGCCGAGTGGCAGCCGAACTTGCGCTATGCGGAACTGGCGCAGGCCGTGGCCGAGCGCAATCTTGCCGAGCCGACAGCACAACAGGTAGCCGAGACGGTGATGGCGATCCGCCGGAGAAAATTGCCCGATCCGGCCGTCATTGGCAATGCGGGCAGCTTCTTCAAGAATCCCGTGGTGTCGCGCGAGCAATGTCTTGCCTTGCTGGAACGTTTCCCGACCCTCGTGCACCATGCGCAGCCCGATGGCACGGAAAAGCTGGCGGCCGGCTGGCTGATCGATCAGTGCGGATGGAAGGGGAAAAACCTGGGGCCCGCGGGAGTGTATCCCAAGCAGGCACTGGTTCTGGTGAATAATGGCGGCGCTCGTGGCGCGGACATTACCCGGTTGGCGGCAGCGATACAGGATGATGTAGAGGCGAAATATGGCGTGCGCCTGTCGCCCGAGCCTGTGTTTGTCTAAATAGTCAATCCGCGCTTGAAAAAATGCTCAGGGCAAGGCAGTGCAACGCAGCCATGGACGTTTTTTCTGCGTGGATTAGCCGAAGTGGCAGACGTAGTCGACGGTCTCGACCGTTTCAATATCAAAATAGCTATTGCCCGGCACCTTGAATTGCGTGCCCGCGGCATAGCTGTTCCATTCTGTCGCGTCGGCCAGGCGCACCTTGCACAGGCCGCTGACGATTTCCATGATTTCCGGCGCGCCCGTATTGAAGCGCAGCGATGACGCGAAAATCACGCCCACGCTTTTCTTCGTGCCATCGGCCAGGATGACGTTATGCGAGACGCATTTGCCGTCAAAGTAGATATTCGACTTCTTGACGACGCTGACATTGTCCAGTTGTGTGCTCATGCTTCACTTTCCTTGCTGTTAAAAATCAGTCCTGGACGTCATCGGCGCTCAGCACGCTGTTGCGTCCGCCGCGCTTGGCCGCGTACAGGGCCTGGTCGGCGCGGTTGATCAGTTGCTCCACCGTCGAGTCCGGTGACGGCACGATGGTGGCCACGCCGATCGAGATGGTGACGATGCCCGTGCTTGCCGCCGGATTCTCGATCTGCAAGCCTTCCAGATGGCGCCGGCACGCTTCGGCGATCAGCAGCGCGCCGGCCGGATTCGTTTCCGGCAGGATCAAGGCGAATTCTTCGCCGCCGTAACGGGCGGCCAGGTCGGCCGGGCGTTTCAAATGTTCCGTCAGCACGGCGGCGACTTTTTTCAGGCCCAGGTCGCCCGCCAGGTGGCCAAAGTGATCGTTATAGCTTTTAAAATGGTCGATATCGCAGAACAGCAAGCTCAGCGGTGTTTTGTCGCGCTGGCCACGCTGCCATTCGAATTGCAGGGTTTCATCGAAGCGGCGGCGGTTGGCGATCCCCGTCAAGCCATCGAGGGCGGCCAGTTTCTGCAGCTCGATATTCGCGTCGGCCAGGTTTTTTTGACTTTCTCGCAGGAAACGAAAAGCCTGGTCGCGCTGCAAGCGGCTGATGTGTGCCGCCGAGTGATAGCGTATGCGCGCCAGCAACTCCAGTCGGTCTGGCAGTTTCACCACGTAATCGTTGGCGCCGACGGCAAAGCTGTGCGCCTTCAGTTTCGGGTCATCCTTGGCCGACATCACGATCACCGGCACATGCGCCAGCGCCTCGTTTTCGCGGTACAGCTTGATCAAGGCGAAGCCGTCGATGCCCGGCATCACCAGATCCTGCAGGATGACGGTCGGTTGCAAACGCAGCGCCGTGTCCAGCGCCTGGGTGGCGTCGGTCATATAGTGAAACTCGATATCCTGCTGATCGCTCAGCATGCGCCGGATTGCCTCAGCAATAATCAACTGGTCGTCCACCAGCAGGACGCTGACCTTGAATTCGGTCAATGCGGGTTCTTGCTGGATGAAGCTGGAGGAAAATTCTGGCATTGCATTCTTTTCAGATGTTAGGGGAGGGCTCCCACCCATTGTTGAGTTTGGCGCCCAGGCGGCTGCGCAGGCTGGCGCCAATTCTATCCAATGGCAGGATGTGCTGCGCCGCATCGAGTTCGGCCGCCGCGCGCGGCATGCCGTACACGGCGCTGCTGGCCTGGTCTTGCGCGATGGTCGTCTTGCCGGCGCGACGCATGGCCAGCAAGCCATCGCCGCCGTCGCGCCCCATGCCTGTGAGCAATACACCGATGGCGTCGCCGCGCCAGTGCTGCGCCACGCAGTTGAAGAAGACATCGACGGAAGGACGGTAAACATACTCGCGTGGTGCTGCATCGTAACCCAAACGATAATTTTGATCTAGCAGCAGGTGATCATTGGTCTTGGCGATCAGTACCGTGCCGGACACCAGTTCATCGCCTTCGGCAATCACGCGCACAGGCATGCTGAGCTGGTCATCGAGCCATTTCGCGAAGTGCGAGGCAAAGGTTTCGTCGATGTGCTGCACCACCACGATGGCACAGCCGGGCGGCGCCGTCCAGCCGGACAGCACCCTGGCCACGGCCGAAGGGCCGCCCGTCGAGGCGCCGATGGCCACCAGGGTCGATACCTGGCCATCGCCCCGTTCGCCGCCATTGCCGTTCGCCTGGCGCGGCGGCGGAGATTCTGCGCTGTGGCGTATCAGCTTGCCGATGGTCTTGATCTTGGCCAGCAGTTCGCTGTCGCCGCCCACTTGTCCCTGGAGCACGGGGGTGGCGGTGACGTCGAGCGCGCCCGCGCCCAGCGCGCGGAAGACCTGGTTGACATTGTCTTGCGGGCGGCCCGTGACCACCAGGATGGCGCACGGGCTTTGCTCCATGATCAGGCGCGTCGCCTCGACGCCATCCATCTCCGGCATGTTCAGGTCCATCAGGATCAGGTCGGGGCGGTTGCCTTCGCACATGCGCACGGCTTCGAGCCCCGTGCGGGCGATCCACAGTACCTGGTGTTCCTGCGTGCTGGCCACCACGCGGCGCAGGGCCTCGGCGGCCATGGCGACATCGTTGGCAATGGCAATTTTCATGAAGTACAACTCATAAGCGGGCATCTCCTATCAGGTCGGCCACCGCGTCGAGCAAGGTCTCGTCGTGGAAGCTGCCTTTGGTCAGATAATAGTCGGCTCCGGCGGACAGGCCGCGCGCGCGGTCTTCCGGACGGTCCTTGTACGAGACGATCATCACCGGCAGCTTGTGCAGGTGCAGGTCCTTCTTGATCAGCGATACCAGTTCGATGCCATCCATGCGCGGCATGTCGACGTCGGTGATCACGAGGTCGTACTCGCCGCTGCGCACCACGTTCCAGCCGTCGATGCCGTCGATGGCCACGTCGACCTCGAAGCCGCGCGCCAGCAGCAGCTTGCGCTCCATCTCGCGCACCGTCAGCGAATCGTCGACGACGAGGATGCGCTTGGCTCTACGCTGCTGCGTGTGGCCCGCCTGCGCCAGCTGGTGCAGCCCGCCCTCGTGCAGCAGCTTGTCGATCGACAGCAGCAAATCGGGCACGTCGAGGATCAGCACCGGTTCGCCGTCGTCCAGCAGGGCGGCGGCGGAAATGTCGCGCATCTTGCCGAAGATCGGATCGATGGCCTGCACCGCCAGGCTTTGCTCGCCGCGGATGGCGTCGACCACCAGGGCATAGCTTTGCTTGCCGCGCCCGATCACCACCACCGGCAAGTCCTCTGCCTGGTTGGCCGCTTCGCCCAGTTCCAGCACCTGCGCCGCCGAGACCAGGCCCAGATGCTCGCCCTTGAGTTCAAAGAACTGCTTGTTTTCCAGGGTATGGATGGCTGCCTGCGGCACGCGCACCACGCTTTCCACCTTGACGATGGGGATGGCGTACGCTTCGCCCTGGATGTCGATCACCAGCGCGCGTACGATCGATTGCGTCAGCGGCAGGGTGATCAGGGCACGAAAGCCCCGACCCGGTTCCGATTCCAGGCGCACCGTGCCGTTTTGCTGGCGTATCGTCTCGTGCACGATATCGAGGCCCACGCCGCGTCCGGACAATTGATTCGCCTTTTCCTTCAGGCTGAAGGCGGGCAGGAACAAAAACTCCAGCAGCTCGCCCGGCGACAGCGCGGCGGCCATGACGGGGCTGGCCATCTTGCGCTCGATGACGGACTGGCGGATTTTTTCCAGGTCGACGCCACGGCCGTCGTCGCTGATTTCGATGCTCAGCATGCCGGCGCGGTGGCGCGCCTCCATGCGTATCGTGCCCAGCGCCTCCTTGCCCGCGTCGATGCGCTCGTACGGGCCTTCCATGCCATGGTCGATGGCATTCCTCAGCATGTGGTTCAGCGGGCTTTCGATCTTCGCCAGGATGTCGCGGTCGACCAGGGTGTCTTCGCCCTCGATCTCCAGCTGCACTTCCTTGCCCAGGCTGCGCGCCAGGTCGCGCACCATGCGGGGAAATGCATGGATGCCGTCGCGGAAGGGGCGCATGCGCAGGGCCAGCACTTCGTCGACCATGCCTTGCGAGACGGCCAGCAGGCGCCGTTCATAGGTTTCGATGTCGGCGATGTGCTCGAGCATGAACTGCTTCAGGGGCTGCGTCTTTTGCAGCGCCAGCAGCGATTTTTCCATCAGGCCCGCGTCGCCCGCGCGGGCAATGGCTTCGTGCAGGTGCTCGATGGCGGAAAACAGGCTGCTCTGGTTGCGTTTGAAGCGCTGCAGCGCACCGATGAACGGGTGCATCTGGTGCGCGTTGATGCGCGATTCGCTGGCCAGCGACAGCAATTTGTCGAAGTTTTGCGCCGGGGCCTTGGCTGGTGCGGCTCCCGTGCGCGGCGCAGGCGCGGCCGCTTCCGGCTCCTCTATCGCCAGGCCGCTGGCCACGGGAAGCTGTGGTGTGGCCGCTGCCGGCGCCGGCATGGGCGCAGGCGCCGAGGGCAGGGCCGGCAATTCGGGCAGCTCGGCGATACCTGCGATGGCGTTCAGGGTCTGGTCGATCTGCGCCGCATTCGCGGCCAGCCATGCTTCGGCGCCCGCGTCGTCCAGGCGCGACAGCTGCACGATCAGGTCGACGCCCGAGAGCAGCACGTCGACCCGCTCCGGCGTGAGTTTCAGTCGGCCGTGCTGGGCGGCGACAAAGCTGTCCTCCATCCCGTGCGCCAGCTGCACCACCACCTGCAGGCCGACGATGGCGGCCGCGCCCTTGATCGAGTGCGCCGCGCGCATCATCGCTTCGACGGCGGCCGCGTCGCCCGCATGGCGCTCCATCGCCAGCAAGCCATCGGTGAGGATCTGGGTCTGGCTGTCCGCCTCCATGCGGAACAGGTCCAGCATGGAAAAGGCACTCAGGTCGCCGTGCTGGTCCTGGCTCATCGTAATAGTCTCGCAAGTTGAAAGCCGATCAGCGCCGTGTCGAGGCAGCCGATACGCATGTCGCCCTCGGTGATGACACCGGACAGATAGCGCGACAGGCCCTTGTTGATGGTGGCCGCAGGCGCCTGCACGGTGCTTGATGCATAGCGCACGATGCCGTGCAGGTCGGCCACGGGCAGGGCGTAGGCCTGCTCTTCCCAGCGCATCAGCAGCAGGCGCGCGAACGTGTGGCGACCCTTGGCCGGCGGCGCGCCCTGTTCGTCGATGCCCAGCAAACTGGCCAGCGACATGCATGGATACAGCTTGCCGCCGATATTGACGATGCCCGCCAGGCCGCGCCCGCCGCGGTGCGGCAGCACGTGCGGCTTGGCCTGCGGCGCCACGGAGTCGAACACGCGCGTGGGCAGCGCCAGCCATTCGCGGCCGATGCGAAACACCAGCACCGAGCTGTCGCGCACTTCGCCGCCCGCATCGATCTGGCGGAAGTGGCTGGCCCAGTCGCGCTGGTAGTGTTCATCCACGGGCCGCTGCAGGTTGCGCTGCGCGGCACCCGCATACACGTCGCAGTTGCGGCAATGCACATTGGCCGGCAGCTTGGGGCAGCTCTGGTCGCCGACCACGCCGATATGGTTCCAGCAGTCGTCGATGGCGGCGGGAGACTCGGTGGCGATGAGGTTGGTCATGCATACCCCTTAGTTGGACGCCTGGCGGCGCTGGTAGATGCGCGCCGCGCGCGCCTTCAGGGTGGCGGCGGCTGTGTGGTTGCCATTGCGTTCGGCCAGCAGCGACAGGTGGCACAGCGCCTCGTAATGGTCGGGCTGCAGGTAGATGCAGCGGCGCCAGTAATCGTCGGCCAGGTCCATCTTGCCGGCCAGTTCATTGATGATGCCCAGCATGAAATACGCTTCCGCCGCCTCGGGCACTCTGGCCAGGTGGGCATGGCATTTTTCGCCGGCCTCGCGCAACTGGCCACGGTCGGCCAGCAGGCGCGCCTCGGCCAGCAAATCGGCTTGCGCGGTTGGCGCGGCCGGCGCCGGCGACGGCACGGACACGGGGCGCGTGCGCGGCGCTGTCGCGGCGGCAGGGGCGGCTGCGGCGGCGCGCCTTGGCGCGGACGGCACGCTGCGCAGGGCAGGCAGCGGCGCCACCTGGATGACGGCAGCCGGCGGCGTGTTGTCCTTTTTCAGGGCGAAGGCCTGGCGGAACTGCAGCGGCGCAAAGCCGTTCTGGCAGAACGACGGCACTTCCGCATAGCCGGCCAGCAGCATGCCGTCGTCGGCCAGCAGGGCGGACAGGTTGTGGATGGCCGCGCGCGTGGTCGGTTTGTCGAAGTAAATCAAGAGGTTGCGGCAAAAGATGACGTCGTAATGGCGGCTGTAGGTGGCGGTATCGAATTGCAGCAGATTGCCCTGCCTGAAGGTGACTTGCTCGCGCAAGGAGTCGATGATGCGGTAGGCGTCGTCAGCCACGTGCGTGAAATAGCGGTCGCGGAAGGCCACGTCCTGCGCGCGGAAGGCGTTGCGGCCATACACGCCGGCCTGCGCCCGCTCGATGCAGCCGGGGCTCAGGTCATACGCATCGATGCTGAACGCCTGTTTCGGCACGCCGCCGTCGCGCAGCGCCATGGCCATCGAATACGGTTCCTCGCCGCCCGCGCACGGGATCGACAGGATGCGCGTGGCGCGCCCCCGTGCCCAGCGTTCCTGCACCAGTTCGACGGTGGCGTAGAACGCCTGCGGGTCGCGGAACAGCCACGATTCCGGCACCACCACCAGCTCGATCAATTGCGTCATTTCGGCCGGCGTGAGCGCCTGCAGGTAGGCCTCGCTATCGCTGAAGCCCATTTGCTCCATGCGCTGGCCGACGGCCCGCTCGGCCACGGTTTTGGAAACGGACAGGCCGGTCGCGCGGCGCAGCAGGGCTTGTGCCGTCATGCCGCGCCCGCGTCTTGAAACAGCAGCGCGCGCACGTCGGGCGGCAGCAGGTGCTCGAGTTCCACCAGTTGCACGATGCCGTCGGCGTCGCTGGCCACCTGGCCCAGGAAGGGCGCCGTCGTCACGCCGCTGTCGTCGAGCTTTTCCGCATCGATGTCGGCGATGCCGCGCACCTGCGAGGCCAGCAAGCCCAGCGCATGCGTGGCGCCGCCAGGCGCGCGGTAGTCGACGATGACGATGCGCGTGTCGAACTGCGCGGCGGCGGCAGGCAGCCCGGCCAGGCGCGACAGGTCGATCACGGGCACGGGCGTGCCGTGCAAGTCCATCAGGCCGGCCACGTAGTCTGGCGTGAGCGGCAACTGTTTCAGCTCCAGCAGCGGCAAGACGCGCACGATGCCTGCCAGGGGCAGGCCATAGCGGTCGCGTCCGATGTGAAAGAGCAGTACTTTCATGGGATCAGATGGTGACGGCGAAGGTCGACACGCTCGACTGCAGGTCGCCCGCCGCATATTGCAGCTGGTGCACCGCTTCGCTGGTGGCTTTCAGCGATTCCACCGTCTGCTGCGTGGCATCGTTGAGCTGCATCATGGTGTCGGAAATCTGCGAGGCGCCGATGGCCTGCGATTGCATGCCTTGCAGCACGGCATCGAATTGCGGCGTAAGTTTCTGTACCTGGTCCATCACGGACGACAATTGTTCCGCCACTTGGCGCACCTCGCCCACGCTGCGGCGAATTTCTTCCGAGAATTTATCCATGCCCATCACGCTGGCGGACACGGCCGATTGCATTTCCTTGAGCATTTGCTCGATATCCCAGGTGGAGACGGACGTCTGGTCGGCCAGGCGGCGGATTTCCGTCGCCACCACGGAGAAGCCGCGGCCCGCCTCGCCCGCTTTTTCCGCCTCGATGGCGGCGTTCAGCGACAGGATGTTGGTCTGGTCGGCCACCTTGGTGATGGTGATCAGCACGCTATTGATATTGCTGGCTTTTTCCGACAGGGCGGCCAGCTTGGCGTTGATGGAATCGGTCGCCGAGACCATGTGCTGCATGGTCGAGTCCATGCGCTTGAGGTTGTTTTGTGCTTCGGCCGTGGCATTCGTCGTGTAGTCGGCCACGGCGGTGGCGTCTTCCATGGTTTTCAGCAACTGGCTCGTGTTGGCCGAGATTTCCTTGGTGGTGCTGAGAATTTCCACGCTGGTTTGCGCCTGTTCGATGCCCGTGGCTTCCTGCTGGCGTGCCGAGGCGGCGATTTCCGTGGCCGAGGTCGTCACCTGGATGCCGGCTTTTTGCACATTGTTGAGCAGGCTGCGCAGGTTTTCGAACATCTTCGCCAGGCCGTTGCCCAGCTGGCCGATGGCGTCATTGCCCGTGATGCCGACCTTGCCCGTCAGGTCGCCCGAGGCCGCCTTCGACACCACTTCCAGCAGGGAATCGACCTTGGCTCGCAAGCTATTCGTCGCGGCCAGTTCGTTGGCCTGGTTGTCCTGGATGGTTTGCGCCATGCGGTTGAATTCTTCCGTCACCTTGCCTAGCTCGTCGCGCGAGATGATGGCGGCGCGCGCACCCTGCTCGCCGCCGGCGATGCGCCCGACGGCGTCCGTCAGGCTGTTCAGCGGGCCGAGGATGGAACGGCCCAGCAGGTAGGAAATGCCGAGCGCCAGCACCACGCACAGCACGCCGCCCAGCGCCAGGGTCAGCATCATGGTTTCCTGCAATTTTGTCGTGGTGGCCGTGCGTTCGACCAGCAAGCGGGATTCTTCGGCGGCGACTTCGTCAAGCAGCTTGTTCGCTTGCGCGACGGCCGGGTAGCCGGTCGGCGGCATGGTGCGCGCCACCGCTTCCGTGGCGCCCGGCGCGTTGCCCAGCGCGCGGCGCTTCTCGATCAGGGGATTGATCCACTCCTTGACCCAGGTGGTGGTCAGCTGGTCGATCTTGCGGAAGCGTTCCGACTGTACCTTGTTGTCGACCGTCATGGCGATGGCTTTTTGCGTGTGCTGGCTCAGCACCGCCATCTCGTCAGTTCCAGGGTTCAGCGAGGCTTCGTTGCCTGTGAGGATGAAACCGCGTGCTTCCACCTGGATTTGCAGGATGGAATTGTGAATCCTGTCGATCTCGACCAGCACTTCCATCGTGTGGCGGTCCCATGCATTGGCTTCCGACAGGCGCGAAAAGCTGTTGTAGGCCACGCCCAGCAGGATCAGGATGATGGCCACGATGGAGCCGAAGCCCAGGTACAGTTTATTCTTGATACTCAGGTCTTTGAACATGGGAGGGCTCCGGAAGCGGGAAGGTCAGCACAATTGCACTGTAGCATTTTGCCATGCGGACAGCAAAATGGGGGCGATCTCGGGACGTGGCGGGGCGTAATTTGCGGCAGAGTGCGCTCCAGACGCAAAAAAGCCGCCCGTGGGCGGCTCAGGCAGCTGCGGGAGGCAGTGCCTCCCGGCAACTAATTACTTCTGGCCGCGCTTTTCGCGGGCGATGGCGGCGATGCGCATGCGCAAGGCATTCAGCTTGATGAAGCCGCCTGCGTCGGCCTGGTTGTAGGCGCCGCCGTCTTCGTCGAAGGTGGCGATGTTCATGTCGAACAGCGAATCCGTCTTCGAATCGCGCGAGACGACGATGACATTGCCTTTGTACAGCTTGATGCGTACCCAGCCGTTCACGGTTTCCTGCGTGTGGTCGATCAGGGTTTGCAGGGCAACGCGCTCAGGCGCCCACCAGTAGCCGTTGTAGATCATCGATGCGTAGCGCGGCATCAGGTCATCTTTCAGGTGGGCCACTTCGCGGTCCAGGGTGATCGATTCGATGGCGCGGTGGGCTTTCAGCATGATAGTGCCGCCCGGGGTTTCATAGCAGCCGCGCGATTTCATGCCGACGTAGCGGTTTTCCACCAGGTCCAGGCGACCCACGCCATGCTTGCCGCCAACCTTGTTCAGTTCAGCCAGCACGGTGGCAGGCGACATGCGCACGCCGTTAATGGCGACGATGTCGCCTTTTTCGTATTCGATGTCCAGGTATTCCGCTTCGTCCGGGGCCTTTTCAGGGCTGACGGTCCAGCGCCACATCGTTTCTTCCGCTTCGGCGCTCGGGTTTTCCAGGTGGCGGCCTTCAAAGCTGATGTGCAGCAAGTTGGCGTCCATCGAGTACGGCGCGCCGCCGTTCTTGTGCTTCATGTCGATTTCGATGCCGGCGTCTTCCGCGTACTTCAGCAGTTTTTCGCGCGACAGCAGATCCCACTCGCGCCATGGAGCGATGATTTTAACGCCTGGCTTCAGCGCGTAGGCGCCCAGCTCGAAACGCACCTGGTCGTTGCCCTTGCCGGTCGCGCCGTGCGAGATGGCGTCGGCGCCCGTGGCGTTGGCGATTTCGATCAGGCGCTTGGCGATCAAAGGACGGGCGATCGAGGTGCCCAGCAGGTATTCGCCTTCGTAGACGGTATTGGCGCGGAACATCGGGAAGACGAAATCGCGCACGAATTCTTCGCGTACATCTTCGATATGGATGTTTTCCGGCTTGATGCCGAACTTGATGGCCTTGGCGCGCGCCGGTTCCAGTTCTTCGCCCTGGCCCAGGTCGGCCGTGAAGGTGACGATTTCGCACTGGTAGTTATCTTGCAGCCATTTCAGGATGACGGAGGTGTCGAGTCCGCCGGAATAGGCCAGGACTACTTTTTTAATGTCGCTCATATTGCTTCCAGTTGTCGTTGTCGATATATGTGTTGCGATGCTGCCGGGAGTTCTGCAGTTCCAGGCCAATTAGTTGATTTTACCCAGTAACAGGTATTCGATCAGCGCTTTTTGCACGTGCAAACGGTTTTCCGCTTCGTCCCACACCACCGATTGCGGGCCGTCGATCACTTCGGCGGCTACTTCCTCGCCGCGGTGGGCGGGCAGGCAGTGCATGAACAGCGCGTCGGGCGCCGCGCGGGCCATCTTCGCGCCATCGACGATCCAGCCGTCGAAGGCGGCGATGCGGGCCGCGTTTTCCGCTTCGTAGCCCATGCTGGTCCACACGTCCGTGTTGACCAGGTGCGCGCCTTCGCAGGCGTCGGACGGGTTGGCAAAGAAGGTATAGCGCTCGGTCTTGACTTGCGACAGGTCGATGTCGTAGCCCTTCGGCGTTGACACGTTGACGTGGAAGCCGAACACCTCGGCTGCCTGCAGCCACGAGTACAGCATGTTGTTGGCGTCGCCGATCCAGGCGACGACCTTGCCGGCGATCGAGCCGCGGTGTTCGATGTAGGTGAAGATGTCGGCAAAGACCTGGCACGGGTGGTGTTCATTGGTCAGGCCATTGATCACCGGCACGCGCGAATTGGCGGCGAAACGCTCGATGATTTCCTGGCCGAAGGTGCGCACCATGATGATGTCGCACATGCGCGACATGACCTGGCCCGCGTCTTCCACCGGCTCGCCGCGGCCCAATTGGGAGTCGCGCGTGTTCAGGTAGATGGCGGCGCCGCCCAGCTGGTGCATGCCGGCTTCGAACGACAATCGCGTGCGGGTCGAGTTCTTTTCAAAGACCATCACCAGGGTGCGGTCGATCAGGGGATGGTAGATTTCGTAGTTCTTGAACTTGCGCTTGATCAGATGGGCGCGTTCGATCACATATTCGTACTCTTCCAACGTGAAATCGGAGAACTGGAGGTAGTGCTTGATCGGTTTTTTTGTCGACATAATGACCACTTGAAGATGCGCAGGCCGCCGGCGGCGTGCCTTTCCCGCCGGGTTGCATCAGCGTAAAACATCTCGTCTGATGACTGCCTCGCCCGGCGCGCTGCTGTGTTGATCGGTGCCAGCGCGACGCCTGTCGCGCAGTACGGATGCGGTTTGCCAAGTTGAAAATAATGCAATGGCAAGTACTTCAGCCGTTCAATTATAAGGGTTTTGCTTTTAGATTGGAAAGACTGGCCGGGCGCGTACTTGTATAGGCAAGCCTGCGCCCGGGCAACGGGGCGGTGGATTAATAGATGCTGGCGGGCGCAGCGCCGTCCAGCTGGGGCGCCACCAGGGGCAAGTCCAGGGTGAAGCGGGTGCCGGCAGGGCTGCTGGCCACCTGGATGGTGCCGCCCAGCAGGGCCGTGACGATGTTGTAGCTGATCGACAAACCCAGGCCGCTGCCACCCTGGCCCAGCTTGGTGGTAAAGAAGGGGTCGAAGATGCGCGACAAATGCTGTTCGGCGATGCCCCCGCCATTGTCCTCGAAGACGATCTGCACGCGCGCCGCCTCCATCGTGGCGGACAAACGCATGCGGCCCGTGCCGGCGCCGCCATCGTTGGGCGCGGGGTGGAAGGCGTGCAGCAGGGCATTGTTGATCAGGTTGGTGATCACCTGGCCGAACGGGCCAGGATAGCTGTCCATGGCGATGCCGAAGGCTATCTCCACTTCGATGCGGTGGCCCGAACTGCGGATGCGGTTCATGACGGTGGCGATGATTTCATTGCTTACTTGTTGCAAGTCAAACCGGCGCCGTTGCTCGGTGGTGCGGTCGACGGCCACCTGCTTGAAACTGTTGACCAGGTCGGCCGCGCTGCGCAGGCCGCGCATCACCAGCGCCGACGCCTTGTTCGCATCGTCGATGAAGGCGGCCAGGTCCGAGCGGCGCAGGCCGGGGCCGTTCATCAGGCGTTCCACGTCTTCCGTCTTTTGCTGCATGGTACTGGCGATTAATAAACTGTTGCCGATCGGGGTATTCAGTTCATGCGCCACGCCGGCCATCAGCGAACCGAGAGCAGCCAGTTTTTCCTGCGATACCAGTTGCGCCTGGGCATCTTGCAATTGCCGGTAGGCGCTGGCGTTGTCGAGCGCGATGGCGCCATACGCACACAGGGTACGGAAGATCAGCCGCTCGCGTTCGCCATACGCGTTGGCATGGCAAGCTTGCACCGTCATCACGCCCAGCACGCGTTCGCCCACCATCAGCGGCACGTACAGCACGCTCTGGTTATGCAGGGTGCCGGGCACCGTGTAGGCGTGGCGGCGCGGCGGTACCTGGTCGATATACACTTCGCGCCGGCCCAGCAGGCAGCGCACGGAGTAGGCGCGTGGATTGCTCAGTGGAATGGCGTTGTCGGGCAGGGGGCGGCCCGCTTCCATGCCGTGTGCGCGGCGTAGCGCCGTGCCAGCCGGATCGAGCATGTAGACGGCGAAGGTGTTGACTGGCAGCAAGGCGTGCACATGGCGGTCCAGCACCTGGAATACGGCGCTTGCATCGAGGTGGGTGGTGATTTCCTGGCCGATGGCCGACAGCCGTTCCAGGGTGTCGCTGGTCTGTTGCAGCACTTCGGCGCGGCGCGCTTCGGAGGCGGCCAGTTCGCGGTGGTGATAGCCTTCCGAACGCGCATGTTCCGTCTGGTGGTAGACCTGCATGGCGGTAGCGCGGTTGCTCGCCTGCTGGGTGTGGCTTTTTTCACGCGCCATGCCCGCATCGAGGGCGATATCGTAGGCGCGCGCATAGTCGCCCGCATGCGCGTATTCGCGCGCCAGCGCATCGAGCAGTTCGCCGGGCGGCGAATAGCCTTCGATGGAGGCGGCCACCTGCAGCGCCTGGTGCAGGAAATGCAGGGCGGGATTGCGTTCCAGCATGCCTGCGGGCGGCGGCAGCTCGTGGCGCGCATGCAGCATGGACAAGACGCGCAGCGCCGCCACCTGGTGCATGGCGTCGCCTTGCGCGGTGGCCAGCTGGCAAGCCCGTTCGGCCGCCTGCAGCGCTTCATCGGGGCGATCCAGGTAGGATAGCGCGTGCGCGCTGCCGCGCTGCGCCATGCTGCGGAAATCGGCCTGGCCCAGCGCTTCGGCGCGCTGCGCCAGCCGGCTGAAGGCGTCGAGTGCCGTGTCGTAGTCCCCCTTGTCCAGGCTCAGTTCACCCAGGTGTAACAGGGCGTTGGCATAGGTGCGCGCGCCTGCCACGGGGGCCAGGATGAGCAGCGCCTGGCGCAGCAAGTCTTCGGCCGCGGCCAGCCGCCCCAGCTTGCGCATGGTTTCGGCCGTATGCGTCTGGCAGGCGCCGATGCTGCGCGGCCAGCCGGTGGGGCGCGCCAGGTCCAGCGCGCACTGCATCCATTCGAGGGCCGATTCGTTGTCGTTGAGGCTGGCGAAGCAGTCGCCGATATTGATGGCGGCCGTGATGGCGCCGCGCAGCTGGCCGCTTTCCAGCGCCGCTTCGTAGCTTTGCATGTAGTGGCCGGCGGCCGTGCCCAGGTCGCGCGAAGTGTGCGCCAGCAAGCCGCGGAAATCATGCACCCAGGCAGCCAGCGGCGCGGGCAGCTTGCCGCTGGCGCCGTCGGCCTGGAAGTGGCTGCCCCAGCGCGCTTGGGCGGCCGGCGCATCGCGCAGCACGGCCCAGCGCGCCGTGGCCGCGTCGGCCAGGCTGGCGCGCATCGCATCGCCGGCGCTGCGCGCCTGTTCGGCAGCGGCCAGCAGTTCGGCATCGCAGCGGGCATGGTCGCCCCGGTCGACGGCAATCGAGGACAGCAGCCAGTGCGCGTCGGCGCAAGCGGCGCCGTCGCCATGCGCGCACAGGATGGCGTGCGCCGCCATGGCCAGGCTTTCGGCCGCATCGAGCGCACCTTGCAGCCAGGCCACTTCCGCCTGCACCAGTTGCAGGCGCGCCTGCGCGATGGCCAGGGCGTGGGCTGGCAGCTGGGCTTGGGGCAACAAGGTTGCCGCTTCGGCTGCATGGTGCAGCGCCTGTGCGCAGTTACGCTGGCGCAAATGCCATGCCAGCAACATCAGCAAGGGCAAGCGCTCCAGGGCGCGCAATGGTCGCAGTGTGTCTTCCCACTGTGCAATGTCATGTTCGAGGGCGAACATTTCCATCCGAAATCTCCCGCAAGGCGATGGTGTTGGCCCGCGGCCAGTGACACCTTATTGGATCGCATTGTAAGCTGCATTCGGATGCAGTTGTTTGGCCGACTCGACAGTATTTTTTTGCGCGCGCCATTTCAGGCGGCGCAAAGCAGGCGGGGCGTGCATCAGCCCCTGCCGGCTGATGCACGCCCCGTGGACAGCCTGGCGATGGCCGTGCCGCCTGTGCCGTACTGCTTGTGCTAGCGGCCGGCGAAGTGCACGGTGCTGGCTGTTTCGCCAGCCTTGGCGATGGCGCCCGGAATATTGTTCAGTCCGGTAATGGCGATGACGTCGCCATCGTTGCGAAATTCCATGCGGGTGCCGCTGGCCGTTTCAAAGACGCCGGGCGCGCGGCCGAACAGCTCTATTTCGGGCTGTCCCTTGATTTGCGTGAAGTAGCGGTTGACTTGCTGGCGCAGCAGCAAGGTATCGCCCGTGTCGAGCTGGTAGCGATTGCCGTACTGGCTGAATTCCTGCGGGGCCAGTTTATACACCTTGCCGGAGATCTGGACCTTGTCCTGGTCGCCGATTTCCAGCGCGCTGGCGCTGAGGCAAGAAAGGCCGAGGACGAGGGCGGCGCTACCGAGGGCGAGGGTACGCGAGAACGATGCTTTCATGATTTCACCTTGTGATCAAAATGCTGGTTGGAGTTAGACCAATGTTGTCTCCAGCAGGTTCGCTGGCGGGGACAATGCCAAGGTAGCAATCGGGCCTGCGCGATGCCAGCGCAAAGCGATGAAACGCAGGAATTCGGCGCTGAAACGCGAAATCGGACGATGGATGGTTTTGGAATGAATGCAGGAAAGCGGGCTGAGCGGCAGAATTTAATTCTGTTTATTTCACGTTGATAATGTTTTTGTCGGTTTGGCGCCCGCTCCGATGGCGGGCGCCAGGCGCGTTAATACAGCGTTTGCGCCGATTCGTGCAGCAGCTGGCCATACAGGGTATGGCGCATCTTGGCGATCTTACCTTCGGACAAGGCTTGCAGGATGGCGCACTGCGGCTCGATCAGGTGGCGGCAGTTATAGAACTTGCAGCCGCCCAGGTAGGGCTGGAATTCGCGGAAGGCCCGTTCCAGCATGCCCTCGGACAAGTGGTACAGGCCGAATTCCTGGAAGCCGGGCGAATCGATGATGGAACTGTTCGCGCCCAGTTCGTCGAGCTTGTACAGGCGCGTAAAGGTGGTCGTGTGCTTGCCCGTGTCGAGCGCGGCCGAGATTTCGCGCACGGCGATGTCCGCGTCCGGCACCAGCAGGTTGATCAGGGACGACTTGCCCATGCCCGATTGGCCGATGAGGATCGACGACTGGCCCGCCAGCAGGGGCGCCAGGGTGGCCACGGCGTGCTCCGGTTCGGCGCGCGCCGACACTTCATCGACGGGATAGCCCATCGAGGAGTACGGCAGCAGGCGTTCCCGCGCGCGCTCCAGCGAAGCGGTTACGTCCGTCTTGTTGAGGATGATGCGCGCTTCGATGCCGGCCGCGTCGGCCGCCACCAGCGAGCGCGAGATCAGGTCGTCGGCAAAGCCCGGTTCCGTCGCCACGACGATGAACAGCTGCGTCAGGTTGGCGGCCAGCAATTTCGACTTGTACTGGTCCGAGCGGTACAGCAGGGTCTTGCGTTCCTCGATGCGGTCGATGACGGCCTGGTCGTTGGACGTGCGCGTCAGGTGCACGATGTCGCCCACGGCCACATTGGTTTTCTTGCCGCGCGTTACGCATTGCAGCTTGGCGCCGTCCACGTCGGCCAGGTAATGGCGGCCGTGGGCGGCGATGATGACGCCTGTCAACTTGCCTTCGCTCATGGGGCCACCTGGCTGCTCTGGTAGATAAGGTCGGCCTTGGCGGCGCAGATGAAGTCGTTTTCGGACAGGCCGCCGGCGCCATGGTTGACCGAGTGCGTGTCGTAGCGCACGGCGCAGGTTTTGTAAGTAATGATGAGCTCCGGATGGTGGTCTTGCGTATGGGTCATATAGGCCAGGGCGTTCACGAACGCCAGGGTCTGGTAGTAATTCTTGAAGCCGAAGTCGCGGCACAGCTTGCCATTTTGCACCGTCCACTGGGGCAGCAGGGCGTGCAGGGTGGCGATATCCGTGTCGCCCAGCGCCTGCTGGCGCGGCGTGCAGGACAGTTGGGCCAGGTCTTGCGAAGTGGATGGCGTATTCATGTGACAGCCCCTTTCAGGTGGCGGATGCGCACGCTGGCCGGCGGATGCGAGTCATAGAAGGCCGAGTGCAGCGGGTCGGGCGTCAGGGTCGACGCATTGTCTTCATACATTTTGACGAGCGCGGACACCAGGTCGTCCGCCTGCGTGTGCGTGGCGGCAAAGGCATCGGCTTCGAATTCGTGCTTGCGCGAGCTGAGCGACGTCAACGGCCCCAGCAGGAAAGTGAAGACGGGCAAGGCCAGCATGAACAGCAGCAGCGCCAGCGCGTCCGTCGGCTGGCCCGTCAGCGCCAGCGCGACCGGGTCGACGCCCAGGCCCGCGTAAAACCACGGCTGCGTCTTCAGGAAGCCCAGCAGCGCGAGGAAACCCAGCGAGATGACGAACATCATGGCGATGCGCTTGACGATGTGCTTGAGCTTGAAGTGGCCCAGTTCATGCGCCAGCACGGCTTCGATTTCCTGCGGCGCCAGGCGCGACAGCAGGGTGTCGAAGAAGACGATGCGCTTGTTGGCGCCAAAGCCCGAGAAATACGCATTGCCGTGGGCGCTGCGCTTCGAGCCATCCATGACGAACAAGCCTTTCGAAGCGAAGCCGACGCGCTGCATCAAGCCTTCGATGCGGCTTTTCAGCGCTTCGTCGGCCAGCGGCGTGAATTTGTTGAACAGCGGGGCAATGACGGTTGGAAACAGCACCATCATCAGCAACTGGAAGCCGCTCCAGACGAACCACGCGTACAGCCACCACAGGTCGCCCGACTTGGCCATCAGGGTCAGCACGACCCAGATCAGCGGCAAGCCGATGACGGCGCCCAGGCCCACGCCCTTGAGCATGTCCGTGAAAAACAGCTTGCGCGCCATGGTGTTGAAGCCGAAGCGCTGCTCCAGCACGAACTGGCGGTAATAGTCGAAGGGCAGGTCGATCAGGCCGGAAATGGCGGCAAAGGCGGCGATCAGGCCGATCTGGTACAACATGGGCGAGCCGGGACCCATCCATTCATTCAGGTGCAGCGCCAGCCATTGCAGGCCGCCCAGCAAGGTAAAACCGATCAGCACGGCATAGTTGATCAGCAGGGTCAGCAAGCCGAACTTGGTCTTGGCCACCGTGTAGTCGGCCGCCTTCTGGTGCGCGGCCAGCGGGATTTTTTCCGCAAATTCGGGCGGGACAACGGCGCGGTGCGCCAGCACGTGGCGAATCTGCCGCGAAGCGAGCCAGAAGCGCACGGCGAGGGTCAAAACGAGGACGGATACAAACAAAATCGAAAACGCGAGTGAATACATTCTGTGCCTGTGAGAAAATGGCTGATTATTTAGTTTGATTAGGCCAAGAGAGAATTATGTCACAAGCGACCGACTTAACTGCATCCACCCCCGCACCCGCGGTGCCCGCACGTCCAAATGAGATGAACCTGGTCTGGGTCGACATGGAAATGACGGGTCTGGAGCCCGATACCGACCGCATCATCGAGGTGGCGGTAGTGGTGACGGACATGCACTTGAACCTGCTGGCCGAAGGCCCCGTGTTCGTGATTCACCAGTCGGATGAAACCCTGAACAAGATGGATGCCTGGAACAAGGGCACGCACGGCCGCTCGGGCCTGATCGACAAGGTCAAGGCGTCGACCGTGACGGAAGCCCAGGCGGAAGCGGAGCTGATCGCCTTCCTGAAGAAATACGTACCGGCAGGCAAGTCGCCCATGTGCGGCAACACCATCGGCCAGGACCGCCGCTTCATGGTACGCGGCATGCCGAAGCTGGAAGCATTCTTCCACTATCGCAATGTTGACGTGTCGACACTGAAAGAGCTGTGCAAGCGCTGGAAGCCGGAAATCGCCACCGGTTTCAAGAAGCACCAGAAGCACACTGCGCTGGCCGATATCCTCGAGTCGATCGAAGAGCTGAAGTACTACCGCGAGCACTTCATCAAATTGTAAGTTGAAAACGCCTCACAAAACCTACTGCGCGTCGGTATAGGCGGCCTGCGATGCTCACCGTACTAGAGTACGGTTGCGCCTCTTAGCCACCTCTCCCTTCCGCTCGCGACGGTTTTGTGAGGCGTCGCGAAGGTTCTGTTACATCGTATCAAAGTCAAAATCGAGGGTGTGCCAAACGCCGTCTTCATCCTGCCACTCCAGCGCAAACGGTCCCGTTTGCCGCAAGTCCGTGATCCACACTGTCTCGCCAGGTTCGCGAAGATACGCCACGCACTGCCCGAACGGTTGCTCCAGCCGGCACAGCACCAATCCCTCGCCCGCCACGGCGCACCATTGCTCGTGGATATCGATCAAGCCCACGGCCGGGTCGCCATAGAACTCGCCCAGGCTGGCTTGCCGGCCATCGGCCGCCGTCACCTTGGCGTGTTCATATTCATGCTGGACAATATATTGGGCGCTGCGCGCCAGTTCCCTGCTCGTCATGCTGTCTCCACGGTGGGCCAGACGGTTTCCTGGTCGGCGCGCGCCTCGGCGATCAGCCATTCGCAGAAGGCGTGCACGAGGGGGCGCGTTTCCGCCTGGGGCGAACGCAGCAGATAATAGCAGTGGGGGCCGCGCACGGCGTGTTCGAACACGCGCACCAGGCGGCCGGAGCGCAAATCGTCGCCGATCAGGGGGCTGGCGGCGATGGCCACGCCCTGGCCGCTGGCGGCCGCGTCCAGGCACAGATACGTGTGCGAAAAGCGCGCGCCGCTGTTGCCGCTATTGCCGCTGTAATGTACGCCGCAGCTGTGCAGCCAGCGCGTCCAGTCGATTTCGCCGGGCAGGTGCACTTCCGGCTCGTCGTGCAGCAGCGGGTAGCGCAGCAGGTCGGCGGGCTGGCGCAGGCTGGCCGCGTTGGCGCGGAAATCGGGGCTGCAGACGGCGGAAAACCATTCTTCCATCAATAAATCCACTTTCAGGCCCGGATAGCGGCCCGGTCCCAGGCGGATGGCCACGTCCACGCCATCGCGCGCCAGGTCGACCGGGTGCATCGAGGCCAGCACGCGCAGTTCGATCTGCGGATAGCGGTCGCGCAAGCGTCCCAGGCGCGGCATCAGCCAGCGCGAGACGAGCGAGCTGGTGGCCGTCACCGTCACCACCTTGTCGTCGCCCTGGCGCCGCGCCTGCTCGGAGACGTCGGCCAGCTGGTTGAGTATCGGCCCCAGCGAGGCCGCATAGCGCTGCCCGGCGCTGGTGAGCACCACGCCGCGCGGCAGGCGCTGGAACAGCACGATGCCCAGCCACGCTTCCAGCTGTTTCACGTGATGGCCGATGGCGCCGGCCGAGACGTGCAATTCTTCGCCCGCGCGCTGGAAGCCTTCGTGGCGGGCGGCCGCCTCGAAGGCGTGCAGGGCGGCAAGTGGGGGCAGGGGACGTGACATGGCATTCTCAAGAGAATTGAGCCTCAGTATTATTTGGCCTATCCGTGAAGAATATTGGTTTGTTTCATTTTGCGCAAGCGAATATGATGCCGGCTATGCGTGAAGTGACCCGCAATAGGATTCACGCATGAATCATCTACCAGCCTTGCTTGGCATTTATATTTACAACGCCTGGGAAAACCGTCGCGATGCGCAACAGGTTTGCCCGGGTGTACTCAAAGAGGTTAGTCATGTCTGATCGCCGCGCTGTTGCGCTGGTGTTGCTGTCGGCCGCCGGATTCGGCAGTTCCGCAGTGTTTGCCAAGGCGGCATATGCGTCCGGGGTCAACCCGTCGACCATGCTGGCCTTGCGTTTCGTCATCGCCGCCATGCTGTTGCTGCCGCTCGTGTGGCTTGGCGGCTGGCGCTTGCCGCGCGGCCGCCTGCTGGCCGGCTACATGCTGATGGGCCTGATGTACACGGCCCAGTCGCAAGGCTATTTCAATGCCCTCATGTATGCCAGCAGCGGCCTGTGCGGCATGCTGCTGTACGTGTATCCCGTGCTGGTGACTATCCTCGCGCTGGCGCTGGGCTGGGAAAAGCTGGACCGGCGCATGCTGGTGCTGATGGCGCTGGCCATTGCCGGCATGGCCATCACCCTGGGCGGCAAGCTGCAGGGCCAGCCCATCGGCATCGCGCTGGCATTGATGGCCGCCGGCGTGTACGCCGTGTACATCCTGTTTGGCAACAGCCTGTCGAAAAGCCGCGAGAATATTCACCCATTGGCCGCCTGTGTGGTGATCCTGGGCACGGCCGGCCTGTCGAACAGCGCGATTGCTTTGTGGCAAGGCGTGTCCTTGCCGGGCACGGCGACGGGTTGGCTGGCTGTCAGTGCCATCGCCCTGTTCTCGACGGCCATCGCGATTGCCGCCTTCTTTGCCGGCGTGGCGCAGATCGGCGCGGCCAAGGCATCCATCATTTCCACGTTTGAGCCCGTCATCACGATGGCGTTCGGCGTGACCTTGCTGAAGGAATCCGTCAGCGGCACGCAATTGCTGGGCGGTGCCATGGTGCTGGCCGCCGTGGTCTTGCTGGCACAGCGGCCCAGTGCCAAGCCGGTTTCCATGCCTGGCGTGCAAGCCAGCGCCTGAACTTTTTTCCTGAACTGATCGGCAATACCGATCGGTCTCCTTTGCGCCGCGACGGGTTTCCTGCCGCGGCGCTTTTTTTTGGCCGCGCACAAATAACACTTGATTGCGAATGATTCTCATTTATAATTGATTTCAAGATTCCCCCACCACCAGCCAGCCCATGCCAGCCAGTGTTCGCCTTGAAAGGAGACACCGTGACGAGCATGCCCCTTATTTGCAATACCGAGCTGGTCGCCGGCGAATTTGCCCGCCTGCGTCGCGAAAAGAAAGCCCGCCACCGCGATATCGCCGAGGAACTGGCCATTTCCGAAGGCGAGCTGATCGCCGCACACGCCGGCCTGTCGCTGGCCGATGGCGCCTTGCTGGGCGCCGAGCGCCTGCAGGCCGACTGGCCCGCCATCATCGCCGCCCTGGAACCACTGGGTGAAGTCATGGCGCTGACGCGCAACGCCTCGTGCGTGCATGAAAAGACGGGCGTGTATCGAAAAGCCAGCCACAACAACCACGTGGGCCTGGTGCTCGGTGGCGATATCGACCTGCGCGTGTTTTACCGCCAGTGGGCGCATGGCTTTGCCGTTCGCGAGATGGGCGAGAAGGAAGTGCAGCGCAGCCTGCAGTTTTTCGATGCGGCCGGCCATGCCGTGCACAAGATTTTCCTCAAGCCGCAAAGCGACCTGGCCGCCTACGACGCGCTGGTGGCGCGCTTCGCCGATGCGGATCAGGCGGCCGGCATTGCCGTGACGGCG
Organism: Janthinobacterium sp. BJB301; assembly: GCF_002735685.1. Lineage (NCBI taxonomy): Bacteria > Pseudomonadati > Pseudomonadota > Betaproteobacteria > Burkholderiales > Oxalobacteraceae > Janthinobacterium > Janthinobacterium sp. BJB301. Next base: position 14,626 of record NZ_PDZJ01000009.1, on the reverse strand, counting down.
CCGGCGCCGGCGCCGGCGGAACTGCCCGACGCGCAGATCGATGTGGCCGGCTTTCGCGCCGCCTGGGCCGACTTGCGCGACACGCATGAATTTTTCACCGTGCTGAAAAAATATTCGGTCTCGCGCCTGCAAGGCCTGCGCCTGGCCGAGGCGCGTTTCGTGCAGCAGCTCGACAAATCCTGCGTGCTCGACCTGCTCAATAATGCCGCCCTCGAAAAGGTGGCCATCATGGCCTTCGTCGGCAATGCCGGCATGATCCAGATCCATTCGGGGCCCGTGCACAAGATCGCCGTGATGGGGCCGTGGATCAATGTCCTGGACCAGCGCTTCAACCTGCATTTGCGCGAAGACCATATCGCCAGCGCCTGGGTGGTGAAAAAGCCGACCGTCGATGGCCTGGTGACATCGGTGGAGCTGTTCGATGCCAAGGGCGACACCATCGTCATGTTCTTTGGCGAACGCAAGCCGGGCGTGCACGAATTGTGCGAATGGCGCAACGTCGTCGAGCGGGTGCTGCAGGAGGGTGAACTATGCGCCGCATGATCGCCGCCAGCGTGGCGCGCCGCATCGCGCTGAAAAAAATGGGGGCGGGAGCGCTGGCGCTGGCTGCGCCGATGCAGGTGCTGGCCGCCGTCAGCGACGCGGCCAAGCCGATGGTCAAGGCGCGGCGCATCGTCAGCGTGGGCGGCGCGTTGACGGAAATCGTCTATGCGCTCGAGGCGCAGGGAGAACTGGTGGGCGTCGATACCACCTCGCTGTATCCGGCCGTGGCGCAACAGCTGCCGCAGGTGGGCTATGCGCGCACCTTGTCGGCCGAGGGCGTGCTGTCGCTGGCGCCCACGCAGCTGATCGCCACCGAGGAAGCGGGACCGCAAACGGTGCTGCGCCAGGTGCGCGACGCGGGCGTGCCGGTGGCGGTGCTGAACGCGAATAACAAATTCGAAGGCTTGCTCGAACGGGTGAAACAGGTGGGCCAGATCACGGGACGTGCCGACCCCGCCGCGCGCCTGGCGCAAGCCTTGCAGCAGCAGTGGGACGGCGCCCTGGGCAAAGTGCGCCAGCGCAGCCACGCGCCTGTGCGCGTGCTGTTCATCCTCGCCCATGCGCCCAACCAGGTGATGGTGGGCGGGCGCGAGACGGGCGCCGACGCCATGCTCGCGTATGCGGGCGCCGTCAACGTGATGGGGGGACCGGCCGGTTTTGCCGGCTACAAGCCGCTCACGCCGGAAGCCGTGATCGCCGCGCGGCCCGACATCGTGCTCGTCACGGACCAGGGGCTGAAGGCATCGGGCGGCGTGGACGGCATCTTGAAACTGCCAGGCCTGGCGCAGACGCCGGCCGGGCGCAAGCACCGCATCGTGTCGCTGGAAGCCATGCTGCTGCTGGGCTTTGGCCCGCGCATGCCGCAGGCGCTGGCCGAACTCGACGCCGCCTTCGCCAAAGCCATGACGGCATGAACGTGGCCTCCCTGGCGTCTGTCGCCCCGTGGCGCTGGCCACGCTGGGGCGCTGGCGGGCTGCTGGCCGTGGCGCTGTTTGTCGGCATGGTTATCGCCGTGCAGGCGGGCGCCGTGCCGGTGACCCTGGCCGACTGGCTGGCACCGTTTCAATCTGGCGACGAGGCGCTGTCCGGCGGCGCGTATGTGCTATGGCATATCCGTTTGCCGCGCGCCCTGTTTGCCATCCTGATCGGCGCCGCGCTGGCGCTGGCCGGCGGCCTGACGCAAGGGCTGTTCCGCAATCCGCTGGCCGATCCGGGGCTGCTGGGCGTGAGCAGCGGCGCCGCCTGCGCAGGCGCGGCCACCATCGTCTTCGCGGCCAGCCTGCACGTGGCGCCCGAGCTGCGCGTGTGGCTGCTGCCGGCCGCCGCGTTTGCCGGCGCCATGCTGATCTGCGTGCTGCTTGACAGGGTCGCCCGCTGGGCCACTCCCGGCTCCATCGTCGGCTTGCTGTTGACGGGCGTGGCGCTGAACGCCATCACGGTGGCCGTCATGGGCTTGTGCATCTACCTGGCCAGCGACGACCAGTTGCGCACCCTGACTTTCTGGACCCTCGGTTCGCTGTCGGCCGGCAGCTGGCGCCAGGTGGCGGCTTTGCTGATTGTGCTGGCCGGCGCGCTGTGGGCCACGCGCTTCCTGATGCGCTCATTGAATGCGCTGGCGCTGGGCGAGGCGCAGGCGCTGCACGTGGGTATCGATGTGGGCCGGCTGCGCACGCAGGTCATCGTGCTGGTGGCCGTGCTGACGGGCTTTGCCGTCGCCTGGTGCGGCGGCATCGGCTTCATCGGCCTGATCGCGCCGCACCTGGTGCGCACCTGGCTGGGCGCCGACCAGCGCCGCGTCCTGCCCCTGGCGATGCTGGCCGGCGGCTTGCTGCTGCTGTTGGCCGACACGCTGGCGCGCACGGTGGCCATTCCCGCGGAAGTCCCCGTCGGCATTTTCACGGCCTTGCTGGGCGGGCCATTTTTCCTGATGCTGTTGCGGCGCTTCCGCCACGGCACAGCCTAGAGGTGAACATGACGCCCCTGCTGGAACTCTCCTTCGCCACCACACAACTGGGCCAGCAGTATTTCGGCCCGTTCAATCTGCGGATCGCGGCCGGCGAGCGCGTCGCCATCCTGGGCCCCAGCGGCGCGGGCAAGTCGACCCTGCTCAAATTGATGGCGCGTGAACTGCACCCGCAGGCGGGCCAGGTGGCGTTCGCGGGCAGGCCGCTGGCGCAGTGGCCGCTGGCCGACCTGGCGCGGCGCCGCGCCGTCCTGCCGCAGGGCTCGAACGTGGCCTTCGGACTGCAGTGCGAGCTGGTGATCGGCCTGGGACGGGTGGCGCGCCTGGTCGACCCGCAGCTGGGGCGGATCGTGCAGGACGCGGCTACCCTGGCGCACGCCGGGCATTTGCTGGGCCGCCGCCTGGATACCCTGTCCGGCGGCGAGCAGGCCAGGGTGCAGCTGGCGCGCATCTTCGCGCAGATGTGGGACGTACAGGATGGCTTGATACTCGTCGACGAACCGCTGGCGGCGCTCGATCCCGGCCTGCAGTTCGATTTGCTCGATAGCCTGCAGCAGTTTTGCGCCGCGCGCGGCCACGCCGTCATCGCCATCCTGCACGACATCAATCACGCCTTGCTGGGCTTCGAGCGGCTGCTGCTGGTGCGTTCGGGCCAGCTGGTGGCCGATATCGCCAGCGATGCCGGCGCCGTGCCGGCCCTGGCCGCGCTGTACGGCATCGCCCTGACGACGGCGACCAGCAGCGATGGCGACGTGTGCGTCATCCCTGCCAGACGCGCCGTCCGCAGGGTCGCCTGACCCATTCACTCACCACACGTCCGCCGTGCGCGGCCGCGCCATCTGGCCGCTGCCCAGCAGCCATACCATCAGGGCCTCGGCCTGTTCGCGCGTGGCCGCCACCTCCTGCAGGATACCGAAGGCTTTCATGGCGCCGGCCGCCATCGCCTGCAGGCGTGCGCGCTGTTCCGCGTCCGCCTCGACCGATACCAGGCCCCGGCAAATGGCGGCCAGCGCTGCCTTGTTGTGCTTGAGCCAAAGGCCGCGCCGCTTGCGGTCGATGTGCGCTTCATCGCTGCGTTCCTCTTCGAACAGCATGACGAACGGTTCGCCATGGCGCAGCAGGGCGTCCATGTCGTTTTCCCAAAGCGGGGCATAGCCGGTAACGGCCGTTTCAGGGCGAAAGCGCACGACGGGAAAGTCGCTGACGTCGTGGATGGAGAAATGTGCGGGATTCGGTTTCATGGCGTGCTTCCTTGCGAGGTGGTTGAAAATGCTTGCCAGCCGCCGCCCAGCGCCTTGTAGACCTGGACCAGCGACAGCGACGCGGTGGCACGGCTGTCGACCAGCGCCGCTTCGTTGTTCAATAAGGTGTTTTGCACATGCAGCACGTTGATCAGGTCCGTGCCGCCCTGGCGGTACTGCAGTTCCGCGCTGCCCAGCGCCCGCCGTCCCTGCTTGACGGCTTCATCGAGGCTGGCCTGGCGGCGGGCGTTGGCCTGGTAGCCAGATAGCGCATCCTCCACCTCGTGCCAGGCGGCCAGCACCGTCTGGCGATAGGCGATGGCCGCTTCCTGCTGCTGCGCCTCGCGCAGTTGCAGGTTGCCGCGCAGGCGGCCGCCATCGAACAGGGGCAGGCTGAAGCCGGGGCCGAAGGCGAAGCGCCTGGCGTCCCAGCCGATGTCGGATAGCTGCATCGCTTGCAGGCCGATGCTGCCCGAGAGCGTAATGCGTGGATAAAAATCTCCCTGCGCCACGCCGATGGCGGCCGTGGCCGCGTGCAGCTGCGCTTCCGCGCGGCGGATGTCGGGCCGCCGTTCGGCCAGGCTGCTCGGCACGCCCAGCTGCACCTGCATGGTCATGGCGGGAATGTCCTTGCCCGCCGCCAGTTCCGCCCGCAAGCCTTGCGGCGGCAGCGCCAGCAGGAGGGCGAGGGCATTGCCCAGGCGCGCTTCGCGCTGCTGCAGCGGCGGCAGGCGCGCTTCGATGGTGGCGACATGGGCCGCCGCCTCGGCCTCGTCGAGCTGCGTCGCCGCGCCTTCGCGCAGGCGGATGCGGGTCAGGTTCAAGGTATGGCGGGCGATATCGAGCAGCTGCTGCGTGATGGCCAGCGTCTGCTGCGCGCCGCGCAGCTCGATGTAGTCGCGCGCCGTTTCGGCCAGCACGGCCAGCAGCACGCCGCGCTGCGTTTCCACTGCCACGTCGACGCGTGCATCGGCCGCTTCCACTTCGCGCCGCACGCGGCCCCACAGGTCCAGTTCCCAGGCTGCGTCAAGGTTGCTTTGCCACAGGTTGTAGGCGGACTGGCCATTGTTGCGCGACGGGTCGCTCAAGCCCTGTTCGCTGTTGCGCGCGCGGCTGTAGCCGCCATTCGCACCCAGCGACGTGCCTTGCGCGGCGCCGATGACTCCGCGCGCGGCGCGGCTTTGCTCCAGCCGGCTGGCGGCCGCCAGCACGTCGAGGTTGGCGCCGGCGGCACGCTGCAGCAGTGACGACAGGGTGGTATCGCCAAAGCTGTCCCACCAGCGCTGCTCGATGGCGCCATCCTGCTGTGCGGCGAAGCGGGCATCCTGCGCCTGACGCCATTGCTGTCCCAGATCATGGTGCGGGCGCTGGAAATCGGTGCCGACGCTGCCGCAGCCGGCCAGGCCCAGGGCCGTGAAGAGTATCCATGCTTTCATCGCGCGCTCACCTGTTGCAGATGTTGACGGCGCATGGCCGTATCGATGCGCACTTCGGCCGACATGCCCACGCGCAGGCGGGCGTCGCCATCCTGGCCCGGATCGAGCGCGATCCTGACGGGGATGCGCTGCACCACCTTGGTGAAGTTGCCGGTGGCGTTTTCCGGCGCGATGGCGGCAAACGTCACGCCCGTGGCGGGCGCGATACTGTGTACCGTGCCGTGCAGAAGCACGCCCGGATAGGCGTCGACGGCGATGCTGGCGCGCTGGCCCTGGCGCACGTGGGTCAGCTGGGTTTCCTGCAGGTTGGCGACGACAAAGCTGCGGTTCAGGGGCACCACGGCCATCAGGCTGGCGCCGGGAGCCACCAGGGCGCCGACGCGCACGATGCGGCGTCCGACGATGCCGTCGATGGGAGCGCGCAGCTGCGTATGCGACAGATCCAGTTCGGCCCGTTGCAGGCTGGCGCTGGCGCGCAGCAAGGCCGCTTCGGCCGCGCCTTGCTGCGCTTGCAAAATTTCCGTCTGCTTGCGGGTGGCGACGAGAGCGGCGCGGTTTTGCGCCAGGCGCGCGCGGCTCACGTCGAAGCGCGATTGCGCCTGCTGCGCGTTCTGCACGCTGCCCGCGCCCTGGCCAGCCAGGTGCTGCGAGCGGGCCAGTTCCTGCTGCGCCAGTTTGTCTTCCGCCTGGTTGGCGTCGACCAGGGTGCTGGCTTGTTCGATCACCGATTGCTGGCGCTGCAAGGTGGCGCGGGCATTCGCCAGTTGCGCTTCGGCGCCGGCTACCTCGGCACGGGCCGAGGCGGCGGCGGCCTGGTAGTCGCGGTCGTCGATGCGGGCCAGCAGCTGACCCGCCTTGACAGTCTGGTTGTCTTCCACCAGCACTTCCCGCACGATGCCGCCCACCTTGGGGGAAAGCACGGTGTAGTCGGCGCTGACAAAGGCGTCGTCGGTGGCTTGTTCGTCGCCACGGGCGAACAGCAGTTGCCAGGCGCAAAAGGCGAGGGCGCAGGCCAGCAGTGCCAGGCCGAGAAGAAATGCGCGCGAGCGCAGTATGGGTGTTTGCATGGTAAAGCTCTTTCGTAACAATAGAAATCAGGCGGCGCGCGGAGGGAATACGCGCGTCGGCAGGATGGGAATGATCACAATCATGGCCAGCGCGATGGCGGCCACGGTGAGGTACAGGTCGGACGAGGTCAGGGTGACGACTTGCGCATGCATGCGCTGCGCAATTCCCGCCATGTCCACGCCGGCCGGCAGGTTGCCCAGGCGTTCGCTGAGCACCGTCGAATGAAAATGGTTGCGGCGCGTGATCAGCGCATCGAGCACGCCGGTGGCGACGACGGCCGACATTCCCTTGATGGTGTTGAACCAGGCCGAGGCGAACGGGCCATCCTGCGGCGCCAGGCCCGTGGTGGCCAGCAGCAGCAAGGGAATCACGGCCATCGGTTGCGCGAAGATCTGCACCGCTTGCAGCAGGTAGAAATGCGTGCGTATCCAGTCCGGCGACATGCGCGCGCCCAGCACGCAGGACAGGGCCAGCAGGGCCAGGCCGATGGCCAGCACCCAGCGGCAGTCGATGGCGCGGATGTTGCACAGGGCGGCCACCAGCGGAAGGGCGATCAACTGCGGCAGCGCCACCATCAGCATCACGGGCGCCGTTTGCAGCGGGCGGTAAGCGTGCACCTGCGCCAGGTAGGACGAGGGAATCAGGATCACGGCCAGCAGCACGAACAGCACGCCGCCCAGGGTCAGCAGGGCATGGCTGAGATTGCGCCGCGACAGCAGCTGCAGCTTGAAGAACGGCAGCGGGTGCGACCACTCGTTGATGAAGAACAGCACCAGCAGCAACAGACCGCCGCCCAGCAGCACGCAGATCAGCGGCGAGGCGAACCACGCCAGGCGTTCGCCCTGCAGCAATCCCACCACCAGCATGCTGATGGCGGGCAGGCCAAGCAGCAGGCCGCGCCAGTCGAACTGGCGCAAGCGCTCAAGGCGCAGCGGGTCTTGCGGCAAGCCCCAGGACACCATCAGCAGGGCGACGATGCTGCCCGGGACGACTTGCCAGAAGGCCCATTGCCAGCCCAGGTACTCGGTCCAGAAGGCGGCCAGCGGCGTGCCCAGGCTGGGACCGAAGGTAGCGCTCAGCGCATAGCCGCCCAGGCCATACAGCTTGATGTTCGGCGGCAGGAAGCGCAGCGCCACCGTCATCAGCATGGGCGGCAGGGCGCCGCCGGCCGCGCCCTGCACCACGCGCAGGACCATCAGCACGGACAGGTTCGGCGCGAACGGGCACAGCACGCCGGCGGCCATGCAGACGATGATGGCGGTGGCCGTCAGCCGGCGCAGCGAAAAGGTGACGGAGCACCACGGCGCGAATGCCATGGCCGAGACCGAGGCGGCCGCATACAGGGCGACGAGCCAGCTGGCGTCGTCGCGCGCGATGCCCATGGCGCCGCGGATGTCGGCCAGCGCGACCTTGGTGATGTTTTCATTCAGGCCCGATACCAGCACGGCCAGCAGCACGCCAGCCAGGCCCGTGGCCAGGCGCAGTCCGAAGATGGGAGGCGCGGGCGGCGCGGCCGCGGGGGCGGCGCCAGGAAGGGGGACAGCAGACACAGGGAACTCCGTGGATGAGGATCAGTCCACGCAGTATAGGTAGCCGTCAATCTTGTGAAAATTGATAATTAATGAATTCTGAATTGCGTCTGGCGCAATGATTGCGGGCTCAGACCCTAAGCGTCGGGTGGCGTGCCGTCGCACAGCTCCTTGATCATGCGGCGCAGCCAGCGGTGCGCATGGTCGTGGTCGAGGCGCGGGTGCCAGGCCTGGAAGACTTCCACGCTGTCGACGGGGATGGGCAGCTGGAAGGTGCGCAGCTTCAAGCCCAGGCGCTCGACGATGGCCAGCAGGGGCGTGGGCATCAGCGGCAGCAGCAGGCGCGAATCGGCCACGGCGAAGATGGCGGACTGGAAGTTGGGGCTGATCAGCGAGACCCGGCGCGTGTAGCCCCGCTCGGCCAGGATGGTGTCGAAGGGACCGCGCGCCAGGCCGCGCCGGGAGACGCTGATATGTTCGTATTCGGTAAAGCTGTCGAGGTTGATGGGGCCGTCGAAGATCGGGTGGTCGCTGCGGGCGATGCCGACAAAGCCGGTGGTAAACAGCTGCTGCAGCTTGATGTCGGGCGCGAAGGCGCGCCGCGCGCTGATGTACAGGTCGATGCGGCCAGCGTGCAGGGCGTCGTTTTCCGTGGCGCCATCGCCCTCTGGCACGAAGCGCAGCACCGTGTGCGGCGCATGGCGGGCCAGCAGGTCGCGCAGCTTGCCGCCGTAGGAACCGACAAACACGTCGTTGGCGCACAGGCTGAACGTGCGTTCCAGCGTGCGCAAGTCCACTTCGCGGCCCGACGTGAAGATGGCATGCGCCTGTTCCACCACGCCACGCACCTGCTCGCGCAATTCCAGCGCGCGCGGGGTGGGCGCCAGACCGCGCCCGGAGCGCACGAAGACGGGGTCGCCGATGGCGTCGCGGATGCGCGCCAGGGTGCGGCTCATGGCCGGCGCGCTCAAATTCATGCGCCGCGCGGCGGCAACGGCGCTGCCTTCCTCGAGCAGGATGTCGAGGGCGATGAGCAGGTTCAGGTCAGGGAGTTTCATGCGGCGATTATAGCCCGGGGGCCAGCGCCAGCGCTGCGCCGGCAGGACGCCGGCGCAGACAGTGATGCTACTGCGGGATTACTCGGCTGCCGGCTCGGCGCCGCAGCATTTCTTGAACTTCTTGCCGCTGCCGCAAGGGCAGTCGTCGTTGCGGCCCACTTTCGGCTCTTCGCGCTTCATGGTCTGCACGGGAGCCTTGCGGCGCGGGACCCAGAAACGGTGGATGGCCGGCAGGTTCGCTTCCAGTTCCTGCGCCAGCTTGTGCGCCTTGACCGGGTCTTCCACCAGTTTCAGCTCTTCTTCCTTGATTTCGTCGGCGCCCAGCAGGTAGATCGGCTGCATCAGCTCGGCCACTTCGGAATCCCAGATTTCGTTCCACGAGCCAGGACGCAGCTCCATGCCGTCCCAGAAGCCCCAGCACCAGGCTTCGGCGTCGATCAGGGTCTGGCCTTCGTAGTCGTGTTCGACGAACAGGGCTTCGAATTCCTTCGGCGCCACTTCAAACGTCACCAGCACTTCGTTCATGAAGCGCATGATCAGGTTGACGATGCGCTCTTCTTCCTTGCTGTTCTTGAATTTCGGCGCATCTTCGGCATCTTCGCCCCACACGCGCGGCAACCATTCGGCCGGCATGATCGGTTCCGGGCCGATGGCGACGGCCGTCAGATAGCCGTGCAGCATATCCATGGTCATCGCGTCTTCGGAGCAGCGCTCCGACAACAGGAATTGGTCTAATTCGTCGAATTCTTTTTCTGATAATGGCTGTTCGAGTTGCATGGCTTGCTCTTTATTGAATGTAAGCAGACAGTATACGCCTAGCGGCGCTTCCTCACCTAAGTGTTTGCACCGGCGGCCCGCGCGCGCCTTACAATGTCGCTTATGCACAATGAAAACCAGCCGCACGAGGACGACCGGCCCGTCCATCCCTTTTCCGCCCTGAGCCCCGATTGCGTGCTCGACGCCCTCGACAGCGTGGGGCTGCGCGGCGATGGCCGTCTGCTGGCCCTGAACAGCTATGAAAACCGCGTCTACCAGGTGGGCATCGAAGACAGCGCGCCCCTGGTGGCCAAGTTCTACCGTCCCGCGCGCTGGAGCGATACGGCCATCCTGGAAGAGCACGCGTTCGTGTCCGAGCTGGTCGAGCGCGAAATCCAGGTGGTGCCGGCGCTGGAAATCCATGGCAGCACCCTGCACCAGTACCAGGGCTTCCGCTTTGCCGTCTTTCCCCGCCACGGCGGCCGCGCGCCCGAGCTGGACGACCCGGCGACGCTGGAGTGGATAGGGCGCTTCATCGGCCGCATCCACGCCGTCGGTGCGCTGTCCACGTACAAGGAACGGCCTGCGCTCGACCACCAGACGTTCGGCGTCGAGCCGCGCGAGTTCCTGCTGGAGGGCAATTTCCTGCCGCCCGAGCTGCTGGCCGCGTATTCCAGCGTGGCGCAGCAGGCGCTCGATGGCGTCAAGCGCTGCTATGACCGCGCGGGCGACGTGGCCCTGCTGCGCACGCATGGCGATTGCCATGGCGGCAACGTGCTGTGGACGGATGCCGGCCCCCATTTCGTCGATTTCGACGATAGCCGCATGGGTCCGGCCATCCAGGACCTGTGGATGATGCTGTCGGGCGAGCGGGGCGACATGGTGCGCCAGATGAGCGACATCCTGGCCGGCTATGAAGACTTTTGCGATTTCGACCCGCGCCAGCTGTATCTGGTCGAAGCGCTGCGCACCCTGCGCCTGATCCATTATTCGGCCTGGCTGGCGCGCCGCTGGGACGATCCCGCCTTCCCCGTCGCCTTCCCGTGGTTTAACACGCAGCGCTACTGGCAGGACCGCATCCTGGAACTCAGGGAGCAGGTTGCCCTGATGGATGAGGCGCCGCTCTGGCCCATTTGACCTAAACGCCCGAAAAGCGTGGTAAAAGTCGCTCTTCTTGCAGTGCTGATTTGCATGTGCTTACTCGATAATGGTGCTAATAAATTCCCATAAGCAACGGAATTCACCCGAATAAGCGAGAAATCATGCAAGCACAGCAAAATCAGCGCCAGGCCGCCTCCCTCACCGTCGCGTATTCCGCCGACGACGAGTTCGACCAGGACAGCATGGTCTCGCTGCATGATTTCAAGGACCTGGAGCGCAAGGCCGATGCGCCAGCGCCGCTTCCTGCCGCTCTTGCCGCTCCCGTCGCCGCGATGCCCGAGCCGCAAGCCGAGCCGGCAGCCGACGTTGATGGCAAGGCACCGGCCGCCGAACGCCAGAAAATGGAATTGAAAGCCATCCACGAGGCGATTGCCCGCGTGGAAGCGGAAGCGAAGGCCACCTGCGCCGCCGAAAGCCGCGCGCTGGCCGAGGCGCGCGTGCGCTCGCTGGCCGAGGACCGCGCCGCCATCGACGCCGCCGCCGCCGCCGCCGCACAGCAAAATGCACAGGCAGCCGAAGAAGCGATTGCCGCCAACCGCGAACGTCTCGACACCATGCGCGCTGCCGCGCAAGCCAGCGTGGCCCGCCTGGAAGCCGTCAAGCAGGAGACGGCGGAACTGCGCGCCCGCGTGGAGTCGGACAATGAAATCCGCCTGGCCGCCGAACAGCGTTCGCGCGCGGAACAGGAAAGCCGCTTGCGCGCCAGCGAGCAGGTGGCCGTGCAGTCGGAACTGGCCGAACAGGCCGCCCGCGCCGCCGAAGAATTGCAGGTGCAGACGGAGCAGGCGCGCCTGCAGGCCGTCGAGCGCGTCGCCGCCGTGCAGGCAGCCAAGGAAGAAATGGTGGGCATCGCCTCGGCCGATGCAAGAGTCGCCGTGCTGGCGCGTGAACGCGAGCGCCATGCGCATGGTGCGCGCCAGACGGCGCAGATGCTGGCCGAAGCGGAAAGCGAAGCGCTGGACTTGACGGTGCAGCGCGAGCGCGCCGACCAGATCGCGCTGGAATCGGCCTTCAACCGCGCCGCCGCCGAAGTGCGCGCCCTGGAAGAAGCGCGCGCGCTGGCGCACCTGGAACAGGAACGCGAAGCCATCGCCCTGGCGCAGGCGGAATCGGAACGCCATGCGGCGCAATCGCTGCGTTTGCGCCTGCAGACGGAAAAGGAACTGCGCGACGCGGCCATCCACCGCGAGCGCCTGGAAATGGTCGCCGTGGCCAGCGCGCAGGCGCGCCGCGATGCGGACGTGCGTATCCTGGCCGCCACCGAAGCACGCATCGAGGTAGACCGCCAGCTGCGCGCCGTGGCGCTGGCCCGCGTCGCCGCCGAACAGGATGCGGAAATCGCCGGCCACGCCAAGCTGGAAGCGGAAACGGCGGCCCTCGAAGAAACCAAGGCACGCGAAGCGGCCGAGCAGGCCGCCGCCGTGGCGGCAGCCCGCGAACTGGAAGAGCAGCAGCGCGCCGCCAGCCTGGCGCACGAACGGGCCGAACTGGCGCGCCAGGCCGCGGAACTGGCCGCCAGCCAGAACGAAGCCGAGCAGGCCGAGGTCGATGCCGGCCGGGCGACATTGGCCGCGCAGGAACAGGCGTCGCAACTGGCACAGGAAAAAGCGCAGCAGGCAGAGCAGCTGCTGCAGGCGGAGCAGGAGCGCCTGGCCGCCGAACAAGCCGCCATCGCCGCCTTGAAAGAGAAACTGGAAGCGGAAGCGCTGGCGTTCAACGCGGCGCAGGAACGCATCGCCGCCGAAGGCGCGCAAGCGGAACTGCTGCGCGGCCAGCATGCGGCCGAACAGGCCTTGACGGAAGCGGCGCAAAAAGAAGCGGACGCCATCCGTATTTTGATGGATCAGGCGCTGGTCGAAGGCGAGCAGAAAGCCGCCGCCGCGCAAGCCGTGCAGGCGCAGGCGCGCCTGGCCGTGGAACTGGGACAAGTGCATGCCGAGCGCGCCCGCGTGGAAGAAGACAAGGCGCAAGCTGCCGATGCGCTGCTGGCGTCCGAGCGCGATTTCGTCGCGTCCGAGCGCGAGTCGCTGGCCCTGATCGCGCAGAAGCTGGTGCAGCAGCGCCAGACCAGCAGTGCCGAAGAGCGCGCCTCGCAAGCCATTGCCGGCCGCCTGGAAGCGGAAAAGCAGGCGACGGCGGCTGCCGAAGCGCGCGCCGCCATGGAGCAGCAGGCGCTGGAAGCCATGCGCCAGCGCGAGCAGCTGGAACTGGCCGCGCAGCAGGCGGCCAGCGAGAAGCTCGCCGCGCAGCAAGCCTTGCTGGCCAGTGCCCAGGCTCATGCCGCCCTGCAGCGCAAGGCGGCCGAGACGACACGCGCGATGGCCATCGCCAAGCAACAATTGCTGGACCTGGAAACGGCGCGCGCGCAGCAGCAAGAGCGCGAACTGGCCGCCTTGCGCGCCAGCCTGGAGCAGCCGCAAAGCGCGTTTTCCAGCTCCTTGAGCGCCGCCCGCGCGAAAGCAGAACAGGTCAGCTCGGCCAGTTTGACGCGCGAAGTGATCGAGCGCTTGACGCAGCCGAATGAATCCGCAGGCGCTGTCTGGCGCTCACGCTAGGCAGGATACCGAACCAAACCTACTGCGCGGCGCGCTTTGCGGCTGGCGATGCTCACCGTACTGGAAGTACGGTTGCGCTTCTCAGCCACAAATCACTGCCGCTCGCTACGGTTTTGTTCGATATCGTTACTTTAGTGGAAGAGAAGATTTTTTACGTTTTTCCATCAGAATTTTCTCCCCACCCCCACCAGCAACACATCCGCATCGCGGTGGTAATCCGTCACCACCCGGTTCCACGCCGCTTGCGCCACCCAGCGGCGGTTGACGTGGTAGCGGCCTACGGCTGACAGCAAGCCCGTCAGGCGCGTGCTGTGGCCTTGCGTGTCGCGGCCGTCCCACGCCACGTACGGGCCGGCGCCCATGCCGAATTCCACTTTTTCGTTGAGCGAGCGGATCAGCCACAACTGGGCGGCCGCGCCGCGCCGGTGCGCCAGCGCCGTGCTGCCTTCGTCGATGAGCGTGGCGCTCCAGTCCACGTATTTTCCCGCCGCGCGCCGGTATTCCACGGTGAACGGGCGCGAGGACTCGGAGCGGAAGCTGTTGACGATGGTGTGGCCTGTCGATAAGGTCAAGGTGTCGTCGTGCGCCCAGTTCTGCAAGTGCAGCTTGGCGCCCGGCACGCCGTCATAGCGGTAGCCGGCGCCGATCAGCAGGTGCGTGGTAGTGTCCTTGCCGCTGGGGCGGATGCGGTTGACCTGGGCCAAGGCATACCAGCGGTTGTCGAATTGCCAGCGCGCCTGCAGGCTGGCGATGGAGCCCCAGCCATGGTCATTGTCGAAATTGTGCGGTGCATCGTCCGTCTTGGCCGTGTCGAAGAAGAAGTAGCGGCCGATGCCGGCGCCCAGCATCAGGCCCTGTTCCACATTTTTCGTGCGCAGCCACACCTGGCCCGCCATGCCGTCGCGGTGATGGTCTTCAGGATGCCCCTCGTTGATATACGACAGGCTCACCGCGTTGTAATTGCCCACCGGCTGCGTGTAGCTGATGGCGCCGACAAAGGTGCGCTCGTTGGTCGAGTTGACTTTCAGGGAACCGGCCATGCCGGCCAAGTCCTGTGCGTGGATGGACAGGGGGAGCGAGGCGGCCAGCAGCGCCAGGACGGTGAATGGCATGCGCATGACGTTTCCATTGATGGGTGAATACACGCTAACGATAGGCTGGCGAAATGCCATGCGATTGCGCAAGAATCTTGCACATTGACTACATTTGTAAACTGTTTAGCCAGGACTTGTCACAAGTGTATAAGAAAGCGGGAATGCGTGATGCGCGCCAATATTTTCTTGTTGAAAATACATCGATGGCGGGCGGGCGGGAGG
>NZ_PDZJ01000008.1:0-62120 GCF_002735685.1 Janthinobacterium sp. BJB301 | reverse complement strand
CGCCGAATTTCTTCGACAGAACCGTTGCGATTGCAGCGGTCAGCGTGGTTTTACCGTGGTCGACGTGGCCGATGGTGCCGACGTTGACGTGCGGCTTGGTCCGTTCGAATTTACCTTTTGCCATTTTATTCTTCCTTAGAACAATGATTTAAATGTAGGGACCGGCATTCTCGTGAAAGCCGGCCCGGAACTTCTATTACTTAGCTTTCGAGCTTACGATTGCTTCAGTCACATGCTTAGGTGCTTCAGCATAGTGCTTGAATTCCATCGTGTAAGTCGCACGACCTTGGGTCGACGAACGCAACGACGTGGCGTAACCGAACATTTCCGACAGAGGCACTTCGGCCTTGATGATCTTGCCGCCACCGCCAGCAATTTCATCCATACCTTGCACCATGCCGCGACGCGACGACAGATCGCCCATCACGGTACCGGCGTAGTCTTCCGGCGTTTCCACTTCCACGGCCATCATCGGCTCCAGGATGACTGGCGATGCTTTGCGGCAGCCATCTTTGAATGCCATCGAAGCGGCCATGCGGAATGCATTTTCGTTCGAGTCAACATCATGGTACGAACCGAAGAACAGCGTGACTTTAACGTCAACGACTGGGTAGCCAGCCATCACGCCCGAAGTCAGCGTGTCGCGCACACCTTTTTCAACTGCAGGGATGTATTCGCGAGGAACGGTACCGCCCTTGATCGCGTCAACGAATTCGAAGCCCTTGCCCGGTTCTTGCGGTTCGATCTTCAGAACCACGTGACCGTATTGACCACGACCACCCGATTGCTTGACGAATTTGCCTTCCGACTCTTCGCACACTTTACGGATCGTTTCGCGGTAAGCCACTTGTGGCTTGCCGACGGTCGCTTCAACGTTGAATTCACGCTTCATGCGGTCAACGATGATGTCCAGATGCAACTCGCCCATACCGGCGATGATGGTCTGGCCCGATTCTTCATCGGTACGCACGCGGAACGATGGATCTTCTGCTGCCAGACGGTTCAGCGCCAGGCCCATTTTTTCCTGGTCGGCCTTGGTTTTTGGCTCGACTGCCTGCGAAATCACTGGCTCAGGGAAGACCATGCGCTCCAGAACTACGCTGGCTTTTTCGTCGCAAAGCGTATCGCCAGTGGTGGTGTCTTTCAGACCCACAACGGCGGCGATGTCGCCAGCGCGCATTTCCTTGATTTCTTCGCGTTCGTTCGCTTGCATCTGCACGATACGGCCGATACGCTCTTTCTTCTGCTTCACGGAGTTCAACACCGAGTCGCCCGAATTCAGGGTACCCGAGTAGCAACGGATGAAGCACAACTGACCCACGAACGGATCGGTTGCGATCTTGAACGCCAATGCCGAGAATTTCTCATTGTCGTCAGCTGCGCGCTCGACTGGCTGCTCGTCCTCGTCCAGACCTGGGACAGGTGGAATGTCGATTGGCGATGGCAGGTACTCGATGACCGCGTCCAACATGGCTTGCACGCCCTTGTTTTTAAAGGCGGTACCGCACAACATTGGAACGATTTCGCTGGCGATGGTACGCTGACGCAGGGCAGCCTTGATCTCTTCTTCCGAGAGGTCGCCTTCTTCCAGGTACTTGTTCATCAGGTCTTCCGACGCTTCAGCAGCGGCTTCAACCATGTTTTCGCGCCACTTGGCAGCATCGGCGGCCAGGTGTGCAGGAATGTCGCCGTATTCAAACTTCATGCCTTGCGAAGCGTCGTCCCAGATAACCGCTTTCATCTTGACCAGATCGATAACACCGGTGAAGACGTCTTCAGCGCCGATAGGCATCTGAATAGGTACTGGGTTGGCTTTCAGACGCGAACGCATCTGATCGTAGACCTTGAAGAAGTTGGCGCCGGTACGGTCCATCTTGTTCACGAAGGCCAGACGTGGCACTTTGTACTTGTTAGCCTGACGCCATACCGTTTCCGATTGTGGCTGCACGCCGCCGACTGCACAGTAAACCATGCAGGCGCCATCCAACACGCGCATCGAACGTTCCACTTCAATGGTGAAGTCAACGTGGCCTGGGGTGTCGATGATGTTGATGTGGTGAGCTGGGAAGTTGTTAGCCATGCCTTTCCAGAAGCACGTAACAGCAGCCGAGGTAATCGTGATACCGCGCTCTTGCTCCTGTGCCATCCAGTCGGTGGTGGCAGCGCCATCATGGACTTCGCCCAGCTTGTGGTTCACGCCTGTGTAGAACAGGACGCGCTCGGTCGTGGTCGTCTTACCTGCATCGATGTGAGCGGAGATACCGATATTACGATAGCGCTCAATGGGGGTCTTGCGGGCCATAATTAATCCTAAATGAATGGACAAAACCGAGCAGCATTTTTTTGCAAAAATGAGCCCGGCCTCGAACAACAGATGCTTGACAGCCGCCTTGCGGTAGCTGGCTTTATATTAGAAGCGGAAATGCGAGAACGCTTTGTTCGCTTCAGCCATACGATGGACTTCGTCGCGTTTTTTCATCGCGCCGCCGCGGCTTTCAGCCGCTTCCATCAGCTCACCGCCGAGGCGTTGTGGCATCGATTTTTCGCTGCGCTTGTTAGCAGCTTCACGCAACCAACGCATGGACAGAGCCATACGACGGACTGGGCGAACTTCAACCGGCACCTGGTAGTTTGCACCACCGACGCGACGGGATTTCACCTCAACCAACGGCTTGGCGTTGTTGATTGCGGTAGCAAAAACTTCGAGTGGATCTTTACCCGATTTTGCTGCGATGTGCTCGAAAGCACCGTAGATGATGTTTTCTGCAACCGATTTCTTACCGGACAGCATCAGCACGTTTACAAATTTAGCGACATCAGTGTTGCCGAATTTTGGATCTGGCAAAATTTCGCGCTTGGGTACTTCACGACGACGTGGCATATCAATTCCTTTCAATCTTCAGTTGAGCGCGCGTTCTTCGCACACTCGCGGACGACCATCATAGTCCTCCACTTACTCGACCAGATGCGGTCGACTACATTCACTTAGCTAGTTGCCACTGAGCGAAACTTGGGTTTGCTGCGTACAACTTATTACTTCTTGCCTGCTTTAGCGCGCTTGGTACCGTACTTCGAACGCGATTGCTTACGGTCTTTAACGCCTTGGGTATCCAGAGCACCGCGAACCATGTGGTAACGCACACCCGGCAAATCCTTAACGCGACCGCCGCGCAGCAGCACAACACTATGCTCTTGCAGGTTATGGCCTTCACCGCCAATGTACGAAATGACTTCGAAACCATTGGTCAGACGAACTTTAGCGACTTTACGCAGAGCCGAGTTTGGCTTCTTTGGAGTCGTGGTGTAAACACGTGTGCAGACGCCACGTTTTTGCGGGCTGTTTTCCAGCGCCGGCGATTTGCTCTTCACGGTCAAAGCGACGCGTGGATTGCGAATCAATTGATTGATGGTTGGCATCGTTATAAATCCAACAAAAAACTACGATTAATAACCCGGGCAAGATGCCCGGCGACTAAAACCTCGTCCCGCTTTCATCTACTGCGCACCGGAGGCGCCCGCAGCCACTCGATAAGGAGCGGCCATGAAATGCCAAGCAATACGTAAACGATGAGCAGAATAAAATCGAGAACTCGCTAGTTTAGACCTTGTGTTACAGGGGGTCAATCAGTTTACCGCTTTTTGCTATAAAAAAAGGCAAAAAAGAGGCGCTTTTGTGGCATTTTGACTAATCTTTGGCCGCGGCGCGCGGACGCCAGCGCTACGCGGCAATTGATGATTTGACATTCTTTCTCTGTGGCCAAGCACCGGACGCGCACATTCTTGTATGACCGCAAGATAACAAAAGGATTGATAATAGCGGACATTTTTCGCTGCCCTCCCTTATGCGCTCCTTGCTTCGCCCCGCCAATCTGTTCCTGCTCCTGACGTATGCCTTGCTGACGGCCGTGCCCTTCATTCCCGCGCTGCTGGGGCGCGCCCCCGAGCATCCCTGGCAGATGCTCACCTTCGAGCTGCTGGCCTGGCTGACCGTCTGGAGCGTGTTCAAGCGCCCCGCGTATTTCCACTGGCTGCTGGTGCCTGCCTTCCTGGCCCTGCCGACGGAAATCTACCTGTTCATCTTCTATGGCCAGGGCATTTCCACGCACCACCTGGGCATCATCTTTGAAACCAGCCCCAAGGAAGCGATGGAATTCCTCGGGCAAAAAGTGTGGCTGATGGGCGCCGTCATGCTGGGCGTGATCGCCTGGTGCCTGCTCGGCTGGTATGCCGCCACGCGCACGCGCGACCTCGACTGGCGCGGCAAGACGCGCCCGGCCGCCTTCGTGCTGCTGATCCTGCTGGGCGGCTTCTGGTGGTATGGCTATGAATTCGGTTTCGAGGCCAAGGTCCTGCACAGCACCGCCGCACCGGCCAAGGCCAGCGGGCCGGCGGTCAGCGGCAAGGCAGGCGCCTCCGGCTTCGGCGACGCCAGCTCGGCCGACGATGAAACGGCCGAGGAAGACGAGGAAAGCAGCAAGCCGGAGAACGCCAGCATCGCCGGCGCCGACGAAACGGGCCTGGGCTGGCCCAGCCTGCCCCACTGGGCGCGCCTGCCCTACGCCTTCGACACTGTCAGCAACTCCTGGCCTTTCGGCCTGGCCGCGCGCGGCTTCGATTTCTACAAGGAGCGTCGCTACCTGGCCGAGCTGGGACAGAAAAGCAGCAGCTTCCGTTTCGGCGCGCACCAGCAGCAACCCGATCCCCATCCTGAAGTAGTGGTCATGGTGATCGGTGAATCGTCGCGCTACGACCGCTGGAGCCTGAACGGCTATGAACGCGACACCAATCCCCTGCTGAAGCAGGAAGCCAACCTGGTGCCGCTGGCCGACGTCATCACGGCCGTTTCCGCCACGCGCCTGTCCGTGCCCGTCATCATCTCGCGCAAGCCGGCCACGCAAAGCCTCAAGGATGGCTTCTCGGAGAAATCCTTCCTCACCGCCTACAAGGAAGCGGGCTTCAAGACCTACTGGCTGTCGAACCAGATTTCGTTCGGCCAGTTCGACACGCCCGTGTCCGTCTTTGCCAAGGAAGCGGACGTGGTGCAATTCCTGAACCTGGGCGGCTTTACCAACAATTCAAACTTCGACCAGATCCTGTTCGACCCGTTCAAGAACGCGCTGGCCGACCCGGCGCCGAAAAAACTCATCGTGCTGCACACCCTGGGCAGCCACTGGAACTACAGCCAGCGCTATCCGAAAGCGTTCGACAAGTGGCAACCGTCGCTGTTCGGCGTCGACAAGCCCGTCTACACGGACACGGCCATCAAGCCGCAGCTGAACAACAGCTACGACAGTTCCATCCTGTACACGGACTGGTTCCTGTCGAACGTGATCGGCATGCTGAAGGACGATGGCCAGCGCACCGCCCTGCGCAGCTCGCTCGTCTATGTGGCCGACCATGGCCAGACCCTGTACGACGGCACCTGCCGCCTGGCCTTCCACGGCCACAACACGCAGTTCGAATTCCACGTGCCCGCCTTCGTCTGGTACTCGCCGCAATTCCAGCGGCACTATCCGGACAAGGTGACACAGCTGCAGCGCCATCAAAAGGCGCGCCTGTCGACGGAAAACATGTTCCATACGCTGCTCGACCTGGGCGACATCCGCTTCGCCGGCGAACAGCCCGAGTGGAGCATCGCCAGCCCCCGCTTCAAGCAGCACAAGCGCTACGTCGACAGCTACGGCTGGACCAACTACGACAACGCCATCATCCGCGGCGATTGCCGCGAAGTGATCGACAAGAGCACGCCGGAAAAGCAGGACAAATAAGCGCGGCCATCAGGCCCGTTCGAGCACGCCGCCGCAGTCGGCCGGCTGCGCCATGTGCGTGCTGAGCCAGTCGAAGACGCGCCCGGCCTTGTCTGCGATACCGGCGTCAAAGCCGCGCTGCGCCAGCAGGGCGATGCCATTCGTGGCCTGCAGCACGCCCGGCGCCAGCAGCAGCGCGCCGGCGTCATCGCGGCCCACGCACCACGGCGCCAGACAGTCTTCCAGCAACGGCCCCAGTACCAGATTGTGTGACGAGACGATCACCAGGTGGCGCGCGGCCAGGGAATGCAGCACGGCGGCGGCCGCCGCCACGGATTCGAGGTGGTTCGTGCCGCGGAAGATTTCATCGATCAGGAACAGCGCCGGCGCGCCCTCCTCAGCCAGCGCCAGCAATTCGCGCGCGCGCCGCAATTCGGCGATATATAGACTTTCGCCGCCATCGAGCGAATCGTCATTCTGCATGCTCGCATACACGGCCAGGCGCGGCACGTCAGCGCTGTCCGCATAACAGAAGCCAAAGGCCCGCGCACAGACCAGGTTCAAGCCTATGCAACGCAGCAAGGTACTCTTGCCGATGCCGTTCTGGCCGGAGATGAAGCCCCCCTTGCCCTGCACGCCGAACGACAACGGCGCAGCGTTCTCCAGCAAGGGATGCAGCATGCCCCGCAAGGCCAGCGCGCGCGGCGCCGCAATGCCCGCCCAGCAAAACACGGGGGCCGCACGCAATTGCCGCGCCAGCGCCAGGTCCGCTTCCAGCTGGGCCACCTGGGTAAAGCTATCGCGCAGGAAGGGCAACTGCTGCGCCACCAGTTGGCGCGTGCGGAAATAGCGCTTGACGTTTTTCAGCAGGAGCCAGTCGCCATATTCGACCAGCAGCGTATCGATGAAGGGCACGTAATGCAGCAGCGAGCGCTCGATGGCGCGCGTCAGCTTGGCCGCCTGCGCGCTGCCGGCAGCCAATGGCAAGGCTGCCGGTACATCGAGCCGCATCAGCGCGGCACGGGTTTTCAGCAGATGGCGCAAGGTATCGAGCGTGCGTTCCCATAGCTTGGCGCTTTCGTAAAAACGCACCTGCACGGTCATCAGCGCAACACAGGCGGCCAGCACGCCAAACAGCGCCGGCCAACCTGCCAGCCAGCTGGCGGCGATGGTCAGCAGCAAGGCCAGCGGCACCAGCCATAGCCAGGCACTCCACCATGGCGCCGCTGCCAGCGCCGCACCGAACAGGGTCTCGCTCACTTCCGTATCGGCCTGGCGCAAGGGCAGGCAGGCGCGCTGCAGGCTCGCCGCCTGGACCGGGTCGTCCAGCAATCGCTGGACGCGCGCAATGGAGCCAGGATCGGCCTGGCCGCCGCTCAGGCGTCGGTGCAGCTCCTGCTGGCCAAAGATGCTGGTCTCGCGTGCCAGTTGCGACGCGTACTGGTCGAGCAACAGTTCGTTCCAGGTCTGACCATCGAGCGATGGCGCCTCGCCCGTCAGCCGCTGCAGCATCGCCACGTC
The DNA here is from genome assembly GCF_002735685.1 of Janthinobacterium sp. BJB301. Classification (NCBI taxonomy): domain Bacteria; kingdom Pseudomonadati; phylum Pseudomonadota; class Betaproteobacteria; order Burkholderiales; family Oxalobacteraceae; genus Janthinobacterium; species Janthinobacterium sp. BJB301. The sequence goes on along the minus strand of NZ_PDZJ01000008.1, from coordinate 54,852 downwards.
GCTGCGCGCAAAAGGATAATCGAGCGCTGGCGCAAAGGCACGGGCAGGGAAAATTTGCTGGAAAAACGGATGCATGGCGCCTTGGGGAGGAGTCAAAAAAGAGTCGCCACAGCAGATGCAGGCGATTGCCAATTTATCAAGTGGAGCCTGCGCGGACGGACACGCTGGACGGCGCGGACACGGCGGACAGCCGGACGCCAGAATTTTTCCCGATTCAAATCAATGACTTAACAACTGGCATGGATCGTGCTTTAGAAACGCTATCCTTCACGAGACCTGACCATGATCCGCGATACATCCTCCCAAGACGCCGTACTGTCCGCCCCGCCGGGCCAGCGCCACAAGAAACGCGCCCTGCTGCTGGCCGGCGCCGTCGTCGTCATCGGCGCCGCCATCGCTGCCGTAGCCGGCTGGCGCAACAGCGAGCATTCCGTCAATGCCGACCGCCTGCGCATCGCCGACGTCACGCGCGGCACCCTGATCCGCGACGCCGCCGTGAACGGACGCGTGGTGGCCGCCATCAGCCCCACGCTGTATTCGACCACCGTGGCCACCGTCACGCTGAAAGCGAAGGCGGGCGACACCGTCAAAAAGGGCGATATCCTCGCCGTGCTGGAATCGCCCGACCTGTCGGACGCGCTGAAACGCGAGCAGTCGAGCGTGCAACAGCTGGAAGCGGAAGTGGCGCGCCAGCAGATCCTGGCCAAGAAACAGAAACTGCTGGCCCGGCGCGAAGCGGATACGGCAGAAATCGAGCGCCTGTCCGCCCAGCGCACGCTGGAGCGCTATGAAAGCGTGGCGCAGGTGGGCATCATCGCCAAGATCGATTACCAGAAGGCCAAGGATGCCTTGAATTCCGCCGAGATCCGCAGCAAGCACGCTTCGCAGGCGGCCGGCCTGGAAGGCGAGGACGTGACCCTGGCGCTGAAGACCCGGGTCAACGAACTGGAACGCCAGCGCCTGAGCCGCGACAACGCGCAGCGCAGGGTCGACGAGCTGACCGTGCGCGCGCCCGTCAATGGCTTCATCGGCACGCTGTCGGTGGCCAACCGCAGCGTGGTGCAGGCCAACACGGCCCTGATGACCCTGGTCGACCTGTCGCAGCTGGAAGTGGAGCTCGAGGTGCCGGAAACGTATGTGGCCGACATCGGCCTGGGCATGAGCGCCGAGATCGAGACGGGCGCCATCCGCGCCTCCGGCAAGCTGTCGGCGCTGTCGCCCGAAGTGGTCAAGAACCAAGTGCTGGCGCGCGTGCGCTTCAACGGCGAACAGCCGGCCGGCCTGCGCCAGAACCAGCGCGTCTCGGCACGCCTGCTGATCGACGAGCGGCCCAATGTGCTGATGCTGGCGCGCGGTTCCTTCGTCGAAGCCGAAGGCGGACGCTTTGCCTACGTGGTGCGCGATGGCGTGGCCGTCCGCACGCCCATCAAACTGGGCGCCACCAGCATCTCTGCCGTCGAGATTCTCGGCGGCCTGAAACTGGGCGACAAGGTGGTGGTCGCCGGCACGGAAAATTTCGCGAACGCGGCCCGCGTCTCGCTCAACTAACAATACTCATCCAACCAGGAGCCCTCCATGCTGCGCATGCAAAACCTGAGCAAGATCTACCGCACCCACATGATCGAAACGCACGCGCTGCGCGGCTTCGAGATCCACGTCCGCCAGGGCGAATTCGTCACAGTCACGGGACCGTCCGGCTCCGGCAAGACAAGCTTCCTGAACATCGCCGGCCTGCTCGAGGAATTCACGGATGGCGAATACATCCTCGACGGCGTCAACGTCAGGGGCATGGACGACAATGCCCGCTCGCGCCTGCGCAATGAAAAACTGGGCTTCATCTTCCAGGGTTTCAACCTGATTCCCGACCTGTCGCTGTTCGACAATGTCGACGTGCCGCTGCGCTACCGCGGTTTCAACCGCGCCGAACGCAAGGAGCGCATCGAGGAGGCGCTGGCCAAGGTGGGCCTGGCGTCGCGCATGAAGCACTATCCGGCCGAACTGTCGGGCGGCCAGCAGCAGCGCGTGGCCATCGCGCGCGCGCTGGCCGGCTCGCCGAAACTGCTGCTGGCCGATGAACCGACGGGCAACCTGGACACGCAGATGGCGCGCGGCGTGATGGAGCTGCTGGAAGAAATCAATGCGCAAGGCACCACCATCCTGATGGTCACGCACGATCCGGAACTGGCGCTGCGTAGCCAGCGCAATGTGCACATCATCGACGGCCAGGTGTCGGATCTGGTACAGCATGGCGCCACGCTGTCGGCCAGGCCACAGCACGCGACCGCCTAGGAGCCGCCATGTTCCAATACTATTTCAAGCTGGGCCTGCGCAACCTGCGCCGCAATCCCGCCCTGACGGCGCTGATGGTGCTGACCCTGGCCGTCGGCGTGGCCGCCAGCGTGGCCACCGTCACCATCCTGCACGCCATGTCGGGCGACCCCTTGCCGCACAAGAGCGACCGCCTGTTCGTGCCAATGATCGATGTCGTTCCCTTGAAAGGCTATACGCCGGGCACCAAACCCAGCTTTGGCCAGTCACAGCTCGCCTATACCGATGCGAAGAACTTCATGGCCAGCAAGATGGGCATCCGCCGCAGTGTCATGTACGGCGTGGCCGGCCCCGTGGAGCCGGCGCGCAGGGACCTCGGCGCCTTCCGGGCCCAGGGCCTGGCACCCACGCGCGATTTCTTCGCCATGTTTGAAGTACCGTTTCTGTATGGCCAGCCATGGAGCGAGGCCGACGACGCCAGCGGCGCCGACGTCATCGTCCTGAGCCGCGCCCTGGCGGAAAAGCTGCTGGGCACAGCCAATCCCGTGGGCCAGCGCGTGACGGTGCTGGGACGCCCCTATCTGGTCAGCGGCGTGCTCGATCGCTGGGATCCCGTGCCGCGCGTGCACCGTATCATCGGCAGCAAGGGCGCCTTCGGCACGGAAGATGAATTCTTCATTCCGTTTGCCAGTGCCATCCGCCACGAAACGGGGCATGACGGCGGCATGGCCTGCAGCGGCGTCGAGCGCAGCCCCGGTTACCAGGGTATCCTGGCATCGGACTGCACCTGGCTGCAATTCTGGTTTGAAATGGCCAGCGCCGGCGAACGCAGCGACTTGCAGGCTTATCTCGACAGCTATGCGGCCGAACAGCGCAAGCTGGGCCGCATGCCACGCCATGCGCCCAACATGCTGTACGACGTCAGGCAGTGGCTCGATTTCCTGAACGTGGTCGACAACGACAACAAGCTGGCTGCCTGGCTGGCCTTCGGCTTCCTGCTGCTCTGCCTGGTCAACACCATCGGCCTGCTGCTGGCCAAGTTCTCCGCGCGGGCGGCGGAAGTCGGCATCCGCCGCGCACTGGGCGCCACGCAGCGCGACATCTTCCGCCAGTTCCTGATCGAGACAGGCGTCATCGGCCTGGCCGGCGGCGTACTGGGCCTGTTGCTGGCCTATGCCGCCCTGGCCGTGGTGAGCGCGCAATCGAGGGAGCTGGGCACCGTGGCGCACCTGGATGTCCCGATGCTGCTGCTGACGTTTGCCGTTTCCGTACTGGCGGCCTTGCTCGCAGGGCTGTTGCCCACCTGGCGCGCCTGCCAGGTCACGCCGGCGATGCAGCTCAAATCCCAATGACACCCACCTTTTCACAATGAGGCCCCACATGGAAATCCGCCCCATCCTGTCGGCGCTGATGCGCAACAAGACCGGCGCCGTGCTCGTCGCCGTGCAAGTTGCCATCAGCCTGGCCATCCTGGCCAACGCCTTGTACATCGTCAACCTGCGCCAGGCCATCGCCGCCCGTCCCACCGGCGTAGCGGCCGAAAACGACATCTTCTATGTCAAAGTCCAGAGCATGGACAAAGGCAGCCCGCAGCGCCAGATAGCCGAACAGAAGCGCCAGGCCGCGATACTGCGCGCCCTGCCGGGCGTGGTCTCCGTGGCGCAAACCACGCAGGCCGTGCTGTCGCGTTCCGGCAGCAGCACCAACGTCGCGGCCAAACGCGGACAGGCCGAGGCCAGCGCCGGCACCTCGATGTACGTCACGCCCGATTCGCTGGTCAGGACATATGGCCTGAAGCTGGTGGAAGGGCGCGATTTCCATCCCGACGAGGTCCCGGAAATCAATGAAGACGTCGATGAAAGCTTCCCCAAGGTGGTGATCGTGACGCGCGCCGCGGCGCAAAAAATCTGGCCAGGCGAAACCAGCTTTGTCGGCAAACCCCTGTTCAATGGCACCGGCGACAACGATGACGAGATGCGCGTGATCGGCGTGGTGGAACGGCTGCAGACGCAGGTCGGCCAGGTCAGCGCCCAGGGCGAGTATTCGATCATCCTGCCGGCGCGCCTGGCGGGCGGGCGCGATTCGCTGCTATTTGCCGTGCGGGCAGAACCAGGCCAGCGCAACCGCCTGATGAAGGAGGCGGAGCAAGCCATCCGCAAGTCCAGCACCGAGCGCCTGCTGGTGCGCACGGATACCCTGGAGCAGCACCGCAAGACACGTTATCTGGCCGACCAGGGCTTGTCCTGGATGCTCCTCGCCGTCAGCACCCTGCTGCTGCTGGTGACGGCCAGCGGCATCGTCGGCATCGCCAGCCTGTGGGTCTCGCAGCGGCGCAAGCAGATCGGCGTGCGGCGCGCGCTCGGTGCCCGCCGCATCGACATCCTGCGCTACTTCCTGACGGAGAATTTCATGATCACCAGCGTCGGCGTGGCGGCTGGCGTGGTGCTGGCGCTGGGCCTGAATCAGCTGCTGGTCAGCCAGCTGGAAATGGCGCGCCTGCCGCCCGGCTACCTGCTGGCCGGCGCGCTGGTATTCTGGCTGCTGGGCGTGGGCGCCGTGTATGGGCCAGCCTGGCGCGCTGCCAGTATTTCGCCGGCCACTGCCACGCGCAGTACCTGAGCCGGCACCTGAGTGATATGCTGCGCGCATGCCTACCGTACTGATTATTGACGACAATGCCGCCGTGGCCATCGCGCTGGACGTGCTGTTCTCCCTGCACGAGATCGACGCCGTGCGCGCCGCCTCGCCCGAGGAAGGCCTGCAGCTGCTCGAGCGCCACGCCATCGACCTGGTGGTGCAGGACATGAACTTCACGGCCGACACCACTTCGGGAGAGGAAGGCAGCGCGCTGTTCCACGCGATCCGCGCGCGCTACCCGGATCTGCCCGTGATCCTGCTGACGGCATGGACACAGCTCGACGCGGCCGTCGACCTGATCAAGTCCGGCGCGGCCGACTACCTGGCCAAGCCATGGGATGACCGGCGCCTGATCGCTTCCGTGCAGAACCTGCTGGAACTGGGACAGGCCAGCCGCGCGCTGCGCCAGCGCGTCGTGGCCGAGCAGCGCCAGCGCCACGCGCTGGAAAAAGACTTCGACTTGCGCGGCATGGTGTGGCAAGACCCGGCCACGGAAAGAGTCGTGCACCTGGCGTGCCAGGTGGCGCGGGCCGACGTGCCCGTGCTCATTTCGGGGCCGAACGGCAGCGGCAAGGAACGCATCGCCGCCATCGTGCAAGCCAATTCCCAGGTCGCCAGCGGCCCCTTCGTCGTGCTCAATTGCGGCGCCGTGCCGGTCGAGCTGATCGAGGCGGAACTGTTCGGTGCCGAGGCAGGCGCCTACACGGGCATCACGCGCGCGCGCGACGGCAAGTTCGACGCGGCCGACGGCGGCACCTTGTTCCTCGACGAGATCGGCAACCTGCCGCTGGCCGGGCAAATGAAACTGCTGCGCGTACTGGAAACGGGACGCTTCGAGCGCCTCGGCTCGAACCGCGAGCGGCAAGTGAAAGTGCGCGTCATCAGCGCCAGCAACGCCGACCTGCCGGCGATGATCAAGGCCGGCACATTTCGCGAAGACCTGTTCTACCGCTTGAACGTGATCGAACTGCGCCTGCCGCCGCTGGCCCAGCGCCCGCTCGACATCCTGGTGCTGGCACAGCATTTCCTGGGCAGCGAAAAAACCCTGGACGCGCAAGCGCAGGCCACCCTGCTGGCGCACGGCTGGCCCGGCAACGTGCGCGAACTGAAAAACGTCATGCAGCGCGCCAGCCTGCTGACGGCCGGTTCCGTGATCCGCGCACAGGAAACGGGCTTGCCACTGGCGGGTGTGCCATCGCTGCGCGCGCCGCAGGATGGCGCCGCGACGGAACCGGACCGCGACAGCGTCACCGCGGCGCTCGCGCGCGCACACGGCGTGGTAGCGCAGGCGGCACAGGAACTGGGGCTGTCGCGCCAGGCGCTGTACCGGCGCATGGAACGCCTGGGCATCGCGCGCGGCTGATGGCCTACCGTCCCATGCGCCTTTCCCTGCTCACGCGCTGGACGGCGCTGATCGTCACCCTGCTGGTGCTGGGCATCGTCATCGCCCTGCTGCTCGCGCATTTTTTACCCGGCCAGCCGCTGCTGGTGCTGGCGGGTACCCTGCTGTGCGTGCTGCCTGTGGCCGTGATTACCATCCGCGCGCAGCTGCAAGCGATGCTGTCGCTGTTTCGCGCCTTGAGCGGCACCGTCGCCAGCTACCAGGACGGCGACTTCGGCTTCAGCCTGCGCTGGCCGCAGAACGATGAACTGGCCGACCTGGTGGCGGCCCACAATGCACTGGGCGACGTGCTGCGCAAGCAGCGCCTGGACCTGGTGCAGCGCGAACTGCTGCTCGACACCATGGTGCAAAACACGCCGGTGGCCATGCTGCTGGTAGCCGAGGGCAGCGCTATCGTCTACGCCAACCTGGCCGCGCGCCAGCTGCTGCACCACGGCCGCCGGCTCGAGGGGCATCACCTGGCCGACATCGTGCAACAGGCGGCGCCGGCCCTGGCCGAAGCGCTGGCGCGCCGCAACGACGGCTTGTTTACCAGCGGCGAAGGGGAGCAGGAAGAGGTATATCACCTGGCGCGGCGCAGCTTCAGCCTGAACGGGCGCAAGCACGAACTGCTGCTGTTGCGCCAGCTGACCCTGGAACTGCGGCGCCAGGAAGTGCAGACCTGGAAAAAAGTCATCCGCGTCATCAGCCATGAACTCAACAACTCGCTGGCGCCGCTGGCCTCGCTGGCCCATTCCGGCGCCGAGCTGGTGCGCCGCGGCCAGACGGAGCGCCTGCCGCAAATCCTTGCCACCATCGAGGAGCGCACGCGCCACCTGGAAACCTTCATCCTCGGCTATGCGCGCTTTGCCAAGCTGCCCGCGCCACGCCTGGCGCCGTGCGAGTGGCAGCCTTTTCTCGACAGCCTGGCCTCGCAGGCGGCCTTCGCGCTCGACTGCGTACCGCCCGCACAGGCGGCCGTGTTCGATGCGGCGCAAATGCAGCAGGCACTGTTGAACCTGCTCAAGAATGCGCTGGAATCCGGTTCGCGGCAAGAGCATATCGGCCTGCACGTCAGCCAGGCGCAAGGGCAGCTGCGCATCGAAGTGCGCGACCGCGGCCCGGGCATGAGCGGCGCCGTGCTGGAAAACGCGCTGGTACCGTTTTATTCCACCAAGCGCAGCGGCACGGGACTTGGCCTGGCGCTGGCACGCGAAATCGCCGAAGCCCATGGCGGGCGCATCACCCTGGCCAACCGCGAAGGTGGCGGCCTGGCGGTGACATTGATTCTGCCCTTGCTGGACAGAAATTAGTTACTGGCGTAACGATTTTTTCATCACACGCTGCGCAATTATTTTTCGGTACAATATTGACAATTAGAGTTTTTAATATTGCAACCTCATGAGCGCCATGCCCGTGTGTTAGAAATAAGCTATTTAAGTTTTCATAATGATATAAAAATAGCTCATTGACAATGAAATGTCGTGGCGATAATTTATCTGAGCGGCACGGTTTTTTTTGAAACATTAATCGTTTTTTCGCGGGGATAAATATGAAACTGAAATCACTCATCGCAGCAGCGGTACTGGGCGCTGCAACCATCGGTAGCGCATATGCTGCGTCGTACACCATCAACCTGACCAACACCACGGGCAACCTGTGGACGGGGGGCTTCAACGCCACTCCCACGCCGCTAGGCGTCTTTACCGATACGTTCACGTTCACTCCCGACGCGACTTTCGGTTCGACCGCGCAAGCCTTCCTGGCCAACCTGTCGGTCACGGGCAGCGACCCGGCTTCCATCAACTTCACCAGCGCCAATCTGAACGGCATCTCCCTGACCGGTTTTGGCGGCCCCACTGTCTTCGGCTATGCCCAGGGCGAGGTGCTGGCGCCAACCACACTGCTGTTCAACGGTCCGATGGTCCTCACCGTCATGGGCAACAGCAACGGCGGCAGCTATGGCGGCACCTTCAACCTGAACCTGGCGCCCGTTCCTGAACCGGAAACGTATGGCATGCTGCTGGCCGGCCTGGGCATACTGGGCTTCCTGGCACGACGCCGCAAGCAATCTTGAGCTCCCCACCCAAAAGACGCTGCGGCGTCTTTTTTTCACCCGGCTGCTAAACTGGCGCCATGACGACCGACTTTACCTCCACCAGCCATACCGCTTTCAGCCACCCGGGCCACCCGCCTGCCACCACCACCGAACACCGCGGCATCCGCTACCTGCACCTGGGCACCAAGTGGGTGCAAGGCGCCATGCGCCTGGACAAGCCAGATGCCATCGAGCTCGAATACGTGCAGATGATGATGATGTGGATGCTGTTCAAGACGCAGCCCAAACGCATCGTGCAGCTGGGGCTGGGCAGCGCCGCGCTGACCAAATTCAGCTACCGCCGCTTCCCCGACGCCACGGTCACGGCCATCGAACTCAATCCGAACGTGATCGCCATCTGCGGCGCCCAGTTCGCGCTGCCACCGAACGACGCGCGCCTCGATGTGCGTGAAATGAATGCGCTCGACTTCGTGCTCGATCCTGCCAACCACGGCACGGTCGACGCGCTGCAAGTGGACCTGTACGACGAAGACGCGCGCGGTCCTGTGCTCGACACGCCAGAGTTCTACCAGGCTTGCCACGACTGCCTGGCCGACGACGGCATCATGTGCACGAATGTCTTCGGCGACTTCCCCAACTACGACAAGAATCTACAGGCGATGGAACTGGTTTTCGACGCCGTCGTCTGGGTGCCGGAAATGGAAGATGAAAACATCGTCGTGCTGGCCTTCAAAAAATCGCCATCGCTCGACTTCAGCGATTTATACGAACGCGCCGCCACCATCAGGAAGCAGTTCAACCTGCCCGCCAAGAACTGGGTCAATGGCTTGAAGCAGTGGATGCAGGACCAGCAGTAAGCCATGCGATCTCATTCCAGGACAGGCTGCCAGTTTCCTGCGGCGCGATAAAACCCCAGGCTCTTGCCGCCGTTGAAGCGCGCGGCTTTCATCAGGGCAGCGAGCTCGCTGGAGATCAACAGGTCGCCCGATTGCGCATCCCTGGCGATCTGCCTGGGCGCCAGTTCCTCGTCGCGCAAAAACGTCCGCGTGAAGTAGATGACGTTGCCCTTGTCATCTTTTTCCGCGATTGAACGTTCGAGGTCCACCGTCTGTACGTGTTGCGTCGCATTCACGATGTAAAACGGCTGCTCCACAGGTTCACCGCCCGCCATGATGCAGGCGGGAGCGAGCAATTCCACGTCCTGGCCGGCGGCGCCGGCAAGGAACCCGGCCAGGCGGGCCGAGACCAGCGGCACGTCCCCCAGCAGCCACAGACAGTCATGCTTCAGGAGCCTTTCCCGGGTGCAGACGAAATGCACGGGGGGCCTGTCCATACCGAACGGATACGGAGCCCCCTGCAGCAGCGCCAGATAGTCGAAGTTCGATCCAGCCGTCTCATAGGATCCACCTTCCTTGTCGTAGGAGCCGGTCAGTTTGTCATGGTAATCAACCGGGGCTTTCCAGCTCAGTATCATGGGTAGTCCTCTTCCTCGTCCTGGCAAAGGCCTATTGTGACCGCTTCGCCTGCCCAGCCGCGCCAGCTTGCGCAAGCAGCGCGCCCAGGCGGCGTGCCAGGCCGTCCATGTTCTCGGCCGGCACCTGCGCATAACCGAGCAGGAACCCGTTCCAGCCCATCCCTTCTCCCGTGCCGTGCGCGGACAGGGCCAGCGCCACGATGCCGTCCTGCGCGGCGCTCCGGCTCAGCGCCAGGTCATCCCATTCCGCTTCATGAAAACGCAGCGCCAGGTGCATGCCGGCCGTGCCGCCATGGATGGCCGCGCCGCCACACGCATGGCGCTGCAAGGCCTCGCTCAAGGCGTCGCGGCGCTGGCGGTACAGGCGGCGCATGCGGCGCACGTGGCGCGCAAACAGGCCGCTGCGCAGGAAGTCGGCCAGCGCCAGCTGTTCGGCTACCCGTCCGCGCGCGGCGCCCTGCGCCTGCATCTGCGCGAAAGCGCCGGCCAGCGCGGACGGCACGACGATAAAGGCGATGCGCAAGGCGGGAAACATGGTCTTGCTGAAGGTGCCCAGGTACACGACGGGCGCGTCGGCCACCAGTCCCTGCATGGCGGCCAGGGGCGGGCCGCCATGGCGAAATTCGCTGTCGTAATCGTCTTCGATGATCAAGGCGCCGGCCACGCGCGCGCGTTCGAGCAGCGCCATGCGGCGCGCGGGACTGAGCACGCTGCCCGTCGGATACTGGTGCGACGGCGTGGTGTAGATCAGGCGCGGCGGCGTCTCGCGCCAGTCGTCATCCGTCGGCGCGATGCCATCCATGTCAACGGCAATGCCCGTCACCTGCAAGCCGGCGCCGCGGCCCGCGGCCAGCGCGCCGCCATAGCCGGGATGCTCGATCCACAAGGTATCGCCCTGGTCGGCAAAGGCGCGCAGGCAGACATCGAGGCTGCTCTGCGTGCCGTCCGTGATGAACACCTGGCCCGCATCGCAGACGACGCCGCGCGCGGCGCGCAAATGCTCGGCGATGGCCATGCGCAGCTGCGGCTCGCCGGCAGGGTCGCCGTAATTGAGCTGGCGCGGCGTCAGCGCGCGCCATGCGCGGTCCAGCATGCGCCGCCACTGCGCCAGCGGGAATTCATCGAGCGCCGGCACGCCAGGCGCGAACGCGCCCATGGCGTCGGCGGGAAACACCAGCGCCGCATTCACATCCTGTCCCGCCACGCCGCGCAAATGCCGGGCGCGGCGCGACAAGCCATCCTTGCTGCCGGCCGCCGGCACGGCTTCCGGCATGCCGGCGCTGCCGGCGACGACGGTGCCGCGCCGGTCCGGCAAGACAAACCCTTCGCTGGCCAATTGCTCGTAGGCGTACAGCACGGTATTGCGCGCCAGTCCCAGTTCGGCGGCCAGCACGCGCGTGGCGGCCAGCCGCGTACCGGGCGCCAGCTGCCCGTTGCGGATCGCCGCGCGCAGGCATTCATGCAGCAGGCGCTGGCGCGGCCAGCCCCGCTCGCGGTGCGTGCGCTCGAATGCATCAAGCAGCAAAGCAAAATCCATGCGTTTCCTTGGTGGCTCCAAATTATTTGTCGGTTCTGGATCTTTTTTCAGGGCCAGATGCCGATTATAGTGCGGCCTGCTTCTTCAACCAACCGGACTTCCGCCATGACCGCTACCGCCCTGCCTCCCAGCCCCCGTACCCGCGTGCGCCGCGTCGCCGAACTGGCCAGCTACGAGCAAGCCACCCTGTACGCCATCGTCGATGCCGCCTACCTGTGCCATATCGCCTTCCGCGACGACACGGGCAGCCATTGCATCCCGACCGCCTGCTGGCGCATCGGCGGGCACCTGTACATCCATGGCTCGAACAGCAGCCGCATGCTCAAGCAGCTCTTGCACGATACCGATGTGTGCGTAACGGTGAGCCATCTCGACGGCCTGGTGCTGGCGCGCTCCGCCTTCAATCACACGATGAACTACCGCTCGGCGATGGTGTACGGGCAGTTTGAAAAAGTAAGCGATATCGGCCAGCAGCATGCGGCCATGGATGCGCTGATGGAAAAACTGGCGCCGGGACGCCTGGCGCAGGTGCGCGGCGGCAGCGCCAAGGAATACGCGGCCACCACCGTGCTGCGCATCGCGCTCGACGAATGCGCCGTCAAGCAGCGCAAGGGCGGCCCGCTCGACGACGCGGGCGACATGGCGCATGCCGTCTGGACGGGCGAACTGCCGTTTACGCACGGGCGGGGCACGGCCATCGCCGATGCGCTCAACACCAGCGAAATGCCCACATATGCCACCGCATGGGGGACGGAATCCGCTTGACCGGCCAGCGTGCTTGCCCGATGATCGGCGTTGATGGCGATCGCCACCAATTGAGCAACCGATCCAATCACGCATGGAGCATATGATGATGAAGCGAGTATCCCTGGCCGCGGCCTTGACGGTCATGCTGGCCTGTGGCGGCAGCGGTGCGGCACTGGCCGCCGATGCGGGCGACGCGGCCCTGAAGGCGGCCATCGCCGGCAGTGCGCGCACGCCGGCCAACGCGCTGCGCGACAGCGCCCGCCATCCGTATGAAACGCTGGCGTTCTTCGGCATCAAGCCGAGCATGACGGTGGTGGAACTGGCGCCCGGCGGCGGCTGGTACACGGAGATCCTGGCGCCCTACCTGCGCGACAACGGCAAGCTGATCGCCGCCGGCAACGACCCGCAGTCAAGCAGCGAAGGCGCCCGCCGCGGCGCGGCGCGCTTCCAGCAAAAGCTCGACGCCAACCCGACGGCTTTCGGCAAGGTGGAGATCGGCGCCTTCGCGCCGCCCACCACCTACCGCATCGCGCCCAAGGGCACGGCCGACATGGTGCTCACCTTCCGCAATATCCACAACTGGATACCCATCGGCGAAGCCGGCATGCAGACCTTGTTCAAGGAAGTGTACGACAGCCTGAAACCGGGCGGCGTGTTCGGCGTCGTCGAGCACCGCCTGCCGGCCAACAAGGCGCAGGATGCCACGGCCAGCAGCGGCTACATGCACGAAGCGTATGTGATCAAGCTGGCTGAAGGCGCAGGTTTCAAACTGGCGGCCAAGTCGGACATCAACGCCAATCCGAAGGACCATGCCGACCACCAGGGCGGCGTGTGGGCGCTGCCGCCGACCTATGCCAACAAGGATGTGGACCGGGCCAAATACACGGCCATCGGCGAGAGCGACCGCATGACCCTGAAATTCGTCAAACCCTGAGTCACTGACAGGACGATGGCGGCGGGCCGAAACGGCGCGCCGCCATCGTCCTGTGCGCGCAGCGCGCCTTACAGGTAAATGCCGTACACGCCACACAGGCGCTTGACCAGGGAGCAGGAGCTGGCATCGCCATCCGTCACGCACGCGGTATAGGCTTCCTCGCAGGTTTCACGGGTTGGCAGGGCATATGCGGAAGAACTGATGGCGCCGGCAAAACCGACGGCGGCGCAAAAGACAAATACGGCTTTTTTCACATTGATCATTTTTATCCCGTTCCCAAAGAGTTGAGTTGTTATATAAAACCACTGGAAGACAAAGACGCCAGCCGCCGGAAACTGCCTGTCGAGGGACGAATTTCATGGCGCACGGAAATAGTAACACCTTGAAAAGTTAATAAATACGCAAACAAGAAAACAAGATAACGTTTCTTTTTCATCCCATTTCATGGAATAAAAACTGGCCCGCCGCCCTCCTGCCGTGCATTTGCATGGAAACAGGCGAAAAAAAACCGCAGCACAGGCTGCGGTTCTTGTATCGATACCTTATTTCTTTGCTTCCTTCGGCTTCACCGGCACCAGGCTCAGATCCTGAAAGTCGTAGCTGAAATCCGTCTCGGCCGACACCGGCGCCATTTTTACCCGGTCGATGCTGCCATCGGGATTGAGCGAGAACGTCACGTAGGCATCGGCGTTGAAATTGCGCTCCTTCCAGCGCACGATGAAGGTGTCGTGCTGCCAGTGTTCCAGTTCGCCCGTCAGGTCCGGCGTGCGCGTAAAGCTGAGGATGTGCTTCTTGCCTTCCGGACGGATAGTGACCTTGCCATACCAGGCATCCTCATACTCGCCGTCATACGCCGCCAGCGGCAGCGATGGCTGCGATCTGGCCGCGCGCGCGCTCGACGCCTTGCCCTGCTTTTTCACTTCCTCGGCATGCTGGTCCTGCTCCACCTTGGCCACCAGCGCCAGCCAGTCCGACGGCGCCGCCTGCAGGTAATGGTCGAGGATGCGCCATTGCAGCGCCGTCATGGAACCGCCATTTTCCGCATTGGTCAGAATGGCCACGCCCAGCTTTGCTTCCGGCACCATCACCACGCGCGAATAAAATCCTTGCAGCGCGCCGCCGTGCATGGCCACTTTCATGCCCTTGTAGTCCCGCAGCTGGAAGCCCAGTCCATACGCGCTGAAATTCGGTTTCGTTGCGGCCAGCGCCGGCTTCGGCTCGGAAATCTTGATCGGCGTTTGCGCCGTCCACATCTCGCGGCCCTGCTTTTCACTGAACAGGCGCGCGTCCTTGCCATCCTTGTCCTTCACGCCGGCGATCTTGCCGCCGTCGAGCAGCACCATCATCCACTTGGCGATATCTTCCGCATTCGTGTTGATGCCGACGGCACCCACGGCATTCGGCACGGGCATGGACTTGACGGCGGCGATCTTGCCGTCGATCTTGCTGTGCGCACTGGCGACGTCGGACTTGCCCGCGTTTTCAAGCAGGCTGGTGGTGGTGCCCGTCATGCCCAGCGGCGCCAGGATGCGTTCATGCATGGCCTCGCCCCAGCTTTTCCCCGCCTTGTCGGCGATGATCTTGCCGGCCACGATATACAGCAGGTTATCGTAGGCATAGCTGTTGCGAAAACTCGTGGCCGGACGGATGTAGCGCAGCTTCTCGATGATCTCGTCGGTGCTGAACGTGGTGGTCGGCCACCACAGCAAGTCGCCCGCGCCCAGGCCCAGGCCACTGCGGTGCGTGAGCAGGTCGCGGATGGTCATGGCACCCGTCACGTAGGAATCGTGCATCTGGAAACCGGGCAAGTGCTTGGTGACGGGATCGTCCCAGGCCAGCTTGCCATCGTCGACCAGCATGGCCAGCGCGGCGGCCGTAAAGCCTTTCGAATTCGATGCCACTTCGAACAAGGTCTGCGCATCGACAGCGGCCGGTTCACCCAGCTTGCGTACGCCAAAGCCCTTGGCGGTGACGACCTTGCCATCCTTGACGATGGCGATCGCCATCCCGGGCACGTCGAACACTTTCAGGGCGGTGGCAACGTCGCGGTCAAGATCGAAGGCGGGCGCGGGCGCCGGCGCAGCGGCAACAACGGGTGCGGCGTCCAAAGCCAGCGCCGGCACGGCGATGCTGGAAAACGCCAGCACGATGGCGGCGGCAAGACGGTTCATGGTATGCATGGTCAGGATGTCCAAAGAAGGTTCAATGCGCTTGCGCGGCCATCAATTTATCGACGCTCTCCTGCGTCACCGGGTGGTAGCGTTCACGCGCCTTCGCATACACGTCCTTGGCCCAGGCATGGCCTTGCGGCGTCTTCATCAAGGCGCTGTACAGGGGCACGACGAACTTCTGGCGGCCCACGCTCATCAGGAATGCCTGCAAGGGCTGGCGCACATCGTAGCCGGCGTTCACGGAGGCCAGATAAAAGCGGTAAGCGACTTCATTGTTGCCGCTCTTGCCCACACCGTAGGCCTGGTCCAGCTCACGCAATTGCGCTGCGCTGGCCTTGTTGTTGATATCGTTCAGGAAGTGCATCGATTCGATGGCGATCCACTTGTCCATGCCCAGGTCCTTGGTCGCCAGCTCGCCTTTCAGCCAGGCGTCGCGGTGCTGGTCGAGCAGTGCCAGGCGCGGCGAGACGACGCGCTGCGCGCTGGCCGGCACGCCGGTGCCATACAGCCATTCATCGAGTTCCGCTTCCGGCATCACGTCCGGATGCTGCGCCAGCAGGTTCTTGCGCAGGTAGGCGATGAACTGCTCCGTCGTCACGCTCTGGAACGCGTGCTGGTCGAACCAGCCGCGCAGGAAGGGATCGAAGACGGCGCGGCCAGCACGGCGCTCCATGGTGGCCAGGAACCAGGCGCCTTTCGGGTAGATGATGCCATCGTCCGTGTATGTTTCAGCGGGATTGGCATCCGCATCGCGCGTGATCAATGCCGTTTTTGCTGCCGGCAAATCGCGGATCGCAGCGGCCAGTTCTTCCTGGTCGACCTGCACGCCCATCTGCGCCACTTCGCTGCCATACAGCTGCTCGACGATGCGCGTGGTGACGTAGGTGGTGAAGCCTTCGTTGAGCCACATGTGCTTCCACGAGGCATTGGTGACCAGGTTGCCCGACCACGAGTGGGCCAGTTCATGCGCGATCAGGTCGACCAGGCTGCGGTCGCCCGCGATCATGGTCGGCGTAAGGAAGGTCAGGCGCGGGTTTTCCATGCCGCCGTAGGGGAACGATGGCGGCAGCACGATCATGTCGTAACGACCCCAGCCATACGGACCGTACAGCGCTTCGGCTGCCTGGATCATCTTTTCCGTGTCGGCCAGCTCGTATTCGGCCGCCTTGATGCGCGGCGGCTCGGCATACACGGCGGAACGGGGACCGAGCTTGCGCACTTCCAGTTCGCCGATGGCGATGGCCAGCAGGTACGAGGGGATCGGCTGCGGCATCCTGAATTTCCAGCCGCCCTTGCCCGTCGCCTTTTCGTCATTCTCGGCGCTCATCACGACGCGCATGCCCGCTGGCGCCTCGATGCGCGCGCTGTACGTAAAGCGCACGGCCGGCGTATCCTGCGACGGCACCCACGAGCGGGCGTTGATGCTTTGCGACTGGCTGAACATGAAAGGCAGCTTGCCCGACATGGTCTGCTGCGGCGTGAGCCACTGCAGCGCGATGGCGTTCGGCGCCGTGTGATAGTAGACGCGCACCTTGCCCGGCTGGCCCGTGGTGGTGATGCGCAGCGCCTGGCCTTTTTCCGGATCGGCCTTGTCCAGCTGGTACGGCGCCATCTGCCATGCGCCGCGCTTGTCCTGTACCTGCACTTTCGCGATCGACAAATCGCGCGTATCGAGCACCAGGGTACGCGCCGCCGGATCGATCCAGTTCAAGGACAGCTCCGCATAGCCGGACAGGGTCTTTTGCTTGAAGTCCGCTTTCAGGTCCAGCTGCAGGTCGCGCGTGCGCACCTGGTCGTAGCGCGCGTAGCTGAGGGGGTCGGCGTGCGCGGCCAGGGTTACCTGGCAAAGTAGCGCACAGCCCAGCGCGCGCAGGAAGGTCAAAGTTTGCATGGTCGTCTTTTGAATGATTTGCGAAAGCCCCGGTCCGTGTGCGCCGGGGCGTCGCGCAGAATAGCACTTCCGGCGCAGGCCGGCAGAAAAAAGCGCCGGACTGGCCGGCGCCGTTTCCCTATTTCGTCTCGGCCTTGGCTTCCGGCTTGACCTCGGGTGCCTTCAGCGGCGCATTAAAATCCTTCATCAGGTTGTTCTTGTCGCGGTCCTGCTTGAACAGTTCGAGGCGCGATGGCGTGATTTTTCTCGGCCACGCATTGTTGCTGGTGTCGATATCGGCCGTCTCCCAGTACGGGTCCTGCACCAGTCCCACCATCGGCTCGTCAGTGACGATGACCTTGCTGATCTTGTGCGGCGCATAGCGCCACACTTCGGCAGGCACGCGCTCGATGATCTTCTTGCCGCTTTTCAGTTCAATCTCCAGTATCAGCGGCATCACCAGGCCGCCGAGATTCGAAAAGTCGACCAGGTACAGATGCTTGCCCATGTTGCGCTGTTCCAGCAGCTGTCTCTCCCACGGCTCCAGCGCTTCCTGCTCTTCCGCATAGCTGTTGCGGTCCTTGTTGGTGACCGTGAATTCATCGTGCCGGTTATAGAAATCCTTCAGCGCGGGATCGAGGTCGATCTTCTTCGGCAGCGCCTTGTTGCGCTGGTCCGAGATCGAGATGGGCTGCGCGGCCTTCTGCGCCTTCTTCCACGCTTTCTCGACTTCCGGATTCTTCGTGCTCACGCCATATTCGCTGATGCCGTCGATGCTGATGTCGACCGCGTCCGTGGTATAGAACCAGCCGCGCCAGAACCAGTCCAGGTCCGTGCCGGAAGCGTCTTCCATGGTGCGGAAAAAGTCGGCGGGCGTGGGCCGCTTGAACTTCCAGCGCAAGGCGTACTGCTTGAAGGCGAAGTCGAACAGTTCGCGCCCCAGGATGGTCTCGCGCAGGATGTTGAGTGCCGTGGCCGGCTTGTCATAGGCATTCGCCGTGAACTGCAGCAAGGACTCGGAATTGGTCATGATGGGCACCTGGTTCTGGCTGCGCATGTAATCGACGATCTTGCGCGGCTCGCCATTCCAGGAGGGGAAATGCTCTTCCCACGCCTGCTCGGCCAGATACTGCAGGAAGGAATTGAGGCCCTCGTCCATCCACGTCCACTGGCGCTCGTCCGAGTTGACGATCATGGGAAAATAATTGTGGCCTACCTCGTGGATGATCACGCCGATCAGGTCATATTTGGCCGTCTTCGAATACGTGAGCTCTCCCGTCTTCTTGTCCTTCACGGGGCGTCCGCCATTGAACGCAATCATCGGGTACTCCATGCCGCCGACGGCGCCATTGACGGAGATCGCGTTCGGATACGGATAGTCGAAGCTGTACTTGTTGTACTGCTCGATCGCGTGCACGACGGCGCGCGTGCTGTACTGCTGCCACAGCGGATTGCCCTCGTTAGGATAGTAGGACATGGCCATCACGCGCTTGCCGCCGCTGTCCAGTCCCTGCGCATCCCAGATGAACTTGCGGCTCGAGGCCCACGCCACGTCGCGCACATTGGCCGCCTTGAAGTGCCAGGTTTTCATCCCCACCGCTTTACTCTTTTCCGCCGCCAGCGCCTCGGCGGGCGTGATCACCAGCAGCGGCGTATTGCTGTTCTTTGCCCGCGCCAGGCGTTCGCGCTGCGCCGCGCTCAACACGCTAGCAGGGTTTTGCAGCTCGCCCGTGGCGGCCACCACATGGTCGCCCGGCACCGTCAGGTACAACTCGTAATCGCCAAACTCCAAGGTGAATTCGCCGGAGCCGAGGAACTGCTTGTGCTGCCAGCCGACGGCGTCGTAATACGCGGCCATACGGGGGAACCATTGCGCGATCTGGAAAATCGCGTTCTTGTCGTCTTCAAAGTACTCATAGCCGGAGCGCTCGACCAGCACCTTCTGGTCATTGATCTGATACGACCAGTCGATGTTGAAAGTGACGCTCTGGCCAGGCGCCAGCGCCACCGGCAGATCGATGCGCAGCATGGTCTGGTTGACCACATGCGGCAGCGGCTTGCCGTTGGCCGCTTTCACGGCGGTGAGCTTGAAGCCGCCGTCGAATTCGCGGCCCGCATGGATGGCGCGCAAGTCCTCGAATTTCAGCGCTTCATCCTCGCGGCCGCTCAACCAGGCCTGGCGCGAGGGCGCGCTCAGTACGCGGCGCTGGTCGGCATCCTGGCGCAAGCCATTCTGGTCCAGCTGCAGCCACAAGTACGCAAGGCTGTCGGGCGAGCGGTTGTAATAGGTGATCTGTTCGCTGGCCGTGATGGCGCGCCGTGCCTCATCGAGCGTGGCGCGGATCACGTAATCAGCGCGCTGCTGCCAGTAGGCGTGACCCGGCGCACCGGACGCCGTGCGGTAGGCATTCGGCGTAGGCAGCAGTTCTTCCAGCTGGCGGAACTTGTCGTCGAAGGGCGCGGCGGCGCACAGGCCGGACAAGGGAGCAAACAAGGTCACACATAAGGCAAGCAAGCGGACAAGGACCGGCATGGCGCATTCCATCTGGGAGTCGTGGGCACACTGCATTCTAAGTCGAGTCTGTTTGCAAATCGATCATTGTTGTCGAAGTCCCACACACCAGGCCGTGCCGTGCCCCGCCGGTACTGGCGCCGGCGCGGGCATTGGCGTATGATGCGCCTCGAACATTGGGGAGTAGTCGTCCCGCGGTCCTGCCGCGGGAACCTGTATCAACATGATTGGCCCGCAGGCCATGGTGCAGGTGGTTGCAGAACTTGACGAGACCATTGATCCAGGGCGGCCGCATGGGCCGGAGTCGCCCGTGGATCATTGGTTAATTCGTCCGGCCCGCGTACTCTTGCAATCTCATGGAAGCATTCCTCATCTCCACCGGCATCGTCGGTCTCGCTGAAATCGGCGACAAAACCCAACTCCTGGCCTTTTTGCTGGCCGCCAAATTCCGCAAGCCCCTGCCCATCGTGCTGGCGATCTTCGTCGCCACCATCGCCAATCACGCGTTTGCCGCCGCCGTCGGTACCTGGATCACCAGCATGCTGGGGCCCGATGTGCTGCGCTGGGTACTGGGCGTATCATTCCTCGCCATGGCCGCCTGGACCCTGATCCCCGACAAGCTCGATGAAGGCGAAACGAAGCTGGCCAGGTATGGCGTCTTCCTGACCACTCTGATCGCCTTCTTCATGGCGGAAATGGGAGACAAGACGCAGGTGGCGACCGTAGCGCTGGCGGCGCGCTATCACGACATTGTCTCTGTTGTGCTGGGCACCACCTTCGGCATGATGCTGGCCAACGTGCCGGCCGTCTACCTGGGCGACAGGATCGCCAACCGCGTCCCGCTGCGCCTCGTGCACGGCATCGCGGCGCTGGTCTTTGCCGTGCTGGGCGTGGCCACCCTGCTGGGCGCGGGCGCGGCACTAGGGTTCTGAGGCAGCCTGATATAATTTCTCATTTACAATATTCATGCTCATAATTACAATGTCGGCGACATGAGTACCGGCGCGCCCATCCCGAGCGGGCAGCGCGCCTTCTTGAGGAATGTATGCAGTTAAACAGAAAAGTGGCGGCGCTGTGCCTGGCCGCTTGCGCCAGCCAGCCTATCGCCGCCCTGGCGATACCCTTGAACTACCACCGCCAGACAGCAGCGCAGTCCGCACCCGAAGTACGCACGCGCGACCTGCTGCTGTTCGGCGCCGGCTTGATACTGCTGGCTGGCCGGCGCCGGCCAGAACACGACACCTGGACAATACTAGAGCAGCAGTAGCACCGCATACTCGCGGCCCTCGTCGCGCAAGGCAATGCTGTTGCCGCCCTGTGCGACGCCATCGAGCGACAATCCCGCAGGCCGCCCCTGTGCCTGCTCCACCGTGATGGCATAACTGCTGGCACCGAAGCGGTAATGCAGCTTGAAGCTGTCCCATTCGGCCGGCATGGTGGGCGTCATGCGCAGCACGTTCGCTTCACGCGTCAAGCCCAGCAGGGATTCGACGATCAGCCGGTACAGCCAGCCCGACGATCCCGTGTACCAGCTCCAGCCGCCGCGTCCCACGTGCGGCGCGACGGCATACACATCGGCCGTCACCACATACGGTTCCACCTTGTAGCGCGCCACCGCATGTGCGTCCATGCCATGGCGCACGGGATTGATCATGCGCAGCAATTCCCACGCCTTTTCGCCGTCACCCAGGCGCGCAAACGCCATCGCCGTCCAGATGGCCGCATGCGTGTACTGGCCGCCGTTCTCGCGCACGCCCGGCACATAGCCGCGGATATAGCCGGGATTGAGGTCGGCTTTGTCGAACGGCGGATCGAGCAGCTGGATCACGCCGGAATCACGGCGCACCAGGCGCGCATCGACCTGGCGCATGGCGCCGGCAACCCGCTCCTTGTTGGCAGCGCCCGACAGCACGCCCCAGCTTTGCGAAATCGAATCGATCTGGCACTCCTCGTTCGTGTGCGAACCCAATGGCGTGCCGTCGTCGAAATACGCGCGCCGGTACCACTCGCCATCCCACGCATGTTCCTCGACGCTGGCCGCCAGTTTCACGGCTTCGTCGCGGCAGAACTGGGCAAACGCAGCATCACCGCGCAGCACGGCCACCTCGGCAAAGCGCTGCAGCACTTCGTACAGGAAGAAGGCCAGCCACACGCTCTCGCCCTTGCCATGTTCGCCCACCTTGTCCATGCCGTCGTTCCAGTCGCAGGAACCGATCAACGGCAAGCCGTGCACGCCCAGGCGCAAGCCATGGCGGATGGCGCGCACGCAGTGCTCGTACAGGTCGGCCGACTCGCCCGAACGCACGGGCAGGTCGTAATACGAATCCTCTTCCGGCTTGACGGCGCGGCCCTCGATGAAGGGCGCCACTTCCGACAGCACGTTGACATCGCCCGTGGCGATCACATAGCGGCAGGCGGCCAGCGGCAGCCACAGGTAATCGTCGGAGCAATGCGTGCGCACGCCGCGGTCCGATGGCGGATGCCACCAGTGCTGCACGTCGCCTTCGACAAACTGGTGCGCCGCACACAGCAGCAAGTGATTGCGCAGCAGCTGCGGCGCCGTGTGGATCATCGCCATCGCATCTTGCAGCTGGTCGCGGAAACCGTAGGCGCCGCCCGACTGGTAGTAGCCGCTGCGCGCCCACAGGCGGCAGGCGATGGTCTGGTACATCAGCCAGCCATTGGCGATCACGTCCAGCGATGGATCGGGCGTTTCGATGCGCACGGCGCCCAGAGTGCCTTCCCAGTGCGCGCGCACCGCGTCGAGCGCACTGCGGGCCGCATCCTTGCCCGCATGGCGCTGCACCATGGTGCTGGCGTCGGCATTGCGGCGCCCGCCCACGCCGAGCAGGAAGACGATTTCACGTTCCTGCCCCGGCTGCAATTCAAACGGTACCTGGATGGCCGCGCACGGATCCAGTCCCGTGCCCGCCTTGCCGGACAGGCGCACGCGGCGCAAGGCGGCCGGCTGCGCCAGGCTGCCATTGCGGCCGATGAATTCATTGCGGTCGCAAGTGATGGAGCGGATGCTGGCATCCGTATTGAAGAAGCCGACCCGGCCCGAAAACTCCGTATTGTAGTTATTGCGCGCAAACAGGGCGCCGCTGATCGTGTCGACCTCCGTGGCCACATGCATGCCGGACTTGGCGCGCAGGTCGGCCATCACCCATTCCACATAGCCCGTGACGGACAGGCGGCGCGGCACGCCGCTGTCGTTGCGCACCTTGATGACCGAATATTTGACGGCCGCATCGAGCGCCACATAGGTGCACAGTTCCGTGGCGATACCGCCTTCGCTGTGTTCAAACACGCTGTAGCCGAAGCCGTGGCGCGTGACGTAGTCGCCGCTGCCGCGCGCGGGCAGGGACGAGGGTGACCAGAACTGGCCCGTTTGCTCATCGCGCACATAGAACGCTTCGCCGGACAGGTCGGACACGGGGTCGTTCTGCCATGGCGTGAGGCGGAATTCATGCGCATTCTCGCTCCACGTATACGCCTGGCCGGCTTCGGACACCACCGTGCCGAATTGCGCATTGGCCAGCACGTTCGACCACGGCGCCGGCGTCTGCTTGCCCTCTCCCGTGGTAATCACGTATTCGCGGCCATCGGGCGTGAAGCCGCCGAGGCCATTTTCCAGGATCAGCTCGCGCGCCTGCGCCCGGTGCGGCACGCCGCCATGTTCGCGGGCCGGGTCCTGCAGCAGCGGCGGCATGCGCAGCACGGGGCTCGGCGGACGCTTGACCTGCTCGGCCAGAGTGCCGCGCAGATCGCTGATGATGGCGCGTGCCACCGATTGCAGCAAGATGCGGTCCTCGTTGGCGATCTGCTCGGCCAGGCGCACGAAGATGCCGCCCGGGCGGTCGATCGCCTGCGCGTCGATGCCCGAGGCTATCAAGCCCATGATCTGGTCGTGCAGCAGCTGGCGGTAGCCCGACTGCTCTTCATACCAGATCACCAGGTCGACGATCAGGCCTTTCAGGCGCCAGTAGGCATGCGCCTGCACCATCTGGCGCGCCAGTTCGATATTGGCCGCGTCGCGTATCTGCAGCAGCACGATGGGCAAGTCGCCGGATATGGCATACGCCCACAGGCCGGACTGGCCACGCTGGTTCTTGATCAGGATGCTGGCCTCGGCGCGCAGGGCCGCATTCGGATAGATCACGGCATTGGCCAGGCGCGCATACAGCTGCGCGTCCGCTTCGCTGGCATTCAACTGGCGCAGCACCACCTGGCTGTGCGTCCAGGCCAGTTCGAACACGCGGTCGGCCAGGTGGCGGTCCTGGTATTTGTCGATCAGGTGCAGTGCCGCGTCGCGCTGCTCCACCATGCCGGTGACGCTGTCGACCGTGACGGCCTGGTCGGGTTCGAGCGTGATGACATAGCGGATGGCCACGATGGGATCGAGCACGGAGCCGTGGCCGCCACTGAGCGGGCCACTTTCCTGCAGCGCCTGCGGCAGTTGCACCGTATTGCCGCGGCCGATGAAGCGCGCGCGGTCCGTCTCGAACGATACTTCGTAGCGCTCGATATCGTGCACCGTCATCACATGCAGCAGCCACGGCATCTGCTCTTCCTTGGAGCGGGGCCGGCGCGTACATAAAATCGCTTTTTCATGCGCGAGGATTTCCGTCTGTACGAACAGCTTGCTGAACGCGGGATGGGCCGCATCGGCCGCCGCCGGCGCCATCACCACTTCGGCAAAACTGGTGATCTCGATGCGCCGCTGGCGGTTCGAATTATTGCTGATGCGCGTGCGGCGGATTTCGATGTCGTCCTCGGGCGAGACGACGATTTCCGTGTACAGGTCGAGGCCATGGTCGGCACGGCGGAACTCCGCCCGCCCCTCGGAAAAGATCACTTCATATTTCTTCGGTTCGGCCAAGGTGGGCTGGTACATGGTGGACCAGACGGCACCGTCGTCGAGGTCGCGCAGGTAGCAGAAATTACCCCAGTTATCGCGCGTGCTGTCTTCGCGCCAGCGCGTCACGGACAGGTCTTTCCAGCGGCTGTAGCTGCCGCCCGCATTGCTCACCATGACGTGGTAGCGGCCATTCGACAGCAGCTGCGTCTCCGGCACCGCGCTGTTGGCTTGCGTGAGGATGCGCATCGGCATGGCTTGCTCGGGCGCGCCGCTGCGCAGCACCGCCAGTTCGGCCGTGTTCGAGTAGAACGCGCCGGCCTGCGGCGTGCGTTCCTGCAGCACCAGCAAGGCCGATTGCAGCAGCGGATCGGACTCGAAACGGCGCTGCATCGGACGGTCGTGCAGCAGGTAGCTGAGGGCCAGGAAGCCCATGCCCTGGTGGTGCACCATGAAGGAGCGGATGATGGCGCTGCCCTGCCCGCGCGGCAGGCGCGCCGTCGTGAAATCGATGGCTTCAAAGAAGCCGTAACGGCCCATGTAGCCGGCCGCCTGCATGCGCTGCAGGTTCTGGCAGGACGCTTCCGGCTGGACCATCAGGCCCATCATGCTGGCATATGGCGCCACCACCAGATCGTCAGCCAGGCCCCGTTTCAAACCCAGTCCCGGCACGCCGAAGGCGCGATATTGATAGTTCAAACTGGCGTCGACCGTGTTGTAGCCGGATTCGGAAATCCCCCATGGCACGTCGCGCTGGCGGCCATAGTCGATCTGCGCCTCGATGACGGAGTGGTAGGTCTGGTCAAGCAGGGTATTCGGGTAGTTCGGCATCACCAGCAGCGGCATCAGGTACTCGAACATCGAGCCGCTCCACGACAGCAGCACGGGCTGGCCGGCCACCATGCACAGCTGGCGGCCCAGGGCGAACCAGTGCTCCTGCGGCAGCTGGCCCTGGGCGATGGCGATGAAGCTGGCCAGGCGCACTTCGGAAGCCAATAAATCGTAGTAGCTGGGGTCCAGGCGCCGCTCGCTGACGTTGTAGCCGATGGCCAGCAGTTTTGTCGATGGGTTGTACAGGAACGCGTACTCGATCTGCGCGAAATCGCGCGCCTGGCCCGCCGCGTGGGCGATATCGCGCATGTGGCGGCCCGCCTGTTCGCGGCCCTGCGCCAGCAAGGCGGCCAGCTCCGAAGGCGTGCCTTCCGGCGTTTCCAGGTTGGCCAGTTCGCGCAGGGTCGGCACGCGCAGCCACGCAGGATCGACGCCCGCCTGCGCCGCCCATGGCGCCAGCTGCAGCAACTCGGCCAGCGCCGCGCGGCACTGGCGCGCCAGCGCACCGCTCCACATGGACAGCTCGCCATCCTCGCTTTGCAAGGTCAGCGACAGCAGCGCCTCGGCAGCGCCATTCGCGGCGGCGAGATAGGCATGCCATTCGGCCAGGCTGGCGGGCGCGGCCTGCGCCTGCAGCAGGCTCATGCTCTCGCGCATGGCCTTGCTCTCGCCTTCGGCGGCGATGAATTCCTGCAGCACTTGTGCCGTCGTGCGGATGCCCTGCACCACCTGCGCGCCGATGATCGGGGCGTCATACAGTTCCACCAGTCCCGGCTGCAAGGTCAGCAGATGGCCGGCCAGGTTGCCGCTGTCGACCGTCGAGATGTACATCGGCTGCAGCGCCTTCAGGGTCTGCGTGTCGTACCAGTTATAGAAGTGGCCCTGGAAACGTTCCAGCTCACCCATGCTGTGCAGGGTGGCGCGGCTGCGCTCGATCAACTGGCCAAGGGTGAGGTAGCCGAAATCGTAGGCCGTCAAATTGGCCAGCAGCGCCAGGCCGATATTCGTCGGCGAGGTGCGGTGCGCCACCACCAGGTTCGGATGCTCCTGCATGTTATCGGGCGGCAGCCAGTGGTCATCGGGACCGACGAAGGTATCGAAATAGGCCCAGGTCTTGCGCGCCACGCCGTGCAGGAAACGACCCTGCTCGGCCGACAGGCGCGCCACGGCACGCTCGATGGGGCGGCTGATCCACCAGGCGATGGCGGGTGCGGCCAGCCACAGCAGCAGCACCACGGCTGCGGCGGGCAAGGCCTCGGGGCGCCAGTAGAGCAAGGCGCCGAAGGCGGCCAGCGCCAGCGCGGGCGAGCACCACATGGCGCGCCAGCTGTCGGCCTGCGAACCCGACGATACATGCAGGTTCGACGCGCGCCAGTCGAGCAAGTGCTTGTGCGACACGCCCAGGCGCCACAGGGTGCGCACGATGGCGTCCAGGCTGATCCACGCCTCATACGGCAGGAAGACGAGGGTCAGCATGGCGTGCGAAAACTGTACGCCGCAGCGCCGCTCGAAGGCGGCCAGGTGCTGGCGCCACAGGGTGTCGCGCGGTTTGCGCAGCAAATCGTACAGGGCTGAAAAGACGGGCGGCAGGAAGATGATGGCCAACACGGCCGCGCTCCAGAATGCCACCTGCGGCAGGAAGCCCCACGCCAGCAGCAGCGACAAGGTGGTAGCCGGCGCCACGACGCTGCGGCGCAGGTTGTCGAACAGCTTCCAGCGCGACAGCATCGACAATGGATTGCGTTCGCGCTTGCCGGCGCGGCCCGGCACCCGGCCCAGCAGCCAGCCGATCAGCTGCCAGTCGCCGCGGATCCAGCGCTGGCGGCGGCTCACGTCGGCGTCATAGCGGGCCGGGTATTCCTCGTACAGCTGCGAGTCGCTCAGCAAGCCGGCGCGCAGGTAGCAGCCTTCCAGCAAATCGTGGCTGAGGATTTTATTGTCGGGCAGGCGCTGGCCCAGCACGCGCTCGAACATGTCGAGGTCATAGATGCCCTTGCCGATGAAAGAGCCTTCATAGAACACGTCCTGGTACAGGTCCGACACGGTGCGCGTGTAGGGGTCGATGCCCGGCTCGCCGCCGCACAGCAGCTCGTAGCGCGAGGCGTTGGCGCTGGGCAGCGCCACGGCCACGCGCGGCTGCAAGATGCCATAGCCGGCCACCACGCGCGTGCCGGCCGCGTCCAGTACGGGACGGTTCAGCGGGTGCATCATGGTGGCGATGAATTCGCGCGCCGCGTCGCGCGGCAGCTGCGTATCCGTGTCGAGCGTGATCACGTATTTGATCGTGCGCAGGCCGCGCAACTCGCCCTCCACCAGCGAGAATTTGTCGCGCGCGCCGCCCCGCAAAAATGCGTGCAGGTCGGACAATTTACCGCGCTTGCGCTCCTGCCCCATCCACGTATTCTGCTGCGAATTCCACAGGCGCGGACGGTGCAGCAGCAGGAACGGCCCCACCTGGCCCAGCTGTTCCGGGTCGGCCGGGTCGCCGTTTTCCTTGGCCGCCACGCCCTCCACGCGGTATTTCTCGTTCAAGCCACGGATGGTCTCCTGCGCCTGGTGCAGCAGGGCTTCGTCGCCCGGCATCGTTTGCGCTTCCGCGTCGACGAAGTCGGTCAGCAGGCAAAAGCGCAGGTTCGGGTCGCGGTTGGCGAGATAACGCACTTCCAGCGCCTCGCACAGGGCCGCCACGTTTTCCTGGCTGTAGATCAGGGTCGGCACGACGACCATGCCGCGCGCATCCGATGGAATGCCGGCCTGGTAATCCATGCGCGGCAGCGGATGCGGCGACGTCATCAGGGTCGCCAGCCAGTTCACCACGGCCACGGCCAGCTGGCTGCTGCCCAGCAGCGCCAGCGCGCCCAGCGCCGCCAGGGGCCAGCCCTGCACGCCATGGCGCACGGCGCGCTCGAGCAGCAAGGCGCTCGTCGCCAGGGTCAGGAACGAGATCGCGCCCAAGTAGACGGCCAGCGGCGCGGCGCGCGCCGTATGCTGCAACGCCTCGATGAAAGGCAGCCTGGCGCCGGCCTGCTTTTCCAGCACGAGCACGCCGCGCCCCACCAGGTAAAAGCCGATGTGGCCGCGGCGCGCGTCATTGCCGTTGCCGTGCGTGTGCGCCAGTTGCACCACCATCTCGGCCACCTCCACTTCGCTGCGCGCGCTGCGCTTGGCGATGCGTTCAATGGCATGGCGGTAGCTGTCGCGCGTGGCGAAATCCATCAAGCCATACGTGCCGGCCGGATCCAGGCGCAGGGTCTGCTCGACCACGCTCATGGTTTCGACGAATTCCTGCCAATCCATGGTGCCGAGAAAACGCAGGCTACCGATGCTGTTGGCGATCGACACCTGGTCGGCCGCCTGCTGCCCGATCTCGGACTGGATCTGCTGCTCGATGGTGAGGCCCGACTCGGCCAGCTTGTGCGTCAGCCACGATAGCGCCAGGGTCAGCGAGGAACTCTGTCCCTGCAGGCGGCGCGACAATTCGGCCACGAAGGCGCTGGTCATCGGCGGATTCGAACGTGCCATGTCTGCCACCAGCAGTATCAAGCCGCTGGGATTGCGCTCGGCGATCTCCGTCATCTGGTCGGCCCAGGTATTGGCCAGGTCGCGCTGCATGCGGTCATCGGCCACGCGTACGGCGACGCGGCGCAGGTTTTCGATCAGGGCCAGGCGCAGCATGATGGGTACGGCCCACAGCTCGCCCAGGGTCAAGGTGGCCACGTCCTGGTAAGCCTCGACGAAGTGGCACAGGTTTTCCAGGTCGACGCGGCCATCGCCATGCGAGATGATTTCCAGCGCGATCTTGTACACGCGCGGACAGCCCGCGTCCACGCCAGAGGTCAGCCGTGGCAGCTCCTTGCTGTAGTTCTTCGGCAAATGCCGCCGCGTGGTGCGGATCTGCTCTTCGATCAGGTAAAAATTATCGAGCAGCCATTCCGAGGCGGGCGTGACCTGGCGCCCGCTTTTCACCGTGGCCGTCAGTTCGTTGACGGTAGCCGTGATCAGGGCCGCATTGTCGGCCAGACGCGCCAGCAGGCGGTCGCGGCCATGATGCCGACCTACCGCATGGCCGGCGGCCACATGCTTGCCGTGGGCGGCCATCTGGATGGCGCTGAATAATTCGGAACGCAGGGGCAAGGCATCGTCGCGCGCGGCGTCGAAGGTGTCCGGTGCGAGGGAATGGTCGCGGAAGATTTCCCTGACTTTGGAAACCTGTTCCTTGATCTGCTGCGTGACAACTGCTGTGTACTCTTTCAACTTGGCCTCGCTAGGTGCGCGCAGGCAGCCAGCGGCCGCCGTCACGCTGGCCCAGTCTGAAGAACACGATCGGACACTGGCGAAGACGGAAAGCGAAGCGCCGGAGCGTTGCGACGAATCTCAGGGTATAGGGAGATTTTCTGAACTTCATCGTAGGGGCGCCCTGTGCGCAAGACCGTGCGCTAGCGTACATACCCGGTGCTTTAGGGGCGTGCCGGCAAAGAAATCAGCGAGTAAAACGGGAGAAAAATTCCTGGAGGAAATGAACAGAGGGAAATGAGTAGCAGCACCGTGCCAATGATGGCACGGCGCAATATTTCACGGAAGAAAGCTCAAGCCGCTCAGGCAGCGATGGCCAGCGGATGGCGCGTCGCCTCCGCCATCGCCATGCCGCCGTTGAGTTGCCATGCCGCACCATGACCGAGGCGGCGCAGGCAGGCAGCGGCGCGCGCGCTGCGGTTGCCGCTGCGGCAGAAAAAGACCAGCGGGCGCTGCGGCTGCTGCAGCCACGCGGCTACCTGGCCCGCCAGGCGGCTCAGCGGCACACTGCGCACGGCGCAGCCCTCGAATACTGTGCCGGCGCAAGCCGCGTGTTCATACGCTTCGCGCACGTCGACAAGGATGGCGTCGGGATGCTGGCGCAGGAAGGCGGGCAAGGCGGCCGCATCGAGCTGCAGTTCGGCGGCAGGCACGATACCTTCCTGCACGCTGCGCACGGTGCCGCAAATGCTGCCGTCGTCGCCTGACGCGCACAGCACGGTGCCTTGCGTCAGCAGCGCCGCATCCAGCAGGGGCGCCAGCGCCTCGGGCGCCAGGTTGCCGATGAAGGCGAAGCGCTGATCGAGCAGGTACACATGGTTTTCACCACACTCGACGCGGCGCAGGCGCTGCTGGCCCAGTGCCAGCTCACCGTCGATATCGATGCGACCCACCTGCTCGATGGCGAGTTCCTGCAGCAATGCCAGGCGCGCCACGCCATGGTCGGCTGGCGGCGCCGTGTGCACGATGGCGCACAAGGCCAGCTGCTGGCAGCGGATGAAGGCGGCCAGGCGCGGCACGAGCGCGGCGACCGGATCGATGACGACACAACTGGCGCTGGCAGCGTCGCTGATCAGCCAGGTGCACTGGCCATCCACGCTCAGCTGGATTATGCCGTCCTGCGCGCCGTCCTGCGGCGATGGCGCCAGCGCCGACGGCAGCAGACAGCTGCTGCGCAGGGCCTCGCCACAGCGCTCGATGCGCGCGCAGGCAGCGGCAATCGTCGCCGCGTCGATCAGGGGGCCGAACGACAGGCGGATGGCCGAGCTGGCGCGCCATTGCGGCACGTGCATCGCTTCGAGGACATAGCTGGGGAGCGCCTTGGCGGCGGAGCAGGCGCTGCCCGAACTGACGCGCACGCGCGCCGCGTCGAACAGGTCCAGCAGCTCCTTTGAGGACAGGCCCGGCACGGAAAAATTGAGCGTCGTCGACAAGGACAAGTCGAACGGCATATTGAAAACGATGCCGGGAAACGCCCGTTCCAGGCTGGCCACCAGCTGCTCGCGGAAAGCGGCCAGGTCGGCGTGGCTGCGGAAGGTCTTGCCATCGTCGAGCGCGGCCAGCACGGCGCCCAGCGCGGCGATGCCGGCCATGTTTTCCGTGCCAGAGCGCAGGCCCGCTTCCTGGCCGCCGCCCATCATCAGGGGCGTAAACGGCGCGCCGGCGCGCACGTACAGCATGCCGATGCCCTTGGGCGCATACAGCTTGTGGCCGGAAAACGGCGCGTAATCGATGCGCGTGGCGGCCAGGTTCAGTTTCAGCTTGCCCAGCGCCTGCACGCAATCGACCATCCAGTAGGCGTCGGCGCCCCGTTCCTGCAGCAACTGGGCGATGGCGGACAAATCGCTGACGACGCCCGTTTCATTATTCGCCGCCATCGTGCACAGCATGGCCGCGTCGCCGATCAGCGCGCCCAGGGCCTGCAGATCGTGGCGCCCTTGCGCATCGACAGGCAGCTTGCGCACTTCCAGGTTCAGGCCCAATAAGCGGTTCCAGTGCGCCAGGCTTTCCGGCACGGCCTTGTGCTCGGTCGCGCCATACAGCAGCAGGCTGCCGATGCGCTTGCCCGCATCGCGCCGTTCGCGCAGCGCGCACAGGGCGGACAGCACGGCCGTCTGGATACTTTCGGTGGCGCCGCTATTGAACATCAACCGGCCGTCGCCCACGCCCAGCAAGCCGCTGGCGCGCCGGCGCACGCCATCCATCATGGCCTTGGCCTGCAATCCCGTGGCATGGGTGCTGCTGGGATTGCCATAGCCCTGCTCCATCGCTTGCCGGGCGGCGGCAACGGCGGCGGGCAGCACGCAGGTGGTGGCATTGCTGTCGAGGTAGATTTCTTTCATGATGGCAGTCTGAGTATTCTATAAAAGGGCACAGCTAAAAAGGGGCAGAGCAAGCGGCTGAAACATATGGATAGTCTACCGGCCTGCGCCCGTGAAGATATGCCAAAAGACACTGCAACTACGGTACTATGCAGCATGTTCATGCCATAAAAACCGGAATAACAAAATGAATTCACCAAACGCCTCGCTCGACAAATTCGACTGCGCCATCCTCGCAGCCCTGCAGCAGGACGGTACTCTGTCGATCGCCGCCCTCAGCGAAAAGATCGGCCTGTCCAGCACGCCATGCTGGAAACGGGTCAAGCGCCTGGAGGAAGAGGGTTATATCGAGAGCCGTGTGGCCATCGTCAACCGGCAAAAAGTGGGATTGCCCGTGACCGTCTTCGTCAGCGTGCGCACGGGCCAGCACGATGAGAAATGGCTGCGCCGCTTTGCCGCCGCCGTCATCGTCTTGCCGGAAGTACAGGAATTCCACCGCATGAGCGGCGACATCGACTACCTGCTGAAAGTCGTCACCACCGACATCAAGGGCTACGATACCTTCTACAAAAAGCTCATCAAGGCCGTGCAGCTGACGGGCGTGTCCTCCGCCTTTTCCATGGAACAGATCAAATGCAGCACGGAATTGCCGCTGGAATTGATCGCCCACGGCTTGCCTGCCTGAAGCGTTTTTCATCCACGCCGGGCGGACATGGAAAATCACGTTGCTGCAATGCAACATAAATGAACGAAAAGCAGCAATGGTGCGGCGGGACGCGCAGCGCGGCCGGTATACTGTCCGCTTGTCTGCCCGCTTTTCTGCACCTTGTGCAGGCCACCATCCAAGGTCTTCCATGTCTCTGCTCCGCCGCCTCTCCATCCAGAAAAAACTCCTGTTCAGCATGGGCTTGTGCCTGCTGCTCTTCATGGCGATCTCGTCCTTCCTCAGCGTGCGCATGAGCAGCGACTACGTGCGCGAGCGCGTCGTCAGCCAGGAATTGCCGGCGCAAGTGGGCGAGATCCGCAACGACGTGCTGCGCCAGATCAACCAGCCGCTGTCCGTGGTGCAGACCATGGCCAACGATGTCTACCTGCAAGACTGGGAAGACGCTGGCTTGCCCGACAGCGGCATCGCCACCTTCCAGCGCTACGCCAGCGTGGTCAAGGAAAAGAACAAGGCGGCCTCGATCAACTGGGCTTCCGCCAGCACGGGCAAATACTTCACCACCGAAGGCTTGCTGCGCACCCTGGACAAGAACCAGGCGGCCGACCAGTGGTTTTATGGCTTGCTGGCCGGCGACAAGGCCTATACGCTCGACATCGACAAGGCGGAAAACTCCAGCGACCTGATGTTGTACCTGAATGCGCGTGGCCAGACGGCGGGCGGCAAGCAGATCGCGGCCGGACTGGGCCTGTCCATCAATGCGCTGGCCGACACCATCCGCAGCTACAAGATCGGCCAGACGGGCCATGTCTACCTGGCGCGCGCCAACGGCGTGCTGCTGGTGCACCGTGACACGGCCCTGGCCGACGGCAAGCATCTGCTCAAGGATTTACCGGGCTTTAGCGATACCCTGAGCCAGAGCCTGTTGACGGGCAACAAGTACGCGTACGCCATCTATGACGCGCCCGCGGGACGCCAGTTCGTCGCCGCTTCCTTCGTGCCGGAATTGAATCTGTATGTGATGGCTGAAGTACCGGAAGCGGAAGTGCTGGGCAATGTCACGCGATCGGCCCTGATCGCCGCCCTGATCGCCGGCCTGGTCGGTGGCGGCATCGCCCTGCTCATCATTTATGTCATCAGCCGCGCCATCGCCGCCCCCGTCGCGCGGGCGGCCGACATGCTCAGTGAGATCGCCAGCGGCAATGGCGACCTGAGCCGCCGCATGCCCGTCGAATCGGAAGACGAGGTCGGTGCGCTGGCCGCCGCCTTCAACCGTTTCGTCACATCGCTGAACGTGACGATACGCGAAGTTCGCGACAGTACCGGGGCCATTGCCAGCGCATCGAGCCAGATCGCGTCGGGCAACCTGGACCTGTCGGCGCGCACGGAAGCCCAGGCGTCGAGCCTGGAAGAAACAGCGGCAGCCATGGAAGAACTGACGTCGACGGTGAAACAGAACGCGGACAATGCGCGCCAGGCCAATCAGCTGGTGGTGTCGGCGTCGAGCCACGCCGTCAAGGGCGGTGAAGTGGTCGGGCAAGTCGTGCAGACGATGGGCGCGATTACGGAAAGTTCGCGCAAGATCGCCGACATTATCGGCGTGATCGACGGCATTGCCTTTCAAACCAATATCCTGGCGCTGAATGCGGCGGTCGAGGCGGCCCGCGCGGGTGAACAGGGCCGCGGCTTTGCCGTGGTGGCGACCGAGGTGCGCAACCTGGCGCAGAGGTCAAGCCAGGCGGCCAAGGAAATCAAGGACTTGATCGTCGACTCGGGCAGCAAGGTGGAAGCGGGCAGCAAGCTGGTCGACTCGGCCGGCGCCACCATGCAGGACATCGTCGTCTCCGTCCAGAGAGTCGCCGACCTGATGGGCGAAATCGCCTCGGCCAGCCAGGAGCAAAGCCAGGGCATCGCGCAGGTCAATGCCACTGTCACGCAGATGGATGACGCCACCCAGCAAAACGCGGCCCTGGTGGAAGAAGCGGCAGCAGCAGCCCAATCCTTGCAGGATCAGGCTGGGCGGCTGGCGCAGGTGGTCAGCGTCTTCAAGCTGGAGGAAAGCGGGCATGTGGCACCGCAGCCGCCGGCGCACAAGCCCATGCTGCCCACGCCGTCCCACCCGACAGTGCCGGCCAGCGATGCGTGGGAAGAGTTTTAAGGAAATTACAGGGCAGGTGACTTCACGCTCGCCGCTTGCTTGAAGAAATCATAAATGCCGCTTTCGCTCATGCGGCGGGCATTTGCCAGTTCGCCGCCCTTGGTGGCGTACAGCACCTGGTTGTTGTCGCTCGAAACGAGCACGGCAGCGGGGATGCCTTTCTTGAGCGGATTGCCATAGGCTTGCGCCACATCGAGGTTATGGTCGAAGTTACCCACGTCGACCTTGACGACCTTGAACTGCTGTTGCATCAACTCGGCGTTCTTGCCTTCCTTCAAGGCCCTGTCGAGCGCGCGGCAATCCTCGCACCAGTTCGCGCCAAAGATCAGCAAGACAGGTACGTGCGCCGTCTTGGCCTCGGCCAGCGCGCGCGCCACGTCGGCCTTGGCGTCGGCCGCCGCGTTGTACGGCAAATGCGGCGTGGCGACAGGGTTGCCCGGTGTAGGGGCGGCGGCAACGGCGGTACCGGCAAGCAGCAGGCTGGCAAGGAAAAGGGAAACGAAACGGGAAACGCGCATGCGGGGCTCCTGAGAGAAATCGTAAGGCCAGCTGAACAGCTGCCAGCGGGCGTGATTGTCTAGAATATGCCTGCTTGTAGGAAATATCCACCATTTAATTGCACTGTGCTTATGCGGAAAACGTATAAGCACCGCCAAGGAGAGGCCGCTTGAGCACGCCAGATACCCTGCCCCCGACTTTGTCCGGCGCCGCGCGCATGCTGCGCAGCGCCTATTCCGGCGGCATGCCAGACACGGCGTATTTCGCCGTGCTGGCCCTGCTGTATGAGCACTTTTCCGACCGCAACCTGGCCGAGCTGATGGCCGCCGTCACGCAAAAGGATGCTGAGACGGTCCTCAATGACATCTATGCCTGCTCCAGCAGCAAGCCGGAGCCGTCCAGCGTCGAGGCCGCCAAGAACTTGCTGGCGCAGCACGGCTTGCAGGCCGTCTGCGCCGAGGATTAATGCCCGCAGGCAGCGAAATGGAACGCATGGGATAATATGGGGCTCACACTGAGCAACGCGGCCCGAACGCGCCCTCCCCCCATGACGACTTCTTTCCTGGCACGCTGGCTGCCGCAACCGAACAACGGCAGCCGCCGCGAACAATTACGCGCCTGCGCGGGCGCCATCTGCGGCTTGCTGCTGACGGGCCTGATCTGTCATTTCCTGCTGGCCCCCGACAGCGCCAGCGTCTACCTGATCGCCCCCATGGGCGCCTCGGCCGTCCTGCTGTTCTGCCTGCCGGCCAGCCCGCTGGCGCAACCGTGGTCCGTAGTGGGCGGCAATGTCGTCTCCGGCCTGGTCGGCATGGCCTGCGTGAAATGGCTGGGCCCCAGCGTGGGCGTGGCGGCGCTGGCCGCCTGCCTGGCCATCGGCGCCATGTTTGCTCTGCGCTGTTTGCATCCGCCGGGCGGCGCCGTGGCACTGACCACGGTGGTTGGCGGCGCCAGCGTGCATGCGGCCGGCTTTGAATTCGTCTTCATCACCGTGCTGTTCAATTCCGCCGTGCTGGTCGCTTGCGCCGTGCTGTACAACAACCTGACGGGGCGCCGCTACCCGCACATCCAGCAACTGGTGGCGCCGCATCCGCACGACACCAAGGATGAGGTGCCCAGCAACCGCCTGGGCTTTTCGCCGGACGACCTCGATGCCGTGCTGCGCCAGCACAGCGAAGTGCTCGACATCAGCCGCGACGACTTGCAAGCCATCTTCCTGCAAACGGAAATGCGCGCCTACCAGCGCCGCTTCGGCGTCGTCACCTGCGCCGACATCATGTCGAAAGACGTGCTCAGCGTGGAATTCGGCACGCCGCTCGATGTTGCCTGGCGCACCATGCGCGAGCATCAGGTGGGCGCCCTGCCCGTGCTGAACCGGGCGCGCCGCGTCATCGGCATCATCACGCAGACGGATTTCCTGCGCCACGGCGGCCTCGACGATTATCAGGGCATGCGCCAGCGCCTGCGCGGCCTGCTGCAGCGCAGCGGCTTGTCCCACAGCGACAAACCGGAAGTGGTGGGCCAACTGATGACGCCGTCGCCGCACACGGCCCGCCTGGGCACGCCCATCATCGACCTCGTGCCCCTGATGGCCGATGCCGGCTACCACCATATTCCCATCCTCGACGATGAAGAGCGCCTGGCCGGCATCATCAGCCAGTCCGACCTGATGGCGGCCCTGTACGAAAGCCGCTTTGCCGAGGCGGTGGCATGACGCCATTCCAGGCACTGCTGGCCGGCCCCGATGGCGGCTCCGCCGGCACGGCCGTCAGCGCGCACTTCTTCGGCAGCCAGCTGGCCATCGACGCGCCCGGTTCCAGCGTCGAGGTAGCGCAGCTGGTCGTCAGCGTGGGCGGTGTCGACGGACCGGAACTGTTCCTGAACTGGCTCGACGGCCAAGGCCGGCAAGCCTCGCTCAAGCCGCTGACAGCGGACGACATCGCCACCGTCTTGCGCGAAGCGCCGGCCGCGCTGCAGCCGCAACTGCAGCGTTTGTGGGGCGAGCGCCAGCGCAACCGACGGCAAGTATCGGGCTGGCTCGCCGGCTTGACGGGCGCGACCATCATCGCCGCCGCCCTGCTGTGGTGGCAGGGCGGCCATGCCGTTGGCGCGCTGGCAGGGCTGATTCCCCTGTCGACGGAAAAGCAACTGGGCGAACTGGCCCTGGCACAAGTGCGCGCGCAGGGCGGCATCAGCGAAAGCGGCGTGGCGCAGCAGACGGTGCAGGAGATCGGCCGCAAGCTGACGGCCGGTTCGCGCTACCAGTACCGCTGGCTGGTCAAGCAGGACGACACGGTCAACGCGTTTGCCATGCCGGGCGGCATCATCGTCGTACATACGGGCTTGCTGCGCCAGGCAGCCGACCCGGGCGAACTGGCCGGCGTGCTGGCGCATGAAGTGCAGCATGTGGAGCAACGCCATTCGCTGCGGCAAATGATCAGCAGCCTGGGCTGGGGCGCCCTGGTGGGCGTGACCATCGGCGACATCAGCGCCGTGGCCGCCATGCTGGCGCACCAGGCCGGCACCCTGTATTTCAGCCGCGACATGGAAGAAGAGGCGGATCGCCTGGGTTTGCTTGCCTTGCAGCGCGCACAGATCCGTCCCGACGGCATGCTGCGCTTTTTCCAGAAGCTCGACGACAAGGACAAGGCCAGCGTGCCGGGATGGATTTCCTCTCACCCGCAGACGGCGGCGCGCGCGCAGCAGATCCGCAGCCTGATCGCCGCCACGCCCTGCCCCGCCTGCGTCCCCTTGAACAGCCAGCACTGGCAGGCGATGAAAGCCTTGGTCGCGCCAGCGGACAAATAGCAACATTCCTCCTCAATAATTTGTCCAAACGCACTGGGCAATCGCGTATGCTTACGCCCCGGCTGTTCCATCGCGACCGGCCACCCCGACCTCGCTACGCCTCCGTTCATTCTCCTTCCTTACAAAGGACATCGCGCATGAAGCATCGTATTGCCGCCGGCACCCTCGGCACCCTGGCCATCTCCCTGTTGCTCGCCCATGCGCCCATGGCGCAAGCGGCCCAGCCCGCTACCAAAACCGTCGCCGTCAGCGCGCCGCAAGCCAAGCAGCGATTGCAGGTCGTGGCCGATCAGTACTACGATGCGCTGGCCCGTTTCGAGCCGATCAATGCCACCGAGAGCGGCGACAACCGTTTTGACGACCAGCTCGGTTCAGCCATTGTGCCCGCCGCGCGCGCAAAACAGTTCGCGCTGTACCGCCAGTACCAGAAGACCCTGCGCAGCATTGCGCGCGCGCAGCTGTCGCATCAGGACCAGATCAACTACGATATTCTCGACTATGAACTGGCGACAGCACTGAGCTTCGAGCGCTTCCCCGAATACTTGCTGCCCTTGAACCAGATGGACAGCATGCCCGTCACCCTGGCCAACTATGCGGGCGGCGAGGCATCGCAGCCTTTGACCACGGTCAAGGAGTATGACGCTTACCTGAGCCGTATTGGCCAGTTGCCGGGCTGGATAGACCAAGCCATCGCCAACATGAAAGTCGGCATGCAAAAGGGCATCGTGCTGCCGAAGGCGCTGACGGAATCGGCCTTGCCGCAATTCAAGAAACTCGTCAGCGCCACGCCGCAGGACAGCGTCTATTACACGCCGATCAAGAACTTGCCGGCCAGCTTTTCTGACGCGGACAAGGCGCGCCTGACGCAAACCTACACCGTCATCATCGGGGCCAAACTGATGCCCGCGCTGCAACGCCTGGCCACCTTCATGGAACGCGATTACCTGCCGGCCGGCCGCGCGAGCAGCGGCTGGAGCGCCCTGCCCGATGGCGCTGCCTGGTACCAGGCGCGCGTGGCCAGCAGCAGCACCACGGATTTGAAGCCGGAGCAGATCCACGCCATCGGCTTGAAGGAAGTGGCGCGCATCCAGGAACAATATGCGATCGTGGGCCCGAAGATGGGCTACAACGGACCGGCCGCCGGCTTGCCCGTGTGGGTGTCGGAACAGGCAAAATACCGCCCGTTCAAGACGGAACAGGAAGTGCTCGACGTCTACCGCAAGCTGAACGTGCTGCTCGACAGCAAATTGCCCGCCCTGTTCACCCTGGTGCCGAAGGCGCCGCTGGACTTGCGCCTGGAACCCGAACTGAGCCGCGACACGGCCGCCGACCACTACACGGCACCGGCCGCCGACGGTTCGCGCCCCGGCGTGTTCTGGTCCGTCGTCACCGATCCGAAACTGTATGGCGACACGGGCATGACCACCCTGTTCCTGCACGAAGGCAAGCCTGGCCACCATTTCCACCTGGCGCTGGTACAAGAGATGGACTTGCCGAACTTCCGCCGTTTTGGCGGCAACAATGCCTTCACGGAAGGCTGGGCCCTGTATGCGGAAACCCTGGGCAAGGAAATGGGCCTGTTCGAGGATCCGGCCCAGTATTTCGGCCATTTGAACGACGAGATGCTGCGCGCCGTGCGTCTGGTGGTGGACACGGGCTTGCACACCAAGGGCTGGACGCGCGAACAGACGATCAAGTACATGCGCGACACCCTCGGCTATGACGCCGTGGCGAAAAGCGAGACGGAGCGCTACATGGCGTGGCCCGGCCAAGCCCTGGGCTACAAGATCGGTTCGCTGAAGATCGTCGAACTGCGCCAGCGCGCGCAGCAAGCGCTGGGAGACAAGTTCAGCCTGCCGAAGTTCCACGAAGTGGTACTCGGCGACGGCACCCTGCCTTTGAAACTGCTGGAAGCCAAGGTCGACCGGTGGATCGCGCAGCAGAAGTAAGCGACCGCACCTGAAAGCAAAACGGCAGCCCTTGACGGGGTTGCCGTTTTTTTTCGCCTGAGCGTTTGATATTACACCAGCAGTGCGGCACTCATCGAGCGCACTTCCTC
Source organism: Janthinobacterium sp. BJB301 (assembly GCF_002735685.1). Lineage (NCBI taxonomy): Bacteria > Pseudomonadati > Pseudomonadota > Betaproteobacteria > Burkholderiales > Oxalobacteraceae > Janthinobacterium > Janthinobacterium sp. BJB301. The sequence continues at coordinate 14,772 of NZ_PDZJ01000008.1, read as the reverse complement.
GGCCGATTCGGCCAGGATGCTTTGCAGGGTCTCATTGTCGATAATGAAATCGATGACGGAATCGGATGGGGTGAGCATTTCCACGTACGTCACCTGCAAGGGCGACGGCACGGGCGACAGTTGCTTGGCCAACAACAAGGTATCGAGCAGGGAATCGGGCGGGATCGATAGCAAGCCATCGCGCAAGCCTTCGATGGCCTCGCTCACGGCCGCCGGGATCAGCAGCTTCTTCATGACTTCGCGGGAAATGATCTCTTCGGCGGACTCCATCCAGTGATCCGCATCGTCATCGAGCAGCCCGGGGAATTCATCGGCACGCGACAGCAGGTAAAAACCGCCCACCTCATGCACGATGCCGGCGAACAGCGCCGTGTCGGCATCGACGTGCGTCACGCGGCGGGCCAGCACGTGCGCCAGCGCCGCCACGTGGGCCGTGTGCTCCCACAGCTGCGTCGCCTTCTGGCGCAGGATGGGGTCGATGATCTTGCTGCCGAACTGGCGCACCACCATGGCCGCCACCAGCGCGTACAGATTGCGGTAGCCCATGCGCATGACGGCGGCGCGCACGCTGGTCACGGGCGCCGCATCGCCGCGGCTGTACACGGCCGAGTTGGCCAGCGCGACCGTGCGCGCCGCCAGCAAGGGCTCGGCCAGTACCAGTTTGATGGCATGGTCGATATGGCAATCCGGTTCAGCCAGGGCCAATTGCAATTGCAGTGCGGAATTAACACTTGTGGGAAATGTTAATTCACCGCGCACCGCCTGGGAAACAATTAAACCGAAAGCCTGTAGTTTATTCATCATACGATCAATCCGCCTCAGATATTTTCCTGGCCAACAATGTCATGCATTAAAAATTGAATGCCAGGCCCGGTCTTTAAAATACAGATGGCATGTCATTCGTCTGCATTGAGGAGTCTGGCAAAGCCAGCGCTTGCAATAGCGATTCATCGCCGATGACAAACAACTTCGGCTGCTGTATTACCTGCAGCAGAAATGGCTGGCCTTCACGCAGGCGTCGGCGATAATCGGCCAGCGTATATAAGTTGGGATTGATTTTACGCCTTAAGGTTCGCTCGGCCGGGGCCAATCCCGTCAACAGATCGCCATAATTGGCTTCTTCGCCCACCAGCAGCAAATCGATGGCGCTGCCAGGCATGTCCTGTCCCTTCGCCGTGGCGCCAGACACGAAGGCCAGGTGCAGCTGGGCACGCAAGGGCGCCAGCGTCATGCTGAGCACGCCGACGATGCCGAAGGTCTTCTGCACCAGTCCGCTCAACTCCGGATACACGAGGCTTTCCTTGTTGGGCCAAAAGCGCCGCACGTTACCGATCCGCTCCGACGTGATCAGCCCGGACTCATGCAGCCGGCGCAGTTCCCGCTGCGCCGATGCACTGCCCAATCCCGTCAAGCGCATGATCTCGTTCAAGTGAAATCCTTCATTCACGCGGACAAAGAGCAGTCCCAGCAATTTCTGCTGGGCGGGAGTAAACAGGGCTTGGGCAATCATGTGCCAAATCTTAGCATGAATAAACTGGAAACTGGCGCGGCAGGGCTAATCGCAGGCGGTGGCGCAACAGTGCGCCGCCACGCCGTCTCCGGCCGGCCGCGCCGGCAGAAAAGCGGGCGGCACCAGGCAAGCTTGTGAGCGCTCACTACTATGACGGCTTCCAACCGCAACTTTCCGCGCCTCGCCTCGCCACGCAGCGGCAACCGCGGCAACTCGATAAAACGCCGGGCAATGCCACCCGATAAACCGCCAGGATCAATGCCTGTATTTGCCATGTCCGTGCAACAGATTATTGAATGCTCCGTTCTTCAATAATGCCATTCAATAGCCCGCCTTAATAAAACAGGAAACCCGTTCCATTCAATTGATTAACACTTGCATGATTCAAATTGGCCAGCTTTTCATTGAATGCCCGATACCGGACAAATCGGCGCAGGAAGGAAATACGGGCATAAAAAAACGGCACCAGGAATTTCTCCCAGGTACCGTGATTATTAATTGCCGAGGTAGCCGATTCCCCTTTAGCAGCGTGGCAACTGACGCTCTTCACTTTCCCACGCTGCTAGCTCTTTGCGTATTCGGTGCAATTTACCGGTGCAAATTACGGCAGCGCGCATAAAAAAACGGCACCCGAAGGTGCCGTTCTTGTCAGCTAGCAGCGTAGATTACGCTTCGTCGCCGTGGTGTTGCTGGGTTTCGATGTCCTGCAGCGCTTCGGCAGCTTCGCCAGCCATCGAGGCTTTCTCGGCCAGCAGCAGTGCTTGACGCTCTTCCACTTCCCACGCTTCTTTCTCTTTGCGTGCGCGGTGGAAGGCCAGGCCCGTACCGCCAGGAATCAGGCGGCCGACGATGACGTTCTCTTTCAGGCCGCGCAGACCATCGCGCTTGCCCATGATCGCCGCTTCGGTCAGCACGCGGGTGGTTTCCTGGAACGATGCGGCCGAGATGAACGAATCGGTCGACAGCGATGCCTTGGTAATACCCAACAAGACGTTTTCGTAGGTCGCTGGAATCTTGTTCTCAACGGCCATGCGATCGTTCTCGTCCAGCAGTTCCGAACGCTCAACCTGCTCGCCAACGATGTAGTTGGTGTCGCCGGCATTGACGATCTGAACACGGCGCAGCATCTGACGCACGATCACTTCGATGTGCTTGTCATTGATCTTCACGCCTTGCAGACGGTACACGTCTTGCACTTCGTCAACGATGTAACGTGCCAGCGCTTCGATACCCAGCAGGCGCAGGATGTCTTGCGGATCGGCCGGGCCGTCCACGATCATCTCGCCCTTGTTCACGACTTGGCCGTCATGCACCAGCACTTGTTTGTCCTTGGTGATCAAGAACTCATGCTTGTTGCCGTCCATGTCCGTGATTTCCAGACGCTGCTTGCCCTTGGTTTCTTTACCGAACGCAACCGTACCCGTGACTTCCGCCAGCATACCGGCATCTTTCGGCGAGCGCGCCTCGAACAGTTCCGCAACGCGTGGCAGACCACCGGTAATATCGCGCGTTTTTTGCGATTCGGTAGGAATACGTGCCAGCACTTCACCCACCGATACCTGTTGACCGTCCTTGACCATGATCAGCGCGCCGACCTGGAAGCCGATCGCCACCGAGTGTTCGGTGCCGGCGATCTTGACTTCTTCGTTCGCGTCGTTGATCAGCTTGACTTGCGGACGCAACGTTTTCGTCAACGAACCGCGACGTTTCGCATCGATCGCCACCAGGGTGGACAGACCGGTCACTTCGTCGACTTGACGGGCTACGGTGACGCCTTCTTCGACGTTCTCGAAACGCACTTGACCGGCGTATTCGGTAATGATCGGACGGGTCAGCGGATCCCACGTTGCCAGGGCCGTACCGGCCTTGATGACCATGCCGTCCTTGACGATCAGGGTCGCACCGTACGGTACTTTATGACGCTCACGCTCACGGCCATGGTCGTCGGTAATCAGCACTTCGCCGGAACGGGAAATGACGATTTGCGCGCCCTTGCCATTCGTCACGTAACGCATGGTTGCCGTGAAGCGGATGGTACCGTTCGACTTGGCTTCCACCGACGATGCCACTGCCGCACGCGATGCCGCACCACCAATGTGGAACGTACGCATGGTCAGCTGGGTACCAGGCTCACCAATCGACTGCGCTGCCACCACACCGACGGCTTCGCCGGCGTTGACCAGCATGCCGCGGCCCAGATCGCGGCCATAGCACTTGGCGCACAGGCCGAAGCGCGTGTCGCAAGTCAGTGGCGTGCGGACCTTGACTTCATCGATGGACAGACGCTCGATCTCTTCGACCATGTCTTCGTCCATCAGCGTGCCGGCTTCGTACAGCGTTTCCTGGGTTTCAGGATTGACGACGTCATGCACCACCACGCGGCCGAGGATACGGTCACGCAACGGTTCGATGACTTCACCACCTTCGACCAGTGCCTTCATGACGGCGCCGTTCATGGTGCCGCAATCGTCCTCGATCACCACCAAGTCTTGCGTCACGTCAACCAGACGACGCGTCAGGTAACCGGAGTTAGCCGTTTTCAGCGCCGTATCGGCCAGACCTTTACGAGCGCCGTGGGTCGAAATGAAGTACTGCAAAACGTTCAGACCTTCGCGGAAGTTCGCGGTAATCGGCGTTTCGATAATCGAGCCATCCGGTTTGGCCATCAGACCACGCATACCGGCCAACTGGCGAATCTGGGCTGCGGAACCGCGCGCGCCGGAGTCGGCCATCATGTAAATGGCGTTGAACGATTCTTGCGTCGACTTGGTGCCATCGCGGCGGATCACGTCTTCGACTTTGAGCTGGTCCATCATGGCCTTGCCGACTTCATCGGAGGTCTTGCCCCAGATATCGACTACCTTGTTGTAACGCTCGCCGGCGGTCACGAGACCCGAGGCGTATTGCTGTTCGATCTGCTTGACTTCCGATTCGGCCGTCGCGATCAGGGTCACTTTTTGAGGCGGTACCAGCATGTCGTCGACGCAGATCGAGATACCGGCGCGTGTCGCCAGGCGGAAACCCGATTGCATCAGTTTGTCTGCGAACACCACGGTGGCGCGCAGGCCGCACTTGCGGAACGACGTGTTGATCAGCTTGGAAATTTCTTTCTTTTTCAGCGCGCGGTTCAGGACGGAAAACGGCAGGCCTTTTGGCAGAATTTCCGACAGGATCGCACGGCCGATCGTCGTTTCGTAGCGGGTAACCGTTTTCTCGAATTCGCCCGTTTCGGCGTTTTTCGGGTATTCGGTAATACGCACGGTGACGCGGGTCGTCAGTTCGACTTCCTTGTTGTCGTAGGCGCGGATCACTTCCGACACGTCAGGGAACATCATCCCTTCGTTCTTCGCATTGATCGCTTCGCGGGTCGCGTAGTACAGACCCAGCACGATATCCTGGGAAGGAACGATCGATGGTTCGCCGTTCGATGGGAACAGGATGTTGTTCGATGCCAGCATCAAAGTGCGTGCTTCCATCTGCGCTTCGATCGACAGAGGAACGTGGACCGCCATTTGGTCACCGTCAAAGTCGGCGTTGAATGCGGCGCAGACGAGCGGGTGCAACTGGATGGCCTTGCCTTCAATCAGGACTGGCTCGAATGCCTGGATACCCAGACGGTGCAGCGTAGGTGCGCGGTTCAACATGATCGGATGTTCACGGATCACGTCTTCCAGGATGTCCCACACGACCGGCTCTTGGATCTCGACCAGCTTTTTCGCGGCCTTGATCGTGGTCGCCAGACCCATCAGTTCCAGTTTATTGAAAATGAATGGTTTGAACAGTTCCAGCGCCATCAGTTTCGGCAAGCCGCACTGATGCAGTTTCAATTGCGGGCCCACGACGATGACCGAACGACCGGAGTAATCGACGCGTTTGCCCAGCAAGTTTTGACGGAAACGGCCGCCCTTGCCCTTGATCATCTCTGCCAGCGATTTCAGCGGACGCTTGTTGGCGCCGGTCATCGCTTTGCCGCGACGGCCGTTGTCCAGCAGCGAATCGACCGCTTCTTGCAGCATGCGCTTTTCGTTGCGCGTGATGATCTCTGGAGCGCGCAGCTCCATCAGGCGTTTCAGACGGTTGTTACGGTTGATGACGCGGCGATACAGATCGTTCAGATCCGAGGTAGCGAAACGGCCACCATCCAGCGGTACCAGCGGACGCAGTTCCGGCGGCAGCACTGGCAGCACTTCCATGATCATCCAGTCAGGCTTGATGCCCGAACGTTGGAACGCTTCCAGCACTTTCAGGCGCTTCGCGTATTTCTTGATCTTGGCTTCGGATTTCGATTCCTTCAGTTCCACGCGCAGGGTTTCGGCATCGCGGTGGATGTCGATCGAGCGCAGCAGCTCACGGATACCTTCGGCGCCCATGAAGGCGGTGAAGTCGTCGCCGTACTCTTCGTACTTGGCGGCGTAGTCGTCTTCCGACATGATCTGGCACTTTTTCAGCGGAGTCATGCCTGGATCGGTCACGACGTATGCTTCAAAGTACAGCACGCGTTCGATGTCCCGCAGGGTCATGTCCAGGACCATGCCCAGACGCGACGGCAGCGATTTCAGGAACCAGATGTGGGCGGTCGGCGAGGCCAGCTCGATGTGGCCCATGCGCTCGCGGCGCACCTTGGCCAGCGTGACTTCGACGCCGCACTTTTCGCAGATCACGCCGCGGTGTTTCAGGCGCTTGTACTTGCCGCACAGGCATTCGTAATCCTTGATCGGGCCAAAGATCTTGGCGCAGAACAGGCCGTCGCGCTCAGGCTTGAAGGTACGGTAGTTGATGGTTTCCGGCTTCTTGACTTCGCCGTAGGACCACGAACGGATTTTCTCAGGCGAAGCGAGACCGATCTTGATTGCATCGAAGGTCTCGTTGGTCTGTACTTGCTTGAATAGATCGAGCAGTGCTTTCATGTATCACTCCAGAGGTGATTAAATTTCTATATTCCTGAGACTACATTGCCCGGCGTGGTTTCCCAGCCGGGCTTTGTGTTTCCCAAACCAAATGACGCTTATTGGGTCAATAAGCCTGTCGTTTAGTTGCGTTCGAGGTCGATATCGATACCCAGCGAACGGATTTCCTTGACCAGCACATTGAACGATTCCGGCATGCCGGCGTCGATCACGTGGTCGCCCTTGACGAGGTTCTCGTACACTTTGGTACGGCCATTCACGTCATCGGACTTGACGGTCAACATCTCTTGCAAGACATACGACGCGCCATACGCTTCCAGTGCCCAGACTTCCATCTCACCGAAACGCTGACCACCGAACTGGGCTTTACCGCCCAGTGGCTGTTGCGTTACCAGCGAGTAAGGACCGGTCGAGCGCGCATGCATCTTGTCATCCACCAAGTGATGCAGTTTCAGCATGTGCATGACGCCGACAGTGACCTTGCGCTCGAACGCTTCACCGGTGCGACCGTCATACATGGTCACCTGGTTTTTCGAAGCGGTCATGCCCAGGTTCTTGGCGATGTCGTCCGGATACGCCAGGTCCAGCATGCGGCGGATCTCTTCTTCATTGGCGCCGTCGAACACTGGCGTGGCGAATGGAACACCTTTTTTCAGGTTTTCCGCCAGCTTCATGATCTCTTCGTCGTCGAAGTCGTTCAGCTCTTCGGCACGGCCGTTGTCGTTGTAGATCGTCGTCAGGTACTTGCGTACTTGCTCGACCTTGGTTTGCGCCTTCAGCATTTCGCCGATGCGGATACCCAGACCCTTGGCAGCCCAGCCCAAGTGAGTCTCGAGAATCTGACCAACGTTCATCCGCGAAGGAACGCCCAGCGGGTTCAGCACAACGTCGGCTGGCGTGCCGTCGGCCATGTATGGCATGTCTTCCACAGGAACAATACGGGAAACCACACCCTTGTTACCGTGGCGACCTGCCATCTTGTCGCCCGACTGCAGGCGGCGTTTCACGGCCAGGTACACCTTGACCATTTTTTGCACGCCTGGTTGCAGCTCATCGCCTTGCGTCAGTTTCTTGCGCTTCTCTTCGAAGGCCAGATCGAACTGGTGACGCTTCTCGTTGATCGATTCCTTGATCGCTTCCAGCGCTACCGCTGCATCGTCGTCCGCAGGGCGGATGTCGAACCAGTGGTATTTGTCCAGATCGGCCAGGTAATCCTTGGTGATCTTGGCGCCTTTGGCCAGCTTTTTAGGGCCGCCGTTGACAACTTTGCCGATCAGCATTTTTTCCAGACGCTGGAAGGCATCGCCTTCAACGATACGCATCTGGTCGTTCAAATCCAGACGGAAGCGTTTCAGTTCGTCATCGATAATTTGCTGGGCACGCTTGTCGCGCACGATGCCTTCACGGGTGAAGACTTGCACGTCGATCACGGTACCGATCATGCCCGAAGGCACGCGCAGCGACGTATCTTTCACGTCCGATGCTTTTTCGCCGAAAATCGCGCGCAGCAGCTTCTCTTCCGGGGTCAGCTGGGTTTCGCCTTTTGGCGTCACTTTACCAACCAGGGTATCGCCGGCTTGTACTTCAGCGCCGATGTAGACGATACCGGACTCATCCAGACGTGCCAGCTGATTTTCAGCCAGGTTCGAGATGTCGCGCGTAATTTCTTCCGCGCCCAGTTTCGTGTCACGGGCAACAACCGACAACTCTTCGATGTGAATCGAGGTGTAGCGGTCGTCCTTGACGACGTTTTCCGAGATCAGGATCGAATCTTCGAAGTTCAGACCATTCCATGGCATGAAGGCCACGGTCATGTTCTGGCCCAGAGCCAATTCACCCAGGTCGGTCGATGCGCCATCGGCGATCACGTCGCGCTTGGCAACACGGTCGCCCACTTGCACGATAGGACGCTGGTTGATGTTGGTGTTCTGGTTCGAACGGGTGTACTTGATCAGGTTGTAGATGTCGACGCCCACTTCACCAGCGGTTGCTTCGTCATCGTTGACGCGAATCACGACACGGCCCGCATCGATGTAATCGACGATACCGCCACGCAGCGCTTGCACGGTGGTGCCCGAGTCGACCGCAACAGTGCGTTCGATACCGGTACCGACCAGCGCTTTTTCAGGACGCAAGCAAGGCACAGCCTGGCGTTGCATGTTGGCGCCCATCAATGCACGGTTTGCATCATCGTGTTCGAGGAACGGAATCAGCGAGGCAGCGACGGAAACGATCTGGCCTGGCGCCACGTCCATGTACTGGATGCGCTCCGGGGAGACCAGGATGGTTTCGCCGGCTTCACGGGCCGAGACCAGTTCATCGGACAGCATGCCTTCGTCGTTGATGGTCGCATTCGCCTGAGCGATGATGTAGCGGCCTTCTTCGATGGCGGACAGGTAGTCGATCTGATCGGTAATCTTGGAACCTTCGACCTTGCGGTACGGGGTTTCCAGGAAGCCGTATTCATTCAGGCGGGCATACAGAGCCAGCGAGTTGATCAGACCAATGTTCGGACCTTCCGGTGTCTCGATCGGGCAGACGCGGCCGTAGTGGGTCGGATGCACGTCGCGCACTTCAAAGCCGGCGCGTTCGCGTGTCAGACCGCCGGGTCCCAGAGCCGATACGCGGCGCTTGTGGGTAATTTCCGACAGAGGATTGGTTTGGTCCATGAACTGCGACAGCTGGGACGAACCGAAGAACTCGCGAATCGCGGCCGAAATCGGCTTCGAGTTGATCAGGTCGTGCGGCATCAGATTGTCCGCTTCGGCTTGGCCGAGGCGTTCCTTGACGGCGCGCTCAACACGCACCAGGCCGGCGCGGAATTGATTCTCGGCCAGTTCGCCCACGCAACGTACGCGACGGTTGCCCAGGTGATCGATATCGTCGACTTCGCCGCGGCCATTGCGCAGTTCCACCAGGATCTTGATCACGGCCAGCACGTCTTCGTTCGACAGGGTCATGGCGCCGGTCAGTTCATCGCGGCCAATGCGGCGGTTGAACTTCATGCGGCCCACGGCCGACAGGTCGTAGCGGTCCGAGTTGTAGAACAGGCCATTGAACAGCGCTTCAACGGAATCTTCCGTTGGCGGTTCGCCTGGACGCATCATGCGGTAGATCGCCACTTTCGCAGCCATCTGATCGGCGGTGTCGTCGATACGCAGGGTTTGCGAGATGTAGGCGCCCTGATCCAGGTCGTTCGTGTACAAGGTCTGGATTTCGGAAATGTTGGCATCGCGCAGGCGGCCCAACAGATCTTCGGTCAGCTCATCGTTCGCGGAAGCGACGACTTCACCGGTATCGCCATCGACGATGTTCTTCGCCAATACGCGGCCCAGCAGGTAGTCTTCCGGTACGGAAATGTGCTTGATGCCGGCAGCTTCGATATCACGCACGTGTTTCGCGTTGATACGCTTGTCTTTCAGCACCAGGGTCTTGCCCGACTTGTCGACGATGTCGAAACGCGCCACTTCGCCGCGCAGACGCTCGGAGACGAATTCCATTTCCGCGCCTTCGGAGCGCAGGTTGAAATTGTCGAAGACGAAGAAGTTCGCCAGGATTTGCTCGTGCGACATGCCGATGGCTTTGAGCAGGATCGTCACTGGCATCTTGCGGCGGCGGTCGACGCGGAAGAACAGGATGTCTTTCGGGTCGAACTCGAAGTCCAGCCACGAACCGCGGTAAGGAATGATACGCGCGGAGAACAGCAGTTTGCCGGACGAGTGGGTCTTGCCGCGGTCGTGCTCGAAGAACACGCCAGGCGAACGGTGCAACTGGGAAACGATAACCCGCTCCGTGCCGTTGATCACGAACGAACCGGTGGTCGTCATGAGCGGCAATTCGCCCATGTAGACTTCCTGTTCCTTCATCTCTTTGACGACGGGCTTGGTTGGCGATTCCTTGTCCAGGATCACCAGGCGCACTTTCGCGCGCAGCGGCGACGCGAACGTCAGGCCACGTTGTTGACATTCTTTGACGTCGAAGGCAGGATCGCCCAGAACGTACGACAAGAATTCGAGGCGCGCAAAACCATTGTGCGACACGATAGGGAAAATCGAAGTGAAAGCCGACTGCAGGCCATCATTCTTGCGGCCGGACGGTGCTATGTCCTCTTGCAAGAAGCTATGATAAGACTCGAGCTGGGTCGCCAGCAGGAACGGAACGTGGTGAACGTTGGCGCGCTTCGCGAATGATTTGCGAATGCGTTTCTTCTCAGTAAATGAGTAGTGCATGGACACTCCGTGAGTGACAGAAAGGATAGAAAATTCAGGTTTTGCAAGTGTTCGTTTGCACCGCTGCGTGTGACACAGACGAAACCTCAAGGCTCTGCTTTCCGGCTTGAATCGAATAAAAACTGCTGCTACAACTACATGACAAATACGATGCAGACGACAAAGGAGCCAAAGTCGGATTCCCCCCCTTGCGAGGGGAAACCTCAGACTTTGACTCGGGCGCTAACTGCCGCCGGTACAGATATTACTTGATCGAAGCGGTTGCGCCGGCTTCTACCAGTTTCTTCTGTGCAGCTTCAGCGTCAGCTTTCGACACTGCTTCTTTCACAGTTTTTGGTGCGCCATCGACCAGGTCTTTAGCTTCTTTCAAGCCCAGGCCGGTGATTTCGCGAACTGCTTTAATAACGCCAACTTTGTTTGCGCCGAAGGTGTCAAGGATGACGTTGAATTCGGTTTGCTCTTCAGCAGCTGCTGCTGGGCCTGCTGCAGGACCGGCCGAAGCCATTGCTGCTGCGGACACGCCGAATTTTTCTTCGAATGCTTTAACCAGGTCGTTCAGGTCCATTACGGACATGGCGCTAACTGCTTCCAGGATATCGTCTTTGCTAATTGCCATTTTGAAACTCCTAAATTTATTACGTTAGTTACATCAGATTGGTACTGAGAGAAAAAAGCGCGCGCAATTAAGCGGCTGCTGGGGCTTCTTCTGCTGCTGCTTCTGCAGGAGCTTCGGCGCCTTCGCCTTTTTTCGCTGCCAGGGCAGCCAGACCACGTGCAAAGCCCGAAACCGGAGCCAGCATAACGCCCAACAACTGCGAAATGAGGACTTCACGGCTAGGAATGCTCGCCAACGCGGTGACAGCAGCTGTATCCAGCGGCTTGCCTGCGTAGTTACCTGCTTTGATGACCAGTTTGTCGTTGGTTTTAGCGAAGTCAGCGATGACTTTAGCTGCTGCAACGGCATCGGCCGAGATCGAGTAGATCAACGGGCCGGTCATGGCATCTGCCAGGCTGGCGAATGCGGTACCTTCAACGGAGCGACGAGCCAGAGTGTTTTTCAACACACGCAGGTACACGCCTTGGGCACGCGCTTTAGCACGCAGTTGCGTCAAGTGACCAACCTGGATGCCACGATATTCGGCCACGACGATCGTTTGCGCATTTGCTACTTGTGCGGAAACTTCGGCGACGACGGCCTTTTTGTCATTCAGATTGAGACTCACGGTCAACCTCCTTAAATGATGTTCGGCAATCACAACCGAGTGGTTGAGCGCCTTGCATCGGTTCGAACACGGCGTCCGAAGTCAAGAAGTACTAAACTGAGCGGATGGATTCACGCAGCATGAGGACTACAAAACTTGTTCGGGTACACCATCTGCGTTGGGCACCTGCCGTTGCCGGCAAGCCTATTAACCTTCTGCATGTGCGATCGCAGTCGGCCCAACGGTCTTTGATTGTCTGCCGGCCTGGTGCGAACACCGGGCCGACAGCCCAAAGATGCGCCCACAGCGCCCGAAGGCGCGTGGGACTTGATTCTGTTACTTAAGCTGCCAGGCTAGCCTGGTCAACACGGACGCCAGCGCCCATGGTCGACGACAGCGAAACTTTGCGCAGGTACACGCCTTTGCTCGATGCTGGCTTGGCTTTGTTCAGTGCGTCGATCAGTGCGACCAGATTCGACTTCAGATCTGCGTCAGCGAACGATTTACGGCCGATGGTAGCGTGGATGATACCGGATTTGTCGGTACGGTACTGAACTTGACCGGCTTTCGCGTTTTTCACGGCGGTAGCGACGTCAGGAGTAACAGTGCCAACTTTCGGGTTAGGCATCATGCCGCGTGGGCCCAGGATCTGACCCAGGGTACCAACGATACGCATGGTATCTGGCGAAGCGATCACGATGTCGAAAGGCATGTCACCGGCTTTGATCTGCTCAGCCAGGTCTTCCATACCAACGATGTCGGCGCCAGCTGCTTTGGCAGCTTCCGCTTTTTCGCCCGACGCGAATACAGCCACGCGTACGGTTTTGCCGGTACCAGCTGGCAGCACGACGGAGCCGCGCACCACTTGGTCGGATTTCTTAGGATCAACACCCAGTTGTACCGATACGTCGATCGATTCATTGAACTTGGCCGTTGCGCACTCTTTGATCAGAGCGACAGCGTTGTCGAAAGCGTACACTTTGGTACGGTCGACTTTGGCTTTCAAAGCCTTGATACGTTTGGATAACTTAGCCATTATACAACACCTTCCACCGTGATACCAATCGAACGAGCGGAACCAGCGATGGTGCGTACAGCAGCATCCATGTCGGCAGCGGTCAGATCAGGGGTTTTCAATTTAGCGATTTCTTCAGCTTGTGCGCGGGTCAGCGTACCGACTTTGTCGGTATGTGGCTTCGGCGAACCTTTGGTGATCGCAGCAGCTTTTTTGATCAGGTAGGTTGCTGGAGGCGTCTTCATCACGAACGTGAAGGACTTGTCCGCAAACGCGGTGATCACGACTGGGATCGGCATGCCTGGTTCCATACCTTGGGTCTGCGCGTTGAACGCTTTGCAGAATTCCATGATGTTCAGACCACGTTGACCCAGAGCTGGACCGATTGGTGGGGATGGGTTTGCTTTACCAGCTGGCACTTGCAGCTTGATAAAACCAATGATTTTCTTTGCCATGATGGCTCCTATCTTGGATTGAGTAGTAGCGCCCCGCCGATCCTACCCTGGCGGGGCTCCTCTGACCGGATTTTGCTGAGACTGCCGCAACGCTCCTGGTGGCGCTTGCTAATGCTTAAACTTTTTCGACTTGGCCGAATTCGAGCTCTACCGGGGTAGCGCGGCCGAAAATGGTGACCGAGACGCGCACTTTGGATTTCTCGTAATTGACTTCTTCGACATTGCCGTTGAAATCGGTGAACGGACCATCCTTGATGCGGACTTGCTCGCCCACTTCGTACAAGGTTTTTGGACGGGGCTTTTCAACACCTTCCTGCATCTGCTTCATGATGCCGTCGATTTCGCGCGCGGAGATCGGCGTCGGCTTGTTCGACTTGCCACCAATGAAACCGGTAACCTTGCTGGTGTTCTTGACCAAGTGCCAGCTCTCGTCCGTCATTTCCATTTCAACCAGCACATAGCCAGGATAGAAACGACGTTCGGTGACGGACTTCACACCATTCTTGACTTCAACGACTTCTTCGATCGGCACCAGGATCTGGCCGAACTGGTCTTGCATGCCCGCGCGCTCGATGCGCTCGGTCAGTGCGCGCATGACGCTTTTTTCCATGCCGGAATAAGCATGCACGACATACCAGCGCTTGCTGCTTACTGGCACGCTCAGCGCTGCACCAGTGTCCGCTACCGGAGCGTCGCCCGCAACGGACTCGTCCGCCGCTTCATCATGCACATTTTCGCTCATTATTTTTTCCAACCCAGAATTACGTCATACAACAAAAACTCGAGCAATTTATCCGTGCCCCACAGGAAAATCGCCATGACCAGCACAAAGGCAAACACGATCGCAGTAATCTGCGTGGCTTCTTTGCGGGTAGGCCAAACGACTTTCTTGGTTTCGCGCACAGCTTCTTTGGCGAAATTGAGAAATTCACGGCCGGTCGTCGAGACATACAAGAGCGCAACAGCAATAACCAAACCAGCCACAAGCGCGCTTGCACGCACCAGAGCTGGTTGGCCTGCCAGGTAATAAAACCCGACTACTCCTGCAATCGCAGCCACTATTGCCAGCGCGACTTTTATCTTGTCACTCGACGTGCTAACGGTTTGCACGGATTGATTTGACATTTTTCTACTTTCGGTGCCCTGCACCTTGACGGTGGCAGGGACGGAGGGCATCGAACCCCCAACCTTCGGTTTTGGAGACCGACGCTCTGCCAATTGAGCTACGTCCCTACGTAAAACTTTCGAGGAGTGCTATTCTACCACCCAGGACGCCCCGGGTGGAAGCATAACATTTCCTTATGCGAGGATTTTTGCAACCACGCCGGCGCCGACGGTACGGCCGCCTTCGCGGATAGCGAAGCGCAGACCTTCTTCCATCGCGATCGGGTTGATCAGCTTGACGGTGATCGACACGTTATCGCCTGGCATGACCATTTCTTTGTCTGCTGGCA
>NZ_PDZJ01000007.1:0-257670 GCF_002735685.1 Janthinobacterium sp. BJB301 | reverse complement strand
CCAGAGCAAGCTCCGTGCTGCCGTTCGACTTGCATGTGTAAGGCATGCCGCCAGCGTTCAATCTGAGCCAGGATCAAACTCTTCAGTTTAATCTCTGTTACTTTGCCCTTTTACAGGCACCATCATTACTGATGGGTCGCTCACTCAAAAAACTGACAGGCTACTTCCGAAGAAGTATCCTATTTCATTATTTCTTGTGAACATTTGATATTTTAAGTTTTACAGCGATCCGAAGATCACTGCTGCACTTACATCAAATGCCCACACTTATCGACTGTTAATTGTTAAAGAACTGTATTCGGCTACTGCTTTCGCGCTATTGACAAAGCGTTGTGTTTGTCAGCTGCGAAGAAGGAAGAGTATGAAGCAATTTGCTACGTCCGTCAACTCCTTCTTTTTTCTCATTTTACGCTGCATTTGCATGCGTCGTTCAGCGAGGGGGCGAATTATAGCCATAGTGCTGCGGCTCCGCAAGAGCCATTTTCGACCAGTTATGGCAAGACGAACGATTTCACCAGGGTCAGCTCGCCAGCAGCCCGCATCGGTACCTGGAAGCTCTGCAGCTTTTCACGCGGCGTGCCTTCATTGGTGATGACCGATATGCGGGCGACAGTCAGCATGGCGGTGTTCTCGCCGCTGCCGTAGTAATTGACATAGACGTGATAATTGCCCTTCAGGGGCGCCGCGCTGGAAAAGATCTCCGGACCATAACCGGTGGTCACGTCCACATCCAGCGCGCCGCCATCTTTCAAGACGCGATTGCCGTACCAGGCGTGGCCACCGTCCGGCGTGACCACGTGCATATCGAGGTCCGTGCCGGCGCTGTCCCACGACAGCACGATACGCAAGCGCGCCTGCGTCTTGCCCTGGTAACTGTCGACAAACTGGGTGCGCGCGCGGCTCCTGCCATCCGGCGAACGCACTTCCACGCTGTTCGAGCCGCTGCCGAATCCATACGGACGGCCATAGCTGCCATCCTCGCCCACTTCCATCGGCATCGCCACGCCATTGACCACCAAAGTAGCGGGCTTGCCCTTGACGGCGCCCGCGATACGCCCCCGTATCTGCGCCGTCTCGGCCTGGCCCGGCTGCAGGTTGACGGACGCGGCGGGGTAATTCACCGCTTGCGTATAGTCCTCGCGCGCGCCGGCCGAATTGCGCCAGCCGCCCTTCGGTGCATCGATGGTGACCTGGGCCTGCGCCCAGAGTGGCAATAGCATCAGGGGAATCGAGCAACGGATATAAAAACTCACAGGGCCTCCAGGTTAAGGTCGACGAGCCGGCGGGCCAGCCGCTCGACATATTCTTCGTCCTGGCCGCGCGGATGACGGCGCAGGCCAAGATGCAGGTATTCATGGGCCAGGGTGATGCGGTCTTCGCGCGTGGCCAGCGGCCGCATGAAGATACGGTTGCGCGACTGCTCCGAATACGGCGCCCCACTCTGCAAGGCGCAGACCAGCGGCGCTTGTGGTGGCGCCTCGTAGCCGGCCTCGCGCAGCAGCACGCGCTGCCAGCGCGGCACGGACCGCGCCAGCCAATCCTCGTTCTGCGCCAGGCGCTGGCAACGCGCGCCGGTATTGCCAAAGGTAGTCAATGCGCCGCCGGGATAGGCTGCCGCCAGCAATTCATCATAGTGCTTGCCCTGTTTGGCCTGGCGCACCGCCTCGCTCCATGCCATGGTGCCCTCGGACGGCAAGTTCGTGTGATAGCGCACGGTGACGCCATCGACGATCAACTGGTCGGTCCAGCGCGCAATCGCCAGCGCCGCCGGCGTGGCGGGGCTGGGACTGACGCGCTGGGTCGCACTGCTGTCGGCGATCTGCTGGCAGCCTGCCACGGTCACGGCGTTCTGCTGCAGATACGTGCGCGCGGCAATCGCCAGCGCCTTGGCCGCTTCCGGCTCGCCGGCATTCGCTTCGCGGTCGAGCACGCGCGCCACATATTCATTGACACCAAAGCGGCCGCGCAATTGCGGGCGGCCGCCCTTCTCCTGCAGCAGCATCAACTCGCCGGTGCTGCGCAGGGCCAGGTTCTGGCCATTTTCGAATTGCACATGGTAGCGGCCATTGAGCGGGCCAGGTGCGGCCACGCCACGCTCGCCGCGCACGGCACGGATCGGATAGCGCTTGAAATAATCGACCACCACGCAGCCGCCATCGTCGGCCGCGCCCACTGGCGGCAAACTGGCGGCCAGTCTGGGCGCCCACTGCGCAAAGACATTGCTGCTGCCACCCGCGCCGCCAAACCAGATCGGCGTGCCGTCGGCCAGCCAGCCGGCCGCGCCGCCGATACGCTCTTCTGCCCGGCGCTGCTCGTGCCAGGAATACGTCTTCACGCGCAGCTGACTGCCGAACCAGCGCGCCGCACCAAAGCCGCGCCCATCGAGCACCACGCGCAGCAGCGCCGCTTCGGCATCCGCGCGGCTAGCAGCCGGGATGCTGCCCAGCGCGCGCAGCAGGCTGTCCAGGCGCACCATGCGCGCCGGCGCCAGCTGCGCGGGGTCGGACAGCCAGGCAAAATCGCCTGTCGGTGCGCTACCCAGGCGGCCCGTCCAGTACTGGCGCCATGAAGCCGGCGCGATCATCAAACGCCTGGGCGAGAAAAACAGGCCGCAGGACTGCGCCAGCGCCGCGTCGTGGCCGATGCTCTGGCCCGCATCGCAGCAATACACTTCTTCCGGATCGCGGCCGCCGCAGCGGTAGTCCGGCATCGCCACCTTGCTATCGCTCGCGTACACATATACGAACAGCTTCCACAGGCTGGCCAGCGGCACCTGCCGCGCGCCGTCAAACGGCGGCGGCGCGGCACCGCCCTGGCGCAACTGCCGCACTTCCGTCTTGCCGTCGCGCCACCAGGCGACATCCAGCGATGCAGACCGGGCAGGAGCGGCCAGCAGCAGGGTCGCCATCAACGCAGGAAGTACCACACGCATCACTCGACCTTCAACGCGCGCATGGCCTTGCCGCCGCCCTCGAGGGCTTTCTGCTCCGGCTGGTACATGCGATAAAAGCGCGCTGGCGGCAGCACATAACTGCCCTTCTGTGCAAAGCGGATCAAATGGCGCACGGTCACGTCGCCGGCCAAAGGCTCGATCGGCACCGCATAGCCGTCGCGGCGCTCAGCATGACGCGCGCGTTCCAGCGCGGCCGGCTTGTCGCCCGCCATGACCATGCCCCAGGTGGTCGATTCGACCATGGCGCCCGGCGGCAGCGCCACTTCCAGCAAGCCAAAGCGGTGCTTCGCGCCCGCCGCCGCTTTCAAGGTGATTTCATCGAGGTACAGCGCGTCCGTGCTGAGCGCCTCGCCCGGCTTGACCAGCTCCGTCGTGTAGCCGCCCTTGCCCGCCTTCATGCGCAGGATGCGCCGTTCGACGGTGACCGGCAAGGTCTGCGTTTCGGCGACGTGGCTGTCGTACTGCAGCACAGCCACCGTGCCGGCCGGCGCCGGGGTCGATGCAGCGAGACGCAGTTTGTCAGGCAGGCCCTTGGGATCGCTCCAACGCCAGAGCGGCTGGCCGCCGCGGCTGTCGCGTTTTTGCCATGCGCCGTCCAGCGCGACGGCCGGCCCCTTGCCGAACGATGCCCCGCCCAGCTTTTTTTGCACCCACAACAAGGTCATCGCGCGGTCCAGGGTCGGCATCTCGGCGCGCACGCTGGCCAGCACCGCCTCGGCCTGGGTAGCCGGCACTTCGCCAGCCAGCATCAGCAGGGCCTGCGCCACCGGCGCTTTCGATTCGCGCAGCACTTGCCACGCGCTGGCCACTTGCAGCTGCAGCGAATGCGGCAGGGCGATGCCGTTCTGGGCGGCAACCAGCGCCACCAGACCCAACGACATCGCTTGCGCTTCGCGGTCAAGGGTTCCGCCCAGCAGCAGGCTGCTACTGTCGCCCGCCTGACGCGGCTTGCCGCCCAGGACGGCGATAGCGCTGTCGTCCACCAGGCCCGCCGCCAGCGTCTGCGTGGGCAGGCCCATCTCGCGCGCCATCCACAGCACCAGCGCACGGTCGCCCATCGAGTCCTTCAAGCCATGTTCGCTGTAGACGGCCAGCAGCTTGTTCCAGTGTTCGGGCGGCAGCTCGATGCGCAGCGCGCGCGCAGCGTACCAGTCGGCGTAATAGGCGTAAGCCGTCATCAAGGCATTGCCGGCCGTGGCATAGCCCCACCAGCCGAAGACGGCATTCGGACCGGCCATGGAGACCAGGCGCAGGCGCTGCGCAGTCAGCAGCGTTTGCAGGCGCTCGCCTGCCGCGCCGGCATCCGCTCCCAGGCTTTGCGTGGCCAGCGTCAGCGGAATCAGGCGGCTCGCCGTCTGCTCCACGCAGCCATACGGATAGTCGATCAGATCGTCGGCAATGCGCGCGAAGTGGCTGGCGGCTCCTTGCGCGAACGAGAGGCGGATATTGCGCGCATCCGCCGGCAGCTTGAGGGGAATCTCACCAGCGGCGCCATCGAACGGCAGCACCAGCGTGCGCGGGCTGCTCCAGGCGGCGGGCAGCGTCTGCATAGCGGTATCCAGCGCGTCGACCAGTTTTCCGTTCTGTTTTACCTCCAGGCGCAGCGGTCCGGCAGCGCCGGCAGCGAGCGGAAATTCAACGTAATTGACGCCCGGTTTCGCGGTCAGTTTTTCCGTCTTCGCTTGCGTGCCGCCTGCACCGCCGAAAAGCACCACGTCAAGCGCCTGCTCCTTGCCCGTCTGGTTGAACACGGCCACCGAAGCACGCGGCGCATCGCCGGCGCGCATCCAGTCAGGCGCGGTCCACTTGGCATAGTAATTCTTGTCCGAACGCAGATAGGCGGTGCGCTGGCCGACCCGTCCCTGCTCATCCATCGCGCGGCCCGTGATCCTCCAGCGGGTCAGCGCGTCGGGCATGATGAAGCTCACGCGCGCATTGCCATTGGCATCGGTCTTCAGCGATGGCGACCAGTACGCGGTATCGATATTGTCGCGGCGCGGACGTTCGAGTACCTTGACGCCCCGCTCGTTGTAGTTGTGGCGCGCCGGTGCGCCCGCTGTGCGCCCCTGCGCCATGTCGTAGCTGATGAAAGACAGGCTGGCCGTGGTGCGCACGTTGTTGCGGCGCGGATGATAGAAGAAGTCGCCGATGTCCGGCGCGATTTCCGGCTGCAGCACATAGATCATTTCATCGACCACGCCCAGCGCCACCAGGGTGCTCAGGGGCTTGCCGTCCAGGGTCGCCTTGACGTCCAGGGTAACCTTCTCGCCCGGCTGGTAGACCTCCTTGTCGCTCTTGAACTGCAGCGCGATGCGCGGCTCGATCACTTGCAGGCCCGCGTTCTCGAAGACGAAATCGCCATTGCGGGTATAGGCTACCGAGAACGTCATGTTCGGCCCATGCTCCTCCTTGACGGGAATGCGCACGCGCCACTGCCGCGGCGCCACGCGCTTCGCCTGGTACCAATCAGCGGCGCCGGCCATCAAGCCATGGTGCTCCACCTTGTCGCGCTCGAGCGTGAACAGCGCCTGGTCGACCTTGTCGGAGAAAGTGATCAAGGCTTCGGCGGTGTCGCCCGGACGATAGCGGACGCGGTCCAGCACGATCTCGATGCTGCCCGGCGTCGCCTGCACGCCGTCACCCGACACCCAGTGGCTGGCGGCGGCCAGCAAATTGCCGCGCTCGTCGCGCAGCGCCAGCTGATACGAGCCCGATGCGGGGAATGTCACATCCCAGCCCTTGGCGGCCGGATCAAATGCGCCTTCGGTCTTGCCCTGTTTTTCCAGCTGCACCATCTCCCAGCGCACGGGCTTGGCCGCGCTTTGGCCATCGGCCACCAGGTCGAAATGCACGTTTTGTCCCGGATCGGAAAACTGGCGCACGGCCTTCAGCTGGTAGCTGCTGCTCGAACGTTCTATCATCAGCTCGCGCGTCGTCTTGACGCGGTAGGCCGCGCCATCGGTCGCCAGCACGGTCAGGATGTAGCGCGACGGATCGGCGGCGGGCGGCAAGGTGAAGTCCACATTGCCGCTGCCATCGCTCGTCACTTCCTCGGTTTTCAGCGCCACGGGGAACAGTCCGCTGTAACGCAGTTCGCCCTCGACCATGGTGTTTTGCTGGCTGCGCAGCGACAAGGTCATCTTCGCGTTTTTCACCGGTTTGCCATCGGGGTAGCGCAGCGCGATGCTGCCCTTGACCGCCTCGCCCGTCTTGAATTCCGGTTTTGATGGCTGGACGTTGATTTCAAAGTGCGGCTTGACATATTCGGCCACGCGAAAGGCCGCGCCATACACGCCATCCTTGTAATTGAAGCGCAGCTCATAGCCGCCGGCGGTGGCTTCCGCGGGCAGGCGGAAGCGCGTGTCGGCGCCCGTGTCGCCGGACAGCTGCAGCGTTTGCGTCAGCAGCGGCGTGCCGTTCGGATTGAGCACGGTCAGGCTCAGCGGCGCAGCAGCGGCCGCCTGCGATGCGCGCGCCGAAGTGAATTCTCGCCCCAGGAACTTGACGTTGACTTCGTCGCCGGGCCGGTACAGGGGCCGGTCGGTTACCGCATAAATCTTGGTGTTATAGATTTCGCTGTCATAGTAAAAATTCTCGGACACGAACACGCCGCCGTCGCGGTCCTGGCCCAGCACATACGTATGTTCCGGGCTGCCGCGCTCGAGCGAGGCGACGCCATCTGCACCCGTGGTGGCCGACTGCAGCACGCCAGTGCCGTCCGTCCACGCCACGCTGGCGCCAGCCACGGCGGCGCTGTTGTCGCGCCGCGCCGTCCACACCAGCATCTGGCCGGACGATACCTTGGTGACGGCCACCGTGTCCGACACGAACACCAGGGTGGTGGCGCGGTGCTCGCCGATGATCGCTTCGATCAGGTACAAGCCCGGCTTGCGTTTACCCAGCGGTATCATCACGTTGCCGGCGCCGGCGACGATGAAGTCGCTGCTGGAGCCATCGAGCTTGACGCCTTTCGGCGGTGCGATGGCCTTGGCTTGCCAGATCGGATAACGGAAGCTGTCGACCAGCTCCATGCCCTTGATCGGCTTGTACTGCGGATGGTTGGCGAACACGGTCGGCTTGCGGATCGCCTCATTCGTCGCCAGTTGCGGCTGCTCTTTCGTGACCGCGCGGCGCGCGTCGCCGGAAAACAGCTTGCGCCAGGCCAGGCGCGACTGCTTCCACCAGCTATCCCACAGAAAGCTCAAGGTGTTGGCCAGGCCCTCGCCCTGGTAATTGCCCTCGACCTGGATGCGGTGCAGATTGCGCTGCTTTTTCAGGAATTCCATCGGCTCGGGCACGCGGTAGACGACGATGTCGGCGCCCGAATACGCTTCCAGGTTCATGCGTCCCATATCGCGGCCCGGCACTTCCAGCCGCACGCGCGCTTCATCAAGACTGCCGTAGCTGGCGTCCGACAGCAGGAAGAAGGGCTCGCCCTTGAAGGTGCTGTAGTTGCTCGGTTCGCGCTGCTGCGCGGAGGCACCGCCTATGAGCACCAGCGCCAGCAGGCCGGCAAATAGCAGCTTGATGAAAAAAATCGGCTTCATGATAAGAACGCCAGCCGGAACACACCGGCGAAATTCGGATTGTTGACCACAGGTTGCCACCGCGTGTCCTTCCAGCTCGTAAGTTCTTTGATATCGACGGTCCGCAGACCATTGTCGTCGGGGGTGACGGTGCCGGTGTGGTAGGCGATGCGCGCCCCCATCCAGACCATCAGGTGCTGTTCGTCGCCCTGGTCGAAAAACAGCAGGTCGCCGGGCAGCGCCTGGCTGATTTCGCGGGCGATGAAACGGCTGTTGTGCTGCACCAGCGCCAGCGCCGTGACGAAGTGGCCGACACTGCCGCCCGTCTGCACCCAGCGGTTGCGCAAGGCTGCCTGCTTCGCGTCCAGTTCCAGCTCGGGCGGCAGGCGCCGGTCGCTGGCGATGCCGTTCGCATGCAGCCACTTCGCGTCATGCACGGTCAAGGCTTCGTTGACGGCAAAGCGCACCAGGCCGGCGCAATCGCGGTGCGTCCAGCGCGGTGACGGCCCGCGTTCGATCTGCGCATTGACGATGCGCAGCATCCAGGCCTGGAAGGCGCGGCTCTGGGCCTGCGACAGCTGCACTTGCGGTTCGGCGGCCGCGCGCAGGGCCCACGCGGGCATTGCCACGGTGGCGGCGCAGGCCGCCAGCAATCGCAAGGCGGCACGGCGCGCATGCCACACCGTCATCGCGCGGTCTCCTGCCATTCCAGCGTTTCCCATGACGTGCCGCTGGCTGGCTGCCGCTTGAGCACCATGCGCAGCGGCGGGTATTTTTTCAAGGCGTTCAGGCGCGGCACCAGGTGTTCGTTGGCGGCCGCGCGCAGGACCGGTTCGTTGTTCGCCGGCAGGGTATCGAAGGCTTCCAGCTGGATCAGGCGGGCCAGCGATGCCGGCGCGATCAGGCCGATCGTGCGGGACGCATCGGGCAGCAGGTCGCTGGCCGCCGGCGCCTGCTTGCGGCGCACGGCCAGCACCTGGTCCACCAGCTTGCCGTCGGCGGAAAAGACCACCGTATTACCGGCCACGGCCAGCGCCGGCGCGGACTGGCCCAGGGCTGTGGCGACGCTGCGCTCCCAACGAACGGCGCCATCCTTGCCAGTGGTCTTGCGCACGGGGTCCTTGCCGCCGATGGCCGCCTCGAACAGACTGCCATATACAGCGTCATCACCGGCCTGCGCACTGCGGGTGGCGACAAAGACGGGCGTATGCAGGCGCGAAGTACCGTACCAGCACGCGGCGGCAGGGCCTTGCAAGTGTCCGGCCAGCGGCACCACCGGCGCCGATGTCTTGTCGCCCAGGCGCTTGAGCACGGGCTGCAGCGCGGTCCAGTCCACCGGCACGCTGAAACAGGCGCTCGGGTTGTGCGGCAGCACGGGCCACAAGGCGCTGCTGTCGTAGCCGCCCTTGCCGCTCTTGTTCAATTTGTCGGCATTGAGCAGCACCTTGGACTGCCAGGTGCCCTTGCTGAAATCGAAGCGCAGCGCTTCAAGCGCGCCAAAGAAGGGTTGGTAACCGAATGACAGGAAGTCCGCCTTGACGGCGATGCTGTGGCCCTCGGGCGCGGCGCTGTCGAGATGGAACTGCGGATGAAAGACATTCTGTTTGGCCGGCTCCGGCGCCAGCAGGCTGGCCACGGTTTTCTCGGCCGTGCCATCGCCATTCTTGCCATCGCTGCCGCCATACAGCATGCCGGGATGGGACAGGATGACGAGGCGCTGGCCGTGCGCGGCAAACAGCAAGGTGCGCTGGTAGGCGTAATTGAGCGCGTACACCGGCACCTGGCCGCCATCGACGCGCAAGCTGCCGGCCACGCGCATTTGCGTATCCTTCAAGGCGATCTTGCCCGCTTCCTCGAGCAGGCGCGTCAACTGGCCACGCGACACGGCGATGGCGAAGTGCTTGAGCGAGCCGTCGGCGTCGCGCCACAGGGCCACTTCCGCAGGCTGGTCCAGCACCATGCGCAGCAGCTGGTCGCCCCATCCCAGCTCATGTTCGTAGGCGATGCGGCGCAAGCTGCCCTTCAGGCCCAGCCGGTCTTCGCTCTGCTCGTAATAGAAGAGGAAATCCTCGCGCAGCACGTCGCGCGCCAGCGGCACCGTCAGCAGGTCACGCGGCAAGGTCGACAGGCTTTTCGTCCGGACCAGCGCGTCGGGCCGGGATAAATCCAGCTTCAGGCCGTTGACCGGTCCCATCGCGCCCCAGCCGAAGACGCGGTAGCCGACCAGCGCGGCCGCCACCAGCGCCACCCCGGCAAGTGCCCCGACCAGGACTTTTTTATTAAGCACTTTTTTATCTTGTACTTTTTTCGCCAGCACCGTGTATTCCTTTACCCTGCCGTAGCATTGACAAGTTAGTAATTATTGACAAATGGTAACATGGCATTTCTGGCCGCAGCGCACCGGTGACGCGACAGCGTAAAATAGCGGTTTCGCCGTTTCCATCGCCTCCCATGACCATCCTGCTCTCCACCCTGAACGCCCGCTACACCCACGCCTCGCTGGGATTGCGCTATTTGCTGGCCAATATGGGGCCGTTGCAGGCGCAGACGCGGCTGCAGGAATTCGTCATCGGCACAAAAACCACGGAACTGGTCGAGCGCATCCTCGTCAACAAGCCGCGCATCATCGGTTTTGGCGTGTACATATGGAACGTCGAGGAAACAACGAAGCTGGTGGCCATGCTCAAGCGCGTGGCGCCCGAGGTCATCATCGTGCTGGGCGGGCCGGAAGTGTCGCATGAAGCGGGCGAGCAAGAGATCGTCAAACTGGCCGACTACCTGATCACGGGCTGGGGCGACGTCACCTTCCCCAAGCTGTGCGGCGAGATCCTCAACGGGCCGAAGCCGCTGATGAAGATCCATGCCGGCGTGCAAGCCCCGCTGGCGGAACTGCAACTGCCCTACTCCTTGTATACAGACGACGATATCCGCCACCGCACGATTTACGTGGAAGCATCGCGCGGCTGTCCGTTCAAGTGCGAATTCTGCCTGTCGGCGCTGGACAAGACGGCCTGGCCCTTCGCCCTGGAAAATTTCCTGGCCGAGATGGAATCCCTGCATGCGCGCGGCGCCCGCCTGTTCAAGTTCGTCGACCGCACCTTCAACCTGAACATCAAGACCAGCTTGAAGATCATGCAGTTCTTTCTGGACAAGATCGAGGCGAACCCGGACGATCCCATCTATGCCCACTTCGAACTGGTGCCCGACCACTTGCCCGATGCCTTGAAAGAAGGCATCAGCAAGTTCCCGCCCGGCGCGCTGCAATTCGAGATCGGCATCCAGAGCTTCAATCCGGACGTGCAATCGCTGGTCAGCCGCAAGCAGGACAATCAAAAGGCGGCCGACAACATCCGCTGGCTGTGCGAGGAATCGAACGCCCACCTGCACGTGGACTTGATCGCCGGCTTGCCGGGCGAGGATGAAGCGAGTTTCGCGGCCGGCTTCAACAAGCTGGTGGCCTTGAAACCGCATGAAATCCAGTTCGGCATATTAAAGCGGCTGCGCGGCACGCCCATCATCCGCCATACGGAAAACTATGGCATGGTGTTCGATCCGCACCCGCCCTACACCATCCTGGCGAATAAACAGCTCGATTTCATGAGCATGCAGCGCCTCGTGCGCTTCGCCCGCTACTGGGACCTGGTGGCCAACTCGGGCCGCTTCGCCAATACGGTGCAATGGATGCTCGGTGATGCGCCTTTTGAAAACTTCATGGATTTTTCGAACTGGCTGTACGCCCACACGGATGCCACCCACCGCATCGCCATGGAACGCCTGGCCAAGCTGGTGGCGCAATGGCTGCAGACGCGCGGCATGAGCGCGGTCGAGGCCAATGCCCTGCTGGCCAGCGACTATGCGGGCGGCGCGCAGGCGGCCGCGCATGGCAAGCCAAGCGAAGTGAGTACTAGCGGCGCCAAGGTGCGCCCGGACGTGGCCCTGCCGCAGCGGCAGGCACGCCATCTGGCTTCCTGACAGGCTGGCGATTGAACAGCGGTGGCGGTCTGCGCCATTCTCCCTTAAACTGGCACGATGCCGACTGTACAATCGCCGAAACTGACCCTCTCCCAGACCAGCTCCCAACAGGGAGCCCTTGTCACTGCCAGCGGCACCTGGCAGGTGCACGCGCTGGCGCATGACAATGCCATCAAGGCCATCGATGCCCAGCTCAAGCCCTTGCAGGGCGATACCAAGGCGCAATGGGACCTGTCGGCCATCGACAGCATGGACCATATCGGCGCCCAACTGTTCTGGAATGCCTGGGGCAAGCAGCGTCCGGCGCAGCTGACCCTGGCGCCGTCGCAGGAAGAGTTTTTCAGGCGCATCGAAGAAACGGGGCCGTTGGAAACGCCGCCCTCGCGCGCCAACCGCCTCACGCCCGTGATGAAACTGGGCATGGCCATCCTGCTGTTTTTCGAACATTTGAAGGGTTTTATTGCCCTCGTGGGCCAGGTGACGCAGGATATCGGCCGCTTCGCGCGCCATCCGATGCGCGGGCCATGGCGTGAAATTTCCGCCAATATCTTCCATGCGGGCTTCCAGGCGCTGGGCATCACGGCCCTCGTCGGCTTTCTGATCGGCGTGGTGCTGTCCTATCTGTCCGCGCAGCAGCTGCGCGCCTTTGGCGGCGACATCTACCTGGTCAACCTGCTGGGCATGAGCGTCATCCGCGAACTCGGGCCGCTGCTCGCCGCCATCCTCGTCGCCGGCCGCTCGGGCTCGTCCATCACGGCCCAGCTGGGCGTCATGCGCGTCACGGAAGAGCTCGACGCCATGCTGGTGATGGGCATTTCGCACGGATTCCGCCTGATCATGCCGAAAGTACTGGCCCTGGCCATTTCCATGCCCCTGCTCGTCATCTGGACGGATACGGCCGCGCTGATCGGCGGCATGGTGGCGGCCAAGGTGGAACTGAACCTGTCGGCGCGCTACTTCATACAGAAGCTGCCCGACGCCGTGCCGCTGGCCAACTACATGATCGGCCTGGGCAAGGGCGTCATCTTCGGCATGCTGATCGCGCTGGTCTCGTGCCACTTCGGCCTGCGCATCAAGGCCAACACGGAAAGCCTGGGGCGCGGCACCACCACCGCCGTCGTCACGGCCATCACGGTCGTGATCCTGGCCGACGCCGTGTTCGCCATCGTCTTCAATGGAGTGGGCTACTGATGGCGGACGACACCAATATCGCTTGCGGCACCGGCAAGGAAGGCCAGTTCAACCTGCACGGCGACGCGCCCGTGGTGGACATCACCAATCTGTGGACCAAGTTCGGCCGCACCGTCGTGCACCAGGATTTGAACCTGGAAATCGAACGGGGCGAGATCCTGTCCATCGTGGGCGGCTCCGGCACGGGCAAGACGGTGCTGCTGCGCCAGATGCTGGGCCTGGAACATCCGGCGCGGGGATGCGTCAAAGTCTTTGGCGAAGATATCAACCAGGCAAGTTCCGACCAGCTGCAACAGTTGCGCAACCACTGGGGCATGCTGTTCCAGCAAGGCGCCCTGTATTCGGCCCTGACCGTGTTCGACAATGTGGCCCAGCCCATGCGCGAATTGCGCGTGCTGCCCGAAGCCCTGGTGCACGACGCGGTACTATTAAAGATGAACATGGTGGGCCTGGGCCCGGAACATGCGCTGAAAATGCCCTCGGACTTGTCGGGCGGCATGATCAAGCGCGTGGCGCTGGCGCGCGCCCTGGCGCTGGAACCGAAATTATTATTCCTCGACGAACCCACGGCGGGCCTGGACCCGGACCTGTCGGAAAGTTTTGTCGCCCTGATCCAGTCGCTGCACCGCGAATTGGGCTTGACAGTGGTGATGGTCACGCATGACCTCGACACTTTGTTCGCCCTGTCCACGCGCATCGCCGTGCTGGCGGAAAAACACGTGATCGCCATCGGCCCCACGCGCGAGGTGATCGAAGTCGACCACCCGTTCATCAAGCAATTTTTCCTCGGCGACCGCGGCAAGCGCGCGCTGGCCGTCCTCGATGAGAAACAGGCGGCGGCGGGCAATGCGGCGCAGCCAGGCGACGACGCCGGCACAGACAAGAAAGCGGAGAAGTAATGGAAAACAGATCACATGCCCTGATGACGGGATTTTTTACACTCACCCTGCTGGTGGCCGCCATCCTGTTTGGCGTCTGGTTCAACCGCGACCGCGTGGAACGGGTGCCTTACCTGCTCGCCACCACCCTGTCCGTGCCGGGCCTGAACCCGCAGGCGACCGTGCGCTACCGGGGCCTGGAAGTGGGCAAGGTCGACGCCATCGACTTCGACACGCAAAAGGCGGGGCAAATCCTCGTGCACATCAGCGTGGCGCCCGATACCCCCGTCACCAACACCACCTTTGCCACCCTCGGCTACCAGGGCGTGACGGGCATTGCCTACATCCAGCTCGACGATGAACAGGTGGGCTCGAAACTGCTGGGCACCAGCAAGGACAAGCCGTCGCTGATTCCCCTGCGCGCGGGCTTGCTCGACCAGCTGGAAAAGCGCGGCAAACGCATCCTCGACCAGGCCGAACAGATCACCAACAAGGTCAACAACCTGCTCAGCCCCGAGAACCAGGCGGCCATGCTGGGCGCCTTCAATGAAGTGGGCAAGGCGGCCAAGGCCTTTGGCGCCATTCCGCAGCAGCTCGAGCCGACCCTGACGCAATTGCCGCAACTGACGGAACAGACGCGCCAAACCCTGACGGCCGTCAGCACGGCCGGCAAGAACGTGTCGGACTTGACGGCCACGTGGAAAAAACTGGGCAACGATATCCAGGCGCCCGGCGGCGTGCTCGACAAGGTCAATGGCACGGTCGACCGGGTCGGCAACTCGGTGGAAACGGTGGCCAATGGCGTATCGCTGGAAGTCTTGCCACAGGTAATCGAGCTGAGCGGCGAAGCGCGCTCGTCGATGCGCGCCCTGAAAACCACCATGAGCACGCTCAATGAACAGCCGCAGAGCATCTTGTTCGGCGCCCCAGACATCCCGCCCGGCCCGGGCGAGCCCGGTTTTTCGGCACCGGGCAAATAAGGAGAACACCGCATGCCTATCCCACGCAATCTCAGCGCACTCGTCCTGGCCGCCGCATTCCTGCTGGGCGGTTGCGCCAGCCGCGGCCCCGTCCCCACGTTTTATGATTTCGGCCCAGCCGCGCCGCTGGCCGCCGCGCAGCCGGCGGCGCCAGCCGTGCCCGTGCTGGTGATCGCCGACGCCAACGGTCCCTCCTGGCTGGACAGCCAGCGCATGTATTACCGCTTGCTGTACGCCGATGCGCAGCAATCGCGCCCGTACGCCTACAACCGCTGGAACACGCCGCCGCTGCAACTATTAAGCCAGCGCCTGAAGACGCGCGTGGCGCAAAGCGGCGTGAAAGTGCTGTCGACCACGGACGCGGCCGCCGGCATGCCCCTGCTGCGCATCGATGTCGATGATTTTTCGCAAAACTTCGACACGCAGACACAAAGCAGCGGCCACGTGTCGCTGCGCGCCTCGGTCTTTCGCGGCCACCGCCTGATCGACCAGAAAACCTTCAGCCGCAGCGGCCCCGCCGGCAGCGCCGACGCGCAAGGGGGCGCGCAGGCGCTGGCGGCCGCCTCGGACGCCATCGCCGCCGACCTGCTGACCTGGCTGGGCACGCTGAATATCACGAAAGAATGACCGAGCCCGCATCCCCAGCCAGTCCGGCGGCGCCGCTGCCGCCCGTCCGTTCCTCGCCCGTGTCGCGCGCGACCCTGCTCGCCTACGTCTTCCTGATCGTCTACGCCAGCTGGTTTCCGTTCACGGGCTGGCACAGCAATGGCCTGTCGCCGCTGACTTTCCTGGAAAACACGCGCATGCCCCGTTACTGGACGGGCTTCGATGTCGGCGTGAATATCGTCGGCTACATCCCGCTGGGCGCCTTGATCGTGTATTCACTGTTTCCACGCATCACGGGTTTCTTTGCCGTCATCGTCGCCAGCCTGTGCGGCATGTTGATTTCCGGCAGCATGGAAGCCGTGCAAACCTATTTGCCCAGCCGCGTATCGTCGAACCTCGACTTTTATACGAATGCGGCCGGTTGCTGCATCGGTTCCATCATCGGCGCCCTGACGGCGCGCAAGCTGCTTGATCACAGCCATTTATACCGCTTGCGCCAGCGCTGGTTTGCCCAGCACGCCAGCCAGGGCCTGGTGCTGGTGGCACTGTGGCCGCTGGCGCAGATCTATCCGCAAGGCTATCTGTTCGGCCTGGGCCAGCTGCTGCCCATCCTGTCGGACTGGCTGTCGCGCCTGGCGGGCATGGAGATCGACCTGGCCACGTATCTGCGCCCCGACGTGATCTTGACCGTCGAGCAATATTGGCTTTCGGAAACCATTATCACGGCTTGCGGCATGACGGGCGCCGTGCTTACCTTGCTGTGTCTGCTGCGCCGCGCCGCGCCGCGCGCCATTTTGATGCTGATCCTCATCGCCGCCGCCTTGACCGTGCGCTCGATGGCCAGCGCGCTGCTGTTTTCGCCGGAAAACGCCTTCGTCTGGATCACGCCGGGCGCCCAGGGCGGTTTCCTGATCGGCCTGATCATGCTGGGCGGCCTGGCGTTCGCGCCGCACGTGGCGCAGCGCCGCATCGCGGCCGCAACCTTGCTGCTGAGCCTGGTAATGGTGAATACGACGCCGATCAACCCGTACTTCATGTCAACCTTGCAAGGCTGGGTGCAAGGCAAGTTCCTCAACTTCAATGGCGCGGCGCAATTCCTCGCCTTGCTGTGGCCCTTCATGGCCCTGTGGTTCCTGTGCCTGCCCTCGCACCGCCTGAACCGGCAGGAGGACGTGCAGCGCCAGCGTCGCGAAGACCACCCATAAGCGTTATCATGGCGCATTGATGAATCAGCAGGAGAATAGTATGAGCGACGCACCGTATTTTGAACGCCACGTTTTTTTCTGCATGAATAAACGTGAAGACGGCCGCAGCAGTTGCGGCGACCATGGCGCGGAAGCGGCGCAAAAGCATTGCAAGCGCCGCATCAAGGAACTCGACATGAATGGCGCGGGCAAGATCCGCATCAACCAGGCCGGCTGCATGGACCGCTGCGAGGAAGGCCCATTGCTGGTGATCTACCCGGAAGCGACCTGGTACACCTATGTCGACACCAGCGATATCGATGAAATCATCGATACGCACCTGGTGGGCGGCAAGATCGTCGAACGCCTGAAAATCTGAGCAGCATATTTAATTTCAACGTTTTAACTTCAAATTAAGCCTACGCCACCAGTATGAGCATCATGAACAGAAACTCGGAAAAATTTACCCTCGCCGGCCATGCAGGCAGCATGGAAGGCTTGCTCGATTTCCCGGCAGACACTCCGCGCGGCATCGCCCTCGTGGCCCATCCGCATCCGCTGTACGGCGGCACGATGGATAACAAGGTCACGCAAACCCTGGCGCGCGCCTTTGTCGCCCTCGGTTATGTGGTGGCGCGCATCAACTTCCGCGGCGTGGGCGCTTCCGAAGGCGTGCATGACCATGGCGCGGGCGAGACGGACGACATGCAATTGCTGTATGAACACATGCGCGGCCTGTATCCAGGCTTGCCCGTGGCCCTGTCCGGTTTCTCGTTCGGTACCTTCGTGCAGTCGAAACTGCAGGAACGCCTGGCCGCCGCCGGCACGCCCGTCGAGCGCCTGGCGCTGATCGGCAGCGCGGCCGGCAAGTGGGCCATGGCCGACATTCCCGCCGACACCATCTTGATCCACGGCGAACTGGACGACACAATCCCCCTGTCCGCCGTCTTCGACTGGGCCCGTCCACAAGACATACCCGTGATCGTGATCCCCGGCGCCGACCACTTTTTCCACCGCAAGCTCAATCACATCAAGAACCTCGTGATTGCCCTGTGGCATGGTGACAAACCCGCAATAGCAGCAGATGATCATTGAAGTGTGGGCTTACTAGCGCCTCCACAGCTATAATTGATCCGTTTTTTCCACGCGGCCATGTAAGCAGCAACGACATGGCCCTCAGCCTTCATCTTTTTCGCAGACCAGCCTCCATGAAAAAACTTTTAGCGGCACTGGCCTCCAGTGTATTTTTCTTTTCCGCCGCCTTCGCCCAGAGCGTTCCAGCCCCGACCATCGCCGCCAAGTCCTGGCTGTTGCTTGACGCCACCAGTGGCCAGATCATTGCTTCGCAAGATCCGGACGCCCGCATCGAGCCGGCTTCGTTGACCAAAATCATGACGGCTTACCTGACGTTTGCCGCCATCCGCGAAAAGAAACTGGCGCTGGACCAAAAAGTGAACGTGTCCGTGCGCGCATGGAAGGTCGATTCGAGCAGCTCGAAGATGTTCATCGACCCGGCCACCCCCGTCTCGATCGACGA
This sequence comes from Janthinobacterium sp. BJB301, assembly GCF_002735685.1. Taxonomy (NCBI): domain Bacteria; kingdom Pseudomonadati; phylum Pseudomonadota; class Betaproteobacteria; order Burkholderiales; family Oxalobacteraceae; genus Janthinobacterium; species Janthinobacterium sp. BJB301. Next base: position 239,843 of record NZ_PDZJ01000007.1, on the reverse strand, counting down.
CTTGCTGCACGGCCTGATGATTCAATCGGGTAACGATGCCGCCGTGGCGCTGGCGGAAGCCGTTGCCGGCGATGAAGGCACGTTCGTCGTGCTGATGAACCGTGAAGCGCAACGCATGGGTCTGAAAAACACCCGTTTTGCCAATCCGCATGGCTTGCCTAGCCCCGATAACTATTCCACGGCGCAAGACTTGTCCGTGCTGGCCAAGCGCGTGATCGCCGACTACCCGGAATTCTACAAAATCGATTCCGTGAAAAGCTTTACGTACAACAAGATCACCCAGCCTAACCGCAACCGCCTGCTGTGGCTGGACCCAACCGTGGATGGCATGAAGACGGGCCACACGGAAGCGGCTGGCTATTGCATGATCGCCTCGGCACGCCGTCCGGGCGGCACCGGCGAGCGCCGCTTGATCTCCGTGGTGCTGGGCACAACGTCGGACCAGGCCCGCACGCAGGAAAGCCAGAAGCTGCTGAACTGGGGCTTCCAGAACTTCGATACGGTCAAGCTGTACTCGAAAGGCCAGGCCGTGGCCACGCCGGAAGTGTGGAAAGGCTCGAAAGGCACAGTGAAAATCGGTTTCGCCCGCGATGTGCTCGTGACCGTACCAAAAGGCACGGCTGCCAAGATGAAACCTGTGCTGGAACGCAAGGACCCGCTGGTCGCGCCACTGGCTGAAAACGCGCCTGTCGGCAAACTGAAAATGATGGTCGACGACAAAGTCCTGCTGGAACTGCCTGTCGTGGCGCTGGAAACCATCAACCAGGCCACGATCTTCGGCCGCGCCTGGGATTCGATGCGCCTGTGGATGAAATAAGCAGTTAGCCCCCCCATAAAAAATGCCCGCAGATACTGCGGGCATTTTTTTCGTCTTGCGTTACGTCAAATTACTTCGCCGGCGCATCCTTCAAGTGCGGCTTGCGCGCCACGGGCGGGAAGGTGCCGTGACGGCCTGCCGCAAACGTCGCTTCCGTCTGCGACGCTTCCACCTGCACGGCCACCTTGCGCACCTTGGCCACCTGCGCCGCCGTCACCGGTGTGCCGCGGTTGCCCCAGCTAGTCTGGATGAACGTCACCACCTGGGCAGTCTGCTCATCATTGAAAATGTCGGCATACGGCGCCATCGTCAGCGCCGACGGTGCCGTGCGCGTGGCCGGCACGGCACCGCCCGACAGCACGATGTTGATGGCCGAGGTGGGATCGTTCGTCTGCAGCACGGCATTGCCGGCCAGCGCAGGGAAAGCCTTGTCGTAGCCCTTGCCGTCGGAGCGGTGACAGCCGGCGCAGCGGTCCAGGTACAGCTGCGCGCCCTTGGAATTGACGATACCACTGAACAATTGCTTGCCCAGCTTGTCATCGGCCACGAAGGCCGGCGTGGCTGGATTCGACGGCGGCAGGGACTTCAGGTATTTCGCCATCGCCGCCAGGTCGCCATCCGTCATGTGCTGCATGGAATGGGCCACCACATCGTTCATGGCGCCAAACGATGCCGTATGGCTGTTGCGGCCCGTTTTCAGGAATTCGGCGATCTCCGCCGCGCTCCAGCGCGCCAGGCCGCCGCCATGCTCATTGCGCAGCGAGGGCACGGACCAGCCGTCGATGACGCCGCCGCCGGCCAGGAAGGTGGTATTACCCTCGTCCGTCAGCGATTTTTCCTGCATGCCCACGCCGCGCGCCGTGTGGCAAGCGCCGCAGTGGCCCAGGCCCTGCACCAGGTAGGCGCCGCGCAGCAATTGCGCGTCGCCCGTGGCTGGCGCCTTGTAGGGCTGCGGCGTGGGGGCAAACGCCCAGCGCCAGATGGTCAAGGGGAAACGCATCGACAGCGGCCATGGAATGTCTGCCGCCTTGTTCGGCGTCGGGTCCGCCTTCACGCCATGCATGAAGTAGGCGTACAGGGCCTGCATATCCGCCTCGCTCAAACGCGAGTACGACGGATAGGGCATGGCCGGATACACGGTATAGCCATGTTTCGTCACGCCAGTGCGCATCAGCTTGTCGAAATCGGCAAAGCTCCAGTCGCCGATGCCGGCCTTTTTATCCGGCGTGATATTCGTGGAATACACCTTGCCGATCGGCGTTTCCATACCCAGGCCGCCCGCGAACGGCTGGCCCTTGGTGCCGGCCGTATGGCAGGCGATGCAGTCGCCGGCGCGGGCCAGGTATTCGCCCTGGCGTATCAGCTGGGCGTTCGGGACGGTGGCGGCGGCCGACCAGGCGGCGCCGGAGGCGAGCGCCAGCAGCAGCGCGCCCACTGTATGGGTGAATGTATTGTTCATCTTCTTGTTCTTTATCAAGCGACCAGGGGACGGGGATCTTTCAGGTATTGCTCGCGGATGGCCTTGGCCGACCAGTAGGTCAGCGCGCAGGCGAGGCCCGTCGGGTTGTAGCCGATACCGACCGGAAACACGCTGGAACCGACGGCAAACACGTTGTGCACGTCCCAGCTCTGCAGGTAGCGGTTGACGACGCTGGTCTTGCGGTCCGCGCCCATGGCCGTGCCGCCCGCCCAGTGGGTAGTCTGGTAGTTGCGCAAGTCGAGGTGGTCGCCCACGCTCTTGACGGACACCTTGATCGCTTCCGGATTCATGGCCTCGGCCACCTTCATCATCTTGTCGGTGACGAAACGGCTCATCTTGATGTCGTTTTCCTTCCAGTCGAAGGTAAAGCGCAGCAATTGCTGGCCATACTTGTCCGTGTAGGTCGGGTCGAGGTCGACATAGCAGTCGCGATACGTCATGTTGGCGCCGTGGCAGTCGAACGAGACCGTGTTCAAATAACTCTTCTTGACGGCCTTTTTCCAGGCCGCACCCCAGGCGGGCGTACCGTCCGGCGTGGCGATGCCCGAGATGGGCTTGGAGCCGGCCGGGTTGCACCAGGCGGGTGAGCCGCCCACAAAGCCCAGCGGGCCATGGTCGAAATTGTCGCCATTCCAGTCATCGAGCGCGACGCCGGTGCCGCCGGCGCCGATGAAGGGATTCGTGTTCGTGTCTTCCTTGAAGAAAGTCTGGATGGTGGACATCATCTGGTAGGCGATATTGCGCCCCACCACGCCTTCATTGCTGACGGGATCATACGGCTTGCCGATGCCTGACAGCAAAAACAGGTGCGCATTGTTGTAGGCAAAGGCGCTGGCGATGACCAGGTCGGCCGGTTGCTCGACAGCCTTGCCATCCGCATTGATGTAGGTCACGCCCGTTGCACGTTTCTTGCTGCTATCGAGATTGATGCGCACGACGTTGCAATTGGCGCGCAATTCAAAGTTCGCCACCATACGCAGGGCCGGCATGATGTTGACGTTGGGCGAAGCCTTGGAATAGTTATAGCAGGCGTAGCCGGAGCAGAAACCGCAGAAGTTGCACGGTCCCATCTGGCAGCCGTACGGGTTCGTGTACGGGCCGGACGCGTTCGACGAGGCGTTGACGAACGGGTGGTAGCCGACGGCCTTGGCCGCGCGGCGGAACAACTCGGCCGTGTACGGCACTTTTTGCGGCGCCAGCGCGTAATTGTCGGAGCGGTCGGCCTCGAACACATTGCCGTCGCCGACGACGATGCCGTTGACTTTATACGCCTGGCCCGAGGTGCCGAAGACTTTCTCGACGAAATCGAAGTGCGGCTCCAACTCGGCGTAGGTCACGCCAAAGTCCTGGATCGTCATGCCTTCGGGAATGAATTTCTTGCCGTAGCGGCGTTCGTAGTGGCTGCGGATTTGCAGCTCTTCCGGCAAGACGCGCCAATGCATGCCCGACCAGTGCAAGCCCGCGCCCCCCACGCCCGTGCCGGGCTTGAAGGCGCCGATCTGGCGGTAGGGCACGGCCACGCCCGTGATACTGTGGCGGAAGGTGAACGTGCTCTTCGACATATCCTGGAACAGCTTGCTGCGCTGGATGTAGGTCAGCTCGTCGAGGGTCTTCGGATAGGCGCCGTCGGGATAGGTGTCGCGGTACTCGCCGCGTTCCAGCGCGACCACGTTCAGGCCCGCTTCCGTCATTTCCTTGGCCATGATGGCGCCGGTCCAGCCGAAGCCGACAATCACGGCATCGACAGGCTTCATTTTTACATCTGGTTTGATATCACTCATGATGGTTTTTCTTTTTCTTTGATCTGCTACAAAAAGTCTTATGCGATAGAAACAGGCGGCAGCGGGTATTTCTTGCCATACTGCTCCACCCAATCCATGTAATCGGCGCGCGCGCCGGGGAAACCCACCATCTTCCAGGCCAGCATGTCCTTGTTGCCACCGTGGACGGGGTCGCAAAAGTAGCCTTCGCGCGTGTTTTGCAGCAGCTGGTTGAAGAAGACCTTGGCCGGCACTGCGCCGATATCCAGGCTTCCCTTTTCCAATTGCGTGATGACGGCATCGCGCTCGGCCGCGTTCAGCTGCACGAACGGCTTGCCGGACTGTTTGTGCACGGCCGCATTGACGCCGGCCAGGGCGCTCTTGTACAGCTCGCGCGGCGCCATGTGGAACTGGTAGCCGAACTGTTCGATCGAGGGCACGAACGGCCCCTGCATGTACCACAGCGCGCCATACGCGTACGGCGTGTTCATCTGCAAGTCGATGAATTCATGCGCGCCCGACTCCAGCGCGCCCGGCCCTTCGCCATCGGCCGGGATCAGCCGGTCGACCAGTGCGCTCAATGTGGCCCATTCGGTGGCGTCGAAAAAGCGCGGTTTATAGGCAGGCTGGTCCTTGGAGACAGCCATGGCCAGGCCGCCGCCGGCGCCGGCCAGCAAGGCCACGGCAGGCGCGGCGCCGACGGCCTTGCGCAGGAAGTTACGCCGGTGGGGCGAAATCCCGATGATTTTCATAGGTTTTCCTCAGGCGGCACGAGCCGCCACAGTGATGGATGTGGGAGTCAGAAAGAAAATGCGGGCACGCGCCGCTGAGATTGCAGATTTCACGTAGAGATGACTGGAGTATCGCGGCGCGCTGCATCAACCTGCCGGTTAATTGACCAACATGATTGACAAGCAGTTGCTTTGCATTTACGGTGCGCATCGTACCATAATTAAAAGAAACATTCAGAGACAGGTTCGACGTGATTAAAAAAGAGGCAGCGGTGCGTGGCCGCCCGCGCAAGGCGGGCGTGGAAGATGCGGTACTGGAGGCGATCGTCATGCTGGTGCGCCAGCATGGGCTCGACGCCGTGACGATACAGATGGTGGCCGACGTGGCCGGCGTGGGGCGCCAGACGATCTACCGGCGCTGGCCGCGCCGCGAAGACATGCTGCTTGACGCGCTCGTCAAGCGCACGGCGGAAAAGCTGCAGCGCGCGCTCGACATGCCGGATGGCCAGGAAATCGAGGCGATCTGCGCGCGCATCTTCGACAACCTGAACGCCGACGGTCGCTTCACCTGCGATCTCCTGGTGCTGATCCACAATGATGCGGCCGCGCAGCTGCGCTTTCGCGAGCAGATCGTCGCGCCGTGGATCACCCTGGTGGTGCAGCGCTTGGTCAACATCGGCGTGCGCGCCGACCTCGACCTGCGCCTGTTTGCCTTCATGCTGCAATCGGCGCTGGTGTACCAGATGCAACTGGGCGGCCAGCTCGACGCTGCCCTGCAGGAACGTTGCTGCCGCTTTATCCGCAGCATGCTGTAGCACTGGATATAATCGGGGCATCACCTTCTTCGCCACCATCAGAAAGCCAGCCCATGAGCCATGTATTTCCCGCCAGCCTGCAAGCGCCGCGCAGCCGTTTAAGCAGCAACGGTCCCGAACTGTCGCGCATCGTCGCCGGCATGTGGCGCATCGGCGAGTGGAATATGTCGGCGCAGCAGCGCCTGGCCTTCATCGAGCAATGCCTGGCGCTGGGCGTGACCAGTTTCGACCATGCCGATATCTATGGTGATTACAGCGCCGAAGGCCTGTTCGGCGAAGCGCTGGCCCTGCAGCCGGGCTTGCGCGACAAGATGGAACTGGTCAGCAAATGCGGCATCAAGCTGCTGTCGCCGCACCGGCCCGGCCACGCCATCCAGCATTACGACACGAGCGCGGCGCACATCACCAGTTCCGTGGAACACACTTTGCGCCAGTTGCACACGGACCGCCTGGACTTGCTGCTGATCCACCGTCCCGACCCCCTGATGGATTTTGACGAGATCGCCGGCGCCTTCACCCAGCTGCAGCAGGCGGGCAAGGTCTTGCACTTTGGCGTGTCGAATTTCAGCCGCCACCAGTTCGAGTGCCTGCACCGGCGCTTCCCGCTGGTGACGAACCAGGTGGAATTTTCGCCGCTGCACGTGGCGCCGCTGTTCGATGAAACCTTCGACGGCTTGCAGGATGTGGGGGTGGCGCCGATGATCTGGTCGCCGCTGGCCGGTGGCCGCCTGTTCCAGGGCGGCGACGCGAATGTGGAGAATTTGCGCAATGTCATCAAGCAGATCGCCGACCAGCTGCAGCGTCCGTTTGCCAGCGTGGTGTTTGCCTGGATCATGCAACTGCCATGCCGTCCCCTGCCACTGACGGGCACGGGCCGCATCGAGGCCGTGGGCGTGGCCGTGGAAGGCACGCAGTTCACGCTCAGCCGCAGCGACTGGTTCGCCATCCTGCGTGCCGCGCGCGGGCACGAGGTGGCTTAATACTTAGAAGGTCTAACAACCGTATCTAGTCGATCTCGTCAGGGTCGTTGAATACCTGCGGCAGCGCAATACCGCGCCAGCCCAGGTACCACGCCAGGTTGAGCAGCAGGGTGGCGGCGATGTAGACGGCGAAGAACAGCGCGAAGAAGCTGGTCTTCAGCCACACCAGCAGGGCGATGGCGACGATCAGCACCAGCAGCGCGGCCAGGCTTTTCTTTTGCTTGGAGCTGGGGAAACGCAAGGTCGACACCATCAGGCTGCCCACGCCCACCAGCAGCAGCATCAGCAGATAGCTGTGCAGCATGGAATCGATGGGCGCCGGCCACGCCACCACCACGGCCGCCACGCAAGCGGCCCCGGCCGTGATCGGCATGCCGACGAAATACAGGGGATCGGTACGCCCCACGTTCACATTGAAACGCGCCAGGCGCATGGCGCCGCACGCGACAAAGAAGAAGCTGGCCATGCCGCCAAAGCGCAGCAGCAGCGGATCGTGCACGCCCATCTGCACAAAACCGTAGCAGTACAACAGGACGGCCGGGGCGCAGCCGAAATTCATCACGTCGGCGATGGAATCGAGCTGCACGCCAAACTGCGAACTGGTGTTCGTCAGGCGCGCGACATAGCCGTCGAGCGCATCGAACACGCCGGCCAGCACCAGCAAGGCGGCGGCCAGGCGGTAGGCATCGGCGTCGCCGACAGTCGCGTTATCGACGGAAATGACGATGCTGGCAAAACCGCAGGCTATCGAAAGCAAAGTCACCATGCTGGGCAAGGCGTACTTGGCGCGCTGCAGGCGCGACTTGGGCAATGTGTTCAAATTTGTGGGCAATCAAAGAAATCGGTAATGAGGCTACGCAGCGGCAAACGCTGCACTATGCTCATTCTACCCTGCGCAGCTGCGGCACCGTCCGCGCACGAGCGCGCGACATATCTTGTCATGGATGCTCTACGGCATATAAAAATGCCTTAGAATCGTTTTACAGGGCAGCACGTTGGCTTACCGCTGTCCGCCTACCTATACAGGAGTCAACTTGATTGTCTCGTCACTGCGTTGGAAATACTGGATACCCGCCCTGCTGAGCGCAGCCCTGCTGAGCGCCTGTGGTGGCGGCGATAGCGGCGACAAGACGTCGCTGAGCACCTCGACCCCGGCCGGGCAGCTGACACAGGAGCCCGGTGCTCCCGTCCTCAGCAACAATATTGCCACCGATGGCTTCAACTGGTTCAACTACCGGCGCAGCCAGATCGGCCTGTCGCCAATGGTGCGCAATGGCTTGATCGACAGCGCGGCCCTGGGCCATTCCAACTACTTGAATCTCAACAATACAGTGGCGCACGAGCAAGTGCAGGGCAAGCCCGGCTTTACCGGCGTCAAACTGGGCGACCGCCTGGCCAAGGCCGGCTACGTCGTCACGTCGCTGCAGGGCGAAGTCATCGCTGGCGCCAGCAACACGTCCGGCTTTTACCTGGCCGAGGAACTGGTCACGGCCATTTATCACCGCTTCGTCATTTTCGAGCCCCTCTTCAAGGAAGGGGGCGCGGGCGCGGCCGTCAGTGGCGCCGGCTATGCGTATTTCACCACCGACCTGGCCGGTAACCGCAGCTATGGCTCCGGGCTGGCGGCAGGGAAAATCGTCACCTACCCATTCGGCGGCCAGCAAAAGGTAGCCGTCAGTTTTTCCAGCGATAACGAAGCACCCGATCCCGTGCCGAACCAGGACGTGGTCGGCTACCCGATCAGCGTGCATGCCAACTACGGCACGACCGTCAGCGTGACCACGTTCAGCGTGCGCCAGCGCGGTGCCGCCGCGGACTTGACGGTGCGCCTGCTCACCAGCGGCAATGATGCACATACGCCAGTCTCGGCCGCGTCCATCATCCCGCTGGCGCCGCTGCTGGCGAACACGGCCTATGACGTGAGTTTCATCGGCAAAGTCAATGGTGCGGACGTCACGCAGAGCTGGTCATTCACGACACGCTAGCGATTTTGCCGACTGCCAAGCGGGCGCAGCGTCGGGGACGACTGGATGTAGAATAGCTGTTCCTGCTTTACGGCAATTGACAAGTTTTCGGGCGCTCTGCACAGCATGCTGAAACCACACGCCACTTGCGATGATGATGCCGCCGTTGCGGCATCCGACATGGTCCGTATTCTCGATGTCGAGAACGGACTGGGCCGCATCATGGGCGACCGCATCCTGTACCTGAAAATCCTGCGCCGCTTCCTGCATGACCACGGCACCACGCCGTGCCAGATCCGCGCCGAATTCGACACGGGCAACTATGCCTCCGCGCGCCTGAAGGCGCACACCTTGAAGGGCGCCGCCGGCATGATCGGTGCGCGCCACGTGCATGGCCTGGCCGAAACGCTGGAGTCGGCACTGCGTGCGCAAGCGCCCGACCTGGCCCGGCAAATGCTGCAGCTGGAACTGGCGCAGGATCAATTGCTGGGCGCGGTCAGCAGCATGCTGGGCACGCCGGAGGCAACCCACACGGCGGCGCAGGACGTGGCGCCCGATCCGGCCGCGCCCGCCATCCAGCTGCTGCTGGCGCGCCTGGCCAGCCATCTGCGCGAAGGCGACGGGGCGGCCATCGACATCCTGGAAAACTCGGCCAGCCTGCTGGCGGCCAGCCTGGGTGTCAACGTCTACCAGGAGGTGGCAGCCGCCGCGCACGAGTTCGATTTCGACGGCGCGCTGGCGGCACTGCTGCGGCGCCGCTAGTCTCCACGCTCAACGGTGGTATTGCGCCTCTTCCGCGTAAGCCATGCCGCAACTCTTGCCGCAAAAGCGGCGCACGGCGTCGAGCGGCTTGTCGCAGTACCAGCACGCGCCTTTTGGCGGCAAGGTAGCGATCAATTCCGGCATGGCGGGCAATGCCGCCAGCACCTCTCCCTCGCGTTCCACGACGTCCGGCTGTTTGCTGTCCATGGCGCTTCCTTTCCTAGCGGCACTTCAAGGCCGCTCAGCAAGATTACGTCAGCACAGTTTGAAGCCCATGACATTTCTCAACGGCGGCCACGCTTGCCCCATCGGCACTTTGAAATTTCCAAACGACAACGTTGTCACTTCTCACTACAATCAGTGCTCCGTTCACTTGCGCGCTCGCCATGAAACACATCCCTCTGCTACTCTCCTGCCTGCTGCTCAGCGCCTGCGCCACGCGCGCGCCCACTGCCTATACCCTCAATTCGGGCGCCGAACGCACGCCGGAGCAATTGGCGGTGGTGTTCGAACACGCCGACATGACCTTGCGCATCGACCCGGCCAGCCGCAGCATCGCCGGCGACGCGCGCCTGACCTTCCTGGCCACGCAGCCGATCTCGCGTTTCGCGCTGGACCTGGACCGCAACCTGCCGGTCGATGCCATCGAAATCGACGGCAAGGCGCTGCGGCCGCAAGACTATGCCAACCCGGACGGGCGCCTGAGCATGACCTTGCCGGCCACCCTCGCGGCAGGCGCGCGCACCACCATCCGCATCGTCTACCACGGCGTGCCGCACGTCGCCGTGAAAGCGCCGTGGGATGGCGGCATGGTGTGGTCGAGCACAGCCGATGGCGCGCCGTGGATCGCCAGCGCCGTGCAGGGCGAGGGCTGCGACCTGTTCTGGCCCTGCATCGACCATCCGATGGGCAAGGCCCAGCTGATCGACCAGCACATCCAGGTACCGGCGCCGCTGGTGGCGGCCGGCAACGGCATCGCGCTCGGCATGGATGAGGCCAACGGCTGGCGCACCTGGCACTGGCGCGCCAAACACCCGAGCACGTATGGCATCGCCCTCAACGTGGCGCCCTACCGCAGCCTGCAGGGCGAGTATGCGAGCCGCTACGGCAACCGCATCCCCCTGCAGTTCTGGTACTTGCCGGAAAGCGAGGCGAAGGCGGGCGCCCTGTTCGCGGAATTGCCGCCCATGCTAGATTTTTTTGAAAGCGTCATCGGCCCCTACCCGTTTGGCGATGAGAAAGTCGGTATCGCCGAAACGCCGCACAAGGGCATGGAACACCAGACCATCAATGCCTATGGCAACAAATTCGCCAAGACCAGCTATGGCTACGATGAGCTGCTGCAACATGAATTCGCCCATGAATGGTTCGGCAACCAGCTCACCAACAGCAACTGGGACGATATGTGGCTGCACGAAGGTTTCGGCACGTATATGCAACCGCTGTACATGCAGTATCTGCGGGGAGAACAGGAGTATTTTGCTTCGTTGCAGCAAATGCGCGCCGGCATCGTCAACAAGGCTCCCATGGTCTCGGGCAAGCCGAAAAGCGAGGAAGAAGTCTACGACCTGAAAAAGGGCGGGCCGGGCGGCGACATTTATGTGAAAGGAGCGCTGGTGCTGCACACCTTGCGCGGCCTGATCGGCGACGACGCGTTCTTCCGCGCCGTGCGCCTGCTCGTCTACGGCACGGAACAGCCGCAGCCGGGCCAGTTCCAGCCGCGCTATGGCAGCACGACGGAGTTCATGGCCATCGTCAACAAAGTCACGGGCAGCAATTACGACTGGTTCTTCCAGGCCTATCTGTACCAGGCCGCGCTGCCGGAACTGTCCGCCGTGCGTGACGGCGACACCCTGCGCCTGCTATGGAAGACACCTGCCGACATTGCCTTCCCGATGCCGGTGGAAGTGCGTATCGGCAAGGAAATCCATACCGTTTCCATGTCGCTGGGCTTTGGCGAACTGCCCCTGCCGGCTGGCGCCACGTACACGCTCGACCCGCACTCGCGCGTGCTGCGCCGCGCAGAGCATATCGAAACGTTCCAGGAATTCAGGGAAGAGCAGGCCAAGCACAAGAAGAGCTAGCTGCCGCAAGTCAGGGCAGCCGCTATTTCCGGAAACTGCGCACCGCGTCATTGGCATTATCGGCAATGATTTTTTGCAGCGTCGGCTGCCCTGCATACTTGGCGGACAGCCGTTTCCACTGCCGCTGCGCCTGGCCGCATGAGCTGGCGACGGCTTGCGTGATCTCGCGCTGGCGCGCCTTGTCGTTGTCATCCCATTCGCCGGCAAAGTGTTCGCACATTTGCGCATGCTCAATGAACTGCGCCACGTCGCGCGGCAGCTTTTCCTCTGCTTGAGCCAGCAAGGGCAGACAGCACAGTGCGGCAGCGATCAACATTTTCATCGCTTCCCCTTACTTGCCGATACAGAAACGGCTGAAGATCACGCCCAGCAGATCGTCAGGCGAAAACTCGCCCGTGATGCTCGACAACTGCACCTGCGCCAGGCGCAGTTCTTCGGCGAACAGGTCCAGCGACTGGTCGTCCTGCGCCGCGTGCTCGGCGGCGATGTCCAGATGCTTGCCGGCCGATTTCAAGGCGATCAAATGGCGTTCGCGCGCCAGGTACAGCGATTCGCCCGTCTGCTGCCAGCCGGCGATGCGCAAGAGCTCGGCGCGCAAGAGGTCAATGCCGATGTGCTCGTGCGCCGACAGATACACGTGCGTGGCGTCAGGCAGGTTGTCGACGCTGGGCTTGTGGCCCGACAGGTCGATCTTGTTCCACACGCGCACCACGGGCACCCCTTCGGGGAAGGCGGCAACGATGGTTTCATCGGCCAGGGTGGGGCCATGGTCGGCATCCAACAGGTGCAGGATCACGTCGGCCTTGCCGATCTCTCCCCACGTGCGTTCGATGCCGATGCGCTCGACGGCGTCGATGGTGTCGCCCGCGCTGCGGATGCCGGCCGTATCGATGATGTTGAGCGGAATGCCCTCGATCTGGATGGTTTCGCTGACCTTGTCGCGCGTGGTGCCGGCGATCGGCGTAACGATCGCCACGTCGGCGCCAGCCAGCGCGTTCAGCAGCGACGACTTGCCCACGTTGGGCTGGCCCGCCAGCACGACATTGAGGCCTTCGCGCAGCAGCGCGCCCTGCGCCGCCTGCGCAAACACTTTATGCAATGCTTCGATGACGGCTTTCAACTGGCCGCGCGCATTCGATTTTTCCAGGAAATCGATTTCCTCTTCCGGGAAATCCAGGGTCGCTTCAACCAGCATGCGCAGTCCCGTCACCTGCTCCACCAGCGCGTGGATCGTGTTGGAAAACGCGCCCGACAGCGATTGCGAAGCGGACTTGGCGGCCGCCTCCGTGGAGGCATCAATTAGATCGGCCACGGCTTCGGCTTGCGCCAGATCAAGCTTGTCATTCAAAAACGCGCGGCGCGTGAATTCGCCCGGTTCGGCCAGGCGCAAGCCGCTGTCACGGCCCGCTTCCAGCACGCGCGCCAACAGCAGTTGCAGCACCACGGGGCCGCCATGGCCCTGCAATTCCAGCACGTCTTCGCCCGTGTACGAATGCGGACCCTTGAAGTGGATGGCGATGCCCTGGTCGATGATGGCGCCATCGCTTTCCGTGAATGGCAGATAGGTGGCGTGGCGCGGTTTCAGTTGCTGCGCGCCGAACAGGGCGGCCATCAAAGGGGCGAGATTTTTGCCGGAGGCGCGTACCACGCCGATGCCGCCGCGTCCGGGAGCGGTGGCGATGGCGGCGATAGGGGAAGAGTCGAGTTTCATGGGGATATTGTAATAGGTACGGCAAGGGAAGGTGCAGCAACGTAGCTCGGCTTAGCGCGCAGCGCGTAAGCCGACGCAGCACACGCTGGCGATAGTGTCGGATTACGCGTGGCCTTGCCACGCTAATCCGACCTACAAGAATTAAAAAGCCCGCACTAGGCGGGCTTTCTGTTCGCTGGCCGGACTTACTTGACGGCAGGCGCGTATTTCTTGGTGATCACCCATTGCTGGCCGATCGACAGGACGTTGTTGACGACCCAGTAGAGTACCAAGCCCGACGGGAAGAAGAAGAACATCACCGAGAATGCCAGTGGCATGAACAGCATCATCTTCGCTTGCATCGGATCGGCCGGAGCCGGGTTCAGCTTGGTCGTGATGAACATCGAGATCGCGTACAGCACGGGCAGGATGCACCATGGGTCATGCTGGGCCAGGTCGGTGATCCAGCCGATCCATGGCGCGCCGCGGATTTCCACGGACGCGTTCAAGACCCAGTACAGGGCGATAAAGACGGGCATCTGGATCAAAATCGGCAGGCAGCCGCCCAGCGGATTGATCTTTTCCGTCTTGTACAGCTCCATCGTGGCCTGGTTCATCTTTTGCGGATCGCCCTTGAAGCGTTCGCGGATGGCTTGCATCTTCGGCGTGACCAGTTTCATCTTGGCCATGCTGCGGTAGCCGGCGGCCGACAGCGGGAAGAACAGCAGCTTGATCAGGATCGTGAAGGCGATGATGGTCCAGCCCCAGTTGCCCAGCACGCTGTGGATCTGTTCCATGACCCAGAACATCGGCTTGGCGATGATGGTCAGCCAGCCATAATCCTTGACCAGTTCCAGGCCAGGCGAGACGTTTTCCAGCAGGTGCGCGATTTGCGGACCCGAGTACAGCTTGCTGTCCATGCTGGCCGAGGCGCCTGGCGCCAGGGTTGGCAGGGGCAGCACGTTGCCGATGGCGTACAGGTTGGGGCCGACCTTCTTCGTGAAGATGTCGCGCTTGGCGTTCTCAGGCGGAACGAAAGCGGACACGAAGAAGTGTTGCGAAATCGCAAACCAGCCGCCATTCGCCGTCGCCGGATGCAAGCCCTTCATGGCATTGTCGTTGCCCTTCTTCTCGTCTTCTGCGGCCGCTTTTTCGATTTTCTCGAACGTCAGCTTCTGGTACTTGTCTTGCGGTGTGTACAGGGTCGGACCGGTGAAGCTGCTGTTGAAGAACGAGTCGCCGACCGGCTTGTTGCCGTCATGCGTCAGTTGCAGATACAGCTGCGGCGTGACAGGCGCCGCGCCCACGTTGGACACGTCGTGGCGCACGTCGATGACGTAGTCGCCGCGCTTGAAGGTAAACGTCTTGGTCAGCTTGACGCCGCCTTCGACCGCTTCCATCACCAGTTGGATCTGCTTGCCGTCGGCCAGGGTACGTACGCCAGGCTGCACGGTGAAGCCGCTCGCGTGGGTAGGGAATGGACCGCCGACCAGGCCCGATTGCGCCAGGTAAGTGTGGTTCGCGCCTTCGTCGAACAGCACTTCGTTTTGCTTGCCGTCGTCAGGCTGGCACCATTTGAACAGGCCGAAGCAACCGCCGAACCAGCCCGGATTGCCCGCGCCCTTGAATTTCAGCAATTCCAAACGCTTGACCTGGCCGCCCAGGGTGTCGATATCGACCTTGATGACGTCGGTGGTGATAGTAATCACTTCGCGCTTGAACGCGGCGGGATCGACAGCCTCGCCCGGCAGGGCAGGCACGCCTGCCGCAGCTGGCAGGGCAGCCGTCTTGGCAGGGGTCGCAGGCGCCTTGGCGGTTTGTTCCGTGTTCGCGGAGAACATCGACGGCTTGCCGTTCGAGATCATCCATTCGTTCCAGAGAATTACCAGCGAGACGGAAAACACGATCCACAGGATGGTACGTTTATTGATATCCATTAGGGTATTTGTCAGGAGTGGTTGCAACCGCAAGCGGTCGTTGAAGATTGTTTGCCATCGGCCGGCGGCACCGGGTCGACGCCCCCTTCATTCCAGGGGTGGCAACGGCACAGGCGCTTGGCAGCCAGCAGGCTGCCCTTGGCCGTACCGTGCACGCGCAGCGCTTCCATCGCGTAATGCGAACAGCTCGGATAGAAACGGCAATTCTGTCCCAGCATGGGGCTGATCAGCAACTGATAAGCGCGCAGCAGGAACAGCAGCAGGGTTTTCATGGCGCGGATGGTGGTGGCGCAGCAACAGAACGGGCCTGGGCGGCGATTTGCGCCGCGAACAGGCGGCTCAATTCCTCACGCAGCTCGGCTTTGAGCCGGGTCGTGGTGGCCGGGCCATCCTTGCTGTTGACGGCGCGCGACAAACGCACCACGCAGTCGACCGGCGGCATCGCGCTGTTGCGAAACAGCTCGCGCGTGACGCGCTTGATCGTGTTGCGGGTCGCCGCGCGCGGCGCGAAACGCTTGGCCACAACGACGCCCAGCCGCGCATGCGGCAATTGATTGTGTCGGGTGTACAGCACAAAATGCGCTGTTTTTTGCGAAGGGCGCAAACGAAAAACGGATGAAAATTCATCCGTTTTAACGATACGCCGAACGCGCGCGAAGTCGTGTGAACCTTCGCGTTGATTGCCGACTGGAGTACAGCTAGCCACGCGATCAGCTGTCAACGACAAGCCTAGACGGCCAGACGTTTGCGGCCCTTTGCGCGACGTGCGTTGAGCACATCACGGCCACCACGGGTAGCCATACGAGCGCGGAAGCCGTGCGTACGCTTGCGGCGAACGACGGAAGGTTGGTAAGTACGTTTCATGTTGGTCTCGCTAAAAACAAAAAAAATGCAAAATCGGGTCTGACGTCCCGTCAGTTTTTGGTGCCAATGACAATCGCGCACTTATGCCAAGGCACAAGCTGGCCAATCTCATCGCCCGCTTAATCCACGCTTAGTCCATATTGTCGTTCCAAATGAATAAACACGGAATACGGGCGGGGAACCCTGAATTATTCAGCATATGCCCCCCTCTTGTCAAGGATTGCCGTGATCGCCTGGAAATTTGCGCGCCGCTCCCCATCTGCCGGCAAGGCCCCGCCACAGGCCGCGCCAGCACTGCCTGTGACGGGATAACCGGGGGATAAGTCGCCTCTTATGCACACGGCGCCCCACCCCGCCACACAAAAATAACAGCCGTGCCTGTGGATAACTTTCGCAGTCGGGAGTAGAATAGCGCGTTACGTGTGGCGAGCCCTCGCGCGACGCCGGCCTTGCAACACGGTGAACGCAGGGCAGAATCGATACGCCCTCCCACACCTTTTCACATAGACATACATGGATAATTTCTGGCAGGCCTGTTCCGCGCAGTTGGAACTGGAGCTGACACCGCAACAATTCAGTGCGTGGATCAAACCGCTTATCCCTCTCGATTACGAAGAGGGCAAGCTGCGCATTGCTGCGCCCAATCGCTTCAAGCTCGATTGGGTCAAGACCCAGTTCGCCAGCCGCATCACTGCCCTGGCCATTCAGTACTTCGAAGCGCCGACGGAAGTGCAGTTCGTGCTCGACCCGCGCCTGGCCCTGCCGAAGAAACCCGTCACCGCCAGCACCCCGGCCAGCGATCCGAATGGCGGCGCGCCCAGCGCGCGCGCCGCGGAGCCGCAGCCCAGCGTGCCGGAACTGAGCATTGGCGCCGCGCCGCGCCGCGAGCAGAGCCGCATCAACACCGACCTGACCTTCGACAGCTTCGTGACGGGTAAAGCCAACCAGCTGGCGCGCGCCGCCGCCATCCAGGTGGCGAACAATCCGGGCGTGTCGTACAACCCGCTGTTCTTCTACGGCGGCGTCGGCCTGGGTAAGACCCACTTGATCCACGCCATCGGCAACCAGGTGATGGCCGACAATCCGGGCGCGAAGATCCGCTACATCCACGCGGAACAGTACGTTCGCGACGTAGTGACCGCTTACCAGCGCAAGGGTTTCGACGACTTCAAGCATTACTATCACTCGCTCGACATGCTGCTGATCGATGATATCCAGTTCTTTGGCGGCAAGAGCCGCACGCAGGAAGAGTTTTTCTATGCGTTCGAGGCATTAATTGCCGCGAAGAAACAAATCATCATCACCTCGGATACCTATCCGAAGGAAATCACGGGCATGGACGACCGCTTGATCTCGCGCTTCGACTCGGGCCTGACGGTGGCCATCGAACCGCCGGAACTGGAAATGCGCGTGGCGATTCTGCTGAAAAAAGCCAAACAGGAAGGCGTGACCTTCTCTGACGACGTGGCCTTCTTTGTCGCCAAGCATTTGCGCTCGAACGTGCGCGAGCTGGAAGGCGCGCTGCGCAAAATTTTGGCGTATTCGCGTTTCCATGGCAAAGACATCACCATCGATATCGTCAAGGAAGCCCTGAAGGACTTGCTGTCGGTGCAGAACCGCCAGATTTCCGTGGAAAACATCCAGAAAACGGTGGCCGACTTCTTCAATATCAAGGTTGCCGACATGTATTCGAAGCGCCGCCCCGCGAATATCGCCCGGCCGCGCCAGATCGCCATGTACCTGGCCAAGGAATTGACACAGAAGAGCCTGCCAGAAATCGGCGAGCTGTTCGGCGGCCGCGACCACACCACGGTGCTGCATGCCGTGCGCAAGATCGCGCTGGACCGTACCAAGAACCCGGAATGCAACCACGAGTTGCATGTGCTGGAGCAAACGTTGAAGGGCTAAGCACGGCTTTGGCAAGACTGGCTCAAAACGTGCTTTACCCTTATTATCTGGGAGGGCACCGCAGCCGGTCTGTCGGGGCTTCCCATGGCAACAATTGTTAAATTAATACGTTAAACGTCGTACTGTTCAACCTATACATTGAGGATAAATATGCAATTGGTCAAAACCACCCGAGATACCCTTCTCCGGCCACTGCAGATCGTGAGCGGTATTGTCGAGCGTCGGCACACTATGCCGATTCTGGCCAATATCCTCATCCGCAAAGACGGTGAAAATGTCTCCTTCCTGTCGACCGACACCGAAGTGCAGATCACCACGCACGCGGAAATCGGTTCCGGCGCGGACGTCACCGGCACCACCGTGGCCGCGCGCAAGCTGCTGGACATCCTGCGCGCCCTGCCCGAATCGGGCGACGTCACGATGACCCTGCTGAACAAGCGCCTGACCGTGCAAACGGGCAAGTCGCGCTTCGCCCTGCAAACCCTGGCGGCGGAAGAGTTTCCAACCGTGCAACAGGCGGAAAGCTACAACGCGTCCGTCACCCTGCCCCAAAAAACGCTGAAGCACCTGTTCAACATGGTGCATTTTTCGATGGCGCAGCAAGACATCCGCTATTACCTGAACGGCTTGCTGCTGGTTCTGGATGGCAATAATGTCATCGCCGTGGCCACCGACGGCCACCGCCTGGCGTTTTGCCAGGTCGCCACCGAGCAGACGTTCGCGCGCCAGGAAGTGATTATTCCGCGCAAGACCATCATCGAGCTGCAGCGCCTGCTGGAAGAGAACGATGAGCCGGTGCAGCTGGACATCGCCGCCAACCAGGTGAAACTGACCTTTGCCGACATCGAGCTGATCTCGAAGCTGGTGGAAGGCAAGTTCCCCGACTACACGCGCGTGATTCCAAAAGGCTACAAAAACGACTTCACCATCGGCCGCGATGAACTGCTGCGCTCGCTGCAACGTGCCGCCATCATGACCAGCGACAAGTTCAAGGGCGTGCGCTGCATCATCACCCCGGGCAGCATGAAGATCAGCTCGACCAATGCGGACCAGGAAGAAGCCGTCGAAGAGCTGGAAATCGACTACGGCGGCGACTCCGTCGACATCGGCTTCAACGTGACGTATCTGCTGGACGTGCTGAACAACCTGAAATGCGAATACGTCAACATCGCGCTGGGCGATTCGAACTCGTCCGCCCTGATCTCCATCCCGGACAATGCCGACTTCAAGTATGTCGTCATGCCGATGCGCATCTAAAGACCACAGCAGTGACGTAGGTCGGATTAGCGCAGCGTAATCCGACATGCTGAATCGCCGTCTGTCGGGTTACGCCGTTCCGGCCAACCCGACAGACGGTCATCAGCCAGCAGCCCCGAATCAATCAGCAATCGTTATTTGAGAAAGCAGTCCATGTCCGAGAATCCACAAGACACCCCGATCCAGGCCAAAACGGAAGAATACGGCGCCGCCTCCATCCAGATCCTGGAAGGCCTGGAAGCCGTACGCAAACGCCCGGGCATGTACATTGGCGACACCTCGGACGGCACCGGCTTGCACCATCTGGTATTCGAAGTGCTGGACAACTCGATCGACGAATCGCTGGCCGGCCACTGCACGGAAATCCACGTCACCATCCACAGCGACAATTCGATCTCGATCACCGACAATGGCCGCGGCGTGCCGACCGGCCTGAAAATGGACGACAAGCACGATCCGAAGCGTTCGGCGGCGGAAATCGTCATGACCGAATTGCACGCGGGCGGCAAGTTCGACCAGAACTCGTACAAAGTCTCGGGCGGCTTGCATGGCGTGGGCGTGTCTTGCGTGAATGGCCTGTCGAAACTGCTGAAACTGACCATCCGCCGCGACGGCAAAGTGCATCACATGGAATTCGTGCGCGGCGTGCCGCAAGACCGCCAGATCGTCATGGTCGGCGACATCGCCACCTCGCCGATCAAGGTCATCGGCGACACGGACAAGCGCGGCACCGACGTGCATTTCTGGGCCGATGAAGAGATTTTCACGCACGTGGAATTCCACTACGAAATCCTGGCCAAGCGCATCCGCGAACTGTCCTTCCTGAACAATGGCGTCAACATCAAGTTGTCCGACCAGCGCACGGGCAAGGAAGAAATCTTCGCCTTCGAAGGCGGCACGCGCGGCTTCGTCGAGTACATCAACAAGGCCAAATCGGTCTTGCACCCGACCATTTTCCAAGCCACGGGCGAACGCCTGTCGGACCAGGGCACGAACATCTCGGTCGACGTGTCGATGCAGTGGAACGATGCCTACAACGAACAGGTGCTGTGCTTCACGAACAACATCCCGCAGCGCGACGGCGGTACCCACCTGACGGGCTTGCGCGCGGCCATGACGCGCGTGATCAACAAATACATCGATGAACACGAGTTCGCCAAGAAGGCGAAAGTGGAAATCAGCGGCGACGACATGCGCGAAGGCCTGACCTGCGTCTTGTCGGTGAAAGTGCCGGAACCGAAATTCTCGTCGCAGACGAAAGACAAGCTGGTGTCGAGCGAAGTGCGCGGTCCCGTCGAAGAGATCGTCGCCAAGACCCTGGCCGACTACCTGCAGGAAAAACCGAACGACGCCAAGATCATTTGCGGCAAGATCGTCGAAGCGGCGCGCGCGCGCGAAGCGGCACGCAAGGCCCGCGATCTGACGCGCCGCAAAGGTATCATGGACGGCCTGGGCCTGTCGGCCAAGCTGGCCGACTGCCAGGAAAAAGACCCCGCCCTGTGCGAACTGTACATCGTCGAGGGTGACTCGGCAGGTGGCTCGGCAAAACAAGGGCGCGACCGCAAGTTCCAGGCGATTCTGCCGCTGCGCGGTAAAGTCTTGAACGTGGAAAAAGCCCGGTTCGAGAAAATGCTGTCGTCGGAGCAGATCACCACCCTGATCGCCACACTCGGCACCTCGATCGGACCGGACGAATTCAACGTCGAGAAACTGCGCTACCACCGCATCATCATCATGACCGATGCGGACGTCGACGGCGCCCACATCCGTACCCTGCTGCTGACCCTGTTCTACCGCCAGATGCCGCAACTGGTCGAGCGCGGCCACATCTACATCGCGCAACCGCCGCTGTACAAGGTGAAAGCCGGCCGCGACGAGCGCTATCTGAAAGATGACGCCGAGGAAGCGAGCTACATGATGACGGTGGCGCTGAACACGGCCGTGCTGGTGCCGCGCACAGGCGCGGAAGGCATTTCCGGCGAAACCCTGACGGAACTGGTGCGCAAGTTCAACCTGTCGAACACCATCATGACCCGTCTGACGCGCGTCATCGACCGCGCCGCCCTGACAGCCATCATGACGGGCGTGCAGCTGGACCTGTCGACCCTGGACCTGGCGGAAACCTCCGCCCTGGCCCTGCAGACGGCCATCAACGACAACGCCGTGCGCGTGCATGTGCGTTCCGACGACTTGTCGGAAAAACACATGCTGCGCATCGAGCGCATGCACCACGGCAACGTGAAAGTCAGCGCCATCGACGCCGACTTCGTGCAAGGTCCCGACTACGCCGTACTGAGCAGCGGCGCCGCCACCTTCGAAGGCTTGATCGGCGAAGGCGCGTTTGTCCGCCGCGGCGAAGGCGAGCGCATCAAGGAAATCGCCGTGGCCGACTTCCACCAGGCCATGCAATGGCTACGCGACGAAGCCGAACGCACGGTTTCGAAACAGCGCTACAAAGGTCTGGGCGAAATGAACCCGGATCAGCTGTGGGAAACGACGATGGACCCGACCGTCCGCCGCCTGCTGAAAGTGCAGATCGAAGACGCCATTGCGGCAGATCAAATCTTCACGACTTTGATGGGCGACGACGTGGAACCACGCCGCGCCTTCATCGAAAACAACGCGCTGCGTGCGGGGAATATCGACGTGTAAGCCAGCGTCCCTGGTTTTCGTTGCAGCCAAGGCGGCCCTCTTCAGGGCCGCTTTTTTTTGCACGCAAGTATCCTGCCGCCAGATTGACATACTTGCCAAAAGCAAGCAATAATCTGCCATAAGCAAGTAAATGGGAGATAGCATATGCACGCGGATCAACTCGGCGAGCGCACGGAGATCGTGCGTCGTTTCAACCGTTTCTATACGCACCAGATTGGCGTGCTGCATGAACACTTGCTGGACAGCGCGTTTTCGCTGACGGAGGTGCGCATCCTGTATGAACTGGCGCATCGTGAGCAACTGACCAGCGCGGACCTGTGCCGCGAGCTGGGCTTGAATGCGGGCTATCTGAGCCGGGTCATTGCCGGGTTCGAAAAGCAGGGGCTGATCGCCAAGACGCGCTCGCCGACGGATGCGCGCGCGGCGCAATTGCAGCTGACCGAACAGGGGCAGCGCACCCTCGCGCCCCTGGTCGACGCCTCGCGGCGCGATGTGGCCGCCATGCTGGAACGCTTGCCGCCGACGGCGCAGCAGGAGCTGGTCGCTGCCATGGAGCAAATCCAGGGTTTGCTGGGGGAACCATCGCCCAGCTATCTCCTGCGCAATCCGCAGCCGGGCGACATGGGCTGGATCATCCACCGGCAAGCCGTGCTGTATGCGCAGGAATATGGCTGGAACAACGAGTACGAGGCGCTCGTCGCCGACATCCTCGCCAAGTTCGTGCGGGAATTCGACCCGGTCCGCGAGCGCTGCTGGATAGCAGAGAAGGACGGCAAGGTAATTGGTTCCGTCTTCATCGTGCGCCAGGACGACACAACGGCCAAGCTGCGCCTGCTGTATGTCGATCCCTGCGCGCGCGGCCTGGGCATCGGCAGCCGCCTGGTCGATGAATGCCTGCGCTTCAGCCGCCAGGCGGGCTATGCAAAAATGGTGTTATGGACCAACAGCATCCTCACCGATGCGCGCCGCATCTACGACAAGGCCGGCTTCCAGATGGTCGAGGAAGAGGCGCATCACAGCTTTGGCAAGGACTTGATCGGCCAGGTGCTGGCGCGCGACCTGTGACGACCCGCGCTGCCACCGCCATATGCCACTGTGTCGGCGGCAGGACAGTGTCAGCCGTTTTCCTCGGCACTCTCCCCACTGCCCTCAAGAAACCAGTACACTAGTTCCTGAGCGCAACTAATTTTGTGCGCGCGCCATGCCGCCTGCCGTTGCCGGGAGGCGTCCCTGCCGCAAGGCGTGTTGTCTGCCTGGACAAATGCAATGTTCACTTCGCGCAGCCTGTCTCCTGCCTTCTATTACCTGTTCTTTTCAGGAGAACGGGAGCAGCAGCAGCGCTTTTTCAAGGAACTGCATTTCATTTCGATAGCGATCCTGACGTTTGGCCTGGCTTGCTGGCTGGTCACGTTCAGCCTGACCTTGTCGCGCGCTTCGCTCGATCATGCGCAGGCGGCGCTGGGCGTGACGGGCATGGTGGTCGGGCTGGTGCTGACCAGGTATGCGAAGTCGCTGCAAGCGATCATCGTCAGCGGTACGATCAGCGTGCTGTTCATCGCTTTCAGCTTTCGCGTGCTGATGCTGGGTACGGACGATCCCGCTTTCTGGGTATTGCCGCTGGGCGTGATGATCACCCTGACGACGGCGCCCATCTTCAGCGGCATCGCGTATTACCTGGGCGTATCGCTGTGCGTGTGGGCCATCCTTGGGCTGGGGCAGTTTCCCGTGCATGCGGGCCAGGCTGACCAGCATTGGCCCGTGCTGGCCGTCACCATCAGCGTGATCATCGGCCTGGCGCTGAATATCTATTTTCTCGTCTTGCGCATCCATAACTACCGTTCCCAGCGCGAACTGGCGACCATGGCCTACAAGGATGGCTTGACCGGACTCAACAACCGGCGCATGTTCACGCAAAGCGCCCGCACCTTGCAGCGCACGGCGTGCACGCCTGCGTATTTCCTGATGATCGACATCGACGACTTCAAGCAGATCAACGATGTGTACGGCCATGACGTGGGCGACGAGGTGCTGAAAAAGATCGCCGAGGTCATCGGTGGGCTAGCGGGCGAGCACCTGTGCGGACGCCTGGGCGGCGAGGAGTTTGCCGTCATTTACCTGGGCGAAAAGAACGCGGCCTGCGCCTTTGCCGCGCAACTGGTCGATGCCGTCGAAGCGGCCTTTGTGCCGGAACGCAAGGTGTCCGTCAGCATCGGCATCGCGGAACTGATCAAGGAAACGGACTTGTCGCACAGCTACCGGCGCGCCGATGAATCCTTGTACCAGGCCAAGAAAAACGGCAAGAACCGCTACGTGCTCAACGCCGCCTAGGCATTGGCGTCCTGCTTGGCATCGAGCAGCGCCAGCAAGGCTTGCGGGGAAATCTTCCACGGGTCACGCTGCTCGGGATCTACCTCGTACCAGCTGTCCTGGGCCCCGATCTTGAGGATCGTCAAGGGGATGTCCTTGCTCTCAAAGAACGCCAGCATGCGGCGGATCAAACGGCTCACCTTGGCGTGGTCATCCAGAAACAAGGGACAGGTATAAAAACAGCCCGTCTCTCCCATACGCAACAGTTTGGCCGAGCCGACGCGCGAGCGGCCCAGATATTTGTGCAGGAACTCGGTCACTGCCGCATCGTCGACAGGGATACTGCAGGAAATAGTAATCTGGGCCATGGCAACGGGAACAGTGATTCAATAACCAAGCTTAGCAGAAAGAGATTTATTCCTGAAATGCTAAGATCGCTGCCCGCGCATGCCGGCAAGCCGTCCGGCATGGCGTCTCGACAAGGATTGCCATTGAACACCCCAGGAAACATCACTTTTCGCATGCTGTCGCTGTGCGCCGCCCTGTGCCTGCCGCTGTCCAGCATGGCGCAAGCCATTCCTGCCGAGGATGCCACCTTCGTGGCCGCCACCGTGCCTGTCCCATCGCCGCCGCTGCGCCTGAGCGCGCATCCCGAGATCCGCGCCGACGTCTTGAAACTGCTCGGCTATGCACGCGGCAGCTATACGCAGGGCGATACCCTGATCGCGCGCCAGGTGCTCGACAGCATGCATTCACTCGATGACATCACGCGCACCATGCTGCCCGACGGGCGCTCGGTGCTGGCCTCCATCGATGCCAGCACGCACGGTGCATGGCGCGCCGCCATGCTGTTCGATCCGCAACGCAAGCTGTTGGCGCTGGGCCTTGTCAACGGCCATTGCCAGGCCGCCATCGGCGACGCCGCGCCCGCCTGCCTGCCATCCACGCATGCCGTGCTGACGCTGTTCCTGCCGCCCGGCGCGGAGGACGAGATGGCCGCGCCGCTGCTGGTCTGGGCGCGGCAGTTGCCGACTATGCTGGCACAGGCTGCGCCGGAACAGCGGCAAAGCATTGCTGTGGTGGAATACATCACGACCCGCCCCGGCCAGCCCGGCTGGGAACAGCCCGACGTGCCGCCCGGCTTTCCCGCAAGCTTGCTACACCTGCTGCTGCCGAATGCGGAACTCAACAGCAGTTCCAGCGGCGGCAAACTCATCGCGCCGGCGGGCCTGGCGGGTTTGCCCATGCGCACACCCACGGAAGCGGCCGAGGCCGGCGACGAGCCCATGCCCGATGCCAGCATCACCCTGCGCAGCTATGCCGATTTCCACTGGGTGCTCAACACCTATGCCAAACTGGCCAAGGGCGCGCAAGTGAAGGGGCATGACGAGAAGGTCGTGTTCACGGGCAGCGATACGAGCGGCCGCTACACGGTGACCTTGCGCGAGCCGGACAAGGAAAACGGCGTCTTCATTACCGTAGCCTTCTGGCGAACAAAATAAGCGGAGGCACACAGGGAAAACATTGCTATTCCGCACAAGGGCATGGCATTTTGGCATTTTGCGGTATGATTTCCGGCCGTGCGGCGCGGCCCGATCCCTGCCTTGCCCACCCTGCCCTTCAAGCCAGCCACGCTTGCGTAGCATCCTGCCCTAAGGAATTCATATGTTCGGTTTTAACTTGCGCGTCGCCAAGATGGTGTGGACGGCTTTTCTCGTCGCTTTTTTGTTATTCATCACGTACAAGGTGTCGTCGACCCTGATCGTGGTGGTGTTCGCGGTGTTCTTCAGCTACCTCGTGTATCCGCTGATCGGGCTGCTGGAGCGGTATGGGCCGAAGCGCCTGCCGCGCACGGCCAGTATCGGCATCGTCTTCCTGGTGGTGATCTTGCTGGTGGCGGTGCTGGGGTCGATCTTCGGGGCGCGGATCGAGGAAGAGGCGATCAAGCTCAGCGATCAATTGCCGACCTTGCTCAAGGGGAATAATTTTGCCGAGCGCATTCCTCTGCCGGAATTCATGGAACCGTTGCGCGCGCGCCTGCTGTCGTTCATGCAGACACAGCTGAGCAGCGGGACGGGACAAGCCATGCCGCTGGCGAAAGAACTGGGCTTGACCGTCATGCATGCGGCCAGCAACCTGATCTATCTGGTGCTGGTGCCCGTGCTGAGCTTTTTGCTGATCAAGGAAGGGCCGGACATGCGCGACGGCTTGCTCTCCTTGCTGAACCGCCCGAACAAGAAACTCTGGGGCGCCATCATCGATGACCTCGACATCTTGCTGTCGCGCTATGTGCGCGCCCTGCTGCTGTTGTCGATCGCCACTTTTGTGTCCTACAGCATCGCCTTTTCCCTGATGGGTGTGCCGTACAGCCTGCTGCTGGCCGGCGCGGCCGCCTTGCTGGAATTCATCCCGTTTGCCGGCCCGCTGGCGGCGGCCGTCATCGCCGTGGTCGTGGCCGGTTTCAGCGGCTTCGAGCACGTGTTCTGGCTGATCGGCTTTATTGCCGCCTACCGTTTGTTCCAGGATTACGTGGTCAACCCATACTTGATGAGCGAAGGCGTGGAAGTAAGCCCGCTGATGGTGATCGTCGGCTTGCTGGCCGGCGACCAGCTGGGTGGCGTGGTGGGCATCTTCCTGTCCGTGCCCGTGATGGCGGCCATCAAGATCGTCTTTGTGCGTGCCAGGGCGGCCTTGCAGGCGCGCCATGATGCGCATGAGAAAGCGGAACAGGCGGCGGAAGAAGCGCGCGCCCAGGCCTTGGCCGAGGCGGCGCGCTTGCAGGAACAGGGCAGCAAGGCCACCCTGCCAGCGCAGTAACTTAGAACTCTTCCCACTCGCCGCTGTTATCGGCAGCAGGCTTGGCCGGACGCGGTTTTGCCGCAGCGGCAGCAGCCGGTGCAGCAGCGGCGCGGGCCGGCGCCAGGCGCAGCGCCGGGCGTTTCAAGCCCGTGCTAGCGGCGGCCACGACAGGCTTGCGCAAGGCAGGCTTGGCCGCTGCCGGACCGCTATGATTGGCGTCGAGTTTAAAAATGCTGACCATCTCGGCCAGCGCGGCCGCCTGCTCCTGCATGGATTCCGAAGCGGCTGCCGCTTCTTCCACCAGCGCCGCATTCTGTTGCGTCACGGTATCCATTTCCGCCACGGCTTGATTGATCTGGCCGATGCCCAGTTCCTGCTCGCGGCCGGCAGCGCTGATTTCGCCCATGATGTCCGTCACGCGGCGGATGCTGGCCACGATCTCGTCCATCGTCGTGCCCGTCTGGCTGACCAGTTCGCTACCGGCGCCCACGTTCTGTACCGACGCTTCGATCAGCATCTTGATGTCCTTGGCGGCGCTGGCCGAGCGGTGCGCCAGGTTGCGCACTTCCGTGGCGACGACGGCAAAGCCACGGCCCTGTTCGCCGGCACGCGCCGCTTCCACGGCCGCATTCAAGGCCAGGATGTTGGTCTGGAAGGCGATGCCATCGATCACACCGATAATGTCGGCAATCTTTTTCGACGATTCGCTGATGGTGCCCATGGTATCGACCACTTGCGCCACCAGCGCGCCACCCTTGACGGCCACGTCCGATGCGGACACGGCCAGCTGGTTTGCCTGGCGCGCATTGTCGGAATTCTGCTTGACGGTCGAGGTCAACTCTTCCAGCGAGGAAGCTGTTTCTTCCAGGCTCGACGCTTGCTGCTCCGTGCGGCTCGACAGATCCAGGTTGCCCGAAGCGATTTCATTGCTGGCCGTGGCGATGGCGCCGCTGCCGTCGCGCACGCCGCGCACGGTGTTCGACAGGCGTTCCTGCATTTTCTGCAAGCCCGTCAGCAAGGCGCCCATCTCGTCGTTGCGCGTGATGACGATGTCGTTGGCCAGGTTGCCGTCGGAAATGGCGCCGAAATGGCGCAGGGCCTGGTTCAGCGGGCCGAAGATGGCGCGCAGCAGCAAGATGCTGGAAATAATCGTCAGCAAGGCGCCGACGATCATACCGCCGATGGCCATGGCCACCTGGGTGCGGTAACTGGACTGGCTGGTCGCATACATCGCGGCGGCCGACGTGGCCTGGTATTGCGTCAATGTTTCGGCGGCTTGGTCCAGGGTGCGGTACAGCGGCGTCAGCCCCGTCATCATCAAACCGTCCGCTTGAGCGACGTTGCCTTCACGCAAAGCCTTGCTCATGACCAGCAAGCCGTTGCTCATGTAATCGCTGCGTTTCTTGTCCATGTCGTCGGACAGGCGCTTTTCGTCCGTGCTTTGCGGCAAGGCGAGGTACACCTTCCAGGACTTGTTGGAGGCTTCCATGAATTGTTCCGCACGGGCCAGGGTATCCTTGGCGTCGGCCGCTTCGGGGTGCACCATTACGCGATCCATCGTGAAGCGGGCGCGGCCCAGGGAAATCTGCGACTCGCCGATGGCTTGCGTCGATGCCAGCTGATTGCTGTAGACCTCGTTGAGGCTGTTGTTGGCCGATTTCAGGCTGATGATACTCATCGCGCCCAAGACAGCGATCAGCAAGCCCAGCACACTCATGGTGGCGATCAGGCGCATTTTTATTGTTATGTTCGACAGCATGCAGTTTCCTTGGTAAGGGCGCAACCTTGCCTGCGCATGCCGGACGAGATAGCGGCAAACGCCAATGGGGCGGGTCACGTGAATTGTTCAGGACAGGTCGATACGGCGTGTGCGGCGGCAGGGGGGAAGGCGGCCCGCGCATATCGTCAGGAGTGCAATACAGGGCAACGAGGTCGAGGTTTCCTGTACTTTTAATTTCCTGACTGCAAGATACAGGGAAAGTTTACTAGTAGCAACATCCACTATTGATTTTCACGCTTTGTAACAAGCGGATGATGTTTTTTGCGCAGAACTGGCATTCCGCTGCCGTGCAAGGTCGCGTGGGAATGCCATTTATGCTAGCTAACAAGTTAATACATGGTTTCTTCGATGAGCTGGCCATCGTCGCGGAAATACTGGAACCGGCCCGTTTTCATGCCCATGTTGTAGGCGCCTATCCGCTTTGGTTTGCCGTTCTGGAAATTCTCGATATTGACGCCATGCAGCACGCCCTTGTGCCAGCTACGGTGAAATTGCGGCACTTCGCCATCGGGATAAAACAGGGTTTCCTCCCCATCGCGCTTGCCGTTGGCAAACGCACCCTGGTAACGCCGCTTGCCATCCGGATAAAAACTCTCCATCGGGCCATCGAGCTCGCCAAAGCGGTAATGTTCGACCAGTTCCAGCTGGCCACCGGCCGCATATTGTTCCAGCTTGCCTTCCGGTTCGCCATCGCGCATGGTCAGCACTTGCCAGCCGCCATCCGGCGTCGCCTTCTTCCAAGGCCCCTGCTTGATGTCATCAACATACAGACCGCCACCGCCCGGCTCGATCCACTGGCCCTGCTTCTTGCCATTCACATAGTTGCCCTGCCAATGCACCAGCGTACCGATACGGCGCTCGCTGGGGCCGTCCAGCCTGTCTTTGACGTAGGTATCGAAACCCTCGTAATTGCCCTTGCCCTCGTCGCGCCATTCGTCCACGCCCGGGCTCACTTCCCAGCGGCCCGTGCGCTGGCCCCGCTGCATCATGCCCGTTGTCGTTTCCTCGCCGCTTTCATACGTCCACGGCCCTTCGGCCTTGTCGTCGACAAACGCGCCAACCGAGCGGATGGTGAGCGGCTCTTCATAGTGCCACTGCCCAGTGCGCTTGCCTTGCGCATACCGGCCACGGGCATATACGTTGCCCGTGCAGCAATTCACGTCGTATTCGATGAGCAGCCCATCCTGGCAGGCGGCAAAGCGCTGCGGCTGCGTTTCCCAGGTGATCCATTTGACGTGATAGCTGGGCGCGCGCCCGCCTTCCCAGCCCTTGCCCAGCAGATAGGTGACCGTGAGGAAATGGCCCTCCTTTTCCTGGAAAGTTTTTTTATAGGCAAATGCCGGGGCGTCCGCCGGCTTGCCGGGCAATAACTCGCCATCGATATTGAAATAGCCGACCAGGGTGCCGTGGCCATGCTCGATGGCGTCGAACTCGGCCACGCCCGTGGGTGCGTACGCGATGCTGTAGTCGATCAGCTGCAAGCGGGCCAGCGCAGCGCGCACCCGCGCCTCGTCCATGGTTTTCGCGCCGCGCACGATGGCGTCCAGGGTGGGCTGCAGGGTGGCCACCTTGAACATCCTGCCGCCGCTGCGCTCGTAGCGGTAGGCATGCAAGCCAAAGAGCTTATCGCTGCTGCGGCTGAGCACGAACGTGGTTTCACCTTCGCTGTCGAGGTCAAGCTGGAACACGGCCGCGATGCTGGCCTTGCCATACTTGTCCAGGTTCATGCGCTTCTCGCTATCCCCATTGCACTGGCAATAGTAGCCGTTGACTTCGCCATTTTCCCGCAGGAAGGCCAACACCACGCCGCCATCGCGGCGCTCGACAACGCTGGCGGTGGCCATCGCTTGACCCTCGTAGAACCGGACCGCCGCCCGCACAGGCGCCAAGGTACCCAGCGCCAGCAGCGCCGCCATCGTGCTGATCCAAAATGTTTGCCGCATGCCAACTCCACTGCCTGAAAACCGCCATTATGCATGGCCATTCAGGCAAGACCGGACACGCCAGGACGCTGGCGCCACAGGGGCCGCTGCACCGTCTGCGCCAGCAGCACGCCCAGCAGCGAGATGCCGCCGCCGACCAGGTGGTACACATGCATGCTTTCGTGCAGCCAGACGATGGCCAGCAAGGCCGTCAGCAGGGGCAGCAGGTTGACGTAAATGCTGCAGCGGTTCGGCCCCAGCAGTTTTACCCCTTCAATCCACAGGTAGGACAGCACGATGGACGAGCCGATGCCGGCATAGCCGATCAGCGGCAAGGTCGTAGCGTCCAGCCTGGCGCTGCCGGCCGGCAGCAGCAGGAACAGCGGCAGCATGCACGCCAGGGCTGCCAAGGCCTGGCAATAAATGGCTTGCCAGGCGGGAATGGACAAACGCCAGCGGCGCAGCAGCACGCCATACAGGGCAAAACTCAGGCAAGCCAGCAGCATCAGCGCATCGCCCGCATGCACGCCTTGATGCAGCAAGGCCAGCACGTCGCCGCGCCCCACCAGGTACAGCAAGCCGCCAAACGACAGCACGCCGCCGGCCGCCATGCCGACTGTCAATCGCTCGCCCAGCAGCAGCACGCTGAGCAAGGCCGTCATCAGCGGCGCCAGCGCCGTGACGATGGCCATATTCGTCGCCGTCGTCGATTCGGCGGCGCGGTAGGACAGGCTCTGGAACAGCGCCATCGACATCACGCCGCACAGGGCCAGCTGCCACCACTGACGACAGATGGCGGCGCGGTTGCGCCACAGGGGGCGGGCGATAAACGGCGTCATCACCAGCAAGACCAGCACCAGGCGGTAAAAAGTGATGGCGGTGGGGGCGATGCTGGACGCCGCCAGCTTCGAGACGACGACGTTGCCGGCCCACAGCAGCATGGCCAGAAATGGATACAGATAGGCGCGCACAGGCATGCGAAGCTCCAGGAATAGTTGCGGGAAACCATCATGCCGCAGGCGCGCCGCGCCTTCTCGCGCTAAAATGTCTGGACCTATCGCAAAACTGACATCATTTTCATGGATTGCACCTCCCCCGCCTTTCAGGAATTACTGCCCGTCACGGCGCGCGCCATGGCGCTGGCCGTCGACTATGCGCATGGCCACGTGATTTCCGTGCACCGCCACACGCATGCACAATTGCTGTATGCCATCGAGGGCGTGATGACCATCGAGGCCCAAGGCGGGCGCTGGGTGGTGCCGCCCACGCGCGGCGTGTGGCTGCAGCCCGGCATCGCGCACCAGGTACGCATGAGCGGCGCGGTGAAAATGCGCACCGTCTTCATCGACTGCGCCAGCTCACCACTGCTGCCGCGCCACAGCTGCGTGCTCGACATCAGCCCCCTGCTGCGGCAATTGATCGTGGCGGCCGTCGACATCGCGCCCGATTTCACGGAGGGCAGCCGCGACTGGCATCTGCTGCAATTGCTGTTGCACGAGCTCGACAGCCTGCCCGTGCTGCCCCTGTATCTGCCGCTGCCTGCCGATGCGCGCCTGCGCGGCATCTGCGCTCGGCTGATGGCGCAGCCGGGCGAACAGCAGACGGTGGCGCACTGGGCGCAGGAACTGGCGATCACCGAGCGCAGCCTGCACCGCTTGTTCCAGAAACAGACAGGCATGCGCTTTGGCCAGTGGCGCCAGCAGGCGCGATTGCTGCGGGCGCTGGAACAATTGGCGCACGGCAGCAAAGTCATCGACGTGGCCATGGACAATGGCTACACGAGCCAGAGTGCGTTCACGGCCATGTTCAGGAAGCATTTCGGCACCACGCCCAGCGCGTTTTACCAGGCAAAAGTCATCGCTGCGTAAAAAAAATGCTGCTATGCATCAATAATCATGGGCGATAGCCGCCGCTCTTGTTATCATCGCAAGCCTTATCGCACCGCGCCCATCCTGGCAGCGGTGTTGACCTCAATCACATCACCATGACACAGAATTTTTTCCAGACATTTATCCTGCTCTTGCTCGTCACCGATCCGTTCGGCAACGTTTCCCTGTTCGTCAATGCCCTGAAACGGGTGCCCATCGAGCGGCGCTGGAAAGTCGTGGTGCGCGAATGCCTGATCGCCTTCGGCATCTTGCTGCTGTTTATGTTCTTCGGCCGCCATTTCCTGAACGCCTTGCAATTGTCGGAAGTGGCGCTGCGCATCGGCGGCGGCGTGATCCTGTTCCTGATCGCCATGCGCATGGTCTTTCCGCAGCCCAACGCCGGCAATAGCGACCACGAGATGGGCGGCGAACCGTTCATCGTGCCGCTGGCCATCCCCGCGCTGGCCGGCCCGTCGGCGCTGGCGACCGTGCTGCTGTTTTCCTCGCATGAAATGAACGAAGTCATTGCCCACGTGGCGGGGCTGACGGCCGTGGCCGCCGTCTGGCTGGCCGTCTTCCTGTGCGCCGAACGCTTGCAGCGGGCCCTGGGTCCAAGAGTCATGACGGCGTTTGAACGCCTGATGGGCTTGATCCTGACGGCGATGGCCATTGAAATGCTGCTGGCCGGCATACGTGCGTTTTTGAAATCCGTCTGATATAGAACATTCATCACCATGAGCCGTTGCGCCCACCTTTGCCTGATGGCCGATTACAACCAGTGGATGAATGCCAAGGTGTACGCGGCGGCGGCCAGCCTGCCACCCGGCGAGCTGCAGCGCGAGCGGGGCGCCTTCTTCGGCTCCCTGCTGGCCACCCTGAACCACGTGATGGTGGGCGACACGCTGTGGCTGCAGCGCTATGCGAAGCACCCGGCCGGCTTTCCCCTGCTCGACCCCATCCGCGCCATCACCCCGCCCGCCTCGCTCACACACCCGCTGTTCGCGGCCGACGATTTTGCCGCCATGCACGCGCACCGGCAATGGCTGGACCAGCTCATCATCGACTGGACCGCCTCGATCACGGAAGCCGACCTCGACCATTTGCTCGACTACCGCAACAGCAAGGGCCCGAACCGGCGCGGGTTTTTCAGCCTGCTCATGCATTTCTTCAACCACCAGACGCACCACCGGGGCCAGGCCAGCACCCTGCTGTCGCAAGCGGGCGTGGACATCGGCGACACGGATCTCCTGTGTCGCATCCCCAACCATATTGCCGACTGACGACGGGCGGTAGCGCCACGCCTTGAACAAGATCAAGGCCAGCGCAAGAAAGACAATGGGATGCGGCAGAGTCATGGCATTTCCTTTGCCGCATACACGGCTTGCCACAGTTCCGTCACAATGACGAACGAGGGAACCGTGTCTCTCGCACGCTGCCGGCGCCTCCCGGGAGAGATCGAAGCGGCCGAGCAGGAATTAGCCAGCAGCAAGAGTGCGCCCCGAGGACGCCTGCACGTCAAGCTGCCGCAGGTGGGCAGCTGGCTCACTCCGTGCTGGCCGCATTGGCGCACGCGTATCCGCGGGCCGCGGCCCGCTTGCAGCCGGTGCTGGACGCGCACCGCCAGCACGACGGCGCCTTTCGCATCCTGTGGCCCAGCAGCCGCCACCTGACGCCGAAATTGCGCGCCTTCATCGACTTCCTGGCCACCCGCGTGTTTCCGGAAAGCTGAGTCCGCGTCCGGCGCCGCGCTCGTTGTTTCCACACGACAACTTATTTAATTTGCTACCAATTTTTAAACTTTTCGCGGACTTGATACAAGTTTTTGTATTGCAGTGCGGAATTTTGAGGAACAATTACAGGCTGGCCGCCCTTACGTATAAACCCGTAGCCCTGGCTTGTCCGACGTTTTCCCTCACTTCCGCAATACGAAAGCAATCATGTCACTCACACAATTCAAAATCGGCACAAGGCTCGGGATCGGGTTTGCTGTCGTTCTCGGCCTGCTAGTAGCCGTCTTGCTCGTCGGCCTGTATTCCATGGGGCAACTGAGCGCGCGCACGCACGACATCGTGGCCGACAAGAACGTCAAGATGGCGGCCGCCAATACCATGAGCGACAACGTGCGCAACATTACGCTGGCGATCACGAGCATCGTGGTGGCGCCGACGGAAGCGCTGGTGCAGGCGGAACTGGCAAAGATTGGCGAAGCGCGCAAGAAATATGGTGCCGCCAAGGAAACCTTGCAAAAGAAAATCTCGACGGACAAGGAAACGGCACTGATGGCCGAGCTGGACGCTGCACTGAAATCGGGCGCGCCGCTGAACAACAAGGTCATCGAGCTGCGCAATGCGGGCCAGACGGAAGAAGCGATCGCCTTCTTGACGCAGCAGGCGGCACCGAGCCTGAAGCGCGTGCTGGGCGCGCTCGACAGCCTGGTCGCGTATGAAGGCGAGCAGGCGGCGCAGGCGGCGACGGATGCCGAGACGCTGAGCGCCAGCGCGCGCGCCTCCATGATTGCCCTGGGCAGCGTGGCCGTGCTGCTGGGCGCTTTTGTTGCCTGGATCATCACGCGCTCGATCACCCGCCCCATCAATGCAGCCGTGGGCGTGGCCGAAACCGTGGCCTCGGGCGACTTGTCGTCGCACATCGTCGTCAATTCCAGCGATGAAACGGGCCGCCTGCTGGGCGCCCTGAAAGCCATGAACGACAGCCTGTTGGGCGTGGTGGCGCAAGTGCGCAACGGCACGGATGCGATCTCCACGGCATCGAGCGAAATTGCCGCCGGCAACCTCGACCTGTCGTCCCGCACGGAAGAGCAAGCCAGTTCGCTGGAAGAAACGGCGTCGGCCATGGAAGAGCTGACCTCGACCGTGAAGCAGAACGCGGACAATGCGCGCCAGGCCAACCAGCTGGCGAAAAGCGCGTCGGAAGTGGCCGTGCGCGGCGGCAGCATCGTCTCGCAAGTGGTCGACACCATGGGCACCATCAACGAGTCGTCGAAGAAGATCGTCGACATCATCGGCGTCATCGACGGCATCGCCTTCCAGACGAATATCCTGGCCTTGAACGCGGCCGTGGAAGCGGCGCGCGCGGGTGAGCAGGGCCGTGGCTTCGCCGTCGTGGCAACGGAAGTGCGTAATCTTGCCCAAAGATCCGCTGGCGCAGCGAAAGAAATCAAGGAATTGATCGCCGCGTCCGTCGCCAACGTGGACACGGGTTCGCGCCTCGTCAATGAAGCGGGCCAGACCATGGGCGACATCGTCGACAGCATCGTGCGCGTGACCGACATCATGGGAGAGATTACCTCCGCCACGCACGAGCAGACCATCGGCATCGAGCAGATCAACATGGCCATTGCCCAGATGGATGAAGTGACGCAGCAAAACGCGGCCCTGGTGGAAGAAGCGGCGGCCGCTTCGCAAAGCATGCAGGAGCAGGCGGGCGAACTGGCGCACGTGGTGGGTTTCTTTAAAACCGGCAACCATGTCGCCAGCGCACCCAAGCTGGCGCCTGTGCGCGCCGCACCGGCAGCGCCCGCCATTGCACGCCCCGCCGCCAAGCCCGCACCCGCGCGCAAGGCTGTCGCGGCCGCGCCGGCACGCCGCAGCAATGCTGCCGCCGAGAGCGAATGGGAAGAGTTTTAACCAATAGCAACGTCCTCCCCACGGGAAAGCCAGGCAGGAAGTTGCTGCCTGGCTTTTTTTCGTCCGCAATCACCACTTTTTTTGCGGCAAAGCCCGCGCAATAGGCAAAAGTGCAAAACGTGCACCGCGCATACGCTTTACAATCCTCGCTCGCTTTACAAAATATTGGTCATCATGAATCAGGCAGAACAGCAGCGCCTCCTGGCTATCCTGGAGTATTGGCACAAGATCGAATTCTTTATCCCGTTTGACCTGAATCAAATCACGGACGTTGAAGACCAGTCCACCGTGCGCCTCCTGCACCGCGAACAGCTGGCGCAATTGCCGCCGCAGTTCGCCACGCAATGGCAAGTGCCGTCCGACCGCGAGATCGACGGCTTCTCACTGTTCCTCGGCGTGTTCGACAAGGCCGAAATCAACAAGGCCTGTCCGCCGGCCAATGGCCCGGAAAACATGGCCGAAACAGAAAAAACAGAACTGCTGGGACGCTCGTGCTTTGCCCGCCTGAACCTCAATGCGCTGGGCGAGCCGCAATTCGACCCCGTGTCCGTGTCAACGTTGCCGTGGGCCCTGGGCCGCGCCCGCACGCCGGACTGGTCCGGCCTGAGCCTGGACGCCTTCAGCGACAGCCAGCTGGCGCTGCAGGATAGCCTGCGCAATTTCGCGGCAAGCCGCGCCCCGCAGCCAGTGACGGACGAGGCAGGCAATGTCTCGTCGCCCCTGTCCGGCATGGAAATCGCCGCGCTGGCCGACCTGCTGCGCGACTGGGCCGGCTTCCACCCGTCGGCAGGCCAGCCGCTGGCCGTGCTGGAATTGCGCACGCGCAAAAAACGCGCCGCCGTGACGGAAGCCGATGCGCTGGAGTCCAACCAGAACCGCAGCCTGGACTTTGGCGACGCGGTGGAACCATCGATCGATATCCTCAACAGTTTTTACCTCGACGACCTGGAGCAGATCATCCGCGCCTTGCGTGGCGGCAAGCTACCCGCGACGGTGGCCAGCTACCTGACCCCGCTGGCGCAGGATGAGCGCATCGACCTGTACAGCCCGGCCGGACGCCAGGCGCTGGCCGCCATGCTCAATCCGGCCCATATGAACCGCGGACACTGGCTGGAAGACGCCAGCTACGCCATGAGCCTGATGCAGCAGTTCGCCATCCACGGCGCGCGCACGGGCTTGAACGAACGGGGCATCTTTTCCGTCAACGGCCCGCCGGGTACGGGCAAGACGACCTTGCTGCGCGAATTGTTCGCCGACAACATCGTGCGCCGCGCCAGCGTGCTGTCCTGCCTGGACCGCGCCGGAGACGCCTTCATCGGCAAGGTGGCCGTGGCCTTCGAAGGCGTGCGCGACCCGATTACCATCTCCCGCTTGCGTCCGGAACTGACGGGCTTTGAAATGGTCGTCGCTTCGTCGAATAACGCGGCGGTGGAAAACATTTCCGGCGACCTGCCAAAACCGAAGCAGCTGGGCAAGGAATGGGCGCGCACGCGCTATTTTGAAAGCGTGGCGCGCCGGGTCGTGGCCGATGGCAACGGCGCCAACCGCGCCCTGGGCGAGACGGAAGCGCCATGGGGCTTGATGTCCTGTGCGCTGGGAAACAGCGCGAACCGCCGCCGCTTCGTCAGCAATTTCTATGACGACGACTGGGACAAGACCACGCCGCGCAAGACGCCGAATGCGCAAAATATCCGCCAGTGGCTGGCCAGCTACCAGGGCGTCAGCTTCGCCCAGGCGGCGCGCGAGTTCCGCGAGACGGAACACGTGGTGGAAAAGGCCCTGGCCGAGCACGCCCAATACGCGGCCCTGTGGCAAGCCGTGGGCACTTGCACGGAAGCGGACTTCATGCAGGCCAGCCAGCAAGCGCTGATTGCTGCCGAGCAAGAGATGGATGCGGCAAATGGCGCCCTGTCCGCCGCGCTGGCGCAGCAGGACACATTGCTCGCCAGCAAGAAGGAATTGCTGGAAGAAGAACGCCTGGTGGCGCTGACGCAGCCGGGCTTCTTTGCCCGGCTGTTCCGCACGGCACCGGCACGCGCCTTCAAGGATGCCGTCGTCGCCAACGCGGAAGCGCAGCGCCAGGCCGCGCGCGACGTGTCCGCCATCAAGCTGCTGCTGAAAGGCGAACTGGAGCCGCGCTGCGAGCGCGCCCGCAACAGCCTGCACATCGCCCTGCGCACGGTGCAATCGCGCCAGCGCGAATGGGATGACAGCACGGAACTGCTGCGCCGCGCGCGCATGCGTTTCCCCACCATCATTGCGCCGGCCACCCTGGACGAGCTGGACGGCGACGTCCTGCAAATTGGCGGCCTGTGGCATGAACCGGCGCTGGCGCGCCTGCGCTCGCGCCTGTTTGCCAAGGCCCTGGCCCTGCATGAAGCGTGGCTGGCCGAAGTGGCAAAAAAAGGCGGCCCCGGCTTTGGCGGCAACTTGCTGGCCGTGTCGAAATTGCTGAAAAACAAGCGCGCCTACGACCAGTCGCACATCGCCATGGTCTGGCACAGCCTGTTCATGGTCGTACCCGTCGTGTCGACCACGTTTGCCTCGTTCGCGCGCCAGTTCCAGGGCATGGGCCCCGAATCACTGGGCTGGCTGTTCATCGATGAAGCGGGCCAAGCACCACCGCAAACGGCGCTGGGCAGCCTGTGGCGCGCCAAGCGCGCCGTCGTCGTGGGCGACCCGCTGCAGATTGAACCCGTGTTCACGGTGCCGGGCCGCCTGGTGCAGACCTTGTCGGCCCTGTCGCCGCACACGCAGGACGGCAGCTACGCGCCAGGCAGTGTTTCCGTGCAGACTCTGGCCGACAAGGCCAACCGCTACGGCGCCGTGGTCGGCGCCAACGGCGAAAAACCCTTGTGGATCGGCAGCCCCCTGCGCGTGCACCGCCGCTGCGTGGAGCCGATGTTTTCACTGGCCAACAACATCGCCTATGAAGACAAGATGGTCTACGGCCTGAGCGACCGCACGCCGCCGGATGGCGCGCGGGGACTTACGCGTGGCCCCAGCCGCTGGATCGACGCCGTCGGCGCCGTCAGCTACAAGCAGGTTGTGTCCGTACAGCTCGACTTCGTGCTGGAAGTGCTGCTGAAACTGTACCGCCGCGACGGCAAGCTGCCCGACATGTATGTGATTACGCCGTTCAAGGCCGTGCGCAACGAATTGCGTTCGCGCATCATGGACCTGGACTGGGACCGCCGCCTCGGCTACGGCAAGGCGCCGACGACGCGCGAATTGCGCCAGTGGAGCAGCCAGATGGTGGGCACCGTGCACACCTTCCAGGGCAAGGAACAAAGCGTGGTGATGCTGGTCCTCGGCGCCGATGACAGCACGGTAGGTGCCGCGCAGTGGGCGGCGGCCA
This sequence comes from Janthinobacterium sp. BJB301, assembly GCF_002735685.1. Classification (NCBI taxonomy): domain Bacteria; kingdom Pseudomonadati; phylum Pseudomonadota; class Betaproteobacteria; order Burkholderiales; family Oxalobacteraceae; genus Janthinobacterium; species Janthinobacterium sp. BJB301. The sequence continues at coordinate 200,464 of NZ_PDZJ01000007.1, read as the reverse complement.
CGCCGAACCTGCTCAACGTGGCCCTGACACGCGCGCAGCATTACGTGTACATCGTCGGCAACCCGTTGCTGTGGGGGCAGTTGCCGCACTTTGCGCCAGCGTGTGCGCAACTGGCGCATACGGGCATGCATGAGTTTTTGGTGGAAATGGGCTGACGGCCCCGAGACCATACGGGACCACGTAATCGGACAATATTATTGACGGCTCTTGTCGGATTACGCTTGGCTTCGCCTCGCTAATCCGACCTACCCTGTGCCGGAATGCGGCGTAGGTCGGATTAGCGTAGCGTAATCCGACACCACCCCAGTCAATTACGCCGGAAAAACCAGGGTAAACGTCGTGGCGGCCGCGTCGGACGCCACGGTCGCGCTGCCGCCGTGCAGCTGCATGATGGCCGTGACGATGGCCAGGCCCAGGCCGGTAGAGGCGGCCGAGTCGCTGCGGGCCGGGTCGGCGCGGTAGAAACGCTCGAACAGGTGCGGCAAGTGGCGCGCGGGAATGGCGGGGCCGAGGTTGCTCACGCTCAATTCCACGCCCTCGTTCGTCGCATGCGAGCGCAGCAGAATCGTGCTGCCTGGCGCCGCATGGCGGATCGCATTCGACAGCAAATTGCCCAACGCGCGGCGCAGCAGCTGCGGCTCGGCCGTCACATTGCCGCTGCCGTGGCAAGCCAGCGCCAGCTCGCGTTCTTCGGCCAAGCCTTCAAAGAAATCCGCCAGCCTTGCGAACTCGTCCTGCACGGGCAAGACTTGCTTGACGAGCACCATTTCATCCTGCTGCGCCCGTGCCAGGAACAGCATGCTGTCGATCATGCGCGACAGCCGTTCCAGCTCTTCCACATTCGACGAGACCAGCTGTTCATAGTCTTGCGCGCTGCGCGGGCGGGCCAGCATGACCTGGCTTTGCCCCAGCAGATTGGTGACGGGCGTGCGAAATTCATGCGCCAGGTCGGCGGAAAACTGCGACAGCCGCGCATAGCCTTCCTGCAGCCGCGCCAGCATGGCATTCAAGGCATGGATCAGCGGCAAGAGCTCCGTCGGCGCACCACGTGCATCGAGTTGCTGCTCCAGCTTGCCCGGCCGCACGAGGGCCGCGTGGGCGGCTATATTGCGCAGCGGCCGCAATCCTCGCAGCAGCATCACGCTCGACAACAAAGCCGCCACCAGCGCGCTGATGGCGACGGACACGACGATCTGCCAGCGGTAGGCGGCAAACATGGCCGTGCGGTCACCGTAGACCCGGGCGACGGATATGTCGGCCATCTGCGCCGGGTCGCCAATGCGCGCGCTGGCCGCCACCACCCTGGCCGGATAACCGTCGCGGCTGGTCCAGCTGACGATGGCGCTGTCCGTAACGGGCGCATCGACGGCCACGGGGACAGGATGCGCCACCGTCTCGCCGTTTGGATTGACATCGATCAAACGCGTGCCATCGGCGCGCACGATGCGGACCAGGGAATTTTCTTGCCCGCTCATGGTGTCGCGGAAATACTGGGGCCGCTCGCGGATGATGTCGAGGGTGCCCGCATTGCCCAACAGCTGCTGGATCTGCCGCAGTTTTCCCAGCAACAAAATGTCATCGCGGCGCTCGATTTCCGCGACGAACGAGCGGTACAAATGCATGCCCAGCCCGGCCGACACGAGCGCCACGATCAGCACGAACACGAGCGTGACGCGCAGGGTCAGCGAGCGGCGGAGTTGCGCCAGCTTCATTGCGTGGCGCCGCTGTCGGGCACGGTGGGCGCCCGCAATTCGCAGACATAGCCCATGCCACGCAAGGTGTGGATCAGTTTGGGTTCGAACGGGTCGTCGAGCTTGCTGCGCAGGCGGCGGATGGCCGCATCGATGACGTTGGTGTCGCTCTCGAAATTGATGTCCCACACTTGCGAGGCGATGATGGAGCGCGACAAGACCTCGCCCTGGCGCCGCGCCAACAGATGCAGCAAGCCGAATTCCTTGGCCGTCAGAGTGATGCGCTGGCCTTGCCGGCTGACCTTGCGTTTCATCACGTCGATTTCCATGTCGCCGATACGGATCACGTCGTCCTCGCGCGGCGGCCCGCGCCGCAGCAAAGTGCGGATGCGCGCCACCAGTTCGGCAAAGGCAAACGGTTTCACCAGGTAATCGTCGGCGCCCAATTCCAGCCCTTTGACCCGGTCCTGCACTTCGTCGCGCGCCGTGAGGAAAATCACGGGCACGTCCGCACCGCCCTCCTGCAGCCGCAGCGCACGCAAGACTTGCCAGCCATCCATGATGGGCAGCATGACGTCGAGCACGATCAAATCGGGCGTGTCGCTACTGGCCATGTGCAGGCCGTCGCGACCGTTGCGCGCCAGGCTCACCGTAAAGCCGGACTCGGCCAAACCACGCAGCAGGTAGTCGCCCGTCTTCGGTTCGTCTTCGATTACCAGGATACGCATGGCCACTTTCTAAAGAGAATATAAGACCATTCTACGCCGCACGCAGAGCGCCGCGGATGATAAAAATGTCATGCGGCGATCATCTTCGCGTAGGGTAACACTGGCCATACTGGCGTCACTTGATTCCCTGGACGCCACATGAAAACCCTTCTTTTCAGCAGTACCCTGCTGTGCCTGCTGGCCAGCCCCGCACACGCCCAGCTGCGCAAGGTCGATGATCTTTCTCTGCCAGCTGCCAACAAGCTGGCCGATGCGGCCATGGCCGCTTGCCTGGCGCAGGGCCGGCATATCGTCGTTACCGTGCTGGACCGTGGCGGCAATGTCGTGACGGTGCAGCGCGCCGATGGCGTCGGGCCGCACAACACGGAGGCCAGCCGGCGCAAGGCATATACGGCTCTGTCCACCAAGAGCGATACCTATGCGCTGGCCATGGCGGCCCGCAACAATCCGGACATGAGTAATTTGACCACCGTGCCGGCACTGTTGCTGCTGGGCGGCGGCCTGCCCTTGCGAGCCCTGGGCGAAGTGGTCGGCGCCATCGGCGTGGCCGGTGGCGGTGGCGCGCAGCAAGACCGTGCCTGCGCCCAGGCGGCGCTGGCCGCCATCCCCGAACTCGATTCCCCCACCCTTTGAAAGACACGACGATGACGTACCTGAAAAAGATCACCACCGCCCTGGCCTTCGCCAGCCTGTCCAGCATGGCCCTGGCCGCCGCCAATCCCTTGAGCGTGCACATCCTCGACTTGCAGAGCGGCCAGCCGACAGCGGGCGTGACGGTCACCCTGGAGCAAAAGAAAGGCGAAGGCTGGCAACAGTTGGCCAGCGCCGTGACGAATGCGCACGGGCGCATCGCGGCCATGTATCCGGAGGATGCTCCCATGCAGGCGGGCGACTACCGCATCGTGTTCAAGACAGGCGAGCACTATGCGCGCCTGAAACAGGAAACCTTCTTCCCGGAAATCCCCGTGCAATTCCACGTGGAAAAGACCGACCAGCACTATCACATTCCCTTGCTGCTCAGCCCTTTCGGTTTTTCCACTTACCGAGGAAACTGACCGTTGATCACGCCACCGTCTTCGCCGTCTGCCCGAACAGCACGCTTTTCGCGTCGCCGCTGACGGTGGGCTGCACATTGATTTCAGCCGCCCGCGCATACGCGCGCACGGTGGCGGGACGGGCGGCAATGGCAGCGAACCAGCGCGCCAGGTGCGGGAAATCTTCCAGCTTCTGGCGCTGGCGCTCGTGCGGCACGATCCACGGGTAGATCGCCATGTCGGCGATGGAATAGCTGTCGCCGGCCACGAATGCGCGGTCCGCCAGGCGCTTGTTCAGCACCCCGTATAGCCGGTTCGTTTCGTTGACGTAGCGCGTGATGGCGTAGTCGATGGGTTCGGGCGCATATTGCACGAAATGGTGGTTTTGCCCGGCCATGGGGCCAAGGCCGCCCATTTGCCAGAACAGCCACTGCATCACTTCGGCGCGTCCCCGCACGTCGTCCGGCAGGAATTGCCCGCTTTTCTCGGCCAGGTATTGCAAAATCGCGCCCGACTCGAACAGGGACAAGGGCGCGCCGCCATCTTCCGGCGCCTGGTCGACGATGGCGGGGATGCGGTTGTTCGGCGCGATGGCGAGGAATTCGGGCTTGAACTGCTCGCCTTTGCCGATATGCACGGGAATAATGTTGTAGGGGATGCCCGCTTCTTCCAGGAACATCGTCACTTTGTGCCCGTTGGGCGTAGTCCAGTAATACAGGTCGATCATCGTGGTCTTTCCAGGTAGATAAGTAGGGCAGGCGGCCTCCGCATCACTATTGTCGCGCCGCAACTGATATGCATGGATATAATGCCACGTAAGCGAAAAACAAGACGGCGCTAGCATTCACTAGCGCCGTCACGCAGGCATCCCGACATTCCCGAGCACCAACCAAGAAAGCCGACCATGCGCAAACTCCTGATCGTCACGCTGTCCGTCCTGCTGTCAGGCTGTGTCCAGGACTTCGCCATCTACATGTTCGATGGGCAAGACCATTCCCTGACCGTGCGCCGCCAGCAACGTTATTTTTGGCAAGATACCGTGGAAGTGCAGCTGATGGCGACCAATCTGCCGCAATGCCAGCGCCTGCATACCCTGTCGACGGATGCGCCAGCCGACATCACAGTCGAGCTGTTTGCCGCCGGCGATGGCATCTGGAATATCCGCATGGGCAAGCAGCTGTGGCAGGCGGAAACGAATACCTGCAATGCGCTGACGGAAATGGAAAACGACCCGAAAGCCGACCTGGGCCAGCCGGTCGGGCAATTCGTGGTCGTCGATGACAAGCTGGAATTCGAACCGGCGCCGCAAGCGGCGGCGCCAGCCCAATAAAGTCCTAGCGCGCCGCCAGGCTGCGCAGCGGCTTTTTCGCCACGGCGCGTGGCGCGCCAGCCGAACTTGCCGCCAGGCGCGGCGACGTCCCCGTCCCAGGCTCCTGCGCCGACAGCTTGAAGCGCGCCACCAGTTGCGCCAGCACGGCCGCCTGGTCCTGCATGCTCGACGCCGCGGCCGCCGCCTCTTCCACCAGTGCCGCATTTTGCTGCGTCACGCTATCCATTTCCGTGATCGCCTGGTTGACGTGGCCGATACCCGTGCTTTGCTCGTGCGAAGCGGCCGTGATGTCGGCCATGATGTCGGTCACGCGCGAAACGGAAGCCACCACCTGATCCATGGTCGTGCCCGCCTGTGCGACGAGCGTGCTGCCGGCCGCGATGCTGTCGACGGAAGCGCCGATGAGTTCCTTGATTTCCTTCGCCGCGCCAGCGGAGCGTTGGGCCAGATTACGCACTTCCGACGCCACGACGGCAAAGCCGCGTCCCTGCTCGCCGGCGCGCGCCGCTTCCACGGCCGCGTTAAGCGCCAGGATATTCGTCTGGAAAGCGATGCCATCGATGACGCCGATGATGTCGACGATCTTGCGCGACGATGCATTGATGGTATCCATGGTGCCGATCACTTGCGCCACCACGGCGCCACCCTGGCGGGCCACGGCGGAAGCGGATTGCGCCAGTTCATTCGCCTGCACGGCGTTGCCCGCGTTTTGTGTCACGGTCGAGGTCAATTCCTCCATCGAGGCCGCCGTCTCTTCCAGCGAACTGGCTTGCATTTCCGTGCGTGCCGACAAGTCCATATTGCCGCTGGCAATCTCGCTCGATGCCGTGGCGATCGTCTCGGCGCTGTGGCGGATTTCACTGATCGCATCGACGAGGTTGGCTTGCATGGTTTTCATTGCGTACAGCACGCTGTGGCGGTCGTTGGCATGCGTGCGCACGACGCCGCTCAAATCGTTATTCGCGATCTTTTCGGCCACGTCGGCCGCATACTCGGGATCGCCGCCCAGCGCATGGCGCAAGCTGCGGTTGATCACGATGACGACGGCGGCCAGCAGCGCACACACGAGTACCAGCACGCCCAGCGAAGTCAGCAGCGACTGGCGGAAGGCCGCATCGATATCATCCATGTACACGCCCGTCACGATGGTCCAGCTCCATGGCTTGTAGGCCACCACGCGGCTCATCTTCGGTTCCGGGGTCTTCTGGCCGGGACGGGGGAAATAATAGTGGACGAAGCCCTTGCCCGCATCGGCCTTGCCGACGGCAACGATGTCGCGGTACAGATAAGTACCGTTGGCATCTTTAAAATCCGACATGTTCTTGCCATCGGTTTGCGGTGCGGCGGGATTCATCACGACGACGGCATCGAGGTTGATGATGGACAAATAGCCGGTTTCGCCGAAACGCATGCTCTTGATGACGGCCGTGGCCTGCTTCTGCGCTTCTTCCTTCGTCAGGGCACCGCTGGCGGCCAGGTCGCCGAACATCTTGACAGCGCCCAGGCCCAGGTCGGCGGCATTGCTCAGGTCGGCGCTGCGCTCTTCGATGCGGATCTTGCGAACTTCCAGCGCGTTATAGACAAAAATAACGGTGATGCACAACAAGCTGCAAATCAGGGGAATCCATAACTTCTGCTGGAACGTCAATTTCTTCATGCTGTGTCTCCAACTATCTATTTGCGGCGATGGGGCGTGGCCCGCTTCCTGCCCGACAGGCCAGGAATGCGGCGGCGACGGTGCTCTGGCGGCACCGTTCAGACTGCTTCAGCATACGCTCGAACGACCGATATTTACAATGCCGGGAAGCAATGAATTTTGCCCAGTGTTGTTAATGCGTTGCGACAATTGATGAGAATTGATGCTGCATTGCAGTAAAAAAGCATGCAGATAGGCATCGGCAAGGCAGGCGGGGGTGGCGTGCCTGTGTCAAAATGCACGCCGTATACTCGACGAATCACGAAAGAACAGCATGACCAAGAATGAAGCCATGAAACGCATCAACGACCGCCTGGGCAAACCCACCCTGACGGACAAGAACACGCATTTTGCCAGCGTCGCCAGCTATGGCACGGACGAAGGCTGGTGGCTGAAGATCCCCTTCCTGACGTTCAAGCAGGAATTGCACTTCATCCTCAACAATGAAAAAACGAAAAGCTTCCAGCACCTGAAAATCGGCGCCAACCAGATCCTCAGCCCCGGCATGAAGTTCCGCAGCACGGGCGGCGCGGCCGACGCCTTCATGTCGGCCTCGGCGCCGAAACGCCTGGTCGACTTGCTCGACGGCGGCAGCAAGTACAACTTCACCAAGCATTTCGTCAACGACTATCGCTACTAGTCCCACCTGACCCAACGTGCTGCGCGTCGGTTGGGTCAGGCGTCGTGAGGCCTTGTCGGATTATTGTGGGGCGGCAGCCACGCCCTGAGCAAATGCTGGGCGATGTCGAGCGCGTCGTCGCGGCTGGTGCCGAAATGCAGGGGATAACCCCAGAACTTGCCGAACATCACGGCAAAGGCCTTGCCGGCCAGGCGCTTGGCGGCGCTCGGTTCGACCAGCACCATGCCCTGGATATACGCGCGGATGGCCGCCTTGTTCTGCTTCATCCATAGTGAAGCCCGCTTGCGCTCTTCCTGCGGGTGTTCATGCCCATCTTCGTCAAAGCCTTCCTCGCTGAGAATGACAAACGCCTGCCGGCGCGCCAGCAGCGCGTCGAACTGGGCAAACAGCACGTCGGCCTGGGTACCTGCCGCGCCGTCGCGGCGCATCCAGACGAGGGGAAAAGTGGATAGATCAAGCTGCATGGTAATGACTCCTTCAAGGGGGTTGCCGTTCCTCCTCACCTTCATCAGAACACGGGCGGCGGCGGTTGCCGTTGAAGCGGGGCTGCGGATGCCCATACGATAGCGTTGGCAGCGCTGCGCGTCATTGCATAAAATAGCCACAATATTATTCAATCCAGCCAAAGTAACCCCATGCCCCATCCCCTCTTGCCCAGCATGCTGACGGCCCACCTGGGTCTGGACGACGACGCCTCCATCCTCGATTTCGATGTCGATGGCGTGCTGCGCCCCTTGCTGGCCGTGGGCCTGGCCAGCGTGCCCGAGGATGCGGAGCAGGCGCCGCATCAGCACCGCAAGGGGCAGTTGCTGTATGCCACGCGGGGCGTAATTCATTGCGAGGTGGAAAGCGGCGTGTGGATCGTGCCACCGCAGTGCGCCGTGTGGATACCAGGCGGCCTGATGCATGCTGCGCAGGGCGTGGGCGAGGCGGAATGTTATTGCCTGTTTATCGAGCCGGCCATGGCGCCAGCCTTGCCGGCCGTCTGCTGTACCGTGGCCGTTTCGCCCTTGCTGCGCGAACTGATTGCCAAGGCGGCCGGTTTTCCCACCCTGACCGTGCTGCAGGGCGCGCAGGAACGCCTCGTGCTCACTTTGCTCGACGAGCTGGCGGCCGCGCCCGTGGAAGACTTGCATCTGCCGATGCCGCGCGATGCGCGCTTGCGCTGCCTGGCTTCCCTGCTGCTGGCGCAGCCTGCCGATAAAAGTACCCTGGCCGAATGGGCCAGCCGCATCGGCATGAGCGAGCGCAGCATGACCCGGCAGTCACTGGAGGAAATGGGCATGAGCGTGGGCCGCTGGCGCCGGCAATTGCACGTCATCCTTGCCTTGCAACGGCTGGCGCAAGGGCGCAGCGTGAAAGCGGTGGCGCTGGAACTCGGTTATGAAAATACCAGCGGTTTCGTCACCATGTTCCGCAAGGCCGTGGGCAAGCCACCGGCGCGTTACCTGGCGGAACGAGAATCCAAGAGGCTATAAAACGCATAAAAAAGGCGGCATATGCCGCCTTCATCTTGCATCGTCGCTGAAAATCAGACTTCGCGCGCCAGAGCCAGAAATTCCGTGCGCAGCGCCAGGTTCGGCTGCATCTCGCCCAGCATGGCCGAGGTGATGGTTTCTTCGCCCGGCGTGCGTATGCCGCGGCTTTCCATGCACAGGTGGCGGCAGCGTACGACCACGCCCACCGATTTCGGTTCCAGCACTTCCATCAGGGCATTGGCGATCTGCATCGTCATGCGTTCCTGCACTTGCAGGCGCTTGGAGAAGCAATCGACGAGGCGCGTCAGTTTCGACAGGCCGACGATCTTGCCGTTGGGCACGTAGCCGATGGTGGCCTTGCCAAAGAATGGCGCCAGGTGGTGCTCGCAATGGCTGTAGACGGGAATGCCGCGCACGACGATCAGCTCGTTGTACTGTTCCGCGCCATCTTCGAAGGCTTTCAACAAGTCCACCGGATCCTGGCCATAACCGGACGTCCAGTGTTTCCAGGCTTTTGCCACGCGCGCCGGCGTTTCCAGCAAGCCAGGACGCTGCGGATCTTCGCCAAGGCTGCTGATCAACCGGCGCCAGTCGTTTTCGGAGAATTCTTCTTGAGACATGCTAAACCACCCTAAAATTTTCAATTGCCGCCAGTATATAGAAAATGCGGCAAGCTGCCCGAGCAGTCCCCGCTTTACGACACTGCCGGCGGACGGTGGGCGCCGACCAGCAGCGCGGAAATCGACACGCTTGAACTCGCTTCCGGCCACGTATCGCCGGGGCCGAACCAGCGCGCCTCGGCGATTTCATTCTCGTCGAGGCGGATTTCGCCATCGAGGTAGTCGGCCGTAAACGCGATCATCAGCGAATGGGGAAACGGCCAGGATTGGCTCATGAAGTACTGCAAGTTATGCACGCGCAAGCCCACCTCTTCCATCACTTCCCGGTGCACGGCTTCCTCGATCGATTCGCCCGCTTCCAGGAAGCCGGCCAGCGGACTGAAACGCTGCGATGGCGAATGCTTGTGCATGGCCAGCAGCACCTGGTCGCCCTTGCGGATGAGTACCATCATGGCTGGCGAAATACGCGGATACGCGAGCATGCCGCAGGCGGCGCAGGTGAAGCAGCGCTCGCCAGGCGTGCGCTGCATGGGCGTGGCGCATACGCCGCAATGGCGGTGGGTGCGCGCCCACTCGGCCAGTTGCGCGGCGCGGCTGGCCAGGCCCAGGAAAGCGTCGTCGACGGCATTAAACAGCGAACGCATGCCGTGCCAGGCCAGAGTGCTATCGGCGGGCAACAGCTCCTCATCCGTCCAGACGGTCTGGCAATAACGGCCCTGCCACAGGCCCACGGGCTGGGCGCGGCTCAGGTCGATATCGAGCGCGGCCGCCTCGGCGGCATTGGGCAAGGACAGCTCGGACGTGCGCAACAATAAACGCCCGCGGTGAAAGACAAACGTCAGCGTCTGCTCGGCGGCCGGGGCCGGTTCGGGCGCATCGATCAGGGGAAAAAAGGCTTCGGGAGTTTGCAGCATGCTTGGCGGAAATTTGTAAAGGTTGCTCATCATACTCCCGCCGGCGGACGCCTGCGCGCATAGCAGCGGCCAGGCCGCAAAGCAAGCATTCATGGGCCATGACAGTGTTTTTTTTGCGGCACACCCAATCCGTTGCGTAAACGATACTGATAACGATTCTCATTTACGAAATAGCGCCCAGTTATTACAATACGGCCTATTCCGTCTCCATCGCCAGCCACTTGCCCGCGTGCCCAAGCACAGCGGCGCAGAGCCAGCCAGGAACCACTACCTGACCTTATCGAGAGAGCAAGATGGCAATCAAGAGCCGCAAACACGCCCCAACCCGTTTCAACCAGCACATCGGCGCCGCCCTGGCCGTGATGCTGCTGCCCGTCGCCGCCCAGGCGGCAGACCCGGCCGGCCAAAGCGCCCCCGCATCGCAGCAAACCCTGAACGAAGTCAAGGTCATTGGTTCCAAGGAAAACGACTTCAAGGCCGAAAAAGCCTCGTCGCCAAAATACACGGAAGAGCTGGTCAATACGCCGCAAACCATCGTCGTGATCAAGAAGGAATTGATCGAACAGCAAGGCGCGCTGACCCTGACGGATGCGCTGCGCAACACGCCGGGCGTCGGCACTTTCTTCCTCGGTGAAAACGGCAACACCAACACGGGCGACGCCGTCTACATGCGTGGCTTTGATTCATCCGGCAGCATCTATGTCGATGGCGTGCGCGACGTGGGTTCCATCTCGCGCGACGTCTTCAACATCGAGCAGATCGATGTACTGAAGGGCCCGGCGGGCACGGACAGCGGCCGCGGTTCGCCGACCGGCTCGATCAATCTGGTCAGCAAGACGGCCACCATGGAAAACAAATTCAATTCCCAGCTGACGGCGGGCAGCGGCAAGCAGAAACGCGCCACGGCCGACTGGAACCGCATCCTCGACAGCGATACCGGCACGGCATTGCGTCTGAACCTGATGACGCAGGACAGCGGCAACGCGGCGCGCGATGAAGTCAAGAACAAGCGCTGGGCCTTCGCGCCCACCGTCACCTTCGGTATCGGCAAGCCGACGCGCATCACGGCCAGCTACCTGCACGTGGATCAAAACAACGTGCCCGACGGCGGTGTGCCGACCATCGGCTTGCCTGGCTACTCGACGCCGGACGTCCCAACGAAGGACAAACCGATCATCCGCACCTACCTGAACAGCGCGGCCAAGGTCGATCCGAAGAATTTCTACGGTTCCACCTCGGACTACGACAAGATCAAGGCCGACATGGGCACCTTGCGCATCGACCATGATTTCTCGCCGAACGTGCAAATCCAGAACACTACGCGCTACGGCAAGACCCAGCAGGACTACCTGCTGACGGCCTTCATGGCCAACACCGCCAACCTGAATACTGACAAAGCTGGCGCAGTGAAAGACAATCCGTCGACCTGGACCCTGGCGCGCTCGCTGCGCACCGTCAAGGACCAGGAAAACACGATCCTGACCAACCAGACCGTGGTCAGCGCGCAATTCGACACGGGCGTGCTGAAGCACTCCCTGGTAGCCGGCGCCGAGTTCACCAGCGAAAAACAGACCAACTACAGCTATGTGCCCGCCAGCCTGGGCACCTTGCCGGCAGCGAACCTGTACAACCCGAATCCGCGTGACACCGTCACCGGCCATAACCCCGTACGCAGCGGCGCCTTCACGGAAGGCGAAGTCAACACGCAAAGCCTGTATGTCTTCGACACCATCAAATTCGGCGACAAGTGGCTGTTCAACGGCGGCGTGCGCTTCGACCATTTCAATACCACGTATGACGCCATCACCCTGCAAACGGCCGTGACTGCGCCTGCGGTACAGCCATTGCCAGTGGGCACGCCGATTCCTACCCACCTGACCCTGAGCGACACCCTGGCCAACGGCAAGATCTCGGCCATGTACAAGCCGACGCCGGACAGCAGCGTGTACGCCTTGCTGGCCACGTCGAAAGCGCCACCTGGCGTCAACTTCGCCCTGAGCGCCGCCGCCAGCAGCGCGCAAAACCCGAACTATGACCCACAGGAAACCATCACCAAGGAAATCGGCACCAAGTGGGACTTCCTGAAGCAAAAACTGTCGCTGTCGGCCGCCGTCTACCAGACCACCGTCAAGAATGAAGTGGAGCAGGATCCGGTGATCTCGACCATTTATTACCAGACCGGCAAGAAGCGCGTGCAAGGCCTGGAACTGGGCGTGGTGGGCGAGATCATGCCGAACTGGCTGGTCAGCGCCGGCTACACGCGCATGAATACCAAGGTCGAGTCGAACAAGGTCTTCACGGCCAGCGGCGACAAGAACCTCACCTACACGCCAAAACAGGCGTTCACCAGCTGGACTTCGTACACCCTGCCGTTCGGCCTGAAGATCGGCGGCGGCGCGCGTTACGTGGGTGAAATGCTGCGCGGCACCGATGGCGCCGTCGGCACGCCGGCCCGCGTGGATGCCTACTGGGTCTTCGATGCCATGGCAACCTATACCGTCAACAAGAACCTCGACTTGCAGCTGAACGCCTACAACCTGGCCGACAAGACCTATGTGGCGGCCATCAACAAATCCGGCTTCCGCTACACCCCGGGCCAGCCACGTTCGTTCAGTCTGACGGCGAATATCAAGTTCTAACGTCAAGAGAACACGCATTGCGTCACATCAAGCCCCTCTTCGGAGGGGCTTTTTTATTGTCCTGCCAATCTTGTCTTTTTGGCGCACCGCCGCCCTGCCGCGACTAGCGTATGAAAAGTCATACAGCGATATCACGCCGCGTCCAATATTTCGCGCAAGCATGCGAAGTTGCGACATCTAAACAACAAAAAAGCTTCCTTAAATCAACAACTTAAGAAGTTAGGTTCCAAATTCCCATTTCAGGCATATCCTTTGCTATGTACAGGTTTTGCTGCAAATAATCGCTGGCACGCAAGGGCTTGTTTTTGAGAAATATTGACTCCAAGCTTGAGTTGCTCGCTATCAATAATCCGCTCACAGCGGCGTTTCACCGGAGGAGTCAAAATGAAAAAGAAACGGCCATTAACCCTGTACATCCTGATTGCCATGATCCTCGGCATTGCCGTGGGCTATGGATGCAACACCGCCTTCCCTGATGCCAAGCTCAGCGCTCAGATCGCTGGCAATATTTCCATCGTCACCGACGTCTTCCTGCGCCTGATCAAGATGATCATTGCGCTGCTGGTGTTCTCCACCCTAACGGTCGGTATCGCCCACATGGGCGACGGCAAGACGGCGGGCCGTATCGGCCTGAAAGCCATGTGCTGGTTCGTCGTTGCCTCGCTGGTGTCGCTGGCGCTGGGCATGGTGCTGTCGAACCTGATGCAGCTGGGAACCAACCTCGGTTTGCCATTGCCGGACATCCACGCGTCGACGAATCTGAAAACGGCCGCCTTCACCTTGAAAGATTTCTTCACGCACCTGGTGCCGAAGTCGCCGATCGAGGCCATGGCCAACAATGAAATCCTGCAAGTGCTGGTGTTCTCGATCTTCTTCGGCGGCGCACTGGCCGGCCTGGGCGAATCGGGCAAGACCCTGACGGCCGTCGTCGACCAGCTGGCACAAGTCATGCTGCGCATCACCGGCACCATCATGAACCTGGCCCCGCTGGCCGTGTTCGCTGCCATGGCCTCCGTCATCACCACCCACGGCCTGGGCGTGCTGGTCACGTTTGCCAAGTTCATGGGCGGCTTCTACGTAGGCCTGCTGTGCCTGTGGGCCCTGCTGATCGGCGCCGGCTTCGTCGTCATCGGTCCGCGCATCTTCAAGCTCGTCGGCCTGATCCGCGAACCGTTCTTGCTGGCATTCTCGACGGCCAGCTCGGAAGCGGCGTATCCGAAACTGCTGACGGCGCTCGATCAGTTCGGCGTGGACCGCAAGATTTCCAGCTTCGTGCTGCCGATGGGCTACTCCTTCAACCTCGATGGCTCGATGATGTACTGCACCTTTGCCGTGCTGTTCATTGCGCAAGCCTATGGTATCGACCTGTCGATCGGCACCCAGATCACCATGCTGCTGCTGCTGATGCTGACCTCGAAAGGCATGGCCGGCGTACCGCGCGCCTCGCTGGTGGTGATTGCCGCTACCCTGAACCAGTTCAATATTCCGGAAGCGGGCCTGCTGTTGCTGATGGGCGTCGACCAATTCCTCGACATGGGCCGTTCGGCAACCAACGCGGTCGGCAATGCCGTCGCCACGGCCGTCGTCGCCAAGTGGGAAGGTGGCCTGGCCACCGAGGAAGAAGCAGCCGCGGCCAACGCGGCCAGCCAGAACACGGAAAGCCATTGGGGCGAAGCGGATCACGCTAGCAAAGCCTGATAGCGCCATGGCCCGCCACAAGCGGGCCATTTATTTGTTGTCCATGTTGAGTAACAAGCAGTCAGGTAGTGCGATCAGTAGTCATCCCAACTTATTAGAGAGATTTTCATGAAAAAAGTCCTGTTTACCCTGCTGGCCCTTGGCGCAGCTTCCGGCGGCGCGCTGGCCCAATCGAGCGTGACCATCTATGGCGTGGCTGACGCCGGCCTGGTGTTCGACAAGGATGCGGCTGGAGACCGCCTGAACCGCGTCGCTTCCGGCGTCGCCTCGGGCTCGCGCATCGGCTTCAAAGGCAAGGAAGACCTGGGCGGCGGCCTGGCCGCAACCTTCGTGCTGGAAAGCGGTTTCAATATCGACACCGGCACCTCGGGCCAGGGCGGCTTGCTGTTCGGCCGCCAGGCATATGTCGGCCTGACCGGCAGCGCCGGCGCCGTCACCCTGGGCCGCCAATATTCGCCGTACTACCTGGCCCTGCGCGACGTGGCCGATCCGTTTGTCATCGGCCTGGCCGGCACGGCATCGAACCTGATGGCGACGAATATCCGCGTTGACAACATGGTGCAATACACCACGCCAACCTATAGCCACCTGTCGGCCGACTTGGCGTATGGCTTTGGCGAAGTGGCTGGCGACAATTCGAAAAACCGCAGCATGGGCGGCGCCGTGCATTACATCGATGGCCCGCTGAACGTGACCCTGACGCACCACCGCAAGGAAAATGCGCTGGCGACCCAGCAAACGCGCAACACCCTGCTGGCCACGCGCTACGACTTTGGCGTATTGCAAGGTAACTTCGGCTACGCCGACAACCGCGCCCTCGACAACAGCAAGAGCAACGACATCCTGGTCGGCTTCAGCGCACCGTTCGGCGCCACCAAGCTGGTCGCGTCATACATCCGCCACAACGACAAGAGCAATGCCAACCGTGACGCCCAGCAATGGGCCATCGGCGCGTTCTACGCCCTGTCCAAGCGCAGCGACCTGTACACCGGTTACGGCCACATCAGCAACAAGAACGGCGCCACCTTCGTCGTCGGCAATGCCACCGACAATGGCACCGGCAACAGCGGCTTCAACCTGGGCATGCGCCATACCTTCTAAGGACGTCGAGCTGTCCGTGACATAGAAGTGTGAGCCGCCGGATGCATATCCGGCGGCTTTTTCTTTTTACGCAATATTTAAATGCGATACTGTGGGTTCTTGCAAGTTGGCAGCTGATTTTATGAATAGCAGTACTACGAAACCCTCCCTTTCCTGGCGCCAGCGCCTGTCGCAACGGTCGGGCCGCGAAACGCTGGCCTGGGGCGTGGTGCTGGCCGCCTGTCTCGCCACCGTCTGGCTCGTGTATTTCTGGACCGAACGCATCGCCATCGGCAAGCTGCAGGCCAGCGGTGCGCAACGCCTGGAAGTGTATGTCAGCAGCCTGGAAAATGCGCTGGAGAAATACGACTTCCTGCCCAAGACCCTGGAGCTGAACCGCGACGTGATTCGCCTGCTGCAGCACCCGGAAGACCCGGTGCTGGTCGATACGGTCAACCATTACCTCGAGCAGATGAATGACCAGGCAAAATCCTCGACCATTTTTATCAGCAACCTCGACGGCAACACGCGGGCCGCCAGCAACTGGCAGCAGCCCGACAGCTTTATTGGCGACAATATCTCGTTCCGCCCCTACGCCCAGGACGCGTTGCGCGGCACCCCGGGCCGCTTCTATGGCGTGGGCACGACGCGGCTGGAACCCGGTTACTTCTTTGCCCACGGCATCTACCAGAATGGCCACATGCTGGGCCTGGCAACGGTGAAGGTGAACCTGGAAAACCTGGAAAAACGCTGGGTGCAAGGCGCCGACAAGGTCATGCTGGCCGACGAGCATGGCGTGATCTTCCTGAGCTCCATGGCGGACTGGAAGTACAAGACCTTGGCGCCGCTGTCGCCCGCGATCGTCGAGGAACTCAACCGCACGCGCCAGTATTATTCGAAGCAGCTCGCAGCCATCCCCTTCGTTTCCGACCGCCAGCTGGGCAATGGGGCGCGCGTGATCAGTGTGCGCGAACAGGAACATGCCGACACGCCACCGAAGATCAGCTCGAGCGTCATGACGCAGATCAAGCTCAAGTCCCCGCAAGGCTGGACATTTATTTACCTGTCCGACCTGGCGCAAGCGAAGGCCAGCGCGCGCGCGGCGGCCGCCTTCTCTTGCGTGCTGCTGGGCTTTTTCATGCTGCTGTTCTTTTACCTGCGCCAGCGCCGCGCGGCCGTGGCGCAAAAACTGCGCGCCCGCGAAGATCTGCAGCATGCCTATGACAACCTGGAAGCCATGGTCGAGGAACGCACCTCGGAACTAAATGCCATGACGCAAAGCCTGAGCCAGGAAATCGAGGTGCGCAGCAAGGCCGAGCAAAAACTCCACATCACGCAAAACGAACTGTTTCAAGCAGGTAAGATGGCGGTACTGGGACAAATGTCGGCCAGCATCACGCATGAACTCAACCAGCCACTGACGGCGCTGCGCACCATGTCCGACAATGCCGTCATCCTGCTGGAACGGGGACGGCTCGACGACGCGCGGCGCAATCTGGCGAAGATTTCGCAAATTGCGGCCAGGATGGGAACCATTACGGGCCAATTGAAGATTTTTGCGCGCAAGTCGACCACCAGCCTGACCTCCGTCTCGATCCCTACGGCGATCAGCAACGCCCTGTTTCTCGTCGAACGCCGGCTGCAGGTGGAAAATGTGCGTTTTACACTGCAACTGCCGCCCGAAGATATTTTCGCCATGTGCGAAAGCAACCGCCTGGAGCAGGTGCTGGTGAACCTGTATGCCAATGCGCTCGACGCCATGAATGGCAGCGACGTGCGCAGCCTGCGCGTGGCCGTCGAATGCACGCCCGAGCACGTGCTGATCCACGTGGCCGACACGGGGCCCGGCTTGTCCACGGAAGTGTGCGAACACCTGTTCGAACCGTTCTTCACGACCAAGCCGCAAGGCCTGGGTCTGGGCCTGGGACTGGCCATTTCCGAACAGATCACGCGCCAGTTCGGCGGCGTGCTGCGCGCCGAGAACGCCCCCGGCGGCGGCGCCATCTTCACCATCGAACTACAGATTGCAACGCAGGAGGAAAAACATGTTTGACGGCTTGAAGGTCTTGCTGGTCGAGGACGACCCCACCGTACGCGAGGGCAGCGAGCAGGCACTGCAGCTGGCCGGCCTGGACGTGCTGGCGTTTCACTCGGCCGAGCTGGCCTATAAACTGCTGACGCCGGATTTTCCCGGCATCGTGGTCAGCGACGTGCGCCTGCCCGGCATGAGCGGCCTGGAATTGCTGCAAGCGGTCAAGACACTCGATGCCAACCTGCCCGTGATCCTCGTCACGGGCCACGGCGACATCACGATGGCCGTGCACGCCATGCGCACGGGCGCCTACGATTTCATCGAAAAGCCGTATTCGTCCGAGCAACTGGTCGACGTCATCCTGCGCGCGCTGGAAACGCGGCGCCTGACCCTGGAAGTGCACAGCTTGCGCCGGCAACTGGAAGACGGCGGCGGCATCGAAGCGCGGTTACTGGGAAATTCCGTGGCAATGCGCGACATACGGCGCCTGATCCTCGACGTTGCGGACGAACCGGCCGACGTACTGATCTATGGCGACACGGGCACAGGCAAGGAAATGGTGGCCCGCTGCCTGCACGACTTCAGCCACCGCCGCAAGCACAACTTCGTCGCCGTGAACTGCGGCGCGATTCCGGAAAGCATATTTGAAAGCGAGGTCTTCGGCCACGAACCGGGCGCGTTTACGGGCGCGGCCAAGCGGCAGGTGGGCAAGATCGAGCACGCGGATCAAGGCACTTTTTTCCTCGACGAAATCGAAAGCCTGCCCCTGTCCCTGCAAGTCAAATTGCTGCGCGTACTGCAGGAACGCTATATCGAGCGCCTGGGCTCGAACGTGCCCACGCCCGTCGACGTGCGCGTCATCGCGGCAGCCAAGCTGGACCTGGAAGACTTGTCGCAGCAACAGAAATTCCGCAGCGACCTGTACTACCGCCTGAATCTGATCGTGCTGCATCTGCCGCCACTGCGCGAGCGGCGCGAGGATATTCCCATCCTGTTCGAGCACTTCGTGCTGGCCGCCGCCGCCCGCTACAACCGCGCCGCACCCGTCGTCTCCAGCGCGCAGATGCGCAACCTGATGGCGCATTCCTGGCCCGGCAATGTGCGCGAGTTGCGCAATATCGCCGACCGCTTCGTGCTGGGCATCGCCGGTGGCGCCTCGAGCCTGCTGGCGGCCGGACTGGCCAGCCCCCTGTCGCTGGCGGAACAGGTCAACGGCTTCGAACGCGCGCTGATCGAACAGGAACTGCGCGCATATTCCGGCAACGTCAGCGAAGTGAGCACAGTGCTCGGCTTGCCGAAACAGACCTTGTATCACAAGATGCAGAAGTACAACCTGGTGGCGGAAGAGTTCCGCTAATCAGCCGACCCGGCCCGTGCGCAAAGGCGTGACCCAGTCGGGCCGCCCATTCGCCAGCGCCAGCCGGGCCGCCTTTTCCCAGTCATATGCCACGGCATGCAGCTGCGCCGTCCAGGCACCATAGCTTCCCTGTTCGGCGATGGCATAGCGGGCATGCGGCGTGCCGTTTTCCATCACGTGCGGATAACCATGGTCGTCGTCGTAGGCTTGCAAGCCCACGCTGCCCGGATTGACGATCAGCCGCCCATCGGGCAGGCGCACCTGGCGCGGCATGTGCGTATGGCCGCACAGGATCAAGGCCGCGTCCGTCATACCGGCCCGTTCGGCCACCTCCTCCGGCGTGGCCGCGCGGCTGCCTTGCGGCGTGACGCTGTCGAGAAAATATACGAGGTCGCTGCTGGGCGTGCCATGCACGAGCAGCACGTCCTGCCGCAGGCGCACGGTGGCCGGCAGCGCCGCGATCCAGTCCAGCTGCTGCGGCAGCAGTTGCGCGCGCGCATAGGCATCCGAGACGCCCATGCGGGCCGGATCGCCCAGCAACTGGCGCTCGTGGTTGCCGCGGATGGTGGGCAAGTCGAGCGCCATCAGACGCGCCGCCGTGGCGCGCGGCTGCAAATGGCCCGAAACGATATCGCCAAGGTTGACAGTCACGTCCACGCCACGCCGGGCGATGTCGTCCAGCACGGCCTCAAGCGCATCCAGGTTGCCGTGGATATCGGAAATAGCGGCGATTCTCATGTTACCTCCCTGTGCAACCATTCTGCACGCGTCAGACGATACAGGCAATGCGTGCGCAATGCATGTCCTGGCGGTAAGGCCGGATGCTCGAAAGTGGCGGCCTCGCGGCGCATGCCCAGACGCGCCATCAGCGCGCTCGAGCGCACGTTGGGCAGCGCCGTAAACGCGACGATTTCCGGCAGCTGCAAACGCTCGTAACCTGCCTGCAGGGCGGCCTGCGCCGCTTCCTGCGCGTAACCTTGTCCCCAGTAATCGAACGCCAGGCGCCAGCCGATTTCCACGCACGGCGAACATGGCAGTTGCGCAGCGGGAATATGCAAGCCCGTCATGCCGATGAAGGCATCGTTTGCTCGCAAGGCAACGGCCCATAAGCCCCAGCCCCGCTCGTCGATCCAGCCGCTACAGCGCCGCGCCATGGCGTCGCTGGCGTCGCGCGACAGGGCCGCCGGGAAATATGCCATCACGCGGGGATCGGCATTCAGGGCCGCGAACGGCACCAGGTCGCTGTCGCGCCATTGCCGCAGCACCAGTCGCGGCGTCACCAGTTCCATGATTTCCTGCATCGTTTCCATCCCTTCCTTACCAGTCGTTACAGTGGATTTACCGGCGGTAGGACAAGTCCGACGGCCACTTGCGACGTGCGGCTACGTAATTTAAAAGTAACAATTGCTACCATTTCCTCATTGCACTGTTGCCCAAAGCATCGCGACAGTTTTCACTTTATCTTGAGGAGTAGCCCCATGTTTGCCATGTCCGTGTCCACCCGCCTGTCCCCACCACGCCCGCACCACCTCGCCTTGCGCGGCGCCATGATGCTGGGCATGCTGGGCATTGCCACGGCCGCCGCCACGGCGCGGGCCGAACCGTCGCCCACCCTGGACCGTGTCAGCATTTCGGTGGGAGCGTTCTCCGCCGATCCGCGCATCAATGTCGGCGCCGACACGCAGTTTGGCCGCATCGACGCGCCCGAATCGAATCCCAGCCGCACCACCATTCCCCGCATCAAGGCCGAATTGCTGATCGGCGATCATCATGCCCTGGCATTCGACTACTACCGCTACGACAAATCCTACACGCCAACGCTGACCGGCCAGACCACCATCAATGGCCAGCCGGTTTCCGGCACCGCCAAGGCGGACGCCGACCTGAAGCTGGACCTGGCCAAGATGTCCTACCGCTGGTGGCTGGGCAGCGGCAACGACACCTTCGGCATCGGCCTGGGTGCCGCCTACTACAATGCCAACCTGAACGGCACGGCCACCGGCGTCGTCAATGGCGAAACGGCCACGGCGCGCGACTCCATCGGCGAGCACGCGTTCGCGCCGCTGCTGGAAGTGGGCTGGCGCCACGCCTTCACGCCAGACTTGCGCATGTATGCGGAAGCGTCGGGCATCAAGAAAAATGGCGGGCGCATCAATGGCCACATCTACGGCGGCAATATTGGCGTGGAATGGTTTCCGTTCAAGAACATTGGCTTCGTGGCCGATTACGGCATCTCGAAAATCAAGCTGCACCGCGACAGCGAACGCGATGCCGACTTGAACGTGCGCCTGACGGGGCCGTCGGCGTATGTGAAAGTGCGCTTCTAAACGGGTTCAAGCCGCCGGTTTCAGCAAAGTCAGCTGGAACTGCGGCAAGTCCGGATCGTCCCACGCCTCGACGCTGGCAAACGGCAGGCGCGCAAACGCCTGCCGCCAGAATTCGCAGGCAGCGGCATCGTCGCGAAACGTCGCCACCAGCCACGTCTGCGCGCTGTCCAGCAGCACGCGCCGCACCACTTCCAGCGCCACGCCCCGGCGCCGGTATTTCTGCAGGATGAAAAAGTCGCTGAACTCCTGCACGGCCAGCTCGCCCGCCATGCCAGGCTCCGTGATGAAAAAACCGGCCAGTTCGCCATCGACCTCGATCCAGCTGGCCGTGTGGCCGACGCCATGCACATACGATGCCAGCCCCGCATCGCACACCTCATAGCGGCCGTCGGCCAGCAGCGCCTCGCCGCTCCAGGCGGAATTGTCATAACAGTAGAGCTGGAACAGCCGCGCCAATGCGCCCTCTTCGCCCGGGGCAATGGCGCGCAACGCGATGACCTTGTTTATTGCATGCATGAAGAACTTTCCCGCACGATGGCGTTGATCCAGTCCGCGATCTTATCACCGTCACTCATCCCCGCTCTCCGGCATTTCATGCCTGCATTTCCTCCCTTGGTCGCAAAACCATTCTTTTCCTTTCAGTTGCATATACATTATTGTTTTTAAGTAACGTCCGCCATCGCGGCTGATAAAAACAAGGGGGATCCCCTTCCACAGGCCGGCAGGCACGCATCTGCCGGCTTTTAGACCCATGTCCTGGAGAGTGCTGCATGCTAAAGATCAAACAGCTGAACAAAACATATGCGAATGGCGTCAAGGCCATCAACAATGTCAGCCTGGAAATTCCCAATGGAATGTTCGGCTTGCTGGGGCCGAATGGCGCAGGCAAGTCTTCGCTGATGCGTACCATTGCGACATTGCAAGATCCCGATAGCGGCAGCATCCATTTCGACGGCGTCGATGTGTTGCAGGACAAGGCCGGCTTGCGCCGCCAGCTCGGCTATTTGCCACAGGATTTCGGCGTGTATCCGAAGGTCAGTGCGGAAACCCTGCTCAACCACTTTGCCGTCCTGAAAGGCTTGACGGAGAAGGGGCCGCGCAAGGAAGCCGTGGAAGCCTTGTTGCAGCAAACCAATCTGTGGGAAGCGCGCAAGCGCAACCTGGGCACGTATTCGGGCGGCATGCGCCAGCGCTTCGGCATCGCCCAGGCACTGCTGGGCGCGCCGCGCCTGGTGATCGTCGACGAGCCCACTGCCGGCCTGGATCCGGATGAGCGCAACCGCTTCCTGAACCTGCTGGCAAAGATCGGCGAGCAGGTGGTGGTGATCCTGTCGACGCACATCGTCGACGACGTGACGGACCTGTGCCCGCGCATGGCCATGATCGTCAAGGGTCAAGTGCTGGTGCAGGGCGAGCCGCAGGCGGCCATCGACACCTTGCACAACAAGGTGTGGCGCCGCAGCGTCAGCATGGAAGAACTGGCGCAGTACCAGCAGTCGCACAATGTGCTGTCGACGCGCCTGGTGGGCGGCAAACCGCAAATCAATGTGTATGCCGACAGCCAGCCCGACAGCGGCTTCGTGCAGATCGCTCCGGACCTGGAAGACGTGTACTTCCTGCACGTGCGCAACGCGGCCCGCGACGGCGCTGCCGTTCCCGCTGAGGCACCATCCGCCGTCGCGGCGTAAGGAGCACACCATGTGGAAGGAATTTTTCAAGTTTGACCTCGGCTATCAGCTGAAACAGCCGCTGCTGTGGGTATTTGCCGCCGTCATGGCCTTGATGGCCTTTGGCGCCAGCAGCAGCGATTCGATCCAGATCGGCGGCGCCATCGGCAATATCAACCGCAATGCGCCCACCGTGGTGGCGCAGATGCTGGGGATCTTCAGCCTGCTGGCGATGTTTCTCGTCACCGTGTTCATCGCCGGCGCCGTGTTGCGCGATAGCGAAGTCGGCATGGCCGACATGCTGTTCGCCACGCCCATGCGCAAGTGGGATTACCTGTTCGGCCGCTTCGGCGCCGGCTTCGTCGCCTGCCTGGTGATCTTTGTCGCCATCGCCCTGGCCACCATGCTGGGGCCCCTCATGCCATGGGTCGATCCCCAGCGCGTGGGCGCGTTCTCGCTGCACACCTATGCGTGGAGCTTCGCCGTCCTGGTCATCCCCAACCTGCTCTTCATCGGCGCCCTGCTGATGCTGCTGGCCGCCACCACGCGTTCGATGATGCTCGTCTACGTGGGCGTGCTGGGATTCTTCGTGCTGTGGGCCGTGGCCGGCGCCTTTACCCGCGACATCAACAACGAATGGCTTGCCGTCCTGCTCGACCCGTTCGGCGTGCGCGCCTTTGGCCGCATGACGCGCTATTTCACCTCCGCCGAATCGAACGCGGGCCTGCCGCCGTTTTCCGGTTTCCTGCTGGCCAACCGCTTGCTGTGGCTGGGCATCACGGCGCTGCTATTCCTCGCCACCGTCGTGCTGTTCAAGCCGCAGCGCACGGGGACGGGAAAACGCCTGTTCGGCAAGGCCAAGGCCGTGGCTGCCGCACCGGCCGTCACGGCGCCGCTGCACCTGCCGCGCAGCACTCCCGCATTTACTGCCGCGACAGCCTGGCGCCAGTGGTGGCACATCCTGCGCTTCGACGCCGCCGGCGTCTTCAAGAGCCTGCCTTTCCTCGTCATGCTGCTGTTCGGCATGATCAACCTGATCGCGGCCGCCAATGTCGACAAGAACATGTATGGCACGGCCGTGTATCCGATGACGCATTTGCTGTTGCAGCAAATCAGCAACAGCTTCAGCTTCCTCCTGATCATCATCGTCACCTTCTATGCAGGCGAGCTGATCTTCAAGGAACGGCAAGCCAGGATCGCCGACGTCGGCGACGCCATGCCCGTGCCCGACTGGGTGCCCCTGCTGGCCAAATGCACGGCTTTAATCGGCGTCATCGCCGGCTACCTGCTGGCGGGCGTCCTCACGGCCATCGGCTTCCAGCTCGTCAAGGGCGGCGCGCCCGTGGAACTGGGACTGTACCTGCAAGGCACCTTGCTGGGCGCCCTCTTCTTCGTGCTGATGGGCTTGTGCGCCCTGACCCTGCAAGTGCTGTCGAACAACAAGTTCATCGGCTACCTGCTGGTGATCCTGCTGATGGTGGCGCAAGCCGTGCAGGGCATGCTGCACTTCGAACACAAGCTGTACAACTTCGCCGCCACGCCGTCCATCAAGTATTCAGACATGAACGGCTATGGCCACTTCCTGACGGGCTGGGCCTGGTTTGCGCTGTACTGGAGCCTGTTTACCGTGGCCCTCGTCATGCTGGCGCAAGCGTTCTGGGTGCGCGGCCTGTCCAACGGCTGGCGGGCACGCGTGCGCCTGGCAGGCCAGCGATTGCAGGGCCGTACGGGTGCCGCGCTGGCAGCGGTGCTGCTGTGCTGGATAGGCACGGGCAGCTGGATCTTCTACAACACGAATGTGCTGAACCGGTACGAGACATCGAACATCGGCATGGACAAGCAGGCGCGCTACGAAAAATTGTACAAGCGGTACCAGCACTTGCCGCAGCCGAAGATCACGGAAGTCCAGGCCGATGTGGATATTTATCCTGAACAACGCAAGGTGCTGATCAAGGGCCACTACGTGCTGCAAAACAAGACGGCGCAAGCGCTCGACACCCTGCGCATCCAGCTCGACCCCGAGCTGAAAACGGCATGGCTGAACTTGCCCGCGCACAAGGTCGAACTGGACGACAAGGAACTCGGCTTCAGCATCCTCAAGCTGGCCCAGCCCCTGGCACCGGGCGCCACGCTGCCGCTGGAGTTCACGGTGGCCGTCACGCACCAGGGTTTCACCAACAGCGGCGCGCCGGACCAGCTCAACCTGAACGGCAGCTTCTTCAACAACCAGGCCTTTTTCCCCCACTTCGGCTATGCCAAGGAAATGGAATTGCTGGACCGCAATGAACGCCGCAAGCGTGGCCTGGGCGAGCCGCAGCGCATGGCCAAGCTGGAAGACTCTTCCGCGTATGACAACACGGTGCTGGGCGGCGATGCCGACTGGATCCATTTCGACACGACGGTGTCCACCAGCGGCGAGCAGATCGCCCTGGCGCCCGGCTATCTGCAAGGCAGTTGGGAAAAGGATGGCCGCCGCTACTACCGCTACAAGATGGACCAGCCGATGCTGCCCTTCTTTGCCTACCTGTCGGCGCGCTGGGAAGTCAAAAAAGGCGAGTGGCACGGCTTGCCGATCGAAATCTATGTCGACAAGAAACACGGCTATAACACGGACCGCATGATCACGTCCGTGCAAAAGTCGCTCGACTATTACACGACCCAATTCACGCCCTACCAGCACAAGCAGGTACGCATCCTGGAATTCCCCGGCTACCAGAGCTTTGCACAGTCGTTTGCCAACACGATTCCGTATTCGGAAGGCATCGGCTTCATCGCCGACCTGCGCGACAAGGATGACATCGACTATGTGTTCTACGTCACGGCGCATGAAATGGCGCACCAGTGGTGGGGCCACCAGGTGATCGGCGCAAACGTGCAAGGCGCCAGCATGCTGATGGAATCGCTGTCGCAATACTCGGCCCTGATGGTGATGGAAAAGGAATACGGCCGCGACAAGATGCGCCGCTTCCTGCGCTATGAACTGGACCGCTACCTGAGCGGACGCGGCGGCGAAGCCATCGAGGAATTGCCGCTGGCGCGCGTGGAAGGACAGCAATACATCCACTACAACAAGGGCAGCCTGGTGTTCTACCGCCTGCGCGACGAGCTCGGCGAAGAGGCGCTGAACCGTGCCCTGAAACGCTATCTGCAGGACAAGGGCTACCAGCAGGCGCCGTTCACCACCTCGTCGGAATTGCTGGCGTACATCCGCGCCGAAGCGCCGCAGGACAAGCAAGCCCTGATCACGGACCTGTTCGAAAAGATCGTCTTCTACGACAACCGCGTCACGCAAGCGACGGCCGTCAAGCGCCCGGATGGCCAGTGGGATGTCACCATGCAGTTGCACCTGGCCAAACTGGAGTCCGACGGCAAGGGCAAGGAAAGCGCGCGCGCCTATGACGAGCCGGTGGAAATCGCCATCTTCGCGCGCGCGCCGGGCGCCAAGGAGAAAGATGAAAAAGTCGTGTTCACCGACAAGCGCATGTTGTCCGGCAGCGACCCGGTGATCACCATCACGGTGAAGGAAAAACCGTTTGAGGTGGGTGTCGATCCGTACAACAAGATGATCGACCGGGTCTCGCGCGATAACCGCAAGGAAGTCAGTTTCAATTAGGCTTGCGTCAACGTGCTTGACGCAACGCAAACCGGCCGCGGCTTCGACCAGTGCGCGGCCGGTTTTTGTGCCTGGCGTAAGATGGCAAGCATCGCCAGCAACCGCGCTGGTGTCCACTTCAAGGGGAAAACCGCATGCCGCATCGTCCACTGCCCATCCGCGCCAGCCTGTTGCTGGCGGCACTCGTCTTTGCCACGCCCGCCTGGAGCGCCGATCCCATCCACAAGGAAAGCGTGACGTTGACGGCGAACCAGGCCACGCATACGGTCAAGGGCAAGATCAAGGGCTATTCCACGGCCGAATACACGGTGTCAGGCAAGGCGGGACAAGCCCTCAGCGTCAAGCTGAAAACCAATCAGCCATCGAACTACTTCAACATCCGCCAGCAAGGCCAGGATGAAGCCCTGTTCATCGGCTCGACCAGCGGCAACACTTACCAGGCGGCACTGCCGGCCGATGGCGAGTACACGGTGCAGGTGTATTTGATGCGCAATGCGGCGCGCAGGAATGCGGTGGCGAATTACAGCCTGGAAATGAGCATCAAAGAAGCCGCAGCGCATTGATGCGCATCATGCCGGCTTGCTGCCAGCCGAGTATTTGCTGGCGGCGATCGCCAGGCAGGCGGCCAGCAACAGGATGGCGGCCAGGACAAATGCCGCACCGCTGTCGTGGCTGGCAGGATCAACGGCGACCAGCATGGCGAACAGGGCCGGTGTCGCCAGCCCCGCCAGGCTGCCGGCACTCTTGACGGCGCCCTGCAGCCAGCCCTGCTGCCGCGCCGATACGGCACTGGTCAGCAGACCCTGCAGTGCCGGGTTGGCCATCTCTCCCACGCCGAGCAGGAAAATGGCCAGGTACGCCCCCGCCGATTGGCGCGACAGGGCAAGGCACAAGAAGCCGGTACAGCAGCCGGCATAGGCCAGCATGGCCGTGCGCCGCGGGCCGTATCGCGTCATCAGAAACGGTGCACATTTCATCTGCGCCACACCGCCCCAGCCTGCCAGCACGGCAAGCATCAAGCCTACCTGGGTGGAGTCCCAGCCATACCGCTGTTGCGTGTAAAACACGAACGCCACGGAAATCGACCAGTGCGCGCTGGCCACCAGCAGATACGCGAGGGTCAGGAAACGCAGTTCGGGACGCCTGGCCAGCTCGAACACGGCACCGAATGGATTGCTCATGCGCCAGCTGACGGGAACGCGCTTGTCCGGAGGCAAAGACTCGGGCAAGACCAGCACGCCATACAGGAGATTGCCGAGCGACAGCCAGCCGGCAAGGTGGAAGGGCAAACGCACATCGATATTGCCCAGCCAGCCACCCAGGGCCGGCCCCGCCACCAGTCCCATGCTGTACGCCGCGCCCATCGAGGCAAACGCGCGGGTGCGCGCGGCGCCTTCGGAACAGTCCGCAATAAATGCATAGGCGATGCCAAAGCTGGAGGCGGTGATGCCGCACAAGATACGCCCCAGCACCAATTGGCCCAGCGTTTCAGTGTCCGCCAGGCAAAAGAAATACACGGCCACACCCAGGTTCGACAATAACAGCAACGGGCGCCGGCCAAAGCGGTCAGACAATGCGCCCAGCAGTGGCAAGGCAAACATTTGCGACAGCGAAAACAGCATCCCCAGATAACCGAGCCATAACACGGGCTGGGCGGGACTGTCCCTCAATTGCAGCAACAGGCGCGGCAAGACAGGGGCCACCAGTCCCGCGCACAGGACGTCGATCAGGACGGTCATGAAGACCAGCGGAAAACCGAACAGCTGTACCGGCCGCCCCTGCACCGTGCGCATCAACACAGTGCCAGCCGTCTCAGGCGGCAAGCGCGGGCGTGTCACTCTTCCATTCCGCCGGCGCATGCAGGGTATACCCGTCGAGCAAGGGTCCGCCATACGGCTGCAGCGCACGCGCGACCAGGTCGCCAAACGCCTGCCTGCCGGCGGGTGGGTCGAGCAGGATCGCGCGCATGGCGGCATGCAGGTCATCCGCAATCGCTGGGCTATGGGCCCTGAGCCGGCGCGCCAGATGCTTGCCGACGCCACTCCACGCGCCCCCGGCACGCAGCACGAAATTGGCCAGCACGTCATACAGCTTGGTGGCGATCGCCAGTGTTTCCTCGGCTACCGTGCTGTCAACGAGGTCTTCCAGCAAGGTCGTGATTTCATAGCGCCGGCTGGCCAGGGCATCGGGCGTCAGCGCTGGCGGGCCTTCATCGTAAATGGCTTGCGCCAGCTGGTACAGGGCGGCGGACGCGCTCGTCTGCGGCAAGAGATTCCTGCCCTCGATGACCATCATCGCCATCGGGATCCGGCCACCGGGACGGTCCATCTTGCGGCAAAAGTAATCGAAGGAGCGCAAGTCATGGCCATACAATTCCACCGTCTGCCGGCCCAGCTTGAGCGTCTCGCGCCAGGCATGCGGCACGTTCTCGAACAGGACCAGAAGGTCGATATCCGATGTGGCCGTTCCCTGGCCGCGCGCGATGGAACCGCCGATGATCGCCGCCTGGGCATGCGGATAGGCGGGCAGGATGTGTTGTTCCACCAACTGGCGGGCTGCGTCGAAATTCATTCCATCATCCCCTGCAGATCAGGTAACTCCACCGCTTGCGAACGGTCCCGCTGGCGTTCGATTTCCGTCGCGCTGAAACCGACATACTGGCGCGCGGCGGCATTGAAAAACCGCCCGCCGATCACGCTCACCTTGGACGACTCTTCCAAGGTGCGCAAACGCTGCACGGCCTGCGCACCGAGCAGGGTATGAAAACTGGCCAGGCCATTCTTCACGTGGTTGACCTCGTCGATATAAATGCATTCATGCAGCAGGGAAATATCAGCGCGCCCGATGGCACGGTACAGCTCCGCATAGTACAGGTCGGCACCCAGCGAAAAGCCTTCGCCGATCACTTGCTCGAGGCCGATGCAGTCTGCCGCATTCTGCGCCGCCCGGCAGCTTTTCCAGATGCCCAGGGATACCGGCGTTTCGCCGATGCGGCCCCCCTCATTCGCCAATGCGCCCAGCAACAGCTGCGCGTGGCGGAATTCTTCCGCGCACTGCAAGGTCAGCGATTCGGCCACGGCGCCCGGCAACTCCGGGAATCGCAGCACCAGCATGGCGCACACTTCGCCGGCGCATACTTCCACATTGAAAATCTGCTGGTGCAATTTCCTGCGCGGATAATCACGGTCCAGCTCATAGCGCACGTAGTCGACGATCTCCAGCTGCTCGGGTCGCCCGGGCAGCTCGGGACAATCCCACTGCGCCGGCAGCACCTGGCCTTCGAGGCGCTGGCAACCGCTCTGCATGGCAGGCAGTAACCACAGGACCTTCTGTGCCGCCAGCTCGCTCTTGGCCCACAAGCCGAGCGAGGCGAGCGCCTGCATGCTGTGCCGGAGGGTAGCGAAATGCGCGTCGATGTGCACGCCCTCATCCCCGCAATGCGGGGCGCCGGGCGCTTCGCCCAGGGCAAAGCTCTGGCAGCAATCCTGTACCGTCGACAGTGCCTGCTGCGCCGCATGCAAGGTCATGGACCACGCGATCTTGCCAGCCACCTCGCGTTCCGTAATCAACGCATACGCCGAGGCGTTCCGGATGGCCGCAAGGGCGTGGGCGGCGGCAGCCAGGTGTGCCGTGTGTTCTTTGATGACGGACATATCATTCCCAACGGTAGCTAATGGAGTATCAACAGCATCTGAACAACCGTGGCGCGCGGCAATGCGAAGGATGCCCAGGGCAAGGCGCGCCAGCGGTTGTCCGGCAGGCTAGGCGGTGGTGCGCAACATCCTGAGGAAGCGCTCCCTCAGTGCCCAGTTCACGGGCTCGAGCGTCTCATAGCCCAGCACCTCATCCACAGGGAACACCGTCTCCCCGGCAGAACCTTCCTTTGCCGCCCAGCGCAACATTTTCTCGGGCAGGCCGGGAAATGCCGACGCCATCCAGTACGCCATCGAATAATACGCGTTGCGCCCCTCCGCATAGCCCGGATAACGGTCGGCGTAATTCGAGAACGAATATTTGGGGAAGCAGCCGTCGATGATTTTCTTGGGCGTCATCCACAGGGGATAGACCAGGGTGACATCGCCGATCGGGCGGGCCGGCAGCGGCAACAACCGGCGCTCGGTCGCCATGATCGCGAACATCTCGCCCAGCAAGTCTTCGAAATTCAGGCCGGTGGCGATGAATTTCGCGTCCAGCGATTTGGCCACGCTCGTCAGTACGCGCCGGATGATCAGGGTGCCGAGGAATTCGAAGTCATCGTCGGGAAATTCCCGGGCAAAACGGTCGGTGATGCCCAGGCCGCCAGCACTGGCGCCGAGTATCGCTTTCGATTCTTCTTCCGATACCACGGTCAGCGGCAGATTGTAGGCCTGCGCCAGCTCGCGCGCGCGCGGAACGCCGGAATTCCACTCGCCCGGTCCTTCGATAATGACCGGATGGATGTCAATCGGGAACTCGTCAAATTGCGACAGGGCATACAGCAGGGCATTGCTGTCGCCTCCGCCACTCACGCCGACCACCAGCTTGTCGCCAGGCGACAGGGTGTCGCGCAGCGTTTGTGCCACGGCATCGCGCACGGCCAGCTTGCACTCGTTCGACGAGAGGCGTTTCAGGATATTCGGGCCACCCTTTGCCGCGCCGTTGGCGTAGATATATTCAGCAACGGCTTCTTCATTGTTGGCTGGCGGGGAAACCTGCAAGGTGTTGTTGGTGTGCAGAAAAGGATCAATATTTCTTTGAAAAAATGCAAAGACTTGCCGGTCCGGCGGAATCGAACTGCCAGTTTCACTCAGGCAGGGAAAAAGGGTATAGGCGCCGGATGGGTCGCGCAGATAGGTCGCCACCGCCGTCCAGGGCACATGATTGCGCGCCAGGGCATCGAGCACGCGCTCGTCTTCGCCGATGTCAAAACTGGATGTTCCATGGGTCGTTACTACAATTAATTCTCGATTCATTGAGCTTCCCTCGGATAAAGCCCAAGGTGGGCTAGGCCTAGCACCACCTTGGGCACAGTCAGTGATTACATCGACGACAGTACGGTGCTCGGGCCAACGATGCACTCGAGGTTGTTGCGCGAGCATTTCGGAGCGGCGCCGTGCATGCGGCTGTTTTCCAGCGCGGCAATATCCAGTGCGGCAACGGCGACATTGCTGGCAGGAGCGATATCGCGGCTGGCGCGTTTCAGGGAATAGCCAGAGGTATTGAAAGACCCGGTACCATGAACCACTTGAGTGTTACTAATCATAAGTTTCTCCTTGAGTGATGGACCTGCGCTCGGAACCGCAAAAAATGCACGCTTCCGGCCACCGGCAAAGGGCGGCGTAGATTATTTTATAAGCTTTCATCTACGACATTCTCTCGTTTTGTCACCACCGGGCAGTAAACTGTATCGACAGCGGTTTTGGCTCCCTCAAACAATAGTGCGCTTCGGCCTGTGCGCTGGACGTGCGCGCTTGTGCCGCGCCAAAGAAAAATGCCCTGCACATCAAGGATGTGCAGGGCATTGCTGATGACATGATGTGTTCCGATCAAAATGGTTATGCGCAACAAAAAGTGTAAACAGCCTTGTAAGCCTCTACACTAAAGGCTCCTGCGAAATCATAGACAAAAAAATGTCAACAAATAGCCTTTTTTCACGCAGTTGTTTACATTTTTTCTCTAATTGCCGAGATCATTGTGCAACTTCACGCTCTGGCACATCAGCACACGTTCTCCCCCTGAGACACGACCATGTCTGAGAGCGAAGTCAGCCGACAGCAAAATTCAGGCAGTAGAAAACAGGTGAAGGTTGTGGCTAGCAAGTGACAATAGCGGTCTGATGCAATTTATGTTTCGCCGTCACTCGGTGCATGTCTGTACAGAGGAATGGGGTGGGCGGACATCGCCATACACATACTGCAAGACGAACTGTTCGGGGTCAGTCCAAGTAGACGACTTGGTCAAGAGGCGAGCTGCAAGAGGTAGTGGAGAAATGAATAAAACTTAAGCAATGCCGCATAGCGACCCGTGAATAGTAATCGGTCTTTTAACTAAGGTCCACTACAAATAGGTTGTAAAATTCATTCGTATTCAGGATGTTCACTATGCAACCGGAGGATACCGAGTAGTGCCACGCTAATCACTCCGATCTCCTTCCGATAAGACAGGTGGAATTGTGCTACTCACGTGAGTCAGATTCCCTTGAAAATTCGTGGGGAAAGTGGGTCAATTTCCGCCTACAACCTGTCGGAAATGGATGAGTACTTCCTGAAGAACTACGCCTATGCCCGCTGCCTCTGGCTCACCAGCAATCGAAGAAATTCCGCGGGTGGCGTCCATATCTCGAGATAGTGGAACACGCGGACTAGTCGAGTAACCATCTGACGCGACATTGGTGCCAATTATATGACCGGCAGCACTGTTACTTCCATCGTTATCTATTAGAAATATTCGTTGTGTACAATGCTTTCCCAGGTCGACAGTTCATTCCTTGATGAGGGTTAGATAGCTATGCAATGTTGTGGGAAGACCAAAAAATTTAAGCGGTGCCAGAATTCAACTCGTTTTTTGTTCTGCCGTCATCATGTATGGCAGCCCGTGACTGCTACGCTTGCTGTCCTGTCCGTTATAGGCCTTGGCGCAGGCCTTTTCCAAGATGCGTTTAAGCCTCTTGCCGAGAAGATGGCTGTATATGAGGAACTCGAAAAACCTGTTGCAGTCGAGTTGAAGGCAAACCGACGGACGGTGGCAGAATGGGAACAGAACCCTGATCCAACTGCTAATAAATCGGATGTTGTAACGATTTTGCTTGATAGGCAGCCTAAAAAAACCTTAGAAATTTACCATCAAGCGAAAGACCAGCGATTCAAGGAATATCCACCAACGTTTCCCTTAGCAGACTTTTTCTTATCGACTGCGGTTGACAATCAGGTCGTTGATTTGGACGGGGACGGTGTTAGCGAGATAGTGCTGACCCTTACGAACCAAATATATAGCCTGCACCCCGACGGCCAGGTAAATGTTTTAATCTATAGTCCACTCGGACAGCTGCTTGCTCGCACCCCGTACCCCCGTGATATTCCTGGGTTTTTGATCGAGCTTCTGGGCCCATATAGCGCATACAAGACCACCGCCGTAATGCAGGATGCGATTTCAGGAACGACGGAAAGCACTACGTTCGCCAACGATTTCTCGGTTATAACTCGGGGCGGAAAGAAGTATCTGCAGTTTTCTTGGGTGATCGACAATGCCGGGTATGCTGGGCCTCATTTGCATCAAGTGGAAGAGTTCGAGTTTGTTGATAGCAAACTGCGTCCAAATGGTAGTCCCAATTTGTATATAGTAGACGGATGGGGACAGGCAGCATCTGGGCAGCATGTCCCTTCGATCCAACAGGCACTAAAGTTTTTGAAGGAGCACAACCAACCTAGCTTCTCAGAGTTGCTCAAGCACGGCTACCCAAGGCACCCAAAAGCCCAGTAAGCAGCCGCATGCAAATGGCGTGGTGTAAATCGCCACGACCATCGTAGACACTCCTGGGATGCCCACAGAATTCGGAAAAAATAGTACGTTAAGGATTTTCGCCAGTCCGAAGCGGCCGGAATTTTCCATCTTCAACGTTCCTGCTCTGCCGCCAAACGTAATCGCCGGTCAGGTTGATGTGCTCCCAGCCCAGCGGCGACAGGTATCGCAGCATGCCGTCGTCGGGCAGCTTGCCGGCTTGTTGGCGCCGACCTAAAATTGACCCACCGCGCCGATCCAAATTTGACCCAGGGCGGGGTGCTGCTTTTTTGAGTGGTAGCTGTGGATAAGTGTACCAAAAATATGGAAAGTGAATTCGTGGAGGGCGAAGCCCGGAACGAATTCCACTTCCGCTTTCGCGCTTTATTTAACGATATAAACGATTTAGTTCATTATTCGTTTTTACTCGCTTTCATCCTCCCCAGCGGCGTTCGGGTCTGCCTTGTCCGCTTTGCGCTTCTGTTCCCGCGCCTTGATCCTGCCCTTCGCCGCCATGCTGCTGTGCTGGAAGCGGTACGACTCGTTACCGGTCTCCACGATGTGGCAATGGTGGGTCAGCCGGTCCAGCAGCGCCGTGGTCATCTTGGCGTCGCCGAACACGTTCGACCATTCGGCGAAGCGTAAGCGTCTGCCCAGTGACGTCTTGGCTAGTTGCGGGATTTGATCGATGATGGCGTCACAGCGATTGACGTTT
Source organism: Janthinobacterium sp. BJB301 (assembly GCF_002735685.1). Taxonomy (NCBI): domain Bacteria; kingdom Pseudomonadati; phylum Pseudomonadota; class Betaproteobacteria; order Burkholderiales; family Oxalobacteraceae; genus Janthinobacterium; species Janthinobacterium sp. BJB301. The sequence goes on along the minus strand of NZ_PDZJ01000007.1, from coordinate 165,729 downwards.
TTATACAGCCTGGGCCAGAAGCCGACCTTGACGGCTTGAAATGCTTTCGTTTCAAATCGATAAAAAAATGCCGCATAATAAATGAAACGGTGTGCTACCCCACGTAGCAGGCCTCACATGGGGGAGACATGGCACAAGTGCTGAGAATACTGGTGGTTGATGATGTTGAAACAATGCGCAAGGTCACGGCTGGCCAACTGGCCTCGCTTGGCTACGGATCGGTGGATCTCGCAGCCGATGGCTCTGAAGCTTGGCGCATGATTGAGCGCAAGCGTTATGATTTGGTGATCTCCGACTGGAATATGCCGGCGTTGACCGGCATCGCCCTACTGCAGATGATTCGTTCCAGTCCGCGCCATGTGCACATGCCGTTCATTATGATCACCGCCGAGGCCGAGCGCAGCCGCATCGAAACGGCCATCAGCAGCGGTGTCAGCGACCTGCTAGTCAAACCCTACACGGCGGGCCGGCTGGCCACCAGCATCAAGCGGGCGATGGCGCATCAGGTTGCAGCACCGGCGCCGGATAAGGAAACGAACATCGACGCGCCGCAGGCCGCCACACCCGTGGACGATGTGATCGTCAAGCCACCGGTGGCGGTCCATTTACAATCAAGGGAACCGTTGCCTCCGACATTGCTCCTGGTCGACGACACCGCTGACAACTTGTACGTGCTGGCCAATGTGTTCAAGGGCCGCTACCGCATCAAGGCAGCGCACAACGGCGAGAAAGCACTGGCCTTGTGCTGTGGCGACACGCCGCCAGACCTAGTGCTGCTGGACGTGATGATGCCCGCCATGGACGGTTTTGAAGTGGCGCGCCGCATGCGCGAGCATCCCAGCGCAGAAAATGTACCCATCATCTTCGTCACCGCCCTTACCGACGACGCCGCGCGCCTGCAAGGCATGGAGTTGGGTGCGGTGGACTTCATTACCAAGCCAATCGACCCGGCCCAGCTGAAGCTGCGGGTCGACAACTTCATGCGTTACGTCGAGCTGCGCCGCCACCTGCAAGCCGATTACGACAACATGCTCGCCATCGCCCGCCTGCGCGATGACGTCGAGGCCATGACGCGGCACGACCTCAAGGGACCGCTAGCCGGCGCCATCGGCATAGTGCAGTCGCTGATCGACGCCGCCGACATGGACCGCCGACAGCTTGAGAATTTGCGGCTGGCCGAGCAGGCCATGCTGCAGGTGACCGACATGGTCAACCTGTCCACCGAGCTGTACAAGATCGAGACGGGAAAATACGTGCTCCATGCAGCGCCGCTGCCCATCAGCGACATGTTGCGGCGGGTGGTTGAGACGGCACGTGCCACTTACGCGGGTAAGCAGCTGGTGTTGGCGGTCGACACCGATTTCGATGTCGGCATCGACGCCCCGCTGGCACTGGGCGATGCCATGCTGACCTATTCGCTGCTGAATAATCTGATCAAGAACGCCTGCGAGGCAGCGCCAGAGCGCACCCGTGTCATTGCCACGCTGTACGCCGGAAGCCCGTTGCGCATCGAGATAGTCAACAAGGGTGTGATCCCGGAACCGATACGCGAACGCTTCTTTGACAAGTTCGTCACCGACGGTAAGTCCGGCGGCACCGGCCTGGGCACGTATTCGGCACGCCTGCTGGCGCGCGCGCAATACGGCGACGTGGCCTTCGCCGTCGATGACGAGCTCCAGACCACCACCCTGATTGTCAGCCTGCCGTCGGTGCCGCCCCCGGCCTAAGGCGAATCGCGCGGCGGCCTTGCTTGTCAGGCTGGCTGCACCACGGCATCAAGCGCTTCCAGCGCAGCGTCGAAGTCGAAGCGTTCAATTGCCTGGCTGACTTTGCGCAGCTGTCGCGCCAGCGGGTGGCCGGCGGCTTGCGATTCCAATGTCTCCAGCACATCCAGCGCGGCGGTGTCGCTGTCGGCCAGCAGCTTGCGCAGCTGGGCAAGTGTGGCGGCCGCGTCCGGCGGCAGGGCGGGAGCCGCTGCGATGGCCCCGGCCCGGGTGTTCTCTGCCGCTGCAGTATAGTTGCCCAGTGCCGCCAGGCCGAGCAGCACCGGCGCCAGTTCGTTTTCGACCGCCGTCAGCAGCACAGCCAGTTCGGCTTCGGCTACACCAGCTTTGCATGCCAGTTCCAGTGCGGTAGCTGTCGCCGCCACGCCTTTGGCACCGACGTTGCCGGCGGTGCCGCGCAAGGTGTGGGCTACCCGCGCCGCCGCTGTGGGGTCATCGCTTTGCCGCGCAGCCTCAAATTCCCCCCGCAGTCTAGCGTGGCCGTCGCGGAAGCGCACCAGCATGCGCAGGTAAAGGTCCTGCCGGCCCATGCTGGTCGCCAGGCCGGCGCGCTGGTCGATACCGGGGAGTTCGGCAGGTAGGGCCGCAACCACTTTGCCTGCGGAATCTGGCTGCCCCGCTGGGGGCGCTGCTAATGCCGACTGCGCCGGGCGGATCCACTTGCTCATGGTGGCGAACATGGCGGTGACGTTCAGCGGCTTGGAGATGTGGTCATTCATGCCGGCAGTCAACGCCATTTCGCGGTCGCCGGCCATGGCGTTGGCGGTCATGGCGATGATCGGCAGCTGAGCGTAGCGGGGTTGGGCGCGCAGGCGGCGGGTGGCTTCGTAGCCATCCATCACTGGCATCTGGCAGTCCATCAGCACGCCGTCGAAGGCGACGGGCCCGGCTTGAGCCAGTAGGTCCAGCGCCTGTTGCCCATCGCCTACGATGGTGAGCACGATGCCAGCGCTTTCAAGCAGCTCGCGCGCTAGCTCCTGGTTCATATCGTTGTCCTCGGCCAGCAGCAGGCGGGCGCCGGCCATGCGGGCCTGGTCGGCCGCGCTGCGGTCCTGTCGCTCTGCCTGGCGCGTTTCGGCCACCACGCCCTTGCCCAGTACCTCGCCGATTGCTTCGAGCAGCGTCGACGGGGTGACTGGCTTGGTCAGCACGGCTGGCAGCGCCACCTGCTGGAGCGCCGCCGCTTCCTGAGCGTCGTCCCGGCCGAAGGCAGTCACCATAATGACAGAAGGGATGTGAGTCACGGCGCCGCTCTGCATGCGCTGCAGCGTTTCGACGCCGTCCATGCCCGGCATGCGCCAGTCCAGTAGCACCAAGTCGTAGGGCAGGCTTTTGCGCTCAGCCTCGACCATGGTGCGCAGCGCGCTGTGGCCGCTGTCGGCGAGGTCCACCTCCAAGCCGAAACTGCGCGCCATGGTCGACAAGATTTCGCGCGCGCTGGCGTTGTCGTCGACCACCAGCACGCGCAGGCCGAGCAGCTCGTCGGCGTGGAACATGCGGCGCGGCTGCACCTCGGTCTGGCGTCCGAAACGGGCGCTGAAGTGGAAGGTCGAGCCCTCGCCCGGCATGCTCTCGACCCAGATCCGGCCATCCATCAGCTCCACCAGCTTCTTGGAGATGGCCAGGCCCAGCCCGGTGCCGCCGTACTTGCGCGTGGTTGAGCTGTCGGCCTGGCTGAAGGACTGGAACAGGCGCTCGCACTGTTCGAGCGTCATGCCGATGCCGCTGTCGCGCACCCAGAAGTGCAGCTCGACCTGTTCCCCGGCCTCGGCCGCCAGCTCGACCCCGACCACGATCTCGCCGCGCTCGGTGAACTTGGCGGCGTTGTTGCCGAGGTTGACCAGCACCTGGCCCAGCCGTAGCGAATCTCCCACCAGCGCCGTGGGGAGGTCGGCCGGAGTGGCGAACAACAGTTCCAGGCCCTTGTCCTCGGCCTTCAGGCCGATCATGTTGGCGAAGTTTTCCAGCACGTCCTCCAGCCGGAACGGCGCCTGCTCGATGCTCATCTTGCCCGCTTCGATCTTGGAGAAGTCGAGGATGTCGTTGATGATGCCCAGCAGGTTCTCGGCCGAGCGGTGCACCTTCTCGATGTAGTTGCGCTGTTTTTTGTCGAGATCGGTGCGCAGCGCCAGGTGGCTCATGCCGATGATGGCGTTCATCGGCGTGCGGATTTCGTGGCTCATATTGGCCAGGAAGTCACTCTTGGCGCGGGTGGCGTCCTCGGCGATCTCCTTGGCGCGCAGCACTTCGGCCTCGGCCAGCTTGCGGTCGCTGATGTCGCGCACCGAGGCGCACACGCACACGCCGCGCTCGGCGATGGCCGGTAGCCGCGACAGGCCGATCTCGACCGAGAAGCGGCTGCCGTCCTTGCGCATGCCGTGCAGGTCGGCGCCGACCGTGCCCATCTGGCGCGCAGTACCGTGCGCGATGAAGCCGTCGCGCGAGCCGACGTGGCGCCCGTGCGCCTCCGGCGGCACCAGGACTTCGATCGGCAGGCCGGCCAGCTCGCCGGCCTGGTAGCCGAACAGCTGGTCGAGCTGCGGGTTGGTCATCATGATCAGGCCCTGGGCGTCGATCACCAGCATGCCGTCGGGTGCCGCCTCGATGATGCCGCGATACCAGGCCTCGGTGGCTTTCAGCGCCACCTGCTGCGCTTCGAGTTCGGCGGCCATGGTCTGCACCGCGTGGCTGCGCGCCTTGATTTCCAGCGACATCGCCAGCTTGGGCAGCAGCTCGTCCATCAGCACGCGACCCGATTCGCTGGGAGCGTCGAAGCCGGCCAGCTCCAGCACGCCCATCAGGCGCTCGCCGTGCAGCAGTGGCAGTACCTGCAGGTGGCGTGGGCGCGACCGCCCCAGCTGCGAGAGAATCTGCGCGTAGTCGTCCGGCAGGGCGTCGAGCCGGAGCGGCTGGCGGTCCTGCGCGCACTGGCCCAGCAGGCCGCTACCCAGCGCCAGTTGCGGCGCCGGCGGATGGTCCGGATCGGTGGCGTAGCTGGCGGCCAGGCGCAGTGCGGCGGCGTCTTCGTCAAGCAGGTAGAGCGCGCCCTGGCCAGCCTGCACCAGCGGCGCGAGTAGCGTCAACAGGCGCTGCGCGGCCTGGTCCAGGCTGGCCGCCTGCTGCAGTTCGGCCTGGATCGAGGCTTCCTGCGACTTGATCCAGCGCTGCATGTCGAGCTGGCGCGATTCGACCTGCAGCTTGGCGATGGCGCGGGCCAGGTCGCCGGTTTCGTTCTGGTAGTCGGTGTGCGGGATCACGCTGTCGAGCTGGCCGGCGGCCAGCGCATCGACCGCCTCGCGCAGGCGGTTGACCGGGCGCCTGATCGACAGGCTGATCCACCAGGCGCATAGCAGCGCCACCGCCAGGCCGCCGATCAGCAGGGCGTAGGTGAGGGTGCTGCTGGTGAGCGCGAACTGGCGGATATGGTAAATGGTGCTGCGGGCGTTGGAGTCCTTGACGGCGGCGATCTCGGCCATCTGCAGGTCGGCCGTGCGCATGGCCTGCTGGAAGCGTTCGCTGTTGAGCAAGGCGTTGGCCTCGGCATTGCGATTCTCGCGCGTCAGCTCCATGGCCTCGTCGGCGATGCGTTCGGCGCGCGCCAGCATGGTTTCGAAGATGGCATAGCGTTGCTGATTGTCGGTACGCAGCAACGTGGCGCGGGCCTCGCCGGCAGCGAAATGCAACTGCTCGCGCGCCTTGTCGAGCTGTTCCAGCGCCTCGTCGACGGCAACAGGGTCCGGGGCGTTGGCCACCTTGTGCAGCATTAGCTCGAAGCGGGTGAGCTGGATGCGGGCTTCCTTGACTTGCACGATGCCGATCATGCCCTCGCTGAGCAGGTGCTGCATGTCGCCGCTTAGCTGGTCCTGGGTGCGCAGGCTTTGCACGCCCAGCGCCAAGGCCAGCAACAGCACCGCGCAGAAACCGGCCGCCAGCTTCTGGCGCAGGCGCAGCCGTTCAACATAGGCCAGGGGCGAACGCATGCCGGTGCTCACTTTGCAGGCAGGGTGTGCGCGATGGCGGCGGCCTGCTTGGCCATGTCGTGGTCGCTGTCGGCGTAGCGCGCGGCGATCTGCTGGAACACCTGCAGATTGGCCAGGAAGGCGTCGCAGACGTCGGGATCGAAGTGCGAGCCGCGCCCCTCGACGATGATCTGAACCGCTTTTTCATGCGACATGCCTTCCTTGTAGACGCGGCGGCTGATCAGGGCGTCGTAGACGTCGGCCAGCGCCATCAGGCGCGCCGAAATCGGGATGGCATCGCCGGCCAGGCCTTCGGGGTAGCCGCTACCGTCCCATTTTTCCTGGTGTGAGTAGGCGATCTCCTTAGCCAGGCGCAGGAAGTAGACATCCATGCCCAGTTGTTGCTCGGCGTGGGCGATGGCGTCGCGCCCGAGCGTGGTGTGGGTCTTCATGATCTCGAATTCCTCGGGTTCGAAGCGGCCAGGCTTGAGCAAGATGCGGTCGGGGATGCCGATCTTGCCGATGTCGTGCAACGGCGCCGACTTGAACAAGAGCTTGATGGTGTCGGGGTCGAGGAAAGCGCGGAAGCGCGGATGCTCGCTCAGATGTTCGGCCAGCACCTTGACGTAGTGCTGGGTGCGGCGGATGTGGTTGCCGGTCTCGTTGTCACGCGTCTCGGCCAGCGAGGCCATGGCGTGGATCGTGACATCCTGGATCGCGCCCAGCTCGCGCGTGCGGCGCTGGACTTCCTGTTCCAGGTACTCGTTCTTGTCGCGCAGGAAGTCAGCCGCGTCTTTGACCTTGAGTTGGGTGCGTACGCGCGCCAGCACCACGGGCGGGCTGATCGGTTTGGTGATGTAATCGGCCGCGCCCAGCTCCAGACCGTGCGTCTCGTCCTCGCTGGAGGCCATAGCGGTCAAGAAGATGATGGGTATGTCGCGCGTGGCCGGGTCGCCCTGCAGTGCCTGCGCCACTTCGTGGCCGGTCATCCCAGGCATCATGATGTCAAGCAGGATGAGGTCGGGCGGCGGTGCATCGCGCGCGATGCGCAGTGCTTTCTCGCCGTTATTCGCTGCTTTGACCGTATAACTATCCTTGAGCAAGTTGGCCATCAACAGAAGATTATCCGGCGTGTCGTCCACGACAAGGATTACAGGCCTGATGGGACGGGTATAAGATGAGTTCATGCCTAAATGCTCCAATCAGGTCCGCACTAATTTGTTGCCTAGACTATATCTGTGTCCTGTGTGCAAGTAAACCGCATATTAGTTTTGCTATGCGAATCGCTCCCGTCCTACACTACATTCTCCGATCTCTAGGTATATATGGATTCCTCATCACTCAACATTTCGAAAATGACAGTGTGGGGAGGGTGCGCTTAGGGAGACCTCTGCCGCCAAGCTGAACTTCTGCTTTGAGGCCAGGCTGTGTGGAAACGCAGAAAAATTCTGGTTCTTCAAAAATCGGCCTCTCAAAACGAGCGCTACCCCGTTTTCTCGGTGGCGGGAATGGTAACCCTACCCACGAATATTTTGAGATTTGGAATTTTCACCCAGCCTGGGGCGGAACCAGCCGCTCCCTGCCTCTGCTGGTGGCGTTACGGAAGTTGTCAGTTCAGGGACGACGTCGTTCGCAGCCATTTCGTTATCCCTTTGGATTAGTCGCAGCTTTTAGCAAAATCAAGTTGGCCTAGCCCTGTGCCGCAATACCCTTCGTCGCGTTTATTTCAGAAAGTCACAACACCGCTGGGAAGCGGCGTGATCTCAAAGGGCTGCTGGCAGCTTGCAGTTCCAAGGCAAGAAGTCATCAACCCGGTTGACGGGATGATCGGTGATATGCGTCAGCACGTGACGCAACCAGGTTTCGGGTGCGACACCGTTCAGCTTGGCCGTGCCGATCAACGAGTAGATCGCGGCGGCCCGTTCGCCGCCGCTGTCGGCGCCGGCGAACAGATAGTTGCGCCGACCAATGGCGACACCACGCAAGGCGCGTTCGACCGCCGAGTTGTCAATCTCGATGGCGCCGTCGTCGCAGTAGCGCAGCAGCGCCGGCCAGAGCTTGAGCGCGTACAGGATCGCCGCCGCCGTGTCGGACTTGCGCGACAGCGTATCGAGCGTGGAGCGCAGCCAGTGCTCCAAGTCCTCGAGCAGCGGGCGCGAGCGGGCTTGCCGAACTTGTCGTCGTTCGTCGGGCGGCTTGCCCCGGATCTCGGCCTCGATCACATAGAGCTCGGCGATCCGGCGCAGCGCCTCGGTGGTCAGCGGCGTCGCGCGCGCCGCGTGCAGGTCGTGGAATTTGCGCCGCGCGTGCGCCCAGCAAGCCGCTTCCTGGATCGTGCCGTCTTCGAACAAAGCGTTGAAGCCAGCGTAGGCATCGGCTTGCAGCACGCCCTCGAACTTGGCCAAGTGGGTTTGCGGATGGATGCCCTTGCGGTCGGGCGTGTAGCCAAACCAAACCGCCGCTGGCGTGGTGTCGCCGGCGGGCCGGTCATCGCGCACGTAAGTCCACAGACGGGCCGTCTTGGTTTTGCCATTGCCGGGCGCCAGCACCGGGATCGGCGTGTCGTCGGCATGCAGCTTCGACGCCGTCAGCACGTGGCGGCGAATGGCATCGACCAACGGACGCAGCAATGCGCTAGCGGCGCCGACCCAGTCCGCCAGCAGCGCACGATCGAGGTCGACGCCTTCGCGGGCGTAAATGACGGCCTGGCGGTACAGCGGCAGATGATCGGCGAACTTCGCAACCAGCACATGCGCCAGCAGGCCGGGGCCGGCGATGCCGCGCTCAATCGGCCGGCTTGGCGCCGGCGCCTGGACGATGGCGTCGCAGCAGGAGCACGCCAGTTTCGGACGAACATGGCGGATCACGCGGAAGCTGGCCGGCACGAACTCCAGTTGCTCGGCCACGTCCTCGCCCAGCGGCCGCAGGCCGCCGCCACAAGCCGGGCAAGCATCGGCCGGCGGCGCATACACCTTTTCGTCTCGCGGCAAATGATCGGGCAACGGCCGGCGCACAGACTTCTTTCGCGGCGCCTGGTCGGCCGCCGGCATCTCGCGCGCCGCCTCGGCCTCGTCGGCTTGCAGGTCTTCCAGTTGCAGCTCCAGCTGCTCGATTTGATGATCCAGCTTTTCCGATTTGCGGCCGAACTGCATGCGCCGCAATTTGGCGATCTGCAGCTTGAGGTGCTCGATCTCGACGGCGCGCGTGTTCAGCTGTTCGCGCAGCCCTTCAACCACCTCGTTTTGAGCGAGCAGCAGCACCTTCAAGGCGGCGATGTCGTTGGGCAGGTCGGCTGGGCTGAGCATGTGCCAAGTTTACGTGAGCCTTGTGTCGTTTACAAGGCCGACGTTGGTCTCCAGGTCCGTTCCGGCCGCCGCCAGTCGATGCCTTCAAGCAGCATCGACAGCTGCGCCTGCGTCAACGCCACCGAACCGTTGGTAGCCTGCGGCCAGATGAAGCGACCACGCTCAAGCCGCTTGGCCAGCAGGCACAGGCCATCGCCGCTCCACCACAGGAGTTTGATGAGGTCTCTTTGGGATACTTGAATCACCTCCGCGGTGGACCAGCGATGGCTACTTCGAAGCGGTTTTAACTGTAGTGGTCAACCCATTCCGGACACTACGTTAAGTTTTTCTTCGGCGACGGCTGGTGCCAATCCTTGATTGAACTGATGTGGCCGTATCCAGTTATATCGGTGCATCAGGTAATGGCTGATGTCCCGTTGTGCCTCTTGTGCCGTCATGTAACCGGTTGACGGCAGCCATTCCGTTTTGAAGCTGCGGAACAGGCGCTCCATCCGGGCATTATCCCAACAATTTCCCCGACGGCTCATACTCTGTCGTATCCGATAGCGCCACAAACGCTGACGGAATTTTCGGCTGGCGTACTGGCTCCCCTGGTCTGAGTGAAACAGCAACCCCTGCTATCGACCTGTCCATGCCTTTAAGCTGCGGTCAAATCGGATTTTTAACATTGCTATTTAAGTGCGTACTCGAAAGTCGATGATGCGTTCTACCGTATCGAGGGTGCTCGTCAAATTGCTTATCTGGGGATCGATTTCGAAGAGCGGACAGCTACAGCCAGCCTCTATTTGGAACCCAACTTTGCACGCAGCCCTGGTATTTTCCAGGCGGACCCAGCGTTCATCGCCTTTATCCGGTGGAGCTCCCTTGTTATCGAATCGGAGCCAGTAAGTATCAACCGGATCTCGACCAGCTACCAATACCTGCCGGCTATTTGCGTGAAATCGATCGCAGTCTGCGGTGCATACGTCCTGTAGCTCAGCCCAAATTTGATTCAAAATAGGTTGCCATAGAACATCGAGCACATCTTCCGATAACAGTTTGCCTTTGGGGGAAGCGCAGAGATGCATGAGTGTGGCGATCGAATTGGCCGAGCATTCTTGCAGAGACCGCATGACCAAATGGGCCGCCATGCCTATGATGGCTTCCTGGTCCGCGCCGGCATGTATCAGACGCGCTAAGAGGTATGGCAGATTGAGTAGAACAAACTGAAGCGCATCGTGCAGCTCTTCCGAATTCGCGTGCGCTCCCCATGGACGCTCGATCAGACTACCGTTGGCAAGTTCGTTGGCGATCAAGGCGATGCGTTCGAAAGGACCGATTTCCAGTTTTTCCCGTTGCGCCCAAAATTCTTCAAGGGCTTTGACCTGCACATATTCGACCTTCTGCCAAAATCTTTCGCGCGCGGCCTGGAGCTGCCCTTCAACGCTTAATGCCTTAGAAAATAGGCGGAGAACTACACTAGGCTGCTCCGAGCAAAGGCGTTCAAGTGTTGATCGATCCCATAGTTTGACTTTCGGCATCGGGTGACTGATTTGCCAATCACTCACCCAATCGCGCGTAGGATTGGAAAAAGCTGAATTTGTGACGATCACAATATATGCGAGACCTTGTCTCGCCTGCGCATTGACGACCGCAGCTTGTACCGCATCGCGCTCAACGGTCTTGCTCCGGCCTTTACATTCAACCCACCAGCGTTGAGGTTCCATGTTGCCATCAGGCGATGACTGGTAAAACGTCGCCTCTAGATCTCGACCACCATCCGCGGCGCCTGCGCCGGCACTGCCCGTACGCCATTCCAGGTCGCGAGCCCCCATGGCATCCAATAACCAATAGACGCACTCTTCGAGGTCTCCCGCTTTCAGGTTAGCGAAAGGGATCTCGGCGGGTAAAACCCACATCGGCTGCTGCTTGGTGGTCAAGTGATCGCTCCGCAAGAGGTATGGCAGGTATGGTAGCAGAGTACTGAGCCTAGGCCAATTAGCGGGCGGCCGCATTTTCCAAGCCAGCTAAGAAGTTTCAGAAGAATTGTAGCCCTCTAAGATTCCAACCTTCCGGGGACGAAACACTGGCGCGACAAGCGCCAAGGCTCGCTGATGGGTATACCCATGGGAGAAAACAGCAACGCACGGGCCTGTGCGGCATGCTCCAATCTGGATGGAATATCCGCAGGCATCAACTGGACGACGGCGCTATTCGGAACAGCCGGATCATCCAAAATTTCGAGTAAGGCTGTTACCCCATACGATACAATCTTCCAGGGACGACTTCCGCTTTAGGCAGAAGCCGCCACTCGCGTTGCCGTGACAATTCGTGACTTTTCTCGCTTGCTAATTCGTTATGCTCATGGGCCGCTAGCGGCCAAAGACGGACGCCGATGAGCATATTTTTCGATTCACAGAGAGTCATATCAAAACACTTGCACGCGCCATAATATTCACCACACAATATATAGATAATCAAGCCGGCGACACCTCGGAGGAGGATGTCGCGGCACTCGAAAAGATTTCAGCGGAGTTGAAATAATCTTCCGTCGAGGAAAAAACTGCTTTATCCAAACCGCAAAAGAGCTTGGACTTGCATCTTGGTTGGATGAAGCGGGCATTGATTAAATGCGCTAAAAAGGATATCAGAAGGCCGCTGTCGGCCAACAGCGGCCCGATCCGGTTAGAAGAAAATTAGTCTAGAGACGGTTGCGGTAAGCCTGGATTTTTCGGGTTTCAAATAAGAATCAGTAAGGGAATCAAATGGAGCAAAGAACACTTCTTTACGATGAACGCTTCTTGGAAAGCTACGCTGGCTCCATCATCACTGATCCCGCCACAGCCATCGTTGAACTTGTCGCCAACTGCTGGGATGCCTATGCAACGGAAGTGAAAATCACATGGCCTGATCACGAGCTTGAAAGACAATTCAAGATTGTGGACAATGGGCATGGAATGACCCGTGAAGAATTCCAGCACATTTGGCGGACCATCGCATACAACCGACTCAGCGCTGGTGATGGTACTTCGCTGCCGCCGGCCGATGTTCAAGGATTGCCGCGAGCTGTGTTCGGCAAAAACGGTAAAGGACGTTTTGCCAGTTTTTGCTTTTCCACTGAGTACCTGATCACTTCCAGGAAGAACGGGCAGGAGTTCGTCTGCCGTGTTCACCGAACACCAACTGATCCACTGGTCCTTGAGGAAGTCTCCTTTACGGATAAAGGTGTCGTTGGTCATGGAACGGAAATTGTCGGGAATGGCGATATCCCACGGCTCATGTTCTCGAAAGATAAAGCTCGTGAATTAATCGGCAGTCGCTTCCTTGCAAACCCAGCGTTCAAGGTGAAGCTGAATGGCAGTGAAATCACGTTCAACGACATCTCTAATTTGCTCTCAAGGAGTGTGGTCGTTGTACCGGGATATGGTGAGATTACGATCCTTCACATCGACACCAAGAAGGCTGATAAAACGACAAAGCAGCATGGGCTGGCATGGTGGGTGCAAGGGCGTGCTGTCGGTGATTGCAAATGGAGTCGAAGTGACTACGAACGCATTCTTGATGGACGAACCTCGGAAGCCAAACGGTTTACCTTCATCGTTAAAGCTGACTACCTGAATACTCAAGATGCAGTGCTGAGTGACTGGAGTGGTTTTAAGGACGACAACCAGGCATGGACGAAAACCCGCGAGGCGGCCCAGGACTGCATTCGCAAAATCATTTTTGATTCCAGCAAAGCAGAACGCGAAGATAAGCGTACTGCTGTTCTTGAGCGAGTGGGGCAATCGGTTAATGCCCTGCCACTTTTGAGTAAGGATCGCGTTACCACGTTCGTTAATGAAGTCGTGGATTCTTGCCCTAATTTTGGTGAGCAAGAGATTGTGCAGCTGACAGACATTCTGGCGAAGCTGGAAAAGAGCAAGTCTCAGTATGGGCTGCTTGAAATCCTTCACAACCAAGATCCGCATGACCTGGATGCCCTTCACGAAGTTTTGAGCCAGTGGACCATTGGCATGGCAAAGGTCGTTCTTGACGAAATTCAGGGCCGGCTCAAAGTCATCAACGAGTTGAGGATCAAGATTCAGGTTGCTGGAATCGATGAAGTCAAAGAACTCCAGCCGCTCTTTGCCAAGGGCCTTTGGATGTTTGGAGATAAGTTTGAATCCATCCACTTCACGTCCAATAAGGGCATGACCACCGTGATCCGTGAGTTGTTTGACGGTACGGCTGAAAAGGCTTCGTTGAATCGGCCAGACTTTGTGATCCGCGGTGACGGCAGTATCGGCTTTTACTCTCTGCCTTCCTACAACGAGGAACATGAAGAAGTGGGCGTGGGGCACCTGGTCATCGTTGATTTGAAGACCACCAAGCTTTCACTGGGCTCCAAGGAAAAGGAACAGATTTGGAAGTATGTGAAAGAGTTGAAGAAGAAGGGATATATCCAGCCTGAAACGCGGGTGGATGGCTTCGTCCTTGGTGATCAGATTGAGGCTGGTGAAGGCGGCACCCGCACCGAAGACAACGACAAGGTGAGGATTCAGCCCCTGTTGTACAGCATTATCTTGAGTCGCGCTGAACAGCGTCTCTTGAAGCTTTACGACAAGGTGAAAGATGCTCCATTCCTTGTGGAACAACAGATAGAACTGAGCAGGTTCATTGAGCCCATCGCCGTGCAGCAGCCGGACATGCTGGAGGCTGAGCCTGCTGAGGTGAAATGACGTCGATTGTCAACTGGATCGCTGCCTACAATTATTTGTTTGCAGCCTTCAATAGCGAGAATAAAGAGCTGTATGTGAGTGGCGTGGGGGGCTTACCGTGGAACTTGTGCTTTAGACTAGCCAGCAATGACGGGGGCAATAGGTTGTCAAAGGTGATCGCTGCCGATCTCTTAGAATGCCTTAAATACAAGATTTATGGATAAAAACGCAGAACGGTGTCGCAAGAGTCGAAAGCAAGCCAGTTAATCATCACAGTCACCAAACTCTGTGTTGAGCAAACTCATCAGTCGCGTACGCTCAATCTGTCCTAACGTCCCCCACCTCAGAATTAACTCAGCAAGCGCATCATCATCTGCATAAAAATACGCAACCTGCAAACCCAAAGCTTCTGCCAGTTTTTGTGCCAAAGAGTAGGGGGGCTCGTGGATACCAGTTTCGTACCGACTCATACGAGCGCTGGCTGTGTGCTCGTCCAATCCAATCGCCCATCCAAGCCGGTCCTGAGGGATACCGAGTCTCTGCCGTGCGCTTTTCAATCGTTTGCCGAATACTGTCGACGGTTGCTTCATCACCATCCTACGATAATCGTAGGATCAGCTTGAAAAATCTCTACGAAAAACGTAGAATTGACATTTCATTTTCTAACTTGGATGCGCTCTTCTCACTCAACGCATTTCTGAACTCTAACGGCGAGGCATTCGGTAGGAGCCATTGCATTTATCAACAGTCCCAGCAGGGACGTGTCTTATCGTTAAGGCCGCAAATTCCAAGCAATATAGTTGCCCGCTAAAGCATCAACCAGATGCGGACGATCGGCCGAGTAAATTGCAACAATGACCATAAAAACCACATATAAGCTTTATACTGCAGGAATTTCGTCCCAAGCGAAGGCAGTAATGAATGCCACAATTAAATATGCTGAAGAAAGAAAGCAAACTCGCATCCACAATATGTTGATAGCTGACTTTTGTAATTTTTCCGGGCTTGACGTTAACACCCCCGTACCACAAGTTATAAACTTGATGAAACAGGCAAGAAGGGCAATATTTTCTGTCGAAGTTGTCGATGTAATAGGCTCTAGAAAAGAGGAGATTACATCAGGAAGTTGGCCTCTTTTTTCTTTTATCTCAATAACAAAAACTCATATTTCCTTCGAAGTTTGCTGCAATATGTGGGAAGAGATACGACCGTGCGACAAGTTATAAACTTAATGAGACAAGCACGAAGAAGCGCAGCCAGCACCTGGTCGGCATTTCGTAGTTGAGCCACTTCGTCATCCTGAAGCTCCACCGCCAGTAATGATGGTGGAGCTCCACCGAGCGCACGAATCGCTTGGCCCTGACGACAAAATAGGATTTGGCATCAACGATGTCCCCCTTGTCGTTGATTTCAGTTCCAACGAAAATACAGCCGCTACGGCCAAAGGGATTCTGGCTGCGAACAGATTGAACGCGAAGGTTGACGGCAAGGGTCAGCTATTTGCTGGCCATTGCCTTTACTTGTCAATCCTTGCCTTCCTGCCTCTACTCAGCGACATAACTTTCTTTTCAGTGGAGTCACGAGCCGCAGGTGGTAAGGGGGCATCCAGCTGCGCCTCAGTCAGGCCTTTAATCACGGCATTTTGCGTCCAGCGCACAAATTTCGCCCGGTACCCAGCACATTCGTTTTCGAGCCGTGTGTTTTCGGCTTTAAGCGTATCGATGGTCTTCAAAAGCGCCTGAGTCCGCGCATCCTGAGGTTCTGGCCGCCCTAGCTCTTTGGCGAGCGAAATCTTCCGAAGCGAAAATGCTTCGGCGATTCGCATATGGTTCAACAGGGCCTGCCGTGTGTACTCAGTTGCAATAGCAGCCTTGACGGCTGCAATCAGCAAATCCCATGTCAGCTTTCCGGACCATTTGTCCAGAATGTGCTCAATAACCTCGATGACACCGCCATCGATAACCCTGCCCCTTGGCTTAGCCACGATTTTTCACCTTATCCAGCAATTTGTTCATCCGAGGAGAAATCGAAACCACCTTCGCTTCAGCACGAGCCGCCGCCGCTTGGTCAATTCGCGATGCTGGCCGCAGCCCGGTTAACTTCACTATTGCGCCGTCGGCAATGTTCGAATCCGTCAAAACCTGTATTAACTTCTCCGCGTGACTCAAAGTCTGGCGCTGATGCACCACCCAACGGGAAGCGCCGTAAATAAAGTCTTTCTCGGCCTCTTCAGCGTTAGCAACAAGAATTTGCGTTTCATCCCTGAAGCGAATAAGGTTAGCGAGCTTTACGTTATCGCCCTTGACGCAAACCAGCTCGTTGCAGTTAAGACAATCCAAATGAATCTCGCATGGCGAAGACGCATAGTCGTGCGTACACATGCCGTAGTCCGAGATATGGGCAGATTTGGTTCGCAGGATTCCGGTGATGTCGTCTCGGCGAACTACAACCCGGATTTTTCTGACATTCAAATCTCCGCCAAACACATCAGCCTGCGCGCTCGCAGATATTTCACGTACCTTTGCGAGAAGCTCCTCACTCGATACATGGTCATAAGTGGTGTTTTGACTGACGTCAGCACGGCCTGACCACATTGCTATATCGAGCTGGCTCGCACCGTTCGACTGTGCAAGGGTGTTCAAATAATGCCTCATCTGGTGCGAACGGATAGTAAGCGGCGTCCCGTCGTCTTCAGATAGTTGGAAACGCTCAAAAATTGTAGCGACCACACTCCCGCTTTCACCAATTCGCGCGGAGATTTGGTCCGAAGTTACATAGTCAATGAGGCACTGGTAGGTGTTTAGGGTCGCGTCCAGCTCAAACCGGCGGCAGCAGAACAAAGACTCACTAAACAGCAAACCTGGCTGGGCATAGGGGAAACCTACAGGCAGCCTTGAGACAATAGCTGCCTCAACCGCCGCGAATGAGTAGAGTCCCGTGCGAGAGCCGACCACCTTGATTTTTGCACCGTTGCACCAGCTTTTGGCATTAACGGGGTTATCGAGTCCCCACAGGATTTGGCTTATCTCCGATAGGGTTAATAATTCCTTTGCCCTGAGATGCTCAAAGCGTCTAGGAAGGTAGACCTTAGTACGGTGAGATTCGTACCACAAAGCAATCTTGCGAGCTTCAGCCGAAACCTCAATTAGATTGGAAACTGCCTTTTTCGCAATCTCAGCCATAGTCGGCACAACCCAACGAATCCCATCTTCAAATTCTTTGGAGGGCGGGAGGCGAAGGCCGAATTGTGGAACGTTGTTGGAATCGAGTGCCTCTACCGCACAACTGGCGGCAAGCCGCACCGTTTCGTTGATGCGTTGCGGTGCGCAGTGCAGGAGCGCTAGAGTAGACCCGATGTACAACTCATCAGGTTGGCTTGCATTGGCAAAAACGTGCGCCATGGCTTCTATGGCGCGAGCCGAGGGCATTTTCTCTTTGCGGGCCAGGTCGGCAACTGCACCTACGCGTGCAATATTGTCACGGTTTCGTTTGATGCCCTTATGCCACTTAGTATTTACTTGTGTAAATTCGTGTTCAATCAAAAAATCATTAAGATATTCAATTTCACCGGCACATTGGGCTGCCACATCGTTGCTGTAGTCTGCAATAAGGAGCTTGCGAGCATCGTCAAGTATGTCATGCGTGATGAGGTGAACCTGGCCCCAAAGCCCTCGCGTTCCCAAAATTTGGTCTACCACCCGCAATGCCGTGAGCCTATTGGCCCAAGCTGCTGATGGGCGACGGCTATACGAATATCGAAAATAGGCCTTTGCGAATGGCAAGAATAAAGGGGATATAGTTGGCAACTCCGCTTTTTTTCTCGCAGCCGGATAGCTGGAAAAAATCACACGAACTGCTTTGGTCCGCCCTTTCAGCTTTACGGTATCGCTAATGTCCCAGATTGGTTCCTCGAAGGGTAGGTTTGCACCAAACGTGCTCAGCTCAGTGCGACAATGCTGAACGAACAAATTCAGGTTCTCCCGCTTGTCGAGCTCTGCCCGGGGGACAAATACGAAGACCGTATCTTCACTCACCTGTAGTCTCCTTACTCATTTCGGACTTCATGCGATTGCATTCACGAATGACTGAACGCATCGCCGCTATCGTTAGGTCGTTCACGGCCGCCACTCTGGGGCCAGACGTCACGAACAAACGCTCACGTTCTTTTTCCAGGTGCTCCAGTAATTTCTCGTGCGGCCCGTCGAGCCACGCTTCAAAAGAGAAGCAGGTATAGCACGCTATAGGAGCTCTAAATTTACAGTCGTATTTGCTTCCACAGCTACCAAAGCCTTCTTTGCTGTGGCGGTAATCCTTGATTGTGCTGGACGGGTCGTCGGCACGAGTTGCATCTTCGTGTTTGGGCAGAACTCGGCCCATAAATGCGTTCGCGATTGGCGCAAGGTCGCCGCCGAGCAGCTTATCCAGCCTTGAGGTAATCTCCGGAATTACAGCTACATACGCTTTAATGTTTTGCGTATCGCTGTGCCCCAAGATTTCCGCAATCACTAACTCGCCAAACCCCTCTTGAGCGGCGCGTGTCCCGAGCGTATCGCGGAAGCGCCCCACAGCGAGCCTCATGGGCTCCATGGTCCTTGGGCTAACGGGAGCAATTGCACTTACCGCCGCGCTAAAATATGCAGCAAGTTCAGTGGAATTCCAGTGACACTCAAAACCGGTACCAATTTGATACCCCGGGCGATGTTTTACGTCAGACGAGAACAATGGCGCTTCTCCGTCAAGGTAGAACATAGCTTTCACGCCTTGTGCATAATTCCACAGCGCTTCGCCGAACTGTATTACCAACCCACGTACCAAAAACGAATCGCGAATGACTTCTCCACGCTGTTTGGCCTTGGGTATGCTAAGTTCATAAGAAATATCGCCAAATTCGTCCACATGACGAACCAAGTCTTTCACTTTCAGCGCGCAGTATTGTGAAATACGTTGGCCAGTCAGGATGGCCAACCAAGTCAGGAAAAAATACTGTTCCTCGATGAGGCTAGAGGCATACGCGTTGTTCAGGGCACTCACGATTTGCTGAAGTTCATACTCAGTAAAAGGCCCATCTACAGGGTCTAGCGTTCGAACCGATTTACCCTTTGAATTGCCCTTCTTCTTGGTGTTAGCCAATAATCGAGCAGCATCCGGAGACACCCCTTCGTATTGTAATTTTGACCATTTCCCGATAAGCGCACCGAGCTGTGAGGCCGAACCTTGCTCGTCTTTTAAGCCATATTTGCCAATGAAACTGGAAATGTGCCATTCTGTGATTACGAAAACAGGCTCGGTTGCCGTTTCAGCAATCGTTAAGGCTAACTGACGGAAACTACGGAATAGATTTCGCGCGTACGAAGGAGAATTTTCCTCAAGTACGTGAATCAAAACTCGCTTTAGACTCAACACGAGCGGAAGCAGATTAGGGGGTAGAGTCTCGAAGTTCATCGATATCTGCGACACGCCATCCACAAAAAACCACTTCATCGGACGAGGGTCAAAGCGTGCTTTGCTTTTCAGAGTTATTACCGCAGGCAACTCCTCTTCGAGTTTTGCCCAGGCCTCTTGCCGATGTCGTGCTGAAGCAGCCTCTTCTGACGCAGTATCCAAGAATTCGAATTCGCTCTGACTCACTTATTCACCTTTCTGTAGATAGCGTTCTGCATTGTCAGCGATGCCTTCCGACCTTCCTCTTCCACAAATCGCGCTGTATAGTTAGCCGCCATTTTGGAATTCTTCGACCAGCCCATTAGATAGTTCCGAATTTTTCGTTCTTCATCCCCGGACATCCTTCCTTTTGCAAAATCAGAGAACGAGTCATTCCAGGTATGCCGCAATATATGGGCGGAAACTGGCCCTAATTCGGGAAATTTTTCCCGCAATGTCTTAAACATAAGGTCAACGGAGTTTAGAGCCAACGGCATCCCGCCGCGACCCACGACCAAGAACGGATGGAGGCGTGCACCTGGAATATCCGCCCGGTCTTCGTCGACGTAGTTCCGCAGTAATTCGACCAAGTCATCCCCCATCGGCAGCGTTCGCTCCAACGTTTTCGCTTCAGGTTGGCGATTCCGAGGGTCTTCCGGGTCGTCGGGTCGCCTTGCAATGAACAACGTGTTATCGGCGAAGTTGATATCTTCAATTTTCACCCCCAGCAATTCGCCCTTCCGGATGCCTAAATCACGCAGCAAACGAACGATTAGGCGGCTTCGTTTCCGAATGGAGGAGTTCTTCCAAGGATTTTCAGGCGCAGTGGGTTCAATGACTGCCAAGAGTCGCTCTTCGCTTTGTTTCGTCAGGCCCTTTTTCTTTTTGGGAGGAGGTGCATTGGGCGTGCGTGCCCGAATCGCACCGACGACAAGCGCTGCAACTCCACGAAACTCTTTGCGATTGGGCGGAATACGCGATAAAAATGCATAGTCAGCCAGCCAATCAAGATACTTGGCGATGTAAAGCAGTCGCTTTTCAGCAGTGCTGCTCATAACAGTCTCTACGTCATAGTGCGCTGCCTTGTTCTTTGCCAACACATTACGATGAGGCGATACATTAGAGGCATCCGCGAGTTCGTCTGCGACACGCAAAGAAACTTTATCGTATTTACAACGGGCCACTAATCCTTCGACTTCAGCCAGCGAAAGCAGGTCATTGTCACGCACCCTATCCATAAGATTTACGCCGGACTGGGCAAGGGTCTCATACAGGAAGGAAACGGCGCTCAGTGCCAAGGCAATGGTGTTGACCTCAAGAAGGGCAGAGCGAAGCGATAGGGCCCAAGCGGTGGGCTCGAATACCCCGAATCCTGTTGATACATCAATTAGCAGAGGCATGCGCTCGCCATTGCCCATATCGACGTTTCGAACAGCGTATCGTGCAGCCAAACCTGCCCCCTTGTTTACATTCGTTGATTCTAGGTTATAAGAGAAAACCGTAGACTGTCAACATAAGAAGTAAACAATGGAAAACGCCCTACAAATCAAAGACTTGCAGGGCGTAGTTTACAGAATCAGAAATGCTAGGTCTCAGAACGGGATGTCGTCATCCATATCCGAGAAGTTCGGTGCTGGCTTCGGTGCCGGGCGTGGCGCCGGTGCCGGGGCTGGGCGCGGAGCCGGTGCCTGGCGCGGGGCCGGGGCTTCGTAGCCGCCACCACCACCGTAGCTGTCATCGCCACCGCCGGCGTCGCCGCCCATGCCGGAACGGCCGCCCAGCATTTGCATCTGTTCCGCGATGATGTCGGTTGCGTACTTCTCGACTCCGTCCTTGTCCGTGTATTTACGGGTTT
Organism: Janthinobacterium sp. BJB301; assembly: GCF_002735685.1. Lineage (NCBI taxonomy): Bacteria > Pseudomonadati > Pseudomonadota > Betaproteobacteria > Burkholderiales > Oxalobacteraceae > Janthinobacterium > Janthinobacterium sp. BJB301. Next base: position 144,729 of record NZ_PDZJ01000007.1, on the reverse strand, counting down.
GCAGACGGCCTTCGACGTAGACGGACGAACCTTTTTTCAGGTATTGGCCGACGATTTCCGCCAGGCGGCCGAAGAACGAGATACGGTGCCACTCTGTCAATTCTTTTTGTTCGCCCGTGTTGCGGTCCTTCGATTTGTACGAAGTGGCCACGGCGATGTTGGCGATCGCGTCGCCGCTAGGCATGTAGCGGATTTCCGGGTCACGGCCCAGATTGCCGACGATGATGACTTTGTTGACTGATGCCATGAATAACTCCTGATGAACTACGGCGGGAGCCGATGTCCCGCGCGTTAGTTTAGTGTACTAAACGAGGATTATAAGCGACCACGCGGCGCAAAGCACCCGCTTTCTGGCGGACGCCCTCTCCCGTGCGGCAGCACGTTTTTTTCACGGCAGGTGAAAACAAGAAACTTGAATACTGGTATTATATACAGTGTTTAAACGTCTGCACGCATCTGTATCAAACTTTGTCAGGGCACGTTCGCCTGGCGGCGCAATCCGCCCGTGGCTGCCCCAGGCATGCAGAGCAAAACCCGGCTATAGTTACAGGTTGACCCGTTGTGGCTCCTCATCCGCACCCAGGCACAATGCGCCGGCCGCACCACTCACTGAAAGCAAGGCAATCACATGGAACAGATCCGCATTCGCGGCGCTCGCACGCATAACCTCAAGAATATCAATCTCGATTTGCCGCGCAATAAGCTGATCGTGATTACCGGCTTGTCCGGCTCCGGCAAGTCTTCGCTGGCCTTCGACACCTTGTACGCGGAAGGGCAGCGCCGCTATGTCGAGTCGCTGTCGGCCTATGCGCGCCAGTTCCTGCAATTGATGGAAAAACCCGACGTCGACCTGATCGAGGGCCTATCCCCCGCCATCTCCATCGAACAGAAGGCAACTTCGCACAACCCGCGCTCGACGGTGGGCACCGTGACGGAAATCCACGATTATCTGCGCCTGCTGTATGCGCGCGTGGGCACGCCCTACTGCCCCGACCACCCGGAAAACGCGCTGGCGGCCCAGTCCGTATCGCAAATGGTCGATGCCGTGCTGGCCATGCCGGAAGACACCAAGCTGATGATACTGGCGCCCGTCGTCGCCAACCGCAAGGGCGAACATGTCGACCTGTTCGAGCAGATGCAGGCGCAGGGCTTCGTGCGCTTTCGCGTACAGAGCGGCACGCATGCGGCCAAGATCTATGAAGTCGATGACCTCCCGAAACTGAAGAAAACGGAAAAACACACGATCGACGTCGTCATCGACAGGGTCAAGGTGAACCAGGAGATCAAGCAGCGCCTGGCGGAAAGTTTCGAGACGGCCCTGCGCCTGGCCGATGGCCGCGCCATTGCCTACGAAATGGATACCGCCCAGGAACACGTGTACTCCAACAAGTTCGCCTGCAATGTGTGTGGCTATTCCCTGCAGGAACTGGAACCGCGTCTGTTCTCGTTCAACAACCCCATGGGCGCCTGCCCCGAATGCGACGGCCTGGGACACATTGAATTCTTTGACCCGAAACGCATCGTCGCGTTCCCGAACCTGTCGCTCGCTTCCGGCGCCGTCAAGGGCTGGGACCGCCGCAACCAGTTTTACTTCCAGATGCTGTCGAACCTGGCCGCGTATTACGAGTTCGACCTGGACATGCCGTTCGAACAACTGGACTTGAACTCACAGCAAGCCGTGTTGTACGGTTCCGGCAAGCAAGTGATTCCGTTTAGCTATGTCAACGAACGGGGCCGCACCGTCATCAAGGAACACACGTTCGAAGGGGTGGTCAACAATCTGCAGCGCCGCTACCGCGAGACGGATTCGATGGCCGTCAAGGAAGAGCTGGCCAAGTTCATCAATGAAAAATGCTGCCCCTCATGCGATGGCGCGCGCCTGCGCGTGGAAGCGCGCTTCGTCAAGGTCGGCACGGGCAAGCAGCAACGGGCCATCTATGAAGTGGCGGAAAAGCCACTGCGCGAGACGCTGGAATTCTTTGAAAAACTGAAACTGACGGGCGCCAAGAAAGAGATCGCCGACAGGGTCGTCAAGGAAATCATTTCGCGCCTGAAATTTCTCAACAACGTGGGCCTCGACTACCTGTCGCTGGACCGCAGCGCCGACACGCTTTCCGGCGGCGAAGCACAGCGCATCCGCCTCGCATCGCAAATCGGCTCCGGTTTGACGGGCGTCATGTATGTGCTCGATGAACCGTCGATCGGCTTGCACCAGCGCGATAATGACCGCCTGATCGAAACCTTGAAACACTTGCGCGACATCGGCAACAGCGTACTGGTGGTCGAGCATGACGAAGACGCCATCCGCACGGCCGACTATATCGTCGACATGGGCATCGGCGCGGGCGTGCACGGCGGCGAAATCATCGCCGAAGGCACCCTGTCCGAGATCTTGAAGAACAAGAAATCGCTGACGGCGCAATACCTGAACGGCAAGCTGAAAATCGCCGTGCCCGCCAAGCGCCACGCCAGCAATCCGGAGAAGCAGCTGGTGATCACGGGCGCGACGGGCAACAACCTGAAAAAGGTGTCGCTGAGCTTGCCGGTGGGCTTGATGACGTGCGTGACGGGCGTGTCCGGTTCAGGCAAATCGTCGCTGGTCAACGATACCCTGTATCCTGCCCTGTCGCGTCATTTGTATGGTTCGCAGACGGAGCCGGCGCCGCACGATTCGATCAGCGGCCTGGAGCATTTCGACAAGGTCATTTCCGTCGACCAGGCACCGATCGGCCGCACGCCACGTTCGAATCCGGCCACCTACACGGGCTTGTTTACGCCGATCCGCGACCTGTTCTCCACCGTGCCGACAGCCAAGGAACGCGGTTACAGCGCGGGCCGCTTCTCGTTCAACGTCAAGGGCGGACGCTGCGAAGCGTGCCAGGGCGATGGCGTGATCAAGGTCGAGATGCATTTCTTGCCCGACGTCTACGTGCCATGCGACGTGTGCCACGGCAAGCGCTACAACCGCGAAACGCTGGAAGTGCAATACAAGGGCAAGAACATCACGGAAGTGCTGGGCATGACGGTGGAAGAGGCGCATGAATTCTTCAAGCCGGTGCCACTGATCGCGCGCAAGCTGCAAACCCTGCTCGACGTGGGCCTCGGCTACATCAAGCTGGGCCAGAGCGCCACCACCTTGTCCGGCGGCGAAGCGCAGCGCGTGAAATTGTCGCTGGAACTGTCCAAGCGCGACACGGGCCGCACCCTGTACATCCTCGATGAACCGACGACGGGCTTGCACTTCCACGATATCGACTTGCTGCTGAAAGTCATCCACCGCCTGCGCGACCAGGGCAACACCCTCGTCATCATCGAGCACAACCTCGACGTCATCAAGACGGCCGACTGGATCGTCGACCTGGGCCCGGAAGGCGGCGCCGGCGGCGGGCAGATCATCGCCACGGGCACGCCGGAAGACGTGTCACTGAATCCGGCCAGCGTGACGGGCAAATACCTGGGACCGCTGCTGAAGCAGTAACGACGGCAGCGCAATAAAAAACGGCGCGGATTGCTCATGCAATCCGCGCCGTTTCTCTTTTTGCTAGCACCCCAGTCATTGCCGGCGTGTCATTTATCGCACGCCAGTCTTTGCCGGCGTGTTTCTCCCCCACTACAACTCTCAACACCTGACAAGCTACTGCGTGGCGCGCTTTGCGGCCTGCGATGCTCACCGTACTAAAGTACGGTTGCGCTTCTTAGCCACAAATCACTGCCGCTCGCTACGCTTGTCAGGTGCCGCTTTACGTTAACTTACTTATACACTCAGCCGCTTTTCCAGCGCAGCCTTGTTATCTGCCAATTCTTGCGGCAGATGATACGCGAGTTTTTCAAACAACTCCGTATGCAATTTCAATTCTTCCACCCAAGCGGCCTTGTCGATCGAGGTGATGGTGTCGAACTGTTCCTGCGTGAATGGCAAGCCATCCCAGTTCAGGTCGCCATACTGCGGTGTCGTGCCGAACAGGTTTTCCACGCCGCCCGCCTTGCCTTCGATACGCTCGAGCATCCATTTCAGCACGCGCATATTGTCGCCAAAGCCAGGCCAGACGAATTTGCCAGCCTCATCCGTACGGAACCAGTTGACGCAGTAGATCTTCGGCAGGGCAGCCGGGTTGACCTTGCCCACCTTGACGCCCATGTCCAGCCAGTGCTGGAAGTAATCGCTCATGTTATAGCCGATAAACGGCAACATGGCAAATGGATCGCGGCGCACGACGCCCATCTGGCCCACGGCCGCGGCCGTCGTTTCCGAGCCCATGGTGGCGGCCATGTAGACGCCCTCGACCCAGTTGCGCGCTTCCGTGACCAGCGGCACGGTGGTCGAGCGGCGGCCGCCGAAGATGAAGGCCGAGATCGGCACGCCGGCCGGATCGTCCCAGGCTGCGTCGATCACGGGGTTTTGCGTAGCGGCAACCGTGAAGCGCGCGTTCGGGTGCGCCGCCTTGGTGCCGGACGCGGGCGTCCAGTCCTTGCCCTGCCAATCGATCAGGTGGCTTGGCGCTTCCTTGGTCAAGCCTTCCCACCACACGTCGCCATCGTCCGTCAGCGCCACGTTGGTGAAGATCGTGTTGTCGCGCATGGAGGCCATGCAGTTGTAATTGGTTTTTTCGTTCGTGCCCGGCGCCACGCCAAAGTAGCCCGCTTCCGGGTTGATGGCGTACAGGCGGCCATCGGCGCCCGGCTTGATCCAGGCGATATCGTCGCCGATGGTAGTCACTTTCCAGCCGTTAAAACTTGCCGGCGGGATCAGCATGGCGAAGTTGGTCTTGCCGCAAGCGGACGGGAACGCTGCCGCCACGTAGTGTTTCTTGCCTTCCGGCGATTCCACGCCGAGGATCAGCATGTGTTCGGCCAGCCAGCCGGGATTGTTATCGGCCGATTGCGCTTCCTGGTAACCCATGTTCGAGGCGATGCGCAGGGCGAAACATTTCTTGCCCAGCAAGGCGTTGCCGCCGTAGCCCGAACCGAAAGACCAGATTTCACGCGTTTCCGGGAAATGCACGATGTACTTGGTGCTGTTGCACGGCCATTTCACGTCGGCCTGGCCAGCAGCCAGCGGGGCGCCCACGCTGTGCACGCATGGCACGAATGCGCCATCGGTGCCCAGCACGTCGTACACGGCACGGCCCATGCGGGTCATGATCTTCATGTTGACGGCGACATAAGGCGAATCGGACAGTTCCACGCCGATGTGCGCGATTGGCGAGCCCAGCGGGCCCATCGAGAACGGCACGACGTACATGGTGCGGCCGCGCATGCAGCCGTCGAACAGGCCGTTCAAGGTATGGCGCATTTCGCCTGGTTCGGTCCAGTTATTCGTCGGGCCGGCCGCTTCTTTCGTTGCCGAGCAGATATACGTGCGGTCTTCGACGCGGGCCACGTCGCTCGGGTCGGAGCAGGCCAGGTAGGAATTCGGGCGCTTTTGCGCATTCAGTTTTTTCATGGTGCCACTGGCAACCATTTCGGCGCACAGGCGCTCGTACTCTTCTTGCGAACCATCGCACCAGTAGATGCGCTCTGGCTTGGTCAGCGCAGCAATGTCGGCCACCCAGTTGATCAGTTTCTGTTGTTTAATATAAGCTGGGACGTTGAGTGCGGCGACGCCACCCATGACGGGCTGATTCATATTACCTCCAATACCAATAAAAGAAATTCTGGTCGTTCTGCAAGACAGGCAGCATCGTTGAGAGGTGGCTGCGGCTCACTGCGGGCGGCGTGTTCACGCGGGCAGGGCTCTGGTGTCGTGTCAGCCGCGGCGTTCGCGCCAGCGGCATTTACCTGGATCATGCTCCCAGGCTGCAAGAACAGTTTGCGCTATAACTATAATCAGGAAGCTTCAAAAGTGCCGGCGATTGTACACCCGCCAAACAGCTATTCTCGCAAAAATGTAGGAGAATAGCTTGACTAATGTAGTAGGCTATTCAGCATTTCCCGTATCCTGTTATTTCCCTACCAAATCCTCACTAAAATCGGCCATCCACCATGAAAATTGCCATACTTGATGATTACCAGGATGCCGTGCGCAGCCTCGATTGTTTCCAGTTACTCGATGGCCATGAGGTCAAAGTGTTCAGCAATACAGCGCGGGGCCTGGGCCAGCTGGCGATCCGCCTGGCGCCGTTCGATGCGCTGGTGCTGATCCGCGAACGCAGCAGTTTCAACCGGGCCTTGCTGTCGAAACTGCCGAATCTGAAACTGATTTCGCAAACGGGCAAGGTCAGCGGACACATCGATGTGCCGGCCGCCACCGAGCTGGGCATCGCCATCGCGGAAGGCATCGGCTCGCCCACGGCGCCGGCTGAACTGACGTGGGCGCTGATCATGGCGGCGCAGCGCAAGATCGTGCCGTACGCGCAACATTTACAGGAAGGGCTGTGGCAAACGTCATCCATCGCGCCGGCGCGCAACACGCTCGGCACGGTATTGAAAGGGCGCACCCTGGCCATCTGGGGCTACGGCAAGATCGGTCAATTGATCGCCGGCTATGGCCGCGCCTTCGGCATGACCGTCCTCGTGTGGGGCAGCGAAGCGAGCCGCGCGGCAGCCGTGGCGGCAGGCGATACGGCGGCGGCATCGCGTGTAGCCTTCTTCGAGCAGGCAGACGTGCTGAGCTTGCACCTGCGCCTGTCCGACAGGACGCGCGGCCTGGTCACAAAAGAGGACCTGGCGCGCATGAAACCAACTTCCCTGTTCGTCAACACCAGCCGCGCCGAACTGGTCGCCGATGGGGCACTGGAAGCGGCACTGCCGCAGGGACGCCCGGGCGCCGCGGCGCTGGACGTGTTCACGGACGAGCCGCTGCCGCCAGGCTCGCCATTGCTGCTGCTGCCGAACGTGCTGGCCACGCCACACCTGGGCTACGTCGAGCGTGACAGCTATGAGCTGTATTTCCGCTACGCCTTGCAAAACATCGTCGATTTTACGCAAGGTCAATGCACGCGCCTGCTCAATCCCGAGGCATTGCAACACGCGCGGCAAGCCCCTCAGGAGCGCTGAAAGCCCTTCAACAAATCAGGCTCGCCCGTGATGCGGATGGCGGGCGCGGGCAGCACGTGCCGGCCGCGCCACAGGCCGGCCCAGCCGGGTGGCCAGGCGATGTCCGGCCCACCGTACGGTGCCACGCCGGCGCGCACGGCGACGACCGGCACGGGCGGCATGTCTTGCAAGGGCTCGCCTGGCGTACGCTGCATGTCCAGGCTGTACATGTAATTGGGCAATAAAGCATCGCAGACGCGGGCAAACCAGTCGCTATGGTCGTCGTCGCGCCCCAGCGCCTGCGCCAGGCCTTGCGGATCAAAACGGGCCAGGGCATCGATCAGCTCGCCAGTGGTGGCGCCCGGCGTATCGCCCCAGCCCATCACGGGGTTGACGTTGTAATCGGCGCCCGAGCCGTACCAGCCTTCGCGCCAGGGCCGCTGCATCCAGTCGCGCGGCCCCGCAAACAAATGCCAGCGCCAGTGCAGGCCGGACGGCTTGGGCCAGGAATACAGATACAGCTTCTGATAGCCGGCCTGGTGCAGCTCGCGCACCATGGCCATCAGGCGCGCGTGCGGCATGCGGTCCGGCGGCGCGCGGCGAAACAGGATCGCTTCGCCATCGGCGAATTGCACGTCGTCGGTCGATAGGTTCAGGTCCAGGGTCCGCGCTTCGCTGCCGAAACGGGCAGCGATCCAGCCCGTCAGCAAATTGACGGACGTAATCACCCCGTAGCCGCGGTGGCGGTGAAAAATGACGGTGCCGGGAGCGAGCGCTTTCATACGGAGTCGGGGTGGCAGGCAAACAAAGAAACCAGTGTACTCACAGATGGCCAAATTTTCCAGATGCGGTGCTGGCACAGGGCGGCAGGCACGCTGCCCCATCTGCGGCGGCATTCACGCAACGGTGCCAATCCACGCTATCATGCGCGTCATTCTCCACTGACATCGTGACCACATCATGACTTTGCGCATACTCGCCACTGGCGGCACTTTCGACAAACACTACAACGAATTGAACGGTACCCTGGGCTTTTCCGACAGTCATTTGCCGGCAGCGATTGCCCGTGCGCGCATGACGGCGCCCGTGGCGCTGGAGCAACTGCCCCTGCTCGATTCGCTCGACATGCAAGATGCGGACCGCCAGCGCGTGCTGGCCTCATGCCGCGCGGCACAGGAAAAAGCCATCGTCATCATCCATGGCACCGACACCATGCGCGAAACGGCGCAAGTGCTGGGCGCGGCGAACCTGCAGCAAACGGTGATCTTGACGGGCGCCATGATTCCCTACGAAATCGACAACTCCGATGCCTTGTTCAACCTGGGCTTTGCCTGCGGTGTGGCGCAAACCTTGCCAGCCGGCGTATATGTGGCCATGAATGGCCAGATCTTCGCCTGGGACAATGTGCAAAAGAATCGCGCCGCCGGCGTGTTCCAACCCTTGTAAGCGTTTGGCAGACGGGGCGCGGCAAGCGGACCGGCACACGGTCTGACTGACACTCTGTCACAATTCCACCAGCCCGTTTTAACGGGCTTTTTTTACGTTTTTTTACCTTTCATAAATTCTGCAAAGCAATAGTTTTTCTCGAATTATTGTAGGTAAAACATCGAATTGCCAATAGAATAATTTTATGTTGTAAAAAAACACCATTGATCATTTTTAAAAACGACGATATATATAAATATAAAACTGCAATTTAACAGTTAAATTAAATATTCTTCTGTATCCACAATTTATTGCCAAATCCGACACGGTTGAGGTGCATTTTTTCTTGCTGAGACGACATAATGTTTGCCTCGACAAGTAAGAAGTGCATTTATAACAATATTGCGCTAAGTAGTCTTCCACCTCCCCCAGACGTGGTTCCGCCTACCGTACACGCCTCCGCTGGCCATCCATCCGATGGCTTGAGCGGTGCTCGTGTACTGCTTGTCGTTATTAAAACTACTACGGAGTAATTGTTATAATGGCATTTAAAGAAAAAATTGGCGTGCGCAGCGTACGCCTGGCCCTGACCGTACTGGCAGGTAGCGTCTTGTTCTCTGGCCAATCCATGGCGGACGAAGCAATTCAAAAAGTTGAAATTACCGGTTCGAGTATCAAACGTATCGCCGTCGAAGGCGCCCTGCCTGTACAACGCCTGTCGCAAGAAGCGATCGCCAAATCGGGCGCCACTTCGGTAGCCGACCTGATCCAGGCCCTGCCAGCCATGCAAGGCTTCACCATCGGCGCAGTTGCTGCCGGCTCCGATTCGGGCGGCAATACCAGTGCATCGCTGCACGGTATCGGCGAGTCCTACACCCTGGTACTGCTGAACGGCCGCCGCATCGCGCCACAAGGCTCCGGCACCACGGTCAACCTGAACGCCATTCCGATGAGCGCCGTTGAGCGCGTCGAAATCCTGACCGACGGCGCTTCGGCCCTGTACGGCTCGGACGCCATTGCCGGCGTACTGAACTTCATCCTGAAGAAAAACCAGCAAGGTGCCACCCTGGAAGCCACCTATGGCGGTCCGGAAGACAAAGGCGGCAACGCCTGGAATACCAGCGTCACCTACGGTTTCGGCGACCTGGACGAAGACCGCTTCAACGTGCTGCTGTCGTACCGCCACGACGAGCAGTCGAAACTGAGCGCCACCGACCGCAAGTTCGCCGCTACCTCATATGTGCCATTCAGCCGCAACGGCAACAACTACGTATGGGACCGCACCAGCACCTCGGCTTCGCCAGCAGGCGCCACTGTTGCCTACAATAGCGGTGCTAAATCGACAGCCTTTACGCCTTACCTGGCGATGAATGGCAAGTGCCCTGAAGACTCCTACACGACGACCAGCAACGCGCGCGCTTGCGGCTTCGACACGGGCTCCACCGTGGAAGTCGTACCGCAATCGAAACGCGACAGCCTGTTCTCCAAAGCTACGTACAAGCTGAACGACAACCTGAACGCGTTCGCCGAACTGGCCTACTCGCGCTACGACCTGACGGCGCGTATCGCCGCCAATCCGATCCCGATTTCGATCGCCAAGGGCAGCGCGCTGTACAACACCTATGTATCGCCCTACCTGACGCCAGCGCAACGTGCCGACATCAAGTCGATCACCGCCAACTACCGCAGCACCGACTTCGGCCTGCGCGCCAGCAACACCATCACCGAAACCAAACACATGGTCGTTGGTGTGGAAGGCGAACTGGGCGCGTGGAACTTCGAAAGCGGCCTGACCTGGTCGCAAAACTCGATCGACGAGCGCTACACGGGCGGTTACCAGAAGAGCCAGGAGTTCAAGAACATCCTCGCCAATCCAGACTTCAACCCGTTTGCAGCGACGCAAAAGCCATCCGTGCAAGCGCAAGTCGCTGGCGCGCAATTCGTCGGTTCGGTGCGTACCGCATCGACCACGATGCGCGGCGTCGATACGCACGGTTCGCGTGAATTGTTCTCCTTGCCAGGCGGCAAGGCCAGCCTGGGTATCGGTGGCGACTACCGCACCTATACCTATGAGCAATCGCCAGGCAGCAATGCCACCGGCGACGACATCTACAACTTCAACACGAAGGCCGCCTACGACATGAGCCGCGACACCTACGGCGCGTTCGTCGAGTTGCTGGCACCGTTGACCAAGTCGTTCGAAATGACCGTGGGTGGCCGTCACGATGCTGTCAAGGCAATCGATGACAAGCTGAACAACAAAACTGTCGGCAAAAAAGACAGCGCCAATACCTACAAGGTATCGGCACGCTGGCAGCCAGTACAGACCGTGCTGATCCGCGGTTCGTACGGCACGGGTTTCAAGGCGCCAAGCATGCTGGAAATTGCTCAGCCACTGGTCAATGCCGGCTTTACCGCCAAGAAATTTGATTGCCCATACCCAGGTTCGCCACTTTGCCGCGCAGAAGCAACGCAATACAACGCGGTATCGCAAGGCAATCCAGATCTGCAATCGGAAAAATCGAAGCAGTTCACCCTGGGTTTCCGCGTAGAGCCTAGCTCGGCCTTCTCGTTCGGCGCCGACCTGTGGGATGTGAAACTGCGCAATGCCGTGTCGGAAGTTTCCGAAGAGCAGGCATTTGCCGATCCGGTCAAGTATGCGTCGAGCTTCGGAACTTATACCGAGCCATCGACCGGCATCACCTACTACTCGTTCAAGAAACTGTCGGTCAACATCGGCAAGAAGGAATACCGTGGTATCGACTGGGATCTGTCGGCCAACCACAAGTTTTCCTTCGGCAAGCTGACGGCCCAATTGAGCGGTACGCACATGTTGCACGCCAACTACACCAAAGCCGGTAGCGATAATATCTACACCAGCAACATGAACTTCTTCGGCGACACCAACGAAGTCACGTTCCGCAACCTGATGAAGCTGACGACGACCCTCGACACGGGCCGCCTGAGCAACACGGTAACCGTCAACTACCGTAACGGCTACACCGATGCAGCCGCTACCGTGTATAACCTGGCGACCCAGCAAGAAGAGAAAAACTTCCGCCTGCAAGTACCGTCGTACACGACGTTCGACTGGCAAGCACGTTTCGCCTTTGACAAGCAAACCACGATCCGCGCAGGCATCAAGAACCTGTTCGACCGTGCTCCACCGCTGTCGCTGCGCGCTTCGTCGGGCCACCAGGTTGGTTTCGACCCACGCTACGCCGATCCAATGATGCGTTCGTTCTACATCACCGGCAACTACAAGTTCTAATTTGACGTTTTGAATTAGCTTGTCTGAGAAGCGCCTTGCACCTCACCGTGCAAGGCGCTTTTTTTATGTTGCAACATATTGCACAGGCGAAAAAAAAGGAGCCGCAGCTCCTTTTTCGTCACAGCATGACCGCGCTTACGCCGTCGCTTCGCCGCCCAGGGCTTCGACCACGTCGGCCATCAGCTTGCTCAGTTCGCCCGTCATCAGCATCACGTCGCCGTCGAAACGTTCTTCGTCGTTCTTCGTGCTCGATTCCGTTTCCTTGATCACGTCCAGCGGCTTGACGCTCTTGATGGCCAGCGATTCCGTCAGCACAAACGAAATCTTGTCGTTCCACGTCATGGCCAGGCGCGTGCACTGCTTGCCGGCCGCGATGTGGCGGCGCACGTCGTCCGCTTCCAGGGTGTGGCGCACGTAGCGCACAGTGGCCTTGCTTTCGCCCGTGGCGCGCAATTCCGTATCCATGTCGACCGTGAAGCCGGCAGGCGCGTCGTCGGCCTGCAGCCATTCCGTCATCACCGCGACGGGCGAGCGCTGCACGCGCAGGCTTTCCAGCGGCAGTTTGTCGACGGCTTTCAACAGCAGCTTGATGACTTCATCGGCCTTTGCCGGGCTGGCGGCATCGACCACCAGCCAGCCATTGACGGGGTCGATCCACGTCCAGACGTTGCTGCGGATGCTGAAAGCGCGCGGCAGCAACTCGTCGGCCACGCGTTCCTTCAATTCCTTCATGGCTTTCTTGCCAGGCGCAAAGCCTTGCGCTTCTTCCATCTCGGCAGCGCGGGCCTTGGCCACCTGATTGATGACGGTCGCTGGCAGCAGTTTCTTTTCCGTGCCCAGCAAGATCAGCATCTGCTTGTTGACCACATGGACCAGGCCGCCGTTCGGGCGTGGCGTATCCCAGCCCTGGCGCATCAGATCCATGCTGGTCGCCGGCGTAAATTTGTTCGAGGACAAGGCCTCTTCCAGTTGTTCTGGCGTATAGGCCCATGGTGCGGGCAGGCGGTAAATCTGAAGATTCTTGAACCACATAGTTTTTGTCTTCCGTTTGTTTCAGTAGTGCCAGGGGAACGCCATTCTACACTTTCGACACGGGAATGCCGTCAAAAGCGCGGACTGGCGCGGTGTTGTTGATGCGTGGGGAATGCCGCTACAGGGCGGGAAACAGCTCCGCCTGGGCCGGCGCCTGCCGCGTCACGATGGCCGGATCGGACAAGGTCGAGATACGCACGCCCAGCAGGCGGATTTTCTTTTCAAATGGCACGCGCCGCAAGCAATCGCGGCTGGCGCGCAGGATGGCGGCCGCGTCCGCCGTGGCGCTGGGCAAGGTGATGTCGCGCGTGACGGTGCTGAAATCCTCGAAGCGCAGCTTGATGCCCACCGTGCGCCCGGCCAGCGATTGCTTGTCGAGGTCGCCCGCCACGCGCGTGCACAGGCTTTCCAGCTTTTCCGACAGGGTGGCGCGGTCGCGCACCACCTGCAAGTCGCGCTCGAACGTCGTTTCGCGGCTGACGGACTTGGTTTCCCGGCTCGTCTGTACAGGCCGGTCATCGATGCCCAGCGCCGCCTGGCGCAGCCAGCCCGTGTACAAATCGCCAAACTGCGTGCGCAGCATGGCCATGTCGGCCCGGGCCAGCTCGCCGATGGTGACTATTCCCAGCGCTTCCAGCTTGGCCGTCGCCTTCGGGCCGATGCCATTGATCTTTTTCGCCGGCAAGGGCCACACGCGCGCTTCGATATCCTCGGGCTGCAAAATGGTGAGACCGTCCGGTTTTTCCAGGTCGGAACAGATTTTTGCCAGCAATTTGTTGGGGGCCAGGCCAATCGAGCACGACAGGCCCGTCGCCTCGGACACGGCCGCCTTCAGGCGCGCCGCCATGGCCGGCGCCTGCTCGCCATACTCCGTCAGGTCGACATAGATTTCATCGATACCCACGTTCTGGATGATGGGGCACAACTGGGCCACGGCCTGCTTGAAGCGCGCCGAATACTCGCGGTAAGCCTCGAAGTCGGCCGGCAACAGGATGCTGTCGGGCGCCAGCTTGGCCGCCTTCATGATGCCCATGGCGGAAAACACGCCAAACGCGCGCGCCGCATAGGTCGACGTGGTGACGACGCCGCGCCCCACATAATCGCGCATGCGCGCAAACTGCCGCGTGCCGTCTTCCTGCAGCACGGGCTGCTGCAAGCGCCCGCCGCCGATGACGACTGCTTCGCCGCGCAGTTCCGGATATTTTAATAGTTCCACCGAGGCAAAGAAGGCATCCATGTCCAGGTGGGCAATCCAGCGGCGGGTTTCAGGCAATGTAAGGGCAGATGTGGTCAAGGGCACCTCGCGGCGGGATGCTGTCGGATACTGTAATTATATACAGTATCACTGCAAATGTCCGTGGATGCAAGTTGAAACGCACAAGCACGGCGGTTGCTTTTCTCAATAGCAAGATTACAATCCTGACACAACTATGAAAGGGAATCGCCTTGTCCATCGCCCATCACGCTTCGCGCCGCCGGTCCGCCTGGTTATCCATCCTGCCGGCCCTGCTGCTGTCCACACTGGCGCCATCCGCGCTGGCCGACGCCACCACCACCGTTGCCGCCACCCTCGCCACCGCGCCTGTCGCCGCCAAGACGGCGTGGCAGGAAACGCGCCACGGCACGGTCGTCACGGACGACTACCGCTGGCTGCAAAAGAAAACCGATCCTGCCGTGATCGATTACCTGAATGCGGAAAACGCCTACACGGCCGCCGTCACGGCCCCGATCCAGCCGCTGGCCGACAAGGTGACTGCGGAGGTCAAGGGCCGCATGCAGGAAGTGGACCTGTCCGTGCCTGCGCGCCAGGGCAATTTCTACTATTACACGCGCACGGAAGCGGGCAAACAATACCCGATTCACTGCCGCCGCCCCGTCGGCACGAACGGCGCCTACGATGCGCAGGCGGCTGAGGAAATCTTGCTGGACCAGAATCAATTGGCCGAAGGCCAGAAGTTCTTTGCCGTGCGCGCATTCAGCATCAGCCCGAATGAACAGTTGCTGGCCTACACCACCGACACGACGGGTTTCCGCCAGTACGAGCTGCATGTCAAGGATTTGAAGACGGGCAAGTTGCTGGGCGATACCATGCCTCGAGTCACGTCCCTGGCCTGGGCGGCGGACAATGCCACCCTGATGCTGACGCAGGAAGACGCCACCACCAAGCGCGCGGACCGATTGTTCCGCCTGCCGCTGGGCGGCACCTTGCAGCAGGTCTATCACGAGCCGGTGGAACAGTTCGCCATCGGCGTGAGCCGCACGCGCGACCATCGCTACTTTGTGCTTACCGCGCGCAGCACGGATACGAGCGAAGTGCTGCTGCTGCCAACGAGCACGCCGCAAGGCACCTTTCAATCCGTGCTGAAACGTGAAAAAGGCCACCGCTACGGCATCGAGCACCGCGATGGCCAGCTGTATATTCTGACCAACAAGGAGGCGAAGAATTTCCGTGTCGTCAGCGCGCCGCTGTCCGCGCCGCAGCCGCAGAACTGGAAGCCCGTCGTGCCGCACAACAAGGATGCCGTGATCCAGTCCATCGACGTCTTCCAGGGCTACCTGGTGGTGATGGAAAAGGCCCGTGCCCTGAACCGCGCGCGCATCCTTGATTTCGCGCATAAAAACTGGAAAACGGTGCAGTTCGACGACCCCGTCTACCTGGCGACATCCGTCGGTACGCCAGAATTTTCCTCCACGCAATTTCGCATGTCCTACCAGTCGCCCGTCACGCCGCCCACCGTCATCGACGTCAGCATGCAAGACGGCAAGCGCACGGTGCTGAAGCAGCAGGAAATCGTCGGCGGCTTTGACGGCAGCCGCTACACCACGCAGCGCCTGTGGGTGAAGGCGCGCGATGGCGTGCAAGTACCGCTGTGGATCGTCTACAAGAAAGGCGTCAAGCTCGACGGTTCCGCGCCGCTGCTGCTGTACTCGTATGGTTCGTATGGCATTTCCACGGAAGCCAGTTTTGCCATCAGCCGCATCAGCCTGCTGGACCGTGGCGTCATCTATGCGCAGGCGCATATCCGCGGCGGCACCGACATGGGCGAAGCCTGGCATGAAGACGGCATGCTGATGAAGAAGAAAAACACCTTCAATGACTTCATCGACAGCGCCGACTACCTGGTGCGCGAAAAATGGACCAGCCCGAACCGCCTGATCATCCAGGGCGGCAGCGCGGGCGGCTTGCTGATGGGCGCCGTCGTCAACATGCGCCCGGACCTGTTCCACGCCGTGCATGCGGCCGTGCCGTTTGTCGACGTGATGAACACCATGATGGACGCCAGCCTGCCGCTGACGACGGGCGAGTACCTGGAATGGGGCGACCCGAACCAGAAGGCGGCCTACGACTACATGCTCAGCTACTCGCCGTACGACAACATTGCGCGCAAGAATTACCCAGCCATGCTGGTGACGACGGGCCTCAACGACAGCCAGGTCATGTACTGGGAACCGGCCAAGTATGTGGCCAAGCTGCGCGCGTACAAAACGGATGGCAATCCCCTGCTGCTGAAAACGAATATGGGCGCCGGCCACGGCGGCGCCTCGGGCCGCTATAACGCCATCGCCGAGAATGCGTTCAATATGGCGTGGATGCTGTCGCAATGGGGTATTACAGAGTAAAGTGAAAAAAAGCGCTTGCAGAAGGATTTCGCCCGTCCTATAATAGCGCCTCTTCCAGACGTGGTGACAAACGTCGGGATGGTTTTCTGAGACAAGCAACGGGTGCTTAGCTCAGTTGGTAGAGCGGCGCCCTTACAAGGCGTAGGTCGGGAGTTCGAGCCTCTCAGCACCCACCAAATCAGAAAACTGTCCAGTGCTTCATGGATCAGCAATACAGATCATACGAGCTTGGAGTGGTAGTTCAGTTGGTTAGAATACCGGCCTGTCACGTCGGGGGTCGCGGGTTCGAGTCCCGTCCGCTCCGCCAATAAAAGAAAAGCCCTTTGGTTCTCTGAACCGAAGGGCTTTTCCCATTTCAGAAGCAGAAAAAGCGCCAGCCCTCCCTCGCCCCGAATATTTTTGCGTTTTTCAGCAAAAAAAAGCTTTTATCCCATAAGAATAGTTGCACAAGGGGGAAAGCGCCCCCTATAATAGTGCCTCTTCCAGACGTGGTGACAAACGTCGGGATAGTTTTCTGGGTATGCGGGTGCTTAGCTCAGTTGGTAGAGCGGCGCCCTTACAAGGCGTAGGTCGGGAGTTCGAGCCTCTCAGCACCCACCACCAATACAGAAAATTATCCAGTGCTTCATGGATCAGCAACACAGATCATACGAGCTTGGAGTGGTAGTTCAGTTGGTTAGAATACCGGCCTGTCACGTCGGGGGTCGCGGGTTCGAGTCCCGTCCGCTCCGCCAATAAAAGAAAAGCCCTTTGGTTCCTAGAACCGAAGGGCTTTTCCCATTCCGGGACCACAAATGCTCTAGAATCAGCGCTCCTGCTGACTCTGCCGCTCCTGCCTCGATGCGCTTGCCCCGTAGTACTCATCCCTATATCGCTCTGCGCCTGCGCCTGGCCCATCATGCTTTGCTGCAATTTGCCGCCAGCCTGACCAGTTCCATGGAAATCTTCTTTTTCCTGGCCGGCCCCGTCTTGCTGGGCTTGCTCAGCGTCATCGCCTTGCCCGGCTTTCTCGCCGTGGGCCTGCCCTGGCCCGCCGCCCTGGGCCTGCTGGGCGGGCAAGCGTTGTTCACATGCCTGCCCGCCTGGTTGCTGCGCAAGCGATTGTTGCCAGCCCCCCTCGCCGCCTGGCTGCGCCAGCTGCCCTTGCCGCCGCGCCTGCGCTGGCAAGCGGACGTCGCCGTGGCCGGCCTGCTGATGCTGCCGCTGGGCCTCGCCTATGCCATCTCGGCCAGCATCTGGCTGGCGCAGTCGCCTCCCTGGCTGCGCCCGATTGCCGCACCCGGCATCGCTGCCACCATCGCCGTCTGGCTGCTGGCCTGGCTGTTGACAACGCTCATCGTGGCGCAGCGCCTGCGCGCGCCGCGGCCCGCAGCAGGGGCGCGCCCGCCAACGATGACTGCGTATGTGCCGCAACGGCCCCGCTGGCGCACCGTTTTCCTGTGGCGCCAGCTGTTCTGGCTGCCGTTCTGGCGCAATGACAATGTAATCGGCCTGCAGCAAAGCGTGCTGCTGGCCACGGCTGGCGCCAGCATGCTGGCCTGGCTGCTGCGCGCGCCGCTCGTGCCCGCGCCACTGCTGAGTTTACTGGCCAGCGCCAGCCTGGTCATTCTGACGGACCGGGGCGACAAGGCCGTGCGCGAGCAGATCGCCGTGCTGCGCCCCACGCTGAACGCCTGGCCCATGGCCAGCACGGCCTTGGCGCGCCTGGCTTGCACGGCCAGCCTGCTGCCGCCGTTTGCCGTGCTGCTGGCAGGCGCCGTCTTGCTGTACGCCACCGATCCCGCCGCCTTGCGGCAGCGCGTCACCAGCGTGTACGCCATCACCGCCAGCCTGGCCCTGCTGGCCATCGTCGGCCTGCCCCGCCTCACGGCGCGTGGCCGAGTCGCCCTCGTCGTCCTGTCCATCCTTGCCTTGAGCGCCATCGGAAGCGAATTATGGAATTGAACCTGTCGTCCCCCACCCTGCAGATCGAACACCTCGATTTCCACTTCCCCACGCACAGCGTGTTTCAAGGTTTTAGCCAGCAATTCGACTCCGGCATCACCTGGCTGCGCGGCGCGAACGGGGCCGGCAAGACGACCTTGCTGAAGCTGGCAGGCGGCGCCCTGCTGCCCGCGCGCGGCGCCATCCGCCTGGACGGTATCGACAGCGGCTTCATGCCGCTGGCCTACCGCGCGCAAGCGTTCTATTGCGGCGGCGACGCCCCCGCCCTGCCCTGGCTGCAAGTGCACGAGTTTCTCGACCTGCACCTGGCCCTGTATCCGGGCAGCGACCAGGCCCTGCTGAACGACGAGCTGAGCGCGTTTGCCATGACGTCGACCTTGCAGCAAAGCATCAACGCCTTGTCCCTGGGCCAGCATAAAAAACTGCAACTGGCGCTGGCCCTGGCCTTGCCCGTGCGCCTGCTGCTGATCGATGAACCGTTCAACGGCCTCGATGCGGCGGCCATGCTGCACCTGCGCGCGCGCCTGGCCGATCCGGCCCGTCTGGCGCGCCAGTGTATCGTGCTGACCAGCCACCTGGCGCCGGACGTGCCGCTGGCGGCCACGGTGGAAATATAGACAGGAAATACAGCTTTGCAGATCGACCAAGGACAGCTTACGATGCCGTGTTGCAAAATCCGGCGATCCCGGTGCAGCCATTACCCATAACACGGCGCGCTTATTCACCGCGCCAGGCTTATTCTTGGAGATTACTATGTTGAACACCCACCGCAGCGCCCTGGCGATTTTGTGCGCCGCCTTCGCCGCCTCGGCCATCGCGGCCGGTCCGACAGGCACGGCCGCCGACTATGGCAGCAGCGCCCCGCACGCCGCCGCCCAGCGCAGCATCGACCTGCAGCCCGACACGCGCCACATCAACGTCACGCACGGCGAAACCGTCACCATCGCGCGCGCCGGCCAGCGTTTTACGTGGCACGTGCAAACCTTCAGCAACAAGACCGTCTTCGCCCTGGCCGAGATCGCGCCGAAGGACATGCCCGTCGATGGGATTCAAGTGTATGTGGCCGGCAACCCGCTGTACGCGGGCAGCTAAGTTTCTTCTATGCATAAAAAAACCGGAACCACCTTGCGGCAGTTCCGGTTTTTCTTGATACGGCTAATAGTTACGCCGTCAGTGCTTCCTTGGCGGCAGACTCTTCGACCACTTCCTCGTCATCCGAGCGGATCAGGTGGTCAAAGGCGGACAAAGCTGCCTTGGCGCCTTCGCCGGTGGCGATGATGATCTGCTTGTACGGCACCGTGGTGACGTCGCCGGCCGCAAACACGCCGGGGATCGAGGTCTGACCGCGTGCATCGACTTCGATTTCGCCGTGGCGCGACAACGCTATCGTGCCCTTCAGCCACTCCGTGTTCGGCACCAGGCCGATTTGCACGAAGACGCCTTCCAGCTCGACCTTTTTCGACTCGCCGCTGACCCGGTCCGTGTAGCTCAGGCCATTGACGATCTTGCCGTCGCCGTGGATTTCGGTGGTTTGCGCCGACGTGATCACGGTCACGTTAGGCAAGCTGTGCAACTTGCGTTGCAGCACCGCATCGGCGCGCAGTTCCGCGCCGAATTCGATCAGGGTCACGTGCTTCACCAGGCCGGCCAGGTCGATCGCCGCTTCCACGCCCGAGTTGCCGCCGCCGATCACGGCCACGCGCTTGCCCTTGAACAGCGGACCATCGCAGTGCGGGCAGTAGGCGACACCGTGGTTGCGGTATTCCTTCTCGCCCGGCACGTTGATTTCGCGCCAGCGGGCACCCGTGGCCAGAATGACGGTCTTGGCTTTCAAGATGGCGCCATTGGCCGTTTCAATCTGCACCAACTTGCCTGGCGTCAATTTCGCGGCGCGCTGGGTATTCATGATGTCGACTTCGTATTCCTTGACGTGCTGTTCCAGCGCCATGGCGAACTTCGGACCATCCGTTTCCTTGACCGAAATAAAATTCTCGATGGCAAGGGTGTCGAGCACCTGGCCGCCGAAACGCTCGGCCAGCACGCCCGTCTTGATGCCTTTGCGGGCCGCGTAGATGGCCGCTGCCGCGCCGGCAGGGCCGCCGCCGACGATCAGTACATCAAAGACGTCTTTCTTGTTCAACGCTTCCGCCTGGCGTGCACCGGCGTTGGTGTCGAGCTTGGCGAGGATTTCCTCGACATTCGTGCGTCCCTGGCCAAAGTGCTCGCCATTCAGGAACATCATCGGCACGGCCATGATCTGGCGCGCTTCCACTTCTTTCGGAAACACGCCGCCATCGATGGTGGTGACCTTGATGCGCGGGTTGATCACGGCCATGGCATTCAATGCCTGCACCACTTCCGGGCAGTTATGGCAGGAGAGCGAAATAAATGTTTCAAACTCGTAATCGCCGTCGAGGTTGCGGATCTGCTCGATCACGGCGTCGTCGAACTTGATGGTGTGGCCGCCCACTTGCAGCAGCGCCAGCACCAGCGAGGTAAATTCGTGGCCCAGCGGCACACCGGCGAAACGCACGCCGATGTCGGAGCCGGTACGGTTGATGCTGAACGACGGGGCCCGTACGCCAGCGTCAAGGCGCTCGACCAGCGTGATCTTGTCGCTCAACAGGACTATCTCCTGGAGCAATTCCTTCATCTCGCGGGCTTTTGCGCTGTCATCGAGAGAGGCGACCAGCTCAAGCGGATACACCACTTTTTCCAGGTAGGATTTCAGTTGGGTTTTGAGGGTTGCATCTAACATGATTTTTTCTTCCTTTACAAATATTTAGGCGAATGCCGGGCCGGACGCCCGGTCCGGCATCGCGGTAACTACTTGTTTGCTACGTGCTGCATCGAGACTTAGATCTTGCCAACCAGGTCCAGCGATGGGGTCAGGGTTGCTGCGCCTTCCGTCCATTTGGCTGGGCAAACTTCGCCTGGGTGAGCGGCAACGTATTGAGCTGCCTTAACTTTGCGCAACAGTTCCGATGCGTCACGGCCGATGCCGTTGTCATGCACTTCCAGTACTTTGATGAAACCGTCCGGGTTGATGACGAAAGTACCGCGCAGTGCCATGCCTTCTTCTTCGATCATGACTTCGAAGTTGCGCGACAGGGTACCGGTTGGGTCGCCGATCAGTGCGTATTGCACTTTCTTGATCGCGTCCGAGGTGTCGTGCCATGCTTTGTGCGCGAAATGCGAATCGGTCGAGATGCCGTAGACATCGACGCCCAGCTTCTGGAATTCAGCGTGGTGATCGGCCAGATCTTCCAGTTCGGTTGGGCAAACGAAGGTGAAGTCGGCTGGGTAGAACACGAATACCGACCACTTGCCTTTCAGCGACGCTTCCGTCAGGTCGACGAATTTGCCATTGTGGAATGCGGTTGCCTTGAATGGTTTAACTTGGGTATTGATGAGCGACATAGTCATTTCCTCTCGTGTGGTGAATCAGTAAGACCCTAGTGTAAGGGGTTTTATTCCATATGCAAAATTGATTGTCACAATAGTTTCAATTAGTTTTAGCTATCACGACGCCATGGGAACTCCATGATAGGCAGTTCCCACGGGATTGGATAGCGGTGACAGTGGATACCCCTGCCGCCGCCAGGTGTTTAGTTCTTCAGTTCGTCCGGTACCTTGCCGCCGTTTTCCGCCAGCTTGATCATCACCTGGCGGTGCAGCCAGATATTCATGCTGGCCGAATCATTGGTGTCACCCGTGAAATGCAGCTCTTGCGCCAGTTCCTTGCGCGAAGCCAGGCTGCTGTCGAGTTGAAGCAGTTTCATCAGGTCGACGATGGATGTGCGCCAATTGAGTTTTTCCGCGTTCTTGCTGGCCAGGTCGACCAGCACCACTTCCACGTCCACCACGGGCACGGCAGCCGCTGGCGCAGCAGGTGCAGGTGCGGCCGCCGGTGCTGCGGCAGGTGCTGTCGTGGCGGCGGCCGGCGTGGCTGCCGGGGCAGCGTCGGACGAATGGTGGAAGATCTTGTTGTAGATATTGCTGAAAATGCCCATGAGGTCACCTCGAGTTGAGTGAATGGAAGAAATATTGCCTGCGCACCCGGTGTAGGTACCGGTGACAGCAAAGCCGGGCGCAGGCGCCAGCCCGTCGAGTATAAGCCCGTTCAAGCCGGGAGCCCTGTCCCGCAGGCTTGCGTCAGATCTGGTGGCCGGCGACGCCTGTTTCAAGGGTGCAAGGGCCGCTGTGCGTGCAGCAGGGCATCGAACGCTTCGATGGTCAGCGGCGGCGCAAACAGCTCGCCTTGCGCAAAATCGCAGCCGATCTCCAGCAGCCGCGCGCGCTGCTCTTCGGTCTCCACCCCTTCGGCAATGACCTGCAAACCCAGCTTGTGGGCCATGGTGACGATGGCTTCGCACAGCACCAGTTCGCTGGCACCGGGCGCCAGCTTGCGCACCAGCACGCCATCGAGCTTCAGGTAATCGATGCCGCACTGCTGCAGCTGCGTCAGCGAGGCATGGCCGCTGCCGAAGTCGTCGAGGGCGATCTGCAGGCCCGCTTCGCGCAAGTGCTGCAGGCGGGGCGCCATGCTATTGCCGCTAGGTAAAAGTACATCTTCGCGCATGTCGAGCACGATGGCCGAGGCCGGCACATCGAGCGCCATCAGTTGGCGCAGCCAGGTGCCGGGCGCCTCCACTTCGCGCTGCAGCTCCAGCGGCGACTGGTTCAGGCACAGTTGCAGGCCCGGCAAACCGATGGCATGGCCCTGCGCGCGCCAGTGCAGCAGTTGCGCGGCCGCCGTGTGCAGCACCCAGTCGCCGATCTCCACGATCAGGCCGCTGCTTTCGGCCAGCGCCAGGAAATCCGGCGGGCAGACCACACCCCGCTGCGGATGGTGCCAGCGCAGCAAGGCTTCCGCCTTGGCAAGCTTGCCGCTATGCAGCTCGACGATGGGCTGGTAATACAGCTGCATCTGCTGTTCCCGCAGGGCCGTGCGCAAATCCGCCCCCATGCGCATGCGGTTGACGGCCGCCACCTGCATGGCAGGCGTAAAGTAACTGTAGCGGTTGCGCCCCGCCCCTTTCGACACATACATGGCCTGGTCCGCCTGCTTGAGCAAGTCCTCGATCGTGCCCGCGTCGTCCGGATACAGGGTGATGCCGATCGAGGCCGAGACGAACGCCTGCTCCTGTCCCAGCAGAAACGGCGCCAGCAAGCCGTCGAGTATCTGCCGCGCGATGCGGTCAACTTGCTGCAGATCATCAAGGTCGGACAGGATTACCGTGAATTCATCGCCGCCCAGGCGCGCCACCGTATCCGTCTCGCGCACGCCCACGCGGATGCGCCGCGCCGCCTCGATCAGCAAGATATCGCCCTGGTGGTGGCCCAGGGTGTCGTTGACTTCCTTGAAGTGGTCGAGGTCGATGAACAGGATGGCCACGCGGCTCGCATCGCGCCGCCCCTGGGCCAGCGCCTGGCGCAAGCGCTCGTGGAACATGCGCCGGTTCGGCAATTGCGTCAGGGTATCGAAATTGGCTTGCTGCCAGATCAGCGCTTCCGTTTGCCGCTTGTCCGTCACGTCTTCCAGCATGCACAGGTGGTGCGGGCCGCCGTGACGCGCCGTGGCGATGGCCGTCACGGAAGCGTCGACCCACACCACGCCGCCATCGGGCCGCACGATCCGCTTGGCATGGCGAAAGCCCTGCAGACTGCGCGCCAGCAACTGCGCCACCTGCTCTTGCTCGCCGGCCACATCGTCGGGATGGCTGATTTCCATCCAGCTCGTTTGCTTCATGTGTTCCAGGCTGCGCCCGCTGATGGCCAGGTAGCGCGGATTGATGTCGAGAAACTGTCCGCTCACGGTATCGATCAGGGCGATGCCCATGGGCGCTTCCTCGAACATGGTGCGAAAGCGCAATTCTCCCTGGCGGATGGTGTCCTCCGTGCGGCGGCGCTCGCGCGCCAGGTTGTTGAAGTGAAAGGCGGCCGACACGGCCAGCAAGCTGCCCGCCAGGCCCAGCGACAGGTACAGCCAGCCCAGGTCGGCGCCTGGCACGGCACGGTACAAAAACCCCTTGTAGACGCGGCTGTCCGTGGCATTGCGCGGCAGCACGCCCATGCTGGCATACGTGTCGGCGATGTGCTGCCAGCGCTGGGGATTCATGTAGCCGAGCTCCACCAGCACGGGCTGCAGCAGCAATTCCATCTGCTGCGCCTCGTACAGCAGGTGCGCGCGGTCGTGGCGCTGGCTGTACTTGGCAAGGATCACGCGCGCCATTTCCTCGCGGTGCGCCATCGCATATTGCCAGCCGCGCAAGCTGGCCGCGCGGAACGCTTTGACCCGTTCGGGATGGCGGCGCAGTTCGTGCTCGCTGGTAAACAGGTTGTCGCCGTAGAAATCGATGCCGGCCGTGCGCGGCGTAAACTGGTAGTAGGAAAAGCCCGCCCGGTCCAGGTAATCCGGTTCGTTGGTGGAATATGCGGCAATCGCATCGACCTTGCCATCGATCAAATCCTCGATACGGTAGCTGGGTGGCAAGTGGCGCATCTGTTGCGGCGCGACGCCCATTTTCGCCAGGAACAGCGACACTTCATCAGCCGCAAGCGCCACGTCGGTGGCCGCACCGATCATGACGGGCGCCCCCACCAGCTTGCGCACGTCGGGCGCGCCGCCATGCTGGCGCATCAGCAGCACGCTGGGCGAATGCTGAAACACCACGGCCAGCACCACCACGGGCTTGCCCGCCAGCCGGCTGAGCAACAAGGTGCTGTTGCCCACGCCATACTCGGCCTGGCCCGCCAGCACGGCCGCCTCGGCCAGCCGTCCGCCACCGCCTTCGACCAGCTTCACCTCCAGCCCCGCCTCGCGGTAATAGCCTTGCTCGATGGCCGCATAATAGCCGGCAAACTGGAACTGGTGTGTGAAATTGAGTTGCAGGGTAACGGGTTCCAGCGCCCGGGCTGGTGTGGCCAGGCACAGCAGCAGGAGGAAAAAGCCGCGCCAGCCGTGCGCCAGCCTGCCGGCGAGCGGCAAGACAAAGCGGAAAGCGTCGGGGGCTTTCATCGGCATGGCGGAACACCACAGGAAGCTGCCGAGCTGGCAGGGGTAAGGCTATTGTAGCCGCCCCTTTTGCCGATGGATAATTATTTCAGTGAGGACAATAGCGTTGATGTTTTTGGCAAACAATTTCGCGTTTGTTTGCGCTAGAACACGACGCCGGCCACCAAAATCACGTTGGCGTACGGACTGCACTCGCCCGTGCGCACGATGGCGCGCGCGCCCTTGCTCAATTGCTTGAACTCGTCGTGCGTCACCTGGCGCGCATCGGGCAAAGCCAGGGCCGCCACCTGCGCCGCCATGGCCGGATTATGCTGCGGCAACTCGCTGGCGAGCAAATGGTATTCCACCTGCATTTCGCTTAATACCGTGTTGACGGTATCGATGAAGCCGGGGATGCCGCGCGTCAGGGCCAGGTCGATCAGGGGCACGCCCGGTTGCGACGGCAAGCCCGCGTCGCCGATGACGAGCATGTCGCCATGGCCCAGCGACGCGATCAGTTGCGACAGTGCGATATTGAGCAGCGGTGATTTTTTCATGGGCGTGGTGTCGTTAGAACAGCTCGTGCAAGTGGGGGATCGACGTTTGCGCGCCGGGCTTGGTGACGCTCCAGGCAGCCGCGCGCTGGCCTTGCTGGATGGCTTCCGCCTCGTCCATGCCGGATGCCAGGCCTGCCACAAAGCCGCCGATGAAGGTGTCGCCGGCGGCCGTCGTATCGACGGCTTTCACCACTTCGGCGGGGAAGGTGAAGTCGCCGCCGTACAGGGCCGCGTGCACGCCTTTGGAGCCCAAGGTGATGATGACGTTGTCGCTGCCCAGCTTTTGCAGCGCGGCGGCCAGCGCCTTGGCATCCGCGCCTTCCGGGCTGACGCCGGCCAGCATGGCCGCTTCGATTTCATTCGGGATCAGGTAGTCAACCAGTTCCAGCACGCCTTCCGGCAGGCTGGCGGCCGGGGCCGGGTTCAGCACCACGGTCTTGCCCAGCGAACGGGCCAGCTTGATCGCGTGCACGACGGTGGCCATCGGCGTTTCCAGCTGCAGCACGACAATATCCGACTGTTCGATCAAGCCTTGCGCCGCGTCGATGTGCGCCGGGCTGAGCAGATCGTTGGCGCCGCCGGCGATCACGATGCTGTTCTGGCCGTTGTCGTCCACCAGGATGGAAGCGATGCCGGACGCCACGCCCGGCAAGGTGGTGATGTGGCTGTCGATGATGCCGTCGCCCACCAGCGCCGCGCGCAAGGTCACACCGAACGCGTCGTCGCCCACGCAAGCGACCATGGCCACTTGCTGGGCGCCCGCCACTTTGCCGCTCAGGCGCGCGCAGGCGACGGCCTGGTTGGCGCCTTTGCCGCCAGGAATGGTTCGAAAAGCGCCGCCCGTCAGGGTTTCGCCGGGGAGGGGCATGCGCGGCACGCGCAAGACCAGGTCCATATTGATGCTGCCGATAACCACGATCATGATGTCATTCCCATCAGTTCAGTTGCAGGTGAAGAAGTAGGTGCGGAAGAAGTTACAGCGGCAGCCACGCTGGAGCCGCGCACGTGCAGTGCGGGCGCAATGCTGCGCTGCTGGCGCGGCAAGGCGGGATCGGCGATGCGCGCCAGCAGGCAGGCGGCCGTGATGCGGCCCAGTTCGCGCGTATTTTGCGCCACGCTGGTCAAGGCCGGATGCACGAAGCTGGCCAGGTCGATATCGTCGAAGCCGACGACGGCCAGTTCGCCCGGCACGGCAATCCCGCGCTCGGCGGCGGCGCGCAAGGCGCCGAAGGCCATCAAGTCATTGCAGCAGAACAAGGCGTCCGGGCGCTGGCCTGGCGGCAGCGCCAGCAAGTCCAGCGCGGCCGCATAGCCGCCCGCACTCGTAAAATCGCCATGGCGGCACAGCGTATCGGCCAGAGCCACGCCCGCGTCCGCCATGGCGCTGCGCACGCCGGCTATGCGGTCATTCGAGATGCTCACTTCACGGGGACCGGCGATGCAGGCGAGGCGCCGGCGTCCCAGCTCCAGCAGATGGCGCGCGGCCAGCACGCCGCCGGCGCGGTTGTCGACAGCCACCGCATCGATGGACAGGTCGCTGGGCGCGCGGTCGAGCAGCACGGCCGGCACCTTCATCTTGCGCAGCAATTCGCCATCGCTGTCGGCCAGCGCGGACAGGATCAGGCCGTCGCAGCGCTTGGTCAGGAGCACGTTCAGGTAGTCGCGCTGCTTGACGGGGTCGTCATCGGAATTGCACAGGATCACGCTGTAGCCGGCCGCGTAGCAGCTATCCTCGATGCCGCGCGCCACTTCCGAAAAATACGGGTTCGTATTATTCGGAATGATCAGGCCGATGGTGCCCGTGCTGCGGCTGCGCAGGGAACGCGCCAGCGCGCTGGGCACGTAATGCAATTGCTCCGCCGCCGCCAGCACGGCGCGGCGCGCCTCGTCGCTGACGGGGCGGGTATTGTTGAGGACGTGCGAGACGGTGGTAAACGACACCCCCGCCGCCTGCGCCACTTGCTTGATGGTTGCCATGGGCGATGTGGCGCTTACGCGCGTTCGCCGCGGCGGCGGTAGGTGTCGAGCACCACGGCCGCGACGATCACCAGGCCCGTGACGATGCGTTTCACGGGTTCGGACACGCCCACTTGCGCCAGGCCCGCTTCCAGCACGGAAATAATCAATACGCCGATAAAGGTGCTGATCACGGAACCGCGCCCACCCATCAGGCTCGTGCCGCCGATCACGACGGCGGCGATCACTTGCAATTCCATGCCCACGCCGCCGTTCGGGTCGGCCGCTTCCAGGCGCGACACCTGGAACAGCGCGCCCACGCCGGCGAGAAAGCCCATCAAGGCAAACACCAGTACTTTCGACGGTTTTGTATTGATGCCGGACAAACGCACGGCTTCTTCATTCGTGCCGATGCCGATCCAGTGGCGGCCCAGCACCGTGCGCGTGAGCACCAGGTGGCCGATGACAACGATGGCGATCGAGGCGATGAAAGCGGGCGACAGGCCAAAGGCGATCGGCGAACTGATGCCGTCAACGGCGCTGCCGATGTATTCCGTGCGCGAATTCGTCACTTGATACGCGAGGCCTCGTGCCATTTCCAGCACGCCCAGGGAAACGATGAACGAGGGAATGCGCCAGCCGACGGAAATCAAGCCCGTGGTGGCGCCGCACAGGGCGGCGACGAACATGCCCAGCAGGGCGGCGCTCCACACGGGCCAGCCCCAGTGCACGACGGCCAGCGACAGCACGGAAGCGGCCAGCGCCATCACGGAACCGACCGATAAATCGATGCCGCCGATGATCAGCACGAACGTCATGCCGACAGCCATCACCACCAGGGTCGGGATGTTGTTCGACAGGGTGCTCAAGGTGGCCAGGGTAAAGAAGTTTTCGCTGGCAAACGAGAACAGCACGCACATGGCGACCAGGGCGCCGATCAGGCCCGCATAGTTTTTCAGGTCGGCCAGGCTGCGCTGCAGATACGAAGGAGAGGAATTGGTGGTCATGGGAATCTTTCCGGCGATCAGGCCGCAGCTGGAGTGGAAGTGGGGGTCAAATAGCCGGAGAAGGCGGCCGACAGCAGGGCGTCCTGGCTCCAGGCGCCGCGCTCGAAGGTGTCGACGATGCTGCCCGCGCTCATGACGGCGATGCGGTCGCAGATCAGCATCAGTTCGCGCAAGTCGCTCGAGACGATGACGAGGCCCTTGCCCTGGCGCGCCTGTTCGGCCAGCACCTGATAAATATCAAACTTGGCGCCGATATCGATGCCGCGCGTGGGCTCGTCGAACAGCATCACGGGGCAGTCGCGGTACAGCCAGCGGGCGATCACCACCTTTTGCTGGTTGCCGCCGGACAGCTCGGCCACCGTTTGCGCGCTGTTGCGCGAGCGGATGCCCAGGCGTTGGATATAGTCGTCGGCCACCGATGCTTCGGCCGTATCGTTGAGCCAGCCGGCGCCGCTGACGGTATCGAGCGAGGCCAGGGTCGTGTTGACGGCGATCGACTGGCGCAGCAACAAGCCCTGGCCCTTGCGGTCTTCCGTGATCATGGCGATGCCGGCTTTCACTGCTGCCTGCGGCGAGTGCAAGGCGGCGGCCGTCGCGCTGTCGCCGAGGAACACCTCGCCCGCATCGGCGCGGTCGGCGCCAAAGATCAGGCGCAGCAATTCCGTGCGGCCCGAGCCGATCAGGCCGGCGATGCCGAGGATCTCGCCGGCGCGCAAGTCAAACGAGGTCGGGTTGACGACCTTGCCGCGCGCCAGGCCCCGCACGCGCAGCAGCGGCGCGCCGATGGTGCGGCCGCTCAAGTCGACGGCATCGTCGGCCGAGCGGCCCACCATCAGGCTGACCAGGTCGGCGGCGGAGTGGCCCGCGATATCGTCGTCGCACACGAGCTGGCCATCGCGCAGCACGGCGATGCGGTCGGCCACGCGCTTGAGTTCTTCCAGGCGGTGGGAAATATAGATGATGCACACGCCTTCGGCTTTCAGGCGTTCGATTTGCAGGAACAGCAATTCCACTTCGCGGTGCGTCAGCATGGCCGTCGGCTCGTCGAGCACCAGCAGGCGGCAGGCGCCGATCAGATTGCGCGCGATCTCGATCATCTGCTGGTGGCCGATGCCCAGTTCGCCGACCAAAGTCCACGGATCGAGGCCGCCCAGGCCCACTTTCTCCATCTGTTCGCGCGCGTCGCGCTCCAGGCACGTACGGTCGATGAAACCGAAACGCTGCGGCAGGTTTTTCAAATACAGGTTTTCCGCGATCGACAGGGTGGGAATCAGATTGAGTTCCTGCATCACCATGCGGATGCCCAGCGCTTCGGCGGCGCCGCGCGAGGCGGGCTGGTAAGGCTTGCCGTCAAGCAGCATCGTGCCCGTGGTGGCTTGCTCCAGGCCGCAGATGATCTTCGACAGCGTGCTCTTGCCCGCGCCGTTCTCGCCCGTCAGCGCCAGCACCTGGCCAGGGGCAAAGCGCAGGCCCACGCCACCGAGGACGGGGCCGACATAGGACTTGCCGATGTTGTCGAGCGTTAACAAGGGGATGGCGGCTGGCGCCGGTGAAATGTCGGTGGGCATGATAAAACTCCGCGTTAGTGGCGGCGGGGCCGGCGCCGCCTACTCGGTGAGTACGCAGGCGCCGGTTCCGGCGGGATCAAACGATCAGGACTTGGCGCCCTTGGCGACCAGTTCGACCTTGGTTTCGATGACGCCACCAAGCTCGGCCTGTTTCTTCTTCTGCGCCAGGGCTTTCAGCACGGTCTCGATGCCGAACACGGCTTGCTGCGAACCGAACTGGTCGGCGGTAGCCAGCACGCGGCCATCGGCCAGCATCGGCTTGATGGCGTTGATGTTGTCGTAGCCGACGACGAGCACTTTGCCCGTCTTGCCGGCCGCCTTGATGGCGGAAATGGCGCCGATGGCCATGTTGTCGTTACCGCACAGCAAAGCCTTGATATTCGGATTGGCGTTCAGCATGGCGGCTGCCACCGTGTTGGCGGGGGCGATTTCCCACTGGCCCGACTGCACGCTGACGACCTTGGCGCCGGCCGCGTTCATGGCGTCCTGGAAGCCCAGGGTGCGCTGCTGCGCGTTGTAGGTGGTGGACACGCCTTCGATGATGCCGACGGGGTCGCCCTTCTTGATTTGCTGCGCCAGGTAATCGCCGACCACCTTGGCGCCCTTGCGGTTGTCCGGGCCGACGAATGGCACGGAAATACCCTTCTCTTTCAGGGCGCCCGCGTCGAGCTTGTTGTCGATATTGACGACGATGATGCCCGCGTCGATGGCTTTCTTCAGCACCGGCACCAGCGCCTTCGAATCGGCCGGGGCGATCACCAGCGCGTTGACGCGCGAAACGATCATTTGCTCGACCAGCTTGATCTGGCTCGACGTATCCGTTTCATCCTTGATGCCGTTCGACAGCAAGTCGTACTTGGCGGCATTGGCCTTCTGATGCGCCTTGGCGCCATTTTCCATGGTCAGGAAAAATTCATTGGCGAGCGACTTCATCACCAATGCCACCTTTGGTTTGGCTGGCGTCTGCGCCATCGCCGGCACGGCGGGCAAGGCACACACGAGGACAGCGGCGGCAATCATTTTCAGGCGAATACGGAATGTCATGAGCGTCTCCAGAGTTGTTGGTCAAGCACGTGTACTGCATGCTTTTTAGGAAATTCGTTGCGCGCAAACGTTTGCGCGAAGCGAATAGTGCCTCAATGCCCTATATCAGTGCAAGCAAAACTGTATGTGCGGTGCAGCAAAAAAGCGCGGGAACGCCACCATTCACAGAGCGGGCAAGGCTACTTACACTACTCGCCACCTTGCCAGATCATCTAGAATACGGCCTTCCCCAACCGAGACTTTCCCCCATGCACCACACGCTGCCCGCACCACAACTCGTCCTGTGCATCCCTGGTCCTTGGGCGGATCACGACGCACTGCGTCAGGCGATCATGCACAGCGACGACTCATATCTGTTTGCAGGTAGTGTATTGATGCACATGGAATCAGGTTTTAGCTGCACGGTGGTGCAAGAACACGCTGACCCGCGCATGCCACATGCCTTTGCCGCCGTAGGCTACCACTGGCGCGACACGCCCTCCATGCAATTGATCGGCACACACCGGACGGTGGTGTATTTAGAAGGCCAGGGCGGCTCGCGCGCCAACGCCGAGGCGATGATGCTGGCGGCCAGCTGCCTGCTGCAGGCGGGCGGCTTTGGCGTCAAGGTGGAGAGCAGCGGCATCGCGCATGCGCCGGACGCTTGGCTGCACTTTACGCAATATCTACAAATGTTCAGTGCACATACCGCCCTGGTAGCCTATGTCGGTGACGCAGATAACTGCTATACCTGCGGCATGCACAATCTCGGATTGCACGACGCCATCATCGCGCGCCACGACTGCGAGTCGCCCGCGCAAGTCTTGCACGCCTTTACACACTACCTATTTAGCGAAGCGCCCAGCATCCTGGACGGTCAGACTTTCCGCGCAGCGGCGGATGCGCCGCGCTACCGCGTGCACACGGCCGATGGCCAGCCCTACCCGGACGACGACCTGTTCAGCAATCCCTATGGCATCTGGCGCCTGACAGCGGCCTGATCTGCTACTGGATGGGCGCTGGCCCACTGCACGGCCAGCACGCTGGCCAGTACCAGCAGCAAGCCCAGCATCGACCAGCCCGTCATGGCCTGGCCCAGCAAGGCCCAGCCCAGCACGACGGCCATCAGGGGACTGAGCAGTCCCAGCGAGGAGACGGCCACGGGCGACAGCCTGGCGATGCCGCGGAACCACAGCGCATACGCCAGCAGGGCGCCGGCCAGGCACAGATAGGCGTAGGCCAATACTTGCTGCAGCGACAAGGCCGGCAGCGGTGCGTCGGCCAGCCAGGCGACGGGCGCCAGCATCAGGCCGCCGAGCAGTAATTGCCAGCCCGTCAGCGCCAGCACGGGCAAGTCCGGCTTCCAGCGCCGCGTCAGATAGGTGCCGGCCGCCATGCACGCCGTGCCGCCCAGCGCGGCGGCGATGCCGACGGGTTCCCATACCGTGCGCGGCGACAACAATAAAACGCCCATGCCGGCCACACCCAGCACGCTGGCAAGCAAGGCCAGGCGGGCCGGACGGCGCCCTTCCACACCCCAGGCCAGGCCCATCACCAGTAGCGGCTGGATGGCCCCCACCACGGCCGCCAGGCCGCCCGGCAAGCGGTAGGCGGCCACGAACAGCAGGGCCTGGAACACGCCGATATTCAGCGCGGACAGGAGCAGTACGCGGATCCAGTCGCGCCGCGCGGGCAAGCGCCGCATGACCAGCAGCAACAGCAAGCCGGCCGGCAGCACGCGGATCAGGGCCGCCGTGAAGGGCCGGTCCGGCGGCAGCAGTTCGGACGTGACGATGTACGTGGAACCCCAGATCAGGGGCGCCAGCGCCGTGAGCAGAATGTCGCCCCAGGCGGGACGGACGGAGGAAGAGGCCATACAACTATCTCGACATTAAGATAAAGCGAGTGTGGGCGCGAACTATCTTGATGTCAAGATAAATCATTCGCTGCGCCGCCGGATGACAAGCGTAAAAAAGCCCGGCATGGCCGGGCTCCGCGAAGGATACAAGGCGGCAAGCTGCACCGCCTGGATCAGGACTTAATCGCGCATGCGCCGCAGGGTCGTCACCCGCATGCCGCCCATGCTGATCTGCGCCGTGCTGCCATCGTCGCTGACGATAATGTCCATGGCCGCTTCGCCCGCGCCTTCCGGCGTGATCGTCACGGTATTGCCCTTGGTGGTGAAGGTGGCCTTGGTCGACGTCCCGTTATTGATCACGCTGTCACTTGTAAATTCCAGGACATTGCCCATCGCCGCCTGCCATTTCCCCACCGCCGGGTGGCCGCCAAAGCGGAACGCGCTCTTCAGCTTGTCCAGCATGCCCGCGCCCTGCCCGGCCGGCGCTTTGCCAAGCGCACCGGTCATGGCCGCCTGGCTCATCTGCGCTTCGTCGATGACTTGCCATTGCTTGTCGACCAGCGCCAGCGGCAACCGCACTTCCAGGTCGCCATCCGGCAAGCGTTGCAGGATCAGCGCGCGGTCCGCCGACTTGGCGAACCATGCCGCCTCATCGGTCAATGCCAGGGTGGCCTTGGCCATCGCCACTTGCTGTGCGCCCAGGTCGCGCACCTGGTCGTAGCCGCTGACCTTGGACACTTTCAGGCCCTTGGCCACGCACAGCTTGTCGCCGCGCAAGGCCGCCTTGCCCGGTGCAGCCAGCGCGTAGACAAATTGCGATTGCGCAACCCAGCCACCGCTGCTTTGTTCCACGGGAGCACTGTACAGTCCGCTACGCACGAGAATATCGAGCCATTGCCGGGTAGAAGTGTCGTACGAGGCCACGCGGATCTCTTCCTTCTGGTACGGCAAGTTGGTGAGGCACAGCAGCTTGTCGCGCACCGCCTCGTCGGCCGCCAGGTGGGTATCGATGGCGCGGCTGAAACTGCTGGCCGAGGCCGCCTCTGGCGCCAGCAGCCACGCCAGGGCGCCACCGGCCACGATGACCACCGCCAGCGCACCGCCGACAAGGATGAGGTGGCGCCGCTGCACACCAGCCGGCCTGGCCGGCACGGCCGGCGCCGGCGCGGCTGCGGCGGCGTTCACGGCCTTGCCGCATTCATCGCAGAAGCGCGCGCCGGGGACATAGGCGGTGCCGCATTTGGTGCAGAAGTGAGCCATGGTATGCCTTACTTGAGTTTATGCGCGCATTCGCCGCAGAACACGTCATCGGACGCGACCGGTGCCTTGCAGCTTGGGCATTGCAGGCTGTCAACAGGTGCGGCAGCCGGCGTGGCAGGTGCGGCTGGGGCAGTCGCCTGCTCGGCCAGGGCGCGCGCGCGTTCACGCGCTTCCTCGGCTTTTTTCTTGACCGTCGCCAGGCCGTCGTTCAGGCTTGCTTCGGAGGCGCTGAAATCGACATTGCGCGTGGCGTTCAGGTAAATGATGCACACGCCCTTGGTAAAGATCAGGCCAGGCACTACGGCCGCGGCCGCCAACAGCAAGCCGCCGCCCAGGCCGGCTGCGATGATGTAGCCGGAACCGCCGTTCAGCCCCGAAGCCAGGGAATACATGTTCATCTGGCCGCCCAGGCCCAGGATGCCTGCGGACATGCCGCTGGTCAGCGACACGCCGGTACCGAGCACGCCAAAGATCAGCAGGGCCACAAACGAGGTGATCAGGAACAGCAGCACTTCCAGCAAGATCACGGACACCAGCTTGGTGCGCACGATCAGGTTCAGACGGGCAATGATCTGGAACACGCTGGCACCCGACCAGGCGGCAGGACCTGCCAGCGGCAGCATCACGTAGAACAGCGCAAACACCAGCACGCCCAGCACGATGGCCGACAGCGGGAAGACAACCGTGTACAGCACGGGGCCGAGCACGGGGATCTTGCAGACAAACAAGATGATGGCGATGGCGATCATGGCCGCCAGCACGATCAGGAATTCAAGGAAGACGACCGCGATCAGGCGGTGGCTCGTGTACAGCGAAACGAGCACGGCATCCACCAGGCTCATGCCCGGCTGGCCTTGCGCATCGCGCATCAGCAGGATGCCCACGGCGTTGGAACCGTAGAACATCACGAGGAAGGCCATCAAGCCGCCGAAAAAGGCCAGCAGCGGACTGCTCATGCCGCCGGCAAGCGTCGCCAGCACGCCACCGACGAGCACGGCGCCGATGAAGGTCAGGGCCAGCAGGGCAATCGCGCGGAAGTTCTTGATGGCATCGGTCGCTTCGATCAGCGAGCCCACGGCGGAAGAAAAGGGAAGAGGGTTATGTGCTTCGGTGGAAGTGGTCATGTAAAGCCTAGTGGAAATGAATCGGGAATGGAGCGGCATGCCGGGCCGCCCCGTGGTACCAAGGTGTTAGTAGGCGAGCGCCAGTTGCAGCTCGCTCGCGGGCGCCTGGCGCTGGACGATCTGCAGCTTGACGTCCTGGCCGCCGACGCGCTTGCTATTCAGGTACAGCGCCGTGCGCACCGGGTAAATGCCCTGCGGCACGCCTTCCGGCATGGGAATCGAGAAGCCGCCCTTGTAGGCGCCGCTGCCGTTATTGCTGCTGACGACCTTGCGCACAGTCTTGATCAGCTCGCCATTTGGCTTGTACAGGCTCAATTCCTCTTCCACCAGCGGGTTCGGATCGCGCGTGCCGGCCGCCACTTCGATATACGAATTGGTCTGCGCCTTCTGGCCCGGACGCACGGAAGATGGCGTAAAGCCCGTCTCGTACGTCACCAGGGTCGACTGCTCGGGCAGCTTGCCCTTGTTGGCCACCTTGTAGTCGGTCTGCACCTGCTGCGCCGTCTTGACTTGCTGGCTTTGATAATTCAAGGCCACGCAGGCAAGCGCGCCCAGGCTGGCACCCAGTGCCGCGCCGCGCACGGTGTTGTTGCCGCCGCCCAGCAAGCCGCCCACGACGGCGCCGATGCCGGCCAGCATGGCCGTATTGCATTCGCCGCTGGCCGCTTCCGTGCCGGCGGCGGTGTTATTGCCGGTGGCGCCAGGGCCGCCCGGCGCGGCGCAGCCGGCCAGCATCGAGGACACGACCAGCATCGCCACCAGGGGCTTGGCCATTTGGTTCAAGTTTTTCACGTTATTCTCCGGAAAGATCAAAATAGGAATGGAAGGCAAGCAGCGCGGCTTACTCGATCTGGATTTGCGACAGCGCCTTGTCCTGCGCTTCCTTCGCCTTGCGCTTGATGTCGAGCGCGTAGCGGTTGCCCGTATCCATGCGCAACACGGCATTCGCGTTGGCAATGGCACAGTCGTATTTACGCTGGCTCATGCAATGGCTCGCTTCCGACAGGCTCTCCGTGATCACGCTTTCCAGGCCGGTCGTCTGTTTGACAGGCGCCGGTGGCGGGGTCACCTTGACGGGCTTGGCTGGTTTTTCCACGACGGGTGCGGGTGCGGGTGCGGGTGCGGGTGCGGGTGCCGGAGCAGGCACCGGTGCAGGTGCTGCCGCCGGTACTGGCGCGGGTTCGTCCGCAGCCGCGGCAGGTGTCGCGGCAAAATCGGCCGTCGTGGCGCCATCGAGCGCAGGGTCGCTGATGGCCAGCGGCTGCTCGGCGGCAGGCGCAGGGTCCTCCAGCGCGGGCAAGGCTGGAACGGGTTCGGATGCCGGTGCAGCCGGCTTGCCGGACAAGAAATAGTAAGCGCCCGCACCGCCCAGCAGCACCACCGCGGCGACGGCGGCGGCGACCAGTTTCATGCGGTTGCCGCCCGGTTGGCTGTCAACCGGCGTGTCGGGAACGCTGTCTGCCACGGGTGCGGGAGTGGCTTCTGGTTCCGGTGCAGGCACGGGATCGGCACGGCGCTTTTCCAGCACGGGCGGTGGCGGCGGCGCGACTGGCGCCGGGATGGAAACGGGAATCGGTTCCGGGACAGCTTCCGCGACCACTTCTGCCACAGGCACGGGCTCAGGAACGAACACACGCAATGGTTCAGGAATCGGCTCAGGAATAACCTCAGGAATGGGCTCAAAAACCGGCTCAAGAACCGGTGCCGGCGACGCCACTGGCGCCACGGCAAAGCTGAATGCGCACTTGGGGCAGAACTTGGCATCGGGCTTGCAGTCATGGCCGCATTGGCCACAGGCTTTGCCCGGCAGCGGGGCGGCGGCAGGAGCGGCGGCAAACGTCGTGCCGCAGGAAGAGCAGAATTTTGCGCCCGGCTTATTCTCGGCCTGGCAGGAAAGGCATTTCAATTGGCATCTCTTTTCATCTAAACACTGGGTGGCGCGTACGCTGGCGCTTGCCAGAATGGCAGCTTTGTTGCCGTACGGCTAAATATCCAACGAGTATATTTTCAAACACTGAGTTGCCACAAGGGAAAATTGCCTTTTGCTCTATTCATTTTTTAAATATTGGTAAAAATCCTGCTGCCAAGGCTTGCCGCCACGCCATCCCGGGGCGCAGATAGCAAAAAACCCGGCAACGCAGTACGCGTTGCCGGGTTTCGAGAGGATGCCCCAGGTGCCGGGAACAGTGACGCTGGCTTACTTGCGTCCGCCCCGTGCCGGCGCAGCATGGCCGCCCTTGGCTGGCGGCTTGCTGCCACGGCCCATCGGCACGGCGGCCGGCTTGGCCTTGGTCTTGATGGTCGACAAGATCGATGGACGCACTTTCGATTCGACAGCGCTCGCCTTCGGTGCGGCGGCCGTGCCGCCCAGGGCGATACGGTTCTTGCCTGGCGTGACCTTGAACTTGTCCGGCGTGCCGGCGCCATGCGTCTGGCGGCTGCGTTCGCCTGCGGCCAGGCCGCCCGATTCGGACGACGTCCAGGCAGGAATCAGGTGCTTGTCGCCATTGCCGATCAAGTCGCCACGGCCCATGTTGACCAGCGCTTCGCGCAGGATCGGCCAGTTGGCCGGGTCCTGGTAGCGCAGGAAGGCTTTATGCGTGCGGCGGATCTTGCCGCTGCGGGCCGTTTCCACCACTTCCGAGTCTGCCGTCACCTTGCGCAAAGGATTCTTGCGCGTGTGATACATGGTCGTCGCCATGGCCATCGGCGTGGGCATGAAGGTTTGCACCTGGTCCAGCTTGAAATTGTTTTTCTTCAGCCACAGGGCCAAATTCAGCATGTCCGTGTCCGTCGTTCCCGGATGGGCAGCGATAAAGTAAGGGATCAAATACTGCTTCTTGCCCGCTTCCAGGGAGAAACGGTCGAACATTTCCTTGAACTCGTCATACGCGCCGATGCCGGGCTTCATCATCTTCGACAAGGTGCCCTCTTCCGTGTGCTCGGGCGCGATTTTCAACAGGCCACCGACGTGGTGCGTCACCAGTTCCTTGACGTACTCGGGCGAACGCACGGCCAGGTCGTAGCGCAAGCCCGAGCTGATCAACACTTTCTTGATGCCGGGAATGGCACGCGCCTTGCGGTACAGGGAAATGAGCTTGCTGTGGTCCGTGCCCAGGTTCACGCAGATGGACGGATACACGCAGGACAGGCGGCGGCACGAGACTTCGATCTCTTTTTCCTTGCACGCCAGGCGGTACATATTCGCCGTCGGACCACCCATATCGGAAATGGTACCCGTAAAGCCTTTGGTTTTATCGCGGATATGCTCGATTTCGCGCAGGATCGACGGTTCCGAACGGCTCTGGATGATGCGGCCTTCATGTTCCGTGATCGAGCAGAAAGTACAGCCGCCGAAGCATCCGCGCATGATGTTGACGGAAAAGCGAATCATTTCCCAGGCGGGAATATGCGCCTTGCCATAGCTCGGGTGCGGCGCGCGCGCATAATTCATGTCGTACACGCCATCCATCTCGTCCATGGCCAGCGGCAGCGGCGGCGGGTTGAGCCACACGTCGCGTTCGCCGTGCGCCTGCACCATGGCGCGCGCATTGCCGGGATTCGATTCCAGGTGGAACACGCGCGACGCGTGCGCATACATGACGGGGTCATCCTTGACGACATCGTAGGAGGGCAGGCGCACGACCGTCTTGTCGTGCTTTTCCTTGGCCATGGCCAGGCGTTCTTCGCGGCTCATGATGCGGATCGGCTTGATGACTTCGGCCGATTTCGAGGCATTTTCCGTGGCGCAGGCGGTCTTGTCTTCCTGCACCATCTCGTACGGGCTGTAGTGCGGATCGATCTTGCCGGGCACGTCGACGCGGGTGGAATTGTGCACGCCCCAGTCGTCGCCGGGCAGCCAGCCGGACGGCACCATGAAGGCCGTGCCGCGCAAGTCGCGGATGTCCTTGATCGATTCGCCGGCAGCCAGGCGGTGGGTCAGGTCGACCAGCGCCCGCTCGGCATTACCGAAGATCAACAAATCAGCCTTGGAATCGGGCAAGACGGAACGGCGGACCTTGTCCGACCAGTAATCGTAATGGGCGATGCGGCGCAGCGATGCTTCGATGCTGCCGATGACCACGGGCACGTCGGGATACGCTTCGCGCGCGCGCTGGGCGTACACGGTGACGGCGCGGTCCGGGCGCTTGTTCGGTTCCGCATTTGCCGTGTAGGCATCGTCGGAGCGGATCTTGCGGTCGGCCGTGTACTGGTTGACCATGGAATCCATGTTGCCGGCGGTAATGCCGTAGTACAGGCGCGGCTTGCCGAGGATGCGGAACGCGTCGGCCGACAGCCAGTCCGGCTGGCTGATGATGCCGACGCGGTAACCCTGCGCTTCGAGCAGACGGCCGACCAGGGCCATGCCGAAACTCGGATGGTCGATGTAGGCGTCGCCCGTGACGAGGATGACGTCGCACTGGTCCCAGCCCAGCGCGTCCATCTCGGCACGCGACATCGGCAGGAAAGGCGCCACGGCAGCGCGGGCAGACCGCTTGGGAACGGTCGCAAATAAATTGGTAGGGGAGCTCATAGGGTACGGATTGTACCGGAATTGGCCATTTCCAACCTGACGGCCTGCTTTTTACTGTTGGATTTCAGTACAAAAAACGTTTATTTTTCAATCACTTGGGGAAAGAAGGCCCGTCCCGGCAGGACAAGGCCCGACATTTCCCACAACTTGCTTAAATGCCCATATTGGCTAAAATCTCACCCAATTCGCGTAAAGCCGGCTCCAGTTTCGGATGCTTGACGGCAAACTTGGCCGACAATTCCTGGCTGCGCTCGGCCAGTCCATAGGTGGTCGACTCTTCTTCCTGTTCCTGCGCGGCGCGCTTTTCCATCAGCAATTTGATGTCGACATCGAGTTTTTGCAGCAAACCATGCAGTTCTTCATCGACGGGGCCGCTGGTTTCCAGTGTCGAATGCAGTTGTTGCAGCGATTCCTTGAGTTTGCTATCCATGTTTTTTCCTGTCAGTCAGTAAATTGCGTGTCCAGGTACAGCTGTTCCACCTTGCTCCTGGCCCACGGGGTCTTGCGCAAAAACTTCAGGCTCGACTTGATGCTGGGATCGCTGATGAAGCAATTGATATCGATGTGCTTGGCCAAGCCGTCCCAACCGTAGTGGGCCTGCAGACGCGTCACGATACCTTCCAGGGTAATGCCATTCAAATCTTGCTGACTCATATACTCTTTCGACTGCCTTCTTATTTACATCTTACTCAATTCTACGCCGCCGGCACGGAAAGCTTGCGTGCGCCATGTCAACGCAACGCAAGCTTCTGATGGGGACGCCTTACTTCGCGTTCAAGCCGCGACGTTCCAGCAATGGTTCCACGGTGGCATCGCGGCCGCGGAAGTCGCGGAACAGTTGCAGCGCATCGACGCTGCCGCCGCGCGACAGCAATTTGCTGCGGAACCAGTCGCCATTCTTGCGCGTCAGGCCGCCGTTTTCCTTGAACCAGTTGACCGATTCCGCGTCCAGCTTTTCCGACCACAGGTAGGCGTAATACGCTGCCGAGTAGCCGCCCGAGAAGCTGTGCGAGAAATAGCTGGTGCGGTAGCGCGGTGGCACGGGTGCGTAATCGACGCCTGCATCCTTCAGCGAGGCAGCTTCAAAAGCCAGCACGTCGGTCGGGATCTGGCTCGGCGCCAGCTGGTGCCAGCGCTGGTCCAGCAGGGCGGCCGACAGGTATTCCGTCGTCATGAAGCCCTGGTTGAATTTCTTGGCGGCCGTGACCTTGTCGAGCAATTCCTGCGGCATCGCCGCGCCGCTCTGGTAGTGCTTGGCATAGTTTTGCAGCACTTCCGGCCAGACGGCCCACATTTCATTGACTTGCGATGGATACTCGACGAAGTCACTCGGCACGCTGGTGCCGGCAAAGCGCGGATATTTCACGTTCGAAAACATGCCGTGCAACGCATGGCCGAATTCGTGGAACATGGTCGTCACTTCATCGAACGTCAGCAAGGTCGGCTGGCCGGCGGGCGGCTTCGGAATGTTCAATTGGTTGGCCACCACCGGATGCGTGCCCATCAACGACGATTGCGACACGTATTCATTCATCCACGCGCCGCCATGCTTGTTGCCGCGCGCATAGAAGTCGGCGATGAACAGGGCCAGCGGCTTGCCGTTGGCGTCGAGCACGTCGTAGACGCGCACGTCCGGGTTGTACACCGGTAGATCAGTGCGTTGCTTGAAGCTGATGCCGTAGAGTTTATTGGCGGCAAAGAAGACGCCATTGTTCAGCACGCTGTTCAATTCCAGGTACGGTTTCAGCTCGTTTTCATCGAAATTGAAACGTTGCTTGCGCAGCTTGTCCGTGTAGATGGCCCAGTCGGCGGCCGCCACCTGGAAGCCGCCCTTCTCGGCATCGACCACTTGCTGCAGGTCGGCCGCTTCGCGGCGCGCGTTGGCAACGGCCGGTTTCGCCAATTCCGACAGCAGGGTGTTGACGGCCGTGGTCGTCTTGGCCGTCTGGTCTTCCAGCGAGTAGGCGGCGTAATTGGCGTAACCGAGCAGGGTGGCCCGTTCGGCGCGCAATTTGGCCAGCTTCAGCACGATGGCGCGGTTGTCGAACTCGCCGCCCTGGCTGCCGCGGTTCAGCGACGCATCCATCAGGCGCTGGCGCGTCTTGCGATCCGTCAATACGGCCAGCGGCGGCTGGCCGCTGGTGTTGACGAGGGCGATGACGAACTTGCCCGTCAAGCCGCGCTCCTTGGCTGCCGAGGCGGCCGTGTCGATATCGCTGTCCGTCATGCCGGCCAGCTCGGCGCGCGTGTCAACGACGATGCTCTTGGCATTCGTTTCCTTCAGCACGTTTTGCGCGAAGGCCGTTTCCAGACCCGCCTGCTCGGCGTTGTAGGCTTTCAATTTTTCCTTGTCCGCATCGGACAGCTTGGCGCCGGCGCGCACGAAATCCGTGTGATAGCGTTCCAGCAGGCGCAGGGATTCGGCGTCGAGGCCCAGCTTGTCGCGCTTGGCGTACAGGGTGTCGATGCGGGTAAACAGTTTCGGATTCAGGGTGATCGCATCGGCGTGCGCGGCCAGCTTCGGCGACACGTCCACTTCCACCGCTTCCAGCACGCTGTTCGTGTTGGTCGAGGTCATATTGCTGAAGATGCTTTGCACGCGGTGCAGCAGCTGCCCCGTGCGCTCGAGGGCCACGATGGTGTTTTCAAACGTGGGCGCCTGGCGGTTGCTGGCAATCGCATTGACTTCGGCCAGCTGGCGTTTCATGCCTTCGGCAAACGCCGGTGCATAGTGCGCATCCTTGATCAGGCCGAACTGCGGCATCTGGAATGGCAGCGGGCTCGCTTTGAGCAGGGGGTTCTGCGCGCTGACGGCGGCGGCGGGCGCGGTTTTTGCGGTGGCGGCAGCCATGGCGGACGGGGCGGCGTGGGCCAGCATGACGCTGGCGGCGATGACGAGCAGTTGTGGACGGATCATGACATCTTTCAGGAAGCGCGGGAAGAACCGCGATCGCGTCGCGGGCCAGTGGTAGATCATAGCAGCCTGTCACACAGGCGTCATCCAACATGGGCGATCCTGTGGTGCATCACGCCAAATGCGCGGTTTACCACGGTTTACAATCAAAAACTCCAAATAAAAATGGCCGCCCGTTGCGGGGCGGCCATCGATGTTCAGTACCGGCCAGGCCGGTGAACGGGCATTACTTGGCGTTCAAGCCACGGCGTTCCAGCAGCGGCTCGATCTTCGCATCGCGGCCGCGGAAGTTGCGGTAAATGTCGAGCGCATCGGCGCTGCCGCCGCGCGACAGCAGTTTATTGCGGAACCAGTCGCCGTTCTTGCGCGTCAGGCCGCCGTTTTCCTTGAACCACTCGACCGTGTCGGCATCGAGCTTTTCCGACCACAGATACGCGTAGTAGCCGGCCGAGTAGCCGCCCGCGAACGCGTGCGAGAAATACGTGGTGCGGTAGCGCGGCGGCGCCGGGGCGAAATCGACGCCGGCATCCGTCAAGGCGGCTTTTTCAAACGCCAGCACGTCGGTCGGGATCTGTGCCGGAGTCAGCTGGTGCCAGCGCTGGTCCAGCAGGGCCGATGCCAGGTATTCCGTGGTTTTATAGCCCTGGTTGAAATTGTCGGCCGCCGTCACTTTCGCCAGCAGTTCGGCCGGGATAGCCGCGCCCGTCTGATAGTGCTTGGCATAGTTTTGCAGCACTTCCGGCCACAGCGCCCACATTTCATTGACTTGCGACGGGTATTCGACGAAGTCGCGCGGCACGCTGGTGCCGGCAAAGCGCGGGTATTTCACGTTCGAAAACATGCCGTGCAGCGCATGGCCGAATTCGTGGAACATGGTGTTGACTTCGTCAAACGTCATCAGGGTCGGCTGGCCCGCTTCCGGCTTTGGAATGTTGAGGTTATTCGCGATGACGGGCTTGCGGTTCAACAAGCTCGACTGGCCCACGTAGGCATTCGCCCAGGCTCCGCCGCGCTTGTTGCTGCGCGCGTAAGGGTCCAAGGTAAAGATGGCCAGCTGCGTGCCGTCTTCATTGAAGACATCGTACACCAGCATGTCGGACGTGTAGACAGGCAAGTCGGTGCGCTGCTTGAAGGTCAAGCCATACAATTTGCCAGCAGCAAAGAACACGCCCTTGGTCAGCACGCTGTGCATTTCAAAGTACGGTTTCAACTGAGTCTCGTCGAAGTTGTAGCGTTCGGCGCGCACCTTGTCGCTATAGAAGGCCCAGTCGGCAGCGCCCACCTTGAAGCCGCCTTTGCCTGCATCGATGACCTTCTGGATATCGTCCGCTTCACGGCGCGCATTGACGACGGCCGGCTTCGCCAGTTCGCCCAGCAAAGCGTTCACGGCGGTCGTGTCGTGCGCCGTCTGGTCTTCCAGCGAATACGCCGCGTAGTTCGGGTAGCCCATCAGCGCA
Source organism: Janthinobacterium sp. BJB301 (assembly GCF_002735685.1). Taxonomy (NCBI): domain Bacteria; kingdom Pseudomonadati; phylum Pseudomonadota; class Betaproteobacteria; order Burkholderiales; family Oxalobacteraceae; genus Janthinobacterium; species Janthinobacterium sp. BJB301. The sequence goes on along the minus strand of NZ_PDZJ01000007.1, from coordinate 100,206 downwards.
GCACGTTCGGCGCGCAGTTTTGCCAGTTCCAGCACTTCCTGGGTATTGTCGAATTCACCGCCACGGCTGCCGCGCGCTTGCGAAGCGGCCATGATGCGTTCGCGCAGGGCGCGGTTGGTCAGCAGCGACAGCGGCGCCTGGCCCGTCGTATTGACGAGGGCGATCACATACTTGCCATCCAGGCCGCGCTTCTTGGCCAGGCCGGCAGCCACCTCGATGGCGGCTGGCGACAGGCCGTCGAGTTCTTCGCGCGTATCGACGACGACGGCCGAGGCGTTCAATTCCTTGAGCACGTTCTGCGCGAACTTGGTCGACAGGGCAGCCAGCTGGCCGTTATAGGCACGCAGCTTTTCCTTGTCCGCCGCCGACAGCTTGGCGCCGGCGCGTACAAAATCGGTGTGGTAGCGTTCCAGCAGGCGTTTCGATTCCGCATCCAGGCCCAGCTTGTCGCGCTTGCCGTACAGGGTGTCGATGCGCTTGAACAATTTGTCGTTGAGCATGATCGCGTCGCTATGGGCCGCCATTTTCGGCGCCAGTTCGCGCTCCAGGCCCTGGATCGTCTCATTCGTATTCGAACCGGACATCACGGAAAACACGGTGCGCACGCGGCTCAGCAACTGGCCCGAGCGTTCCATGGCCACGATGGTGTTGTCGAAGGTAGCTGGCTTCTTGTTATTCGCAATCGCGTTGATTTCCGCCAGGTTGGCGGCCATGCCTGCCGTAAAGGCGGGCGCGTAGTCGGCGTCCTGTACCTTGTCGAACGGTGGATAGTTGAATGGCAGGCTGCTGGCCTGCGCAAACGGGTTCGAAGCGGGCAGCGTTGCCGCCGCAGTAGCGGCAGTGGCAGGCGCTGTGGTGGCGGTGGCGGCAAAAGCGGCAGCGGCTGGCGCCAGCATCAGGCTGGCGGCGATGACGAGCATTGTTGGACGGGTCATGTCTACTTTCTAGGAGCGCAAGAGAGCCGCGATTGTGTCGCGGGCCAGCTTGAAATAATAACAGCCTGACACACTTGCGTCACCCGCAACGACCGACCTTAACGGGTCGGCGGGTAATGAATGGTTTTCATGCGTCCCGCTCCACGATGCCGATTTAGTAATGCGGCGGACGTTCGTTGACCAGCCCGCCATTTGCCTGCTGCGCCCCGTCGCGCACATGTTCGCCCAGCTTGTGCAGCATCGCCTCGAGCTGGTCGATGCGCTTGCCCTGCTGGTACACCATCTGATTCAGCGACTCGACCAGGTCTTCCTGCTGCGCCAGCTTGATTTCAATATCGACGAAACGTGTTTCCATCTGTTCTGCATTGTCCATGGTGCTTCTGCTCATTTCTGACTGAAAGCGGCATTCTACCGCCGCAGTAGCGTGAGCCAGGACAAACCTCGTCCATTCGCCATCGGTCAGACGGCCATTGCTGCCTATTCTTTCGTTTGGCCCCCTCAAATCGCTTGACGAATGAGAACAAACGATTACAATAACTGCATCCACGCCACCCGAACCACCGCTGATCGACACGCGCAAGACGGCCGAATACCGGCGCTGGGAAGACTCGCTGCACGATGTTGCGGCCGCCACCATCGACGCGCGCATCAAGCACTTGCAGCACGGCAAAAAGGGCGACTGGCGGCCAGTGGGTGAAGGCGTGTGCGAGCTGCGCTTTTTACAGACGGGGCCAGGCTGGCGCGTGTATTTTCATGAAACGAACCGGGGCACCCTGATCTTGCTGCTGTTGGGCGGCAACAAATCCAGCCAGCAGCGTGACATAAAGCAGGTGCAAGCGATCCTCCGGGAGCTGAAAGCCCGGCAGGCGGCCCTCAAAAAAGCGGCGGCAAGCCCCTCCACAGGAGCACGAAAGAAATGAACCACGACATCGACCACGACACCTTCGACCTCGACGACCTGGAAGCATTGGGACTGAGCAAATTTGACCCGGCACAACACCTGACCAGCAAGGCCGCCGTGGCCGCCTACATGAGCGAAATCGTCGCCACCGGCAATGCGGAACTGTTCCAGTCCGCCATGAACGACGTGGTGCGCGCCTACGGCATGGGCAAGGTGGCGGCCAGGGCCGACATCACGCGCGAAGGCGCGTATAAAGCCTTGCGCGAAGGCAGCAAGCCGCGCTTCGAAACCATTTTAAAGATGCTCGATGCGCTGGGCATGCAGCTGGCCATCGTGCCGAAGGCCACGCCGGACGGCGCCGTGGAAGCCTGAGCGCCGCTTACCCTTTCGGCGCGGCCAACAGCGCCTTCATGCGCGCCAAACGCTCCTTGGGCGAAATCACTTCCGCTTCCGTCGGCACGGCGTCGCCCACGTCGAGTTCCATTTCCTTGATGAAGCGCGACGGGTCGCAATGGACTTGCTCGCCAGCCCGCTTGCGCTTCTTGCACCACGTAATGTGCAAGGTGCGCTGGGCCCGCGTGATGCCCACATACATCAGCCGCCGCTCTTCCTGGATGCGCGCGGCGATGGTTTCGGCCGGCGCGTCAGGGTCGCCCTTGTGCGGCAATATCCCCTCTTCCACGCCCACCAGAAACACGTGCGGAAACTCGAGACCTTTCGACGCGTGCAGGGTCGACATGCGCACGGCGTCCTGCTCCTCGTCCTTGCCCTCGAGCATGGTCATCAAGGCCACCATCTGCGTCAATTCCAGCACGTTCTTTTCTTCGCCATCGCGGTCCTTGCCGCCCCGGCCCCGTTCCTTCAGCCAGTTGACGAATTCCAGCACGTTCTGCCACTTGCTTTGCGCTTGGCGTTCCTCGAAGGCATCGTACAGATACGATTCGTAGTGGATTTCCTTCATCATGTCATCCAGCACTTCGGCCGCGTTGTCGCCGCTGCCGGCCGCACCCGGACGGCTGGCGCGCGATTCCAGGTCATTGATGAAGTTGCAGAAGTCGCGCAGCGGCCCCAACTGGCGGTCCGTCAGCTTGGCCTCGATGCCGCCCTTGAAGACGGCCTGGAACAGCGAGCACTGCCACTGCCCCGAGAACGCGCCCAGCACCTCCAGGGTCGACTGCCCCACGCCACGGCGCGGCGTCGTCACGGCGCGGATGAAAGCCGGATCGTCATCCTCGTTGGCCAGCAAGCGCAAATAGCTGATGATGTCCTTGATCTCGGCCTTGTCAAAGAAACTCTGGCCGCCCGAAATCGTGTACGGAATGCGTTCCTTGCGCAAACACTGCTCGATGATGCGCGCCTGGTGATTGCCCCGGTACAAAATGGCGTAATCGGAAAATTTATTCTTGCGTTCAAAATGGTCGGCCGAGATCATGATGGCGACCTGCTCCGCCTCCTGCTCGTCCGTCTGCATGCCCAGCACCTTGATGGGCTCGCCCAGGCCATGTTCGGACCACAGCGACTTTTCAAACAGTTTAGGATTGTTGCCGATGACGGCATTGGCTGCATTGAGCACGCGCATGGTGGAGCGGTAATTCTGCTCCAGCTTGATCACGCGCAAATCGGGGAAATCCGTCTCCAGGGTCTTCAGGTTTTCCACGGTGGCGCCGCGCCACGCATAGATCGCCTGGTCGTCGTCGCCCACGGCCGTAAACATCGGCTTCTTGCCGATGCCCGTCACCATCAGTTTCACCAGTTCGTACTGGCAGGTGTTCGTATCCTGGTATTCATCGACAAGCAGATAGCGCAAACGGCGCTGCCACTTGTCACGCACGGGACCGTTGTTGCGGAACAGTTCCACCGGCAAGCGGATCAAGTCGTCGAAATCGACGGCCTGGTAGGCGGACAGCGTTGCCACATAGCTGCGGTAGATGCGCGCCGCATTCGCCTCGTCCTCATCCTTGGCTTGTGCCAGCGCCATGTCCGGGTCGATCAGGCCATTTTTCCACAAGGACATGGCGTTCTGGATGCCGCGAATGACCTGTTTATCGGTGGTAATGGCGAGGTCTTGCACCAGCGAAAAACAGTCGTCGCTGTCCATGATGGAAAAGCGGTCCTTCAGCCCCACGCCATTGGCTTCCTGGCGCAGGATTTTCACGCCCAGCGAGTGGAAGGTCGACACCGTCAACTGCTTGGCCTGGCGCGGCTGTTTCAACAGCTTGGCGATGCGCTCCTGCATTTCCAGCGCCGCCTTGTTGGTGAAGGTCAAGGCGGCGATGGTGCGCGGGTCATAGCCCCGGTCTTCGATCAGATGGGCGATCTTTTGCGTGATCACGCGCGTCTTGCCCGAGCCGGCGCCCGCCAGCACCAGGCAAGGGCCGTCGAGGTAGGTAACCGCTTCGCTTTGGGGCGCATTCAGACCGAACTGTGGTGCTTTGGACATCAGGGTATTTCCGCAGGGAACAGCAGTCCATTGTAACAGCGTCGCGCAGGCTATTTGCATGGCGGGCCATGCCTGAAAAACAGGCAATGGCATTGATATATCGCCATCTGACGCCATCTTGACCCATGCAATGCGTGCGGCACGGCCACGCCTGGAGTACCATTCCGCCTATATCGCCCGTGTGCGCCCACTTACCGAATGGCAGTCCCATGAAATTTGAACACCTGATTGAAATCAACGATCCTTTGAACCCGCTGATCGACACCTTGACCCTGGAGCAAGTCTGGCGCGGCCTGGTCTTGCGCGCCGAGTCGCCGAAACTGTTCGTGCCGCACCTCGATGAATGCCAGATCAGCGAGCGCAGCGATACCGGCTTCGCGCGCAGCCTGCGCTATGGCGAGCTGGTCATCAACGACAGGGTGGTGCTGGTGCCGCAACTGCAGGTGCGCTACGAAGTGCCGGCGCAAAAGGATATCAGCGCGTCCTCGCTGGTGATGACCATCGAAATGCCCGACGAAGCGAGCATGTGGGTACGCTTCCAGTACGACGACGGCCACGACGCGGCCACCGATGCGGCCAACGCCCTGTACGACGACTTCCGCCGTTCCGCCTACAAGGAGTCCGACATCGACACCGTGCGCATCATGCGCGAACTGGCAGTCGAAGGACGGCTGGATGCGGGCTTGCTGAACTAAGCGCCTGGGCTACATTCGCGCGCTGCGGCCCCACAGCTGATCAGGGCGAAACTGCAAACCCGCCTGCTCCGCACTGAGCACTTCGCGGATGGCGTGCAAGTCCACGCGCGTATCGCGCCGCAGCGGCACGTCCAGGCGCGCGCCGCGGGGGCCGATCAGCGACTGCACGTGCGGCGTGGCGGCATTCAAGCCCTTGCGCGTGACGACGCCGATTTCTCCATTCAGCAGTTTGACGAAGGTGCCGACCGGGTAGATGCCCAGCTCGCGCACCAGCAGGGACGCCAGCGGCGCATCCAGCGTGGCCTTGTCGGCCATCAGCATTTCGCGCAGGGCCACGTTCGGCAGCAAGGGCTGGCGGTAGCTGCGCTTCGAAACGCGCGCGCAATAGCGGTCGGCCAGCATGATCAGGCGCGCGCCGATGCCGATCGCCTCGCCTTGCGTGCCCAGCGGATAGCCGCTGCCATCGATGTTTTCATGGTGCTGCAGCACGGCCTGCAGCCAGACGGCGTCCGTGACGCCCGCCGCGCGCAGCAGGTCGACACCGGCTTGCGGATGAGCCCGCAAATAGGCCCGCTCCTGCGCGTCCAGCGGTCCCGCCTTGTGCTGGAAATCCGCATGGCGTTCCAGCATGCCGATATTCATGCTCAGCGCGGCCAGCACCACGCTGCGGATCACGCCATCATCGAGTTTCAGGGCGCGCGCCAGCAGGGCCGTGATGACGGCCGTGTCGACGCTGTGGCGCACGGCAAAGTCGCCCGCGCCCTGGTTGTGCAGGATGCAGGCCAGCGCCACGTCCGCATCCAGCGCAACAGCCTCTTCCACCAGCTGCGCCAGCGGCGCGAGGGATAGGTGGCTGCCCGCCTGCCCGGCGGCAATGGCCGGCAGGACGAGGGCCAGCCCTGCCGTGACAAGGTTCAGCATGCGCAGGGCCGACGGCGCTTCCGTGGCCGTGCGCGGCACGTCCGCACTGGTATCGGCGATGACGCCATGCGCCAGCAGCAATGCGATCTGGTTCTCGCTGCTGATGACATGGCCCAGCCTGGCCAGCAGGCTGCCCGTCTCGCCGTGCACGTCCCAGGGCAGGGCCACGCCCAGGGCGAGTTCTCCCGCGTAAATGCGCCGAATTTTCACATCGTCTCCGTGTCATCGCCAGCCGCTACCCTTTTTACCATTACGGCATGGGCGGCATGTGCCAATTGAAATGTTTTTTGCTTTTAATCAATATTTCAATGTGGCAGCGATGATCGCTCAATCATGTGAGCTTGTCTACAAAATTATATAAATCATAAAGTTGCATTCAGGGCCCGGGTGTGCAATCGGCGCAGCCGGGCGCGTGTTCCGGGTCTTTTTCCAGGTGCAGCGCCAGCTCGCGCAAGGCCGTGCGCACGCCTTCCTCGATGACGGGGTGGTAAAACGGCATGTCGAGCATGGCTGGCACCGTCAGCTGCGCCTGGCGTGCCCAGGCCAGCAGATGGCCCAGGTGTTCCGCCCTTGGGCCGATCAGCTCGGCGCCAAGAAAGCGCTTGCTGCCAAATTCCGCATACACGCGCAGCAAGCCCTGGTTTTGCAGCATCACGCGGCTGCGGCCCTGGTTGCCGAATGACACGGCACCGACGGCGAAGCGGCCTGCATGGCTCACGCACAATTGCTGGTACGTCGCGCCCAGGGTGGCGATCTGCGGCTCCGTGAAGGCAATCGTCAACGGCGTGCGGCGCAAGCCTGGTTTGACGTCAGGAAAGCGCGCCGCGTTGTCGCCCGCGATGCGGCCCTCGTCGGCCGCTTCGGGCAGCAGCGGCAGTGCGTTGTCGGCATCCCCGGCAATGAAGATGGCGCTCTTGCCACACTGCATGGTATGCGGGTCATGCAGAGGAATGCCGTGGCGGTCGAGTTCGATTTGCGCCGTTTCTAGGCCGATCTTGTCCACGTTCGGCGCCCGGCCGATGGCGGCCAGCACATACTCGAACTGCTCGGTTTTTTCCACGCCGGCGGCATCGCTGCTGGTGAGCAGGATGCCGCTGCCATCCGGCGCTTTTACCATGTGCGCAACCTTGGTCATGAAGCGGATGTCGAGTTCGCGCGCCAGCACGGCATCCGCCTCCCGCAGCACCAGCGGGTCCGTCAGCTGCGCGACTTTATTGCCACGCGCAAACAAGGTCACGCGCACGCCGAGACGCGCCAGCGCCTGGCCCAGTTCCAGGCCGATGACGCCGCTGCCGACCACGGCCACGGAAGCGGGCAAGTCCGTCCACTCGAACACGGCGTCGCTGGTGATGACTCTGTCTCCCGCCGCCTGCCACTCGGGCGGCACGATGGGCGTGGAACCGGTGGCGATCACCACGCTGGTGGCCTCGACAAGCGTATGCTCATCCACCTGCAATGTGCCGGGGGAAATAAAACGCGCATGACCGCGCAGTTTTTCTTCGTCAGGGATGGCGTTGACGCCGTCGAGCACGAAGCCGACAAAACGGTCGCGCTCGCTGCGCACCCTGGCCATCACTTGCCGGCCATCGATGCGCACGGGGCCCGGGTGCACGCCAAAAGCCGGCGCGGCAGCCACGGCATGGGCCGCCTCGGCCGCCGCGATCAGGAGTTTGCTGGGCATGCAGCCCACCCTCGCGCAAGTCGTGCCATACGGTCCGCTTTCGATCATCAGCACGCGCTTGCCCTGCATGCGCGCCGCCTTGTGCGCCGTCATGCCGGCCGTGCCGCTGCCGATCACGGCCACATCCACTCGTATCGTCTTCATGGTGCTATCCATCCACTGAGGTTGCTCACAGCGTTCGATACTACCCGTTTGCCAAAAATAAGGTTTTACTTTGCAGCAATATATGCATTAGTATAACTAATCATTTTCAAAATTTATAAGCTGAGCTAATGGGATCACTCGATTATCGCGCGCTGGCCGTGCTGGACGCCGTTGCCAGCCATGGCAGTTTCGACAAGGCCGCCCTGGCGCTGGGCATCACCCAGTCGGCCGTCTCGCAGCGCATCAAGGCGCTGGAAGACGCCAGCGGGCGCCTGCTGATCATCCGTGGCCAGCCAGCCGTGCCGACGGGACTGGGCCAGCGCCTGATCGTGCATCACCGCAACGTCAAGCTGATGGAAGCGTCGCTCGACATCGACCTGGGCAACAGCGTCAGCATGCCGGAAATCGCCATCGCCATCGATGCCGACAGTCTGGCCACGTGGTTTCCCGACACCTTGTCCGCCCTGCTGTCGCCACCGCGCTGCCAGCTCGACGTGCGCCTGGCCGACAGCGACAGCGCCTTGCAGATGGTGCGCGATGGCTCCGTGTTCGGCTGCGTGGCAGCCGAGTCTGGCACAGCGATCGACGCGGCGGCCGCCACCAGCGTCACGCCGCTGGGCACCTTGCGCTATGTCTGCGTGGCAACACCCGTATTTGCAGGCCACTGGTTCGGCGATGGTTTTATTGCCGAGGCGGTGCAACTGGCGCCCGCCGTGGTGGGCCAGCACGGCTTGCTGGCGCGTTTCCTTGCTGAACAATTGAGCATGCGTGAACCGTTTCCGCACCACACCTTACCCGTGGAAGCGACGCGCCGTGGCTGCGTCCAGGATGGCCTGGCCTACGGCTTGATGCCGCAGCGCCTGGCCGCGCAGGCGCTGGCGACGGACCGTCTCGTGGATCTGATGCCGGGCAGCACCCTGGACGTACCGCTGAGCTGGCATGCGTGGACCCTGGACACGCCGTTTACCAAGCTGCTGTCCGAGCAGATCGTCAAGTCCGCGCGCGACTATCTGAACTAATTCAGTGACTTGATTTAAATATCCAGCGGGTCCACTTCCAGCGACCATTTCACGCGCGTCTTCATGGCGCGCAATTCCGTCAGCCATTCTTTTAAAAACGCCTGCAGCGCGGGCCGCGAGGGGGATTCCAGCAGCAGCTGGGCACGGTCCACGTTGTAGACGCGCGTCATGCTCATGGGAATCGGGTCATTGATGGTCACCTGCGGGTGTTCCATGCACTCTTTCGCCGCCTGCAGGAACTCGATGGCCGTGGCCAGTTCGGGCGCCTCGGCGCGCAGCAGGGCCTGGAACAGATACGGCGGCAGCGCCGCCTGGGCCCGCTCTTCCAGCAAGGTCGTGGCGAAGTGGTCGTAATCGTGGTTGACGACGGCGTCGTACAGGGGATGGCGCGCATAGCGCGTCTGGATCAGCACCTCGGACACGCTGCCCCCTTCCGTCTGCGCGGCGCGCCCGGCCCGGCCCGCCACCTGCATCAGCTGGGCGAACAGCCGTTCGCTGGCCCGGTAATCCTGGGAAAACAGGGCCGTGTCCGGATTCAAGATACCGACCAGGGTCAGCTTTTTGAAATCGTGGCCCTTGGCCACCATCTGCGTGCCGATCAAGATATCCACTTCGCCCCGGTGCACGGTGTCGAACGCTTCCTGCGCGCTGCCCTTCTTGCGCGTGGAATCGGCGTCGATGCGCAAGATCCGTGCCTCGGGAAACAATTGCTGCAAGCCTTCTTCCACCCGCTGCGTGCCGCGTCCCAGCGGCTGCAGGTCGACGTTGCCGCAGGTGGGGCAATGGCGGGGAATGCGCAATTCCAGGCTGCAATGGTGGCAGCGCAAGCGGTGCTCGGGCTTGTGCAGCACCATGAACGAAGTGCAGCGCGTGCAATTGCTGATCCAGCCGCACGATTCGCAGCAGATCACGGGCGAATAGCCGCGCCGGTTCAAGAACAGCAGCGACTGCTCTCCGCGCTCCATGCGCAGTTTCAAGGCGGCTACCAGATGCGAAGTCAGGCCGTCTTTCGGCTTGTCGCGCTCCATGTCCAAAATCTTGACGCGCGGCAACACCGCATTCTTGACGGCCCGTTCGCGCAATTCCAGCTTGCGGTAGCGCCCCGTCTGTGCATGGTGCCAGCTTTCCAGCGACGGCGTGGCCGAACCGAGCACGATGGGGATCTGTAATTGCCAGGCGCGCCACACGGCCAGATCGCGCGCCGAATAGCGCAAGCCTTCCTGTTGCTTGTAGGACGGGTCGTGTTCCTCGTCGATGACGATCAGTTTGAGTTTCGGCAAGGACGCCAGGATGGCCAATCGCGTGCCGAGCACGATGCGCGCCTGGCCCTGGTGCGCGGCCAGCCAGTGCAGCATGCGCTCGCCTTCGGACAGGCTGCTGTGCAGGGTGGCCAGCATGACGCCGGGAAAGCGCGCGCGGATATTGCCTTCCAGCTGGGGCGTGAGGTTAATTTCCGGCACCAAAATCAGGATTTGCGCATCGTCCTCGCGCGCCAGCACCTGGGCACAGGCTTGCAGATACACTTCCGTCTTGCCGCTGCCCGTCACGCCGTACAGCAGGGTTGGCTTGAAACCCTGGGCGCCGCCGATGGCGTCCGCCGCTTCCTGCTGTGCCGGGTTGAGCGCCGGCATGTTCGACGGCGTGCCGTCATGCGCGTCGGCCAGCTTGCCCAGCTTCTTGATGGCGCGGTCGAGCGCCACGGTGGTCAGCACGCGCAGATTTTTCGGTAAACCCGGCAGCGCCACTTCACCGAGCGGACGCTGGTAGTAATCGGCGGCAAAGGCGGCCAGCGCCAGCCACTGTTCCGACAGGGGCGCCAGCTGGTGGCGCACGGCCAGCACGTCCTTCAGTTTCGCGGCGGGCACGTCGGTGCTGTCGGACACGCCGACAATCAGCCCCATCACTTCGCGCCGGCCGAACGGCACCAGCGCCAGCTGCCCCACTTGCGGCAGTACCACGACAGCGTCCGCACCGGCATCCACCGCCGCGTTCCAGCGGTAGTCGAACAGGGCGTTCAAGGGCGTGTCGAGCGCGATTTTCAGGATGCACGACGTCAAAATGCACTGCGACATGGAAGTAGGGCCTATCTCAATAAAAAAGCGCGCCGCAGGGGAAATGGCGCGCGGGATGTCCGGCATCAAGCCAGCGGGCCATGATACTTGTTTCACCTATCAAACGCCTAACGGCGGACAGGACAGCATGTCATCATGCCTGAAGAAAATTCTGTGGATAACTTTGTGGACAAAGCAAAATTAACTTTCAGAAAAATGTGGACAGAAAATTTCGATCGCCGTCAAGAGCGGCACGCAAGAAAAATTAACCATTTAAAATCAATGGCTTAAAAATTGATGCCCGGGAGGCTACAAATCCACAGGACATTTCCGCCGCTGTGCATAACTGAACCATTTGTAATTTATTTATACAGAAATCAGCACCACTTTGAGGCACCCGTTTGGGAAAAACGGGGGCGGCTTGCGGCAAAGTTGACAATTGCCGGGCAAGCGTTCGTTTTTACCAGCCGGGCGGCGAAACATTGTTCAATTATCATGCGCTGCAACATACACTTCACGTGAAACCTGAGCATCGACGCTAAGTATCGGTTAACAAATTACTTTTCAATTTTATCCACAGAATCTGTTGATAACTTTGTGGACAATGAAGGAATAAGGCCTGCGAACGAAAGAATAACCTTATCAATAGCAACAAAGTCCGCCGAACAAGGCATTTTTTATTTCTTAATAATCAAGCACTTGCAAAGCATCCCCGGGCATGGCTTTTCGACTGCCTCTTATTTCCGCAGCAAAAAAAATTGTGCATAAGTCGGTATTTCTTGCTAGGGCGCAGCAAAGAAAAAGGCAGGCTTCCGCTGGAAAGCCTGCCTTTTCTGTCCCTGCGCGAGGAGAGGCGCTGAAATTACTGCCCGCTGCGCATGGCGCGGCTCATGCTGTGCACGGCTTCCACCATCGCTTCAACGGATTCCGGTGGCGTGAACTGGGAAATGCCATGGCCCAGGTTGAATACATGGCCCGTGCCGGCCGATGGCGCGCCAAAGGCGTTGAGCACTTTCGCCACTTCGGCGCGGATCTGCTCGGGGCTGGCGAACAGGATGGCCGGGTCGAGATTGCCCTGCAAACCCACTTTATGGCCGACCAGCTGGCGCGCGCGCGTCAGGTTGACGGTCCAGTCCAGGCCCACGGCATCGGCGCCGATATCGGCGATCTGCTCGATCCATTGGCCACCGCCCTTGGTAAACACGATGGCGGGAATCTTGACGCCATCCTTGTCGCGTTTCAGCTGCGCCACCACTTGCTGCATGTAGGCCAGCGAGAATTCCTGGTAGGCGCCGTCAGCCAGCGCACCGCCCCAGGAATCGAAAATCATCACGGCTTGCGCGCCGGCATCAATTTGCGCGTTCAGGTACTGCGCCACGGAGGTGGCGTTAATCGCCAGGATGTGGTGCATCAGGTCCGGGCGGTTGTACAGCATCTTCTTGATGGTATGGAACTCTTTCGAGCCGCCGCCTTCCACCATGTAGCAGGCCAGGGTCCACGGGCTGCCGGAAAAACCGATCAGCGGCACGCGGCCGTTGAGTTCCGTGCGGATTTGCGTGACGGCCTTGAAGACGTAGTCGAGCGATGCCAGGTCCGGCACTTGCAAGGCCTTCACGTCCTGTTCCGTGCGCAGCGGGCGCTCGAACTTCGGGCCTTCGCCATCGGCGAAATACAGGCCCAGGCCCATGGCGTCGGGCACCGTCAGGATGTCGGAAAACAAAATCGCCGCGTCGAGCGGGAAACGCTCCAGGGGCTGCAAGGTGACTTCCGTCGCGTAATCGGGATTCTTTGCCAGGCCCAGGAAGGAGCCAGCCCGCTCGCGCGTGGCGCGGTATTCGGGCAAGTAGCGGCCCGCCTGGCGCATCAGCCAGACAGGGGTATGCTCGGTCGGCTGGCGCAGCAAGGCGCGCAGGAAAGTATCATTCTGGAGCGGAGCAAATTGTGGCATGGAAGGCAATCAATAGCTTGGAGAAGCGGTATTATCGCATCCAATCGCCGCCATTTCATTGATTCCAGTGCCGCTTTGCAGCATTTGCCACGCACAGCGATGACTTTCGTTGTGCCTGCCCTTCCATTATGATGATGCACGCCGCCGCGCGCCCTGACCCTGCCTGGCGGCCCTTGATCCCCTCACTACACGGAGCCCGCATGACCTCGACCGCATCCAGCACCCCTTATGGCATCTGGCCATCGCCGATCAGCGCGGCCATCGTCGCCGCCGGCGCCTCGCCGCTGACGCAGCTGGCCCTGGGCGGTGCGGATGGCAGCGACGTGTTCTGGCTGGCCGGACGCGCCAGCGAGGCGGGCCGCAACACCCTGCTGCGCCAGCGCGGCGCGCGTGTCGATGAACTGACGCCGGCGCCCTTCAATGTGCGCACCCGCGTGCATGAATACGGCGGCGGCGCGTATGCCGTTGCGGGCGATAGCGTGTATTTCTCGCATTTCGCCGATAATTGCCTGTACCGCGTGGACGGCGACGGCACCCCGGAAGCATTCACCACGGGCGGCAGCACGCGCCATGCGGATTTTGTGGTCGATGCGGACCGTTCCCGTCTGATCGCCGTGCGCGAGCAGCATCCGGCGGAAGGCCACGCGCATCCGGAAAACTGCCTGGTGGCCGTCGGCTTCGACGGGCGCGAAACGATGCTGGCGCGCGGCCACGACTTTTATGCGGCGCCGCGTTTGTCGCCGGACGGCAGCCAGCTGGCCTGGATCAGCTGGGATCACCCGCGCCTGCCATGGCAAGGCACGGAACTGTGGCTGGCCGACGTGCATGCGGACGGCAGCCTCGGTTCGCCGCGCCTGATCGCCGGCGGCGCGCGCGAATCGATCTGCCAGCCGGAATGGTCGCCGAACGGCTTGCTGCACTTCGTCTCCGACAGCAGCGGCTGGTGGAATCTGTACCGCCTGCACGGCGCCGACATCGAGGCACTGTGCCCGATGGAAGCGGAATTTGCCACGCCGCACTGGACCTTCGGCGGCAGCATGTACGGCTTTCTTTCCGACGACGAGATCGTCTGCACGTATATCCAGGCCGGCATCAGCTACCTGGCGCAATTGAACGTGGCGGCGGCCAAGCTGGAGCCGATTTCCCACCCATACCAGGAAATCCGCGAACTGCGCGTGGGGCCCGGCTTCGTCGCACTGCTGGGCGGCAGCCCCACCATTGCGCTGGAACTGGCGCGCATCGATTTGGCTAACCATGAGCTGGAAGTGCTGGCGCAATCGATCACGGCCCTGCCCGCGCTCGCTTACCTGTCCGTGCCGCGCAGCTTGAGTTTTACCAGCAGCAATGGCCGCACGGCACACGCCTTCTTTTATGCGCCCACCAATGGCGACGTGCAGGCGCCGGCAGGAACATTGCCGCCCGTCATCGTCATCAGCCACGGCGGCCCCACCAGCATGGCCAGCAATACCTTGAAACTGGCAACGCAGTACTGGACCAGCCGCGGTATCGGCGTGCTCGACGTCAACTATGGCGGCAGCAGCGGCTTCGGCCGCGAATACCGCGACGCGCTGCGCGGGCAATGGGGCATCGTCGACGTGGAAGACTGCATCGCCGGCGCGCGCTACCTGGCGGCCAACGGCCTGGCCGACCCGGAACGCCTGATCATCCGCGGCGGCAGCGCGGGCGGCCTGACGACCCTGTGCGCATTGACGTTCCACGACGTCTTCAAGGCGGGCGCCAGCTACTATGGCGTGTCCGACCTGAAGGGCCTGGACGACGATTCGCACAAATTCGAATCGCGCTACACCGACTACCTGATCGCCTCGCAGCCGCAGGCCGAGGCGCTGTACCGCGAGCGCTCGCCCATCCACCACACGGATAAATTGTCGCGCCCGATGATCTTCTTCCAGGGCCTCGATGACAAGGTCGTGCCGCCGCAGCAGTCGCAGCTGATGGTCGACGCCTTGCAGGCGCGCGGCGTACCCGTCGCGTATGTACCGCTGGAAGGCGAGGGGCACGGCTTCCGCAAGGCGGAAAACATCGTGCGCACCCTGGAGGCGGAACTGTATTTCTACCAGCGCGTGTTCGGCCTGCCCGTGGCGGCCGGCGAGCCGCCCGTGCAGATCGCCAACTTGTCCGCATGAGCGAGCAGAATGGTGACCAACACCTGCTGGACGAGTTCGCCGCACTGGAGCAGCATGAACAGATGATCCTGGCCTTGCTGGCGATCACGGGCGAACCGGTGGGCAAGCATGCCGTGTATGAACACTTGCAGCGCGCCAATGTCGTCGAGCCGGACGGCACGCCGTTTTCCCTGCTGGTGGTAACCAACATGCTGCAGCGGCTGACGCGCCTGGCGCTGGCATCCGAGATCGTCGGGCGGGGCTTTGCCTGTGAAGCGAGGCTGCGCTGGCCCGCCATGCGCGCGGCCATCGAGCACCTGGTGTTTCGCGACCTGTGCCAGGCCATCGAGCTGATCAACCCCGTGCGCCGCAACTGGGATGGCTATGTGGAATTGCGCAGCTACCGGCAAGGCGTGGCGCGCCTGCGCATCGCCCTGCTGCGCAATGACGAGGTGCGCCACGTGGCCGCCATCCTGGCCGCCTGCATGGCGTGCTATGAAGCGCAGCAGCTGCATCCGCTGATCGAGATCTTCGGCCGGCCGTTCGAACCGGAAATGTTGTCTTTCGTCATGCCGCAACTGCAGGATGACATCCTCGCCGTGCTGCTGGGCAACGCCCCGCGCGAGCCGGCCACTGCGCACGCCATCCGCGCATACGCGCGCGCGCATCATGCGCGCCAGGCGGCCGCCGGCGACCATATCGGTGCCGCCCTGCCATTGGCCCTGGCCGAAGACGCCCTGCTGTGCGGCGAACTCGACGCGGCCGCGCGCTACCTGGCGGGCCAGCAGGGACCGCAGGCGCTGTTTGTCGACAGCAGCATCGCCCTGTTGCGCGGCGAGCACGCGCACGCCGTGGCGGGCTTCGAGACAGCCTTGAAAGGACTGCGCAAGGAGGCGGGCAAGCGCAAGCTGTGCTTCACGGGCATCGGCGGCCACCTGTACGTGCTGGCCTTGCTGCGCGGTAACGACGCCAAGCTGCTGAAAAGCGCGGAAACCTACCTCGATATCGCCCTGCATGCGCAGCCGAACCACGACAGCATCGTCTACCAGCAACTGAACACCTTGCGCCTGGTGCGCGGCGGCGTGCAGCTGGCGGAAAGCATCTCCACGCGCAGCTGGGAAACGGGACTGCAGGCGCAGCTGTTCCAGGGCTTGCTGTACTACTGGCTGGCGCTACCGCAATTGAGCGAACGCAAGGACCAGCTGCGGTCGCTGGTGCAGCAGGCGGACGCAGCCGGCTACGATCTGATCGCGGCGCAGGCGGCCGGCTTGCTGGGCTTGATGGGCGAGCCGCGGCAGGAGCGCTATGCGACGGCCAAGCGGGCGCAACACGGCTTGACGGACATGGCGCCGTGGTTCGAGCGCCAGGAAGCGTGGCAGCGCCAGCTGAGCGCGCTGATCAACCTGCAGCAGAACGCGCCCGCCGAAGCGCTGGGCGGCGTGTCGCGCCTCGTGTGGCTGGTGGCATTCGACCCGCGCTTCGGCCTCACGGCCGTGGAAGTGCGCGAGCAGAAGCGCGACGCGCGCGGCGGCTGGAGCAAGGGCCGCGCCATGGGTCTCAAACGCCTGGCCGAAGAGGCGGGCGACATCGATTTTCTCACGCCGCAAGACGCGCGCGCGGCGGGCAGCATCGCGCCGTTCAAACAGTATTATTCGTCGGCGCCCCGCTATGAAATCGAGCTCGACAAGGCCGCCGTCTTGCTGGTGGGCCACTCGCTCGTGTTCTGGCTCGACCATCCCGACACGCGCGTGGAACTGATCGCCGGCGCGCCCGAGCTCCTGATCAAGTCGCACGAAGGACAGCTGTGGCTGGGCATGCAACCGCCGCTGCCCGACAACGGCAGCAATGTGGTGGTGCAGCGCGAAACGCCGACGCGCTTGCGCGTGGTGCACATCCTCGACGAGCACCGGCGCATCGGCGCCATCGTGGGCCTGGGCCTGTCCGTGCCCCTGCATGCCGAGAAACAGGTGATGCAGGCGATCGGCGCCATTTCGTCCATGGTGACCGTGCAATCGGACATCGGCGGCGGCGCCGGCGACGCGGAAGCGATCACGGCCGACCACCGCCTGCACGTGCACCTGCTGCCCTACCAGCAGGGCCTGAAAATGCAGATCCTCGTGCGTCCGCTGCTCGACAACGGCGCCTATTACGCCCCCGGCAGCGGCGCCGAAAGCGTGTTTGCCGACGTGGCGGGCCGGGCAGTGCAAGCGCGGCGCGACCTGAACGCGGAACGCGAAGCACAGCGCCAGCTGATCGGAAAATGCCTGGTACTGGAAGAAGCGGAGGAAGAGCATGGCGAGTGGCTGCTGGGCCAGCCTGCGCTGGGCCTGCAATTGCTGGTGGAATTGCAGGCGCTGGAGCCAGACAGCATGGTGCTGGCCTGGCCGGAAGGCGAAACCATGCGCGTGTCGAAACGCATCGATAGCGGCCAGATGCGCCTGAATATCAAGAGCGAAAAAGACTGGTTTGCCGCCAGCGGCGAAGTGCAGATCGACGAAGACAAGGTGATGGACTTGCGCGCCCTGCTCGACTTGATGCAGAACAACAAAAGCCGCTTCGTGGCCCTGGGCGACAACCAGTTCCTGGCCCTCAGCGACGAATTGCACCGCCGGCTGTCGGAGCTGGCCGCATATGGCGAGGCGCATGCCGACGGCGTACACATCCACCCGCTGGCCGCCTTCGCGCTGGAAGAGCTGGCCAACGACGCGGGCGGCGTCAAAGCCGACAAACTGTGGCGCGAACACTTGCTGCGCCTGCGCGCCCTCGACGACTATCAGCCGCAGTTGCCCAGCACCTTGCAGGCGGACTTGCGCGATTACCAGCTGGCCGGTTTTAACTGGCTGGCGCGGCTGGCGCACTGGGGCGTGGGCGCCTGCCTGGCCGACGATATGGGACTCGGCAAGACCTTGCAGGCGCTGGCCCTGATCCTGGCGCGCGCGCCGCACGGCCCCACCCTGGTCGTCGCCCCCACGTCCGTGTGCATGAACTGGATCAGCGAAGCGCAGCGCTTCGCGCCCACCTTGAACATCAAACTATTCGGCAGCGGCGACCGCGCCGACATGCTCGATACCTTGCAGCCCTTCGGCGTGGTGGTGGCCAGCTATGGCTTGCTGCAGCAGGAAGCCACTATGTTTGCCGGCGTGCGCTGGCATACGATCGTGCTCGACGAAGCGCAAGCCATCAAGAATGGCGCCACCAAGCGCTCGCAAGCCGTGATGGCCCTGCAGGGCGACTTCCGCATGGTGGCCAGCGGCACGCCGCTGGAAAACCACCTGGGCGAATTGTGGAACCTGTTCCGCTTCATCAACCCCGGCTTGCTGGGGACCCTCGACCAGTTTAATTTGCGCTTCGCCGGGCCCATTGAGAAAGATCAGGACAAGCGGGCGGCGGCCGGGGCGCGCTTGCGCTTGCGCCGCCTGATCGCGCCATTCATCTTGCGCCGCACGAAGACGCAAGTGCTGTCGGAATTGCCATCGCGCACGGAAATCGTGCTGGAAGTGGAATTGTCGCCGCAGGAAACAGCGCTGTACGAATCCCTGCGCCGCGAAGCGCTGGAAAAGCTGGCCATGGTGGAAGGGCCGGCATCGAAGAAAGCCATCCAGATCCTGGCGGAAATCATGAAACTGCGCCGCGCCTGCTGCAATCCGCAACTGGTGGCGCCCGAGCTGGGCCTGGCCAGCAGCAAGCTGGCGGCGTTCGCCCAATTGCTGTCGGGCTTGCTGGAAAACCGCCACAAGGTGCTCGTCTTCAGCCAGTTCGTCGACCATTTGACCCTGATCCGCCAGCACCTGGAGCAGCATGGCGTGCGCTACCAGTATCTCGATGGCAGCACGCCCATGCAGGAGCGCAAGCGCCGCGTGGACGCCTTCCAGGCGGGCGAGGGCGACGTTTTCCTCATCAGCCTGAAGGCGGGCGGCATGGGCATCAATTTGACGGCGGCCGATTACGTGATCCACATGGACCCGTGGTGGAACCCGGCCGTGGAAGACCAGGCCTCGGACCGCGCCCACCGCATGGGGCAATTGCGCCCCGTCACCATTTACCGCCTGGTGGCGAAACACACGATCGAGGAAGGCATCGTCGAATTGCACCAGCACAAGCGCGACCTGGCCGACAGCTTGCTGGAAGGCAGCGATGCGGCCGCGCGCATGTCGGCCAATGACATGCTGGGCATGCTGCAGGAAGGGTTGAAACAATGAGATTGAAAAAATGAGCGGCGCCACCGCGTTCCATGCGATGATCGTTTTTCCCTGTTGCCCTTCCATGCCATGACCGACTATATCGCCACCAGCGCCGGCCAGCGCGCCACCTTTTTATGCGGCAAATCCTGGACCGCCTACGTCAGCACCTTCCTCATTGCCGTGCTGCTATTCTTTGCCGCCCTGCCGCTGGCCTTCAAGTACAACGCGCGCGCCGCCTTCGTGGTGCTGATCGGTTCGGCCCTGATCGTCGGCTACCGCCTGCTGACCATCCGCAGCTACCAGCTGTACTACGATGAAGCAGGCGTCTGGCTGGCCTCCGGCATCTTGCCGTGGAAAAAGAAACTCACGGGCGTGAAATGGCGCGACATGGATGAAGCCGTCTATGAAACGAACTTCTGGAGCTGGCTGTTCCAGTCCTATACGGTGCGCGTCAGCCAGCGCTACACGCAGGAAACGGAAATCCACGCCACCGGCATGGCGCGCGGCAAGGATGCCGTGGCGGCCCTGAATGCGCATCACCAGGACATGCTGCGCGGCAGCGCCATCGTCGTCTAGGGCCGCGCGCGCCCGGCGCAAAAAACTGCGCAGCGGCGGCAATTAATGCTAATCTTTGGGCCGCCCAGGCAAGCAAGGCCAACCTTTCAATAGTTGTTTGTTACTTATATTATCAGTTTATTATTTTCTGATGAGAACAAACGGCAAAATATTCAAGAGATAAACTATGCTGATAAAAAATAAAGTTGCGCTCGCCGCATTGATGATGGCCTTTACCCTGGCACCGGCCAGCGCCGCCAAGAAGCCGCAGAAGCAAGGCAAGGCAACGAGCAGCAGCAGCAAGAAAAAAACCGTCGCCAAGAAGGCGGCCGTCGTCAGCGCCGCCACGGCAGCCACGGTAGCGGCCGTGGCCAGCGAGAACAGCAGCGACCGTTCCATGAATAACCTGAGCGGCCAGTTCCTCACGGCCCTGTGGCGCCTGGACCCGGAAAGCGCGATTTCCGTCGGCAAGTACGATGGTGCCGCCAACCTGAGCATTCCCGACGCGGCCAGCCGCCAGAAGCAGCTGGCCTTCATCGAAGAATGGCTGGGCAAGTTCGGCAAGCTGAATGCCGGCAAAATGTCGGACAAGCAACGTACCGACCTGGCCTTGCTGACGAATAAACTGCAAGCGGACCGCTGGTATCTGACCACCTTCCGCGAATTCGAATGGAATCCCGCCCAGTACAACGTGGCCGGCTCCATCGACTTTATCCTGAACACGGAATACGCGGCCCAGCCGCAGCGCCTGCGCACCTTGCTCAAGCGCATCGCCAGCGTGCCGCAATACTATGCGGCCGCGCGCGCCAGCATCGTCAATCCCACGCGCGAACACACGCAGCTGGCCATCGCCCAGAGCGCCGGCGTGCTCAGCGTGCTTGATGACCTGAACAAGACGGCACAGGGCTCCATCCTGACGCCGGCGGAAAAACAGCTGTACAACGCGCGCATCGCCGCGGCCCGCACGGCCGTGCAAGGCTACGCGGCCTGGCTGACGGAACAGGATGCCGCGCTGGCGCAGAACGGCAACGCGCGCTCCTTCCGCATCGGCAAGGAGCTGTATGAACAGAAATTCGCCTACGATATCCAGGCCAGCGTGAGCGCCGAGCAGATGTACCAGAAGGCCCTGGCCGCGCGCGAAAAGCTGCTCGAGCACATGGATAGCCTGTCCGACGAGCTGTGGGTGAAAACCATGGGCAATACGGCCAAGCCGGCGGACCGCACGGCAAAGATCGGCATGGTGATCGACAAGCTATCCAGCAACCACGTGGCGGCCGCCGATTTCGTGCCGGAAATCCGCCGCCAGATCCCGCAATTGCAGGAATGGGTAACCAGCCACAACCTGCTGACGATGGATCCGAAAAAGCCCCTGGTCGTGCGTGAAACCCCTGCCTACCAGCGCGGCGTGGCTGGCGCCAGCATCGAGGCGCCCGGCCCGTACCGTCCGCAAGACCGCACCTATTACAACGTGACGCCGCTCGATGGCGAAACACCGGAACAGGCGGAAAGCAGCTTGCGCGAATACAACCACTGGATCTTGCAGATCCTGAACATCCACGAAGCCATCCCCGGCCACTACACGCAGCTCGTGTACGCCAACAAGTCGCCGTCGCTGGTCAAGTCCATCTTCGGCAACGGCGCCATGATCGAAGGCTGGGCCGTGTATGGCGAACGCATGATGCTCGAATCGGGCTATGGCAATAACGCGCCGGAAATGTGGCTGATGTATTCGAAGTGGAACTTGCGCAGCGTCACCAATACCATCCTCGACTACAGCGTGCACGTGCTGGGCATGACGGAAGCGCAAGCGCTCGACCTGCTGACGCGCCAGGCCTTCCAGACCAAGCGTGAAGCGACAGAGAAATGGCGCCGCGTGCAGCTGAGCTCGGTACAACTGACCAGCTATTTCAGCGGCTACAGCGAAATCATGGACTTGCGCGAACAACGCAAGCAAGCGCTGGGCAACAAATTCGTACTGAAGGATTTCCATGAGCAATTCCTCAGCTACGGCAGCGCGCCCGTGAAAGTCATCAAGGAATTGATGAATTAACTGGCACTCGCCATCAGTTTGCAAAGGGCGCCACGGCGCCCTTTTTGCATGGGTTTGCGCTATCGCAAACCACCGGCTGCCCTGTCCATTAAGCTCATGGGAAGGCAGGCGCCATCGCACTCCTCACTGGCAATTGCCGATTTTCCTGCTAGGCTGGATACAGGAGCGTCCATGCATATGCCCATCCAGTTCGACACCCTCGATTACGCCAAACGCCTCGCCTCGGCCGGCGTGCCCACCCAGCAGGCGGAAGCGCATGCGACGGCGCTGGGCGAAGTACTGGGTTCGGTCGTGGTCGTGCATGGCGAGCTGGCGGCGCTGGAGCGCAATCTGCTGGGGGAAATCAAGCTGGTGGCGCAAAAGGTCGATACCAGAGTGGATGCGCTGGAACTGAAATTCGATACCAGAATAGATGCACTGGAGCAAAAATTCGACGCCCGCCTGGAACGCCTGGACTTGCGCCATGGCGCCGACATGAAGCACGTGTACTGGATGATGAGCACCCTGATCCTGCTCAACCTGGGCATCCTCAGCAAACTGATGCTGCAGTAAGCACCCACCAACTTTCTTGGCGATAAAAAAGCCGCAGCTCCCGAGGGAGGCCAGCGGCTCGTATCGGCACGCGTTGCGGGCCGTCTAGGACGCTTCTTCCGGCGCCTGGGTTGCCTTGACGAAGATGGGCGCCACCAGCAAGCCCAGCTCGAACAGCAGGCACATAGGGATGGCCAGCGAGAACTGGCTGACGACGTCCGGTGGCGTGACGATGGCGGCAATCACGAAGGCGCCAACGATGATGTAGGGACGCACTTCCTTGAGTTTCGCGATGGACACAAGCCCCATGCGCACGAGGATCACCACCACCACGGGCACTTCGAAGGTGGCGCCAAAGGCCAGGCACATCGACATGACGAAATCGAGATAGTTTTCGATATCGGGAGTCACCGCGATCGACGATGGCGAAAAGTCGCTGATGAAGTGAAAGACGCGGCCAAACACGAAGAAATAGCAGAAGGCCACGCCAGCGATGAACAGCAGCGACGACGAGATGACCAGCGGCGCGATCAGGCGCTTTTCATGCGTGTACAGACCGGGGGCGATGAAGGCCCACATCTGGTACAGCACCCAGGGCAAAGCGACGATGAAGGCGATCACCAGCGTCACTTTCATCGGCACCAGGAACGGCGAAATGACGCCGGTGGCGATCATTTTCGAGCCGGCCGGCAGCGAGGCGATCATCGGCTCCGCAATAAAATCGTAGATTTGCGAAGGGCCGGGCCAGTAGAACAGCACGGCACAGACGACGGCGATGCCGATCGAGGCCTTGACCAGGCGGTTGCGCAGCTCGACCAGATGCGAGATAAAAGTTTCTTCCACCGGAGATTTGCTACTCATGAGTAAAAGGAGGAGGAACTGGCGCGCGGACGGAAGCGCGCCACGCGGGCGGCCGCCGACTGCACGTGCAGCTTGCCACCATGGCGCTGCTTGTACCAGCCAGGGATGGCGGAATTGCGCACCAGCTTCTTGCGGCGGAATTCGCGCGCCTTGCGGGCCAGGTCATCGTTGGTGGCGCGCAGCATGGCTTCATGGGCATCGTGATGCCCCTCATACGCGCTGGAATCGCCGCGCCAGGCGTTTTCCACCTCGGCCAGGTTGCCGGAGATCGAGTTTTCCACGCCATGCATGGACTTCTCCACGCTTTGCTTGACGGAATGGGCCGCATCCTGCACTTCCTTCTGCAGGTTTTTCAGCTCTTCCATCTCAATTTCGCGCGACACTTCGGATTTCACCTGGTTCAGATAGCGTTGCGCGCGGCCATACAGGGTACCGGCCATGCGCGCCACTCTCGGCAACTTTTCAGGGCCGATGACTATCAACGCAACCACGCCGATGATGGCGATTTTAGAGAGACCGAGATCGATCATAAGCGGACAAGGGCTGTTACCGGACGAGGCAAGCGCCCCGCCACGCTATCAGAACTTGCTTTTCTCTTTCGTCTCGACGTCGATGGTGCTTTTGTCGGCCACTTGCGATGGCGCAGCAGGAGGGGTATTGGCTGCCGGAGCGTCATCTTCGCCCTTGACGCCATCCTTGAAGCCTTTGACGGCCTTGCCGATATCACCGCCGATATTGCCCAGTTTCTTGGTGCCGAAGACCAGCATCACAATGACCAGAACGATCACCCAGTGCCAAATACTCAATGAACCCATCACATTCTCCTTGCGGGACGGTGCCCGAATAGCGTCAACCAATGCCGGTAGTATACACGTGAACCCGGCGCACGGCGAAATCAGTGCTGGCCGCGCCAGGGACGGGGGCCGCCGTACACGTGCATGTGCAGGTGATACACCTCTTGCCCGCCGTTCGGGCCGCTGTTGATCATGGTCTTGAAGCCGCCGGCAGGCGTGCCATCGGCGTCATAGCTGACGGCGCAGCCGAACTCGGCGGCGAGTTTCGGCGCCAGGCGCAGCAGCTTGCCCAGCATTTCCGTATGGCTATCGTCACAATCGGACAGACTGGCCACGTGGCGCTTCGGGATCAACAGCAGATGCACGGGGGCGGCCGGGTTGATGTCCTTAAAGGCCAGCAAGTCCTCGTCTTCATACACGATGGTCGAGGGAATTTGTTTTGCAGCAATCTTGCAAAAAATGCAGTTATCCACGCACGCTCCAATCAGGTCAGTGTTTGTCTGTTTCGCCGGCGTCGCGCAGCTCATCCTTGCGTGCCGCCTTTTCTTCCAGGCCGGACAGGCCTTCGCGGCGCGCCAGCTCGTCGAGCACCTGCTGCGGCGTCAGGTCGAACTGCGCCAGCATCACCAGCGAGTGGAACCACAGGTCGGCGCATTCGTACAAGACCTTCGACGAGTCGTTGTCGCGGCGCGCATCCTTGGCGGCCATCACGGTTTCCGTCGCCTCTTCGCCGATTTTTTTCAGGATGGCGTCATCGCCCTTGGCAAACAGGCGCGCGACATACGACGTGGCGGGGTCGCCGCCGTTGGCCAGCTTGCGCGATTCGATCACGGCGGCCAGGCGTTTTAACGTTTCACTCATTTGCTCTTGCTTTCCGCGTAAATCGTCTCGGGGTCTTTCAGGACGGGGTCGGTGACTTGCCATTCGCCCGTTTTTTCGTCGCCTTCGAACTTCTGGAAGAAGCACGAATGGCGGCCCGTATGGCAGGCGATGCCGCCCGCTTGCTCGATTTTCAGCAAGACCACGTCTTCGTCGCAATCGAGGCGGATTTCCAGCACCTTTTGCGTGTGGCCCGATTCTTCGCCCTTGTGCCACAGTTTCTTGCGCGAACGGCTCCAGTACACGGCCTCGCCCAGTTCCACCGTGCGCGCCAGCGCGTCGCGGTTCATCCAGGCGAACATCAGCACGTCATTGCTGCCCGCTTCCTGCGCGATCACGGGCACCAGGCCGTGCTCGTCCCATTTGACCTTTTTCAGCCACTTGGCATTGCTTGCTACGATGGTTCCGTTTTGCATGTTCTTCTATCCTGCCTGTATTTACTGCTGATCTTTACGCCAGGCGCATGGGAATGCCCTGCTGCGCCATGAAACGCTTGGCTTCCTGTACCGTGTGCTGGCCATAGTGGAAGATGCTGGCGGCCAGCACGGCGTCCGCGCGGCCCACCTTGATGCCATCGACCAGATCCTGCAAGCCGCCCACGCCGCCCGAGGCGATGACGGGAATGCTGACGGCATCGGACACGCCGCGCGTCAGGCCCAGGTCGAAGCCGACCTTGGTGCCATCGCGGTCCATGCTGGTGAGCAAGATTTCGCCGGCGCCCAGGCTTTCCATTTTACGCGCCCACTCGAACGCGTCCAGGCCCGTGGCAGTGCGCCCGCCATGGGTAAACACTTCCCACTTGCCGGGCGACACCTGCTTGGCGTCGATGGCGACGACGATGCATTGCGAGCCGTGCTTTTGCGAGGCTTCGTACACCAGTTGGGGATTCGTCACGGCCGAGGTGTTGATGCTGACCTTGTCGGCGCCCGCGTTGAGCAGCCGGCGCACGTCTTCCACCACGCGCACGCCGCCGCCCACGGTCAGCGGAATGAACACTTGCGACGCCACGGCTTCGATGATGTCGAAGATCAGGCCGCGGTTGTCGCTGGACGCGGTAATGTCGAGGAAAGTGATTTCATCGGCGCCCTGCTCGTCATAACGGCGGGCAATTTCCACCGGGTCGCCGGCGTCGCGCAATTCCGTGAAATTGACGCCTTTGACAACGCGGCCATTCGTCACGTCGAGGCAGGGGATGATACGTTTTGCAAGCATGATGGTATCCAGATTGTCGCCAGGCCAGGGCATGCACGCGCACGCCCCGGCCAGGCAGGCTTAAACGGCGGCGTCGGTCAGTTCGTCGGCGCGTTCCTGCGCCTGCGCCAAGTCGATCGTGCCTTCATAGATGGAACGGCCGCAGATCACGCCTTCGATGCCTTCGGCCTGGACCGCGCACAGCGCTTCCACATCGCCGATATTGTGCAGGCCGCCCGAGGCGATGACGGGAATCTTGACGGCTTGCGCCAGCTTGACGGTGGCCTCGATATTGATGCCGCCCATCATGCCGTCGCGGCCGATGTCCGTATAGATGATAGCTTCGACGCCGTAGGCTTCGAATTTTTTCGCCAGGTCGATCACTTCGTGGCCCGACATCTTGCTCCAGCCATCCGTTGCCACTTTGCCATCCTTGGCATCGAGACCGACGATGATGTGGCCCGGGAAGGCGCTGCAGGCGTCGTGCAGGAAACCGGGGCTTTTCACGGCCGCCGTGCCGATGATGATGTAGGTGATGCCGGCGTCGAGGTAGCGCTCGATGGTGTCGAGGTCACGGATGCCGCCGCCCAGCTGCACGGGGATTTCCTCGATGTCGTTTTCCACGGCGAAATCCTGCACGGCTTTCAGGATGGCCTTGACGGCGCCTTCGTTCTTCGGCTTGCCGGCAAAGGCGCCGTTCAAGTCGACCAGGTGCAGCCGGCGCGCGCCTTGCATCAGCCAATGGCGGGCCATGTCGGCCGGGTCTTCGGAAAATACGGTGGCGAGTTCCATATCGCCTTGTTTCAGGCGTACGCAGTGACCGTCTTTCAGGTCGATGGCGGGAATTAGCAGCATGGTCAGTGTGGTATCAGAGTGAGTGAAAAGCGAAGCCGGTAGGCCACGAAGGTGCATCAATAGGGTACGTCAGGGTTGCCAGTGAACAAAGTTCTTGTACAGCTGCAAGCCAGCGGCAGCACTTTTTTCAGGGTGAAACTGTGTCGCGAAAATATTATCACGAGCGACGGCACAAGCGAACGGCGCACCATAGACAGTCTCGCCCACCGTGTGCGCCGCCTCTTGAGGTTGAGCAAAATAGCTGTGCACGAAGTAAAAATACGCGTTGTCGGCAATGCCATCCCACATGACATGGGATGCCGTCTGCCGCACTTGGTTCCAGCCCATTTGCGGCACCTTGAAGCGCGAGCCATCTTCCTGCACCTGGCCGTCGAGCTGAAAGCGCACGACTTTGCCTGGCAACAAGCCCAGACCGGCCGCATTGCCTTCTTCACTGCCGTCGAACAACATTTGCTCGCCGATGCATACGCCCAGCACGGGCTTGCTGTCGGCGGCGCGCAGCAGCGCTTCGAGCACGCCCGATTCGCGCAGGCTGCGCATGCAGTCAGGCATGGCGCCCTGGCCCGGCAAGACGATGCGGTCGGCGCGGTCGATATCTTCCACCGCGCCGGAAATGCGTACGTCGGCTTCCGGCGCCACGGCGCGCAGCGCTTGCGCTACCGAGCGCAAATTGCCCATGCCGTAATCCACCACCACAATTTTATTCATGTTTGATCCCGGAATCTACAATATAGCGAGAGCGGCGCTTACAGGCTGCCCTTGGTCGATGGAATGATGCCGGCCGCGCGCTCGTCGAGCTCGGCAGCCATGCGCAGCGCGCGGCCAAAGGCCTTGAACACGGTTTCGCATTGATGGTGGGCATTCGTGCCGCGCAGGTTGTCGATATGCAATGTCACGCCCGCATGGTTGACGAAGCCGCGGAAAAATTCCAGGGTCAGGTCGACGTCGAAGCCGGCGATCATGGCGCGCGTAAACGGGATGTGGTATTCGATGCCCGGGCGGCCCGAGAAATCGAGCACCACGCGCGACAGCGCCTCGTCCAGCGGCACATACGCGTGGCCGTAGCGGCGGATGCCCTTCTTGTCGCCGATGGCCTTGGCCACGGCCATGCCCAGGGTGATGCCCACGTCTTCCACCGTATGGTGGTTATCGATATGCACGTCGCCCGTCGCTTCGATATCCAGGTCGATCAAGCCGTGGCGGGCGATCTGGTCCAGCATATGATCGAGGAAGGGCACGCCCGTATTGAGCTTTTGCTGGCCCGTGCCGTCCAGGTTGAGGGCGACGCGAACTTGCGTCTCATTGGTGTTGCGCGTGATTTCTGCGGTGCGGTTCATGGGAGGCTCTGGCGATAGGCTAAACGAGGGATGCCTTGAAGGCATCGTAAAAAAGGGAATTTTCTTCCGGGGTGCTGACGCTGATGCGCAGGCAATTGGCCAGCGCAACATGCATTTTACTCATATTTTTAATTAAAACCCTGCGGGCAAGCAGTTTTGCGCAAACATCGTCGGAATCAGCCACACGAATCAGAAGAAAATTTGCCTTCGAGGGAAACACGGTCACGCCGGGCAGTGCCGCCAGGCGCAGCGCCAGGTCATCGCGCGCGCTGTTGAGCAAGGCCGCCTGGGCATTGAGCACGTCGAGATGATCGAGCGCGAATTCGGCCGCCGCCTGCGTCAGCACATTCACGTTATACGGCGGGCGCACCTTTTCAAATTGCGCCAGCAGGGCCGGCGCGGCCGACATGTAGCCGAGGCGGATGCCGGCCAGGCCCAGTTTCGACACGGTGCGCATCACCACCAGGTTTTCGAACTCGGGCAAACGGCCCATGAAGCTGCGCTGCGCGAACGGCTCATACGCTTCGTCGACGACGGCTATGCCCGTGTCGCCCAGGGCCGCCAGGATGCGTTCGATATCGGCAGCGGCAAACAGGTTGCCCGTCGGGTTGTTCGGATAGGCGAGGAAGACCAGCGCCGGGCGGTGCTCTTCGATCGCCGCCAGCATGGCCGGCATGTCCAGGCTGAAGTCGGCCTGCAAGGGCACGCCGACGAAATCCATGCCGGCAAACTGCGCCGAGCGCGCATACATGACGAAGGCGGGCACGGGCGCCAGCAGCACGGCGCGCTTGCCCGACTCCTGGTGGGCGCATGCCATGGCCAGGATGGAAATGAGTTCATCGGAGCCGTTGCCCAGCATGACGTCAAAGCCGGTGGGCACGCCCAGCTTGGCGCAGATGGCCGCCTGCAGGCTGGCGTACGACGGTGGATAGCGGTTCAGCGCCACGCCGGCCAGGCGCGCGCCCAGCTCCTCGCGCAGATGCTGCGGCAGCGGATACGGGTTTTCCATCGCATCGAGTTTGATGTAACCGCTGGCATCGGCTACCTGGTAGCTTTTGACGGCCCGCACATCGGAGCGCACGGTGTTGCTGATTAACTGATCGAGGAAAGACATGCTGCAAACACTCCTGATGGAATTAAATGGAGACTAAATGACGACGTCTTCCGGCACGGCGGCGCTGCGCGCCTTGCGGGCCGGCGCTTTTTTCGCGGCGGGCGGTTTCTTCACGGCGGCCGGTTTTTTGGCCGCTGCCGGTTTCTTCGCTGCCGCCTTGGCGGGCTTGGTCGCGGCCGGCGCGGCCAGCTCCTGCGCCAGCGCCGCCAGCCGCTGTTCGATGATGGCGCAGTAGTCGGGGTTCAGTTCAAAGCCGACGAAATCGCGCCCGCAGCGCTTCGCCGCCAGGGCCGTGGTACCGCTGCCCATGAACAGGTCGAGCACCACGCCGCCGGGTGGGCACGACGCCTTGAGCATGCGCTCGATGATCTCGAGCGGCTTTTGCGTCGGGTGGTCGGCCCGTTCCGGGTGTTCCTTGTGCAGGCGCGACACGCTCCACAAGTCTTTCGGGTTGTAGCCCACTTCCAGCCATTTGGCGCCGATGAAGATCGAGCGCGAACGGGCTTTCTTGGTGGCCGCGTCGTAGGCGATGCGCACCGCGTCAAGGTCGAAATAGTAATCCTTGCGCTTGACGAAGAAGCCGATGGTGTCGTGCACCGATGAAAAGCTGCGCACGCTGCCGCCCATGGACGGCACGCGGCGGTCCCAGATG
This sequence comes from Janthinobacterium sp. BJB301, assembly GCF_002735685.1. NCBI lineage: Bacteria > Pseudomonadati > Pseudomonadota > Betaproteobacteria > Burkholderiales > Oxalobacteraceae > Janthinobacterium > Janthinobacterium sp. BJB301. The sequence continues at coordinate 70,348 of NZ_PDZJ01000007.1, read as the reverse complement.
ATTTCATTCATCATCGCCATGCGCTGTTTCAGCATGACGAAGATCTCCGGCGAATAGCGCCAGGTGAGGAAGATATACAGGCTGCCGTTGGCTTTCAGCTTGGGCAGTGCCGCATCGATCCATTCTTCCGTCCAGCGCAGGTAATCGGCCACCGACTGCTGGTCCGAAGCATTGCCGTAATCCTTGCCCAGGTTGTACGGCGGATCCGTCAGGATCAGGTCCACCGAGCCATCGGGAATGCGCGCCAGCCCTGCCAGCGCATCTTCGCAATAGACCCGGTTGACCCAGTCCGGCTGCTCCGCCATATTCGTCATGGCTGCGGCTTCAGACGCAGTTCGGCGCTGCGTGCGTGCGCTTGCAAGCCTTCGCCATACGCCAGCGTGGCGGCGACGCGGCCCAGGGTTTGCGCGCCAGCCTCGCTGACGTGAATGATGGACGAGCGCTTCTGGAAATCGTACACGCCCAGCGGCGAGGAAAAGCGCGCCGTGCGCGAAGTCGGCAGCACGTGATTGGGACCGCAGCAATAGTCGCCCAGCGATTCGGACGAGAAGCGGCCCAGGAACATGGCGCCCGCATGGCGAATCTGCTCGGCCCACTGCTGCGGGTTTTCCGCCGAGATTTCCAGGTGTTCCGCCGCGATGCTGTTGGCGATCTCGCACGCTTCTTCCATGCTGCGCACCTTGATCAGCGCCCCCCTGTCCTGCAGCGAGGTGCTGATGGTGGCCTGGCGCGGCATCGTCGGCAGCAGCTTGGCGATGCTCTCTTCCACTTTCGCGATGTAGTCGGCGTCAGGGCACAGCAGAATCGCCTGCGCCAGTTCGTCGTGCTCGGCCTGCGAAAACAGATCCATCGCGACCCAGTCCGGGTCCGTCGTGCCGTCGCACAGCACCAGGATTTCCGATGGCCCGGCGATCATGTCGATGCCGACGATGCCGAACACGCGGCGCTTGGCGGCGGCCACATAGGCGTTGCCGGGGCCGACGATTTTATCCACGGCGGCAATCGTCTGCGTGCCGTAGGCCAGCGCGCCAACGGCCTGCGCGCCGCCGATGGTGATCACGCGCGTCACGCCGGCAATCGCTGCGGCGGCCAGCACCATCTGGTTTTTCACGCCATCCGGCGTCGGCACGACCATGATGATTTCGCCCACGCCCGCCACGTGTGCGGGAATGGCGTTCATCAGCACGGACGAGGGGTAGGCAGCCTTGCCGCCCGGGACGTAGATGCCGACCCGGTCGAGCGGCGTGATCTTCTGGCCCAGCACCGTGCCATCGGGCTCGGTATAGGTAAAACCGCGCAATTCCTCGCGCTGGCGTTCGTGGAACGCGCGGATGCGCTGTGCGGCGATCTGCAGCGCCTCGCGCTGGGCCGACGGCAAGCCGTTCAGGGCCGCCTGCAATTCGGCTTGCGAAATATCAAAGGCCGCCATTTCCGCCGCGCCGCCATGCGGGATGCGGTCAAAACGGTTGGTGTATTCCAGTACGGCGGCATCGCCGCGCGTTTTCACATCGGCCAGGATTTTCGCGACCGACATTTCAATCGCTGCATCGGTGCCCGCCTCGAACGCCAGCAGCGTGTCGAGCGATTGTTGGAAACCATCCTGGCTTGAATCGAGCTTGCGTATCTGTATCGGCATAATCGGCTTTCTGCTACTGAATGTGTCTAGGCTTGCGAGGCGCGTTCAAACGCCTCGATAATCGGCTGCAAGCGCTCGCGCTTGAGCTTGAGCGCAGCCTGGTTGACCACCAGGCGCGACGAGATTTCCATGATGTGCTCGACCTCGACGAGGTTATTCGCGCGCAAGGTGCTGCCCGTGCTGACCAGGTCGACGATGGCATCGGACAGGCCGACCAAAGGCGCCAGCTCCATCGAGCCATACAGCTTGATCAGGTCGACGTGCACGCCCTTGGCGGCGAAGTGCTCGCGCGCCGTGTGCACGAACTTGGTGGCCACGCGCAGACGCGCGCCCTGGTGCACGGCCTTTTCGTAATCAAAACCGGCCTGCACCGCCACCGACATGCGGCAGGCGGCGATATTCAGGTCGATCGGCTGGTACAGGCCTTCGCCGCCATGTTCGAGCAGGACATCCTTGCCCGCCACGCCGAAATCGGCCGCGCCGTACTGCACGTAGGTCGGCACGTCGCTGGCGCGCACGATGATGACGCGCACGTTCGGATCGTTGGTGGCCAAAATCAGCTTGCGCGAGGTCTCCGGGTTTTCCAGCACCCGGATGCCGGCCGCTTCCAGCAGCGGCATGGTGTCCTCAAAAATGCGGCCTTTCGAGAGCGCCAGTATCAACTGCGAATTGTCGCCCGTGTTCGATCCGTTCATGCTCGTTCCTTGTTATTTGATGCGTACGATGTTCGCGCCGACGGCGGAGAGCTTCACTTCCATGCGGTCGTAGCCGCGGTCGAGATGATAGATGCGGTCGATCAGCGTTTCGCCGTCGGCGGCCAGGGCCGCGATCACCAGCGACGCCGAGGCGCGCAGGTCGGTCGCCATCACGGGCGCGCCGCGCAGCTGCTTGACGCCGGCGATGATGGCCGTGTTGCCCTCGATGGTGATATCGGCGCCCAGGCGGTTCATTTCCTGCACGTGCATGAAGCGGTTCTCGAAAATCGTCTCGGTGACGCGGCTCGCGCCGTTGGCGATCGTGTTCACGGCCATGAACTGCGCCTGCATGTCGGTCGGGAAGCCCGGGTATTCCGTCGTGCGGAAGCTGACGGGGTTCGGACGGGCCGACATCTCGGCGCGGATCCAGTCGGCGCCGAAGGTCATCGTCAGGCCCATGGCGCGCAGCTTGTCGAGCGCCGCGTCGAGGATATCGGTGCGTACATTGCGCAGGGTGATGTCGCCGCCGGTGGCCGCCACGGCGCACAGGAAGGTGCCCGTTTCGATACGGTCGGCGATCACCGCGTGGGAAGCGCCGTGCAAGGCGTCCACGCCCTGGATCACCAGGCGGCTGGTGCCGATGCCGTCGATCTTCGCGCCCATGGCCACCAGCAGGTGCGCCAGGTCGGTCACTTCCGGTTCGCAGGCGGCGTTTTCCAGGATGGTCTCGCCTTCGGCCAGGGTCGCGGCCATCAGCAGGTTCTCGGTGCCGGTGACGGTGATCATGTCGGTGACGATGCGCGCGCCTTTCAGCTTGGCGCACTTGGCGTAGATGTAGCCCGCCTCGATGCGGATCTCGGCGCCCAGCGCTTCCAGGCCTTTGATGTGCTGGTCGACGGGGCGCGAACCGATGGCGCAGCCGCCCGGCAGCGAGACCTTGGCTTCGCCGAAGCGCGCCAGCATGGGGCCCAGCACGAGGATCGAGGCGCGCATGGTTTTCACCAGTTCATACGGCGCTTCCAGGGTGTCGATGGCGCTGCCGTTGAGGACCACGCGGTCGCCGTCCTGCCGCACTTTCAAGCCCGTCTGGCCCAGCAGTTTCAACATGGTGGCCACGTCGTGCAAATGCGGCACGTTGGTCAGGTCCAGGTCGCCCGCGGTCAGCAGACCGGCGCACAGGATGGGCAGGGCGGCGTTTTTCGCGCCGGAGATGGCGATGTCGCCGTTCAGGCGGTTGCCGCCGTTGATGAGGAGCTTGTCCATGTGCTTATCCTTGGAATTCTTCAGGTGTCAGGGTTTTCATCGACAGCGCGTGGATTTCTTCGCGCATGCGGTCGCCCAGCGCCGCGTAGACGATCTGGTGGCGCTGGATCAGGCGCTTGCCGGCAAACGCGGGCGAGACGATCACGGCCTGGAAGTGCTGGCCATCGCCCTCCACTTCGAGGTGCGTGCATTCGAGGCCGGCCGACAGATAGCCGTGGATCAGTTCTGGAGTGGTGGTCACGATAAGTCCTTGATATTGAATAATGTAGTGATGTGATGTGCCGTAATCAATGGCGCAAGCGATAGCCGCTTTTCAGCAGGCGGATCGACGCCAGCGCCAGGATCACGAGGAAGCCGGCGACGATGGACAAGCTAAGCCACGGGCTGACGTCGGACACGCCGAAGAAGCCGTAGCGGAAACCGTCGATCATGTAAAAGAACGGGTTCAAATGCGACACCGTCTGCCAGAAGGCGGGCAGCGAGTGGATCGAATAGAACACGCCCGACAAGAAGGTGGCCGGCATGATCAGGAAGTTCTGGAAGGCGGCCAGCTGGTCGAATTTCTCGGCCCAGATGCCGGCGATCAGGCCCATGGTGCCCAGCATGGCGGCGCCGAGAAACGCGAAGACGACGATCCACAGCGGCGCGACAAACGACAGGTCGGCGAACCAGCACGTGATGGCAAACACACCAAAGCCCACGGCCAGGCCGCGCGCGACGGAAGCGAGTACATACGCCGAGAAGATTTCCCAGTGCGACAAAGGCGTAAGCAGCACGAACACCAGGTTACCCGTGATCTTCGACTGGATCAGCGAGGACGAGGAATTGGCAAACGCGTTTTGCAGCACGCTCATCATCACCAGGCCGGGAATCAGGAAGGCCGTGTAGCTGACGCCGGGGCTCGGCTCCACGCGGCCATCGAGCACATGGCCGAATACCAGCAGGTACAGCATCGACGTGAGCACGGGCGCGGCCACGGTTTGCGTCGCCACTTTCCAGAAGCGCAGCGTCTCTTTGTAGACGAGGGTGCGAAATCCTGTCGAAATCATACGGTACCTTTATCCATGATCTGCAAGAAGATATCTTCCAGGTCGGCTTGTTGCAATTGCATTTCATCGATCTCGGTGCCCGCTTCGCGCAGGCGGGCGAGGATTTTTTCGACTTCGCTGTATTCGTTGACGCGCAGGCTGAACTTGTTCGGCGCCTGCTGTTCTTCCGGGTGCAGCACCAGGTGCTGCAGGTCGGCCGGCAAGGCGCCGTGTTTCAGGTGCACCTGCAGCTGCGAGCCGGCGATGCGGCGGATCAGGGCCGACATGGTGTCGAGCGCCACCACCTTGCCCGTCTTCAGCATGGCCACGCGCTGGCACATGGCTTGCGCCTCTTCCAGGTAGTGGGTGGTCAGGACGACCGTGTGGCCGCCTTCGCGGTTCAGGCGCGAGATGAACTTCCACAGGGTCTGGCGCAGTTCCACGTCGACGCCGGCCGTCGGCTCATCGAGCACGATCACGGGCGGCTTGTGCACCAGCGCCTGGGCCACCAGCACGCGGCGCTTCATGCCGCCGGACAGGGCGCGCATATTCGTGTCGGCCTTGCCGGTGAGGTCGAGGTTTTCCATGACCTCGTCGATCCACTTGTCGTTGTTCGGCAGGCCGAAGTAACCGGACTGCAAACGCAGGGTTTCGCGCACGGTGAAGAACGGGTCGAACACCAGTTCCTGCGGCACCACGCCCAGGTTGCGGCGCGCATTGCGGAAGTCCGTGACGACATCGTGGCCGTGGATCTTGACGGTGCCCGCGTCGGGGCGTATCAGGCCGGCGATGATGGAAATGAGGGTCGTCTTGCCAGCGCCATTCGGGCCGAGCAGGCCGAAAAATTCGCCTTCCTCGATGGCCAGCGACACGCCGCCCAGCGCCTTGAGCGATTTATAGCTCTTTTCTACATTCGTTATTTGAATTGCGGTCATGTGCTTGTTTCAAGTGTAATGCGTCTGGTGTGATGCGCCAGTTGCCGGAGACATCCAGGCCGGCAGGCCGGTGCAGGGCGCCGCCTTCAGGCGAGGACGGCGCAACAGTCAATTATAGTTGGAAAATTCGTGGAACACTTGGAGATCAATCCGGCGGCGCTGCTGGCCTGCCGGCTTGAAAGCTACTGCTGATGCGGGGAGTGGGACAGGATCAATGATGATGCAGGTCGGACGGGCTGCGTTCGGCGTGGCCGCCGGCGCTGGCGCAGTCGTCGGCGCTCAGGGTGCTCGAGACGAGCGAGCAGACGCCATACAGCTTGGTGAGGTTTTTCAGGTTGTTCGGCAGGTTTTTCAGCTCCAGCACGCCGCCGGCATCCTGCGCGGCGCGTTGCCACGTCAGCATGACGGAGACGGCTGCCGAATCGACGGCCTTGACGTTGCGCAAGTCAAACTTCGTCTGCCCCGAGCGGATGGCGTCCAGACCCTGCTCCAATGCCGAAGTGGCATTGTGCACGGTCAGGGAAGTCAGGGACTGCAAGGTGTCGAGAGAGTCTGGCATGGCGTCGGGCTGCGCTGGTCTGGAGCTGGGTCAGGAGCTATATGATAGCCGATTATTTGGCTTTGGCAGCGGGACGGCTGGCCAGGGCCTTGTTTTTCGCGGCCAGGGTCTTGATCAGGCCATCGATGCCGCCTTTGCTGATCTCGCTGGCAAAGCTGCTTTTGTACGTTTCCACCAGCCACGCGCCAAGCACGTTGATGTCATAGATCTTCCAGCCGGACGGGGTTTTCGCCACGCGGTAGTTCAGGGGCACGGGTTCGCCGCGCGCCACGTTCACCTGCGAGCGCACTTCCACTTCCGTATCGCTAGGATCGGCGCGCAGCGGCTTGAATTCCACGGTCTCGTTCTTGATCTGCGACAGGGCGCCCGAGTACGTGTAGATCAGCAGGGTGCGGAATTCCGCGGCCAGCTGCTTTTGCTGGTCGGGCGTGGCATCGCGCCAGTGGCGGCCCGCGGCCAGGGCCGTCATGCGCTGGAAATCCACGTACGGCAATATCTTGCTTTCCACCAATTCCGTGACGCGCTTGATATCGCCAGCCTGGATGGCCTTGTCCGACTTGGCCGTGTCGATCACGTCCTGGCTGATGCGTTTGACCAATACGTCCGGCGCTTCCACGGCGGGGGCGGCCTGGGCGGCGGTGGCAAAGGCGATGGTGGCCATCGCCAGCAGTTGTTTCATCAATTTCATGGTTTACCTTTCATGGTGTTGCTATGCACCGGCTGGCGTTGATCGCAGCCGTGGTGTTCCTGTACCGGAGTTTACTCCTGCGACTTGGCCTCGGATGCAACGGTATTGCTACCAGATGTTACGAGGTCCGCAGGTGCCAGCTGGGCGGCAACCTTGGCGGGCGGCGCTTCTACCGGGGCCGCCTGGGGTTTCGCATCGTACTCCGGCTCGTAATCGCTGGTGTCGTTTTTTGGCACTTTGCGGTCGCGGCGGTCCGTATCGCCATCGAAAACCTTGCTTTCGCGCGCCTGTAGGAAGCCGTCGCGGATGAATTCATAACGGTCCAGCGCGGCCGCTTCCATCAGGTTGGTCGCGTCGAGCAGCGCAGCGCGCTTGTCGACCACGCGCGTCACCGTGCCGATATTGCGCACATTGACCGGATCCTTGTAGCGCCATGGGTCGCCCGCGATATCGAGCGGCAGGGCCGCCGTGTCGCGCACGGTCGATGGGCCCAGCAGCGGCAGCATCACGTACGGACCAGACTGGACGCCATACCAGCCCAGGGTCTGGCCAAAGTCTTCGCTGTGCTTCGGAATGCCCGCCTGCGAGGCGATATCGATCAGGCCAAGGATACCGAAAGTCGAGTTCATGCTGACGCGCACGACGTCTTGCAAGCCCGCTTCAGCCTTGCCTTGCAATAAGTTGTTTACGGCGCTCCACACGTCGGACAAGTTGCCGAAGAAGTTGCCCACGCCCGTTTGCACGAACGATGGCGTGACTTTCTTGTAAGCCGTGGCGACCGGTTTCAGGGCCACCTGGTCAACGGTGTCGTTGAACTTGAACATGGCGCGGTTATACCCTTCCAGCGGGTCGCGCGGGTTGGTGCCGGTGGCGCAAGCGCTCACGCTGGCGGCGATGGCCATGGCCAGGCCGATACGTACCAGGCTGCCTTGGGATTGCTTGGTCGACTCGCTCATTTGCTGTCCTTTCCTTCCGCTGCCTTGCTGTAGATGAACTGATTGATCAGGTCTTCCAGCACTGTGGCCGATTGAGTACGGGCGATCTTGTCGCCCTCTGCCAGGTTCGCCAAATCGCCGCCTGCTTCCAGGCCGATATATTGCTCACCCAGCAAACCGGCCGTCAAAATCTTGGCCGAGCTGTCTTTCGGAAATTTGTAGCCATCTTCGATGTCGAGTTTCACCAGCGCCTGGTAGGTCTTGTCGTCAAAGACGATTTCCGAGACCCGGCCCACGACCACGCCGGCACCCTTGACGGGCGCCTGCGGCTTGAGGCCGCCAATATTGTCGAACTTGGCGCTAATGGTATACGTCTTGCTGAAAGACAGCGAGCTCATATTGCCGGCCTTAAGCGCCAGAAACATCAATGCCGCCACACCCAGCAAGACGAACAAGCCGACCCAGACATCCAAAGATTTACGTTGCATAAACAATCCTAAATAATTTTTACTTGCTGCCGCCTGCGCAACATCTTGCCCAGGCCCGCTGTTTGTAGCTGATCGGCAATTACTTGCTAAACATCAACGCCGTCATCATGAAATCGAGCCACCACACCATCAACGATGAAATGACCACCGTGCGCGTGGTGGCGCCGGACACGTCTTCCGGCGTCGGCTGTGCCTGGTAACCCTGGAACAGCGCGATGAAGGTCACCGCAATACCAAACACCAGGCTCTTGATGGTGCCATTGCCCACTTCTTTCCAGACATCCACGCCGCCTTGCATCTGCGACCAGAACGAGCCTTCATCGACGCCGATCAGCACCACGCCGACCAGATAGCTGCCGATGATGCCGACGGCCGTAAAGATGGCGCCCAGGATCGGCATGGCGATCACGCCGGCCCAGAAACGGGGCGCCAGCACGCGCTGGATCGGGTTTACGGCCATCATTTCCATGGCCGACAATTGCTCGCCCGCCTTCATCAGGCCGATTTCCGCCGTCAGCGACGTGCCGGCGCGGCCCGCGAACAGCAGTGCCGTGACGACCGGGCCCAGTTCGCGCGTCAGGGACAACGCCACCAGCAAGCCCAGCGACTGTTCGGCGCCGTACGTGGTCAAGGTGTAATACCCTTGCAAGCCCAGCACCATGCCGACAAACAGGCCGGAGACGGCGGTAATCACCAGAGAGCGGTTACCGATAAAAAACAGTTGCTCAATCACCAGACGCGGACGGCGCCACAGCCCGCCCGACGAGGCGATGATGATAAAAAACGAACGCACGGCAAAGCCGAGGTCTTGTACCGAATTGCGCAACCATGCACCGATCGCCGCCAGGAAACGCGCGATCATCGGCCGCCCCCCGTCTGCAGACCCAGGTCGTCGGCCAGCGACTTGCCCGGATAATGGAACGGTACGGGGCCATCGGCCTCGGCATTGACGAACTGCTTGACGTACGGATGCGTCGACACGGCCATCTCGGCCGGCGTGCCGTGCGCCACGATCTTGCCCGATGACAGAAAATAGACATAATCAGCGATGGCGAAACACTCCTTCACATCGTGCGATACCAGGATAGACGTGGAGCCCAGCGCATCGTTCAGATTGCGGATCAAATTCGCCGTCACGCCCATGGAAATCGGGTCCAGGCCGGCGAACGGCTCGTCATACATGATCAGTTCGGGGTCGAGCGCGATGGCGCGCGCCAGCGCGACGCGGCGGCCCATGCCGCCCGAGATCTCGGCCGGCTTCAATTGCGCCGCATTGCGCAGTCCCACGGCGTGCAGCTTCATCAGCACCAGGGTGCGGATCAGCTCTTCATTCAAGTCCGTATGTTCGCGCAGGGGAAACGCCACGTTCTCGAACGCCGTCAAGTCCGTAAACAGGGCGCCGTGCTGGAACAGCATGCCCATCTTGCGGCGCAACTGGTATAACTCGTCGGTCCCCAGCGTATGCACGATCTGGCCGTCGACATTCACGGAACCGGAACTGGGACGCAACTGCCCGCCGATCAGGCGCAATACGGTCGTCTTGCCACTGCCGGAGCCACCCATGACGGCCACAACTTTTCCACGTGGGAAATCCATTTGAAGGCCCGATAAAATCGAACGTTCTCCATAGGCAAAGTGTAAATCACGGATCTCAACAAGATTTGGCACGACGAAGCTCACTATTTTAATGGCGTATTGTAGTGCAGAAACGCCAACCTCTGCTGAGACACCCCTTGGGACAGCCCCGTAAAGGGGAAGAATACAACACTAATGAATCGAAAGTCAGATATTGTAGTGGAAATTCGGCCGCCACATCGCGTCCCTGCGCGATGGCATGCATGGCTGTTGACTTGATAAGTAAAAAGAACAAAGGCCACGTCGCGATCCGCGCCGTGGCCCTGGCAAAAAAACGAACAATTGCTCGTTTTTTAGCGCGGCAGCAGGGATGCGCCCATCAGGAACTCATCCACGGCGCGCGCGCACTGGCGCCCTTCGCGGATGGCCCACACCACCAGCGACTGGCCACGGCGCATGTCGCCTGCCGCAAACACCTTGGCCACCGACGTCTGGTAGCAGCCGGCGCCATCCGTTGTCGCCTTGACATTGCCGCGCGCATCCGTATCGACGCCGAACGCTTCCAGCACTTGTTGCACAGGGGAAACAAATCCCATGGCCAGGAAGACCAGGTCCGCCTTCATCTCGAATTCCGAGTTCGGCACTTCGCTCATCTTGCCGTCTTTCCATTCGACGCGGCAGGCGATCAGCTTTTCCACCTTGCCGCCCTTGCCTTCGAAACGCTTGGTGGCCACGGCCCAGTCGCGCTCGCAGCCTTCCTCGTGCGAGGACGAGGTGCGCAGCTTGGTCGGCCAGTAAGGCCAGACCAGCGGCTTGTTTTCCTGTTCCGGCGGCTGCGGCATCAGTTCGAACTGGGCCACTGAGGCGGCGCCATGGCGGTTCGAGGTGCCGACGCAGTCGGAACCCGTGTCGCCGCCGCCGATCACCACCACGTGCTTGCCCGTCGCCTTGATCTGGTCCTTGAGCTTGTCGCCCGCGTTGACCTTGTTTTGCAGCGGCAGGAAATCCATGGCGAAATGCACGCCTTTCAGTTCGCGGCCCGGCACGGGCAAGTCGCGCGGCTGCTCGGCGCCGCCGGCCATGATGACGGCGTCGAATTCTTTTTCCAGGTCTTCCGGGAAAATGGTTTCCTTGGCCCAGTTGTTGACGTGAGCAGGGAAATCCTTGCCGACCAGCACGCTGGTGCGGAAGACCACGCCTTCGGCTTCCATCTGTTTCACGCGCAGGTCGATGTGCGATTTTTCCATCTTGAAGTCAGGGATGCCGTAACGCAGCAAGCCACCGACCCGGTCGCTCTTTTCAAAAACGGTGACGGCATGGCCGGCGCGCGCCAGCTGCTGCGCCGCCGCCAGGCCCGCAGGGCCGGAACCGACGATGGCCACTTTCTTGCCGGTGCTGAATCCCGCCGGCTGCGGCGTGACCCAGCCGTGCTCCCAGCCCATGTCGATGATTTTATGTTCGATGGACTTGATGCCGACCGGATCTTCGTGGATGCCCAGGGTGCACGCCGATTCGCACGGCGCCGGGCAGATGCGACCCGTAAATTCCGGGAAGTTATTCGTCGAATGCAAGATGTCGAGCGCTTCGCGGTAGGCGCCGCGGTACACCAGGTCATTCCAATCGGGAATGATGTTATTCACGGGGCAACCCGTGGTACAGAAGGGAATGCCGCAATCCATGCAGCGCGCGCCTTGCACGGTCGCTTGCGCGTCCGACAGGTGCAGCACGAATTCCTTGTAGTTCTTCAGACGCGCGGCAGGCTCCAGATAGTGTTCGTCCTGGCGCTTGAATTCCATGAAGCCGGTAATTTTACCCACGATGTTTCCTTTGTATTTGCTGGCTGGGAGCGGCTTGGCCGCTCCCTGTCATTGCTCTATGCGATTGATCTTGGCTGGCTCAGGCGGCGACGGCTTGGACTTCCATGGCGGCATCGGCAGCCATTTCAATCAGCGCGCGCTTGTATTCGTTCGGGAAGACTTTCACGAACTTGCCGCGCGCCGCGGCCCAGTCGTCCAGCAGGACACGGGCGCGGGTGCTGCCCGTGTGCTTGAAGTGACGCTCGATCAGGCGCTTGAGGATGACCTCGTCGGCTTCCGGCACGCCGTCGCGGTGCTGCGTATGCCAGGCATCGCGGTCGAGATGCTGTTCCGCTGCGGACACGACCTTGTCCAGGCTGACCATGGCCGTGTTGCACTTGCTGGCAAAGTCGCCGGCCGGGTCATACACATAGGCGATGCCGCCCGACATGCCGGCCGCGAAGTTGCGTCCCGTGTTGCCCAGCACCACCACCGTGCCGCCCGTCATGTATTCGCAGCCGTGGTCGCCCAGGCCCTCGACCACCGTGGTGGCGCCCGAGTTGCGCACGGCAAAGCGTTCGCCCGCCACGCCATTGAAGAAGGCTTCGCCGGCGATGGCGCCGTACAGCACCGTGTTGCCGATGATAATGTTGTCCACGGCCCAGCCACGGAATTCCGTATTCGGCCGCACGATGATGCGCCCGCCCGACAGGCCCTTGCCCACGTAATCGTTGCCCTCGCCCACTAGGTCGATCGTGATGCCGTGCGCCAGGAAGGCGCAGGCCGACTGGCCCGCCGTGCCTTGCAGCTGGATGTGGATGGTGTCGTCCGGCAAGCCGGCATGGCCGTATTTCTTCGCCACTTCACCGGACAGCATGGTACCCACCGTGCGGTTCAGGTTGCGCACGGGCGAGATGAAGGAGACGCGCTCGCCCTTCTCCAGCGCCGCGCGCGCTTGCGCGATCAGCTTGTGGTCGAGCGCTTTTTCCAGCGCATGGTCCTGGAATTCCACGTGGCGACAGGCTTGGCCATCCGGCGTTTCCGGCTTGTGGAAGATGGCCGAGAAGTCCAGGCCCTGCGCTTTCCAGTGCGAAATCGCCTTCGACTTGTCCAGCAAGTCGACGCGGCCGATCAGTTCGTCATACGTGCGGATGCCCAGCTGCGCCATCAGTTGACGGGCTTCCTCGGCGACGAAGAAGAAGTAATTGACGACATACTCGGGCTTGCCCGAGAACTTGGCGCGCAGCACGGGATCTTGCGTGGCAACGCCTACCGGGCAGGTATTCAAGTGGCATTTGCGCATCATGATGCAGCCTTCGACCACCAGCGGCGCCGTGGCGAAGCCGATCTCGTCGGCGCCCAGCAGGGCGGCGATGACCACGTCGCGGCCCGTCTTCATCTGGCCGTCGGCTTGCACGCGGATGCGGCTGCGCAAGCCGTTCAGTACCAGCGTTTGTTGCGTTTCTGCCAGACCCAGCTCCCACGGCGTGCCCGCATGTTTCACGGACGACAAAGGCGAGGCGCCCGTGCCGCCGTCGTGGCCGGCGACGACCACGTGGTCGGCCTTGGCCTTGGTCACGCCGGCAGCCACCGTGCCGATGCCCACTTCCGACACCAGCTTCACGGAAATCGAGGCACGCGGGTTGGCATTCTTCAAGTCATGGATCAGCTGCGCCAGATCTTCGATCGAATAGATGTCGTGGTGCGGCGGCGGCGAAATCAAGCCCACGCCCGGCACGGAAAAGCGCAGGCTGGCGATGTATTCCGACACCTTATGGCCTGGCAACTGACCGCCTTCGCCCGGTTTGGCGCCCTGCGCCATCTTGATCTGGATCTGGTCGGCCGAATTCAGGTAGGCGGCCGTGACGCCGAAACGTCCCGACGCCACCTGCTTGATGCGCGAACGCATGGAATCGCCTTCCTGCAGCGGAATGTCGACGACGATCTGCTCGGCGCCCACGACGGAAGCCATGGTGTCGCCCTGGCGAATCGGGATGCCCTTCAATTCCTGCGTGTAGCGGTTCGGATCTTCGCCGCCTTCGCCCGTGTTCGACTTGCCGCCGATGCGGTTCATGGCCACGGCCAGCGTCGCGTGCGCTTCCGTGCTGATGGAACCGAGCGACATGGCGCCCGTGGCGAAGCGCTTGACGATTTCCTTGGCCGGTTCCACTTCGTCGAGCGGGATGGCCTTGGTCGGGTCGAGCTTGAACTCGAACAGGCCGCGCAGGGTCAGGTGGCGACGGCTCTGGTCGTTGATGATTTGCGCGTACTCTTTATAGCTGGAGAAATTGTTGCTGCGCGTGGAATGCTGCAGCTTGGCAATCGCGTCCGGCGTCCACATGTGGTCTTCGCCGCGCACGCGGAAGGCATATTCGCCACCCGCGTCGAGCTTGTCGGCCAGCACGGGATCGTTGCCGAAGGCCAGCGCGTGCAGGCGCAGCGCTTCTTCCGCCACTTCAAACACGCCGATGCCTTCCACGTTCGAGGCCGTGCCCTTGAAGTATTTGTCGACCAGCGATTTATTCAAGCCGATGGCTTCGAAGATTTGCGCGCCGCAGTACGACATGTACGTCGAAATGCCCATCTTCGACATGACCTTCATCAAGCCTTTGCCCACCGCCTTGGTGTAGTTGTAGATGGCTTTGTCGCCCGACAAGTCGCCTGGCAAGCCATGCGCCATCTCGACCAGGGTTTCCATGGCCAGATATGGGTGGACGGCTTCCGCGCCGTAGCCGGCCAGCAAAGCGAAGTGGTGCGTTTCGCGGGCCGAGCCCGTTTCCACGACGAGGCCGGTGGAGGCGCGCAAGCCCTTGCTCACCAGGTGCTGATGCACGGTGGAGGTGGCCAGCAGCGCGGGGATCGCCACCTGGTCGGCGCAAATGGCGCGGTCCGAGACGATCAGGATGTTGTGGCCCGACTTGACGGCGTCGACGGCTTCCGCGCACAGCGAGGCCAGGCACGCTTCCACGCCTTCCTTGCCCCAGGCCAGCGGGTAGCAGATGTCCAGCTCGTACGACTTGAACTTGCCGCCCGTGTGGGCGCTGATGTTGCGCAAACGGGCCATGTCGTCAAAGCCCAGCACGGGCTGCGCCACTTCCAGGCGCATCGGCGGGTTGACGTTGTTCGTATCGAGCAAGTTCGGTTTCGGGCCGATGAAGGACACGAGCGACATCACCATCGCTTCGCGGATCGGATCGATCGGCGGATTCGTCACTTGCGCGAACAGTTGCTTGAAGTAGTTATACAGCGGTTTGAGCTTGTTCGACATGACGGCCAGCGGCGAGTCATTGCCCATCGAGCCCGTCGCCTCTTCGCCGGCCACGGCCATAGGCGCCATGAGGAATTTCAAGTCTTCCTGCGTGTAGCCGAACGCCTGCTGGCGGTCGAGCAACGATGGCTGCTCTTTTTCGCCCTGGGCGCGGTCCTGTTTCGCTTGTCCTTCGGCCAGCTTGATCTCGTCGAGCTTGATGCGCACCGAGTTGATCCACGCTTTATATGGCTTGGCGTTGGCGTAGGTGTTTTTCAGTTCCTGGTCGTCGATGATGCGGCCCGCTTCCAGGTCGATCAGGAACATTTTGCCAGGCTGCAAGCGCCATTTCTGGATGATCTTCGACTCGGGAATCGGCAGCACGCCCGATTCCGACGCCATCACCACCAGATCGTCGTCCGTGACGATGTAGCGTGCAGGACGCAAACCGTTGCGGTCCAAGGTACCGCCGATGTGGCGGCCATCCGTGAACGCCATGGCGGCGGGGCCGTCCCACGGCTCCATCATGGCCGCGTGGTATTCATAGAAGGCGCGGCGGTTGTCGTCCATCGTCGTGTGGTTTTCCCACGCTTCCGGAATCATCATCATCATCGCCTGGGCGATCGGGTAGCCGGCCATCAACAGCAGTTCCAGCGCATTATCGAAGCACGCCGTGTCGGACTGGCCTTCATAGATCAGGGGGAACAGTTTTTGCAGGTCGTCGCCCAGCACGGCCGACTTCATCACGCCTTCGCGCGCGCGCATCCAGTTGAAGTTGCCTTTCACCGTGTTGATCTCGCCGTTATGCGCGATCAAACGGTACGGGTGGGCCAGCGGCCATTCGGGGAAAGTATTCGTCGAGAAACGCTGGTGCACGAGGGCCAGGGCCGAGATGCAGCGCGCATCCTGCAAGTCCTTGTAATACACGCCCACCTGGTCGGCCAGCAGCAAGCCCTTATAGACAATGGTGCGCGCCGACATCGACGGCACGAAGAATTCCTTGCCGTGCAGCAGTTTCAATGCCTGGATGGCGTGGCCCGACGATTTGCGGATCACATACAGTTTGCGCTCGAGCGCGTCGGTGACCATGATGTCCGGGCCGCGGCCGATGAAAATCTGGCGGATGACCGGTTCCTTGGCGCGCACGGTGGGCGACATCGGCATGTCCGTATCGATGGGCACGTTGCGCCAGCCCAGCACGACTTGTCCCTCGATGCGCACGGCGCGTTCGATTTCCTGTTCGCACGCGATGCGCGACGCATGTTCCTTCGGCAAGAAGACCATACCCACGCCGTATTCGCCAGGCGGCGGCAATTCCACGCCCTGCTTGGCCATTTCTTCGCGGTAGTACTGGTCGGGAATCTGGATCAGGATGCCGGCACCATCGCCCATCAGCGCATCGGCGCCCACGGCGCCCCGGTGATCGAGGTTTTTCAGAATCAGCAAACCCTGTTCGACGATCGAATGGGTCTTGTTGCCCTTGATATGGGCGACGAAACCGACGCCGCAGGCATCGTGTTCATTGGCTGGGTCGTACAGGCCTTGCGCTTTCATGGGCTTCTCCGCTGCATATGACTATCGAAAAACTAGAGTAGTGCAACGCAACAAAAAACTCAACCAGAAAAATTAGGGTCGGAGTCGAATTAAATTCGATTCAGTCGTTCCAAAAATTTAATAGGGACATAGTCAAAGCAATTTCAATAAAACGTCAGAAAGAAACCATTTTTTGTTTTAAATGCGAATGCTTTTCAATTGGCGTCCACTTCGGCCACGATTTTGCGGGGACGGCCCCGCTTGGCCGGCAGCACTTGCCGCTGCATTTTGTGCTCCAGCGCCTGCTTGAAAGCGTCGGAACCCAGCGGCCAGCCCTTCAATACAGCCTCTTCCACCACCTTGACCTGGCTGCGGCCCAGGCCTTGCTCGAACAGGCGCAGATAGGCCGCTTCGCGGTCGAACGGCGTATTGCCCAGCGCCCAGTACAGCGCATGGTCGGTGATCACGGGATCGGGACGCACGCCCGCATGGTGGGCATAGCTGGACCAGCTATAGTCCAGCGCCTGGCCCGCCAAACCCGTTTGCACGGGTACGCATTCGAGGTAGCGGCAGCAAGTGAGGAAGAAATTGTCGGGATCGATGACGGAAGTTTTGTAGCGTCCCTGCCACAGTGCCCCCTCCCGGCCGTATTTCTGGTTGAAATACGGCACGTAATAGCGTCCCAGCCACTGCATCAGCTGCCCCAGACCCGTCGCATCGCTGGGCGTGGCCAGCAAATGTAGCTGATCAGGCAATAAAACGTAGGCATGGATGGCCACCTTGAACATTTTTGCGCCCGTTTTCAGCCAGGACAAAAATTGCGCGTAGTCGGCCGCATCCTGGAACACGGGCTGGCGGTTGCTGCCGCGCTGGATCACGTAATGGGGCAGTGCTGGAATGATGAGGCGGGGCAAGCGGGCCATGGCAGAATCGGTAAAAAGAAGGCTAAGACCTTGATTTTACACAGTATGCGTGCCGGACGCGACTCTGACCCTGTTTTATTTGAGATGCAGAAAAAAGCGGCTGACTCTGTCCCTTAATTTCAGAGCAGAATACTCATGCGCCGTCGCAAACGGCAAGTGAATAGTTCCAGCGGCCACCATTGTCGAGACAGCTGTCGATTTTCCATTCCTGACGCAGCAACAGGACCGCACAGGACAAGCCAACGATCAGCAATAGCCCAAGCAGAACACGCCATTTCATCCGGACCGCCTCTGCTGGTCAGGACAAATTGAAACTGGCCGACAAGCTGTAACCTTCGCCATACGCGCTGCGCAGCGGCAAGTCCTGGCCCAGGCCCGTCTTGGCTTTCTTGCGCAGGCGATACACGAGCATGTCGACCCGGCGGCCCGCATCGGGATCTTCGCCGCCCATGCCGGCCACGATGACGTCGCGCGGCACGGGGCGGGTATTGATGGTGAGCAAGTGCAGGAAGTTGAATTCTTTTTCCGTCAGGGCGATGACTGAACCCATCAGCTCAAGTTGGCGCGCGCTTACCTTCAAGGTCCACTTGCCCGGCTCGGGCACGGGATCTTGCGGGCCGACACGGCGGTCGAGCGCTTCGATGTGGGCGGCCAGTTCGGGGAATTTGATCGGCTTGGTCAGATAGTGGTCGGCGCCCAGGCGCAAGCCCAGGATGCGGCTGTCGAAAGCGACACGCCCCGTCAGGACCAGCACGCCAATTTGCGGATACAGCTGGCGCATGCGGGGAATGACGTTGAAGCCATCCTCATCGGGCAAGCCCAGGTCCAGTACGACCACGCCAACATTACCATGGCTCAACGCCGTCCACATCCCGCCAGCGGAGCTGGTGATATGAACTTCGTGTTCGAGCTCAACGAGAAACTCCGCCATGTCTTCGGCGTAGTCCAGATTGTCTTCGACGATCAGTATTTTCGTCATTGCAACGCCATTCTTCCGTTAGTGAGCTACCGTGGGCAAACCATGCCATTCACTTCTACACCATGATGGACGGCACAATAGGTTTACGTCAAGGAATTATCACGGTTGCCTTCAGCGGAAGCAAGGCTTTTCCTTGTCTAGACAGGAAGCGGCAGCCAAATGCGGAAAAGTGCCCCGCCTTCGGGCAGATTATGCCCCTGCAAACTCCCGCCATGCACGTCCACCACGGCGCGCGCCATGTACAGGCCCAGCCCCGCACCGGGATGCGTGGCATAGGTTCCACGGCTTCCTTTTTCGAACAACTGCGCCAGTTCGTCTTCCCGCAAGCCAGGCCCCGCATCGCGCACGCACAGGGCCACGCCGCCCTCGGGCACCAGCTTGGCCGACACGGTGATGACGCTGCCAGGCGGGCTGAACTTGACGGCGTTGTCGAGCAGGATTTTCAGGCACAGCGCCATGCCGGGCACGTCGCAGCGCAACCTGGCCGGCAAGTCCTCGTCCAGTTCCAGCTGCACGCGGTGGCTGGCCGGCACGGTGGCGGCCGCCTGCTGCAGCAGGGCCAGCGGCGCGATGCCGTCGGCGGCCCGCTCGCGGCCGATGGCCGCCATGCGTTCGGGTGACAAATAATCGTCAATCATGGACAACAAACGGTCGACGGCCGTCTGGATTTTCACGTAGCGCTTGCGCGTGGCCTCGTCCGCCTCGGTGGACGTCGAGACGAGGCGCTGGATGGCGCCATCAATCGTGGCCAGCGGCGTGCGGAATTCGTGCGACAGCATCGAAGCGAAGCGCTTCTGCTCCTTTTCCCGCTCGGCTTCCTGCGCCTGGACGGCGCTGACGTCGCGCAAGGTACCCGCCAAGGTCACGCCCCGCCCTGCCGCCGCAGGCACGATGGTGGAATGGATTTCCAGGGCCAGCTGGTGGCCGTCGGCGTGCGGCAATTCCACTTCGCGCAACAGGGTCAAACGGCTGGCATCGCCGTCGCGCCAGCGCTGCAGCCGGGCCGGCACGTTCGCCGCCAGCTGCGCCGCGTGCGCGCGCAAGGCAGGCAAGTCGTGGCCCGTCAGGCGTTGCGCGGCCGGGCTGATGTAGAGCAATTCCAGGGTCGTGGCGTCGAGCAGGAAGGCCGCGTCGCGCCCGTGCTCGGCCAACAGGCGGAACTGCGCTTCGCCTGCCCGCGCGCGCAGCAGGGCGCGGCGCAACTGGACGAAGCGCAGCGCCATGAGGATGGCGCCGGCCAGCAGCAATACAAGAAAGGGCAGGAAGGGCAGCATGCGTTATACCTGGCAAGAAAGAATCGCCAAGTATAAGCGTGCGGCAGCGTTAATCTTCCAGCGGGGCAAAAATCTGCTGCAAGTCTTCCTGCGTGAGGGCCATCTTCTGCGATTCGCCTTCGGCCAGGATCGATTGCGCCAGTTCCGATTTCTTTTGCTGCAGCAGCTGGATTTTTTCTTCCAGCGTGCCCTTCGCGATCAATTTATACACGAACACGGGCTTGTCCTGGCCGATGCGCCAGGCGCGGTCCGTGGCCTGGTTTTCCGCCGCCGGGTTCCACCACGGATCGTAGTGGATGACCGTGTCGGCCGCCGTCAGGTTCAGGCCGACGCCGCCCGCTTTCAGGCTGATCAGGAAGATCGGCACGGCGCCCTGCTGGAAAGCCGCCACTTGCGCGCCCCGGTCCTTCGTTTCGCCTGTCAGCAAGGCGTAGGGAATGTCGCGCGATTCCAGTTCTTCCTCGATCAATTCCAGCATGCTGGTAAATTGCGAGAAGACGAGGATCTTGCGCCCTTCGTCGAGCAAGTCTTCCACCATCTGCATCAGGTCGAGCAGCTTGGCCGAGCCGGCCGACTGCTTCTTCGCCGGCAAGGATTTCACCAGGCGGGGATCGCAGCAGACCTGGCGCAGTTTCAGCAGCGCTTCGAGGATGACGATCTGGCTGCGCGCCACGCCCTTCTTGTCGATTTCTTCGCGCACCTTTTGATCCATCGCCAGACGCACGGTTTCATACAGGTCGCGTTGCGGCCCAGTCAATTCCACCTTGCGCACCATTTCCGTCTTCGGCGGGAGCTCTTTGGCCACATTGTCCTTCGTGCGGCGCAGCAGGAAAGGCTTGATGCGGCGGTTCAGGAGCATGCGGCGCAGCGGGTCGTCCTGGCGCTCGATCGGATGGCGGAATTGCGTATTGAAGGTCTTCTCGTCGCCCAGCAAGCCCGGCAGCAGGAAGTGGAATTGCGACCACAGCTCGCCCAGGTGATTTTCCAGCGGCGTGCCGGACAGGCACAGGCGGTGGCGCGCGCGCAACAGGCCCGCGCTTTGCGCCGCCTTGCTGCGCGTATTCTTGATGTAGTGCGATTCGTCGAGGATGACCAGGTGGAAATCGTGCTCGCGCAGGGTTTCCTCGTCGCGCGGCAACAGGGCGTAGGTGGTCAGCACCAGGTCGCATTGGTCGATCTGGTCAAATTGCTGGGCGCGGTCCTTGCCTTGCAGCAGCAGTACTTTCAGGCTGGGCGCAAATTTTGCTGCCTCGTCCTGCCAGTTGCCCATCAGACTCGTCGGTGCAATCACCAGGGCCGGATGCGTCAAACGGCCAGCTTCCTTTTCCACCAGGATATGCGCCAGGGTCTGCACAGTTTTACCTAAGCCCATGTCATCGGCCAGAATCCCCGCCAGGTCATGGTCGCGCAGGAATTGCATCCACGCCAGACCATCGGCCTGGTAATCGCGCAGGGTCGCCTGCAAGCCGGCTGGGGCCGCCACTTTTTGCACGGAACCGAACTGGCTCAGCTTGCGGCCCATGGCGCGCAGCTGTTCGCCGCCCGTCCATTCCATGTCCAGGCCGCGCGCCAGCTCTTCCAGGCGCGCCGCGTCCAGGGTCGACATGCGCACGGCATGCTTGATCTTGTCGCTGAAATACAGTTCGCCCAGCGTGTTCAGGATCGGGCGCACACGGCCCCACGGCAGGGCCACGCGCGTGCCGTCCTGCAAGGTCGCCAGCATCTGGTCATCGTCGGCATGCGCTTCGATGACTTTCGGGTTGAAATCGTTGGGCGCGTTGCGGATCAGCTGCACCAGCACGGGCAGCAGCGGCACGCGCTCGTGGTTGACGACGATGCCCAGTTCCAGCTCGAACCAGGCGTTGCCGCTGTCCGGGTCCTGGTCGTCGATCTCCGCATACCAGTCGCCCACGTCGCTCACGTCGTAGCGGTACTTGGCCGTCTTTTCCACGATCCAGCCCTGTTTGCGCAAGGCGTCGATGCCGGACTCGGCAAAACGCAGCCATTCCGCCTGGGAAGGCAGTTGCAAGGCACCCTTCAAGCCGCTCAAGGGGGCGGAGCCCGGCTTCTTGAACTGCAGCTCGGCCAACGTCGCCAGCGCGCGCGCTTCATCGACCGTATTTCTCTGGATAATTTCCGTCACGTCGCCCACTTGCCGCACCACGCGCTGCGACGGGTCGAACGCGACGCGCTCGCCATCGTAGTCGTAGGACAGCACGGCGAAGTCACTCCAGCGCTGCGCGCTGCCATCGGCCAGCATGGCGCTGTCCAGCAGCAAGACCGGCTGCGCCGGCACGTCCTTGCGCAAGCGCTGCGGCAACGGCTGCGGCAGCGGCATCAAATGCTGCAAGCCCTGCGCCAGCAGCAATTGCGACACGCGCACCTTGTCGTTCGCGTTCAATGGCGGCGCCTGCGCCACCAGCGCCTGCAAGTCGGCCAGGGAAATGTCGGAGCCGCCCTGGTTCAATTCCAGCACGCCGCACGACAGGTTGTCGATGTACCACGGCGGATCGGTGGGCAGCATGTAGTCGATCTGGTCCGCGCCGTGGTGTTTCGCGCCTTCCGGCGGGTCCACTTGCCAGCCCAGGCGCATGGTCTTGCCTTCGTCGCGCCAGAACAGGCGCGCGGGACGCACGGGACCTTCCTTCAGCGGATACACGAGGCCATTACCGACGTCGGCCCAGGAATTGGCCCACAACAATTTATCCTGCTCGGCCAGCATTTTCAGCAGGGCCGCGCCCACCTTGCCCTTCGGCTCCGTGGCGCTGCCCGTCTGCGAATTCTGCCCGCTGCGCATGGCCACGAAGAAACGCACGAGGTCTTCGTCGGCTGGCGTCAGGAACGTGGGCGGCGCCGACAGCAGGGAAAAGATTTCGCTGATGGGAGAAGCCGCCGCCACGTCGCCATTCGGCCGCAGCCGCGCCTTGTACAGGCACAGGGCCACGTGGCGGCCACCGCTGGTGGGCGCCAGCACGTAGATCAGCCGGTGCTGGTTGAGTTTGGGATCAGGCTCGGCAATGGTCAGTACGGCCTTCGGATGGGCGGCAGCCTCCACCCGCTGCAGCCAGGTGGCGACGGCATACGGCAAAGGCGCTCCCGGCGCACTGGCCGGGGCAACTGGGGTTTCACTGGTTTCGTCGCGGGTAAAATCCATGGGGCGCATTTTTGTGTAAAGGTCGTATCCAAATCGGCAACAGGCAATATTATCCGCCATACAGCCGTTGCTGGCTTGATTCACACACGCTCTTTGAGCAGTTTTAATGCGCGATGCCTAAAAAATAAGTATTTAATACGACACTTGAGACCCACAGATGGCAAAAAAGGCCCGTCACGGGCCTTTTTTGCTGCCGTTGGCCCGCTTATCAGGCCGGCACAGTTTCTTCTTCTGCCACGTTGGCGGCCTCGACGAGCGGAGCGGTGCTCGTATCGGCCGGCGTAAAGTTGCGCAAAAACAAGAAGAACTGGCCCATCATCTGCGTCCACAGTTGCAGATTGATATTCAGGTACTCGCGGCTGACGCCACCGGCGACCAGCACATCCATTTCCAGCACGACGAAATCGCCATGCTGGGCCACGCGGGCAAAACGCTTGCTGCGGTGCCATTCGGCCAGCAAGCCGGCCGGCAAGTCGCCGCCCTGCACGCGCAGCGGACAGCTCAGGGTCAGGTCCGCATACTGGCCAGGCGATGCTTCATTGCCCCACAGCACCTGAAAGCCGATGCCATGACTGGCGCTGTGCAGGCGCACGACACCGTCGTGTTCGATGCTGGTGACGGCGCAGCCGGCCGCCTTGATGGCCTCGGCCGTTTGTTCCGCATTCAGGGTGGTCAGCAAGCTATTCGTGTTTTCCATCGTCATTCCATTCATTTCAAAAAGTAAAATTACTGGGGAGCCGGCGCGGGCGCGGCCGGCGTTGCTGCCGCTTCGGTTTGACGCGCATCAAAGCGCCCCTGGTACAGCTGATCACCGTACTGCTGGGCAATCTGTTCGAGTTTCACTCTGCTTTGCGCGGCGAACGGCTGGCGCGCCTTCATGACGTCCAGCACATTGAGACCCTCATACGCTTGCAGGATTTCCTGTCCGGCCGCATACAGCTGGGCATTCTTGCTTTCGCAGCGTGCCAGGGCGCCCCGCTGTGCCGCCACTTCGCCGTCGAGGCGCGCACGCTCCGCTTCGATCTGCTTGCCCGTGGCGGCCAGTTGTTCGCTGGCCTGGCGGTACTGCGCCAGGCTGGCGCTTGCCTCTTGCGCGGCGGCGGCGCTGCGCTGTTGCTGCTCGCCCAGTCTTTCCCGCTGCGCGCGCTCCTGAGCCAGTTGCGACTGGCTGCGTGCCAGCTCCTTTTTCAAGCCATCGCTGGCGGGCGCGGCGGCAGCCGGCGCCGCCTTGGCGGCAGGCACGCCCTTGGCTTTGAGCAATTCCAGCTCGCCGCGCGTCTGCTGCAATTGCCCCGTGACATTGCGCAACTCGGCCCGCAAGCGCTCTTCCATGCTCTGCCCCTTCTGCGCCTGGGCCGTGCTGGCGGCCAGCAAACTCAGCAGCAGTAAAGGCAGGCGCATTTTGTTGGATATCAACATCATGGCTCCTTAAAAACGCGCGTTCAATTCGATTTGCAGGGTGTCGATCGACAGTGCCGAACCGAACACTTCGCGGCTCGACGTCCAGCGGCCGTTCAGCCAGGTATTCTTGTCGAGCGCATACGCGCCGCCCAGGTAGTAGCCGCGCGCATTCGTGCCGCCCAGGTGGAAGGTGGAATCGTTGTAGGCGTCAGGCAAGGCATCCGGTTCGATGCGCTTGTAGCCGAGCAACACGTTCCAGTCGCCGCGCGCCGCCGGGCTGGCCTTGCCCAAGGTCGCCTGCAGCATGTAGGCATTGCCGCCGCTTCTGAAATCGGCTTGCGAGACGCCGCCCGTGCCGCCGAAGTTGTTCATGATGCCGCCCTTGGCGCGCGCCCACATGGCGTTCTTGTCGTAAGCCATGTTGCGCACATAATCGCCTTCGATGCGCAAGTCCGTGCCGCCGGCAACCTTGCTATCCCAGCGCGCATTCAGGTTGGCCAGGCGGAATTTCGAGGCCAGGCCCACGAATTGCGGCTGCGGCGTATTCGCCGGGTCCAGCGGGTTCAAAGCGATATTGCGCAGCAGCATCAAGCTATTGCCTTTTTGCATGCTCGATGGACGCGACCAGTCCGTGCTGCAGCCATCGGCGCCAGCGTACAGGGCGCATGGCTGCGAATACTCGCCGCTGATGTTGCGGAAGTTGTAGTAAGCCAGCGCGCCGCGCAACTGATGGTCGCTATTGATCTTCCACGACGCGCCCACTTGCGCGCCCAGCAGCCACTTGTTCTCGCTGGACATTTTTGCCTGGCTGCGGCTAGGCGCATTGTCGGACGAATACTCGAGCGGAATCAGGCCCAGGGTACCGAACACGGTGACGTCCTTGCTGTCGCCGAGGGGTTGCTGCACTTTGGCGGCGATGCCGTCGAAATTGAGTTCGCTGGAAAACAGTTCATCGCCGGAGACGAACGGATTGTCGAAACGGCCCGCCGTCAGTTTCAGCCAGGAAGCGGGCTGGTAAGACAGCCAGGCCTGGTCCAGCCAGATGTTTTTCTTGCCCAGGCCGCCACCGAGGGTTTGCGTGGTGGACACGGGGCTGTCGTCATTGCCGCTGGCCAGGCGGATGCCCGCTTGCGTGCTGTCGGAAATGTCGGCCAGGATGCCCAGGCGGGCGCGGGCGCGCAACAAGTGCTTGCGGTCTTCGCGCGTGTTCAACAACGCCGGCAGGGCCAGGTTGGTATTCGAATTGACGTCGTAGCCGCTGCCGCTGTTGAGCGAGCGCCAGTCGATCTCGATATTGCTGTTGGCCATGTCGTAATAACGCGATTCGTAGCGCGCACGTACATCGCCTTCCAGGCGGATGCGCTTGGTCCAGGCCGGCGTTTCGTTCGGCGCCGCCCAGCCGCCCGCCTTCGCTTCGGCCAGCACTTGCCCCTTGATCTCGTCGCGGATCTGCTCGCGCACGGTTTGCGAAATATACGGCACGCGCACGTCGCCCGCCTGTACCTGCGCCAGGGCCGCCGGTGCGGCGGCCGGGCGGGCTTGCGCGGCGGCCAGCGCTTCGCTCTGCGCCTGCGCCAGCAGCGCTTCGCCGGCATCCTTGTTCAGGGCGCCGCTCTGGATCAGGCCGCGGATCAGTTTGACCATGGTGCTGTCGGCCGGTGCCGCGGACTGGGCTTGTGCTGCGCCTGCCGCCACGCTCAGGGCCAGGGCAGCCAGCGCCAGCGGAAGGCGGCGCATGCGCTGTGAGGGAGAAAATAAGGAATTCATCGCTTCTTTCGGTAAATGAGGAATTAGTTCATGCGCTTACGGGCGCCGACCTTTAATGGATACGCGGGCCGGGAAACGCAGGGATGCCGGTGGCCGCTCGTCGGCGCGGAAGTCGCGCACCATGGCCAGCACTTGCTCATCCGTCTGCGCATTGCCCGTGCCTTGCACCAGCTGCACCTTCGTCGTCTTGCCTTCCGTATCGAGCCACAGGTCGACGCGGATGTCGGCAAACGCCAGCTGGCGCGTGCGCGGGTCGCGGGCAAAGGCCAGCTGCAGCGCGTTGGCGACATAGCGGCCATACGATCCCGCGCCGAGGCCGCCGCCACCGCCGCCGCCCGTCATGCCGCCGCCGCGCCCGGCCTGGATGCCGAAGGCATCGCTGCCGGCCTGCGCCGCGCCGTCGATGGTGACAGGGTCGCCCTTGTCCGGCGACGGGCTTTCCGGCGCGTCATCCATGGGCTTGTCGGCCGGCGTCGGTTCCGGCTCCGATACTTCCGGCACCACCTTGTCCGGCGTCGGTTCCGGCAGTTTTTCCGGTTCCGGCGGCGGTGGCGGAGGAGGAGGCAGCATCAGCATCGGCGGCGCCGCCACTTCGCGCTTGGTGGCTGCCGTGTCCGACAGCAAATACCAGACCAGCGCGGCCAGCGCGCCAGCCAGCAGCACGCCGCCGGCCACGCCGCCCCAGCGGCGCCACCACTGCGCCGCGCCCGACGATTCCGAGGCGGCCATCTTCATCATGTCGTCACGCTTCACCTTGCGCTCCTCATGCCGGCTTGCCGGTCACCAGGCCCACCTGGTTCAGGTCGATGCGGCGCAACAAGTCCAGCACTTCGACCACTTTCGCGTATTGCACGGCGGCATCGCCGCGCACGATCACGGGGAAGTCGGGCGTCAGGGCCTTTTCCGTGCGCAGGCGCTCTTCCAGCTCGGGCAAGGTGACGGGATAGGCGTCGAGGAAGACCTGGCCCGCGTTGTCGATGGTGATGGCCTTGGTCTTCGGTTTTTCCAGCGCCATGGCCGAACTGGCCTTGGGCAGGTCGACCTTGATGCCGGGAATGCTGGCGTTGCTGGTCAAGATGAAGATCACCAGCACCACCAGCAGCACGTCGACGAAGGGCGTGATGTTGATGCCGCCGCTACGCTTGCGGGGGGTAAACTTGGCGGAGGTGGCCATGGTTATGCGCCCCTCACGCCTGTTGCAGCACGGGACGCATCTGGCGTCCGTCGCCCTGCTCTTCAGCCAGGCGCGTGGCGAATTCATCAACGAAGACGGCCATGTCGGCAACGATGGCGTCCGAACGCGAGGACAGCCAGTTGTAGCCGAACAGGGCGGGAATCGCCACGCCCAGGCCGGCCGCCGTACACAGCAGCGCTGCCGCCATGCCCGGCGCCACCGAGTTGATGTCCACGGCGCCGGCCATGGCCGCCACGACGAACACCAGCATGATGCCGATCACGGTGCCGAACAGGCCGACATATGGCGCGCCTTCGATGGTGGTCGAGAGCCAGATCATGCGTTTCGACATGCGTTCGCTTTCGCGCACCATCACGCCATCCATGGCGGCGCGGATGGCGCCGATGGTCGCGTTCGAGACGGCGTTCAAGTCGTAGCCGCGGTCATGGCGGCGGCGCATTTCGTCGATGGCCACGTCATACAGGCGCCACAGCGAGGAATCCGTCTTCACGGAAGCGCTCAGCTTGCCGTTGCGCGCCAGGTGGTCGAGCGGCGCGCCGGCCGCCTCGTGGAACGACTGCATGAATTGCGCATTGGCGCGCGAGATGGCGCCATAGCTGCGGCCCTTGCCGATCATGATGATCCACGACAAGACCATCATCAGGCCCAGCACGCCGACGACGATCCACGCGTCGAGCGGCATGGCGGCGATGATGAAGCCGAAATGGCTTTTGCCCGCTTGCTGTTCATCGGCGCCAAACACGGCCAGGCGCGATTCGGAACCTTGCGAGACGGCGTCGGCCAGCAGCAGGGCATCGGGACGGGCCGTGCGCGACAGGCGCAGCTCGTCGATGGCGCCCGTGAAGTTGTTCAGGGTGGAGGTACCGGAGGCGGCAGGCGGCGCATCGGCGCCCACCGAGGCGGCCGTCGTGAAGGCTGGCAGCGCGGTGGCCAGCGACACGGCAGGACGGCCGCCCACGTACAGGGCCACGTTGGCTTTATCGGCTTTCACGGCCAGGTGCGACCATTGCGCGGCCTGGATCGGTTGGCCTGGCTTGCTGCGCTGGCCATTCACCTGCACGAAAGGCACGCCCTGGTCTACGCCGATCAGCAATTCATTGGCGCCGTCGCGGCGGGCATACAGCACTTGCTGCGGGCCCAGGTTATCGGGACGCACCCAGGCGGAAAAGGTGAAGGGCGCGCCGGCGGCCAGCGCCAGCGAAGGCGAGGCAGGCAGCATCAGCGGTGCCGTGCCCAGGCGGGCGCCGGCGCCGATGACGGAACCGTCCAGCGCCGGCACGGCCGTCTGGGCATGGTTGCCGTAGGCGGTGCTGTCGCGCGAAGGCACGCCAGGCTCCGTGAAGTGGTACACCAGGCTGTAGTCGGGGTCGAAAGTACGCTGGCCATTGCCGGAAGCGGGCGCCTTCGGATTGCCGTAGTACATCCACAGCTGCTGCGGCGTGCCCGCCGTCAGGGCCGGCACGTCGACCCAGATCAGGGCGATGCCCAGCAGCGGATTGAACTGTTCGATCTGGTGGTTCAGCACCGTCTTGTCGTCGCCCGCCACGAAGCGCAGGTCGGCGCCGTTGTCGCTGACGCCTTCGAAGTTGAAGTTACCGGAATGCAAGCGCAGCAGCACGGGAATGCGGCCGGGATCGCCGCCCACGGCGCCCGCCTTCGGGCCAGCGTCGACGGTAACGGGTTTGCGGTAAGCCCAGTCGGGCTGCCACCAGGCATGCGCCAGGCCGGGAACGAGCGTGCCCAGGATCGTGAGCAGAAAAAGAAAACGTTGCATGACAGTGATTCTCCGAAGAAAAGTCTAAAAAAGTGCAGTGCTGGTGAGCTGGCCCGTCAGTAGCTGGCCGACAGGTTGAAATTGATGCGGCGCACGTGTTTGTGCGTGCGCGGGCCATCGCGCAGCGGGTAAGCGAAATCGATGCGGCCATTCAGGTAGCGCAGGAACTGGAAGCTGCTGCCCACGCCCACGGAGGCCAGGCCGAACAGGTCTTTCTGTTCGATCATCGGATCGCGCAGGCGCAGGCGCGCGCCATCGGCAAAGGCAAACAGGCGCCAGTTTTCCAGGCGGCTGAAATACGTCAGCTGGGGCGTACGCCATTCGACGGTGCCCGAGACGCCATAGTCGCCCGTCGCTTCGGCCGACAGGTAGCCGCGCACGGAATTGGCGCCGCCGGCGGCCATCTGCTCGCCCGACACGAGCGCCGCGTCGGCCAACTGGCCCGACATGCGCCCGTGCAGCTGCGCGCCGCTGCCCAGGGTGTAGGTGGCGTTGGCGTCGCCCTTCAGGACGAGGAAGCTGGGCGACGCCTTGTAGCGCTTGTTGTCGTAGGCGGCGCTGTTGCTGCCATAGCCGAACGCGGCGCGCGTGCCGGCCACCAGCGACAGGCCCAGGCCATACGTCGCCGCATCCGTCTGCGCAAAGCCGTTATACGACACGCTCAGGGGCACGTACTTGAGCGGAATATTGCTGCCCGTGCCATTGAGTTTCAAGGCTTCCTGGTTATCCTTGAAATCGATGCCGGCAGAAAAGCTGTGCCACCAGATGCCGCTGTTGGGCACCGTGTAATTGACTTTCATGCCCAGCGCGTGGCCCTTGCCCAGCACGCTGGTGCCGCCCGTGCTGGCCACATTGCTGTTCGACTGGTAGCCGGTCGCTTCCACGCTCCAGCCCTGCGTGCCGATCGGTGCCACGTACGAGGCGGACCACACCTTGGTCTGGTTCAGGTCACCCGGCGTGCCGAAAAAGCTGATGGTCGCGCTATGCCCGAGCTGCCACAGGTTGTCGTGGCCGACCGACATGCTGCTGCGCAACTTCTTGGTATCGGCGCTGTAGTCGTTGTTCAAGCCGATGCTGGCGCGCCACGGGCTGCTGTCGTCCACTTTCAAGTCCACGTCCATGGTGCCGGGCAGGCTGCCCTGCTTGACCAGCGGCATCACCTGGCGCTTGGGACCGCGGTTCAGGGCCGTCAGTTCCACTTGCGCCTGCGTAAAGTCCGGCACCTTGCCTTCCGTCAGGGCCGGCACTTGCTGGCGCACGTCGAGCGGCGAGTTGTATTGCGCACCGACTACGCGCAAGCGCCCCACCTTCGTTTCGCTCACCTGCAGCACCACCACGCCCTGCTCCACCTGCTGCTCCGGCAAGTCCACGTAGACGGACTGGTAGCCGCGCGCTTGATAGGCAGCAACGAGGGCGTCGCGCGCCCCTTCCACGTCCTTCAGGGTGCGGCCCGGCCCCAGAAAGGGCGTCACCGCCTCTTCGATGGCACGCGCATCGAGCACGGTATTGCCGCGCACCAGATATTCCTCGATCGTCACCTGCCGTTCCGGCCCGGCTACAGGAGCGGCCACGGCAGCGGCCGCCGGGACCGCGTCCTGCGCGCGCGCCATGCCCGGCAGCGCCAGCATGGCCAGGCACAGCATCGTCAAGGCGGTCGCAGGCGCCGCTGGCGGCACGTCCCTGCCCTTGGTTGTCATTTCACGCATCTTCCATTCACCTTAAAATCAAACGGTTGCCCTGTGTTGCGGCGCTGGGCCGGCGTATTTTTTTCTGCTAATGCTGATCTACTGATGCCTAGACAGCCGCCGCGCGCGGCGACTGCCGAATGTCATCAAATGTTCATAAAACTCCGCTCAAGGCTGCAAACCGCGCCGCTCGTTCGGCGTGAGCGCCTGCAGCTGCGGCGCCGTCAACGGCCCCGCTCCCAGCACCTGCACCACGCCGGCCGGCTGGTAGGTCGATGCCTGCGGCTCTCCACCCTTGAGCTTGCCAACACCGGCTTCATCCGCCTGTTCATTGCCAAACCCCAGCACCTTCACCGTGAACAGCGATGGCTGGGCCTGGCGCGTGGCGGCCCGTTCGCGCTGCAACACCTCCTGCGCCGCCGTCACGGCTTGCGAGGCGGCCGCGCTGGCATTGCTGAGCGCGCCCACGTTCACGGCGGCGATGGCCGGCATGCCCGTCGACTTGCCCTGCACCTGGATGTTTTCCGCATTCACCACCTGCAAGGCCGCCAGGTTGACGTTGCCCGAGACGCGGATGCCCGCCTCGCCCGCGTCGATGGTGCCCAGCGGGGCGATCAGGTCGATGTCGCCAGGCGGCACCTCCGGGATCGGATTCAGGGTGGCGATGCCGGCGCCCGTGTTCGGCGTGGTCGGCGCCAGACTCACCATGCCGATATCGTTGTAGACGCGGCGCTGCGGCGTAAACACCACGGTGGACTTGGAGCCGCGGCCGGCATTGATGTCGCCCTGCGCCGACCAAGCCAGGATGTTGCCGCCGAAGGTGGTGAAGATGCGGCTCTGGCCCAGCAGGATGCTGTCCCTGGCGTAGATCTGGATTTCACCGGCGCCCTGGGTCAGCACGCCCGAGCCTTCGCCCGGCACGAAGCCGCCGTCGACGCCCACCAGGGTGCGCCCGCCCGGCGTCAGGATGTCGATGTTGCCGCCGAAATCGGTGTGGATGCCGGCATCGGCCAGGTCGAACACGGGCGCGTTGTTATCACCCGCCAACACATAT
Source organism: Janthinobacterium sp. BJB301 (assembly GCF_002735685.1). Taxonomy (NCBI): domain Bacteria; kingdom Pseudomonadati; phylum Pseudomonadota; class Betaproteobacteria; order Burkholderiales; family Oxalobacteraceae; genus Janthinobacterium; species Janthinobacterium sp. BJB301. The sequence goes on along the minus strand of NZ_PDZJ01000007.1, from coordinate 38,764 downwards.
TGCTGGCGTGTCAGGTAGTTGACGCCCTTGCGCGGCCGCTTGGTGCTGGTGCTCTCGGCGCCGTCCGCATAGTAGGTGGCGCCACTGAACATGGTCAGGTCGCCCGCGTAGCTCACGGGCTTGCCCTGCGCGTCCTTGCTCGGGAACAAGGTGGCGATGGCCTCGCGGCCGCGCAGGTAGCTGCCTTCGCGCACGCCACCGGCCGCCGTGTACTCGCGCCCGCCAGCCTTGAGTTCGGCGAAATACACGTTGCGCAGGAAGACACGCTGCTGCTCGGCCGGCAAGGCCGCGAAAAACTTGCGCGCATCCATGCTGGCGGCATCGAAGGTCAGCCCGGCGCCATTGCGCTGTCCGGCGCCGTAGCGAGTTTCCAGCCAGTTGACCAGGTGCAGTTGGCTCGACAGGCCGTATTCGCGCTGCAGGTCGCGCTTGGCACCGCCGCTGGCGCTGGCCTGCAGAGTCTTGTCGAGCTCACTTTGGCGCGCTGCCAGGAAGGCTGGCGCGCCCGCCGCGTCGCCGCTGTAACCAAATTGCGCGCGCAACCAGTCGGCCAGGCCCAGGCGGCCGCCATACACGGCCACCGCCTTGCCCGGCTGGTCGGCCAGCGACTTGCCTGGATCGATCAGGTTGGCAGCGTCGAGATAGCGCGCGGCAAAGGCGTCGTAGTTGGGGCCATGCGCCCCGACCCCGGCCGCCACCGCGATGCTGGCGCCGCTGCTGCGGTCGCCGGATGTGCGATTCGCCACCGAGCCGATACTCTTCAGCTCGGCCTTGTCGGCCATGTCGATATCGCGCCCGGCCATCACTTCCAGCGTGCCCGGACCGCCCACGTAGAAGGTGCCGTAGCGGATATCGCGGCCGGCACGCACGACCGACACGTCGTCTGGATTGTTGTGCAGCGCCAGATTGCCGCGCGCCGAACCAACGCGGATTTCCGTCGGCCGCAGCGGCAGCAAGGGATTGGCATACGCGATCTCCGAGGTCCAGCCCAGCAAGTCCTGCGGCGTGGCTTCGACCAGCCCCAGCGCCGTGCCGGCGTTGACGATGTCGCGTCCGGCGCGGATGTCGACCGGACCGGCGCCCTCGTACCAGCTGCTGTGGCTGGCCGCATTGCCGCCGCCGCGCGTGATGATGGAACCGGTGCGCAGGCCGATGATGTCGCCCGCCAGCGCGTAATAGCGCGCCGGCAGCTGGTTTTGCACGGCGTAGCCCGAGGCGGTGGGCGGCGTCAGCGTGAACAGCGGATAGCGCTGCGCTGTAGCACCCGCTTCGCGCGCGGCGAACAGCACACTGGGCGCCTGTGCATTCTGGTTCACGTTATGCGTGTACATGTCGCCGTATTCGGTGACGCCGGAGACGCCCGCGAAGCCCGGATTGAAAGGGCTCGGCAGCGCGGTCGGATCAGCGCCCGACGCCGTCACCGAATAAGCACCCGCGTAGATCGAATCGGCGGCCAGCAATTCCAGCTGCCCCGGCGTGCGGCGCGTGAAATGCGCATCGACCGGCGAAGGCGCCAGCAGCAGGCCGGTGGCCGGCCGCGCCAGCGTGTTGGTGCCGCTGTCCGTCGCGCCCTGGGCGGAGTTGCCCATATACAGGTTGCCGCTGGCGGCTACCGCGCGCAATTGCGACGGCATCACGAAACGCCCGCCGCTGGACGCCTGGTTGCCGCTGGCGCGGTCATCGCTCCATGCCGTCGATGGCGTCAGGTTGCCGCCCGCGCTGAACAGGTCGATAGCGGTCGACGGCGTCCACAGCGAGAACCAGCTGTAGCCCTCGCCGTCTTGCGCCAGGCCCTTCGCCGTGAACGGCGTGCCATTGTTGATCTGGGTGACGCGGCCGGCATCGCCCACGCCACCCAGCACCAGGTCGCCGCGCGCATCGATGCGCACGCCGGAGTCGCCCGGCACCACCACCGGCCCGCCGCCGGCGATGGACGAGGTGGCGGTATAGACCTGATAGGCGCGCGATTCCTGGCTGTCGCCCTTGTCGAAGCGCAGCTCGATGCCGCCCACCGATCCCGCCTCCATGCGCAAGGCGCCGCGCAAATTGACAAAGGTGCTATTGAGGTCGCCACGCGTGCCGGAAAAACGGGTATCCGGCGTGATCTCGCCTGTCGTGTCGGCAAACGAGCGCACTTCAGCCACCGGATTGAGGCCGCCGCCTATGCGCACGTCGAGGTCGCCACCACCGGTCAGCGTAAGCGCGGAACCGTCGGCCGATACCCGGCCGGTGCTGGCCACCGCCAGGTTCAGGCCCTGGCTGCGCATGACGAATTTGCCGCCCTGGTCGGTACGCGGCGACAGCATGCCGGCGGCCTTGCCCGCCTCGAACACCAGGTTGCCGCCGCCCAGGGTGGCGATACCGGTAAAGCCGGTCATCACGGGCAGGGTCTCGTACAGGTAGTTCGTGCCCTTGCTGCCGGCCACGTAGCTGCCAAAGTTGATCCACCAGGCGGTGGGCACGCCCTCGCCCTGGGCGACCGCGCTGCCGGTACCCTGGCGCCACAGCCAGGTACCGACGGCGCTGCTGTCCTGCTGCGGCCGCAAATAGCCCACGTCGTCGGGGCGACGCTCGGTGCTGTAGCCGGCGCCCACCAGGTCGCCTGTGACGTCGCCCTGCGCGCGTACCAGCACGTTGCCGCCATGCTCGGGATACCAGGCCTGGTACAGGCTTTGCGCGCCACCGTCGACATAGGGCTTGAAGGCGTCGCCATCGGGGCCGAGGATGGAACCGTTGCGGTCCGCCGCGCGCGGCAGCTGGTAAGCGGCCGCCACATTGGCCGCCTGGGTACCGGCCGTATACACGCCGTACGGCGAACTCTGGTTGAAGTTGCCGCCGGCCAGGAGGTCGAGGTCGCCCGTGCCCGTGCGCAGCACGCTGAACAGCTGCTGCCGCGCAGGCAGGGACACCGTCGGGAAGCTGCCGCCTTCGGGCAGCCATGTCACCAGATCGCCCAGGTTCATGTTATTGAGTTCCAGCAGGGCCTCGACGCCACCGAAATCGTCGACATTGATCAGGGTGCCGGGCTCGGCGCTGAAATACAGCGCCGAGTCGCCGATCCAGTAGAAATTGCCGGCCACGCCGTCGATCGGCGGCACTGCCACCGTCGGCACGCTGGGCCCCAGGACCACGCCGTAATGGTGGTCGGTCAGCAGCAGACTGCGGTTCTCGCCCACGGGGCGCAGTGTGCGGCTATCGGCCGCCTGCAGATCGGCGCCCGCCACCAGGCGCATCGACCACGACTGCGAACCGCTGGCCAGCATCGGCGCCAGCGCCCAGTTGCGGCCCTGGTTGCCATCGGCATCGGCCGGACGCAGGGCCACGGAGGCGGCGCCGCCAGGCAGCCGCACCCAGGTTTCGCTCGGCACCAGCGCGCCCTTGCGCAGCTGCAGTTCGCCGGCCAGCACCACACCGTTGGCGGGCGTGTCAGGTTCACCGTTGCCATCGTAGTCGGGGCTGGGCGTATCCCTGACGGCGCCCACCGGGTACGGCAGCGGCACGCCGCCGGGCCAGGTCATGGCCGCCACGGACATGCCGACCGGCAGGCGGGTGCCGGCATCGAGCCGCGTGCCGCTGCCCAGCGTGACCGCCTTCGCCAGCACGGTGCCCGCCGCATACACGATATCGCCGACGGCATTGCGCACGGCGCCGCCCAGCACTGTGCCAGCCGGCAATTCCACCTCGGCCGTCAGGGTGGCTTGCGACGGCAGCGCCGTGCCGGCCCGCAAGCTCATGGCCTTCATCGGCAAGTCGTAGTTCAAGGTGCGGCCGGGCTGGAAGAAGGTGTCGTCGGCCAGCGTGACCAGCTGGCCGTGTGGCACGATGACGTCGGCGCCGAACGGCACGCGCCCCTTGGCCAGCATCCAGCCCTTGTCGTCCGGCGTGACCGGCAAGGCCTTGCCATCGAAGCCATCATTGATGCTGCCGAAGACGTTCAAATTGCCGCCGGCGCGCAGCACCAGCGCACCCGCTTCGCCGGAACCGGCCACGCCGGTCTGCTGCGTGTGCGAATTGACGCTGGCGTAGCGGTAGCCGGACAGGTCGATGTCGCCATCGACGTGCAGGTCGCCGTCCGGCGTGGCGCTGAGGATGGCCACGCCCGGACGCAGGTGGAAGGCGTCCTTGTAGTTGCGCAAGCCGGACAGGCGGCCATTCATCAGCCCGTCGTTGGCCAGGGCGCCTGTCATGAACGCCACGCTGTCGTCGTGCTTGCGGTCCAGGTAAGCCTGGTTGATGACCTGGTAGGGGCGGCCGTCCGCGCCGGCGTCGGTGCCGGGTGCAGCGTCGTTATACGACCAGAAACCATTGACCGTGATGGCGCGGGCGCCGTCGATGGCCAGCGGACCGGCGGCATCGATGGCGATGTCATTGCCGGTGGCGCCGCCCACGCGCCGGGCGCTCAGTTCCAGCGTGCCCAGCGAAGCGATTTGATCAGCCTTGCCGGCGGTGCCGGCGCGCAGGTCCATGCGCGCGCCCGTATCGAGCACCAGGCGGCCGCTGCCGGCATCGATGTCGATCACGGCGCGGTTGGGCGCCTCGATCACCTTGCCGTAGCTGTCGACCCGCAGCACGCTGCCGTGGGCGTCGAGTAGCGCGCCGCCGGCCACGCTGACGCCGTCGCGCGCGGCCAGGCGGATGCTGCCCACCTGTTCGCCGCTGGCGTCGACCGTGCCGTTGACGGCCAGGTGGCCGCCATCCACGGAGACGGTGATTTCGCGCGCTTTCAATTCACTGTCCAGCACCAGGTCGCCCTGCTTGAGCTGGAAGCTGCGGCTGCCGAACACGCCGCCCTTGGTGAGGCGCTGGTTCAAACCTTTGAAATCGGCGATATGCTGGCCGCGCACGTCGAGGCCGCCCGCCGCGAACGGCACGTCGGTGCCGCCCGCGTCGTAGTGGCCGCTACTGCCGCCGGCGATACTTCCCAGCAGCGCCACGCTGCCCGCCTGCGCATCGAGCGCGGTGGCCGTGAGTTTGCCGGCACGATTCGAGACGGCCGAGAAATCGATGCTCGAAGCGGCCGCCTGGCGCACGTCGCCGTGGCGGCTGTCGAGCACCACCTCGCCGCCCCAGCTGTACTTGGCCACGCCGTTGAAATCGATCTTGCGGCCGGCCAGGTCGAGCCTGGCGCCATCGCCCAGCACCACGTCTTGCTCGGCGGATACGCTGAGCTTGCCGCTTGGCAGCAGCACGGCCGTGTCGAGCGTCACGCTGCGCCCGTCCAGCGCCACTTCGGCGCCCAGTGCGCCGGCCAGGGTAGCCGCGTCCGGGGCCGCTGCGGCCGCCCCCGATGGCTTGGCGACACGGATGTCGCCGCCCGCCTTGATCTTGTTGACGGAGCCTGCCGCGCCGGTGAGCAGCGCGGTGTTCAGCGCCAGGTTGCCGCCGCTGCGCAGATAGCCCTTGCTGGCCGTATCCCAGCCGCTTTGCGACTGGTACACCGATAACGATCCCGTATGGTTGGCGGTGATGCGCTCGCTGGCGTTGAACACGACGTCGCCAAAGCCGAGGATCAAGCGATCCATGCTGTGGATGGTGTCGGGCCGGCTGTTCGGGCCGTAGCCAAACTCGACCTGGCGGGCGTCGACCTGCAGGCGCCCGCTGCCGCTGCCGGCGCCGCCGGTGGCGACCAGGCCCGGCGCGGTCGTGGCGCCGTTCCACACCAGTACGTCGGTCTTGATGCGCGCCACGGCATCGCTGCCGCCGGCGCCGTAGATCGCCGGGGTGCCGATCACCAGCCGCTCCAGCGACGATTTTCCCGTACTCGCGTTGATGGTCGACAACTCGACGTTGTCATAGAAATTGATGGCGTCGCGCGCCGTCAGCGCCAGGTTTTCCAGCGCCGGCGCACCCGCGCTGGCGTCGCCGCGCAGCAGGCGGTCGAGGATGTCCTGGTTCAGGGTCAGTCCGGCCGGCAGCGCGTCGCGCGCGGCCATGGCGGCCAGCGACGCCGCGCTGCCCACGTTGATGCCGCCCACGGCCAGCACCAGGTTGCGCGTGCCGTAGGTGGTGGCGTCGCGCAGATTGAAGCTCTGGTCGGTGGCGGCGGCGATGGTCCCCTCGGAATACAGCGGGGTGCTGCCGCTGCACACGGCGCCCGCCGCGCAGGCGCCGATGTCGATGCGGCCCGGACCCGATCGCGGATCGATACTCACGCCAGGCGCCAGCATGTCGAGCCGGCCATTCGAGACGGCCAGCACGCTGGACGTACCAGGCGCATACACGTAGCCGTCAGCCGAATCCCAGGCGGCCTTGCCACGGCCCAGGGTGTTGATGCCGCCACCCTGCTCGATGACGATGCCGCCGGCCTTGCTATTGGTCACAAGGAACACTTCGCCAGCCTTGAGCACGGCGCCATCGCGCACCACGATGTTGTCGACGCCGCCCTGGAACTGGGCGATATTGGCTTGCTGGTTGCCGGTAACGCCGCTGTAGTTGACGGTGGGTAAACCGCCAATGCCCAGGCGCGGGGCGCCGATGGCGTTCAGGGCTTCCGCCCGCACGGCGATCCCATCGAAGCCGACGGTAGGCGCGGCAGCGCTGCCGATGATTTCGTAGTTCTTGCCGGAACCGCCCAGCAGCAGCGCGCTGCCGCCGAAACCGTCCTTGCCTGGCGTGTAATTGGCCGTGCCGGCAAAGCGCAGCGCGTCGTCCGTGCCGGCCTCCGAACGCACCAGTTCGATGTGCAGCGCCTTGGCGTCGCGTTCGAGCAGCGGCCGCGGCACGCCATCGCGCACCGCCTGCGCCAGCGCGAATGCGCCGTAGCTCGTTTCATTGTATTGCGAATAGCTGCGCAGCACGTCGGCCGGCGTCAGCACCGCCTGCGATGGCAGCGCCGCGCGCCGGTCGGTATTGCTGGTGCCCAGCTGCACGGCGGTGGCAAACGAGCCGTTGCGCATGGCCGTGGCCGACCCAACGGGCAAGCCGCCGGCGGCCAGGCCGTTCAGTTCCACCCGGAACGCGCCGGGCAGCAGCGCAAAGCTCGACGGCAGCAAGGTATACGTGCCGGCAGCCAGGCCGGGCACGCCGGCGCCGATGGTGATCTGGCGCCCCAGCGCTGGATCGCCGGCGCCATTCTCGGCCACGATGGGCGCATAGCCCGCCTGCGTGCCCGGAACAATGGCGTAGACGGGATTGGTGGCCAGGCCCGGCAGCACGAAGCTGCCTTTGCCGGACGTCTGCACCAGCGGGTTGAGGCGGGCGTCGGTCGAGCCGCCGCGGCCGGCCAGGAAGGCCGCGCCGGTCAGGGTGCCGCCGCCAGACAGGTCGAGCACGGCGCCGGCGCGCACATCGACGTGTTCGCCAGTGAGCACGACAGCCGGGTCATTGCCCACGCCCTTGTATACGACGTCGACGCCGTCCATCATGTAGCTCAGGCCATCGAGCGAGCCGCCGTACGGCATCACCAGGCCATTGGCGCTGACCGACGTCACGCTGCCAGGCAGCAGATTGGTGTGGCCCGTCACTGCGCCATTCGTATTCTGGCCCAGCGTGATTTTGCCCAGCGGCGCGCGCACCACGCCGCCCTGGTTCACCGTGCCGGCACTCAGTTCAAGCGAGCCGAACACCGAGTAGGGCAGGGCCGGCAACGGCGCGGCAGGGTCGCCGCTGCGTTCGATGGTCAGCCTGCGGGCCGGATCGAACTCGGTCGCCAGTTGCCCGAATTCGTTGATCACATTGCGTTTGCCCACCTCCACCTTGCCGGTGGCGCCGCTCACCGGATAGATTTGCGCGCCCGCCAGGGTCAGGTTGCCGGGCGTGTACAGCGCGGCCGCCGTGCGCATGCGGATGTCGCCGCTCGAGCGCAGCGCCAGCTCGCCAAAGGCATCGCGCTTGACGACCAGGTCGTCAGCCACGTTTTGCATGATCACGCCGTTGCTGCCGACATTGACGGCGTTGGCAAGGTCGATCAGCGCGGCATTGAGCGTCAGGCTGGCGTGGTCGTCCACGTCGGGCACGCCCAGCTTGCCGGCGCCGACGCCGCCGTTGCCGGAGCCGCGCACCGGATTGGGCATCAGGTGGTCGTCGCTCTGGGTGCGGCTGGTGCCGGCCAGGCGGATGTAGGGCGCCGCCAGCTTGACTTGCGCGGTGGTGGCGGCGTCGGCATGCTCGGCCAGGGCCAGTGCGCTGGAAGTCAGGCGCAGGCTCTGCCCCAGCGACAGGTCGAGGTTGCCATCAAAACTGATCAAGCCATTCGACAGCAGGGCCAGGTGGTCGAAGCCGCCGGCGGCCACGTGGTCCGCGCCCAGCCGTGCCACGCCATAGCGCAGCGCCGGATCGCTGTCGCCCGCCTGCAGATCGGTGGCCAGGCCGCTGTCGCCCTGGAGGCGCGACAGCACCAGCTCGCGCGGCACGCGCACCGCGTCTTCCACGCCCAGGCCCTTCAAGTCGAGCTTGCCGACGATGCCGTAGTTCGGGGCTTCGAGGTTGAGCGCCAGGGTGCCGCCGGCCGCGCCGGCACCACCGGCTGCCGCATGCAGGCTGCCGTCGAGCAACAAGCCGCGGAAGGAACTCAGCGCAATGGTGCCGCCGTCAGCGGCCACCTGCACGCTGCCCTGGCCGGGCAGGTCGAGCCGGGCGGCGGCGCCCGATGCTTCCAGGCGCGCGCCGGGGCGCACGATGACAAAGGCGTCGGCCGCCTCCACCTGGGTGGCGTCGAGTTTATGCCTGGCACCGATCTCGATAGTGCCGCCAGCGCCCACATGGCCATACACGCCGCCCTGGGCGTCGGTGGCGGTGGCCGCGCGGCCAGCCACGTCGAGTACCGCGCGCTCGCCGATCCAGATCGACTGGGCATTGGCGCTGCCGTCCGGACGGTTGATCTCGCCACCGGTGACTAGCGTGCCCGGCAACACGGCAATGCGGCCGCCGGCCGCGCTCAGCGTACCTTCCATGGTGATCTGGCCGTTGCCGGTCAGGCTGATGCTCTTGCCGTCATCCACGCGCAGCGTGGCGCCCTCGCCCACCACGAGCGGCGCCTTGGCGTTGCGGGTGCCGGCCGACAGTGCGATATCAGCGCCGGCGCGTTGCTTGAGCACGCCTTTCACGGCATTTTCCTGCCACAGTGGCGCCAGCCACGGTTGCAGGACGGCGGCCGGATCGGCGCCGGTGGACAATTGGTCCGCCAGCGCCAGGTCGGCGCGCAGCACGGGCATGCTGACGTCGATGGCGGCGTTCTGCGCCACCTGCAAGCCCTGCTGGCCGTTGATGTTGTAGTGCGCAAAGCCGCGCTGGAACAGTGTGTTGTCCAGCACCAGCAGCGGCTTGACGGCCAGATCCTGCGGCGCACGGTTGCCGGCCAGCAGGCGATCGCCCGCATTCAGGGTCACGTCAAACGCGAACGCGGTACCGGCCGCCACCTTGGCGTTGAAAGCGGCCACCGGCATGCCGTTCGGGAAGGCGTTGGCCGGCACCAGGTAGCCCGAACCGAGCTTGCCGCGCACGCCCGTGAGCGTGACGCCGGCCGGCACGGTCATGCCGCTGGTGTAGCCGATGCCGTTGCTGCCGGTGACGGTGATGTATTCATAGCTGATCGAGGCCGGCGGCACCACCCAGGCGGCCGGCAGGGTGTACGGGCGCGCCGCGCTGAAGTCCGGCAAGTCCAGCAACGGCTGGCCGGGCTGGACCTGCGTGCTGATATAGCTGAAGTCGGTATCGAGCACGGTACCGGCCTTGATGGTGAAGGCTTTTGCCAAGGTCAGGTGCACGGGTACGGACTGGCCGGCTGGCAACACGCCATTGTCTGCCAGCACGCCGCCGCCCAGCGCCACGCCGGTACCGCTGTCGATGGTCAGGGTGCCGCCGCCGTTGACGCCGTAGCCACGCAGTTCGCCATCGAGCACCAGCGTCTCCGACTTGACGCCGTTGATATCGTTCTGATTCGCGCGCAAGCTGATGTCGCCGCCGCGCCCGCCCTTCAGCTTGCCGTCGGCCAGCACGGCCGCGCCCGAAGACGTGTCGATCACGCTGCCGGCCGCCAGGTTGATGCTACCGCTGCTGACCAGCGCCACCGCGCCGCCGTTGACATAGGGTAAGCCGGAGGTGTTGCCCGGATCCAGCTTGAGCTGGCTCCACAGGCCGCGCGTGTCGAGCGTCACGCCGGCCGCCACATCGATGCCCACCTTTGTTCCAGCCGCTGGCGTGGCGACGGTTGTTTCGAGCCAGCCGCTGGTGGCATTGGCCTGCTTGCTGACGATGTCGCCCAGCGCAATGCTGCCGCCGCGCGCCGTCAGGCCGGCGTTGACCTTGACCTGCGGCGCATGCAGCGCGATGTCGCCGCCCGGCGTAACGTGCACGGCGGCGTCGACCTCGATGGCGCTGCCGGCATAGGCCTTGATACCGCCCAGGTGTTGCGCGTTGAGCCAGCCGGCATCCAGGTAGGTCTTGCCGACCAGGTTTTCGGGCAGCGCGTCTTCGCGCTGGAGATTGCCGGCGCTGGCGCCGCCGCTGCCGATATGGATGGCCTGCAGCAGCGCCGCGGGATTGTCGCGCAGCTGCGCGCTGGCGGCGTCGTACACGGGCGCCAGCTGGCCCAGCACCAGCTGGCCGTTGCGGGCGGCGGCCAGTTGCGACTGGCGGTAACTGTCGAGGGTGGCATCGCGCGCGTCCTGCTGGCGCTCTCCCTGGAACACGCTCGATTCGATCGCGCCTTCCAGCACGGCGGATGTGGTTGCCACCACCACGCGGCCCGCGTCGCGGCCCACGGTATAGCCGTTTTCCAGCCGTTGCTGGGCGCCGATCAGGGGATTGGCGAAATTTTCCGTCACTTCAGCGCCCCAGCGCTGGTGCTGCGCGGCGTAGCCCTGGTAGACGCCCGTGTACAGCATGTCGCCGGGCGCGCTCGACAACCTGTAGAGCTGGCCATCCTTGCCGCTGAGCCAGCTCTGGCGAATCATGCCCGTCTGGACGTCAAATGTGCCGCCGGACACATTCAGCAGGGAACCGGCCTGGGTCACCAGTTCGCCGCCCTGGAAGGCCACCGTGCCGCCCTGCGCCGCCCATTCGCCGATGCTATGGCCACTGGTGTTCAGATAACCGCTCACTTCAAGCAAGCCGCCACCCGTGTACCAACGGTCGGTCGGATAGCCATTCGTGCCGGCCGCCACCCGCACCAGGTCGCGCCGGTCGACCCACAGGTCGGTGCTGTTGAGGGCCTTGCTGTCGCGGTTGCCGGGCGCATCGCGCTGCTCGTTGCCCTGCGCATTGATCAGCACGTTGTTTGAAGCCATCGCCACGTTGACGCCGACGGCGCCGGAAACGTCGATGCTGGCGCCGCGCGCCACTTGCGTGCGGCGCGTGGCCAGCGCATTGACCTGGCCGCCGGTAGCCAAAGTCAGCGAACCGGTATCGAAGGCGATATCGCCACCGGAAGCAATCTGGATCAGCGACAGGTCGCGGCGGTTGTAGGCGCCGTCGCTGGGCAGCGCCGAATCCTTGATGAGCGCGTCGCGCTGCACGTCCAGCGCGGTGGCGCCGCTGTCATCGAGCAGCACCGTGGTGAGGCTGTCCGGCGCCAGGGTGACGAGGCCTTCGCTGCCGTCGGCCTTCAGGTGCACGGTGCCGCGTGTCGTCACGCTGGTGCTGCTGAGCAGCACGCCGGCCTGCTTCACGTCGCGGCCCGTCAAGGTGACGTCGCCGGTAAGCGCCTGCACCAGGCCGCTATTCGTCACCTTGCCGGCGCCGCTTTGCGCATTGAACTTGACGTCGACCTCGTTGCCACGCGTGCTCGAAGTCTGGTTGGCATCCGTCCCCAGCCCCTTGCGGATGACGAAGCTGTCGCCGGCGGCCAGCGTGACCTGGCCGTTCGGCGCGGACAGGCTGCCGCCGTTATGCACTTCGCGCCCGGCCAGCAGCACATAGCCGCCGCCTTCCGTCACCGTCTGCGGCTTGCGCGTGCTGATCTGCGCGCCGGCCTGCACCACCACGTCGGCCGTGGCGTTGGCGTGCGTGGCCACGCTGCCGTTGAGCACCAGGTCGTTGGCCAGCGTGGGCTTGAAGCCCGCGCCCTGCGTTTCGCTGTAGATGCCCTTGCGGAATTGGCTGTCACTCATGCCCACGGCGGCGGCCACCAGGCTGCGCGTATCGACCTGGCTGCTGCCCGTAAACACGATGCCATTGCGGTTGACCAGCATTACCGTGCCGTCAGCCTTGATCTGGCCGCGGATCTGGCTGGGACGGGCCAGCGGATCGTTGACGCGGTTGAGTACGGACCAGTTCGCCAACTGGTCAAATTGCAGGGTGGTATTCTGGCCGATATTGAACGTTTCCCAGTTCAGGATCGCCTTGTCGGCCGTCTGCTTGACGGTCACCACGGTCTTGCCGTCGGCCTGCGCCTGCACGGGGCCATTCGCGTTGAACCAGCCCGCCGTCAGGCTGTTGCTGTCGACCTTCAAGCCGCCTTCGGCCAAGCCTTCCGGCACCTTCGAGCCGGCGGCAATGGCCGCCTGGCGCGCCGCCTGCTGGGCCGCCTGCTGCACGGCGATGGCGCGTGCGGCCAGTTGCAGATTGTTCAGCGAACTTTGCAGCTGGGCATTGGCTTTTTGCTGCTGCGCCTGCTTATTGTCCGTCCCGATGATGGCCTGGCCATTCGGCAAGCGTCCCGTGGCGGCGGCCGTGCCCTGCTGCGCACCCTTGCCGGCAAACCAGGCACCGCTGAATGGCTGCTGCGCCTGCGCGCCGCCCGCCTGCAGCAGCACGGCGATGGCCAGCGCCAGCGGTTTCAATCGCACCGGGCGACCAATCCGGTTGCCCGCCATGGCGGAGGAGGATGCGTGTTTCGTGACCGACTTGCTTCGCTGCATGGCGACATTCCCTTTTCATGTTCCGTTGCTGACCGATATCGCGAGGCGGCGCGCGGCACGCACGGGGCGGGCGGCAGGCACTGATTCGCGGCTTCCAGCAGCATTGACAGGGAACAAGGTCCGGGACTGCAAAAGGTCATGAAAATGTCATAATTGGCGAGATGCCATCGGCCTGCATCGCTAGCCAAACAGCACGATGCCTCCCGGCAGCCGCGTCACGCGCGCGCCATACGCATCCTGGATCAGGGCGATCACATCGTCGAGGCGGTCGAGCGAAAAACTCGCTTGCACGCGCGTGTGTTTCAAGGCCTCGCCATTGAGGATCAGCTTGCCGGGACGGTAGCGGTTCACCTCGTCCACCACCTCGGCCAGGGTGCTTTGCTTGAAGACCAGCAGGCGCTGGCGCCACGCGCTGACATCGCTCTTCGCCACCGCGCGCGCGATGCCGAAATGCTCGGGCCGGTAGCGCAGCTGCTGCCCGGCCGCCAGCTCCGCATCGTTGCCGGCCTGCGCCACGCGCAGGCGGCCCGCCAGGCAGGTCACGCACACTTCCTGGCCAAACAAGCGGATATTGAAGCGCGCGCTGCCGGCCGACACCGTGCCATCGCCCGCCTGCACGCGCACCCTCGCCGCGCCGCGCAAGCCGGCCTGGAATTCCGCCTCGCCCGCCAGCAGCACCAGCGACGCGGCGCCATCCTGCAGCGGCGCCGCATCGAGGCGCGTCTGCGTATTCATCTGCACCAGCACACCGCCATCGAGCGCCACTTCGCGCTGCTCGCCCGTACCGGTGGCGTAGTCGGCAGCGAGGCCCGCCACGGCCGGCCACAGGTCCGTGGGCGGGCGCAGCACCAGCAAGCCCAGTGAGGCGGCGACGGCGCCGCCGAGCCAGGCGCGCCGCGCCACGTTCACGGGCGCCTGCGCCCGCTTGACGGCGCGCGCGGCCGGCGCCATGGCGCCCCACACGGCGCGCGCCTCGGCAAACGCGTTGGCATGCTTGCGGCTGCGCGCACACCAGTGGCGAAACACTTGCGCGTCGCGCTCGCTGACCTGGCCCGAGGCCAGGCGCACCACCCACGCCTGCGCTTCCTGTTCGATGACACCCATGTCGTCTTCCGCTTGTTCAGTCATGATGTTTAGACGTTTTTCCCGCCCCGGGACCGAAGCGCTGGATGAAATCGCGTCCCATGCGTTCGCAGCAATGTTCCAGGCCGGCGCGCAATTCCTTCTCCACCGTGCGGGCGGAAATGCCGAAGCGCTCGGCAATGTCGCGGTGCGGCAACTGGTCGACGCGGGCGGCGATGACGATGGCGCGCCGGCGTTTCGGCAGCTCCTGCAAGGCCCGTTCCAGTTCCTCGAGCTCGGCGCGCGCGCTGAAGGTGCGGGCCGGGTCGGCCAACTCATCGGCCATCTCGTACAGGTCGTCGATATCCGGCAGGCTGAGCAGGCGCGCATTGTCGCGGCGTTGATCTTCCGCAATGTTGATGGCGATGCGCATCAGGTAGGCGGATGGATAGCTGATCGCCTCGGGCGCGTTCATCCGTTCCACCCGCAAATACGTTTCATGCAGCGCGTCATTGGCCAGGTCTTCCGAGCCCAGGCGGCGTTGCAAATGGCGGCGAAACTGTCCATAGCGTTCCAGGAACAGCTTGCGCAAGGTGGCTTTCAGCAAATCCGGCATGGTCAGGACACCCCGGACAGGAGGTAGGGCGCGCAATCGGCGCCTGGGTCGGGCCGCGGCGTCAGTAAAATCGTCAGCGGCTGCGGCAAGCCCGCCGGTGGCGCGCCATCGATCAGCAGGCTGCGCAGGCGCTGCAGCACGGCGCGGTCGCGCTGTTCCACGCCGCTCGGTTCCAGCACATGTACGGCGCGCACCTTGCCCCGCTCGTCGAGCCACAGCTGGAAAGCCAGGCGGTAGCGGCCAAACGCGTCCGGATGCAAGCGGCACAGGGCCCGCGTGAGCGAACGCTGCAGAACGGCCGCATAGCCTTGCAACGGAGGCGCGGCGGGAACGGCCTCGGCCGACACGGGCGCCGGCGCCACGGGGGCGTCCGCCAGCGCCAGCAAGGTAAACGCGTTGCTGCCGCTGAAGCGCGCGCCCAGCTGCGTGCCGGCCAGCAGGCGCTGCAGCGCTTCGGCCGGCGTGTAGTCGCCGCGCACGGCCGCTGCCACGCGACCGGCCGCCAGCTGGCTGCTGACGAGCACGGAATACCCGGTCACTTCGCCAAACGCCACCAGCGCCGCATCGAGCGGCTGGGCGGGCAAGTCGAAGTGCAGGGTAGCGTGCGCGGCGGCATCAGCACCGTCCGCACCCGCAGCCGGTCGCACGAATGTCATGAATGTCATCAATGTCATCAGCAAGCAGGCGGACAGGGCATTGCCCTTTGCGGCGCGGCGGTAGGTTTGTGTCATTTTCCAGGGAAATCAACGAGAAAGCCTGCTCATGAAGTGTCTTGACTGCAATGTTGTCTGCAGAATGGCAAGATGGTAGCTTCATAAAATGACAACTGCATGACATGGCGCCAGCCCGCATCCCGGCCTGTGTCATCACCGCGACATATGAACTTGCTATGCTGAACGCCTGATCCACCGCTCCGGGAGCCGCCATGGCACGCCTGTTCTTGCTGTTACTGCTGGCCTGCGCCGCCCTGTCCGCACAGGCGGACGAACACACCGTCGTCGTCAAGGCCGCCGCGCCGCAAAAGGGCTGCGTGGAAGTGGAAGTCAATGGCCAGCGCGCGCAATCGATGTCATGCTTGAATGAAAAATTATTGCCGAATAGCAACGAAATAAAGCGTCAGCCGCCCGCCCTGTCCGGTGCGGAAGCGGCCGTGCAGCGTCCGTCGAACCAGCTGGGGCTGTACAACCGCGCCGCCCTCGAACACCGCATGGGCAATGCCTTTGGCAAATCCGTCACGCCGCAGAGGCCGCCAGCTCCCGCGCCCGCCAGCCCGCTGCTGCCGGCCCGCTGACGCTGTTGTCAACGCACAGTCCATTTGCGCTGTCAAGATTGCGCAATCGCGCCGATTGCGTATCATTCCAGGCTTGATCGCTCTGGAAACAACCATGCTGCCCACTATCGAACAACGTCTTGCCCTTGAACTTGCCGCCAAACCGGTGCAGGTTGCCGCCGCCATCGAACTGCTCGACGAAGGCGCCACCGTGCCCTTCATCGCCCGTTACCGTAAGGAAGCGACCGGCGGCCTCGACGATATCCAGCTGCGCCTGCTCGAAGAGCGCTTGCGCTACCTGCGCGAGCTGGAAGAGCGGCGCGCCGCCATCGTGGCCTCGATCACGGAACAGAACAAGATGACGCCCGAATTGCTCGACGCCGTCATGCACGCGGAAGACAAGACGCGCCTGGAAGACCTGTATCTGCCCTACAAGCAGAAGCGCCGCACGAAGGCGCAGATCGCCATTGAAGCGGGCTTGATGCCGCTGGCCGACGGCTTGCTGGACAATCCGGAACTGACGCCGGAAATGGAAGCGGGCAAGTTCCTGCGCGACGCGTTTACGAGTGCCGACGGTAACAACCCGGGCGTGGCGGATACCAAGGCGGCCCTCGACGGCGCGCGCCAGATTTTGATGGAGCGCTTTGCCGAAGACGCAACGTTGCTGCAAACCTTGCGCGAATACGTGCAGGAACATGGCATCGTCGAATCGAAAGTGGTGGAAGGCAAGCAGGACGAAGGCGAAAAATTCGCCGATTATTTCGATTACTCGGAAACCATTTCCACGGTCCCATCGCACCGCGCGCTGGCCCTGCTGCGCGGCCGCCGCGAAGGCATCCTCGACGTCACCCTGCGCCTGGATACGGAAGCGGAAAAACCGAAATGGGATGCGCCGCACAATCCGTGCGAAGGCCGCATCGCCGCCCGCTTCGGCATCAAGCAACAAGGCCGTCCGGCCGACAAATGGCTGGCCGACACGGCGCGCTGGACCTGGCGCGTGAAAAGCTTCATGCACCTGGAAACGGAACTGATGGGCGCCCTGCGCGAACGCTCGGAACTCGACGCCATCAACGTGTTCGCCACCAATCTGAAAGCGCTGCTGCTGGCCGCGCCGGCCGGCCAGCGCGCCACCATGGGCCTCGATCCTGGCTTGCGCACGGGCGTGAAAGTGGCGGTCGTCGATGCCACCGGTAAAGTGGTCGACACGGCCGTGATCTATCCGCACCAGCCGAAGAACGACTGGGATGGCTCGCTGCATACGCTGGGCCGCCTGGCCGCCAAGCACAATGTGTCCCTGATTTCCATCGGCAACGGCACGGCCTCGCGCGAGACCGACAAGCTGGCGCAGGATTTGATCAAGCAGCATCCGGAAGCGAAGATGACGAAGATCGTCGTCTCGGAAGCGGGCGCTTCGGTGTATTCCGCGTCCGAATTCGCCTCGAAAGAGTTGCCAGACATGGATGTGTCCCTGCGCGGCGCCGTGTCGATTGCGCGCCGCCTGCAAGACCCGCTGGCCGAACTGGTCAAGATCGACCCGAAATCGATCGGCGTGGGCCAGTACCAGCATGACGTGAGCCAAAGCCAGCTGGCCCGCTCGCTCGATGCCGTGGTGGAAGATTGCGTGAATGCCGTGGGCGTGGACGTGAACACGGCGTCGGCGCCGCTGCTGGCGCGCGTCTCCGGCCTGTCGGCCAGCGTGGCGCAAAGCATCGTCACCTACCGCGACATGAAGGGCGCGTTCACCTCGCGCGCCGCCTTGAAAGCCGTGCCGCGCCTGGGCGATAAAACGTTCGAACAGGCCGCCGGCTTCTTGCGCGTGATGGGCGGCGACAATCCGCTGGACGCCTCGGCCGTCCACCCGGAATCGTACCCGCTGGTGGAAAAGATCCTGGCCGATATCAAGAAGGATATCAAGGCTGTCATCGGCGAAACGGCGCTGCTGAAAACCTTGAGTCCGGCAAAGTACGCGGATGAAACCTTCGGCGTGCCGACCATTTCCGACATCCTGAAGGAACTGGAAAAGCCGGGCCGCGACCCGCGTCCGGAGTTCACCACCGCCACCTTCAAGGAAGGCGTGGAAGAAATCCGCGACTTGCGCCCGGACATGATCCTCGAGGGCGTGGTCACCAACGTGGCCGCCTTTGGCGCCTTTGTCGATATCGGCGTGCACCAGGATGGCCTCGTACACATCTCGGCCCTGTCGAACACGTTCGTGAAAGATCCGCACACGGTGGTCAAGGCGGGACAAGTCGTCCGCGTAAAAGTGCTGGAAGTCGATGAAAAGCGCAAGCGCATCGCGCTGACCATGCGCCTGACGGACAGCGCGCCGCAAGCGGGCAGCAAGCCCGAGCAAAAGGGCGACCGCAACGACCGCCGCAGCATGGCGCAGCATCAGTCGCAGTCGCGCAACGCGCCCGAGCCGGCCGGCAGCATGGCCGCCGCGTTCGCCAAGCTGCGCGGTTAAGTCCATGGCCGCCGGGCATGATTTCGTCATCCTGGCGGTGGACGCCGCCAGCATGGAGGCGCAGCTGCTGCTCGATGAATTGTCGGATACGCTGCTGCGCATCAATGGCGACAGCGGCCGTTCCTCCTTCGATGTCGAAGCGGCAACCTTGCGCGGCGGCTTTTACTTGGCGCGCGATGGCGCTGGAGAACTGCTAGGCTGTGCCGCCCTGCGGCCGCTGGGCGAGGCGGACAGCACCATAGGCGAGCTCAAGCGCATGTATGCGCGCCCTGGCGCCGCCGGCGTGGGCGCGGCCCTGCTGGCCCATGTAGAGGCGCAGGCGCGCCAGCATCACTACCATGCCCTGCACCTGTCCACCCGCGTGGCAAATGGCCGCGCGGTGGCGTTTTATGCCAAACACGGCTATGCGCCCGTCATTGCCTGGGGTAAATACGTGGGCGCGGCACAATCGGTGTGCCTGGGCAAGACCTTATAAGCCTCAACGTGGCTGACTTGCCCGATTTATGACTTGAGCGCATACCCGTGCCGGCGTTTTCTTATAAAATGACGGCATCTATTTATTTACCCATCAGAGGCAGCTATGAGCGACGTACAAACCTGGATCAAAGAAACCGTGACGAGCACGCCAGTCGTGCTGTTCATGAAGGGCACGGCCCAGTTCCCGCAGTGCGGCTTTTCCGGCCGCGCCATCCAGATCCTGAAAGCATGCGGCGTGGAAAACATCGCCACCGTCAACGTGCTGGATGACCCGGAAGTACGCCAAGGCATCAAGGATTACTCGAACTGGCCTACCATTCCGCAGCTGTATGTCAAAGGCGAGTTCATCGGTGGTTCCGATATCATGAATGAAATGTTTGAATCGGGCGAACTGAAGTCCCTGCTGGATGCCTGATAGCCAGCTTGCGCGGCCGCGCCGTATCGTCGTGGCCATCACGGGCGCCACGGGCGCCGTGTATGGCTTGCGGCTGCTGCAATTGCTCGGCGCCATCCCTGGCGTCGAGACGCATCTGGTCTTGTCCGATGCGGCCGTACTAACCCTGCACCAGGAAACAGGCGTGGGGCGCAAGGAAATCGAAGCGCAAGCGCACGTGGTGCACAAGCTGCGCGACATCGGCGCAAGCATCGCCAGCGGCTCGTTTCAATCGGATGGCATGGTCATCGCACCGTGCTCGATGAAGACCCTGGCGGCCGTGGCGCATGGCTTGTCGGATAATTTGATCACGCGGGCAGCCGATGTGGTGCTCAAGGAGCGCCGCCGCCTGATCCTGATGGTGCGCGAAACGCCGTTCAACCTGGCGCACCTGCGCAATATGACAGCCGTGACCGAAATGGGCGGCATCATCTTCCCGCCCTTGCCGAGCTTTTATCACCACCCGCAGAGCATTGCGGAAATGGTCGACCATACGGTGGCGCGCGTCATCGACCTGCTGGGCATCGAGCACAGCCTGGCACCGCGGTGGAATGGCTTGAAGTCCGCTGGCGACACCCCTATCCTCTAGTTGGCGTCACGAATTAACTGGCATCACGATGCCTGACAAAAGCGTAGCGAGCGGAAGGAAGAGCTAGTCGAGAAGCGCAACCGTACTCTAGTACGGTGAGCATCGCAGGCTAGCTATGCCGACGCGCAGTAGCTTTGGTCAGGCATCCACCACTAGCGTTTTTCGAATTGCGTAGCACTTGCCTGCTTCAAATCCCTGGCTTCTTCAACCATCCTGCGGTGGGCGATCCGTTTGCGCATCACTTCCGCATGTTGCGCGGCAGTCATGGGGGGCACGGTCATCAAGTCCTTCAGCTGCGCGGTATTGCTGTAGTTACTTTTCATAAGACGGCTCAAATGCTCGGCTCCGTAGTGGATGAACTGGCTGCTTCTGATGTGATTATGCGCTGGTATTGGCCGCTGCGCCGCCGCGAGCGGGATTATTGTTAAATAATTCCGCTGCAGCGCAACATGCGAGGTCTTATTGTGCGGCAAAATCATGTCTCCAGTATGACGTTGCGCAAATAAAAGGACAGGGAGAGCACCGTCAGCGAAAGGCGGACGGCGCCGGCCGGGGATGGCCTGAATGCTTACTTTTGGTAGTTGACTCTGACCAGCATGCGAATAAATTCTCGCGCGATTTGACGATGATGTTCATCTAATCTTTGCAAATCGGCAATTAATTTCACATCGGCGGACTCAAAACGCGACAAAGCGCTGCCCGCTTCGCCATTCGGCGTGGCGCTTTCCGGACCACCAAAACGCAACCATTCCGCTGGAACGCCCAACCATTGGGCAATCATGCGCAATTTCTCTTGCGTCGGAATTGCTTCACCTACTAACCATTTCCTAGCTGCATGCACGGTAATCGGGCGCCCGTCGAAACGGATATTGAATTCCCGGGCCAGTCTGGTCGGGCTGTCTGGAGAATAATGGGCGTTTTTGAGAGCCAACTGAAGTCGCTGGCTGAAGCTTTCGCGTTCGTTAGAAGAATTCATAGGTGTACTATTTCATGTTGTAACATGAAAGTCAGTTTCTTGAATGACCATACAGATTGTTACATTTGAAAAGAGTATAAATTAACAATTAACACTCCAGCCGGGCTTTTCAGGTGAAAAAGTGGGCCAAATTTTCTCTTGCGATTCTGCGTGGCTTCGGGTCAAATTCGCGGCTAGCCTTGATTTTCGCACTGCAGCACGATTCAAAGCCTCGGTTTGGCATTACAACGTACGGTATCGGATAATGCCCTTCTCTACCGATACACGCAATGCCCATGTCATACAATTTCTTGTAGACAAAGTTTTCAGAAGGGCCATTTTGTTTCCAAAATGGAAACGATATGAACGACGTACTCATAGTGAAACGTTGTTTTTTGATCGTGCCGGCTGGAAAGAATCTGTGCCTGAAAATTTTACTGCCATCGCAGCGAAAAGAATGTCGCTGTTATGCCAGGAAAGCTCTTTTTGGTGTCATCTTGGCCACCAACTCTCGATCTTAAGCGCGTTTGCGCAAGAAGAATCAATTTATTTTCAGTAATTGTTGCCTTATTCGCCAAATCCCCCCATTCACGCCTTTCTTTGTTGCAGCACGGGCAGGGCACGCTACAATAGTATTGACGTTGACGTAAACGGCACTTTGCCACCCATTACCCTGCAGCACCCATCCAGCGACCGACCACCCATGCAACCGACACCGCCCGCAGCAATGACGACCTATACCATTACCGAACTGGCGCGGGAATTCGACATCACGGCGCGCGCCATCCGTTTCTATGAAGACCAGGGCTTGCTCAGCCCGAAACGCGAAGGCGCCGGCGGCCGCAGCCGCGTCTATACGCCGCGCGACCGCACCCGCTTGAAACTGACCCTGCGCGGCAAGCGCCTGGGCCTGGCGTTGTCGGAAATCAAGAGCCTGGTCGACATGTACGAGTCGCCGAAGGATACGCGCGCGCAGATGGACCGTTTCCTGGGTGTGCTGGCGCAGCACCGGCAGACGCTGGAGCAGCAGCGCATCGATATCGAAATGGCGCTGGCGGAAATCAGCGCGCATGAAGACGCTTGCGCGCGCATGCTGGCGGACTTGAGCCTTGATAAGGCGCAAACAAACTAGGTATCCATGCGGCGGCGCTTGCCGCGCAGCGCTTTACGCGTATCGCTTTACGTTTACGTAAACGTCACAACTGAGTATCATAGCTTCACTGACCCGGCATCCATGACCGCCACACTTATAACGACGACGAGGACGACATGCTCCATCTCCCAGGCTTGACCTTTGACCACGGCGACGACATCGCCTCCCTGCGCGAAGCGATCCAACAATTTGCCGCCGCCGAAATCGCGCCGCGCGCGGCCGAAATCGACCGCACGGACCAGTTCCCCATGGACCTGTGGCGCAAGATGGGCGACATGGGCTTGCTCGGCATCACCGTCAGCGAAGAATACGGCGGCGCCGGCATGGGCTACCTGGCGCACATCATCGCCATGGAAGAGATCTCGCGCGCCTCGGCCTCCGTCGGCCTGTCCTATGGCGCCCACTCGAACCTGTGCGTCAATCAGATCAAGCGCAACGGCACGGCCGAGCAAAAAGCCAAATACCTGCCGAAACTGATCACGGGCGAGCACATCGGCGCCCTGGCCATGTCGGAACCGAATGCGGGCTCGGACGTCGTCAGCATGAAGCTGCGCGCCGACTTCAAGGGCGACCGCTGGGTCTTGAACGGCACCAAGATGTGGATCACCAACGGCCCCGACGCGGACGTGCTGGTGGTGTACGCGAAAAACGACCTGGAAGCGGGTCCGCGCGGCATGACGGCTTTCCTGATCGAAAAGAATTTCAAGGGTTTTTCCATCGCGCAAAAGCTCGACAAGCTGGGCATGCGCGGCTCGCACACGGGCGAACTGGTATTCCAGGATTGCGAAGTACCGGCCGAAAACGTGCTGGGCGGCTTGGGCAAGGGCGTCAACGTGCTGATGTCGGGCCTCGACTTCGAGCGCACCGTGCTGTCCGGCGGCCCGCTGGGCATCATGCAGGCGTGCATGGACCTGGTCGTGCCTTACGTGCATGACCGCAAGCAATTCGGCCAGCCCATCGGCGAATTCCAATTGATGCAGGGCAAACTGGCCGATATGTATTCGACCATGATGGCGTGCAAGGCCTATGTGTATGCGGTGGGCCAGGCTTGCGACCGCGCCACCACGCCGGAAGCCGTGCGCCAGCTGCGCAAGGATGCGGCCGGCGCCATTCTGTATAGTGCGGAGAAGGCGACGTGGATGGCAGGCGAAGCGATCCAGGCCCTGGGCGGCAACGGCTACATCAATGAGTATCCGGCCGGCCGCCTGTGGCGCGATGCCAAGCTGTATGAAATCGGCGCCGGGACCAGCGAAATCCGCCGCATGCTGATAGGCCGCGAACTGTTTGCGGAAACCAAGTAAGTACGGGCGCGCGATTATCGACTGGGTGATGAGCTATTCATGCGAGCACAGATATGACGCACATTGCCTTCCCCAAATTGCTCTCTTCCCAGATTGCATTCGATATCGCGCGCACCATCCGCGACGGCTTCGACAAGCATTACCGTTTGTTCCGCGAAACCAGCCAGCACGCCAAGCAGTATTTCGAGCAGGGCGCCTGGGCTGCGGCGCAGACGGCGGCCCGCGAACGCATCGACTTTTATGACAAGCGCGTGCAGGAATGCGTGCAGATGCTCGAAGACGAGTACGAAGAGTCGGAGTTGAGCGACGAAGTGTGGCGCGAACTCAAGCTGCACTACATCGGCATGTTGACGGAACACAAGCAGCCGGAACTGGCGGAAACCTTCTTCAATTCCGTCTGCTGCAACATCCTGCACCGCACGTATTTCAATAACGACTATATTTTCGTGCGGCCCGTCGTGTCCACGGAATACATCGAAACGCAAGACCCGGCCCCCACCTACCGCGTGTATTACCCCGGCCAGGATGGCTTGCGCCACACCCTGACGCGCATGGTGACGGACTTCCAGTTGGGCTGCGCATTTGCCAACCTGGAGCGTGATGTGGCCCAGGTGGAAGCGCGGTTGCAGCAATTGTTTGGCGGCGACCGGCTGGAGCCGAACCACCAGATCCAGGTCCTGACCAGCTTGTTTTATCGCAACAAGGGCGCCTACCTGGTCGGCAAGGGCATCAACGGCAACCGCGAATACCCGTTTGTCGTGCCGATCCTGCACAACCGCCACGGCAAGCTGGTGCTCGACACGGTGCTGTTCGAGCACCAGCAGATCGCCGTGCTGTTTTCGTTTACGCGTGCCTATTTCCTGGTCGATATGGAAGTGCCATCGGCCTATGTGCAATTCCTGCGCAGCTTGCTGCCGCGCAAACCGCGCAGCGAAATTTATACGATACTGGGCCTGCAAAAACAGGGCAAGACGCTGTTTTACCGCGACTACCTGCAGCATTTGAAACACTCGTCGGACCACTTTGAGAGCGCGCCCGGCATCCGCGGCCTGGTGATGCTGGTGTTTGCCCTGCCGTCGTTTCCGTATGTCTTCAAGGTCATCAAGGATTTCTTCCCGCCGCCCAAGGAAACGACGCGCGCGCAAGTCCAGCAAAAGTATTTGCTGGTGAAACACCACGACAGGGTGGGCCGTATGGCCGACACGCTCGAGTATTCCAACGTGGCCTTTCCCCGCGCCCGTTTTGCCGAGGAATTGCTGGCCGAGCTGAAACAGTTCGCCCCCTCGCTGATCGAGGAAGACCACGAGCAGATCATCATCCGCCACCTGTACATCGAGCGGCGCATGGTGCCGCTGAACATGTGGCTGAGCAATGCCGAGAAAGAAGGCCGCGATGACCTGGTCGAACACGCCATCGTCGAGTACGGCAACGCCATCAAGGAGTTGGTAGCGGCAAATATTTTCCCGGGCGACATGCTGTATAAAAACTTTGGCGTGACCCGTCATCAGCGTGTCGTTTTTTACGATTACGATGAAATCGAGTACATCACCGATTGCCAGTTCCGCGTCATCCCTGAAGCGCGCACGGAGGAGGAAGAAATGTCGGCCGAACCGTGGTATCCCATCGGCAAACACGATGTGTTTCCCGAACAATTTGGCACCTTCCTGCTGGGCAATCCCCGCATCCGCACCTATTTCATGCAGCACCATGCCGACCTGCTGACGGCGCAATATTGGCAGGCGCGCAAGCAGCGCATCGAAGACGGCCATATCGAGGACGTCTTCCCTTATCCGCAGCACCTGCGTTTTTGTATGCAGTCACCATCCCCACCCTTAACCGGAGATCCAACATGAATGATCCAGTCGTAATCGTCGGTGCCGCGCGCACCCCCATGGGCGCCTTCCAGGGCGACTTTGCCAACGTCACCGCCAGCGACCTGGGCGCCGTGGCCATCCGCGCCGCCGTGGAACGGGCCGGCGTGGCGCCGGATGCCGTGGAACACGTGTTTTTCGGCAATTGCCTGATGGCTGGCCAGGGCCAGGCGCCCGCGCGCCAAGCCTTGCGCAAGGCTGGCCTGCCCGATTCCACGGGCGCCGTGACCCTGTCGAAAATGTGCGGCTCGGCCATGCAGACGACCATGTTCGCGCACGACACCTTGCTCGCCGGCAGCGCCGATGTGGTGGTGGCGGGCGGCATGGAATCGATGACCAACGCCCCTTATCTGGTGCCGAAGGCGCGCGGCGGCTACCGCATCGGCCACGGCATGATCTATGACCACATGATGATGGATGGCCTGGAAGACGCCTACAGCCGCGATGAAAAGGGCAATGCCCGCTCGATGGGCACGTTTGCAGAAGAGTGCGCCAGCCAGTACCAGTTCACGCGCGAAGCGCAGGATGCGTTTGCCATCGAATCCGTCAAACGCGCGCAAGCGGCAACCAAGGATGGCAGTTTCGAATGGGAAATCGTGCCCGTGACCGTGTCCGGCCGTGGCGGCGACACCGTCGTCAGCATCGATGAAGGCCCGCAAAAGGCCCGCCTGGAAAAAATCCCGACCTTGAAGGCGGCGTTCAAGAAAGACGGTACCATCACGGCCGCCTCGTCTTCGTCGATCAACGATGGCGCGGCCGCCCTGGTGCTGATGCGCGAATCGACGGCGAAAAAGCTCGGTTGCACCGTCATCGCGAAAATCCACGGCCACGCCACGCATGCGCAGGCGCCGAACGAATTCACCACGGCCCCCATCGGCGCGGTGAAAAAGCTGTACGCCAAAACGGGCTGGAGCAGCAGCAATGTCGACTTGTTCGAGATCAATGAAGCATTCGCGGCCGTACCGATGGCCGCCATGCACGACCTCGACATTCCGCACAGCAAGATCAACATCCACGGCGGCGCGTGCGCGCTGGGCCACCCGATCGGCGCCTCGGGCGCGCGCATCATCGTCACCCTGCTGGGCGCCTTGAAAAAAACCGGCGGCAAGCGCGGCGTGGCGGCCCTGTGCATCGGCGGCGGCGAAGCGACGGCGATGGCGATCGAACTGGTATAAGCTCTTCCTGAGCACGGGCGCGCACCGCAGTTCACGGTACGCGCCCTTTCATTTTATTTTCAGGGAGAAAACATATGCCTACCGCATTGATCATCGGCGCCTCGCGCGGCATCGGCCACGAGCTCGTCCGTCAATACCGCCACGATGGCTGGCGTGTCATCGCCACGGCCCGCACACCGGACGCCTGCGACGCCCTCGCGCAACTGGGCGCGGAAGCGCACCAGCTCGACGTGACGGACGTGGAAGGCTGTGCCGGCCTGGGCTGGAAGCTCGACGATGAAAAGCTCGACGTGGCCATCCTCAACGCGGGCGTGTACGGCCCCCGCCACGACGGTTTCCCCGCGCAAGCCGATTTCGACCTCGTCATGCACACGAACGTGCTGGCGGCCATGCGGCTGCTGCCGATCCTCGCGCCGCTGGTGGCCAACGCGAAAGGCAAACTGGCCGTGCTGTCCTCGCACATGGGTTCCCTGAGCGAGCGGGGCAATCCCACCGGTTCGCTGTACCGCGCCAGCAAGGCGGCACTGAATTCCGTGCTGATCGACACAGCCCTCATGCATGGCCCGCAAGGCGTCAGCTGCGTGGCTTTCCACCCGGGCTGGGTACGCACGGACATGGGCGGCGCCGGCGCCGATATTTCACCCGAGCAAAGCGCTGCCGGCATCCGCGCCACCCTGGCCAGCCTGCCGGCCACGGACAAGGCCGTGTTCCGCAACTACGATGGCAAGCCCATAGCCTGGTAATTCCCGCATCCACTATAAAAAATACGAGACGACGTCCCATGATACTCAATGAAGAACAGACCATGATCCAGGAAGCGCTGCGCAGTTTTTCGCGCGAGCGCCTGGCGCCCAACGCGGCCCGCTGGGACAAGGAACATCATTTCCCGAAAGAAGAATTGCAGGAACTGGCCGCGCTGGGCGCCTTTGGCGTGGCCGTGCCGGAAGCGCTCGGTGGCGCCGGCCTCGACTACGTGTCGCTGGCCCTGGTGCTGGAAGAAATCGCCGCCGGCGATGGCGGCACGTCGACCATCATTTCAGTGAATAATTGTCCCGTGTGCAGCATCGCCATGATGTACGCCAACGATGCGCAAAAGGAACAATGGCTGCGTCCACTGGCGCAAGGCGCCATGCTGGGGGCATTTTGCCTGACGGAACCGCACACGGGCAGCGACGCCTCGGCCCTGCGCACGACGGCCACGCTTGACGGCAATGAATACGTCATCAACGGCACCAAGCAATTCATTACCAGCGGAAAATATGCGGACGTGGCCATCGTCATGGCCGTCACCGACAAGGCGGCCGGCAAGCGCGGCATCAGCGCCTTCTGGGTGCCGACGAACACGCCAGGCTACATCGTGGCGGGACTGGAACAGAAGATGGGCCAGCATTCGTCGGACACGGCGCAGATCCTGTTCGAGAATTGCCGCATCCCGGCGGAAAATCTGATCGGCGAAGAAGGACAAGGCTACAAGATCGCCCTGTCCGGCCTGGAAGGCGGACGCATCGGCATCGCTTCGCAAGCCGTGGGCATGGCGCGCGCCGCGTATGAAGCGGCCCTGAGCTATGCGCGCGAGCGCGAGAGTTTCGGCAAGCCCATCTATGAGCACCAGGCCGTGCAATTCCGCCTGGCCGACATGGCCACGCAGATTGAAGCGGCGCGCCAGCTGATACGCCACGCGGCGGCCATGAAGGATGCAGGCTTGCCCTGCCTGAAGGAAGCGGCCATGGCCAAGCTGTTTGCGTCAGAAATGGCGGAAAAAGTGTGCTCGGACGCCATCCAGGTGCACGGCGGCTACGGCTATGTGTCCGATTTCCCCGTCGAGCGCATCTACCGCGACGTGCGCGTGTGCCAGATTTATGAGGGGACCAGCGATATCCAGAAGATACTCATCGCCAGAGCCTTATAAAAGCAGTAGAAGTCTCGGCGCCTTGAGCAACCGTAGCGAGCAAGCTCGATATCGGCTTGAGTAACGCAGCCGTACTTAAGTACGGCGAGTAACGCCGAGTCGAGAGCGGGCGGCGCAGTAGGTTGCTCAACGCGCCAGCCACAGACGAAAAAAAAGCCCGCTAGCGCGGGCTTCGTTCCAATGTATTACCAATGCTTTAATCGTGTCATGGACGCCAGTGCTATCTGCAAAGTGCCTCCTGATTTTCGGACTCCCATGCTATCTGCATGGTGACTCCAAGTGTAAATCGACCAACGTATCCGGAATTACAAAATCCATTTCTTCGCACTGTCACGCCATCGACATTACACCTGTCGGTCGCCGCGCTGAAACTGGATGGTGAGATAATTTGTTGCCAAATCTCAATCACTGAACGGAGTATAACACAGCTTTTTGTGCAATGCAATAATGAATTGAAGCCATACCTTAAATCAGGTCCTTAGCGCCAACGGCTTGTCTTCTTCCCCGCCGCGGGCCACTCTTTCGTATTCGGAAATCACTTGCGCGCCCAGCAACAGCAAGGTGGCGCCGATTTCCAGGCTGAACATCACGACGATGGCCGTCGTCATCGAGCCATACACGATGTTGACCTGCGACAAGGTGGAAAAATACCAGACCAGCACGTGACGCGCGATTTCCCACAAGAGGGCCGCCGTCACGCCGCCGATCAGCGCATGCGTGATCGACAGGCGCCCCACCGGCATGACCAGGTAAATCGAGCTGAGCACCAGGATTTCACCCGCCAGCCCCAGCAAATACAGCAGCACGCCGGACACCCCTTCCAGGCCCCAGTCATGGCGCAGGAAGCGCACGCTTTCCTCGCCCATCACCTGCAAGCCGCCCGCCACCAGGGTGATCAGCAAGATGCCGACGCCCAGACACAGGATGTAGCAGTACGGCAGCACGGCGGAAATGAGGAAATGGCGGCGGCGGATGGCCACGCGGTGAATGAAAATCACGCTCATAGCGTTTTCCAGCACGGTAAACGCCAGCGAGCTGAAGAACAGCATGGTCAGCAGCAAGAGCCAGCCGATCACGCCCCGGTTGTCGAGAAAATGCGCGATCTCGCCCACGATGGCTTTCGATTGCCCCGGCACCAGCCATTCCAGGTAATGGCCTATGGTTTGCAGCAATTCGCCTTGCGCGATCACGTGCGACAGGGCCACCACCACCAGCATCAGCAGGGGCACGATGGAGAGCAGCGAGTAATACGCGACGGCGCCCGCCAGCAGCAGGCCCTGGTTGGCGCGGAAACCCTTCAGCACCTGCAGCGTGAAGGCCAGCGGGTGGCTGAGGATGTAGGTACTGGCGTGGCGGTTGATCATGTCGGGTGCGGTGAAGAAGGCGGCGCGGCCTCGTGCCGCACCTGCAATCACACTAGCATACTGACAATCGCCCCGCTGCACCGTACGCTAGCAGACGGCCGGCTCCAACAAGGTCAGGGTTTGCCGGTCCGCATCCAGGGTCGCCAATATGCCCATCGGTATCGTGAACTGGTGGCGGATGTGGCCAAACGAATAGCCGCTGACAGCCGGCACGCGTAAAGGCTGCAAATGCTGGTCCAGGGTAGCATCGAGGGTCAGCGCGGTGTCGCCCTCGGCCGCCTCGCAATGCTCGAAGATGCCCAGCATCAAGGCCGCAGCCTTGTTGAACCCCACGGAAAGGTCGAGCTGGCACAGCATGCGGTCGATGCGGTAGGGCACTTCGTTGATTTCTTCGAGGAACAAAATATGCTTGCGGAAATCGGCCGCATACGGCGTGCCCGCCAGCGCGCTGACCATGCACAGGTTGCCACCCGTCAAGCGCCCCGTCGCCTGGCCGCCGTGCACGGTACGGATGGCGAAGTTGGCGTGCGTCTGCGCGCGGCGATGATTGTCCAGCGCCATCGGGATCGTATAGCTGTCTTGCGGCGTCATCAGCACGTTTTGCAGCTGCGTCACCGTGTAATCGGAAAACGTGGATGAGGCCACGGGGCCGTGGAACGTCACCAGGCCCGTCTGGCGGCCGATGGCCAGGTGCAGGGCCGTGATGTCGGAATAGCCGATCAGCACTTTCGGATTCGCGCGGATCAAGGCATAGTCGAGCAGCGCCAGCAGCGAAATGCAGCCGGAGCCGCCGCGGATGGCCCACACGGCCTTGACTTCCGGATCGCGAAACGCCGCGTGCAGGTCTTCCAGGCGCTGCTGCACCGTGCCCGCATAGTTGCCGTGCACGGCGCGAATATTCGCGCCCAGGCTGGCGCGCAAGCCCAGCGATTCGATATTGCGTACGGCCTTGGCGATGGACTCCTCATCCGTAAAACCTCCCGGTGCGATGATGGCGACCAGGTCGCCGTCGCGCAGGCGCGCCGGCTTGATCAATGCCTGTTGCTGTTGCATGCGTTTGCCCTTCCCTTGCGCGGCCGCCGCCCACGCCGGTGTGCCTGCCGCCCCCAGGGTGGCGGCCAGCAAGCCGCCGAAGCGGCGCCGGCTGAGATTGGTCTGACTGGACATGCGGCCCTTTCCTGGAATAAAAAACGGCGACGCCAGGCGCCGCCGCACGAGGTTAGCATGCCGGCAGGATCACCGCCGGCATGGCTGCCTTACATGAACTTGTACTTCAGCTGGAACGACAGCGAACGGCCACGCGGGTCGGCTACGCGCGGGTCCCAGCCGGCGCCCACCACTTCATCCACGTTGTGCGCGGTGAACGGTGGATCGCGGTCGAACAGGTTCTGGATACCCACGGTAATCGTCGTATTTTTGAAGCCCGTGTACGTGCCCGACAAGTTATACGTGGTGTAGCTGGACACATCCGGCTTGAAGCCTGGCGGCGGCGTACCCTTGCCGCCATTCGGCACCTGGTCCTTGTAGCCCGACGAAAAACTCTGGATCAGCAAGCCGCTCCAGTCGCCGCGCGACACGCCGAAGCTGGCGTTGTGTTTCCAGCGCAGGTACAGGTCGCGCGTATAAAACTTGCCGACCAGTTCCTGGTATTCCTGGCCTTGATATTCCGCGAACTTGAAGCTGTCCATATACGTGCCGTCCAGCGTCGCCGTCCATTTCGCGTCCTGGATCTTGCCCTCGCCGCGCAAGCCCACGTCGAGGCCGCGCACGCGGCTGCCTGCCGCATTGATCCAGCCCGCCTGCACGTACTCGATGGTGCCGTCCGGATTGCGGTGGATGTACTGGTTCAGCGCCTGGTAGTTGGTCAGCACGATTTGCGGCGTGCGGTTCAGGATGCGATCCTTGGTATTGATGGCCCAGTAGTCGAACGAGGCCGAATATCCCTTGAATGGCTCGATGACAAAACCGACGCTGCCCTGCTTCGACGTTTCCGGCTTCAGGTTCGTGTTGCCACCCGTTTTGTAGTCGAGGCGGTCGATGGCGCAGTACTCGGGCACGCCCGGATGCTTGGCGCAGCCTTCCTGGTCGATCACGCCGTTCGGCAATTCCTGGCTCAGCGAACCGGAGTACAGCTGCTGGAAGCTTGGCGCGAGGAAACCCTTGCTGGCCGAACCACGGAACAGCAGGAAATCGGTTGGCTGGTAGCGGAAAGCCACTTTCGGATTTGTCGTCGCGCCTACCAGGCTGTAATCATCGCGGCGGATGGCCAGCTGCATTTCCAGGTCCTTCGTGACCGGCACCAGCAATTCGGCATACACGGCCTTGACGGTACGGCTGGCATCTTTCAATGCGGCATTGCCTGGCGCCAGCAGGATCTGGATGGCGTCGACATCTTGCCCGAAGCTGTAACCTTCGCGGCGCAAGTCAAAACCGGCTGCCATGGCCAGCGCACCGGCCGGCAGCTGGAACAGTTCGCCCGAAACGGAACCGTCGATCTGCGTCAGAGTTGTCTTGCCATGTTGGAAGTCGCCACGGAACTTGGTCGATTCGATCAATTGCTTGGCCGCTTCCGTCTGGCTCTGGCCAGCGCCCACCCACGGATTGATGATGCCCGTCGCCAATGCCGCGTACAGCTTGTCCGTATAGGAATACCCATCCGTCAGCTTGGTCTTGGTACTGCTTTCGGCGCGCGAAATGCCGGCCTTGTAATCCCACTTGCCAAAGTTACCCTCAAAGCCCACCAGCACGCGGGCATTGTCGGTGGTGTTTTCCTGCGTGCGGTTACCCACGTCATTGGCGCGCCATTTGTAGGAAATCGGCTTGGTCTTGTCGAACGAGGGGATGTAGGCCGACAGGTCCTGGTAGTACGCGCCACCGACCGGATACAGATTCTTGTTGGCGACGGTCGCCTGCACCTGCATCGGCGTCAAAATGGCCGTGGCCTTGGTGCGCGAACCGAGCACTTCGACGAACATGCGGTGGTCGGGCGCCAGCTGGAACGTACCGCGCGACAACAGATTGGCCCGTTCGACGGGGAATTGCAGCACATAGTCGGCGCCATAGTCGTAGGCGCAGGAATATTTGGTACGCAGCGGCGAGGTCACGTCTTTCCACAGCTCCGTCTGGTACTGCGACATGCCGGCGATGCTGTCGCACTTGCCCTGGAAGCTCAGGGGATTGGCTTGCAGGTATTTATTCGCGTCGCCGGGCAGCTGGAACGAGGCGCCCAGCGCCGTGCCGGCACCCGCCATCTGGTTGGCGAACGGCGTGCCCGTGGTGTCGGGCGACAGGCCGCGGCCCGGCTGGTAGCCGTTGACGAAGGAGCGGTCGCTGCCATTCAGGCGCTGCGCCTTGTCGACAGTCAGGCTGGCCATGATGTTATAGCGATCGCTTTCCAGCGAGCCCGTGCCGGCCAGCAGCGAGGCGCGGCGCGTGGCGCCGCCGCCTGCCTGCGTATCGTTGGTGGAGACGGACGCTTCCACGCCGCTGTAATTGGTTTTCAGAATGAAATTGATCACGCCGCCGATGGCATCCGTGCCGTAGATGGCCGAGGCGCCATCCTTGAGAATTTCCACGCGCGAGATCGCGCCCAGCGGAATGGAGTTCAGGTCGACCGACTTGCCGCTGGCGCCATGCGTGGCGATGCGGCGGCCGTTCAACAGCACCAGGGTGCTCGATGGACCGAGGCCGCGCAGCGAGGCGAACGAGGCGCCGCCGCTGACCCTGTCGGCATCCGCGCCAAACACGTTATTGCCCGAAGTCATGTTATCGGCACCCGTGCCATTCGCCGACAGCGTACGTACCAGTTGCTCGGTCGTCGTGATGCCCTGCTTTTCGATCTGTTCAAACGAAATGACTTGCACCGGCAGCGCGCCTTCCTTGGCGACGCGTTTGATGCTGCTGCCCGTGACTTCGACCCGTTGCATTGCTGGTGCCGCCGCTTCCTGTGCCATCACCGGCCCCACCACCCCCATCAATGCCACCAATTGCGCTAGCTTCTTCAATTTCACGGGTCTCTCCTTTATTTGGGCAATCGAAACTTGAGTTCTCAAGTCAGGCTGTTTTTTTCACGTCGCAACTGTCTGTCTCGCAGTACATTTTTTTATGACATTTGCGCATGACTTTATTTGTTTTCATTTTCAGAGTAGCGCGATGCATCCGGGCCCAGCCAATGAAAAATGCTTTCCTAACCATAACTTTTTGGAATGAATGCCCTTTTCAGTGACATGGTCACTTGCCTGCGGGGCTAGCCCTGCTTTTATCCACGTCCAGATAGCGCCAGGACGTGAATTCCACGGGGTGGCGCCTGTAGTTTTTTAGCCACGGTTGTTGCAGGTCGGCAGAGATGGGATGCGTCAGCAACACCCACGGCGTGTAGGCGTGGATCAGCTGAAACAGGTCGAAGTACAGACTGCGTCGGCGCGGCGTATCGGATAGCAGGCGCGCCTCCTCATAGCGTTTATTGTAATCGGGCAAATTGAAGCGGGCATAGTTGGCGCGGCCAACGTTGCCACCATACAACAATTGCATAAAGTTATCGCCATCGGGGAAGTCGGCGATCCAGTTGGTTTCGAACATCTGCACCTTGCCAAGGCGCGACGCCTTGATGATTTCCGTCTTCTTGTCGCTTTTAAATTCCACGCGCAGGCCGATGGCGTTCAGGTTGCGGCGCCACAATTCATCGCGCAAGCGTCCCACCGTGCTCGGTTCCGTGTGCATGGTGAGCAGCAAGGGTGTGCCGTCCGGCTGGGTGCGGAAACCGTCGGCGCCTGCCTTGTAGCCGAAGCGGTCCAGCAGGGCGCGCGCCAGCACGGGATCGTAGGCGACGGGGCTGCGGTAGAGCTTGTCGTAACCGAGCACATTGGGCGGCAGCGGCGACTGGGCCGGCAAGGCCAGCCCCTTTTTCAACAACGCGATATCTTCGCGGCTGTTGTAGCTGAGGGCGATGGCGCGCCGCAGGGCCAGCTTGTCCTTGCTCGTGCCGCCCAGCACGGGATCGTCCATATTCATCCACATGTAATACGTTTGCAGCACGGGAAAGCGCGTCAGCTGCAGACCCTTGGCAAGCAATGCCGGTTTCAGCGCGCCATTTTCCAGCACCATGTCCGTCATCGACTCCGGCACTTGTTCCAGGTAGTCGAATTCGCCTTTCAGGAAACCCAGCATGCGCGATTGATATTCCTCGACGATGCGCACCTCGATGCGCTCGACCAGCGGTAATTGCTTGCCTTCCAGCGCGGTGGCGATGGCACGCGCATCCAGCGGCAA
Organism: Janthinobacterium sp. BJB301; assembly: GCF_002735685.1. NCBI lineage: Bacteria > Pseudomonadati > Pseudomonadota > Betaproteobacteria > Burkholderiales > Oxalobacteraceae > Janthinobacterium > Janthinobacterium sp. BJB301. The sequence goes on along the minus strand of NZ_PDZJ01000007.1, from coordinate 4,060 downwards.
GGCGGCCAGCACCTTGGCCTCCGTATGGAACACGGTGGCACGGAAAGTCGGGTTGGCTTGCAGCACAATCTTGTCGCTGCGTTTCCATTCCTTCACCAGGAACGGCCCCGTGCCGACGGGGTGGTTACCGATCTGCCCTGCCGCCGGGTACGCTTCAGCCACTTCGCGCGCCACCACCGCTGTCGCCGGCATCGCCAGGTAAAACAGGAAGTTCGGATCGACGCCGTTCAGGCGGATGCGCAGGGTGTATTTGTCCAGCGCCTGCAGGCCGGCGATCGGCGTGTCATAGCTGAATTTTGTTTTCAGGGCCGCATCACCCACCAGCTTGTCTTCCAGCAAGAACAACCACGGCGACTTCAGGTTGGGGTCATACAGCCGCGTCAGGCTGTACACATAATCCTGCGCCGTCACTTCGCGCGGCTGGCCCTTGAAGGCGGGATCGGGTGTAAAGAAAATGCCGGGCTGCAAGTGAAAGATATACGTGCGTCCGCCATCTTCCACCGTCGGCAAGCCGCGCGCCGTGTTGCCCTGCAGCTGCACCGGGCGCGCCAGGTAATCGTAGCGCAAGAGCGGGTCGAAAATGTTTTCCATCAAGTTCAGGCTGGCCAGGTCGGACGCCACGGCCGGATCCAGGCCCGTCTCGCTGGTGCTCAAAAACAAGTGCAGGGTCTTGCCGGCGCGGGCGGCATCGGCGGCGGCATGGGCCGGCACAGTCAAAAGCGTCAACAGGGCCAGGCCGGCGGCGCAGGCGGTTTTGCGTAAAAACATCATCAGTGATCCAGTGCAGACAAAGGTAAGGAACAGCGCTAAGCGACAGGCATCCCCCACACTACGCGGACAAGCGACGGGGCGCCAATGAAAACAGGCTGCCAGCTTATAACTTTTTGGCATGCGATTGCTGCATTCTTTCATCAACTCGTATCGGGCTGCCCCTATACTTTGTTTGCAGACATTTTTCACTCCCGACACACAGAACTGATCGCATATGGCACTTAATTACATCTGGTCCGGCTTTTTCCTCGTTGGCTTCCTGGCCGCAGTGCTGCAGTGGCTGTTTCTCGGCGATACCGATATCTTCAAGCGCATCATCGATGGCACCTTCGAGACGGCGCGCATGGGCGTGATGGATATCGCCCTGCCGCTGGCCGGCGTGATGACCTTATGGCTCGGCATCATGAACATCGGCGAAAAGGCGGGCATCGTCGGCTGGCTGGCCAAAGTGATCGCGCCCTTCTTTTCGCGCATCTTCCCGGAAATTCCGAAAGACCACCCGGCCACGGGCCACATGGTGATGAATTTCTCGGCCAACCTGCTGGGCCTGGACAATGCGGCCACGCCGTTCGGTTTAAAGGCCATGGAAAGCCTGCAAACCTTGAACCCGAACAAGGAAGAGGCGACGAATGCGCAAATCATGTTTTTGGTACTGCACACCTCGGGCCTGACCCTGATTCCGCTGGCCATCATGGCGCAGCGCTCCATCCTCGGCGCGGCAGACCCGTCCGACATCTTTATCCCCTGCATGATCGCCACCTATGTGGCCACCATGGTCGGCATCATCACGGTCTCCATCAAGCAACGCATCAACTTGCTCAACCGGGTCGTGCTGGGCTGGATGGGCGGCATGACGAGCGCCATCGTCGCCATGATCTGGTACTTTACGCAATACCTGACGAAACAGGAAATCGAGCTGGTGTCCAAAGTGGTCAGCAACCTGGTATTGATCAGCGTGATTGCCATATTTATTATTGGCGCGCTGCGCAAGAAAGTGAACGTGTACGACGCCTTCATCGAAGGAGCAAAAGGCGGCATCCAGACCTCGATCACCGTGATTCCCTACCTGGTCGGCATGCTGGTAGCCATCAGCGTGATCCGCAATGCGGGCGTGTTCAATTTCCTGATGAGCGGCATGAACTGGTTCTTCGCCAACCTGGGTATCAATACGGACTTCGTGCCCGCCTTGCCGACCGCCATGATGAAGCCGCTCAGCGGCTCCGGCTCGAAGGCCATGATGATCGATGCCATGAATACCTACGGTGTCGACTCCTTCGTCGGCCGCCTGGCCTGCGTCTTCCAGGGCTCGGCCGACACCACCTTCTATATCGTGGCCCTGTACTTCGGCTCGGTGGGCATCCGCAAGACGCGCTATGCCATCACGGCCGGCCTGATCGCGGATCTGGCTGGCGTGATTACCGCCGTCTTCGTTGCCTACGTCTTTTTCCACTAAGGAGCACCATGTTACGTCCTGTTCTGATGGCTGCGCTGTTGGCGGGTCTTGGCCTGTCGACTGCCCACGCGCAATTGCCCGAATCCGTCAGCCTGCTGCTGCGCAGCGCAAATATTCCGGAAGACGCCATGGGCGCCATCGTCTTGCGCGGCAACGCCACCGTGCTGTCGCATGGCGCCGAGCGCAGCATGCAGCCCGCGTCCACCATGAAGCTGGTAACGACGGCCGTGGGCCTGGAGCAGCTGGGCCCCATCTTTCGCGGCCGCACGGAGTTGCGCACCAGCGCCGATGTCATCAATGGCGTGCTGAAGGGCGACTTGATCCTGCGCGGCGGCGCCGACATGGATTTCAATGCGGACGTACTCGCACACATGCTGCAAACCCTGCGCAACCAGGGTATCGTGAAAATCAAGGGTGACTTGATCCTCGACCGCCAGCTGTTCCAGCCGGCCCGGCCCGACATCGGCGCAGCACCGTTCGACGAATCCGCCGAATTCCGCTACAACGTCATTCCCGATGCCTTATTGCTGAACACCAATCTGCTCGATATCAACATGAGCTCGACGGAGCGGCAATTGAGCATCCTGATGCAGCCGCCGCTCGAAAATGTCAGCATCACGAGCGACATGAAACTGGTCAAGGGCAGTTGCGCCAGATGGGAAGACGGCTGGCGCCCGCCCGAATACCGGCGCGATGCGGGCGGCAAGCTGCAGGTGATTCTGCACGGCACTTTCCCGCAGAATTGCAGCAAGGCCACCAGCATCAACGTGCTCGACCGCAACGATTATGCGGATCGTTTGTTCCGTGCCACCTGGAAACGTCTGGGCGGCTCGATCACGGGCACGGTGCGCGAAGCGCCGGCAACAGGCTTGCCGCCAACGGCCGAACCCGTCGGCACGCGCATGCTGGCCGACCACGTGGCGCGCGCCTTGCCCGAGGTCTTGCGCGATATCAACAAGACCTCCGACAACACCCTGGCCCGTACCTTGTTCCTGAGCCTGGGCAGTTTGCAGAGCGATGGCTGGTTAGGCAGCCGCCCCGTCGCCATGGCGGTGCCGGAAGACACGGCCAGCCGGGCACGGCAAGTCATCCAGGAATGGTTCCAGCGGCACAATATCGATACCCAGGGCATGCTGGTTGACAATGGTTCCGGCTTGTCGCGCACGGGACGCATTGCGCCAGCGCAAATGGCCGGCGTCTTGCAGGCGATGCAGCAAAGTCCGTGGGCGCCCGAGTTCCAGTCCAGCCTGCCCATCGTGGCGCTGGACGGCACCATGCGCAAGCGCCTGTTGAACAGCCCGGCCGCCGCGCGGGCCCGCATCAAAACGGGAACGTTAAAGAATGTCGTCGCCATCGCCGGCTATGTACCCGACGCCAACAACCAGCTGTGCGTGGTGGTCGCCATGATCAATAGCGATCTGGTGGGCAATGGCAACGGCCGCGCAGCGGTCGATGCGCTGATTGAATGGGTCGCCAGGAGCGGCGCCACGCCGGTAGTGGGCGGCCAATAAAATCAAGAAGAAGGCAGCGCGCAGCGCTGCTTTTTTTTCGCCTGCTGAACCGAGCCACCGGGGTCAGACCCTCCACACCGCCAACGCCAGATTCGACGCCAACGCGGGAGGGGGTCTGACCCCAGCCTTCGTTTGGGGTTCGCCATCACAAACCGCCAGACGAAAAAAAACCCGACCATTGCTGATCGGGTTTTTCTCTACTGCGAATAACAAGCCTGACGATAACCTACTTTCACACTGGTTGCAGCACTATCATCGGCGCAAAGTTGTTTCACGGTCCTGTTCGGGATGGGAAGGGGTGGGACCAACTTGCTATGGTCATCAG
>NZ_PDZJ01000006.1:0-268382 GCF_002735685.1 Janthinobacterium sp. BJB301 | reverse complement strand
AGTTATGCCTGATGACCATAGCAAGTTGGTCCCACCCCTTCCCATCCCGAACAGGACCGTGAAACAACTTTGCGCCGATGATAGTGCTGCAACCAGTGTGAAAGTAGGTTATCGTCAGGCTTGTTATATAAAAAAACCCCGCGTGTGCGGGGTTTTTTTCGTCTGCAGCATTCATCGGATCAGATGCCCCAGGTGATGCTTTCATTTTCCGCCTTGGCCGAGCGCAGCATTTCCATCAAGGGATAGGCGCGCTGCGAAAAATGCACTTTTTGCGCGCGCGCATGAGCGCCCGTTTCGCCATCTTCCAGGGTTTCCGGGGTATGCGCATCGTGTTCGATGTCGTTTTCCGGATGCAATTTGCTTTCCGCGACTTCTTTTTCCAGCAGGGCCAGGGCATCGCCCGCTTCAGCTGGCGTGATGACGCCGCGCGTGGGGTTCTTGTGCAGGATGTCGAGGATGCGTTGGGCATGTTCCTGGTACATCAGCACTTCTGGGGAGGATTTGGATTTGAATGAGATCAACATAAGCGCTTTCTGAAACTTGTTGTTAGTGTCGAAACAATATCACGACTTGAAATGTCGCACAGGCCGTCCGATTGCCCGGATTGCACATTTGCAAGCCGGATAGGGCCATCTGTTGGACACCGCACGCATTTACAAGAGCTTGTTTATCGTGAAAACACCCGTTTAAGCGATCGTTAAGTCTCAATCCAGTTTCACGGAGTCCATGAAGGTGTCGATGGTGTCACGCGACAGCTTGCTTTCTTCACCGAGAATGATGACCTGGAAGATGCGTTTGTCCTGCGCGACAAAACGGCCGACCAGCAGGACGGGCTTGCCCTGCTGCGTCCCCGTCGCTTCGATGCTCAGCGAACTGCGTTGATGGCTGCCGGCCGCCGTGCTGCTGGCCGCCGAGGCCGATTTTTCGCTGCGCACGGTACCGTTGATATTTTTCAGCAGTGCCGTCTGCATGGCGGGCAGGGCCGTTTGTGCCTGTTCCGCACTGTCGAGCACGGCGCTGCCGATGGCGAAGGTATTGCCATCGACCTCGCTTGCCGTCATGGTCAGGCTGACTTTTTTGCCATCGAGATCGATCTCGCGCGTCAGCACGGCCGGCTTGCCTGGAAACAGGGCCGTGAACTGGGCATCGGGGCTGCGATAGTCGCGCCAGTCGAATTTCGGACTACAGGCGGACAGGACGCCGGCGGCCGCGAGCGTCGCCAGAAAGAGGGCAATTGATGTTTTTTTCATCAGCAGATGGTAGCAGCGCCGTCCATCACGCGCAATCGCGCACGCGTGGGGCTCATTGGCCGCCTTATATTTCACGCAGTACGCGCCGGTACTGGATCGCTTCGGCAACATGCGCCTGCGTGATGGCCGGGCTACCCGCCAGGTCCGCGATGCTGCGCGCCACGCGCAGTACCCGGTGATAGGTGCGCGCGGACCAGTGCAGGCGCGTCATGGCGCCATGCAGCAACTGTTCGCCATGCGTTTCAAGGCGACAATGCTGCTCGATTTCCATGTTGCTCAGCCGCTGGTTTGATTTTCCCTGTCGCGCCAGCTGCAAGGCATAGGCTGCCGCTACCCGCGTGGCGATCCGCTGCGTGCATTCTCCGGCACCGGCCTGCCGGCCCAGCGCGGCCGGCGGCATGGCGGCCACTTCAATCTGCAGGTCGATACGGTCGAGCAGCGGGCCGGACAGGCGATTGTGATAGCGCAGCACGGCGTCTGGCGTACAGCGGCAACGGCCGGAAGCGTGGCCCAGATAGCCGCACGGGCAGGGATTCATGGCGGCGATCAGTTGAAAGCGGGCAGGAAACTCGGCCTGGCGGGCCGCGCGTGAAATGCTGATCACGCCCGATTCCATGGGCTGGCGCAGCACATCGAGTACCCGCCGCTGGAATTCGGCAATTTCATCGAGAAACAGCACGCCGCAGTGGGCCAGCGAGATTTCTCCCGGGCGCGGCACGTTGCCGCCACCCACAAGTGCCACGCCGGATGCTGTCTGGTGCGGGGCGCGATAGGGCCGCCGTTTCCAGTGTTCCACCTTGAAGTGGCCGCCCAGCGAATGCACGGCAGCCGATTCCAGCGCTTCTTCATCGCTCATGGGCGGCAGCACGCCGGGAAAGCGGCTGGCCAGCATGGTCTTGCCTGCGCCTGGCGGCCCCACCATCAAGACGTTGTGACCGCCCGCTGCCGCCACTTCCAGTGCCCGCCGCGCCTGCTGCTGCCCCTGCACGTCGGCAAAGTCGGGGTACTGAAAAGCGTGCGCTGCCAGCACGGGCTGGTGGCGTTGCAGGGCGGTATGGCTGGTACGCGCGGCAAAATGCGCGCAGACCTCGAGCAGGCTGTGGGCGGGATAGATGCAGGCATCGCCGACGAGAGCAGCCTCGTCCGCGTTCGCCTGCGGCAGGATGAAGGCGCGTGGCGCGCCCGACTGGCTGCGCTGCATGGCAAAGGTCATGGCCAGGGCGCCGCGGATGGGACGCAACTGGCCTGAGAGCGACAGTTCGCCCGCGAATTCATAGTGATGTAATTGATCGCCCGGCAATTGGCCGGAGGCGGCCAGAATGCCCAGTGCAATGGGCAAGTCGAAGCGGCCCGATTCCTTGGGCAAGTCTGCTGGCGCCAGATTGGCCGTGATGCGCCGGGCCGGCATTTCAAAGCCGCAGTTTTGCAACGCGGCACGAACACGGTCGCGCGATTCCTTCACTTCCGTATCCGGCAAGCCGACAATCGTAAACGAAGGCAAGCCGTTGGCAAGGTGGACTTCGACACTTACCTCGGGCGCCTCCATGCCGGCCAGGGCGCGGCTTTTCAGGACGGCCAGGCTCATCAGACTCCCCTGTAGCGCGGGCGCGGGCAGGATCAGTCTAGCGCTTGAAACGCCGCCAGGCTTGAGGTATGCCAGCAAGGCCGTCAATAACGGACCCTGCCGGACGCAGTTTACGCCTTGGTGTCGTTCAGGCGCGTTTCCAGTTCGATCAGGCGCAATTCCAGTGCGTCCAGTTTGGCGCGGGTCTTGGCCAGTACTTGCGCCTGGATATCGAATTCCTCGCGCGTGACGAGATCGAGGCGGGCGAAGCCCTGGGTCATCATCGACTTCACGTTTTTCTCGATATCCTTGGCCGGCGAGTTTTCGATGGCTTGATGGATCTTGCCTTGCAAATCGTTAAAGAAGGTATTCATGTCCATGGTCAGTCCTTTTATGGTGCGGCCTGTGCATCGCACCATTGCGGTGCACAGCGGCGTTAATCTGGTGCGAATCTGGGCAAATTCACAATGCTTTAGCAGCCCGTACCCGCATGCCCAGAGGCTTGCAGGGTATGTATGGCCGGAAACGCACCTGTCAAGGTGGCAATGGAGCTGGCACGTATTCTGCTAAAGAAGGTATGAACGCTTTGTGATCTCCAGCCAAGATTTTAAACCTCAACCGCTTTAAAAGTTCAATAAAAGGGAATCGCCATGAAGAATCTGTCCAAGAACATGACTTTAGCTGCAGCGTTGACGCTGGCCATGACCGCCATGTGCGGTAGCGCCATGGCCCAGGATGCAGTGGCGGCGCCTGCTGCGGCCGAAGCCGTGCCTGATAACGTGGTGAGCTATAACGTGGCGCTGACCAGCGACTACCGTTACCGCGGCCTGTCGCAAAGCCGCTTGAAACCGGCCATCAGCGGCGGCGCCGACTATACCCATAACCCGACGGGCCTGTATGTGGGCACCTGGTTGTCGAGTATCAAATGGATCAAGGATGGCGGCGGCGACACCAATCTGGAATGGGATATCTACGGCGGCAAGCGGGGCGAGATCAGTAAGGATTTTACCTATGACGTGGGCGGCCTGTACTATTTCTATCCCTCGAATGGACTGAGCACCAATGCCAACACCTTCGAGCTGTACGGCCAACTCGGCTATGGCCCGATATATGTCAAATACTCGCATTCGACGACGAATCTGTTCGGTGTCGCCGACAGCAAGAACAGCGGCTACCTCGACGTGGGTGCCAACGTCGAGGTGCATGATGGCTACATGCTGAACCTGCATGTCGGACGTCAGAAGGTCGAGCACAACGATTCCCTCAGCTACAGCGATTACAAGATTGGCGTGACCAAGGACTTCGGCGTGGCGACCGTTTCCCTGGCGGCCGTCAAGGCCAATAACGTATCGCTGGCTCCGAACGGCAAGAATCTGGCGAAATCCGGTCTCGTGCTGACCGTGTCCAAAACCTTTTAAGCGAGACTGCCATGAAAATGATTACTGCAATCATTAAACCGTTCAAACTGGACGAAGTACGCGAGGCTTTGTCGGCTATCAATGTGCAAGGCATTACCGTCACGGAAGTCAAGGGCTTCGGCCGCCAGAAAGGCCACACGGAACTCTACCGTGGCGCCGAGTATGTCGTTGATTTCTTGCCAAAGACCAAGATTGAAGCGGCCGTCGATGACGCCATTGTCGACCAGGCCATCGAAGCGATCGAAGGTGCCGCGCGTACCGGTAAAATCGGTGATGGCAAGATTTTCGTCTACAACCTGGAACAGGTCATCCGCATCCGTACCGGTGAAACCGGCAACGAAGCGCTCTAAGGGGAATATTGATGCATAAAAATATAACAAAATTGCTAGCTGGGATAGCCTGCCTGTGTGCGTTTGGCATTGCCACGCCAAGCTTTGCCGATGCGCCTGCCAAGACGGAGGCGGCCACAACCACGGCCGTCGCCGCTCCCGCCGTCACGCCGGTTCCTGACGCAGCGCCTGCCGCCGCCGCTCCGGCCCCCGCTGCTGCCGCGCCAGCCGCCGCACCTGTCGCCAACAAGGGCGACACCAGTTTCATGATGATCAGCACCTTGCTGGTGATCTTGATGACGATCCCCGGCCTGGCCCTGTTCTACGGCGGGCTGGTGCGCTCGAAAAACATGCTGTCGGTGCTGATGCAGGTGTTCATGGTGTTCGCGCTGGTCATCGTGCTGTGGTGTATCTACGGCTACTCGATCGCCTTCACGGAAAAAACCGCCTTCTTCGGTGGCTTCGACCGCCTGTTCCTGAATGGTATCTGGGATCCGGCCAAGGGTACGTTTGCCGCCGCCGCCACCTTCAGCAAGGGCGTCGTCATTCCCGAGTTCGTCTTCGTTGCTTTCCAAGGCACGTTTGCCGCCATCACCTGCGCACTGATCGTCGGCGCCTTTGCCGAGCGCGCCAAGTTTTCCGCCGTGCTGGCCTTCGTCGTGCTGTGGTTCACGTTCGCCTACCTGCCAGCGGCTCACATGGTGTGGTTCTGGACCGGGCCTGACCTGATCACCAGCGCCGCCACCTCGGCCAGCGAAGCCCTGAAGGCGGGCTGGATCTGGCAAAAAGGCGCGCTGGACTTCGCCGGCGGCACCGTGGTGCACATCAATGCCGCTGTCGCCGGCTTGGTGGGCGCCATCATGATCGGCAAACGCGTCGGCTACGGCCGCGAATCGATGGCACCGCACTCGCTGACGATGACCATGATCGGCGCGTCGCTGCTGTGGGTGGGCTGGTTCGGTTTCAATGCCGGCTCCTCGATGGAAGCGGGCGACGTGGCTGCCCTGGCCTTCGTCAACACCTTGCTGGCAACGGCCGCCGCCACCCTGTCGTGGGTGTTTGGCGAGTGGATCAGCAAAGGCAAGCCTTCCATGCTCGGTGGCGCGTCCGGCGCCGTGGCCGGCCTGGTGGCGATCACCCCGGCGGCCGGCTTTGTCGGCCCGATGGGCGGCCTGGTCATCGGCTTGCTGGCCGGTGTCGTCTGCCTGTGGGGCGTGAATGGCCTGAAACGCCTGATCGGCGCCGACGATTCGCTCGACGTGTTCGGCGTGCATGGCGTGGGCGGTATCCTCGGTGCCTTGCTGACGGGTGTGTTTGCTGCGCCACAACTGGGCGGCCAGGGCGTATTCGACTATGTCACCAACAAGATGTCGGCGGATCCGTACTCGATCGGCCACCAGGTGTGGGTGCAGGCGCAAGCGGTCGGCACCACCATCCTCTGGTCGGCCATCGTCTCCGTCATCGCTTATAAACTGGTCGACATCGTCATCGGCCTGCGCGTACCGGAAGAAGAAGAGCGCGAAGGCCTCGATATCACCAGCCACGGCGAGCAAGCGTATCATGGCTAAATAGTCATTATCTGGCATGCCAGCGCCCCGGCGCGGCATGCCCGGCTGGAAAAGGCACCTCATTGAGGTGCCTTTTTTTCGTTGTGGGAATGTAAAAGGTCTTTAAAACAAGGCTTTTGCCCCGATTTGGGGTACTTACACGGTAATATAGTCGGCAGTTCTGTGTGCTTTTTTGAATACTGCACATAATTTAAGGATGTAACTATGGTTCCCCATCTCGTCACGGCCCTGACCGGACCGCTGCTCGACCTCGAAAAAAAGATTCTGGCCGCGACGCCGGCCATTGAGCGCTGGTTTCGCATGGAGTGGCAAGAACACACGCCGCCCTTCTATTGCTCGGTAGACTTGCGTAACGCCGGCTACAAGCTGGCGCCCGTCGATACCAATCTGTTCCCAGGCGGTTTCCATAACCTGGCCACGGAAATGCTGCCCTTGTCCGTGCAGGCGGCCATGGCCGCCATCGACAAGTATTGCCCGGACGCCCGCAACCTGCTGATCGTGCCGGAATTGCACAACACTACGCCGCAGTACCTGCAAAACGTGGCGCGCCTGATGCAGATCTTCCGCCAGACGGGGCTGCACGTGCGTTTCGGCTCCTGGTCGCCCGACATCACCCAGCCGACACCCTTGGCGTTGCCAGATGGCAACATGCTCGTCATCGAGCCGCTCGTGCGTCTGAACAATGGCCGCCGCCTGGGCTTGAAGGATTTCGACCCGTGCACGATTCTGCTGAATAACGACTTGTCGGACGGCATCCCCGATATCTTGCAAAATATTCATGAGCAAAGCCTGCTGCCGCCCTTGCACGCGGGCTGGGCCTTGCGCCGCAAGAGCAACCACTACACGGCTTACGATGAAGTGGTGAAAAAATTCGGCAAGATGATCGATGTCGATCCGTGGATGCTCAACCCCTTCCACGCCAAGTGCAGCGACGTCAACTTCCAGGAAGGCGAAGGCGAAGATGCGCTGGCCGCCAGCGTCGACGTGCTGCTGGCCAAGATCCGCAAGAAATACAAGGAATACGGCATCAAGGAAAAGCCTTTCGTCATCGTCAAGCCCGATGCGGGCACGTATGGCACGGGCATCATGACGGTGCGCGACGCCAGCGAAGTGCGCGACCTGTCGCGCAAGCAGCGTGACAAGATGTCCATCGTCAAGGATGGCAAAGTCGTCACCGACGTGATCATCCAGGAAGGCGTGCCGACCTTTGAAAGCATCAAGGATGCCGTGGCCGAACCGGTCGTCTACATGATCGACCGCTACGTGGTGGGCGGTTTCTACCGCGTACATGCTGAGCGTGGCGTGGACCAGAACCTGAACGCGCCCGGTTCGCAGTACGTGCCGCTGGCATTTGCCCAGCAGCATGCCGTGCCGGACTTGAAGGCCAAGCCGGGCACGGCCGCGCCGAACCGCTTCTATGTGTATGGCGTGGTGGCGCGCCTGGCCTTGCTGGCCGCGTCGCTGGAAATGGAGCGCACGGACCCGAATCCCGAGGTGTATTGATCCACCAATGAGGCTTGCCGGGCGCGGCGACTACCGCGCCTGGCGATCTCGGCTAGAATCAAGCATTCCTTATCCAGGCTCCCCGATTGGACGCACCATGAAAATTGCATTCCTTGCCGACCCGCTGGCAGGCTTCAAGACTTACAAAGATTCCACCTTCGCCATGATGCGCGAGGCCGCCAAACGCGGCCACGCCGTGTACGCCTTCGAACAGAAGGACATGGCGCTGGAAGAGGGCATCGTCACGGCACGGGTACAGCACATCGAGCTGACGGGCGACGAACACGACTGGTACAAGGTGGTCTCCACCGAGGAAGTGCGCCTGTCGGCCCTGGACGCCATCATCGAGCGCAAGGATCCGCCGTTCGACATGGAATACGTGTACGGCACGTATCTGCTGGAGCTGGCGGAAAAGCAGGGCGCTTGCGTCTTCAACAAGCCGTCCGCCATCCGCGACAACAATGAAAAACTGGCCATCGCCCAGTTTTCCGAATTCACTTCGCCGACCCTGGTGACGTCGAACGAAGCGCGCCTGCGCGCCTTTCACGCCAAGCACCAGGACGTCATCTTCAAGCCGCTCGACGGCATGGGCGGCACGGGCATCTTCCGCGTCAAGGCCGATGGCCTGAACCTGGGCGCCATCATCGAGACCCTGAGCGAGAACGGCGCGCAAACCATCATGGCGCAGCGGTTTATTCCCGATATCGACAAGGGCGACAAGCGCATCCTCGTCATCGGCGGCAAGCCGGTGCCATTTTCGCTGGCGCGCATCCCGCAGGCGGGCGAAGTGCGGGGCAACCTGGCCGCCGGCGGCACGGGCGTGGCGCAGCCATTGACGGCGCGCGACCTGGAAATCGCTGAAAAGCTGGGTCCGATCCTGGCCGCGCGCGGCCTGATGCTGGTAGGATTGGACGTGATCGGCGACTATCTGACGGAAGTCAATGTCACCAGCCCGACCTGCTTCCAGGAAATCATGCAGCAGACGGGTTTTGACGTGGCTGCCATGTTTGTCGACGCCGTCGAGCATGGCGTTGCGCAAACACAGCAGCGCTAGAAAGTGGAATGACTATGGTAGGGATTTTGCTCATGACACATGCACCGCTGGGACAGGCATTCATCGCCGCTTGCGCGCATGTGTTTCGCGGGCCAACGGAACGTTTTGAAGCCATCGACGTCGTCGCCGACCAGGACCTGGCGGAAGTGCAGAAGCTGGCGTCGGACGCCATCTGCCGCCTCGATGACGGCTCCGGCGTGCTGGTGATTACCGACGTGAAGGGCGGCACGCCGTCGAACTGCTGCAACAAGCTGGCCGATGCGGGTCGGGTGGAAGTCATCGCCGGCATCAGCCTGCCGATGCTGCTGCGCGCCATCACGTATCGCCGCGACACGCTCGACGTGGTGGTGGAGATGGCGCTGGCCGGTGCGCAAAGCGGCGCCGTGCGCGTCGATAACCGCATCCGCGTGGGCGAATAAGGAAGTACATGGCCGCCGCCCTGAAGGCGGCGGGTTTTATAGGCCAAGATTGTCATCAGCGTAGTGCATTCAGGGATAGAGACCATACAAAAATGATTCAAAAAGAACTCGAAATCATCAACAAGCTGGGATTGCACGCACGCGCTTCCGCCAAATTTACCCAGCTCGCCGCCAAGTTCAAGAGCGACGTCTGGCTGACCCGCAACGCGCGCCGCATCAACGCCAAGTCCATCATGGGCGTGATGATGCTGGCCGCCGGCAAGGGCGCGAAAGTGACCCTGGAAGCCGAGGGCGATGATGAGCTGGCATGTGTCGATGCGCTCACCGCCCTGATTAATGACAGGTTTGGCGAAGGCGAGTAATGCCCGCCGAACGCAGCCGCAGCCGCATTCCGACAGGTCACCCCATGGCATCTTTCACGCTCCACGGCATCCCGGTCTCCCGCGGCATCGCCATTGGCCGCGCGCATCTGCTGGCGCCGGCCGCCCTTGACGTCAAACATTACCTGGTCGCCCAGGAACAGATCGAAGCCGAAGTCCAGCGCCTGCAAAGCGCCATCGCCACCGTCCACAAGGAACTGCAAACCCTGTGGAACGAGCTGCCCAAGGATGCGCCCACGGAACTGGGCGCCTTCATCGACGTGCACGCGCTGATCCTGTCCGATCCGATGATTTCCGAAGCGCCGCTCGACATCATCCGCAAGCGTCACTACAACGCCGAATGGGCGCTGCTCACGCAGATCGATGAATTGTCGGCCCAGTTCGACGAAATCGAAGACCCGTACCTGCGCGAACGCAAGGCCGACATCCAGCAGGTTGCCGAACGCGTCTTGAAAGTCTTGCTGGGCACCGAGCAGCTGTTGCCCAAGGCGGCCGCCGAAGATGAATTGATGGCGCAGATGATCGTCGTCGCGCACGATATCTCGCCAGCCGACATGCTGCAGTTCCGCGACCGTTCCTTCATCGGCTTCATCACCGACGTGGGCGGGCAGAACTCGCACACGGCCATCGTCGCGCGCAGCCTGGATATCCCGGCCGCCGTCGGCATGTCGCAGGCGTCGATGCTGATCGAGCAGGACGACTGGCTGATCATCGACGGCGATGCCGGCGTCGTTATCGCCAACCCCAGCGCCCTGGTGCTGGAACAGTACCGCGAGCGCCAGACGGCCATGCAGCGCGCGCGCAAAAAGCTGGGCAAGCTGAAAAAGACGCCGGCCGTGACCAAATGCGGCACGCCCATCACCCTGCTGGCGAATATCGAGTTGCCCGAGGATTGCCCGTTTGCGCTGGAATCGGGCGCCAGCGGCGTGGGCCTGTTCCGCTCCGAATTCCTGTTCATGGGCCGCGCCCACAAGATTCCCACAGAGGACGAGCAGTTCGAAGCTTACCGCAACACGGTGCAGTCGATGAAGGGACGCGTGGTGACGATCCGCACCTTGGACATCGGCGCCGACAAGCCGCTCGACCAGGCCGACCATACGGCATTGAATCCCGCCCTGGGCTTGCGCGCCATCCGTTACTGCCTGGCCGAGCCGCAACTGTTCCTGACGCAGCTGCGGGCCATTTTGCGCGCCTCCGCCTTTGGCAAGGTGCGCATCCTGATTCCCATGCTGGCGCATGCGTTCGAGATCGACCAGTCGCTGGCCATGATCGCGCAGGCGAAGGCCAGCCTGCGCGAGGAGGGCGTCAAGTTCGACGACGAGGTCGAAGTGGGCGCCATGATCGAGATCCCGGCCGCGGCGCTGGCCCTGCCCATGTTTGTCAAGCGCATGGATTTCCTGTCGATCGGCACGAATGACTTGATCCAGTACACGCTGGCCATCGACCGCGTCGATTATGAGGTGGCGCATTTGTACAACCCGCTGCACCCGGCCGTGCTGCAACTGATCTCCATGACGATCGCCGCCGGCCACAAGGCGGGCATCGACGTGGCCGTCTGTGGTGAAATGGCGGGCGACGTGAAGCTCACGCGCTTGCTGCTGGGCATGGGGCTGCGCGAGTTTTCCATGCATCCGGCGCAACTATTGGCGGTCAAGCAAGAGATCCTCAACAGCGACCTGGGCCTGATTGCGCCACAAATGCGCAAAATTATGCGTTCCATGGAACCAAATGTGATCGCGGAAGCCGTACAACAGTTGCAGCTCATGTAAACTGTCACCCTATCGGCATCGGGACACATCGCGCGCGGCAAGATGTGTCCTGATGCTAAAGTTGCAGCACCTATCATCGCGGTGCTGCATCGACTATGGCCCGTGGGGCCAACCTCCTTTTATAAACCGACACACATGTCATCCATTGGAATCGTTTCGCCGCAAACCATGTATTTTGCGCAACCCTTGCAGCTGCAAAGCGGAGCATCGCTGCAAGACTATATGTTGATGTATGAAACCTACGGCACCCTGAACGCCGACAAATCGAACGCGGTGCTGGTCTGCCACGCCCTGAACGCCTCGCACCACGTGGCCGGCGTCTACGCGGATGAACCGAAAAGCACGGGCTGGTGGGACAATATGGTTGGTCCCGGCAAGCCGCTCGATACCAACAAATTCTTCGTCATCGGCGTCAACAACCTGGGTTCCTGCTTCGGTTCGACGGGCCCCATGCACACCAATCCCGCCACCGGCAAGCCGTATGGCGCCTCCTTCCCCGTCGTGACGGTGGAAGACTGGGTCAGCGCGCAGGCGCGCCTGGCCGATGAACTGGGCGTCAGGCAGTTTGCCGCCGTGATGGGGGGATCCCTGGGCGGCATGCAGGCGCTGGCGTGGAGCATCATGTTCCCCGAGCGCCTGCGCCACTGCGTGGTAATCGCCTCGACGGCCAAGCTGTCGGCGCAGAATATCGCCTTCAATGACGTGGCGCGCCAGGCCATCCTGTCCGATCCCGATTACCATGGCGGCGATTTCTATGCCCATGGCGTGGTGCCGAAGAACGGCTTGCGCGTGGCGCGCATGGTGGGCCACATCACGTATCTGTCGAACGATGACATGGCCGAGAAATTCGGCCGCAAGCTGCGCGACGCGGCGCAGACGGGCGACTACAAATTCGGCTTCGGCATCGACTTCGAGATCGAATCTTATCTGCGCTACCAGGGCGACAAGTTTTCCGAATACTTCGACGCCAACACGTATCTCTTGATCACCAAGGCGCTCGATTATTTCGATCCGGCGCGCGCGCATGGCGGAGACCTGGCCAAGGCCCTGTCGGGCACGAAGGCCAAGTTCTTCCTCGCCTCGTTTTCCACCGACTGGCGCTTTTCGCCCGAGCGCAGCCGGGAGATTGTCGAAGCGCTCGTATGCAACCGCCGCCAGGTCACGTATGCGGAAATCGATGCGCCGCACGGCCACGACGCCTTCCTGCTGGAAGATGCGCGCTACATGAACATGGTGCGCGCCTATTATGGCCAGGTATGGAACGACATCGGGGCGGGCTTGCCCGCTCCTGCACAGCACACCGCCGTCCGCCAGGGCGCGAAGGAGACCGCATGACTTTTGACGAATTGAGCGCGCTGCGCCCCGACCTGGCCTTCATCGCCCACTGGGTGCCGAACAACGCGCATGTGCTGGACGTGGGCTGCGGCGAAGGCGTGATGCTGCAGTATCTGCAAAGCGACAAGGAGTGCAGCGGCTACGGCATCGAGATCGCCGATGACAAGGTGCTGGCCAGTACCGTGCGCGGCGTGAACGTGATCCAGCAAGACATGGAGAAGGGCCTGGCGATCTTTGGCGACAACAGCTTCGATACGGTGCTGTGCCTGTCGTCCTTGCAGATGATGAAGCAGGTCGAGCCGTTGCTGCGCGACATCGTGCGCGTGGGCGCCGAGGCCATCGTCTCGTTCCCCAACTTCGCCTACTGGCCGCACCGCGTGGCGCTGCTCAAAGGCCGCATGCCCGTGTCGAAATCGCTGCCTTACCAGTGGTATGACACGCCCAACGTACGCTGCGCAACCATCAATGACTTCCGCGAACTGGCCGAGGAATGCGGCCTGGAAGTGATCGAATGCGTGGCCCTGGCCGAAGGCAAGATGGTCTCCGTGCTGCCGAACCTGCGCGGCGACCTGGCCGTCTTCCGCCTGCGTAAAAAAGCGGTGCATTGATGACCACAAGCCCGGCGCCAGGCTGGCGTTCCTATGCCAATGGCCGCATGCTGGCCGTGCTGGTGCTGGGCTTCAGTTCCGGCTTGCCCCTGTTCATCCTGCTGTACCTGCTGCAGGCATGGCTGGCCAAGTCGGGCTTGAACGTCAAGGCGCTGGGGCTGTTCGCCCTGGTGCAGTTTCCGTACATCTGGAAATTCCTGTGGGCGCCCCTGATGGACCGCTACCGCATCCTGGGACTGGGACGCCGGCGCGGCTGGATGGCCCTGACGCAGGTGGCACTGTTCTTTTCCATCGGCGGCATGGGCATGCTCGATCCGCTCACGCAGATCGGCCTGATCGCGGCCGCCGCCGGCGGCGTGGCCTTCCTGTCGGCCAGCCAGGATATCGTCATCGACGCCTACCGGCGCGAAATCCTCAGCGATAACGAGCAGGGCCTGGGCGCCGCCGTCATCGTCAACGCGTATAAAGTGGCGGGCATGGTGCCGGGTGCGCTGTCGCTGATCCTGGCCGACCGCATGCCGTGGCAGCCCGTTTTCTGGATCACGGCCGCCTTCATGCTGCCAGGCCTCGTGTGCACCTTGCTGATCAGGGAGCCGACCGTGTATGGCTCGCCGCCGAAGACCATGCGCGAAGCGATCATCTTGCCGTTCCAGGAGTTCATCGCGCGTGATGGTTGGCGTAACGCAATGTGGATCCTCGCCTTCGTATTACTCTACAAAATCGGCGACAGCATGGCCACGGCGCTGGCGACGAAGTTTTATCTCGACCTGGGATTTTCCATGACGCAGATCGGCCTGGCCGCCAATACCACGGGTTTCTGGGCCAGCCTGGCCGGCGGCGTGGTGGGCGGCATCTGGATGCTCAAGCTGGGCATCAACCGGGGCCTGTGGGTGTTTGGCGCGCTGCAGGCCATCGCCATCCTCGGATTCGCCTGGCTGGCGCAGGTGGGGCCGAACACCATGCTATTGAGCGCCGTGATCGGCTTCGAAGCTTTCGCCAGCCTGGGCCTGGGTGCGGCCGCCTTTGTCGCGTTCCTGTCGCGCACCACGGACCCGCGCTACACGGCCACGCAATATGCCTTGTTTTCCAGCCTGAGCGCCGTGCCGCGCACCCTGATCAATGCCTCGGTGGGCTTCCTCGTCGCCGAGCTGGGCTGGTTCTCGTTTTTCATCGTTTGCTTCTTCCTGGCCTTCCCGGCCATGATGATGCTGCCTAAAATCGCTCCATGGAGGTCTGCCAATGGCACCAATATCCCTTAAACGTTACACCGTCCTGGCCAGCCTGTGCGCGGCCACCGCGCTGGCGCCCCTGTCCGTCTCCGCCCAGCAGGCGACAGTACAGGATGGCATCAAGGTGCGTCCCTTGTCGACCTCGCGCATCTTTGCCGGCGGCGCCGATTTCAATGCACAATCGAAGCAGCAATATACGCAGCTGGTCAACGAAGCGAAGGAAAAAAATGCGCTGGTGCCGGACAGCGATCCGCAAGTGAAACGCCTGCGCGCCATCGCCCAGCGCATCATCCCGTTCGCCACGCGCTGGAACGAGGCGGCGGCCAGCTGGAACTGGCAGATCAACCTGCTCAACTCGGACGAGGTCAACGCCTTTTGCATGCCGGGCGGGCAGATCGCCTTTTACAGCGGCATCATCACCAAGCTGAACCTGACCGACGATGAAGTGGCCGTCGTCATGGGCCATGAAATCTCGCACGCCTTGCGCGAACATTCGCAGGCGCAGGCCGGCAAGGGCAACCTGGCCGCCGTCGGCGCCAAGCTGGCCGGCGCCGGCCTGTCGGCCTGGCTCGGCGTCGACCCGAATCTGACCAGTACCGCCACGAATATGGCGGCCAAGGGTGTGATGCTGAAATTCTCGCGCGACGATGAACGCGAAGCGGACCTGATCGGCATGGACCTGGCCGCGCGCGCCGGCTTCGATCCGCGCGCCGGCGTGGTGCTGTGGCAGAAGATGGCGGCCGTGAGCGCGGGCGCGCCGCCGGAATTCCTCTCGACCCACCCGTCGGGCAAGGACCGCATCTCGCAGATGAACAGCCACATGACGCAAGTGCTACCCCTGTACGCGCGCAGCAAGGGTGTCAGCGTGGATGCCTTGCCGCCATACCGCAGCAACGCCATCG
The DNA here is from genome assembly GCF_002735685.1 of Janthinobacterium sp. BJB301. Lineage (NCBI taxonomy): Bacteria > Pseudomonadati > Pseudomonadota > Betaproteobacteria > Burkholderiales > Oxalobacteraceae > Janthinobacterium > Janthinobacterium sp. BJB301. The sequence goes on along the minus strand of NZ_PDZJ01000006.1, from coordinate 253,054 downwards.
CGCAGCGCTAGGATGTCGAACCGCCACACCGCCGCACCCTTGCCCATGCGCGACGGTGTGGCGCCCAGCTACCTGTGGCTGCCGGAAGGGCAGTGGCCCGATATGCTGGCGTTTCTGCTCGAGCGCTATCCGCAGATCAGCGCCGCGCAATGGCGGGACCGCATGGCGCGCGGCGAAGTGGTCAACGGTGACGGCGCCGTGCTGGCGCCCGACAGCGCATACCGGCGCGGCATGCGCATTTTTTACTACCGCGAGCTGGAGCGCGAAACGCCGATCCCGTTCCAGGAAGAGATCCTGTTCCAGGACGAGCATTTGATCGTGGTCGACAAGCCGCACTTCCTGCCCATGACGCCGGCCGGGCGTTTCGTGCAGGAGACCCTGCTGACGCGCCTGAAGAAAAAGCTGGACTGCGCCGAGCTGACGCCGATCCATCGCCTTGACCGCGAGACGGCCGGCGTGGTGATTTTTTCGCGCCAGATCGCCAGCCGCGGCGCGTATCAATCGCTGTTCCAGCGCCGCGAAGTGCGCAAGACGTACGAGGCGCTGGCGCCGCGCCTCGATGGCCGCGATTTTCCATTTGCCTACCGCAGCCGCATGGTCGAAGGCGAGCAGTTTTTCCTCATGCGCGAGGAAGCAGGCGAGCCGAATTCGGAAACCATCATCGACGTGATCGAAGAGCGCGGCGACGTCAACCTGTACCGGCTGCAGCCGCACACGGGGCGCAAGCACCAGCTGCGCGTGCACCTGGCGTCGCTGGGCATCCCCATCGTCAACGATGCGTTTTACCCGGTGGCCCTGCCGTGCAAGGAAGACGACATGTCGCAGCCCTTGCAGCTGCTGGCGCGGGCCATCGAATTTGCCGACCCGTTGACGGGCGAGATGCGCCATTTCGAAAGCCGGCGCGTGCTCGCGTAACCCACGCCACCAAGGACACAGCCAACAATGTTGTCGGATTACGCTCCAGCGGACCTAATCCGACCTACGGCAGATCAGGCGTAAGCCGACACCACCCGCGACGTGTCAAAGATCAGCTCTTGAGCGTGTAATCGATGATCAGCGGCGCATGGTCGGAAAAACGCTCGTCCTTGTAGACGCTGACCGTATGCGCCTGGGCCGCGATGCCGGGCGTGGCGACGTGGTAGTCGATGCGCCAGCCCACGTTTTTCGCGTAGGCTTGTCCGCGGTTGCTCCACCAGGTGTACTGGTCTTCGCGCTTGTCCAGGCCGCGGTGTACGTCGACAAAGCCCACTTCGTCGAAGACGCGCGTCAGCCATGCGCGTTCCTCGGGCAGGAAGCCGGAATTCTTCTTGTTGCCCTTCCAGTTTTTCAGGTCGATTTCATGGTGGGCGATGTTCCAGTCGCCGCAGATGACCACTTCGCGGCCCAGCGCCTTCAATGCCAGCAGGTGCGGCAGGAACAGTTCCATGAAGCGGAACTTGGCTTCCTGGCGTTCCGGGCCGGACGAGCCGGACGGGCAGTACACGGAAATGACGGACAGGTTGCCAAAATCACAGCGCACATAGCGGCCTTCGGCATCGAATTCGGGGCTGCCGAAGCCGATATGCACGGCGTCCGGTTCGACCTTGCTGTACACGCCTGTGCCGGAATAGCCCTTTTTCTCGGCGTAGTGGAAATGGCCATGGTAGCCGTGCGGGTTGAGGAATTCCGGCGTCATGTCGGGCAGTTGCGCCTTCAATTCCTGTACGCAGATGAAATCGGCCGTTTGCGTGCCCATCCAGTTGAAAAAGCCTTTTTTGGCGGCGGAACGGATGCCGTTCAGGTTGGCGGAGATAATTTTTGGCATAGGTCGAGAGTGAAAGGGCGCTGGACGGGGCCGGCGGGCGCGGCATGGCGATTGTCTCGCCGGTGCGCGCGGATTAAAATACAGGCACTTTTAAAAAATGAGGCTAATGTGAATAATTTACGCCAGCAGTTTATCGCGTTTTCAGTATCCAAGGGAGTCTTGCGGTTCGGCGAGTTCACCACCAAGGCCGGACGCCAGTCGCCGTACTTCTTCAATGCGGGCCTGTTCCACGACGGCGCCACCCTGGCCGAGCTGGCGCAGTTCTACGCGCAGACCCTGCTCGACTCGGGCGTCGAATTCGACATGCTGTTCGGCCCCGCCTACAAGGGCATCACCCTGGCATCGGCCACCGCCGTGGCGCTGGCCGGCAAGGGCCGCAACACTTCGTTCGCCTTCAACCGCAAGGAAGCCAAGGACCATGGCGAAGGCGGCACCATCGTCGGCGCCAAGCTGCATGGCAAGGTCGTCATCATTGACGATGTGATCTCGGCCGGCACCTCGGTGCGCGAATCGGTGGACATGATCCGTGCCGCCGGCGCCGAGCCATGCGCCGTGCTGATCGCCCTGGACCGCATGGAGCGTTCCGGCCCGGACGGCCAGCTGTCGCCAAGTTCTGCGGTGCAGGAAGTGTCGAAACAGTACGGCATCCCCGTCATCTCGATCGGCAATCTGGACGACTTGTTCGGCTACCTGAATGGCGCGGGCGCCGATCCGGAACTGCTGAAACATAAAGAGGCTGTTTCCGCCTACCGCACGCGCTACGGTATTTAAGTCGTCTTGTCCAGCAGCGCCCGCAGCCGCGGGTCGCTGCAGGCGGTGGCAGCTTGCGGATGGCATTGCAGTAGCCGCCGCAGCAGCGCGCCGCCGATGCCGCGCCGCCGGAATGGCGGTTTCACGAACAGCATGTTCACCGTCACCCCGTCCCCGCACTTGCTGATGTCGAGCATGGCCACCTGCTGGCCGTCGATCCACGCGCACAGCGCGCTGTCCCCTTGCCAGTCTATCTGCATCACGCCAGCCATGGCTTGAGCGCCGCATGCAAGCCCAGGGCGAACAGCCCGGCAAAAAAACACCGTTTGAATACCTGCTGCGCGATGCGTCCGCGCAGCCATTGACCGGCCAGCATGCCGGCCAGCGCCGGCAGCAGCGCATACGCGGAGGCGCCCGCCGCGCCCAGGCTGAAGTCGCCGTGCAGGGCCAGGCTGGCCGCCAGCGCCACGGTCGATGCCGTAAACGCCAGGCCCAGCGCCTGCACCAGTGCATCGCGCCCCAGCCCCAGTCCCTGCAGATATGGCACGGCGGGGATGACGAACACGCCCGTGGCGGCCGTCACCAGCCCTGTCGCCGCGCCCGCGACGGGCCCCAGCCACGCTTCGTGTCGGGCCGGTACGCGCAACTGCAGCGAGAACAGGCCGGCCAGCGCGTACAGCATTAGCGCCACGCCCAGCGCGACGACGGCCCAGGTCCCGCTGTCGGTCGGCAGCAGGGCGCCACCCGCCAGGGTGCCCGCCATGACGGCCGCCAGCATGGGCCACAAACGGCGCAGCAGGGCGCGCAGGCCGGGACCCACCGCCAGTTGCCAGACGTTCGTCACCATCGATGGCACGATCAGCAGGGCTGCCGCCTGCACGGGCGGCATGACAAGGCTGAGCGTGCCCATGGCTACCGTCGGCAAGCCCAATCCGACTACGCCCTTGACGAAGCCAGCGACGAGGAAGCTGGCGCCGACAGCCAGCAGGAATGACGTCTCCATCTTTTTTATCCAGAGTGATTTTGCGTGGATTCTGCGCTTGCCCGGGGATTTCGCCAAGGTGGATTATTTTGAGTCAGCCTTAGTAAAATACGAAGGCTGATAAGATGGCGAAAAGGAGAGCCGCCATGCGCTTTGATCTGGTCGATTTGCAGCTGTTTGTCAACGTGGTGGAGGCGGGCAGCCTGACGGCGGGCGCCGCGCGCAGCCATCTCGCATTGGCCTCCAGCAGCGCGCGCGTGCGCGGCATGGAAGAGATGCTGGGCATGCCCCTGCTGCTGCGCGGGCGGCGCGGTGTGGAGCCGACGCCCGTGGGCCAGACCTTGCTGCATCATGCGCGCCTGGTGCTGCTGCAAATGGAGAAAATGCGCGGCGAGCTTGGCGAATTTGCGCGCGGCTTGAAAGGGCAGTTGCGGCTGCTGTGCAATACGGCCGCGCTCAGCGAGTTCTTGCCCGAGGCGCTAGGCGCTTTTCTCGACCGCCATCCGAACCTGACCATCGACCTGGAAGAGCGCCTCAGTTACGATATCGTCAAGGCTGTCTCGGAAGGGCTGGCCGACATGGGCATCGTGTCCGACTCGGTCGACATGCGCGGCTTGCAGACGTTCCTGTTCCGCCCCGACCGGCTGGTGGTCATCGCCGCGGCCGACGGCGTGCACCACCGCGCGTTGGGCCAGGATGGCGTCGTCGACTTCGCCAGCGTGCTGGATCACGATTTCATCGGCCTGGCCGATGACAGCGCGATGCAGCAGTACCTGGGCATGCATGCGGCGCGCCTGGGGCGTCCGTTGAAGGTGCGCGTGCGCCTGCGCAGTTTCGATGCCGTCTGCCGCATGGTGGCCAGCGGCGTGGGCATCAGCGTGGTGCCGCTGGCGGCTGCCAGCCGCTGCCAGCAGACGATGGCGCTGCGCTGCCTTGAATTATCCGATCCCTGGTCGGTACGCAATCTGACAATCTGCGTGCGCCAGTTCAGTGAATTACCCCTGTATGCGCGCCAGTTGATCGATCATCTGAAGGCGTGACAGGGCATGACAGGAGCAGCGATGCGTTTTTCAGAAGACAAGATGGCCAGCCTGCTGTGCAGCGACCAGGTCGAGCGGCCAATCCACATCTGGCAGCCGGAGCACATCCCGCCACGTGCAGTGATCCTGGCGATCCACGGCGGCATGGCGCATGCGGGCGATTACGTCACGCCGGCGCTGTATTTCCGCCAGCACGGCTTCGCCACCGTCAGCTTCGACATGGTGGGCCACGATGGCAAGCGCAAGGTCGATATCCCTTCGTTCGATGCCTTCCTCGACGACGCGGAGCTGTTCCTCGCCTGGGTCAAGCAGGCGTATCCGGGCTTGCCCGTATTCGTCATGGGCCATTCCATGGGCGGCCTGATCGCCACGCACCTGGGGCTGCGGCGCTTCGCGGGCGACCCGGCGATCAAAGGCTTCATCATCTCATCGCCGTATTACGTGAATGCGATTCCCGTGCCGAAGGTGCTGCAGATGCTATCGGGCTGGCTGGCGCAGCGCTTCCCCATGATGAAGGTGCCGCTAGGAAATTTGACCATGCTGCTGACGCACGATCAAACCATCACCGCGCGCCATTTCCAGGACGAGCGCGACGGCATACGCGCCAGTGCGGCGTCGGTGCGCTTTGCCCATGCGCTGACGTCGGCGCAAAAGGAATTGGCGGGTGGCTTGTCGGACTGGCGCTTCCCCCTGTTCGCCGTGGTGGCGGGCGACGACAAGCTGGCCAACAGCCGCGCCACGGAGAGCATGCTGCGCAGCGTGCCCGATGGCTTGCTCGACTATCACTACTATCCGGCCAATTATCACGAGAATTTCAATGAAGTGAACCGCGACGTGATCTTCGCGGCCATCCTGGCGTGGATGGAGAAACTGCTGGCACCCGTAGCGCCGTGAGGCGCCAGTATCGTTATAATCGGTTCAACTGAATTCACCGCCGGCGCATGCCGGCCCGGTCCCCGCGGTACAGGGGAATACTCAAGGAACGAACGATGCGCTTGCTGATTGCCCTGTTACTCCCGTGGCTGACCTTTTTCACGATCGGCCGTCCGATCGCCGGCATCATTTGCCTGATCCTGCAAATCACCTTGATCGGCTGGCTGCCAGCGACGATCTGGGCCGTATATGCGCTGAGCCAGTACAAGACGGACCAAAAGATCGCCGAGGCCATGCGCCGGCGCTAACCTAAGACTGGCCTAAGCTGCGCTTCCTATCTTGATTCAACCGACATGAGGAGAGTGAGATGGCACCAGACAGACGCGGTACCTTGAACCTGGCGGCGGTAATGCTGGCCGCCGGGCTGTTGCTGGGAAGTGCGGCGCAGGCCCAAACCGACAGCGCACTGCCGCCCGTGCAGAAAAGCGGGGCGGTGGAATACCTGAGCGGCGGCATCGGCCTCGATGAATCGACGGCCATCAAGGGCGCCAGCCGGCATTGGCCCTTGAGTCTCGTGTTTTCCGTGCAAGCGGCGGGCAAGGCGGAATTTGCCTCCGACGTGAAGCTGGAAGTACGCGACGCCAAGGGCGCGCCGGTGCTGGAAACGACGGCCAGCGGACCGTTCCTGCTGGCGAAACTGCCGCCGGGAAGCTACAGCCTGCGCGCCACGCTGGCCGGCAAGACACTGGAACGCAAGGTGCAGGTCAAGGCGGGATCGTCCGCGCGCGTGGAGCTGGTCTGGCCGGCGGGAACGAACCAGGGCCGGCCTTGATGCCGGGCGACGGCAAGGCGCCCGAGCGGGGTGTGCCGGCGCGCGGTTTGTCTGCCCATATCCTGCCCACGTCGGCGACGATGGTCGGCGTGTGCATGACGGTGCTGTCGATCGGGCACCTGGCACCGCGCGGCGAGGTACGCGTGGCCATCGACAAGCTGCTGGCCATCGATGCCATCGTCTTTCTCGTCAGCGCCGTGCTCTCGTTCATGTCGCTGCGCCCCGGCCAGTCGCGCTTGCGCCACGAATGGTGGGGCGAACTGCTGTTCCTTTGCGGCCTGGCCCTGCTGGCGCTGGGCGCCGTGGTGCTGGCCTTCGTTATCAACTGACGTCGATCAACTGACTGCGAGCACGCGCCCTTCGGCCGCGCTTTGCAGCGCCAGTTCGATCAGGCGTATCGTCGCTGCCGCATCTTCGGCTGCCACGGGCGCCGGTGCGCCGTGCCGGATGGCGTCGGCCATGCCCTGGTAAAAGTCCTGGTAGCGGCCCGCCTGCATCTCGAGGTGTTCGAAATGGCCGTCCGGCTGCGTGCCCAGGTGCAGCGCGCCGCGCACGGGGTCCACGCCCCAGCCGGGCTGTCCCGGCCTGCCGCCCGCCTTCAGGGCATCTTCCTGCGGATCGAGGCCAAACTTCACGAAACTGCCCTTGTCGCCATGCACGGCGAAACGCGCCGTCGGCGCCTTCACCAGGCAGCCCGCCTGCAGCACCACGCGCAGCCGGTCGTAGTACAGGACGATGTGCATGTAGTCGACGGCTTGCGCGCCATCGCGCTGCAGGACGATATCGGCGTACAGCTTTTCCGGCTGGCCGAACAGCTGCATGGCCTGGTCCAGCATGTGCGGGCCCAGGTCGTACAGCAAACCGCCGCCCGGCGCGCCGGACTCGCGCCAGCGCTGGCGGATCTCGGGGCGGAAACGGTCGAAATGCGATTCGACGCTGGCGATACGCCCCAGGGTGCCCTGTGCCAGCAGCGCTTTCAGGGTCAGGAAGTCGCCATCCCAGCGGCGGTTGTGATATACGCTGAGCACCAGCTTGCGCTCTTTTGCCAGCGCGATCAGGCTCTGTGCTTCGGTGCTGGAAATGGTGAATGGCTTGTCGACCACCACGTGCTTGCCCGCTTGCAGGGCCGCCTGCGCCAGGCTGAAATGCGCTTCGTTGGGCGCGGCGATGACGACCAGTTCGATGGACGGATCGGCAAACAGCTGTGCCGCTTCCGCATACACGGTCGCGTGCGGCCAATCCTTGTGTACGAGCTCCGGCTTGCTGGAAGCGACGGCCGTCAGTTCCAGGGCCTCGATGGTGGACAGGACGGGAGCGTGGAAGGTGGAGCCGGCAAAGCCGTAGCCCACCAGGCCGGTTTTGATCTTGTTCATGGCGTGTTCACAGGTGCGTGGAAGAATCCATGATCATACCCGCAAGCGGGTGGCGGCAGCGCTGCTGCGATGTTGCAACGCCGCCGCCGCTGCTTTTAGTTCAGGCTCCAGACGTATTGCACCTTGACGCTGGCGCTGACCGGCTTGCCGCCAGCGAGGGCCGGCTTGAACGTGCACTTGGCGATGCCGCTGCGCGCCGCCTCGTCGAGGGCCGGATGGCCGCTGCTTTTGACCACGCTCGATCCCGTTACCTTGCCGCTGGCATTCACGTCGAAGGACATGTTGACCGTGCCCTCTTCCTTCGCCTGCAGCGATGCGGCTGGCCAGACCGGCTTGCCGCAGACGCCAAAGTCGATGACGGGGCGGCGTTCCAGCACGGGTGCGCTGTCGGCGGCCATGGCCTGGCCGTAGATGCCGAGGCAGGCGCCGGCCAGGGCCAGCAGCGGCACGGCCGCTTTCCAGTTCAGGGTTTGTGGTGCGGGGCGCAGCAATCGTTTGATACGTGACATAAGATCTCCTCCGTTGGCCGCCTGGGCCAGGTGGTGGGTTGAGAACTGGAGGCGTTCCAGTTCCGAGAGTGCAAGAGCCAGACGCCGCGGTTCGCCCAGTTGTCTTGCTGCGAAATCATCTGCAATGTGTTCGCGTTCGAGGCGCACGCCGCGTGAAATCCACCAGACGGCCGGGTGGAAGAACAGCAGCGCCTCGATGGCGTTTTGCAGCAGGTTGATCAGATAGTCGTGGCGCCGGATGTGCGCCAGTTCGTGCGCCAGCAGCGCGTCGAGCAGGTGCGGCGGCATGCCGGTGACCAGCGAAGCGGGCACCAGCACCATGGGGCGCCAGATGCCGGCCGTGAGCGGGCTGGCGATGCCGTTTAGCACGCGCAGCCGCACGGGCCGCGTCACGCCGGCATCCTGGGCCATGCGCGACAGCCTTGTCTGCAGTTGTCCATGCGTGGCGCCGGTGTTCCTGGCGCTGCGCTCTATCCACAGCATGCCCATCGCCATGCGCACGGCCAGCACGGCGGCGCACAGCGCCCACACGCCGACGATGGCGCGCAGCAGCAGGTCCAGGTCGGGCAGGCTGTCGGGCGCCAGCAGGGCGGTCGGCAGCAAGGCGCTGGAGTACCGGGCGCCGGTGACATCGCCGCCGGCCAGGCGCAGACACAAGCCCGCCGTCGGCCATGCCAGGCAGGCCAGCAGGGCGCCGCAACCGACGGCGTAGCGCGCCTCCGCACGCGCATTGCGCAGGGCCGCCCACGCCAGCGCCGTGGCGCAGCCGATCAGCAAGCCTTGCCACAGGAAGTGCAGCAGGGTCCAGCCTAGCGCCGGCACGAAGCCGTTCATGACTGATCGTCCTTGAGCATTTTTTCGATTTCCTCGCGTTCGGCGCGCGACACGCCCGTGCGCAGCGCCGCCAGCACCAGTGCCTTGGCCGAACCGGCAAAGGCTTTCTGCATCAATTCCTTGAGCAGATTCGTCTGCAGGCTGTCCTGCGCTTGGGCCGGCGCATACACGTGCGAACGCTGGCTTGCGTCGCGGATCAGCAAGCCCTTGCCGTGCATGATCTGCATCAGGCGCAGCACGGTGCCATACGTGATGGCAGGCTTGGCCAGCGCCATCGCCTCGTGCACCTGCTTGGCCGTGGCGGCGCCCAGCGGCCACAGTGCCTGCAGCAGATCGAGTTCGGCTGCCGTCGGTTTCGGGATGTCGTGCGTCTTGGTCATGCTGTTTTCCTCTTGCCTGAAATTCAATATGGCTAGATTAAACCTTGTAGACAAAAATGTATACTTTAATTTGAGGCGGTCTGCAAATGCCCTTGAAGGAAGAGGAAAAGTCTAGACAATACTGTTTATAAACGATGCGTACAGGCGAAAAAAAAGACGCCGCAGCGTCTTTTTTGGGGATGGGGGAGAGTTAGCCCGCCAGCTTGGCCTTCAGCAGTTCCGTCAGCTGGGCCGGGTTGGCCTTGCCCTTGGATGCTTTCATGGCCTGGCCGATCAGCGCGTTGATGGCCGCTTCCTTGCCGGCGCGGTATTGCTCCACCGACTTGGCGTTGGCCGCCAGTACTTCATCGACGATGGCTTCCAGGGCGCCCGAATCCGAGATCTGCTTCAGACCCTTGGCGTCGATGATGGCGTCGACCAGATGCTCGTCGCTGGACTTTGCTTCCCACATGCCGGCGAAGACTTCCTTTGCCGCCTTGTTCGAGATCGTGCCGTCGGCGATGCGCTTGAGCATGGCGGCCAGCTGCGCGGCGGAGACGGGCGCGTCATCCAGGTCCACGCCTTCGCGGTTCAGGGTCGACGACACGTCGCCCATCAGCCAGTTGGCGGCGGCCTTGGCGTTTTCCTTGCCGGCCTTGTCGACCACGGCGACGAAATAGGTGGCCATGGTTTTCGATTGCGTCAGCACCAGCGCATCGTAGTCCGGCAGCGCGTATTCGCTGATGAAACGGGCGCGCATGGCGGCCGGCAGTTCCGGCATCGATGCCTTGACGGTGTCGATCCACGCTTGCGAGATGACCAGCGGCGGCAAGTCCGGGTCCGGGAAGTAGCGGTAATCCTGCGCGTCTTCCTTGCTGCGCATTTCGCGCGTTTCCTTGCGGTCCGGATCGTACAAACGCGTCGCCTGCACAACCTTGCCGCCTTCTTCGATCAGTTCGATCTGGCGGCGCACTTCCACGTGCACGGCTTCTTCGATGAAGCGGAAGGAGTTCAGGTTCTTGATTTCGCAGCGGGTGCCGAATTCCTTCTGGCCGACGGGGCGCACGGAAACGTTGACGTCGCAGCGGAACGAGCCTTCCTGCATGTTGCCGTCGCACACGCCCAACCACATGACCAGCGAGTGCAGCGCCTTGGCGTAGGCCACGGCTTCGGCGGCGCTGCGGATTTCCGGTTCCGAGACGATTTCCAGCAGCGGCGTGCCGGCGCGGTTCAAGTCGATGCCGCTCATGCCTGCGTAATCTTCGTGCAGCGATTTGCCGGCGTCTTCTTCCAGGTGGGCGCGCGTCAGGTTGACCGTCTTGGTGACGAATTCGCCATCCTTTTCATAGCCGAAGGTCAGGGCGCCGCCGATGACGACGGGGTCTTCGAATTGGCTGATCTGGTAGCCCTTCGGCGAATCCGGATAAAAATAGTTCTTGCGCGCGAAGACCGAGTGCGGCGCGACGGTGGCGCCGACGGCCAGGCCGAAGCGGATCGCGCGGTCGACGGCCTGCTTGTTCATCACGGGCAGCACGCCTGGCAGCGCCAGGTCGACTGGGCTCGCTTGCGTGTTGGCTTCGGCGCCGTACTTGATCGGCGAACCGCTGAAAATTTTGGATTCGGTCGTGAGCTGCACGTGGTTCTCAAGACCGATGACGACTTCCCATTGCATAGTGTTCTCGCTTATTTTTTGGTGGCGCCGCCTGGGCGGCGCGAATTTTTTCTTAAATGCCTGCAGGGCTGCGCGTATGCCAGTCCGTCACTTGCTGGAACTGGTGAGCGATGTTCAGCAGCCTGGCTTCGCCGAAGTAATTGCCGATGATTTGCAGTCCGACGGGGCGCTTGCTGTTTTTCTCGCCGTCGCCAAAGCCGCATGGAATCGACATGCCGGGCAGGCCGGCCAGGCTGGTCGACAGGGTGTAGATGTCGGCCAGGTAGTTCGCCACCGGGTCATCCGTCTTGTCGCCCAGGTCCCAGGCGACGGTCGGCGCGACCGGTCCCATGATGACGTCGCAGACGGCGTTCGGGCCATTCAGCACGGCGTCGAAATCCTGCGCGATCAGGCGACGGATCTTTTGCGCCTTCAGGTAGTAGGCGTCGTAGTAGCCGTGGCACAGCACATAGGTTCCGACCATGATGCGGCGCTGTACTTCCGGGCCGAAGCCCTGCGCGCGCGACTTCTTGTACATGTCCTGCAAGTCCTTGTACTCGGTGGCGCGGTGGCCATAGCGCACGCCGTCGTAGCGCGACAGGTTCGACGACGCTTCGGCCGGCGCGATCATGTAGTAGGCGGGAATCGACAGGGCCGTGTTCGGCAACGAGATATCGACCAGGGTGGCGCCCAGCTTTTCATACTGCGCCAGCGCGCCGCGCACGGCCGCTTCCACGTCCTTGGCCAAGCCTTCGCCAAAGTATTCGCGCGGCACGCCGATGCGCAAGCCCGTGAGGGGCTGGTCAAGATCGCGCGAAAAATCTTCCGCCACGCCACCCTGTTCCGGCGACAGGCTGGTCGAGTCGCGTTCGTCGAAGCCGGCCATGGCGCTCAAGAGCAGGGCGCAGTCTTCGGCCGAGCGGGCCATCGGGCCGCCCTGGTCCAGCGACGAGGCAAAGGCGATCATGCCGAAGCGCGAGACGCGGCCATACGTCGGCTTGATGCCGGTGATGCCGCAAAAAGCGGCAGGCTGGCGGATCGAGCCGCCCGTGTCGGTGCCGGTGGCCGCTGGCGTCAGGCCAGCCGCGACGGCGGCGGCCGAGCCGCCGGACGAGCCGCCTGGTACGGCATTCTTGTCCCACGGATTCCGCACGGCGCCGAAGGCCGAGTTCTCGTTGCCGGAGCCCATGGCAAATTCATCGCAATTGACCTTGCCCAGAGTGACCATGCCGGCCGCGCGGAATTTCTCCACCACGGTGGCGTCAAACGGGCTGGCGTAGTCGGCCAGCATTTTCGAGCCGGCCGTCGTGCGCCAGCCTTTGGTGACGAACAAGTCCTTGTGCGCGATCGGCACGCCCGTCAATGGCGTGGCCGTGCCGGCGGCGATGCGTGCGTCCGCCTCGGCAGCCTGCGCCAGGGTCAGGGCACGGTCGACGTGCAAAAAGGCGTTCGAGTTGTCTGCTTCGATGCGGTCGAGGAAATGCGTCGCCAGCGCAACGGCGGAAATCTCCTTGTTCTGCAAGAGCGTGGACAGCTGTTTGATGGATTTTGTATGCATGGCGTTTCTATTTTTATCTATTCGGCAAGGTTGGGATTCGTGCACTGCGCCGTTCTAGCGCCTGACAGAAGCGTAGCGAGCGGAAGTGAGTTGTGGCCGAGAAGCGGAGCTGTGCTTTAGCACAGTGAGCATCGCAGGCCGCAAATCGCGACGCGCAGTAGCTTATGTCAGGTGCCAGTTACTCGATGACCTTGGGCACGAGATACAGGCCATCCTGTACCTTCGGCGCCACGGCCTGGTAGGCATCGCGGCGGTTCTGTTCCGTGGCGATGTCCTCGCGCAGACGCAGGGCGATATTGTCCATATGGGCGGCCAGCGGGTGGCTCAGGGGCGCCACGCCATCGGTATTGACGGCTTGCATTTGTTCTGCCAGTGCAAAAATCTTGTTCAATTGGGCCAAAGACGTGACGGCCTGGTCGTCGGCCATTTCAAGTTGGGCCAGGTGGGCGATGCGTTTTACGTCGGAGAGTGTCAGGGACATGGCGAATGGCGCGGAGTGCCGCGCATTAGTATTAAGTTGGCGTTTTGATAAAACGCGGGTATTTACTGCTATTTTGCTCACAAAAATCGAGGAATGCCGCGTAACTCGCGGCTGCAAGAGTCGCACTTTTCCATGGTTTTTGAGCAAATCGCATTCAAATTATAAGGTAGAATGGCGGGTTAATGCGTTGCCGGCGCTGATGGACTGCTGCCGCAGCATAGAAAAGATTGCGCAAGCGCCAAGCGAAACCCGGAAAAATCGCCTTTTGGATTTTCAGGGTGCCTGAAAGCGCCCGCTTTGAAACTCCCCATAAACAGCTTTTGCGCAGCTCGATGCGCTACAGGACACTCATGTTTGGTTTTTTACGCAGGTATATCTCCACCGATCTGGCCATTGACTTGGGCACGGCCAACACCCTTATTTATGTACGCGGCCTCGGTATCGTCCTGGACGAGCCATCCGTTGTCGCCATCCGCCAGGAAGGCGGTCCGAATGGCAAGAAGACCATTCAGGCAGTCGGCAAGGAAGCCAAGCAGATGCTGGGCAAAGTGCCGGGCAATATCGAAGCGATTCGTCCGATGAAAGATGGCGTGATCGCCGACTTCACCGTGACCGAGCAGATGCTCAAGCAATTCATCCGCATGGTGCACGACTCGAAATTCTTCCGTCCATCGCCGCGCATCATCATTTGCGTGCCGTGCGGTTCGACCCAGGTTGAGCGCCGCGCGATCCGCGAATCGGCCCTGGGCGCCGGCGCCTCGCAGGTGTACCTGATCGAAGAACCGATGGCTGCGGCCATCGGCGCGGGCTTGCCCGTGTCCGAAGCGACCGGCTCGATGGTGGTCGACATCGGCGGCGGCACCACCGAAGTGGGCATCATTTCGCTGGGCGGCATGGTCTACAAGGGTTCCGTGCGCGTCGGCGGCGACAAATTCGATGAAGCCATCGTCAACTATATCCGCCGCAACTACGGCATGCTGATCGGCGAACAGACGGCTGAAGCCATCAAGAAGGCCATCGGTTCGGCCTTCCCTGGCTCGGAAGTGAAGGAAATGGAAGTCAAGGGCCGCAACCTGTCCGAAGGCATCCCGCGTTCGTTCACCATCTCCAGCAACGAAATCCTCGAAGCGCTGACCGACCCGCTGAACAACATCGTCTCGGCCGTGAAAAACGCGCTGGAACAGACGCCGCCGGAACTGGGCGCCGACATCGCCGAAAAAGGCATGATGCTGACGGGCGGCGGCGCACTGCTGCGCGACCTGGACCGCCTGCTGATGGAGGAAACCGGCCTGCCGGTGCTGGTGGCCGAGGATCCGCTCACCTGCGTGGTGCGCGGTTCCGGGATGGCCCTGGAACGTATGGACAAGCTCGGCTCGATCTTTTCCTACGAATAATCTGACAGAAGGGCCGGAAACCAACTCCGGCCTTTTTTTGGTTTTGGCGCCGGCGTTTGACCGGGGCCTGCACGTTGGCGCACTGCGCCTGGCCTGATTATTGGAAGTCATGGAATACAGTCCTCCGCCACTTTTCAAACAAGGCGCCTCCGCCCGCGTCAAGATGATGGTGTTCGCCGGCATTTCAATCGCCCTGTTGCTGGTCGATTCGCGCATGCACGCGCTGACGGCCGTGCGCCAGGCCGTCGGCACCGTGCTGTATCCGGTGCAGATGGCAGCCCTGGTGCCGCGCGACGTGGCGGTTGGTGTCGGCAACTATTTTTCTTCGCTGTCCGCCCTGGAAAAACAGGTGCGCGACCTGAAACACGAACAGATCGCCTCGGCGCAGATCCTGCAGCAGGCGCAGCTCAACATCGTTGAAAACAACCACCTGCGCAAGTTGATGGAAGCGCGCGAGCGCGTGCCTGTCAAGACCATGATGGCCGAAGTGCTGTACGACACGCGCGATTCGGCCACGCGCAAGATCGTGCTCGACCGGGGCATCCAGCATGGCGTGGAACTGGGCCGCCCCGTGATCGACAACCTGGGCGTGGTGGGACAAGTCACGCGCGTGTTCCCGTTCACCTCCGAAGTGACGCTCCTGACCGATGAAGAGCAGGCCATTCCCGTGCAGCTGTTGCGCAATGGTGTGCGCAGCGTGGCCATCGGGCGCGGCAAGTCCGGCACCATGGAGCTGCGCTTCACTGCCCCCAGCGCCGACATCCAGATCGGCGACATCGTCATTACCTCGGGCCTCGACGGCCTGTATCCGGCCGGCCTGGCCGTGGCGCGCGTGACCCTGGTCGAGCGCAATGCGCATGGCCCGTTCGGCCGCGTCGTCTGCCAGCCGCTGGCCGGCATTGAACGCAACACCCAGCTGCTCATCTTGATGACGTCGCCGGAAATTCCGCCGCGTCCGCCCGCTGAAGAAGTCAAGACGGGGCGCAAGATCGCCGGCAAGATGGCGCCGATCAAGGATCCCGCCAAGGAGCCTGCCGCTGCGGCACCAGCGGCCGCCAATGCGGCGACCGCGCCGGCCGCGAAACCGCCTGCCAGCCCGGCGCCGAAACCGGCGGCGCCTGCCGCAACACCAGCAGCAACGCCAACACCTGCCGCCGTGCCACCGAAGGAAGCGACACGATGAACCGCCCGCATTACATCCTGCTGCCGGTCAGCCCCCTGTTCATCGGGTTTTCCCTGCTGTGCGCTTTCCTGCTGAACCTGCTTCCATGGGGGCAGTTCGTCGGCGTGCCCGATTTCGTCGCCCTGGTGCTGGTCTTCTGGGGCATCCACCAGCCGCGCAAGGTCGGTATCGGCGTGGCGTTTTTCATGGGCCTGATGATGGACGTGCACGACTCGACCCTGCTGGGCGAGAATGCGCTGGCCTATACCTTGCTGTCGTACTTCGCCATCATGATGCACCGCCGCGTGCTGTGGTTCCCCATCATGACGCAGGCGCTGCACGTGCTGCCGCTGCTGCTGCTGACGCAGGCGCTGCAATTGCTGACGCGTCTGATCGTCTCGGGCCGCTTCCCCGGCTGGCTCAATTTCATCGAGAGCTTCGTCGCCGTCGCCCTGTGGCCCATCGTCACGTGGATCTTGCTGGCACCGCAGCGCCGCGCCGTGGACCGCGACCATAACCGGCCGATTTGACGGGCGCCTGCAATGACTGAACTTAAGAACACCGAGCGCGAACTGCATTTTTTCCGCATGCGCCTGACCATCCTGGGCGCGCTCGTCTTCGTCTGCTTTTCGCTGCTGCTGGCGCGCTTCATCTGGCTGCAGGTGATCAAGCACGAGGACTACGCGACCAAGGCCGAGGACAACCGTATCGCCGTGGTGCCCATCGTGCCCACGCGCGGCCTGATCCTCGACCGCAACGGCGTGGTCCTGGCGCGCAATTACTCGGCCTATACGCTGGAAATCACGCCCTCGAAATTGAGCGCCAGCCTCGATTCCGTGATCGACGAGCTGTCGACCCTGGTGCAGATCGACATCAAGGACCGCCGCCGCTTCAAGAAGCTGCTGGAAGAATCCAAGAACTTCGTCAGCGTGCCGCTGCGCACGCGATTGACGGACGAGGAAGTGGCGCGCTTCACGGCGCAGCGTTTCCGCTTCCCCGGCGTCGAGGTGCAGGCGCGCCTGTTCCGCCAGTATCCGATGGGCGAGGTGGCGTCGCACGTGGTGGGCTTCATCGGCCGCATCAACCGCAATGAAGCGAAGGCGCTGGAAGAGGGCGAGGACGCGGCCAATTACAACGGCACCGACCATATCGGCAAGGAAGGCCTGGAAAAAAGCTACGAAAAGCAGCTGCATGGCACCACCGGCTATGAAGAGGTGGAAGTGTCGGCCGGCGGGCGCGCCATGCGCACCCTGTCGCGCACGGCCGCCACCCCTGGCAACAATCTGATCCTGTCGATCGACATCGAGCTGCAGAAGGTCGTCGAGGAAGCGTTCGGCGAATGGCGCGGCGCAGCCGTGGCCATCGATCCGGCCACGGGCGACATCCTGGCGTATGTCTCGAAGCCCGGCTACGACCCGAACCTGTTCGTCGACGGCATCGACCAGCAAAGCTGGAACGAACTCAATACCTCGCTGGACCGGCCGATGGTCAACCGTCCCCTGTCTGGCACCTACGCGCCCGGCTCGACCTTCAAGCCCTTCATGGCGCTGGCCGCACTCGAATTGGGCAAGCGCACGCCGAGCCAGTCGATTTCCGATCCCGGTTTCTTCATCCTCGGCGGCCACACCTTCCGCGATGACAAGGTGGGCGGCCATGGCACGGTGGACATGCACAAGTCCATCGTCGTTTCGTGCAACACCTATTACTACCAGCTGGGTCGCGACATGGGCATCGATGCTATCCACGACTTCATGAAACCGTTCGGTTTCGGCCAGCTGACGGGCATCGACCTGAATAACGAAAAGACGGGTGTGCTGCCGTCGACGGAATGGAAGCGCAACCGCTTCAAGACGCCGCAGCAGAAAAAATGGGTGGGCGGCGACACGATTTCGGTGAGTAACGGCTCCGGCTACAACTCGTATACACCGCTGCAGATCGCCCACGCGACGGCCAACCTGGCCAATAACGGCGTGGTGATGAAGCCGCATCTGGTGAAGATCATCGAGGACGCGGCTACGCGCGCGCGCACCCTGACGGTGCCCAAGGAAAGCTACCGCATCGCGCTCAAGCAGGAAAACATCGACGTCATCAAGCGCGCCATGGTGGGCGTGACCAGCGAGCAGGGTGGCACGGCCGCGCGCATCTTCACCGGCGTGCAGTACACGGTGGGCGGCAAGACGGGTACGGCGCAGGTGGTGGGCATCAAGAAAAACGAGAAGTACAATGCCAAGCTGCTGGCCGAACGCCTGCGCGACAACGCCCTGTTTACGGCCTTTGCGCCGGCCGACAAGCCGCGCATCGCGATCGCCATCGTGGTGGAAAACGCGGGCTTCGGCGCCGGCGTGGCCGCGCCGATCGCGCGCAAGGCGCTCGACTACTACCTGCTGGGCAAGCGCCCGAGCGACAAGGAAAAGGACACCACCAAGGTGCCCAAGGAAGATGTCGACGAAGTGCGCACCCTGGAAGAAATCACTGACGAGCAGGCCGCCCCGGCGGTACCTGCCAGGCAATAAGGAAGCACATGCCCATTAACGAGAGGCGCTCGCTGTGGCGGCGCGCCAAACCCTATCTGGCGGTGTTCGATCCGCCGCTGATGATCATCATCCTGATGCTGCTCAGTACCAGCTTGCTGACCCTGTATTCGGCCAGCATCGGCATCCCGGGCAAGATCGAAGACCACCTGCGCAATATTTTGCTGTGCTTTTTCGTCATGTGGGTGGCGGCCAACGTCACGCCGCAGATGATGATGCGCATCGCCGTGCCGGCGTACACGATATCGGTGATCTTGCTGGTGGCCGTGGCGCTGTTCGGCACCATCAAGCTCGGTGCGCGGCGCTGGCTGCATATCGGCGTGATCGACATCCAGCCGTCCGAATTCCTGAAGATCGCCACGCCGCTGATGCTGGCCTGGTTCTTCCAGCACAATGCGGGCGCCCTGCGCTGGAAATCGTTCCTGATGGCGGCGATACTGTTGCTGGTGCCCGTCTACCTGATTGCGCGCCAGCCCGACCTGGGCACGGCGCTGCTAGTGGTGGCGGCCGGCTTTACCGTCATCTTCCTGGCCGGTTTGTCGTGGAAGGTGCTGGCCGGCTTGCTGATCACCTTTGTTTCATGCCTGCCGATCGCCTGGTCGCACCTGCATGATTATCAGCGCGACCGCGTGATGATGCTGATCGACCCGACCAAGGACCCGCTGGGCAAGGGCTTCCATATCATCCAGTCCATCATCGCCATCGGTTCCGGCGGCATGACGGGCAAGGGCTGGACGCACGGCACGCAAGCCCACCTGGAATTTGTTCCCGAGCGTACGACCGATTTTATTTTTGCCGTATATTCCGAGGAATTCGGCCTGGTCGGTAACTTGATCCTGATGCTGATGTATTTGCTGCTGGTGGGACGGGGGCTGATGATCGCCGCCAATGCCCCCAGTTTTTTCACTCGCCTGCTGGCAGGAGCGATCACTATGATTTTCTTTACTTACGCCTTTGTAAACATGGGCATGGTCAGCGGCATCGTGCCGGTGGTCGGCGTTCCCTTGCCATTCCTTAGCTATGGCGGCACCGCGCTGCTGACCCTGGGCGTGGCCACCGGTATCCTGATGAGCATTCAGCGCCACCGCAAGCTGGTGCAGACCTGATGCGCGCGCCTTTCGATACTTTCGCCATGCGCGGGTTGGGCCTGACGGTCTTGCTGACCCTGGCCGCTTGCGGCACGACGCCGCAAAAGCCCGCATCGAATAACGTGCCGCTGCCGTCCGGCGGCAAGGTCAAGGTGCCCGTGCGCCAGGATCCCACCTTGCCGGCATTGCCGGCGGCCGGCTCCGGGCGCGGCGGCTACTACAAGGATGACGGCCCGGGCGACAATCCGCCAGCCAACCTGCGCGACGTGCCCGATGCGGAAGTGCGCAACGAGCCGTATTCGACGCGCTCGAACCGCCCGTATGTCGTCTTCGGCAAGACCTACACGCCGATCACCGACAATGAGCCCTTCAAGCAAAAGGGCACGGGCACCTGGTATGGCAAGAAATTCCATGGCCAGCGCACCTCGTCGGGTGAGATCTACGATATGTACAAGATGACGGCGGCCCATCCGACCTTGCCGATTCCTTCGTATGCGCGCGTGACGAGCATCGACAGCGGCGAGCAGGTGATCGTGCGCATCAACGACCGCGGCCCCTTCCATGCCACGCGCGTCATCGACGTGTCGTACACGGCGGCGCTGAAACTGGGCTTCCTCGGCAAGGGCAGTCACCAGGTGGTGGTCGAACGGCTGCTGCCTGCCGATATCGATGCCATCCTGGCCGCCCGTGCGGCACCGAAGCCGGTGCCGTCCGTGGTGGCCATCTCCATCGATACGCCGGTGGAAACGGGCGCCGTGGTGCAGCCGGAAGTGTCGTCGCAAATGCTGCCCGTCGACGCGACGGTCGCCGCACCGGCACCGGCGGCGCTGGCCAGCGGTTTCTATCTGCAGCTGGGCGCCTACTCGCGCGCCGACAATGCGGAAACGGGCCGCTCGCGCCTGGAACCCTACGCGGCAGCCCTGGGGACCCTGGGCGTGGTGCAGGCCGGGAATCTGTTCCGCCTGTACGGTGGCCCATTCTCGAGCCGTGCCGATGCGGCGCGGGCGGCGGCCAGCCTGCCTGAATCGACAGGCATTAAGCCCATCGTCATCCAACGATAGGCGCGCCTGACAGTGCAAAGCGCCTGGTAAAACCGTAGCGAGCGGCAGCGATTTTTGGCCAAGAAGCGCAGCTGTGCTGGAGCACAGCGAGCATCGCAGGCCGCAAAGCGCGACGCGCAGTAGGTTTGGTCAGGTGCTTATTTGCAGCTGCGCAGTTCCTGGTCAGGGAATTGCGTTTTGATCTTCTCGAGACGCGCGCGTGTTGCGGCGTCGAGGTCGCGGAACTGGTAGGCCAGCTGCTTGCCGGCACTGTAGCGCGGCGCGACGCGGGCGCTGTGCACACCCTGTTTGTTGAGCGATGCCAGCTGGCTTTGCGCGCTGGTTTCCGACTTGAACACGCCCAGTGAAATACCCCAGCGCAGCGGGCTGCTTTCATTCATGATGAAGTAATTCGTCACGCCCAGCTGCTTCAATTCACCGGCCTTGCGGTCGGCGCCTTCCTTGCTGCCCTGCGGCGGGATATACACCATGTAGCTGGAAATCTCCTGGCCGGCCACGTTGCGGCGCGACTGACGGTCACCCAGGTCCAATGCCGCCACTTGCGCTTCAAAGCGGCGCCCATCGGCCAGCAGGAAATTGCCCACTTCCGTGCAGGCATACGATGTCGGCGGTGCCGGTGCCGCCGCCATCGGCGTCGCGCCCTCTTCGGCGGCGGGCGCCGTGGCCTGCTCCTGCGTCAGCAAGGTGAGCTTGCCCGCCTGCAGCTGGTTTTTCAGGCGCGCCGGTTCGCGCGTCTCGGTGCGAAAACTGCCCAGATAACCCTGGCCGATGGCCAGCACCAGCAGGTTGACGCCGGCCAGCAGCCAGAAGACGAATTTCAGCATACGTGGTTTCCTTGTGTTCCTGCGGTCCCGGCGCGCGCGGCCGCCTGCAGGCCGAGCATGACGATATTGTCCACCAGATGCAGCGGCACGGCCAGCGCCAGGGCCGGTGCGATGCGCGGTGCGGCGCCGCCCGACAGCAAACAGGCGCTGGCGCCATGCATGCGCACGGCCCGTTCGATGGCGCCCGCCTGTGCCGCCAGGCAGCCGGAAAGGATGGCGTCGTCCGTGTTGTCGGCAAAGCCGGCCGGCAGCAGGGCGTCGCTGGCGATTTGCGGCAGCTGCGCCGTGTTGCGCGCCAGCGAGCTGGCCATCAATCCCAGTCCCGGCAAGATCATCCCGCCGAGGAAAACGCCATCGGCCGTGATGGCGTCGATGGTGGTGGCGGTGCCGCAATTGGCGACGATGACGGCCTGGCCAGGCGCCAGCGCCTGCGCGCCGATGGCGGCGGCAAAGCGGTCGCAACCCAGCTGCGACGGCGCGCGGTAGCCATTCGTGAGGCCCGCCAGCTGCGGCAGCGATACAAAGTCGCGGGCGGCGACCGGCAGCATGGCGCGCAGGCGCGTGCCGATGGCGGCGCCTGCCACGTTCGACAGCAGCGCTTCGCTGATGCCGAGTGTCTCCCACTGCGCGGCCAGGGTGTCGATCTGCGCATGCGCGACGGCGCCGCTGGCCAGCCAGCCGCCGGTGGGACTGCCAGCGGCCACGAGTGCCCATTTGATGCGCGTATTGCCGGCGTCGATCAGCAGTAGCATGCGCTTACTCCCCCGTCAGGCGCAAGGAAACGTCGCCGGACATGATTTCCTGCAGGCCGCCATCGGTGCGCAGCAGCAGGCGGCCCAGCTGGTCCACGCCTGCCGCCACGCCTTGCTGCAGCAATTGGCCGTTGTCGAGGATTTTCACGTGCTGGCCTTGCCAGGCGTGCAGCGCGTTCCAGCGTTCGGTAAACGGTGCAAAGCCCGTGTCGTCGAATTCGGCCAGCACGCCGGCCAGGCGGCTGAGCAGGGCGGCCACCAGGGTATTGCGTTCCATCTGCGCCAGCCAGGGCACGGCCGAGACGCTGCGCCCGATCTGCCGTTCCAGCGCATCGGGCATCAGCAGATTGATGCCGCAGCCGATGACGGCCCACACGCCGCCGTCCGCTGCCTGCTGGGTCTCGACGAGGATGCCGGCCAGCTTGTGGCCATCCTTGAGCATATCGTTTGGCCACTTCAGCTGCACCGGCACGCCCAGCGACGTCATGGTCTCGGCCAGCGCCACGCCGACGGCCAGCGGCAAGCCGACCAGCTGATGCAGCGGCCCCTTGAAGCGCCAGGCCAGCGAAAACATCAGGCTGGCGTCCGGCTGCGACACCCACGGCCGCCCGGCGCGCCCCCGTCCGGCTGTCTGCTGGCCGGCGATGCGCAGGGTGGGGCCGGCCAGGGTGGCGCAGCGCGCCAGCAGGTCGGCGTTGGTCGATCCCGTTTCGTCGACCACCTCGATGGCCACGTGGGAGGCGCCCGTGGCGCAATGGGCGGCGATGGCCGCGCTGTTCAGGTCTGAGTGCTTCGTCATGGGGAGAGGTTGGTTTTACTGGCTGCCGCCGGATGGCTTGCTGCGCGCCTTGTGCGGCGCGTTGGCGAAGGCCATGTCGTAGACGGCATTGGGCAGCGCGCGCAGCAGCTTGGCGACGACGCCCATCTGCCACGGGATCACGCGGTAGCTGTCGCCGTCGGCGATGGCGCGCGCGGCGCGCGCGGCGAATTTTTCGGCCGGCATCAGGAATGGCATGCGGTAGGCATTGTGGCGCGTCATCGGCGTGTCGATGTAGCCGGGCGTGATGGTGACGACCTTGACGCCTGCGGGTTTCAATTCCAGGCGCAGCGATTCGCAGTAGCTGATGACGGCCGCCTTCGAGGCGCTGTAGGCTTCGGCGCCGGGCAGGCCGCGGATGCCGGCCACGCTGCCGATGCCTACCAGGCGCCCGCTGCCCTGGCTTTTCATGGCGGCGATGAAGGGCGCGAAGGTGGCGACGGTAGCCGTGACGTTGATGGCGATGAGGCGCGCGAAGGCGTCGAGGTCTTCCGCGTGTTCGCTCAAGGTACCGTAGGACACGCCGGCGCTGGCGATGACGACGTCGATGCCGCCCGCATGGGCGATGAAGTCACCGGCGGCGCTTTTCAGGGCGGCGTGGTCGCACACATCGACGGCGTAGGCGCGGTGGCGTTCAGGGTAGGGCAGGGAGGCGATCAGTTGCTGCAGGGTGTCGCCGCGGCGGGCCAGCAAGCCCAAATGGGCGCCCTGGCGCGCGTACTGCAGCGCCAGGGCGGCGCCCAATCCACTCGACGCACCCGTGATGAAAACGCGATGCATCAGGCGATGCCCGGGTGCGCCAGGGAAGTGGCCATGCTTATTTCTTTTCCGCTTTGGCTTTCGCGACCAGCACGTCCATCACGCTGAGCGCCTGGGCGTTCAGCTGTTCTTCGTTCCTGGCAGACTTGCTGCCCTGATCGGCCTGCGAAGGCGAGGTGATGTAGCGGCCGTCGATGGCGATCATGGGCCAGAACGTCACGTTATAGCCCTGCATCATGGCGTCAGCGCGGCGCACGCGGGCCGAGACGCCCATCGAACGGTAGGTGTCGATGAATTTCTGGCGGTCCACGCCCTGCTTGGCGACGAAATCGAATACGGCGTCGTCCGTGTTCAGGCGGTTGCGTTCCACGTGCATGGCGTGGAAGACGCCGGTGTGCAGCTTGTCGACCAGGCCCATGGCTTGCAGGGTGAAGAACAATCGCTGCTGCGGCGCCACGCTGTCATCGCGCGACACGTGCACGCGCTTGAAGACGATGTTGTCGCCCTGTTTCTTGACCCAGGCCGCCAACTGCGGTTCGAGCACGTTGCAATGCGGGCAGTAATAGGCGAAGAATTCCGTCACTTCGATTTTCTTGCCCGATTCCGTCGCCTGCGGCGTGGGCAGGGTTTCGTATTCGACGCCGTTTTTCGGCTCGGCCGGCGAGGCCGATGCGCCCATGGCGGCGGTGCACAGGGCGGCGGCGAACAGGATTTTCTTCAGAAAACGCATGCTGGTTCCTTATTTTTGGTTGCGGACGACGGCGACATCGATGCCGTTTTCAGACAGTTTGGTGCGTGCGCGGTTCATCGCTTCGAGCTGGTTGAACGGCCCGATACGCACGCGGTGCAGCACGCCGGCATCGGTGCTGCGGTCGCTGATGGCCGCTTCGAAGCCGAGCAGCGCCAGTTTGCCGCGCGTGCTTTCGGCGTCCGACATGTCATGGAAGGCGCCGGCCTGCAGATAATAAATCCATTTGTCGCTGGCTGCATCGGCCTTGGCCTCTTTTGCGTCGGCCTTGGCTTGCGGCGCGGGCGCCGCTGGTGCTGCCGCTGGCGTTTTCGGCGCCGGCTTGTCCTTCAATGTACCGATCAATTCCTGCAGCGCGTCCGGCGGCGGCGCCTTCGGCTGCTGCGCGGGAGCGGGTGCTGGCGCTGCTGGCTGCGTCGGCGTGACGATCTCGCGCGGCTCCTTGGAGAAGTCGCGCGCCGCTTCCTTGGCCGCTTCCTTGTTGCCGTACATCGGCTTGTTCGGGTCGGCGATCTGGCCGGCCGTCGGTTCGGTCGATTTGCCGGCCTTGCCCGACTTGTCGGTGAAAGGCGAGGCACCCTTGGTGATCACCAGGGCGACCACCACGGCGATGCCCAGGCCGATGACCAGGCCGATGATGATGCCGACCAGGGTATTGCCCTGCTGGCGCCGGGTCGAAGAGAAGCGGGAAGCGTGATTCATTTTGACGGTTAGACCTTCGCGATTACATTTTGTTTGGCGCGGACACGCCGATCAGTGCCAGGCCGTTGCGCAGTACCTGGCGCGCGGCGATGACGAGGGCCAGGCGGGCCATCTTGACGGCTTCGTCCTCGACCAGCACTTTTTCGGCGAAGTAGAAGCTGTGCAGGTTGGCTGCCAGGTCGCGCAGGTAGAAGGCGACCTGGTGCGGGCCCAGTTCCGCTTGCGCGCGCGCCAGCATTTCCGGGTAGGCGGCCAGGGTCGCCAGCAGGGTCGCTTCGGTCGGCGCTGTCAGGGGAGACAAGTCGACGCCGGCGATCGTGCTGGCATCGCCGCCCCAGTTTTCCAGGATGCGGCAGATGCGCGCATGTGCGTACTGCACGTAATACACCGGGTTTTCATCGGTGGTTTTCAGCGCCACGTCGACGTCGAAGACGAATTCCGTGTCGGCCTTGCGCGAGATCAGGAAGAAGCGCACGGCGTCGCGGCCCTTGGCGATGTCGCCGCCGCCCGACCATTCGATCAGGTCGCGCACGGTCACGTAGGAGCCGGCGCGCTTCGAAATCTTGACTTCTTCGCCGTCCTTCATGACGGTGACCATCTTGTGCAGCACGTAGTCGGGGTAGCCTTGCGGGATGCCCATGTCGACGGCCTGCAGGCCGGCGCGCACGCGCGCGATGGTGCCGTGGTGGTCGCTGCCCTGGATATTGATGGCCTGCACGAAGCCGCGCTGCCATTTCACCAGGTGATAGGCCACGTCCGGCACGAAATACGTGTAGGTGCCGTCCGTCTTGCGCATCACGCGGTCCTTGTCATCGCCGAAGTCGGTGGTGCGCAGCCACAGCGCGCCATCCTGCTCATACGTGTGGCCCGCCTTGATCAGGGTTTCCACGGCGCTGTTGACCTTGCCGTCCGCGTACAGCGACGATTCCAGGTAGTAATTGTCGAACTTCACGCCAAACGCCTGCAAGTCGATGTCCTGCTCGTTGCGCAGGTAGGTGACGGCGAACGGGCGGATCGAATCGATGTCTTCCACGTTGCCATTGGCCGTAGCAGGCTGGCCATCGCTGGCCGAGACGGTCTTGCCGGCCTTGAAGTCGCTGGCGATATCGGCGATGTAGTCGCCGTTGTAAGCGGACTCGGGCCATTCTGCGTCGCCCGGCTTGAAGCCGCGCGCGCGCGCCTGCACGGAGTTGGCCAGGGTCTGGATCTGCACGCCCGCGTCGTTATAGTAGAACTCGCGCGTCACCTGGTAGCCTTGCGCGTCGAACAGCGAGGACAGGGCGTCGCCCAAGGCTGCCTGGCGGCCGTGGCCCACGTGCAGCGGACCGGTCGGGTTGGCCGAGACGAATTCCAGGATGACCTGCTTGCCGGCGCCTGCCGTGCTGCGGCCATAGCTGTCGGCCTCGCTCAGAATGGTTTTCACCACGGCTTGCTTGGCGGCGGCGGAGACGCGCACGTTGATGAAGCCGGGGCCGGCGATTTCCACTGCCTCGACCAGGCCCTTGCCGGCCGGATTGGCCAGCACGGCCGCAACGATGGTTTGCGCCAGTTCGCGGGGATTCTGTTTCAGCTGCTTGGCCAGTTGCATGGCGATATTGCAGGCGACGTCGCCATGCGATGCATCGCGTGGTCGCTCGAGCACTACGCTAGGCGCAAGCGAAGTGCCGGCCAGGACGGGAGCGAGGGCGGCCTGGAACAGGGCGATGATTTCTTGTTTCTGTTGGGCGAGCATGAGCAGGATGGCGGTGGAACCGCGTTAAGAATGAATAGAATGAATCAAAAAGCAAAACGGACGGCAAGTACCCAAGCCGCCCAGACTGCGTTAATTATACTGGTTTGCTGCCGGGAACAATACGCTAGCCGGCAGTGTCCCCGTGCCGGCGCGTTTCACGATATTATCAGGACAGCATGCCCATGTTGGTGCACGAAAACATCAGCATGGGACATTCTGCTTGTATATATGCAGTTTTTTGCCGCAATTTACATGTATCGCTGCAATCGCTTGGGTCAGAGGGCGCCACAAACGCTACAATCGACCCTTTATTGATGACGCGCGGCCGCGACTTTGCCACCATGCAGCCCGCCGCGCGCAGCCACACCGGATAACTATGAACAAGCGCCCCACGCTGAAATTGAAAACCAAGCCGGCGCCAGGCCAGGCTCCTGCCGCACCGAAACTGCGTCCCAGCTACCATCCCGACCTGAAACCGGTCTTGCAGCCAGGCTTCCAACCCGATTTGCGTGCCGATTCGCTGGCGTTTTGCCTGCTGGGCGCGGCCAATGCCGTGGCGCAAGTGCGCACGGGCACGGCCCTGCCGCAGGCGCTGGCCAAGGTGTTTGCGCAATCGAACGCCAGCCCGCAGGCGCGCGGCGCCATCCAGGATATTTCCTACCGTACCATGCGCCAGCTGGGCCGCAGCGAAACCCTGGTCGGCCTGATGACGTCGAAGGCGCCCGAGCCGCCGATGCTGGCCGCCCTGCTGTGCTGCGCGCTGTCGCTGATGTCCGCCGAGCCGGGCGAACAGCCGTACGAAGAATTCACGGTGGTCGACCAGGCCGTCACGGTCGCCACCTCGCACCCCGACCTGGCGCATGCCAAGGGCATGGTGAATGCCGTCTTGCGCCGTTTCTTGCGCGAGCGCAAGTCCTTGCTGGAAGCGGCCCTGCAGCAACCTTTGGCGCAATGGAATTATCCGCAGTGGTGGATCGACTCGCTGCGCCTGGCCTATCCGCGCGACTGGCAAGCCATTCTGACGGCCGGCAATGCCGTGCCGCCATTGACCTTGCGCGTGAATCGCCGCAAGAGCACGGTCGAAGCGTATCTGGCCGTGCTGGCCGAGGCGGGCATTGCCGCGCGCCAGGTGGGGCCGTTCGCCGTGCGCCTGGACAAGCCGATCGGCGTGGCCTTGATCCCCGGCTTCGAGCAGGGCGTCGTTTCTGTGCAGGATGCTGGCGCGCAATTGGCTGCGCCGCTGCTGGATTTGCAGGATGGCATGCGCGTGCTGGACGCCTGCGCGGCGCCGGGCGGCAAGACGTGCCATATCCTTGAGCTGGCCGACGTGCAGGTGACTGCCATCGATGCGGACGCCAAGCGCCTGCCGCGCATCGCGGAAAACCTCGAGCGCCTGGGCCTGGACGCCACCTTGAAGGCGCAGGATGCGCAATCGAGCGCGTGGTGGGACGGGCAGCAGTTCGACCGCATCCTGGCCGACGTGCCGTGCACGGCTTCGGGCATCGTGCGCCGCCATCCTGATATCCGCTGGTTGCGCCGCAAGGGCGATGCGTTCCAACTTGCAACACTTTCATCCAAAATTCTGGACAACCTGTGGCAGATGCTGCGCCCCGATGGTAAATTGCTGTTCGTGACATGTTCATTGTGGCCGCAAGAGTCCGAGGCACAGGCGGCGGCATTTGCGGTACGCAATAATGCAACCCGATTGACAGCGCCTGGCCAGCTGTTGCCGACTGGCAGCGCGGAGCAGGACCACGACGGTTTGTTCTATGCGCTATTCCAAAAAAATGCGGCTTGAGCGATTCGTCGATACTTATCCTACGGACTACACCGGCACACTTGTGACAACACGACTCTTCCGACTCCTGGCCCTGCTGCTGATGCTGGCATGTACCATGCCACGCGCGCATGCCGCCGATATGGTCGAGATCACCCGTGCCTACATCGAGTCGAGCGAAGAGGGCTACAAGCTGGCCGCCACGTATTCCTTCGAGCTCAATCACGACCTCGATGATGCGGTACAGCATGGCGTGCCGCTGTATTTCACGACCGAAATCGAACTGACCCGGCCCCGCTGGTACTGGTTCGATGAAAAAGCCATCGTGGCGCGCCAGACCAGCAAGCTGTCCTACAACGTGCTCACGCGCCAGTATCACGTGTCGGGCGTGGGCTTGCAGCAAAGTTTCCCCACCCTCGACGATGCGCTGTTCCTGATCCGCCGTCCCAGCCGCTGGCTGGTGGCGCGGCGCGGCGAGCTGAAAGTGGGGCAGACATATAACGTTACCTTGCGCATGGGCATGGACCGCGACTACCTGCCCAAGCCGATACAGGTCAATGCCTTCAATAACAGCGACTGGCGCCTGGCTTCGAATAAAAAAACCTTCTTGTATACGGCGGAGTAGTGAGTCAAGCATTGCGCTATCTGCTGGTGGTAGGCGGCGGCATCGTTAGTATCCTGCTGTTCCTGCTGGCGTCGGCTTCCGATAATTCCGGCTTTTTCGACCGCTACTACACTTGGCTGCTGGGCTTGAACGCGGCCGTGGCCGTGTCTCTGCTGGCGCTGGTCGGCATTTCCCTGGCGCGCCTGTACGCGCGCTACAAGAGCGGCAAGTTCGGCTCCAAGCTGATGACGCGCCTGGTGATGCTGTTCGCCGCCGTCGGCATCCTGCCGGGCCTGGTGATTTTCCTTGTTTCCGTGCAATTCGTCTCCCATTCCATCGAATCCTGGTTCAACGTCAAGATCGAAGCGGCGCTGGAATCGGGGATTGAGCTGGGCCGTGCCGGCCTCGATGCGGCCCTGGTCGAGCTCGACCACCGGGGCCGCAAGGCCGTCGAAGAACTGGGCGCCGACCCGGTGGCCGGCCCGGCCGTGCTGACCAGCCTGCTGCGCGAAGAGGGCATGCAAAATGTCATGCTTGTCAGCGGCGACGGCGTGCTGCTGGCCAGCGCCGGGCCGCATAGCGCAGCCGACTTGCCGACGCCGGCCATGCTGGTGCAGGCGGCCTTGCCGGCCGGCTATGCCTCCGCCGAGGGCGGGCTGGAGCTGCACGACGATGGCACGGAGTCGGGCGGCGGCGGATTCCGCTCTGGCTTGCCGGCGTCGGTGGAAACGGCGGCCAGCCTGCGCCTGCGCGTGCTGGTGGCCGTGCCGGGGCCTTCCGTCTCGCCCCGCTACCTGCAATTGCTGCAATCGGTGCCGCCCAAGCTGGCGACGAATGGCGAAGTACTGCGCGCCGCCTACAGCGAATACAAGGAACGTTTCGTCGCGCGCGTGGGACTGCGCAAGATGTACATGGAAATCCTCACCTTGACCTTGCTGCTGGCCATCTTTGGCGCCATCGGCAGCGCTTTCTTGATCGCGGGCAACCTGGCCCAGCCCCTGCTGCTGCTGGCCGAAGGCACGCGCGCCGTGGCCGAGGGCGACCTGTCGCCGCGCCCCATCGTCGCCACCAAGGATGAACTGGGTACCCTGACGCAGTCGTTCAACATCATGACGCGCCAGCTGCTCGATGCGCGCACGGCCGTGGAAAGCAACCGCGCCGCCCTGCAAAACGCCAAGGCCCACCTGGAATCGGTGCTGGCGAACATGTCGGCCGGCGTGATGGTGCTCGACGGCGATTTCAAGCTGGTGACCTGCAACGAGTCGGTCGAGCGCATCCTGCAGCATTCGGGCATGAGCATGGTGGGCCAGCCGCTGGCGCATATTGCTGGAATGGAAGAATTTGGCGGCGCCATCATCAGCGCCTTCACGGCGCAAAGCGCGCAATCGGCGTCGGGCCGCAACCAGCAGCGCCTGCACTGGCAGCGCCAGATCGAGATTCCCCGCCGCCTGGGCAGCAGTGCCGACGAGCATGACATCACCTTGCTGGCGCGGGGCTCGCGCCTGCCGCTGGAGTCCGGCAGCGGCTACATCGTCGTGTTCGATGATATTTCCGACGTGATTTCCGCGCAGCGCTCGATCGCCTGGGGCGAAGTGGCACGCCGCCTGGCGCATGAAATCAAGAATCCGCTCACGCCGATCCAGCTGTCGGCCGAGCGCCTGCAGATGAAGCTCGAAGGCAAGCTGGAGCAGCCGGACGCCGACCTGCTCAGTCGCGCCACCACCACCATCGTCAAGCAGGTCGATGCGATGAAACGCATGGTCGACGACTTCCGCGACTATGCGCGCACGCCGCCGGCCGTGCTCACGCCGCTGCGCCTGAACGAGCTGATCGAAGAGATACTGAACCTGTACCTGCGCGGCGACGATGGCGACATCATCCACCCGCTGCTGGCGCCGAATCTGCCGATGGTGATGGGCGATCCGACCCAATTGCGCCAGGTGATCCATAACCTGCTGCAGAATGCGCAGGACGCGATGACCGACTTGCCGCCGGACTCGCCGCATCCGCGGATTGACGTAAGGACGGAAGCAATTCATTATCGCAGTGCGGACGGCGGCGTGAATATCGCCGTGCGGCTGGCCATCAGCGACAATGGCCCTGGTTTCGCGCCAAAAATTCTGGCGCGGGCTTTCGAGCCGTATGTGACCTCGAAGGCGCGCGGCACGGGATTGGGCCTGGCGATGGTCAAGAAAATTATCGATGAACACGGCGGACGCATCGATATCGAGAACCGGGTCGACGGCAATGGCGCTTCGGTGGTCATTTTGCTGTTAAAGTTAGCTCCCGACACTCCTGCCCAGGAATTCCTGGCGTGAGGGTCTGGTTTAGTATTTAAAACACTAATAAAATCATAGTTGTCCGCCGCGTGCATCTTGTGCGCGACGGCCGGCGAAATGAGGAAGGCAAGACACGAATGGCAAACATACTCGTAGTGGATGATGAAATGGGTATCCGTGAGTTGCTCTCGGAAATTTTGGGCGACGAAGGACATGCTATCCAGCTGGCCGAAAATGCGCAGCAGGCGCGCGAAGCGCGTGCCGCCGGTGCGCCGGATCTGGTATTGCTGGATATCTGGATGCCCGACACCGACGGCGTCACCCTGCTCAAGGAGTGGCAGCGCGACGGCTTGCTGACCATGCCGGTAATCATGATGTCGGGCCATGCCACCATCGATACGGCGGTCGAGGCGACGCGCATCGGCGCCATGAACTTCCTGGAGAAACCGATTGCCCTGCAAAAACTGCTGAAGGCGGTCCAGCAAGGCTTGACGCGGGCACAGGAAACCGTGCGCGCGCCGAGCGTGGCGCCACGTCCCGTGGCACCCGTGGTGGCCGAGGAAAGCAGCCATCCCGTGCCCAGCTTTGGCGGCAGCGCGCCGCAACAGCTGATGGTACGCCCGGGCATCGCCGTACCGGCGGTGGCCGAAGGCCATGGCTACAACCTGTCGTTCGACTTGCCCCTGCGCGAGGCGCGCGACGCGTTCGAGCGCATGTATTTCGAACACCACCTGGGGCGCGAAGGCGGCAGCATGACCCGCGTAGCGGAAAAAACGGGCCTCGAACGCACCCATTTGTACCGCAAGCTGAAACAGCTGGGCGTCGAACCGGGCAAGCTGGCCAAGAAAAGCCTGTGACGGCAGCCGTGCGGCGTCCGACGCCGCTGACCCTGGTCAGCGGTGGACGTGCCGCCGGGCGCGAGGCGGCCATCGCGCAAGCCTTGCCGCCGGACCAGCCGGCCGCCGTGATCCTTGAAGGATTGGCTGACGGTAACGGCATCCTGGCCGACTTGGCCGAGCAAGTTTCTCCATCCCCATCATTTCCATTGCAACTGTTGCGCATTGCGCCCGGTTGCCTGTGCTGCAGCGGCAATCTCGTATTGCGTGTAACATTGAATCGTCTGCTGCGCCATCCACCCGCGCGCTTGTTCATCAGCCTGGCCGACGCCTCGCACATCGAACAATTGCGCACCTGGCTCACCGCCAGTCCCTACGATGCCCTGCTGGCGCTGCAAGCAGACATGGTGGTTTCCTGACGATTTCCTGATCGACTTACCGCAAGCGCAGTTTGCATCTCGTTACAACTCTGTAGCCCGCAGGGTGGCATGGCCGCTTGAAATGGCGCCGTGTAACCCCACCTCTGTTCTGACACCGCAGGAGCTTCTCCTGCTTGAGCGAAGGATGCAAAATGAACCTGATCTATAACAGCGAACAATATAGCGTCGTGGAATTCGGCGTCGATGGCAACCTGGAAGCCTTGCGCTTTGGCGGCTATGAAATCGTCGACAAGGGGGGCAAGCGGGAAACGTTTATCGCCGGCATCCTTGCGCAAAACTTCCGCCGCGACGTGACGGAGCTGATCGCCAGCGAACCCAGCATGGAAGAGATCGATGAATTTTTGGGCAGCTATGATTCCCTCATGAGCCAGCCCGTGCTGTTGCATTAGGGTGATGGCTATCGCCGCCATACCAATCCGCCAGGCGGCGTGGTATGGTGGCCGTGTTATCCCGCTGCAAACAGACCATGTGCCAACTTCTTGGAATGAATTGCAATGTCCCTACGGACATTGTCTTTAGTTTTACCGGCTTCGCCATGCGTGGCGGCCATACCGATACCCACCATGACGGCTGGGGCATCGCCTTTTTCGAGGGCGCCGGCGTGCGCCATTTCGTCGACCACCAGGCGGCCATCGCCTCGCCCGTGGCCGAACTGATCAAACGCTACCCCATCAAGTCGCGCAATGTCATCGCGCATATCCGCAAGGCCACGCAAGGCCAGGTGGCGCTGGAAAACTGCCACCCCTTCGTGCGCGAACTGTGGGGCCGCTACTGGGTCTTTGCCCACAATGGCGATTTGAAGGATTTTCACCCCGTGCTGACGGGCAGTTACCGCCCCGTCGGCTGCACGGACAGCGAGCTGGCTTTCTGCTATCTGCTGCAGGAGTTGCATGCGCGCTTTGGCGATGCCCCGCCGGCGTTGCCGCAACTGCATGCCGCCCTGGCGGAGTTGTTGCCTGGCATTGCCGCCCACGGCACCTTCAACATGATGCTGTCGAGCGGCGAGGCGCTGTTTGCCCATTGCTCGACCAGCTTGCACTATCTGGTGCGACAACATCCGTTTCCAACTGCTAAACTCTCCGATGAAGACTTGAGCGTGGACTTTTCCCAGGTGACGACCCCCCAGGACAGAGTGGCCGTGATCGTTACCCAGCCGCTGACGACGAATGAGCAATGGACGGCGTTTGCGCCGGGTGAATTGAAATTATTTGTCGACGGGATGGTGCAAGAACCCCCTGCGCCCTAATTTGTTGACGACAATAAACTGGATTGCTGCCAAAATACCCACAGCGCGGGCGGAATTCAGCTAAAGTATTGTCAATAGTGAACCTTGATGCGGGCGCGGCGCGGCCGGTGTCACTCGACGTGATTGATGAAGAGTTAATGATCGATATTTCCAGCAACGACATCACCCCGAAACCCTTGCGCGTGCGCGAGTTCTATCTGGGGCGACAACCTATCCTTGACCGCAATCAAGCCTTGTTTGGCTATGAGTTGCTTTTCCGCAACGCTCCGGTCGGTCCCGCCAACATCACCAGCGACCTGTCCGCCACGGCATCCGTCATCGCCCACGCCTCCCAGCTGGGCATGGAAAAGGTCATCGGCGACGCGCTCGGTTTCGTCAACGTCGATGCCGACGTGATCATGAGCGACATTTTCGTGTTTCTGCCGCGTGAAAAAGTCGTGCTGGAAATCGTCGAATCGATGCCCGTCACGCCGGAAGTGCGCGCGCGCATCAGCGAACTGGTGGGCCATGGCTTCACCTTCGCGCTGGAAAACGTCGTCTCTGATACGTCGCAAGTGCAGGAACTGCTGCCACTGGTGCAGTACGTCAAGATGGACATGAGCACGGTCGACCCGAAAGTGCTGGCAGCGCTGGCGCCCCGTTTCAAGCAGGAAAACAAGAAACTGGTGGCGGAAAAGGTCGAGACGCGCGAAGAATTCAAGTCGGGCCTGGATCTGGGCTTCGATTACTTCCAGGGCTATTACTTTGCCAAGCCGGCCATCATGACGGGCAAGAAGCTGTCGCCGTCGCAACTGGCCGTCATGGAACTGATGACCTTGGTCACGTCCGACGCCGACAACATGGATATCGAGCGCGCCATCAAGCGCGACGTGTCGCTGGCCCTGAACCTGTTGCGCCTGGTTAATACGCCGGCCGTGGGCGCGCGCCAGCGCATCGATTCGCTGAGCCAGGCCGTGACCGTGCTGGGCCGCCGCCAATTGCAGCGCTGGCTGCAAATCATGCTGTACGCGGAACCAAGCAAGCGCGGCCATAGCATGACGCCGCTGCTGATGCTGGCCACCACGCGCGGCCGCCTGCTGGAATTGCTGGCGCATAAACTGCGCCCGAACCACGCCCATTCGGCCGATATCGCCTTTACGGTCGGCATCATGTCCCTGATGGATACCCTGTTCGGCGTGCCGATGTCGGAAATCCTCAGCCAGATCGAAGTGATCGACGAAGTGGCCGAAGCGCTGCTGTCGCGCGAGGGCTTCTACGGCGACCTGCTGCGCCTGGCCGAGTGCATCGAGCGCATCGAAGACATGGAAGGCGAGATCGTGCCGACCCTGCGCGACCTGGCCATGTCGCCGGACGACCTGGTGGAGCTGGAAATGGCTGCCTACGAATGGAGCGATAACGTAGTCCGCTACGCGCTGTAGGTCGGATTAGCGCGGCCGTCAGGCCACGCGTAATCCGACGACATTGTTGACGCTGATCGTAGTGATGTCGGATTACGGCCTGCGGCCTAATCCGACCTACCCGATTTATCTAAAAGAGCCCTGCACGGCGTCGCCGTGGCAGGGCTTTTTTACGCCGCTACGCGGCGGCGCCGGGCCAGTGCTTGTGCAGCTCGGGGTCGGTGCGCAATTCCCACAGGGCGAGCACGACGACGGCGATACCGACGAGCAACTCGTTCCACATGATGACGGGCTGATCGGCCAGCCGCAGTACCCATGGCGAGGCCGCCACCCAGACGCCGACCAGCAGGTTGACGACGACGGCCCAGAAGTAGGTCTTGTACAGGTCGAAGGCGGCCAGTACGGCGATCACCAGTCCCGAGACAAAGGCGTTGATCATCTGCGGTGAACCCTCGGGATAGGAAAAGGCCCAGGGCGAGACGACCAGCCATAGGCCCAGCAACAGGATCACTTGATCCTGCCAGCGTTTCAGTTTGAAATTGGTTGCCATATATCCTCCTTGCCGGTTGGGAACGGGCCGGAGCGGGCATGCAGCATGCCAGCCGGCATACTGCGTTAGTGCGCTTCGGCGCGCGATAAGTTCCGCGCGCCTTGTGCATATATTATGACAGATTGGGTGCCAGCCAGCGTTCCACGTCCTCGATGTTGACGTTGCGGCGCTTGGCCATGTCTTCCACCTGGTCCATGCCGATCTTGCCGACGACGAAGTATTTCGACTCCGGGTGGGCAAAATAGAAGCCGGAGACGGCCGCGCCGGGGAACATGGCATACGATTCCGT
This sequence comes from Janthinobacterium sp. BJB301, assembly GCF_002735685.1. NCBI lineage: Bacteria > Pseudomonadati > Pseudomonadota > Betaproteobacteria > Burkholderiales > Oxalobacteraceae > Janthinobacterium > Janthinobacterium sp. BJB301. The sequence goes on along the minus strand of NZ_PDZJ01000006.1, from coordinate 217,020 downwards.
CAGCTGCATGCCGATTTCCTCGGCTTGCATGACCTCGAACATCTGTTTCTTGACCGTGTGCTCCGGGCAAGCCGGGTAGCCGGGCGCGGGGCGGATGCCGACATACTTTTCGGCGATCATGTCGTCGTTGCCCAGGTGTTCATCCGGCACATAGCCCCACAAATCCTTGCGCACGCGCTCGTGCAGGTATTCGGCAAACGCCTCGGCAAGGCGGTCCGCCAGGGATTTGAGCATGATGGACGAGTAATCGTCGTGCGCATCCTCGAAGCGTTTTTCGTATTTTTCAATGCCCAGGCCGGACGTGACGGCGAACATGCCGATGTAATCCTTCACGCCCGATGCCTTCGGTGCAATGAAGTCGGCCAGGCACTGGTTCGGACGCTGCACGCCGTCGACCACGGGTTTGACGCCTTGCTGGCGCATGCCGTAATAGGTGAACGCCACGGTACTGCGCGTATCGTCCGTGTACACCTCGATATCGTCGTCATTGACGCTGTTGGCCGGCAGCAAGGACACGACGCCATTGGCCGTCAGCCAGCGCCCGTCGATGAGTTTTTTCAGCAAGGCCTGGCCTTCCGCGTACACCTTGGTGGCCGCGTCGCCCACCACTTCATCCGTCAAAATGGCGGGGAAGGGACCTGCCAGGTCCCAGGTCTGGAAGAACGGACCCCAGTCGATATAGTTGGCCAGCGTGGCCAGGTCGACATTCTTGAACACGCGGCGGCCGATGAACTTCGGTTTCACGGGCGTGCAGGGGCCGTCGAACGGCACGACCATCCTGTTGGCGCGCGCCTGCGCCAGCGGCAAAATCGGCAGGGCCTTCTTGTTGGCGTGCTGCTCGCGGATGCGCGCGTAATCGATTTCGATGTCTTCCACGTATTTGTCGCGCTGTTCCGGCGTCAGCAAGGATTGCGCCACGGACACGGAACGCGAGGCGTCCGGTACGTAGATCACGGGGCCTTCGTAGTTATGCGCGATTTTCACGGCCGTGTGGGCGCGGCTGGTGGTGGCGCCGCCGATCAGCAGGGGGATCTTCAGCATGCGGAAGTGTTCGTCGCGCTGCATTTCCTTGGCGACATACGCCATTTCTTCCAGCGATGGCGTGATCAGGCCCGAGAGGCCAATGATGTCCGCATTTTCCACCTTGGCGCGCGCGAGGATTTCCGAGCACGGCACCATCACGCCCATGTTGACCACTTCGAAGTTATTGCACTGCAGAACGACGGTGACGATATTCTTGCCGATGTCATGCACGTCGCCTTTTACGGTCGCCATGATGATCTTGCCTTTCGGCTTGGCGACGATGCCCGTGCGCTTTTCTTCCAGCAGCTTTTCTTCCTCGATAAACGGGATCAGATGGGCCACGGCCTGTTTCATCACGCGCGCCGATTTCACCACTTGCGGCAGGAACATCTTGCCCTGGCCAAACAGGTCGCCGACCACGTCCATGCCGGCCATCAAGGGACCCTCGATCACGTGGATCGGGCGCCCGCCATTGTGCAGCAGTTCCTGGCGCGCCTCTTCCGTGTCTTCCACGATGAATTGCGTGATGCCGTGCACCAGCGCGTGCGACAGGCGCTCCTGTACGGTGCCTTCGCGCCAGGCCAGGGTTTGCGCCTCGGCCTTGCCGCCCGCCTTCAGGGTGCCGGCAAATTCGATCATGCGCTCGGTCGAGTCTTCGCGGCGGTTCAGCACCACGTCTTCCACGCGCTCGCGCAATTCCGGGTCCAGGTTGTCGTACACGCCCACCATGCCGGCGTTGACGATGCCCATGGTCATGCCGGCCTTGATGGCGTGGTACAGGAAGACGGTGTGGATGGCTTCGCGGGCTGGATCGTTGCCGCGGAAACTGAAGGACACGTTCGACACGCCGCCCGAGATCTTCGCGTACGGCAAGTTTTCCTTGATCCAGCGCGTGGCGTTGATGAAGTCGACGGCGTAGTTGTTGTGCTCTTCGATGCCGGTGGCGACGGCAAAGATGTTCGGATCGAAAATGATGTCTTCCGGCGGGAAGTCCAGCGCATCGATCAATAAATGGTATGCGCGGGCGCAAATCTCGATCTTGCGCTCGAAGGTATCGGCCTGGCCCTTCTCATCGAAGGCCATGACGATGACGGCCGCGCCATAGCGGCGGCACAGTTTTGCCTGGCGCAGGAATTCTTCCTCGCCTTCCTTCATGGAAATCGAGTTGACGATGGCCTTGCCTTGCACGCATTTCAGGCCCGCTTCGATGACGGACCATTTCGACGAGTCGACCATGATGGGCACGCGCGAAATATCGGGTTCCGAGGCGATCAGGTTCAAAAAGCGCGTCATGGCGGCCAGCGAATCGAGCATCGCTTCATCCATATTGATGTCGATCACCTGCGCGCCGTTTTCCACTTGTTGGCGCGCCACCGACAGCGCTTCATCGTATTGCTCGTTGAGAATCATGCGCGCGAACGCTTTCGAGCCCGTGACGTTGGTGCGCTCGCCCACGTTGACGAACAGCGACTCGTCATTGACGACGAATGGCTCCAGGCCCGCCAGGCGCAAGTCGTGCGATGGGGCCGGTACGGTGCGCGGCGTGTTTTTCGACAGCAATTCGCCGATGGCGGCGATGTGCTCGGGCGTGGTGCCGCAGCAGCCGCCCGCCATGTTCAAGAAGCCCGCGTCGGCAAATTCGCGCAGCAGGGCGGACGTGTCGGCTGGCAACTCGTCGAAACCCGTGTCGCTCATGGGGTTGGGCAAGCCCGCATTCGGGTAGATGCACACGAAGGTGTCGGCGATCTTGGCCAGCTCTTCCGCGTACGGGCGCATCAGGGCGGCGCCCAGCGCGCAGTTCAGGCCGATGGTCAGCGGTTTCGCGTGGCGCACGGAATTCCAGAAGGCGGGCACGGTCTGGCCCGACAAGATGCGGCCCGAGGCGTCCGTGACGGTGCCGGAAATCATCAGCGGCAGGCGCACGACATCCGGGTTTTGCTCGTAGAACAGGTCGATGGCGAACAGGGCCGCCTTGCAGTTCAGGGTATCGAAAATGGTTTCCACCAGCAGCACGTCGGCGCCGCCTTCCACCAGGCCCTGCGTCTGCTGCAGGTAGGCGGCCACCAGCTGGTCGAAGGTGACGTTGCGCGCTGCCGGGTCGTTGACGTCGGGCGAGATCGATGCCGTCTTCGGCGTGGGGCCCAGCGCGCCGGCGACGAAGCGCGGCTTGTCCGGGGTGGAATACTTGTCGCAGGCGGCGCGCGCCAGCTTGGCTGCCTGCACGTTCATTTCATAGGCCAGGTGGGCCATGTGGTAATCGTCTTGCGCGATGGTCGTGGCGCCGAAGGTATTCGTTTCGATCAGGTCGGCGCCGGCCGCCAGGTAGCGCTCGTGGATTTCCTGGATGATGTGCGGCTGCGTCAGGGTCAGCAGCTCGTTATTGCCTTTGACGAACAGTTCGCGCGCGCCACTGTCGGCCGGCGCGGCGAAATCGATGAAACGGCCGGCGGGACCGCCACGGTAGGCTTCTTCGTCGAGCTTGTATTGCTGGATGATCGTGCCCATGGCGCCGTCGAGGATCATGATCCGCTGCGCCAGAATGGCGCGCAAGGTGGCTTCGGTCGGGGACATGGCGGGGATCACGGTATCGTTCATTTCATGCTTTCAATAGGCAAACGGGCGGCGGCGCGGCGACAAGACAGTACGAGGCGGTTGCAGGTCAGCAGGATCAGCTGACGGAGAGTGCCGGCCGGGTAGGGCAGGCAGAAGGTGGCAATCGCCTGATTTCACCGGGTCTAAAATTATACGGCATCAGGCTGCTTTGGTTTTAAGCAAAAGCGGCCGTTCGCCCCGCGGCTGGCCTTCTTGCAACACATCGCCTGCCGCCACGCCAGCCTCTGAAAATTACATTCCTGAAAATCTTACTCAAAACGTTAATTCTTCCGCCAAAGTTGGCAGGAAGGCATGGCCTCTAGGCTGTGGAAAAATTTCCACATTATTTGTGCCGCCTCAGCATATTTTTAATGAATTGAATGGCAATAGCTGCAAAGGAAATTAATTTTGATTTAAGGCAATACAGAGTGAGGGGAATAGTGCTGAGAATAAAGTTTGCCAAGCAGATATTTTAACTATTATCAAAACCAATTGAATCAAAAGCATTAATAGTTGTCTTTGGGAATCGAATTAACCCATAATATTGGTTCTTGGAAATTAAATTCTCACCAAAAGTCACCAATATGTCACATTTATCTCGTGTCCTCCCCGGCATCGCGCTGCACAAACATGGTTGCCAGCCATGAAAAACCATCTGCTCGTAGCATTGTTTGTCGTGCTGGGCCTGTCCGCCTGCGGTGGCGGTGGTGGCGGTGGTGGCGACACGGTGGTGGCGACCACCTCGGGTACACCCGTCTTGATTCCTGCCGTGACGGCCGTCTCGGCGGCGAATGTTGCCGTGGGCGGCAGCCTGGTGGTCACGGGCACGAATCTGAGCCGCGTGACGGCCTTCCAGGTGGGCGGCGTGACCGTTGCCACCAGTGCGGCCAGCGAGACCAGCGTGACCCTGGCCATGCCTGGCGTGCCCGTCACGGGTGCCTTGAGCCTGGTCAGCGCCAGCGGTACGGCGGCCACCAGCTATAACGTCAATGTGTACCTGCCGTTGAGCGTGGGCAGCGTCGCACCGGCGACGGGCGGTGTCGGTTCCAGCGTGACGATCACGGGCGGCGGCATGGGCGCCGTGACGGCGGTACAGTTTGGCAATGGCGCGGCGGCAACGCCGCAAAGCCAGACGGCCAGCAGCGTGACAGTGGTGGTGCCTGCGGGCGCGGCGACAGGCGCGCTGACGGTGCGCGGTCCCTACAACGATGTGATCAGCAGCGATACGTACACGGTCCTGGCCAGCGTGGCAGTGACGTCGATCACGTCGGCCGTTAACGGCGCGACCTTGTCGGTGACGGTGCAGGGCAGCAATCTTGACCAGGTCAGCTCGGCTTCGGTGGGCAATACGCCGGCCGTCATCGTCAGCGCCAGCGCCAGCCAGCTGCTGCTGTCCGCGCCAGCCTCGGCAACGGGTAATGTGATGCTGTCGGCCGCTTCGCGCATCGCCGTGAATGCGGGCACGGTGTCGGCCTTTACTTTGGGCAGCATTGATTTCGCGCAAGTACTGAATTTGAACGCCAGCAATACGGCCTTGCGCCTGACGCGCGGCAAGCCGGCCGCCGTGCGCGTGTCCGTGCTGGCCACGCAGGCGGGCCAGGCCAGCCCGGCCGTGACCTTGAATGCGACCGCCGCCAATGGCAGCAATCTGGGCAGCATCGCGATGACGGGGCCGGCGCTCTTGCCGACGACGAAGAGCGATGACAGTTTCAATGGCAATTTCAGTGCCGTCCTGCCCTCCGGCTGGATCTTGCCCGGCGTGCGCGTGCGCGTGACGGCCGTCGGCAATGACGGCGTGCAAGTGAGCCAGGAAGCGGCACCCATGGTGGCCAGCCTGGCCAGGATCCGTCTGGTACTCGTTCCCTTGAGCACCGACGATGGCGTGGCGCAACTGCCGGACGCCGAGGTGATCCGCGCTGCGCTGTTGCGCGTGTATCCGTATGCGACGGAAAATATCAGCATCACCACGCGCGCCGCGCTGAGCATGCCAGGCAGCAGCACGGCCGACAGCTGGTGGAGCGATACCCTGGGCAAGCTGGAAAACAAGCGCGCGCTGGAAGACAGCGGTGCCTATTACTATGGTTTCGTGCCGAGAATGTCCTCCACCCGCGCCGCCGGCCTGGCCTACATCAACCAGCGCAGCAGCGGCAGCGACTTCACGTCGGCCATCGGCCTGGATGCCCGCTTCAACAGCATCGCATCGGTCGATCCATTCGGCAATCAATGGCCTGAATGGCTGACCACGCTCGTGCACGAGCTGGGCCACAACCACTCGCTGCAGCACGTTGCCTGCGGCGGCCCGGCCGGCGCCGCTGCCGACTACCCGTATGCGGATGGCAATCTGGGCCCGCAACCCCTGTATAACAGCAACTATGCGGGCAGCATCGGCCAGCTGAGCAAGGCAGTCTATGGCAGCACGCCGATGAAAGACGTGATGAGCTATTGCAGCGGCGCCTGGTTCTCCGACTACAGCTATGCGCGGGTGCAGCAATTCCTGGAAAAACGCAGCACGCAGGGGACGGGCAGCAATGTGCTGGCCGCCAGCATGTCCGTGGCCGAGAACGGCTACCTGACCATTTCCGGCCGCATCACGCCAGCCGGCGTGGCCTTGCGCCCAGCCGTTGCCTCGTCGGCGCGCATCGGCGCCGCTGCCAGCGGCAGTGGCCATGCTTATACCTTGCGCGTGTTGACGGCGTCCGGACAGACTATCGACTTGCCCTTCGATGGCGTCTCCGTGGCCGACCATGGCGGCAACGCCATGAGCCACTTCCGCGTCAGCTTCGCCAATCCGGGCGAAATCAGCGATGTGCAAGTGCTGGCAAATGGCAAGGCTTTGGCCAAGCTGGAACGCCCGGCGCGCCGCAGCAAGGCGGCCGCCAACGATGCCACCTTTGATGCGACGCAAAGCGGCGGCCAACTGGCGCTGGTTTGGAATGCCGAGGCGGAACCGTATGCCGCCGTCATGCACGTGGCTGCCGATGGCCGCAAGACGGTGGTTGCCAGTGACTTGACGGGTGGCAAAGCCAATGTCGACGTGAGCGCCGTGCCGGCCGGTGGCCGTTTCGAAGTCAGCCTGTCGTCGTCCGTGGGCGCACGCCTGATGAAGGTGCAGCGCCGCTAAGCGCTGTGGCTGGATACAAAAAAGGCTTGCCGCGGCAAGCCTTTTTTTATGGCCATCGGGAGATGGCGCGGTGCGATCCAGTGAACTTAGGCGAAGCGCTTGCCTTCGAGGGGGAAGCCCTTGATGAATTCGGCCGCGGGCAGGCGCTTGCCGCCCGGTTTCTGCAGTTCTGTCAGGCGCAGCGAGCCATTGCCGCAAGCCACGACGATGCCGTGCTGGGCGTCGGCCGCCAGTACCTGGCCGGGCGCTTCCTTGCTGTCCGCTTCGAGCACGTCGGCGGCCCAGATCTTGATGGTGGTGCCATCGACCTGGCCGCAGGCGCCGGGAAACGGATTGAAGGCGCGGATCTTCAGGCCCAGTTCCAGCGCCGGCAGGCTGAAGTCGAGTGCCGCTTCTTCCTTGGCGATCTTTGCCGCATAGGTGACGCCCGCTTCCGGCTGCGGCACGGCTTCCAGCGGCTGCTGCTGCATCTTGCGCAGGGTTTCGACGATCATCTTGCCGCCCAGGGCGGCCAGCTTGTCGTGCAGGGTGGCGGTGGAGTCGCCCGCTTCAATGGGCGTGCGCTCGATGGCCAGCATGGGGCCCGTATCGAGGCCTTCTTCCATCTGCATGATGGTCACGCCCGTCTCGTCGTCGCCGGCTTCGATGGCGCGGTGGATGGGCGCCGCGCCGCGCCAGCGCGGCAGCAAGGAACCGTGGATATTGATGCAGGGTTTGATGTCTAGCGTGCTGCGCGGCAAGATCAAGCCGTAGGCCGCCACCACCATCACGTCGTAGTCGGTGGCCAGCAGGCGCGCGTGGGCTGCCTTGGCCTCGGCGGCGCGCTGCGGGTCCTTGCTGTCCATGCGCAGCGACAAGGGCTGCAGCACCTCGATGCCATGCTGCTGCGCATATTGCTTGACGGCCGAGGCGTGCAATTGCATGCCGCGTCCGGCAGGGCGGTCGGGCTGGGTCAGCACCAGCGGAATCTCGAATCCCGCTTCGTGCAAGTCTTTCAGGGCCGTGGCGGCAAATTCAGGCGTGCCTGCGAAGATCACTTTCATATGGTTCCTTGACGTGAGGTGTACAGGCCCGCGCCCAAATGCGCCAGGCTGGCGTGGTGTGACGACTTCTGTTGCGGCTTAGTCTATCAGCAGTGGCTTAGAAGCGGCGGTTCTGAGCGCGCAGGCTCGCTTCGCGCTCGAGACCACGGATTTCCTTGATCATCTTGGTCTTGATGCGGTTGCGCTTGAGCGGCGACAGGTATTCGACGAATACCTTGCCCAGCAAGTGATCCATCTCATGCTGGATGCAGACGGCCAGCAATCCATCGGCTTCCAGTTCGAACTGTTTGCCGTGGCGGTCCAGGGCGCGCACCTTGATGCGGGCCGGGCGCTCGACGCCATCGTAGACGCCAGGCACGGACAGGCAGCCTTCATCGTAGACCTGCTTTTCTTCGCTGGCCCAGGTGATTTCCGGGTTGATGAACACTTGCAGCTGGTTTTTCTCTTCGGTGATGTCGATCACCATCATCTGGATATGCTCGTCCACTTGCGATGCGGCCAGGCCGACGCCCGGGGCGTCGTACATGGTTTCGGCCATGTCGTCGATCAGGGTTTGCAGGCGCGCGTCAAATTCGGTGACGGGCTTGGCGATCGTGTGCAGGCGAGGATCGGGGTAACGCAGGATATTTAATATGGACATACGGATTCGACTGGTTAAGGTGGGCGCCGGTGCGCCGGATTATTCATGCCTGGGCCATGCGAACGATGGCAGGGCTATTTTATTTGAGTACGCTACGGTTGGGCGCGTATGGCACAACGGCGCGGCAGATGCGTTTGCCAGTGCGCTATTCGTCTGCTGCAAAGGGAAATTTTATCACAGACGCCCATGCTCCTGTGGATGACGGGCCGTTTTGCCCGGCCATTGCACGCATTGTTGCGCGCGTCGGTATCGCGTGCGCGCCATGGCGCTAGCATGGGATGGCACAGTACACAGCGAGGTTGTCATGCATGCAATTGCCACGACGGCAGACGCGGCCACGGAACTGGCGGGCTGGCTGCGCCTGCAGCATCTGCCCGGCGTGGGGCCGGTGGCGGCGCGTGCCTTGCTGGTCAGCTTCGGCTTGCCGCCGGCCATCTTCAGCGCGTCATTCGAGGCCTTGCGCGAAGTGGTGCCGGCCAGCGTGGCGCGCGCCATCGTGCAGCCGCCCAGGCCGGTGGCCAACAGCCAGCTCGAGCTCACTCTGCAGTGGCTGCAAGGCCCCGGCAATGCCGTGCTGACCCTGGCCGATGCCGCGTATCCGCCCCTGCTGCTGGAGATCGCCGATCCGCCGCTCTTGTTATATGTACGGGGGCGGGTGGAACTGCTGTCGCGTCCCGGCGTGGCCATCATCGGCAGCCGCAATGCCAGCGCGCAAGGCATGCAGAATGCGGCCGCCTTTGCGCAAGCCCTCAGCACGGCAGGCCTGACCATCATTTCCGGGCTGGCGCTGGGCATCGATACGCACGCGCACGAGGGCGGCTTGCGCGGCGCGGGGGCAACCGTCGCCGTGATCGGCACGGGCGCCGATCTGGTGTATCCGCGACGTAACCTTGATCTGGCGCAAAGAATTGCCGAACAGGGTTGCATCGTCAGCGAATATGCACTGGGGCTGCCCGCCATGCCCGGTAACTTTCCGCGCCGCAACCGCCTGATCAGCGGCCTGGCGCGCGGCGTGCTGGTGGTCGAGGCGGCCGCGCAATCGGGCTCCCTGATCACGGCGCGCCTGGCCGGCGAGCAGGGACGCGATGTGTATGCCTTGCCCGGCTCGATCCATGCCACCCTGGCCAAGGGTTGCCATGCGCTCATCAAGCAGGGCGCCAAGCTGGTCGAGTCAGCCGATGACGTGCTGCAAGAGCTGCAGTGGCTGGGCGGCATCCCCGGCGCGCCGGCAGTGGTGGAAGACGAACCGCCGCTGCTGGCCGCGCTGGGCCATGATCCCCTCGATGCCGATACCCTGGCCGCGCGCAGCGGTCTGGCCATGGGCGCGCTGATGGGCGAACTGCTGGCGCTGGAGCTGGCGGGCCGGGTGGAGCGCTTGCCAGGAGGACTGTTTCAACGCTGTAAATGACAGCTTGTCACTTGTGTGGCGGCCTTGCCGCACGGCGGCGCTTTGTCGGCGCGCACCCTTGTGTCGCAGCGAACTTAGCTGATAGAGTAGAGCCATGTTCGATATCCTGGTGTACCTCTACGAGACTTACTATCGCCCCGATGCCTGCCCCGAGCCGGCAGTCCTGGCGCGCAAACTGTCGGCCGTCGGTTTCGACGACGTGGAGATTTCCGAAGCGCTTGTCTGGCTGACGGATTTGAATGCCATGGCTGGCGTCGAGCAAACCCTGACGGCCAGTTCCACGGGCACGCGTTTCTATGTACAGCAGGAAAGCGACGTGCTGGGCACGGCCGCCATCGGCTTCATCCAGTTCCTGGAAAGCGCCAAGGTACTCTCGCCGCTGCAGCGCGAAATCGTCATCGAACGGGCGCTGGCGCTCGACGAGGCACCCGTCTCGCTGGGCAAGCTGAAAGTCATCGTGCTGATGCTGCTGTGGAGCCAGGGCAAGGAACCGGATGCCCTGATGTTCGACGACTTGTTCGTCGACGATGAAGACCTCCCGCCGCGCTTATTGCACTAATATATAGCCGTATTCTTCGCTGTCTGCCCGACCCTGGCGCCGCTGCCGCGCCATCCCCTTTACCATGTGTTGCACCAGCGCGCCCGCCAGCCTGTTGTGTTTGCGCTTGCGCATTCTTGCTTGCAGATAACTTGCCGAATTCTTCAATAGGCGCTTATCATTGGCCGCTTGACAAGACCACAAGTCACACGGCCTTGCGCAGACAAAAGCGTCGGCGCCTGGCAATGCACTGTATGATGCGCATGCTGAAACTATCCTAGAGCATTTTTCGAGACTAAAAAATATGACAAAAACCCTCATCATCGCCGAGAAGCCTTCTGTCGCGAACGATATCGCGAAGACGCTTGGCGGCTTTACCAAGCACGATGAGTACTTTGAATCGGATGAATACGTCCTGTCGTCGGCGGTCGGCCACTTGCTGGAGATCGCCGTACCGGAAGAATTCGACGTGAAGCGCGGCAAATGGAGTTTCGCGCACTTGCCGATGATTCCACCGTATTTCGCGCTGAACCCGATCGCCAAGACGGAAGCGCGCCTCAAAGTATTAAACAAGCTGATCAAACGCAAAGACGTCACCACCCTCATCAACGCATGCGATGCGGGGCGCGAAGGCGAGCTGATTTTCCGCCTGATCGCGCAGAACGCGAAAGCCAAGCAACCGGTCAAGCGCCTGTGGCTGCAGTCGATGACGCCGGGCGCCATCCGCGACGGTTTTTCGCACCTGCGCAGCGACGAAGAAATGCTGCCGCTGGCCGATGCGGCCCGCTGCCGTTCGGAAGCCGATTGGTTGATCGGTATCAATGGCACGCGTGCCATGACGGCGTTTAATTCGAAAGAAGGCGGCTTTTACCTGACCACCGTGGGCCGCGTGCAGACGCCGACCCTTTCGATCGTGGTCGAACGCGAAGATAAAATTAAAAAATTCGTGCCGCGCGACTTCTGGGAAGTGCGCGCTGAATTCGTTTGCGCGGCCGGTATCTATGAAGGCCGCTGGCTCGACACGAAGTTCAAGAAGGACGAGAACGACCCCGAGAAGCGCGCCGAGCGCCTGTGGAGCAAGACGGCTGCCGACTCGATCGCCACCGCCTGCCGCGGCCGCCAAGGCATCGTCACGGAAGAGTCGAAACCGACCACTTCGATGGCGCCGGGCCTGTTCGACCTGACCAGTCTGCAGCGCGAAGCGAACTCGCGTTTCGGCTTCTCCGCCAAGAACACCCTGGGCCTGGCCCAGGCGCTGTATGAAAAGCACAAGGTGCTGACGTATCCGCGTACCGATTCGCGCCACCTGCCGGAAGACTACATGCCGACCGTGCTGCAGGCGCTGGAAACGGTCAAGGACAACAGCAACTACCATCAGTTCGCCAAGCAGATCATCGACAAGGGCTGGGTCAAGCCGAACAAGCGCATCTTCGACAATACCAAGATCTCGGATCACTTCGCGATCATCCCGACGACGATCGCGCCAAAGAACCTGTCCGAGCCGGAACAGAAGCTGTACGACCTGGTCACGCGCCGTTTCATGGCCGTGTTCTTCCCGCCTGCTGAATTCCAGGTCACCACGCGCTACACGGAAGTGTCCGGCCATCAGTTCAAGACTGAAGGCAAGGTCATGACCAATCCGGGCTGGCTGGCCATCTACGGCAAGGAAGCATCGACGGACGCGGACAAGGAAAGCAATGGCAACGGCAATCTGGTGCCGGTCGCCAAGGGCGAGAAAGTACAGACGGAAAGCGTCAACGCCAACGGCCTGGTCACCAAGCCGCCTGCGCGCTTCACGGAGGCAACGTTGCTGTCGGCCATGGAAGGCGCCGGCAAGCTGATCGACGACGACGAGCTGCGCGATGCGATGGCTGGCAAGGGCCTCGGCACGCCAGCGACGCGCGCGGCCACCATCGAGGGTTTGCTGACGGAACGCTATCTGATCCGTGAAGGCCGCGAACTGATTCCGACGGCGAAGGCGTCGCAGCTGATGACCTTGCTCAAGGGCCTGGGCGTCAACGAATTGACGGCGCCGGAGCTGACGGGCGAGTGGGAATACAAGCTGTCGCAGATGGAAAAAGGCAAGATTTCGCGCGAAGAATTCATGCGCGAAATCGCGCAGATGACGCAAATCATCGTCAAGCGCGCCAAGGAATACGATAACGACACGATTCCCGGCGACTACGCGACCTTGGAAACGCCGTGCCCGAATTGCAGCGGCGTGGTGAAGGAAAACTACCGTCGTTTCGCCTGCACCAAGTGCGAATTCTCGATGAGCAAGACGCCGGGTTCGCGCCAGTTTGAAATCGCCGAAGTGGAGCAATTGCTGAAGGACCGCACCATCGGCCCGCTGCAAGGCTTCCGCTCGAAGATGGGCCGTCCGTTCGCCGCCATCCTGCGCATCGTGCGCGATGAAGAGATCAAGAATTTCAAGCTGGAATTCGATTTCGGCCAGAACGACGAGAGCGAAGATGGCGAAGGCGTCGATTTCACGGGCCAGACGCCCGTGGGACCGTGCCCCAAGTGCAACGCCGGCGTGTACGAAATGGGCCTGGCCTATGTGTGCGAACACAGCGTGGCCAAGCCGAAGACGTGCGATTTCCGCAGCGGCCGCATCATCTTGCAGCAGGAAATCTTGCCGGAACAAATGGCAAAACTGCTCAACGATGGCAAGACGGACTTGCTGCCGGGCTTTGTTTCGCAGCGTACCCGCCGTCCGTTCAAGGCCTTCCTCGTGCGCGGCAAGGATGGCAAGGTGAGCTTCGAGTTTGAAGAGCGCAAGGCCAAGCCGGGCGCGAAGACCAAGGCGGCAGCGACCGAGGCCGAAGGCGAAGAAGGCGCGGCGCCAGCGAAGAAAACGGCCGTCAAGAAAGCGGCAGCCGTCAAAAAGGCGCCAGCCAAGAAAGCCACGGCCGTGAAAAAGCCGGCCGCCAAGAAGGCGCCGGCGAAGAAGGCGGCAGCGGCGGAGTAATCCGGCGCCAGCCAAACAAAAGCCAGGGATGTCCCTGGCTTTTTTTACGTCCCGAGGATAGCTAAGAGCCTGTCCCAGTAGATGAATACATCCCCCGCTGGCGCGCCTCAGAAGCGGGGACTGCGTTGCTCGTCGTCGCGTGGCTCGCCACGCGTCCTCCTCACGCCTTGTCCGCGCTCCTGATGTGCTGCCAGCAGAAGACGCTCCCTACTGGGAGAGGCTCTTAGTCCAGATAGTCGGAATACTCGCGCTGCGCGTAATTCTGCAGATTCGCCCACGGCTGCGCCTTGCTGACGGTCGGCTGCAGCTTGACGTCGACCCGGCGATAGAATGTATTCGCGCGGTCGCCGCTTTCGATGATCAAGGGAATCTGCTTTTGCTCATCCCACAGGATGCGCTGGAACACGCCATTCTTTTCCACTTCGCGCCAGCGCGCGCCCGTCACGTTCGATGCCTGTTTCGACAGCGGCATGGCGGCCACCAGTTTCGGGTCCAGCAGATAGAAACTGTTTTCCCAGGAGCCGTCGAAATTGACGTTTTCGTATTCCGCTTTCGGGATCGCCACCACCACCTTGTCATGCGCATCGATGTATTCCACGCGCACGGTGTTCTTTTCCAGCATCACGTGGCGCGGTATCAAAACGGGATTGAAGTGCTTGTGCTCATGCTGCGTGGCCTTCAGCGCCACTTTGGTGTTGTCTCCGTGCTTGTGGCCCGCATGTGCATCGGTCGACGGCGCCAGCACGCGCTCGACCCACACGTGGCCGGGGCGGCGCAGCATCTTTTCTTCGTAACGGCTCTCGCGCGTCACGCCTTCCGGCGTCAGGACGCGGCTGTAGTAGGTGATGCCCAGGTCCAGGTCGGCAGGAGCGGAAGGCGTGGCAGGAGCGGCTTGCGCGCTGGCGGCAAAGCCGGCGGCGAGGAGGACGGCGATCAGGGACGATTTCATGGTGTTGCCTTTACGTGCAGAGGGGCGGAGGGCATACGCCATCCGCCCCGGTGGGGTTGCCGTGTTGATGTGGATCAGAAGCCGAAGGCCGCCTTCAGCAAGTCAAACACCTTGGTGTTGTCCAGGGTGCCCTTGAAGGTCTTGGAGCCGGCGCCCGTGGCCAGCAGCTTGACGTCGCCGCCGCCGTGGGTTTCGCTGGCCAGGCGCACGCCTGTTTCCTGCAGGTAGTTGTCTTTCAGGGCCGTGGCGCTGTCGACATTGCTGCGCAGGGCAGGGCGGTTCGGGCCGTTGCCGAACACCAGGGTGGTGTAGGTATTGCCATCGGCATCCTTGCTCGGCTGGTTATCCTTGTAGCCGCGGTTGATGTCGAGGATATGGTTGCCGCGCTTGCCGTAGCCGTTGAAGGCCAGGGTATGGTCATGGTCGGCCGTGACGACGATCAGGGTATTTTCCAGCTTCGGATCGGTTTCCTTGATCTTGTTGATGGCGGCCTTGATGGCGTCGTCGAAGGCGATGGTGTCCGTCAGCGCGCGCTTGGCGTTGATGCCGTGCAAGGCGTGGTCGATGCGGCCGCCTTCGACCATCAGGAAGTAGCCGTTCGTGTTTTTCGACAGCAAGTCGATGGCTTTCAGCGTCATTTCCGACAGGCTAGGCTGGGTCGCGCCTTCGCCCAGCGGTGGCGTGGCCGTACGGTCCAGTTCATATTCCAGGTGGCTGCGGGTGCTGTACAGGCCGATGAATTTCTTGCCGCTCGGCGCTGCCGCCATTTCCGCTTTCGTCGCGGCCACGGTGTAGCCCTTGGCGGCAAATTCCGTCAACAGGTTGCGGCCATCGGCGCGGCCATACTTGTTGCTTGCCGACCAAGGCGTAAAGTGGTTGCGGCCGCCACCCATCAGCACGTCGACGCCATCGCCCAGGGCCGCGTTGTAGCCCGCGCCGCCCGGCGCCGTTTGCGCGGCGATCGCGTATTGCGCATTGCGGTTGCAGATGTGCGAGAAAGTCGTCGCCGGCGTGGCGTGCGTCAGTTCCGTGGTGGTGATGGCGCCCACGGCCTTGCCCTTGGCTTTTGCCAGCTCCAGGATGGTCGGCGCGCTCTTGCCGCCGGCCGGGCAATTGTCCACGCCCAGGTTGCCGTTGGCATCGCGGCTGGGTTCCTTGGCGATCGTGTCCTGCGCCATCGAGATGACTTCATTGTTCATCTTGACGCCGGTCATGTAGGCGGCCATCGATGGCGCGCTGTCCGTCGTTTGCGCATCGTTCGAGAACGTCTTGATGCGCGCCGTGCGTTCCAGCGTGTCCATCGTCAGGCTGCCATCTTCCTTGTACTGGTAGATGCGCGCCGCCGTCACGACGGACGGGCCCATGCCGTCGCCGAGGAAGAAGATGACGTTCTTGGCGTCGGCGGCGTAGGCGCTGGCAACGCTGGCGGCCACGAGCGTGGTCAGCAAGGAGAGTTTCAGGGCCGATTTCAGTACGGCGGGTGTCGATGCAAGTTTCATGTGCTTGTCCAATTCTTGTCTCTTGGGGATTACAGACCGCCGGCGGTCTTGACCAGGCCGAATACTTTGGTGTTGTCGATGGTGCCGAGGAAGGTTTCCGAACCCTTGCCGATGGCGCCCAGGAAGACGTCGGTGCCGCCGTGGGTTTCATTGCCCGCCGTGGTGCGGATCACCGCTTCCTGGTGGTAGGTGTTGGCGCTGGTGACGGTTTCATCGAGGCTGGCCATGGCGGCGCGGCTCGACTGGGTGCGGTTTTCGCCATTGCCGAAGCCGATGATCGAATACGGTGCGCCATCGAGGTCTTTCTCGATTGCACCGGTCACGTAGTTCTTCACCACGCCCAGCACGCCAGGGTTGCCGGCAGCCGTCTTGCCCGTGCGCTTGGCGTAGCCGTTCAGCACCAGAGTGTGGTCATGGTCGGCCGTGACGACGATCAGGGTATTGGCCAGGGTCGGGTCGGTGAGCTTGGCTTTGTCGATGGCCGCCTTGATGGCGTTATCGAATGCGACGGTATCTTGCAGCGCTTTCTTGGCCGTGGTTTCGTGCAGCGCATGGTCGATGCGGCCGCCTTCGACCATCAGGAAATAACCCTTCTTGTTCTTGGCCAATACATCCATGGCCTTGGTGGTCATTTCCGCCAGGCTCGGTTCCTTGGCGGCATCGCGGTCCAGGTCGTAGCTCATGTGGCTGGACGTGAACACGCCGAACAGGCGCTCCGTCTTGGCCGCATCGACGGCCTTGAAGTCGGCGCCCGTGTTGGCGACCGTGTAGCTCTTCGCTTTCAGTTCGGCGAGCAGGTCGCGTCCGTCGGAACGCTTGCCGCCATCCTTGAACGGCTTGAAGAATTGCGCGCCGCCACCGAGGACCACGTCCAGGCCGGCGGTGCCCAGCGCGCTGTTGTAGCCCGTGCCGCCAGGCACCAGGGCCGCGGCGATATCGTTTTCCAGGTCGCGGTGGCAGATGTGCGAATAGGTCGCGGCCGGCGTGGCGTGCGTCACGCGCGCCGTGCTGACGACGCCGGCGGCAAAGCCCTTGGCCTTGGCCAGTTCCAGCAGGGTGGTGGCGGGCGTGCCGTTGCCGGTGCCGCATTTGTTGACCAGCTTGTTGCCGTTCGCATCCGTGCCCGGATCGATGGCGACCGTGTTGGCCGACATCGAGATGACTTCATTGTTCATCTTGACGCCCGTCATGTAGGCGGCCATCGATGGCGCGCTGTCCGTCACTTGCGCATCGTTCGAGAACGTCTTGACGAAGGCCGTTTCCGGCAGGGTGTCCATGGTCAGCGCACCCTCTTCGCCCACCGAATAGATGCGCGCGGCCGTCATGGTGGTCAGGCCCATGCCGTCGCCGAGGAAGAAGATGACGTTTTTCGGCGGTGCTTCAGCCACTACCTCTTCTTTTTTGGCGTCGCTGCCGCAGGCGGCCAGCATCAGGGTGATGGCGACGCTGCAGCCAGCGACGGAAATTTTTCTGCGTGTCATGTGGTTCATCCGGCTAGGTTTGAAAGAGCTAGCAAGATAACAATCCAATGTGACGCCCTCATGACGCTGTGACACATTTGGCCACGCCGGTGCGCGTCCGCCTGGCGTGTTGTTTTAGCGCACGTCCTCGGTGGAAAAGTACACCGTGCCGCGCAAGCGTGCCGTTGTTCCCAGCTGCGCGCGCAAGGCCGCTTGCAAGGCGGCGGCCGGAGTTTCCTGCACGCCCCGCTTGGCCGCCACGATGTCGCCATGCGGCGCCTGCGCAGGGCTGGTCAAGGCGACGATATGTTCGAAATCGGGGCGGCTGTCGATGCGCTTGACGAGGAAGCGCTGCGTGCCGTCACCCACCTGCAGATAGCGCGCGCTGGCGTGCGCGGCGGGTGCCGGCGACAGCTGGCGCATCAGCAGGACGCGCTCGACGATGATGGCGGCAGCGCCGTAGCCGGGTTCGGCCTTTCCAGCCTTCTCGAAGTGCCCGCGCACCACCGTCGCGCGGAACTGGCGCAGCGGCAGCGGCGCGGCGGGCAGCAAGCGCGCCAGCTCGAAATGTTCCGGTTCGAGGGTCCACAGCGCCGTACGGCCATCGAGCTGCTGGCGCAGCCGCGCATCGAGGGCGGGGTCGGCCAGCCGCACTTGCAGCACCACCTGGTAATCGTGCGGCGCATGGAACATCGGCAGGTGCGAGGCATACAGCCCTTGCTTGCCGCCAAACAGCACCATGCCGTGCAGGCCCCAGGTCGGGGGCGCGGCGTGGGCGAGGCTGGACAGCATCAGGAGCAGGGCGGGAAGGAAGAAACGTAGCATGGGAGGAATTGATGAGTTTTAATACCAGGATGATAGGGGCGGTATCATGGACGGTACAGCAACCATTTTTCACCTTTCGTGTCCCATTTGGAAATCATCATGCACATGAGCCTTGCCGACCTGCGCGTGTTTTGCAGCGCCGCGCGCCAGCCGACCCTGGGCGCGGCGGCGCTGGAATTGCACCTGACGCCATCGGCCGTGTCGAAAGCCTTGCGCCGCCTGGAGGGGGACATGGGCGCGCCCCTGTTTGACCGGAGCGGCAAGCAATTGCTGCTCAACGACAGCGGCCGTTTGCTGCTCGAGCGTGCGCGCACCTTGCTGGCGCTGGCCGAACAGGCGCGCCTGGACGTGATGGGCGAACGGGGCGCCATCGATGGCCGCATCGCCGGCCCTGCCTTGCTGCTGTGGCGCCACGCGGAGACCCTAGCGGCGGCGCTGGACGCCTATCCGCAGGCCAGCGTGCGTTTGCAACCGGCTTTCGAGGATGCTGCGCTGGCGGCCCTGTCGCGCGGCGATTGCCATGCGGCACTGGTGACGCAGGACGCCATCGCCCAGCGCGGCGCCGACTGGCCTGCCACCTGGCACAGCACGGCGCTGGGCAGCATGCGCATGCTGCTGGCGGCCGGGCGCGGCCATGTGCTGGCGCGCGGCGTGCCGGCAGCCTGCGCATCCGTGCGCTGCGCCATGCAGGACGTCTTGCCGCACGCGTTTGCCAGCCCTGCCCACTCCCTGCTGTGCGGCGAGGAGCGGGGCCGCCATGCCGATGGCTGGCGCGGGGTGACCGGGCGCACCATCCGCTACTGGAGCGACGATGTGCAGTTGCTGCTGGGCTATGTGCAGTCCGGCCGGGCGCTGGCCTACCTGCCCGACTTCGCCGTGCGCGCGCACGATTTGCTGCAGGTCGAGTTGGCCGGCAGCGTCGATTGCAGCGAACAGGTGCTGCTCGTGTGGGATGGCGCGCTGGCGGGGCAGTGGCTGCATGCATTGGCGCGGCAGCTGTCTATTCATCCGAAATAAGCAACAAACTATTGCGCTTTAATGGGTTTTTCTACCGGATTGAGCAACGTAAGATGCATGCATCCCAATCATCTTGTGAAGGCACAGCATGTTCTCCAAATCCATCAGCAGCGTTCTTGTTTCCACCCTGTTCGCCGCCGGCGCCGCGTCGGCCGCCGTCAGCGCTCCCTTGACCCTGGAAGTCTTCAACCCGGGCGAAGCGGCGATCTTCCCTGTCGCTTCCGTGCTGGTTGCGGGCAAGCATGACGCCGTGCTGATCGATGCGCAATTCTCGCGCGCCGAAGCGCAAAAGCTGGTGGAGAAGATACACGCCAGCGGCAAGAAACTGACGACCGTGTACATCAGCCACAGCGATCCCGATTTTTACTTTGGCCTCGACGTGATCAAGGCCGCTTTCCCGCAGGCGAAAATCGTTGCCACGCCGGAAACTGTTGCTGAAATCCGCCGCAAGGCCGACGCCAAGGTCGCCTACTGGGGTCCTATTCTGAAAGACAATGCGCCGAAAAGCATCGTCATTCCCGAAGCGTTGCAAGGCAAGCGCATCAGCCTGGAAGGCCAGTCGCTGGACATCGCCGGCCCGACGCCAGCGCGCACCTATGTGTGGATTCCATCGATCAAGGCCATCGTCGGCGGCGTGGTACTGTTTGGCAACCTGCACGTATGGACGGCCGATACGCAAAGCCTGCAATCGCGCCAGGACTGGCTCAAGACACTGGACGGCATCGCCGCCCTGAAACCCGTCACCGTCGTGCCCGGTCATTTCAAGGTGGGTTCGCCCCTGACGCCGGACAGCATCAGTTTTACGCGCGACTATCTGGTGACGTTTGAAGCGGAAACGGCCAAGGCCGCCAATTCGGCCGCCCTGATCGAAGCGATGAAAATGCGCTATCCGAAGCTGGGTCTCGATGGCGCCCTGGAGACCAGCGCGAAGGTCGCTAAAGGCGAAATGAAATGGTAAGCGGCAACAAGGAGTCAAGCATGCCCACACTGCACTACATTTTCGACCCCCTGTGCGGCTGGTGCTACGGCGCCGCGCCGCTGGTCGAGGCGGCGCGCGCCGTGCCCGGACTGACGCTGGCGTTTCACGGCGGCGGCATGATGACGGGCAGTAATCGCCGCCAGATCACGCCCGCCTGGCGCGGCTATGTGCTGCCGCACGACCGGCGCATCGAGCAATTGTCGGGCCAGCCGTTTGGCGACGCCTATATCAATGGCTTGCTGAACGACACGACGGCCATGCTGGATTCGGAACCGCCGATCACGGCCATCCTGGCGGCCGAATCGCTGGCCGGCAAGGGCCTGGACATGCTGCAGCGCGCCCATTACGTGGACGGCTTGCGCATTGCTGACCTGCCCGTGCTGGTGACCTTGGCGCAAGAGCTGGGCATGGACGGCGCGGCATTCCAGGCCGCGTATGCGCAACAGGCGGGTGCTGCCACGCAACGGCATATCGATGCCAGCCGCGCCTTGCTGGCGCAGGTGGGCGGGCAGGGCTTTCCCACGTTCGTGCTCGACGATGGCAGCGGCACGCTGTCCGTGATCGATATCGGCGGCTTCCTGGGCCAGCCCGCGAAGTTGCAGGCGCAACTGGGTGGCGTGTGCGATGCGCAAGGGTGTGCATTGTAAATAGCTATCGATTCGATAAAATCAATTAACTTTTCCTTTGTTGTTGACCTCGTTACACTGCTTCCATTAGTCAACAACGAAGGAAAAGCAGCATGAGCCAACAGCCGCCATTCAGTACCGCCTCGGGCATCCCCGTCGCCGACAACCAGAATTCCATCAGCGCCGGTCCCCGTGGCCCGCTGCTGCTGCAAGACTTCCACCTGATCGAAAAACTCCAGCATTTCAACCGCGAGCGTATCCCCGAGCGCGTCGTCCACGCAAAAGGTTCGGGCGCCTACGGCACCTTTACCGTCACGCACGACATTTCGCGTTACACCAAGGCCAAGCTGTTCAGTGAAGTGGGCAAGCAGACGGCCACCTTTGCGCGCTTTTCCACCGTCGGCGGCGAACGCGGCAGTGCAGACACGGAACGCGACCCGCGCGGCTTCGCCGTGCGCTTCTATACGGAAGAGGGCAACTGGGATTTGGTCGGCAACAACACGCCCATGTTCTTCATCAAGGACCCGATCAAGTTCCCCGATTTCGTCCACACGCAAAAGCGCGATCCGCAAAGCAACCTGAAATCGGCCGAGATGATGTTCGATTTCTGGAGCCATGCGCCGGAAAGCCTGCACCAGGTCACCATGCTGTTCTCGGACCGCGGCACGCCGGATGGCTACCGCCACATGGATGGCTTCGGCAGCCACACGTATAGCCTGATCAATGCCGACGGCCAGCGCGTGTATGTGAAATGGCACTTCAAGACGCGCCAGGGCATCAGGAATCTGCCTGCCGCGGAAGCGGGCCGCCTGGCCGGCGCCGACCCCGATTACGCCCAGCGCGACCTGTTCGGCGCCATCGAACGCGGTGATTTCCCGCAGTGGGAAGTCAAGCTGCAGGTGGCGACGCAGGAGCAGCTCGATGCATGGGAGCAGCGCACGGGCTGGAACCCGTTCGACCTGACGAAAGTATGGCCGCATGCGGACTTCCCGCTGCTGCCGGTAGGCATCTTCGAGCTGAACCGCAACCCGGACAATTACCACGCGGAAGTCGAGCAGGCGGCCTTTTCTCCGGCCAACGCCGTGCCGGGCATGGGATACTCGCCGGACAAGATGCTGCAAGGCCGATTGTTCGCCTACCACGACGCCCAGCTGTACCGGGTCGGCACCAACCACCAGCATCTGCCCGTGAATGCGGCCCGCTGCCCCTTCCATAACCAGCAGCGCGACGGCGGCATGGCGATCCACAATGGCGGCGCGGCGCGCAACTATGCGAACGTGGCGGCGGCGGGCACGCAACCGCAAGGCCTGGGCCATGGCGAGGGGGCGCTGGCGCTCGATGGCGGCGCGGCGCGCTACGATGGCCGCAGCGTGGAAGACGACTTTACGCAGGCCGGCAATCTGTTCCGTTTGATGTCGGCACAGGCCAAGCAGAACCTGTTCGATAACCTGGCCGGTCCCTTGAGCCAGGTGCGCGCGGAAACATTGCAACGTCAGCTGGGCCACTTCGACCGGGCCGATGCCGCCTACGGCGCCGGCGTGCGCGCCGCCCTGCAGGCGCGTGGTGTGACCCTGTAAGCGTGTATTGCAGGCGGAACAAGCTGGTTCCGCCTGTTGTTGATCCAGCACAAATTAGAGATGAATACCAAATATTGCCGTATGGACATATTTGCCGCCCATGCGTAGACTTGTCGGTCTGATGATCGCGCCGTCTTCCTGGCGGCGCCCTGACTAGAAAGTCTTGCAATATGAATATGGCGAAGCTGTCGGTGCATGGGGATGACCCCACGCTCAAATCCATCCTTGAAGTCTTGCCCACCGATCCGGAACGGCAATGGCGCAAGGGCGAGGCGAAGGGCGCGGGCCGCGTGCATCTCGATTCCGGCTTCGAGGTGCTGATCGCGCAGGCATCCAAATCGCAAGTGTTGCCCTCGCGCATACGCAGCTACCTGGCCGAATGCCGCTCGCGCGGCGTCAGCTTCAGCATGCCGCGCATCGTGGCCGAACTGCAACTGGAGTTGAATGGCGACGATACGCTCGATGCGCCGCTCGACCTCTCGCTGGCCGACATGCAGCACCTGACGGAAATGGGCATCAGCCTGAGTCTGGTAACGCGTTCCGCCGCAGCCTGATGAGCGCCTGACACTTAAAAAATGGCCACCTGTTCTGGGTGGCCATTTTTTGTCATGCTTCGGCGATGTCGACGGTGACCATATTGTCGTCCGGCTTGCGGTCGATCAGCTTGTTGTCGGGATCGATGCCCGCCTTGTCGGGGCGGCTGCCGACGATGACGGTATAGCTCGCTTCGCGCTTCGTCATGCGCAGGCGTTCGCGCAGCAGCGGATGGCCATTCGCGTCGTCGACGCCGATCTCGATCCAGTCGTGCAGGGGCGCGTCGTGTTCCTCGCCCTGTTCGCCGGCCGTCAATTTGCTCGCCTGCACCTTGATGGTGACGGCGTACTTGCCGTCGCTGCGTTTCGTGGCCGTGGCCGACAGGGCGCGGTTGTCGAACAGCACGATTTTCTCGAACAGGTCGTCGATCAGGTAAGCCTGCTCGGGCGGCGCGACCTGGCGCAAGCCGGCAATCAGGGCTGTCACGCTCGCATACGGCGGGCCTTTCTGGCCGTAGGTCTTGAGCAAGTCGCGCAGCACGCCGTTGACCTTGTCTTCGCCGATGATGTCTTGCAGCAAGTACATGGCCAGGCTGCCCTTGTTGTAGTGGATATACGCCTGGTTTTCATTCTCGGCCAGCGGCAATTCCTTCTTGCGCTCTTCGCTGCGCCCCATCAGGTATTGATTCAGGTCATAGCGCAGGAAGCGGCGCATCTTGGCCGGCCCCACGGTTTTCTTCATCACCATCAGGGCCGAATATTCGGCCAGGGTTTCGCTGAGCACGGTAGCGCCGCGCGTATTGCCGCCCACCAATTGATGCGCCCACCACTGATGCGCCACTTCATGCGCTGTGACGTAGAACGGATAATCGATGTCTTTCGGGTTCTTGTCATCCACCTTGGCGATGAAGCCCAGCCCTTCCGAGTACGGTATCGTGTTCGGGAACGATTGCGCAAACGTGGCGTAGCGGGGGAACTCGACGATGCGCAGGATCTTGTGCTGGTAAGGGCCGAAGTTTTTCGTGTAGTACTCGAGCGCTTCCTTGCTGCCGCGCACGAAGCGGTCCAGATTGTATTCATGGCCCGGGTGGTAATACACGTCGATGGCCACGTCTTGCCAGCGCTCGTGCCTGACGGAGTAGCGGGCTGACTGGAACGCGTAGAAATTCAGGATCGGCTGCTCCATCGTGTAGTGGAAGTAATGGCGGCCCTTGGCGATCCAGTCGTTGTCCAGCATGCCAGGCGCGATGGCCGTCTGGCCATCGACGGTGCTGACGGTGGCGTCGAAGTTGATGCGGTCGGCGTCGTTGCTGACGTAATTGTCGGCCAATCCCTTCGCATCGTCGCGCGGCAAGGCCCGTTCGCGCGCGGGCAAGCCGTGTTTCTTGCGGTCGCGCGGGTCCGTCAATTCCTGCTGCGCCTGGTAGCCGATGTGCGGCAGCACGGCATTCGTGAAGAAGGTGCCGTTGGCGACCACGGGCGTGTCCTGGCCCAGGCCGAAGATGCCGCGCGGCGCATAGCGGACGTCGAAATCGAGGCCCAGGGTGGCGCCCGGCGCCAGTGGCGCGGCCAGGCGGTAGCTGTAGAAGCCCAGCTTGCCATCATCGAGGCCGGGATGCACGCGCGCGTCAAAACGCAGGCGCATGGTGGAGGTCGGGTCTTGCTGCACAAAAATGTGGCTGATCGGCAGGCTGGTCTTGTTTTGCAGCACATAGCGGCCCGTGACGGCCAGGGTGCGCTGCGCCGGATAGATGGCCACGTCGAGTTTCACGTCGGTGATTCTCGGCTGCGGCGTGGCGGCAAACTTGCGGTACTGGCGCTCGACACTGGCGCGGTCCGCATCGCGGGCGAATTCGGACTTGTAATCGTTGGCCACGTGGAAGACGTAGAACAGCACCGTGCCGGTGCCGAGGAAGAGCAGGGCGCCGCCGGCAAAGCTGGCCAGTACGCCGTGCGTCAGGCCATGGCGCGCCAGGCGCAGACGGATGCGCCAACTATCCTGCGCGCCGCGGGGCCAGAACAGCAGGGACAGCACCGTCAGCATGACGGCCGCACCGCTCCAATACAGCAAGTACCAGCGCTCGCGCAACACATAGTGGCCGGCGCCGTTCATGGCCGAATACACGAAGTCTGGTGTGTTGCCATACAGCAGCAGCGGGTCGCCCAGGCCCAGCGAGGAAAAGCTGATGCTGGCGATGTGGTACAGAATCATGGCGAAATACGCCAGGTACTTGTGGTTGATCAAGACCTGCAAAAAGATGGCCAGCACGGCGATCAGCGCGTAGGACGGCAAGTGCGACAGGAACAGCGATTCCAGGTACAGGCCGGGATCGAGGCGGTAATAGCCCTTGAAGACCTGGATCGACATGCCGCACAGCATGATGACCAGGCTCAGCAGTGCTTGCAGGCCGACCAGCGCAAACAGTTTCGATAGCAGGGGCAGCCAGTTCGGCACGGGCAGGGCGTCGAGCATCTGATACGTGCCCGCTTCCCGTTCGCGCCACACCAGCTCGCCCGCGTAGAAGGTGGTAATGATCAGCATGAACAGGGCGAACGAAGCGTTGACCATGTCCAGCACCTTTTCCGTCACCGGATAGGTATTCGTGCCGTAGATGGAGCCCATGTCCAGCGCGCCCGCATACATGGTTAGCACGCCGGCCAGCACGATGACGACAAAATAGATGTTCTTGATGGTTTCGCGCAAGTTCAGCCAGCTCATCTTGACGAGCAGGGCGGCCAGGCTGCGCTGCGCGAAGTCCGGTGTTTCCTGCGTGGACAGCGAGGCGTTCGACAGGCGCAGCGGGACGTCGCCCTCGCTGCGGCGCTTGCCGGCGCCCGCGTCCGTCGTGGCGTGGAACTGGAAGCGCCAGTAGCCGAGCAGCAATGCCACCAGGGCGAGGCCGGACCAGATGGCGCGGTTCAGCAGGTACACGCCTTCCAGCGTCACCAGGCGCGTGTTGCGCTCCGCGTTTGGCCAGTATTCCGTCAGGCGTATCAGCGCCGTCGTGCCGAAAGGATCGATCAGGGCGGCCAGGGTCTTGTAGTCGAGGTCGCGCGCCAGCGACGGGGCCACCAGGTAGCCGATCAGCATGACCACCGAGCTGATGTATACAGGCAGCATGCGCCGCGTCAGGGCCGCGATGACGAAGAAGATGGCGCCGAAGATGAACAGGTTGGGCAGCAGCGTAAACACATACGGCATCAGGTAGGCCAGCGTCCGTTGCGGCCCCAGCCGCTCCGGATCGATGCCGGGCAGCCAGGCGCCCAGCCAGGCACCGATGACGATGCTGGAAAACACCACGGCCAGCACCAGGTAGGCGCCCAGGAAGCGGCCGAAAACGTACTGGTATTTCCTGATCGGCGCGCTGAAGAAGAAATGCTGCATGCCGTATTCGAAATCCTGCTGCACCGAGCGGCCCATCATGGCGGCTACCACCACGGCGCCGAAGCAGCCCAGCAGGCTGCACGTGAACGCCAGCGAGCGGGGCGCGTTGATCAGGAACTTGCCGCCGAAACTGATGCTCGCTTCCTTGAAGACGCCGCCGGCGGCAGCCATCCACAGCATGGCCAGCGCCAGAAACATGGCGAAATACACCCAGGTGGACAGCAGCTTGAGCCGCTGTCGCGCTTCAAAGCGGGCGATGGCAAGCATGGCCGTCCCCTCAGTCGCACTGCGGGGCGACGCGGTGGCGCCCGGCAATGGTGGCGAAATACAGGTCTTCCAGGTCGCCGATGGCTTCCTCGAAGCCGTCGCCCGGATCGTCGTCGCTGTAGACGTGGATCAAGGTGCGGCCCGACAGCAAGCGCGTGGAAATGACGGCGTGGCGCTGCTGGAAGCTGGCCAGCTCCTTCTTTTCGACGAAACGCGCCCAGATCTTGCAGCTGACTTCGTCGATCAGTTCCTGGGTCTTGCCGCACAGCAGCAAATGGCCCTTGTTGATGATGGCCATGTTGGCGCACAGGTCGGCCACGTCGGACACGATGTGGGTCGACAGGATCACCGTCTTGTCTTCGCCGATGTCGGACAGCAGATTATGGAAGCGCACCCGCTCCTGCGGGTCGAGGCCGGCCGTCGGTTCGTCGACGATGATCAGTTTCGGGTCGCCCAGCAGGGCTTGCGCGATGCCGAAGCGCTGGCGCATGCCGCCGGAAAAGCTGCCCAGGCGCTGGTGGCGCACGTCGAACAGATTGGTTTGCTGCAGCAGGCCATCGACGACCTCGTGCCGGCGCGCCCGCTGCGACAAGCCTTTCAATGTGGCGAAGTGGTCGAGCAGTTCGTAGGCCGTCACTTTCGGGTACAGGCCGAAGTCTTGCGGCAGGTAGCCCAGCATGCGGCGGATCTCGTCCTTGTCGTCGAGCACGTCGTAGTCGCCGAAGAAGATGGAGCCGGAATCGCATTCCTGCAAGGTGGCCAGGGTGCGCATCAGGGTCGACTTGCCGGCGCCATTCGGGCCCAGCAAGCCAAACATCCCGGGCGGTATCGTCAGCGACACGTTATCCAGCGCCGCCACGCCATTCGCGTAGGTCTTCGACAATTTGCGAATTTGCAATTCCATACAACTCCTAACTCATGCGTTGCAGCCCGATGGTGCAGGGCTTCTCTATGCTGGCATTGTATTGAATTTAAGACGTACTGGGCAGTTACATGCGATACACGGCATTTTCGCGTGGCCAGAGTGCAGATGGGCGGGGTGGACGGCACCCCGCTTCACCCTGGCTGGCGTGTCTAGTTGCGGAACAATACGGATTCCCGGTTGAACCACCAGCGGCACAGCATCAGCAGTGCGCCCGCGATCACCGTGGTCGAGGCCAGGATCACGCCGAACATGCGGTAATCCATGGTACCCTTGACCAGTTCCTTCATGGCCAGCGACACGTTGGTCAGCGGCACCATGGCCCACATCCAGTTCAGCTCGACGCCGGGCAGCATGGCCGCCACCGTGGGCAGGATGACGAACAGCATCAATGGCGTGATCATGCCGGCCGCTTCCTTGTAGCTTTTCGCGTAGATCGAGATCGACAGCAGCAGCGAGGCGAAGATGGCGGCGGTCGGCACCAGCATCAGGGTCACCATGGCCAGGTCGGGCAAGCCGATGCTGCGCACCATGACGGCCATGTTGCCTTCCAGCGAACTGCCGAAGATGGCCAGCAGGGCGCCCATGCTGCCCACCATCAGCACTGCCGAGGTCATGCCGACCGTAAACAGCACGAGGAACTTGGCCAGCACGATGGCGCTGCGCGGCACGGGCGCCAGTAGCAGGGTTTCCAGGGTGCCCCGCTCCTTTTCGCCGGCGCCCAGGTCGATGGCCGGGTACATGGCCGCCGTCAGGCACACCATCAGCAGCAGATAGGGCAGCATGCCGCCGACGATGGCGCCCATCTGCTCGCGTTCGTTGGCCGTCGATTGCTTGTCGAGCACGATAGGATTGAGGGCAAAGGCCAGCTGGGCAGGACTCAGGTTCAGGGCCGACAGCGTCCCTTCGCGCAGGCTGGCGTTATAGGTTTCGACGATCTCGCGCACCCGCTGCTGGGTCACGTCGACGGTGCTGGCGCTGTTGTAGTGCAGCACCACCTTGGCTTGTTGCTGTTGCTGCAGCGCCTCTTCGAAACGGGGCGGAATGACGACGGCAAACTTGATGGTGTCATCGCCGATGGCGCGGCGGATATCGCCCTCGCTGGCCAGTGGCACTTCGCGCAGGTTGTGCTGCTGGGTAAAACGCGCGCTCAAGCCCGGCGAATGGTCCTTGCCGAACAGCGTGTAGCGCATTTCCGCCGTCTTGGCATTCTTGAACATATTGTTCGAGACATAGGCGAAGCCGCCAAAGATCAGCGGCATGGCAAAGATGGGGATCAGGATGGTGAAGATCAGCGTCTTGCGGTCGCGCGTGAGTTCCAGCAACTCTTTCAGATAAATGGTCCACATGGCTCAGGCTCCCTGGTTGATGACGCTGACAAAGGCGTCGTACAAGTCCGCGCTGCCGCCCAGGTGGCGCAGTTCGTTGACCGTGCCATTGAAGGCGGTGGTGCCGCGGTTGATGATGCAGACGCGGTCGCACAGCTTTTCCACCTCGTGCAGGTGGTGCGTGGAAAAGATCAACGGCACGCGCAGCGCCTTGTAGCTGGCGATGAAGTCGAGCAGGATCTTGGCCGACATCACGTCCAGGCCCGTCGTCGGTTCGTCGAGGATGACCACCTGCGGCTCGTGCACGACGGTGCGGGCGATCGCGCACTTCTGTTTCATGCCCGTCGACAACTGATCGGCCCGCTTGCCGCCGTATTCCTCCATCTGCAGAAGTGCAAACAGTTCGTCGCAGCGGCGTTTCAGCTTGTCGGCCGGCATGCCATGCAGGCGGCCGAAATATTCCACGTTTTCGCGCGCCGTCAGGCGGCCGTACAGCCCCGTCGAGCCGGACAGGAAACCGATGCTCTGGCGCGCCACCAGCGGCTGGCGCAGCACGTCGACGCCGTTGACGAGGGCGCTGCCCGCGTCCGCTTGCAAGGCCGTCGACAGCAGGCGCAGGGTGGTGGTCTTGCCGGCGCCATTCGGGCCCAGCAGGCCCAGCACTTCGCCGGGGGCGCAGCTGAAACTGACGTCGCGTACGGCGTGAAACCAGCCTTCATGTTCGCGCGGATCGCTGACGTGCACGCCCTTGCCCTTATGGGGCGGCAGGCGAAAACGTTTTGCCAGGTGCTTGACTTCAATCATGTGCTTCATCCATTCGACGGTGAAGAACGAGAGTAGCATGCAAAAAATGTAACTTGCAAGGTGGAAATATCGTTTGGTCTATTGAAAAAAACAGCATCTTCATGCAAGCTGGCCCGGTGGGCGCCGGCGGACGGCGCGGGAGAGCGCAATGCAAACGATCGATCAGGCGATGCAGGACAAGGTACTGGCCGTGGCGCGCGCCGGCATGACCAGTGCCGAAGCCATCGGTTTCTTCCGCGTCAGCCTGGGGCTGTACTACCTGGCCGGCCTGATGACGGAGGAAACCCTCGATTTCAAGCAGATCGACGCGAAGTACAACCGGTTTATCTACCACTCGATAGGTGGCGGGCACAGCATCGCCAGCGTGCTGCAATTCATGAGCGGCGAGAAAGTCTTGCGCGTGCTGCAATCGGAGCGTTTTCGCGCCGCGTTTGCCGAATACTGCCCGGACATCCCCGTCGACAGCATTTCTTTCCTGATTTCACTGAATCTGGGCGTGGCAAAAAGCCTGTCCGGCCTGGATGCCGTCGGCCCCGTGGTGGACTGGATCGAGCAGGAAAAAGCGCGCACAAGTCAATAAAGCCCCGTTCACCCTGCGCGCAGCGTGGGGACGGCTGGCCCTGATCGTCCTATAATTCATGTTTTCCCTTACATGAATAGCCACGATGACCGCGAACCGCCATTTTGCCCCCCTGGATCGTTTGATTGTTGGCGCCGACAAGGCCCTGCGCGTCATGGCGGGCGTAGCCTCGGCCTCGCGCCCCACGCCGGCCGCGCATGCGCCCGATGCGGAGCTGAGCCCGGCCGAGCAGCGCCACAGTGCCGGCTTGATGCGCGTCAACCATGTGGGCGAAGTGTGCGCACAAGCCCTGTACAACTCGCAGGCGCGCTATGCGCACAGCCCGGCCATCCGCGCCCAGTTCGACGAAGCGGGACGCGAAGAGGAAGACCACCTGGCCTGGACGGCGCAGCGCCTGACGGAGCTGGGTTCGCGTCTGAGCCTGCTCAATCCCCTGTGGTATGCGGGTTCGTTTGCGCTGGGCACCATCGCCGCGCGCATGGGCGACGGCCGCAGCCTGGGTTTTGTGGTGGAAACGGAGCGCCAGGTGGAAGCGCACCTGGCCAGTCACTTGCAGGAATTGCCGCCGCAGGACGCCAAGTCGCGCGCCATCGTCAAGCAGATGGCCATCGACGAAGTGGAGCACGGCGCCGCCGCCCAGCGGCTGGGCGCCATCGATACCCCGGCGCCTGTGAAGGCGTTGATGGGTATCATGGGGAAGGTCATGACGAAGACGGCGTATTACTTGTAGGTCGGATTAGCGCGGCAATGCCGCGCGTAATCCGACATATTGTTGACGTTACTGCTGTTGTCGGATTACGCGCTGGCGCGCTAATCCGACCTACTCTTCGATAATCTCGAAGGAATGGGTAATCTCTGCCGTCTTCGCCAGCATGATCGACGCCGAGCAGTATTTGTCATGCGACAAGGCCACGGCCCGTTCCACGGCCGTCGGTTTCAGAGCCTTGCCCCGCACGGTGAAGTGGAAGTGGATCTTGGTAAATACTTTCGGGTCGGTGTCGGCGCGGTCGGCCTTCAGGGTCACTTCGCAGCCGCTGACGGCTTCGCGCCCGCGTTTCAGGATCAGCACCACGTCATAGGCGGTGCAGCCGCCCGTGCCCAGCAAGACCATTTCCATGGGGCGTGGCGCCAGGTTGTGGCCGCCGCCATCGGGCGCGCCATCCATGGTCACCAGGTGGCCGGAACCCGTTTCTGCCCGAAAACTCATGCCCGACGGGCCATTCCAGCTGACTTTGCATTCCATCGTACTCTCCGAAAATTGTAAGCGTTTTGTATTGTAATAGAGGAATGCCTGTCCATGTGCCGCCCGCCGGCCCGCAGCCGGCCTCGATTGCGGCTTGACGCGGCAAGGCAAAGCCGCTTATACTTGTCGGCTTTCCGTTCGCTCAGGAAAAGTAAATAAGGCAGAGTCCGCACGGCAGCATAGTCGGAACCACCATTTGAGCGTGTAATCTATTAGGAAGTCAACATGAAAACATTTTCCGCTAAAGGACATGAAGTCCAGCGCGATTGGTTCGTGGTTGACGCGACGGACAAAGTCCTCGGACGTGTTGCCAGCGAAGTGGCACTCCGACTGCGCGGCAAACACAAACCAGAATTTACTCCTCACGTCGATACCGGCGACTTCATCGTCGTCATCAACGCAGGCAAACTGCGTGTGACCGGTACCAAAGCTACTGAGAAGATTTACTACCGTCACTCTGGCTATCCAGGCGGCATCTACGAAACCAACTTCCAGAAAATGCAACAGCGTTTTCCAGGTCGCGCGCTTGAGAAAGCGGTCAAAGGCATGCTGCCTAAAGGCCCACTCGGCTACGCAATGATCAAGAAGCTGAAAGTGTACGCGGAAGGTTCCCATCCGCACGCTGCTCAGCAACCTAAAGCACTTGTTCTCTAAGGAACTGACATGATCGGTAATTACAATTATGGAACCGGCCGTCGCAAAAGTGCAGTGGCTCGGGTTTTTATCAAAGTT
This sequence comes from Janthinobacterium sp. BJB301, assembly GCF_002735685.1. Lineage (NCBI taxonomy): Bacteria > Pseudomonadati > Pseudomonadota > Betaproteobacteria > Burkholderiales > Oxalobacteraceae > Janthinobacterium > Janthinobacterium sp. BJB301. The sequence goes on along the minus strand of NZ_PDZJ01000006.1, from coordinate 184,958 downwards.
GGCACAGGCTTGATCGTTGTTAACGGCAAACCAGCAAACGAATACTTTTCGCGCGAAACGGGTCTGATGGTCATCCGTCAACCACTGGAACTGACCGGCAATGTCGAGCGTTTCGACATCAAAGTCAACGTCCATGGCGGCGGTGAGTCGGGCCAGGCTGGTGCAGTTCGTCACGGCATCACCCGCGCTCTGATCGACTACGATGCAGCGTTGAAACCGGAACTGGCGAAAGCCGGCTTCGTTACCCGCGATGCACGTGAAGTCGAGCGTAAAAAAGTTGGTCTGCGCAAAGCACGTCGCGCAAAGCAATTCTCGAAGCGTTAATTTCTACGCTACGGCACCTTCCGGGGTGCTGGTCGAAAAGCCGCTGGACTTCGGTCCCGCGGCTTTTTTGCATTTCAGCGGGATGCGCCGTTGCGCTGTAAAATACGCGAAAACCCGCAGGGGGAGCGTTTCCCCTCTTCTTTATGCAATCTTATGCAATCTATACACAAGGAAAGAACATGATCAAAGTTGGCATCGTCGGCGGCACTGGATACACGGGCGTGGAGTTGCTGCGCTTGCTCGCTACCCATCCAGATGTCGAGTTGACGGCGATTACTTCGCGCAAGGAAGATGGCTTGCCCGTTGCTGACATGTATCCTTCCCTGCGCGGCCATGTGAAACTGGCGTTTTCCTCGCCGGACAAGGCGAATCTGGAGCAGTGCGACGTGGTCTTCTTTGCCACCCCGCATGGCGTTGCCATGGCGCAAGCACCAGCCTTGCTGGCCGCCGGCGTGAAAGTCATCGACCTGGCCGCCGATTTCCGCCTGAAAGACCAGGCCAAGTTCGAGCAGTGGTACAAGATTCCCCATACGGCTCCCGAGCTGATCGAACAGGCCGTGTATGGCTTGCCGGAACTGAACCGCGAAGACATCAAGCAAGCCAAGCTGATCGCCAACCCCGGTTGCTACCCGACCACCATGCAGCTGGGCTTTTACCCGCTGCTCAAGGCTGGCCTGGTCAACGCGGGCGGCTTGATCGCCGACTGCAAGTCGGGCGTGTCGGGCGCCGGCCGCAAGGCGGAAATCGGCATCCTGTTTTCGGAAAGCAGCGACAGCTTCAAGGCCTACGGCGTGGCCGGCCACCGCCACCTGCCGGAAACGACGGCGCAATTGCAGCGTTTCACGGATGAGAAAGTGGCGCTGACCTTCACGCCGCACCTGGTGCCGATGATCCGCGGCATGCATTCGACCCTGTACGCGCAGCTGAACAAGGATGTCAGCAATGAAGAATTGCAATCCTTGTTTGAAGAGCAATACAAGGATGAGCCTTTCGTCGACGTGATGCCGTTCGGCGCGCACCCGGAAACCCGCTCCACGCGCGGCTCGAACATGCTGCGCCTGGCCTTGCACCGTCCCGAAGGCGGCAATACCGTCATCGTGCTGGTGGTGCAGGACAATCTGGTCAAGGGCGCGTCGGGTCAGGCCGTGCAGTGCATGAACTTGATGTTTGGCTTGAAAGAAACGGCCGGTTTGCAACATATCGCCCTGTTGCCGTAATTATCGGCGCCGCTGCTTGCGCGGGTCCGGCGCCTTTTTGCCGGACCTGTGATAAATTGGACTGCCACGTACCCCGACAGGATGACGTTCATGTTCGAGCGCAATGCGAAAAACCCCATCGACACCCTGATCGGTGCTTCCACGCGGATCGAGGGCGACCTGCTGTTTTGCGGCGGCTTGCGCATCGATGGCCATGTGCGCGGCAACGTCACGGGCGAGCCGGGCGAGCCCACGTATGTGGTGCTGGGCGAGGCGGGCCGCATCGATGGCGAAGTGCGCTGTTCGAGTCTGGTCGTCAGCGGCGAGATCAATGGCCCCGTGTATGTGTCGGAAATGCTTGAAATCCAGCCAAAAGCCCGCATTGTAGGAGAGGTCTATTACAAAGTGCTGGAAATGCACAGCGGCGCATTGGTGCAAGGTAAGTTGAGTCGCCACGACAGCGCCGACCCCGTGCTGCACCTGGCCGTATCGGAAATGTGAGCAGGAACAACACCGTCCAGCCGCATCAGCGGCGGCCGCAGCGCGAGTTGCGCCAACAGTCTATAATGACTTAATGTTTTCTAGTAGGAGTGCCTGATATGAATGCCGTCGCTGAAATGCAAGATGTGATCCCTTCCCCTATTATCTTTACCGATAGCGCCGCCGAAAAAGTCGCGCAGCTGATCGAAGAAGAAGGCAATCCCGACCTGAAATTGCGCGTGTTCGTGCAGGGTGGCGGCTGCTCCGGTTTCCAGTATGGCTTCACCTTCGATGAAATCGTCAACGAAGATGACACCACCATGGTCAAGAACGGCGTCCAGCTGTTGATCGATTCCATGAGCTACCAGTACCTGGTCGGCGCGGAAATCGACTACAAGGATGACCTGGAAGGCGCGCAGTTCGTGATCAAAAACCCAACTGCGACGTCTACTTGCGGTTGCGGTTCGTCTTTCTCCGTTTAAGCGCACCTGAGAAAACGTCCATGGCGGCGTTGCATGGGCTTTCCGTACTAGTCGTACTGTCTGCGCCCATGCGCCTTGCCCTGAACATTTTTCAGGCACGCTTGTAAAAATGTTGGGCAAGCAAGACAATAGCGGATCTTCGATCCGCTATTTGTGTTTCTACGCCGGCTCAGCGCGGATACAGCGCGCCCAGTACGCGTAAGCCCTGCGCACCCGTCACGGCCGGCAAGTTGCCCGGCTTGCGCTGGTTAAAACGCCAGGCCAGCCAGGCGAACGCCAAGGCCTCGACCTGGCTGGGCGCCACGCCCAATGCTGCCGTCGATTCCACCGCCATGCCCGGCAATTCACGGGCCAGCGCCGCCATCAGGCTGGCGTTCTGCGCGCCGCCGCCACACACATACACGGTTTCCGCCCGTGCGCCGTCGCGCAGGATGGCGTGCGCCAGGCTGGCGGCCGTCAGCTGGGTCAGGGTCGCCTGCACGTCGGCTGGCTTGGCTTGCGGATAGCTGGCCAGCTTGGCGCCCAGCCAGTCGGCATGGAACAGGTCGCGTCCCGTGCTTTTCGGCGCAGGCAAGTCAAAATAGGGATCGTTGAGCAAATCCGCCAGCAGGGCAGGGATGACCTGGCCCGTGGCGGCCCAGGCGCCGTCGGCGTCGTAGGGCTGGCCCAGGTGCTGCAAGACCCAGCCATCCATCAATGCATTGCCTGGACCCGTGTCGTAGCCCGTCACCGTGCCGTCCGCGTGCAGCACGCTGATATTGCCGATGCCGCCGATATTGGCCAGCACGCGCGTGTGGCCCGGCAGATTGAAGATGGCCTGGTGGAAGGCGGGCACCAGCGGCGCGCCCTGGCCGCCAGCCGCTACGTCGCGGCTGCGCAAGTCGGCGATGACGTCGATGCCCGTCAGTTCGGCCAGCAGGGCCGGGTTGTTCAGCTGACGCGTAAAGCCCAGCTCCGGGCGGTGGCGGATGGTCTGGCCATGCGCACCGATGGCAGCGATGGCGTCCGGGCCGATACCCGCGTTGCTCAGAAGCATGGCGACGCAATCGGCGTAATGGTGCACGAGTCGGTTTGCCGCCAGCGCTTCGCGTTCGATTTCATTCTGGCCCGCACTTTGCAGCGCCATCAGGTCGGCGCGCAGGCTGGCGGGAAAGGGAATGTACGCGTCGCCCAGGCTGCGCGTGCCCTCGTCGGAAAAGTCGACCAGCGCACCGTCGACGCCATCGAGACTCGTGCCTGACATTAAACCGATATACAGCATGGGGTATTCCTTGAATGCGTAAGTGGTGAGGTGCATTGTGCCGCATTTGTGCCGGCCGCAGAAGCGCACGGGGAAAAACAAAGGCACCGGCCATTTGCATGGGCGGTGCCTTTATATGTTGCCCGAAGGCAGTGTTGCTTAGCGCGCAGCCAGTGCCGTGTCGTTCGGACGCAGCAGGGTGAAGCGGTGCATCATGTCGGCCGACACCATGCGGAAACGGCTCAGCTCGGCGGCCGTCAACGGCGCCTGGGCTTGTACGTTCAGCTTGCTTGGATCCTGTGCCACGCCGCCGACGCGGAATTCATAGTGCAAATGGGCGCCCGTCGACCAGCCGGTGGTGCCGACATAGCCGATCACATCGCCCTGGCTGACTTTTTGACCTTTTTTCAGGCCCGAAGCGAAGCGGCTCATGTGTGCGTAGGCGGTGGAATAGTTGGCCCAGTGTTTCAGGACAACAACATTGCCATAGCCGTTTTGGCTGCCGACGGAATCGACCACGCCATCGCCCGAAGCGCGGATAGGGGTGCCCGTTGCTGCAGCGAAATCGATACCCTTGTGCGCTTTCCAGTTGCCGGAAATCGGGTGCACGCGCATGGAGAAGCCGGACGAGATGCGGGAAAATTCGAGGGGGGATTTCAGGAAGGCTTTTTTGAGGGACTTGCCGTCGAAACTGTAGTAACCGCCGCCTTGCTTGCTGGCTGGGTCTTCGAACCAAACGGACTGGTAAGTCGTGCCGCGGTTGGTGAATTCACCGGCCAGGATGCGGCCCGCTCGGACAAATTCGCCATCTTGCCAGAATGTTTCGTAGACAACATTAAACGAGTCACCGCGTTTCAGGTCGGAGCGGAAGTCGATATTGGTGGAGAACATTTCCACGATTTGCGCGGAAATCGAATCTGGCAGGCGGGTGCCGTCCAGGCTGGAGTCGGTGGCGGCGAACAGGGTGGAGGTAATCTTGCGCGCGTGCATTTCAACGCGGCGTTCCAGCTGGGCAGCTACTTCCGTGGCCACGAACTTGTCGCCCTTGCGGGTGATCAGGATGTTCTTGACCGATTTGTCCGTGCCGTCGACGAGCGTGGCGCGCATCCAGTTGAGGTCGCCGTTTTCGGACGTTTGCGCTTGCACGCGCTTGCCCGATTTCAGCAACATCACGCCGCGCGCGATCTTGTCGGTTTTAATGAAATTGGCGGCCGCCGCATCATCCACGCCGAGACGGGTCAGCAGGGTGGCGAGGGTATCGCCAGCGCGGACTTTTTCTTCGTGGGTGAAATTCTGGTCTACCTGTTCCATCGCGGAAATTTGCGAGGCGAGATCAGGCATTTCCAGGTTCTGGGCGATGGACGTGACCGGCAAGTCGGATGCGTCGGGCGCCATGGGCGACACAGCGACCGCGCCGAAGGCGGCCACGGCGAGCAGCACTGCGGAGGCACCGATAATGCGTGCCTTGCGTGTCGTCGTCAGCTGTGTGTACAAGCGTGAGCCTGTGATTTTATGTATAGGGTTCATGCAATCAGTTAAAATTTGCCCTTGAACGTGACCTGAACTAATGCTCTTTGTTATTGTTATTTTGGTTCGTTTTCATACGGCAAGATTGATGGGATCGAGCATTATAGCAAACTCCGCAAACCTACTACCATTTTGAGATCTACAGTCAAATTTTATGGAAATCAACACCACCGCATCGCCTACAAAGGCTAACGCCGCTCAGACCGCGCTTCCGCTGTCGGACAGAATACAAGAAGCCCTCGCGATTACCAAGCGTGGCGTCGACGAACTCTTGATCGAAAGCGAATTTGCGCAAAAATTAGCGCGCTCCGAGAAAACCGGTGTTCCGCTGCGCATCAAACTGGGCCTGGACCCGACTGCACCCGACTTGCATCTGGGCCACACTGTCGTGCTGAACAAGATGCGCCAGCTGCAAAACCTCGGCCATCAAGTCATTTTCCTCATCGGCGACTTCACGTCCATGATCGGCGACCCTTCGGGCCGCAACGTCACGCGCCCGCCGTTGACCAAGGAACAGATCGAGATTAACGCGATGACGTATTTCGCGCAAGCATCTTTGGTGCTGGACGCCAGCAAGACCGAAATCCGCTATAACTCCGAGTGGTGCGATCCGCTGGGCGCGCGCGGCATCATCCAGCTCGCTTCCCACTACACGGTGGCGCGCATGATCGAGCGCGACGACTTCACCAAGCGCTTCCAGGGCGGCATTCCTATTTCCGTGCATGAATTCCTGTACCCGCTGATGCAGGGCTACGACTCGGTGGCCCTGAAGTCGGACCTGGAACTGGGCGGCACGGACCAGAAGTTCAACCTGCTGGTGGGCCGCGAACTGCAAAAGCAGTACGGACAGGAGCAGCAGTGTATTTTGACCATGCCTCTGCTGGAAGGTTTGGACGGCGTGGAAAAAATGTCCAAGTCGAAGAATAACTACATCGGCATCACGGAACCGGGCAACACCATGTTCGCCAAGCTGATGAGCATTTCCGACGTCATGATGTGGCGCTACTACGAGCTGCTGTCGTGGCGCTCGATCGCCGAACTGGCCCAGCTGAAGCGCGAAGTCGAGGAAGGCCGCAATCCGCGCGATGCCAAAGTTGCGTTGGCGCAAGAGATCGTTGCCCGCTTCCACTCGCAGCAGGCGGCGGAAGAGGCGCTGGCCGACTTCGTCAACCGCTCGAAGGGCGGCATCCCTGACGATATCCCGGAAGTGACGCTGGCTGGCGCACCGCTGGGCATCCCGCAACTGCTGAAACAGGCAGGCCTGTGCCCATCGACGTCGGAAGCCATGCGCAAGATCGACCAGGGCGGCGTGCGCATCGACGGCACCGTCATCAGCGACAAGGGCTTGCAAGTGGCGGCTGGCCAGTTCGTCTTGCAAGTTGGCAAGCGCAGCTTTGCGCGCGTCACCTTGACGGCATGATCGCGCTGCTGCAGCGCGTTACGCAGGCCAAGGTCGACGTGGCCGGCGCCACTATCGGCGCCATCGATGCCGGCCTGATGGTGCTCGTATGCGCGGAGCGGGGCGATACGGAGAAGGAAGCGGACGCCCTGCTGGCCAAGTTGCTGGGCTATCGCGTGTTTGCCGACGAGGCGGGCAAGATGAACCGCAGCGTGACGGACGTGGCCGGCGGCTTGCTGCTGGTGCCGCAGTTTACGCTGGCGGCCGACACCAAGTCCGGCACGCGCCCGTCGTTTACGCCGGCGGCCGCGCCGCAGGACGGCTTGCGCCTGTTCACGCATTTCGTGGACCAGGCGCGCAGCCGTCACGCGACCGTGCAAACGGGACAGTTCGGCGCCGACATGCAGGTGTCGCTGACGAACGACGGGCCCGTCACCTTCTGGCTGCAAGTAAACGCAAAGCAATAACTAAAAAATATAAAGAGGAGCAAGCGATGAAATTGTGGAGCGAGACGTTTCGTGATGGCGGCCTGATGCCGGCCGACCATGCCTTTGCCGAGATCGATCCGGCCAGCCGCGTGCGCCTCGCCGGCAACCGCAATCCTCATCTGGCCTGGGACGAGGTGCCCAACGGCACCGAGTCGCTGGCCCTGTTCTGCATCGACCCCGATGCGCCGCAAGACGCCAGCCTGGCCAACCGCGATGACCAATCGCTGCCGCTGACGGCGCCGCGCGGCGACTTCTATCACTGGAGCTTGCTTGATATTCCCCTGGCCATGCGCGCGATTGCCGCCGGCGAGTTTTCCAGTGGCATCACGCCGCGCGGCAAGCCTGCCGCCAGCGGCGGTGCGTTGCCATTGCGCCAGGGCCTCAACGACTATACGGCCTGGTTTGCCGGCGACGCCGCCATGGCCGGGGACTATTACGGCTATGATGGCCCGTGCCCGCCGTGGAATGACGAGCGCATCCACCATTATATTTTTCGCCTGTACGCGCTCGACGTGCCGCGCCTGGCGCTGCCCGAGCGTTTTACGGGGCAGCAAGCCCATGCAGCCCTGTACGGCCACATCCTCGATGAAGCCCAGCTCGTCGTCGCCTATTCGCTTAACCCCGAATTGGCACTTACCCTGAAGAAATAACGCATGAGCACCACGATTTTACTGATACGCCATGGCGAGACGGCCTGGAATGCGGGCCGCCGCCTGCAGGGCCATATCGACATCGCCCTGAACGAGGCGGGCCTAGCGCAAGCGGGGGCGCTGGGGCAGGCGCTGGCGGACGAACCGCTGGCCGCCATTATCGCCAGCGATCTGCAGCGCGCGCAGCAGACGGCGCAAGCCGTGGCCGACGTGAAAGATTTACCCGTGCAAACGGATTCCTTGCTGCGCGAGCGCTGCTATGGCGCCTTCGAAGGCTTGCTGTATGCGGACATTGCCGCGCGCTATCCGCACGAATATGCACAGTGGCAATCGCGCCAGATCGATGCCGTGATGCCGTCGGGCGAGCGCCAGGCCGAAAGTTTCCGCCAGTTCTATGCGCGCGCGAACGGTGCCATCGCCCGCTGGGCCGGGAAATATGACGGCCAGACGATCGCCATCGTCGCCCACGGCGGCGTGCTCGAATGCGCCTACCGCGAGGCGGTCGGCATGACGCTCGACAGTCCGCGCGACTTCCAGGTCAAAAATGCCAGCGTCAACCGCTTTTCTTACGCGGACGGCAAGCTGCATTTGGTGCATTGGGGAAATATCGAACACTTGAGCGCGCCCGCGATGGACGAGCTGGGCTAAGAGCCGGGCGAACCGACGGACGGGCTCGCCGAGCCCCTGTTTTGCTGTGCTGCACAAGCGCGGCGCCCGCCCAAGCGCACTGAAGCAAAAAAATAGTGCTTATTAATTAGGCAGGGAATCGGTTAAAATAGCAGGTTCCTCCGTCCATTCCAGGTTCTTCAGTGCAAATCGGCCCTCACATTCTGCGCAACAACGTTTTCGTCGCTCCCATGGCGGGTGTGACGGATCGGCCTTTCCGCCAGTTGTGCAAGCAGTTGGGTGCCGGCTACGCCGTGTCGGAAATGGCGGCGTCGAATCCGCGCCTGTGGGCGACGGAAAAAAGCTCGCGCCGCACGGACCACGAAGGCGAAATGGAGCCGAAGGCCGTGCAGATCGCCGGCGCCGATCCGCAAGACCTGGCCGACTGCGCCAAGTTCAATGTGGACCGGGGCGCGCAGATCATCGACATCAACATGGGTTGCCCCGTCAAAAAAGTGTGCAACAGCTGGTGCGGTTCGGCCCTGTTGCAAGATGAAAGCCTCGTCGAAAAGATCTTGCACGCCGTCGTCAATGCCGTCGATGTGCCCGTCACCCTGAAATTCCGCACGGGCTGGAACCGTTCCAACAAGAATGCCCTGACCATCGCCCGCATCGCCGAGCAAGCCGGCATCCAGATGCTGACTTTGCACGGCCGTACGCGCGCCGATGGCTACAAGGGCGATGCCGAATATGAAACGATTGCCGCCGTGAAAGCATCGGTGGGCATCCCCGTGGTGGCCAACGGCGACATTACCAGCCCTGAAAAGGCCCGCTTTGTGCTGGATCAAACGGGCGCCGATGCCGTCATGATCGGCCGCGCGGCGCAGGGCCGGCCGTGGATTTGCCGTGAAATCGACCATTTCCTGGGCACCGGCACCTTGCTGCCGGCGCCGTACGTGGATGAAGTGCGTACCCTGATGGACGAGCATTTGCGCGCCCATTACGCATTTTATGGCGAATTCCTCGGCGTGCGCACGGCACGCAAGCACATCGGATGGTATGTCAAGGATCTGGAAGGCGGCGAAGCGTTCCGCCAGCAAATGAACTTGCTGGAATCGACGGACGCGCAATTGCTGGCCGTCGATCAATTTTTTGAGTCGCAATGGAAATTTGGCGAACGGTTACAATACCGCCTCTCCGAATCCAGTGAAAGTGGCCTGATCGATGTGATCAAATCTGTGGCCACGGCAGCATGAGCAGATAGCAAGGCAGTGATATAAGTTATAAGCAATAGTGACAAGCAAGAGTGATCAGCAGTACAAGGGCGAGCGCCTATACAGAGCGTCATGCAATATTAATTACAACATCGAGGCAAGGGGGCAGCACGCGGACCGCATGGGCGGCGCGGCGCCGGATTGCCAGGTGTTCAGCCGGTTGAAGCATAAAAATGAGCAAAGAAAGCATTCAGGAAGTCGTACAGAAAAGTCTAGAAGATTACTTCAATGACCTGGGCGAACAGCAAGCATCGAATATCTATGACATGGTCGTGCTGACCGTGGAAAAGCCCATCCTGGAAGTCGTGATGACACGCGCCGATGGCAATCAGTCGCACGCCGCGCAGATGCTGGGCATCAACCGCAATACCCTGCGCAAGAAATTGCAGGAGCACGGTTTGCTGTAATGCCGGCATGCAAGTGACGCCAAGATTTGAATCCGCCGCAGCCCGGCACCGGGCCTGCGCCATTCGCCAAGAACACTTAACCACCTAGCCACAGCCATGATCAAACAAGCTCTCCTCTCCGTTTCCGACAAGACCGGCGTTCTCGAATTCGCCCGCGCCCTGTCCGCCCTCGGCGTTAACCTCCTGTCCACCGGCGGCACTGCCAAATTGCTGGCTGACAACGGTGTTCCCGTCACGGAAGTTGCCGATTACACGGGTTTCCCGGAGATGCTCGATGGCCGTGTGAAGACCCTGCACCCGAAAGTGCACGGCGGTATCCTGGCGCGCCGCGATTTCCCTGAGCACATGTCGAAACTGGTCGAGCACGACATGCCGACCATCGACATGGTGGTGGTCAACCTGTACCCGTTCCAGGGCACGGTCGCCAAGGCCGATTGCACCCTGGAAGATGCGATCGAAAATATCGATATCGGTGGCCCGACCATGCTACGTTCGGCAGCCAAGAACCACAAGGACGTGGTTGTCATCTGCGACCCGACCGACTATGACGTGGTGCTGGCGGAAATGCGTGCGGCCGACGGCAAGGCAGGCGACGTCAGCTACGACACCAAATTCATGCTGGCGAAAAAAGTCTTTGCGCACACGGCGCAATACGATGGCGCCATCACCAACTACCTGACCAGCCTGGGTCCGACGAAAGTGCACGCCGAGCGCGGCGCCTATCCGCAAATCTTGAACGTTGCCTTTGAAAAAGTGCAAGACATGCGCTACGGTGAAAACCCGCACCAGAGCGCCGCCTTCTACCGCGACCTGGTCGCCACCGATGGCGCGCTGGCCAACTACCGCCAGCTGCAAGGCAAGGAATTGTCGTATAACAACATCGCCGACGCCGATGCTGCCTGGGAATGTGTGAAGAGCATGGGCGGTTTCGAGCAAAGCGCCGCCTGCGTCATCGTCAAGCACGCGAATCCATGCGGCGTCGCCCTGGGCAAAAATGCGGCGGAAGCGTATGCGCGCGCCCTGCAGACGGACCCGACCTCGGCATTCGGCGGCATCATCGCGTTTAATACCGAACTGGATGGCGCCACGGCCGGCGAAATCGCCAAGCTGTTCGTCGAAGTGCTGATCGCCCCGTCGTTCTCCGCAGAAGCGAAACAGATTCTGTCGAGCAAGCAAAACGTGCGCATGCTGGAAATCCCGCTGGGCAGCGGCGTGCACGCCATGGACTTCAAGCGCGTCGGTGGCGGCTTGCTGGTGCAATCGCCGGACGCAAAAAACGTCGGTATCGGCGACTTGCGCGTGGTCAGCAAGCTGCAGCCTACGCCGCAGCAACTGGCCGACCTGATGTTCGCCTGGAAAGTGGCGAAATTCGTCAAGTCGAACGCCATCGTCTTCTGCGGCAATAACATGACCCTGGGCGTGGGCGCTGGCCAGATGAGCCGTATCGACTCGGCCCGCATCGCTTCCATCAAGGCGCACAACGCCGGCCTGTCGCTGACGGGTTCCGTCGTGGCGTCGGACGCCTTCTTCCCGTTCCGCGACGGCCTCGACGTTGTCGTCGACGCGGGCGCCACCTGCGTCATCCACCCGGGCGGCTCCATGCGCGACCAGGAAGTGATCGATGCGGCGGACGAGCGCGGCGTCGTGATGCTTTACACGGGCACGCGTCACTTCCGTCATTAAGAAGGCGGTCTAAACCTACTGCGCGGCGCGGGGCGCGGCCTGCGATGCTCACTGTGCTACAGCACAGTTGCGCTTCTCGGCCACGCCGCATCGCCGCTCGCTACGGTTTATCCCACCTTCTTTGAAGGTGGTTAAACGGCAGGCACCGGTTATTCACCGGTGCCTGCCGTATTCATTATAGAATCTGGCGATGATTATTCTTGGCATCGATCCTGGCCTGCGCACGACCGGCTTTGGGGTCATTGAAAAACACGGCAACAAGCTGCGCTATATCGCGTCGGGTACCGTCAAGACAGGTTCCGAAGGGGAATTGCCGCCGCGCCTGAAGGTCATCCTGCAGGGCGTGAGCGAAATCGTCGGCACCTACCAGCCCGATTGCGCGGCCATCGAGAAAGTGTTTGTCAACGTCAATCCCCAATCGACCTTGCTGCTGGGCCAGGCGCGCGGCGCGGCCATTTGCGCGCTGGTCCATGCCGACCTGTCGGTGGCCGAGTACACGGCGCTGCAAGTGAAACAGGCCGTTACGGGCCACGGCAAGGCGGCCAAGGAGCAGGTGCAGGAAATGGTGTCGCGGCTGCTGTCCTTGCCCGGCTTGCCCGGCACGGATGCGGCCGATGCCCTGGGCGTGGCCATTTGCCACGCCAACAGCATCGATGCGCTGGCCATGCTCGGCGCGCTGGCGCCCCAGCTGCAGGGGCTGCGCATGAAGCGCGGCCGTTTAGTGGGATAGCTGCATGGCCCTCATATATATACACAACATTAGGAACACGCGATGATAGGCCGTCTCTCCGGTATTTTGCTTGAAAAGAATCCACCACAATTGCTGGTCGATTGCCAGGGCGTCGGCTATGAAGTCGACGTGCCGATGAGCACGTTTTACAACCTGCCCCACGTGGGCGAAAAAGTCGTGCTGTTCACGCACCAGGCCATCCGCGAAGATGCGCATTTGCTGTTTGGTTTCGGCAATGCGGCCGAGCGTGCCGTGTTCCGCCAGTTGATCAAGATCACGGGCGTGGGCGCGCGCATGGCCTTGTCGATCCTCTCGGGCATGACGATCGCCGACCTGGCGCAAGCCATCACCCTGCAGGATTCCGGGCGCCTCGTGAAAGTGCCGGGCATCGGCAAGAAAACGGCCGAGCGCCTGCTGCTGGAATTGAAGGGCAAGATCGGTGCCGATCTTGGCCCGCTGGGCGCGCATGCGGCGCCGGACGCCCAATCGGACATTTTGAACGCACTGGTGGCGCTCGGCTATTCGGACAAGGAAGCGCTGGCCGCCGTGAAAAACGTGCCGGCTGGCAGCGGCGTGTCGGAAGGCATCAAACTGGCGCTGAAAGCGCTGTCGAAAGGCTGATAACGCATGAGCATCCAGACCGACAGCTTCACGGAACAGCGCATCATCGACGCGGCGCCCATTTCGCACAACGAAGAGGCCATCGAACGGGCCTTGCGCCCCAAGCAGCTCGACGAGTATGTGGGGCAGGAAAAGATCCGCGACCAGCTGGAAATCTTCATCACGGCCGCGCGCCAGCGCAAGGAAGCGCTCGACCACACCCTGCTGTTCGGCCCGCCGGGCCTGGGCAAGACGACCCTGGCGCACATCATCGCGCGCGAAATGGGCGTCAATTTGCGCCAGACCTCCGGCCCCGTGCTGGAGCGCCCGGGCGACCTGGCCGCGATCCTGACCAACCTGGAAGCGAACGACGTCCTGTTCATCGATGAAATCCACCGGCTGTCGCCCGTCGTGGAAGAGATTTTGTATCCGGCGCTTGAGGATTATCAGATCGATATCATGATCGGCGAAGGCCCGGCCGCCCGTTCCGTAAAGCTCGATCTGCAACCGTTTACATTGGTGGGCGCCACTACGCGCGCCGGTATGCTGACCAATCCGCTGCGCGACCGCTTCGGCATCGTCGCGCGCCTGGAGTTTTATAACACGGGCGAATTGACGAAGATCGTTACGCGCAGCGCGGCCTTGCTGAAAGCGCCGATCGACCCGGAAGGCGCGCACGAGATCGCCCAGCGCGCGCGCGGCACGCCCCGCATCGCCAACCGCCTGCTGCGCCGCGTGCGCGATTTCGCGGAAGTCAAAAGCAATGGCGAGATCACCAAGGTGGTGGCTGACCGCGCGCTGGCCATGCTCGACGTCGATTCCGCCGGCTTTGATGTGATGGACCGCAAGCTGCTCGAAGCCGTGCTGTTCAAGTTCGGCGGCGGCCCCGTCGGCATCGGGAACCTGGCTGCGGCCATCGGCGAAGCTGCCGATACCATCGAAGATGTGCTGGAACCGTATCTGATACAGCAAGGTTTCCTGCAGCGCACGCCCCGTGGCCGTGTCGCCACGCCGGCCGCCTACCTGCACTTTGGCGTCAGCGCCCCGCGCATGGGTCCGGGCGGCGAAGCGTGGGAACTGTGATGGCGGAAGGCAGCCAGCAGACCACGCCGGGCATGCAGATATGGATCGACGCCGATGCCTGTCCCGTCGTCATCAAGGAAATCTTGTATCGCGTGGCCGACCGCCTGGAATTGCCGCTCACCCTGGTCGCCAACCAGGGCTTGCGCGTGCCGCCCTCGCGTTTTATCCGCACCGTGCAAGTGCCGTCCGGCGCGGACGTGGCTGACCAGGAAATCGTGCGCCTGTTGAATCCCGGCGACCTCGTCATCACGGGCGACATCCCGCTGGCCGCCGACGTGCTGAGCAAGGGCGGTTTTGCGCTGAACCCGCGCGGCGAGTTTTACACGAAGGACAATATCGCCCAGCAACTGACGATGCGCGCTTTCATGGAAGAGTTGCGCAGCGGCGGCGTCGACACGGGCGGTCCGGCCGCCTTTAGTCAGTCCGACCGGCAACAGTTTGCCAATAGCCTGGACCGGCATCTGAGCAAGCACCACCGCAAGCCGGCCCCGGCGTAGTAAGCGGTGGACGAAAAAAACGTGGACGAAAAAAAACCGGCGTCAGCCGGTTTTTTTATGTGCATGCAACTTAGCGTGCAACTTTGCGCGTGCCTACCACTTCCACCGTCACGCGGCGGTTCTTGGCGCGGCCGGCGGCACTCGTGTTGTCGGCCACCGGTTGCGTTTCTCCCTTGCCTTCCGTATAGACGCGGCTCGTTTCCACGCCTTGCGCCACCAGATAGGCCTTGACGGCTTCGGCGCGGCGCTGCGACAGTTTCTGGTTGTAGGCGTCGGAACCGACGGCATCCGTATGGCCGACCGTGACGATGACTTCCAGATCCATGCCCGTCAATTGACCGAGCAGCTGGTCCAGTGCCGCCTTGCCTTGCGGCTTGAGTGTCGATTGATCGAAATCAAACAGCGCTTCGGAGGCAAACGACACTTTTTCCGCTACGGGGACAGGCGCCGGTGCGGCCACGATGACAGGTGCCGGCATGGCGACGACAGGGGCGACTTCGGGCGCCGGCTGGTAGGCGGGCGTGGCGCTGGCCGGGCGGCCCAGTTTATACACGAGGCTGACGGAATACAGGTCCGCATCGCCGCGGTTGCCGACGGCATCGTTCAGGCGATAACGCTCGACTTCGCCGCGCAGGGCCAGCGCTTCGCTGAACTTGTATTCCAGGCCGAGGCCCAGCTTGGCATTGAGTTTGCGCTCGCTGGCATGGGTATTGGTCGAACCCAGCAGGCGGTTACCGCTGAACTCCGTGTTGGTCTTGGTGTAGTGCATGCCGACACGGCCCAGCAACGACAGGCGCTGCGACAGCGGCAGCTGGCCCAGCAGGTCCAGGTTCACGCCGCGAAACGCCGCTTGTCCGTTGAGCACGCCGTTGCCGCTGGTGGTCGACTTGAAATCGAACTTGCCCAGGTCAAAGTAGCCCGCTTCCACGGCGACATACTGGTTCAGTTGGCGGCCGACAAACAGCTTATAGCCGGTGTCGCGCTGGTCCTTGCTGAAGCCGGTGACGGTTTCGCCGTTGGCGGCCAGGCTGGCGCGCAGGCGCGGTTCGTCGATGGTGGCGCGCGACTGGCCCACGCCCGCGCCGATGTACCAGGCGCTGTTGGCCCAGTCCGGGTTGATGAAAGTGTTGTCCTGCGCCTGCGCCGATTGCGCCGCCAGCAAGGCGCCGGCCATGAGTCTCAGGGCGCCCAGTGTGTGTGCGATAGTCATCGTCATGTCCCGATTATTTGGTGATCTGGTTGTTGCGCAGGGTAACGGCGGCAGCCGTCAGCACGCGGCCATTGAGCAGGGTCGTGTTGTCGCCCACCGTGATGGCAGCCGACTGGCCCAGGATATTGCCCTTGAAGACGCTGTTCGCGGCCAGGGTGGTCGGGCCGACAGGCAGCCAGCTGACGTTGTCGGCCGTGGCGCCGTTATTCAGGGCAACTACCGAATTGACGGTCGAGTCCAGGGTCAGCGCCGTGCGGAAGATGTACACGCCGGGACCGTTCAGTGTCAGCGTACCGGTAATGCTGATGGCACCGGCATAGCAATACACGCCGGGGCCGAAGGTCTGGCCACCGAGGTCGATGCCGCCGGCAAAGGTGACGTCGCAAGTCCGGCTATTGCCGTCCGTGATCGCCGCTTGCAAATCCGTCATGGCGCCGGCCAGGATGGCGCCCGACTTGTAGTTGGTAAAGCCGGCCGCCTGGGTCGGATCGGTGGTCTGCGAAGGCGCACCGACGTCGCCCGTGATCAGGGTGGTGCCGCCCGAGTTGTTCGTGATCGAGGTGCCGGCCAGTACGCCGAACGGCGCCGCGCGGCCCAGGACGATCGGATTGAGGACGGGCGGGATGGCGACGGCCGTGACCGTCAGCAATGCGCTGCCCGACTGGCCGCCGGCCGTGGCCGTGATGCTGCTGGTACCGGCGGCGATGCCGGTGGCGACGCCTGTGTTCAGTACACTGGCGTTGGCAACGGTGCCCGACGTCCAGGCGGCGCTGTTGGTGACGATGGCGTTCGAGCTGTCCGAATACGTTGCGGTGGCAATGAATTGCTGTTGGGCACCAACAGCGATGCTGGCCGTGGCTGGCGTGACGGCGATGCTGACCAGGGTGAGGGCAGGTACGGTCACGGTGGTGCTGGCCGTCTTGCCGTTGAAGCTGGCATTCATGACGCTGGTACCAAAGGCAACGCCGGTGACGAGGCCGCCGCTGGCGACGGTGGCCGAGGCGGGCGTGACTGAAACGAAGGTGCTGCCGGTCGTGACGTCCACGCTGCTGCCATCCGAATACGTGGCAAGGACGGCCAGCTGGCGCGTCGCGGCGGCCGGGATGACGGGGTTTTGTGGCGTGACGGCGATAGCCAGCAGGGTCGCTGGCGTGACGGTCAGCACGGTGCTGGCTGTCAAGGTGCCCGTGGTAGCCGTGATCTGTGTCGTGCCGGCAACCTTACCCAGCGCCAAGCCGCCAGCGGCGATGCTGGCCGTGGTAGGGCTGGCCGAAGCAAAGGTCGACACGGCCGTGACGTCGCGCGTGGCGCCGTCGCTGAAGCTGCCGCTCACCGTGAATTGCTGTGTTGCGGCGATGGCGATGGATGGCGCGAGCGGCGTGATGGCGATCGCCGTCAAGGTGGCCGGCGAGACGGTCAGCTGGGCCGCCGCGCTCTTGCCGCCGAACGCGGCGCTGATGCTGCTGCCGCCGGCAGCGATGCCGGTGCTCAAGCCTGTGGCGCCATTGACTGTCGCACTGGCTGGCGTGGCCGACGTCCAGGCCGACTTGGCGCTGACGTCTTGCGAGGAGCCGTCGCTATACGTGGCGATGGCCGTGAATTGCTGGCCCGCGCCGATGGCGACCGTGGCCGTGGCTGGCGTGACGGCCAGGCTGGACAAGGTGGCAGCCGGCAAGCCGAGGATGGGATCGCGTCCCTGGTCGCCGCCGCCACAGCCGGCCAGGGCGGCCATGGCCAGCAGACCTGCCGAGACGAGCAGCGGGTTCAGATATCGCTTGAAGAGATTCATATAATTCCTTTGTGCATGGCAGTCATTGCCGGGCATCCGCGGATGAGGTCATCCGGCAGAGCCATGCCGCCTTTCGCTACAGGGCGATGGCGTCACAGGCATGCACTATTTCATTTAGGAAACTGAAGGTATGTGCGCTGGCGCGCTTAGCTTGTCTTTGACGGGGAATGGGTTCAAAAGGGAACGATTCGGCCTGAAAAACAACGGCCGTGTGCGGAACGCAGGCACAAAAAAGCCGGCGCAGGGCCGGCTTCGACAGGGCGGGGCGGTTGCTTACTCTTCGCGCACCCACGTTTGCGAGCGCCCAAACATCGGCACGCCGACATAGCCGCGCACTTGCAGCTTGGTGCCGCCTTCCGTCAGTTCTGCCTTGCTCTTGTAGACCTTGCCGCTGGCCGGGTCCGTGATTTCGCCGCCTGTCCATTCCTTGCCGTCATATTTCAGGCCGGACAGGATCACCAGGCCGATGATGGGCTGGTCCTTGTTGGCGCCCGTGCACTTGTCGCACTTGGGATTTTGATCTTCATTCGGGCCACGGAACAGCTTTTCGATCTTGCCTTGCAAGACGCCATTGTTTTCCGTGATGACAACGCGGGATTTCGGCTTGCCGCTGGCGTCATCGATGGTTTTCCACGTGCCGACGGGGGTGTAGTTGCCGTCGCGCGCGGTGGCGCTGCCGGCGATGGCCAGGGCGGCCACCAGTACGCTTGCTTTGAATAGTTTATGCATCGCTAGTCTCCTGTGGTTTTTTTGATCTGTTACGAAACAGTATAGATACCAAGGCAAGACCAGCAGTGCTGCGCGGCGTCAGGAGATGACGCCGCGCAATCCTTCCAAACTTGCCTTATGCGCTGGCTAGTTTAGCAAACTGTTCGCGCAGTTTTTCAATTGTCGCCGAAAAACTGAGCAAACGCTCGTTTTCTTGCGCAACGATGGCGGCAGGGGCGCGCGCAACAAAGCTTTCATTGCCCAACTTGCTGTTGACCTTGGCAATTTCCGCTTCGATGCGGGCGATTTCCTTGCCCAGGCGCTCGCGTTCGGCGGCCACGTCGATTTCCACTTTCAGCATCAGCTTGGTGGTGCCGACGATGGCGACGGCCGCTGGCGAGTCCGGCAGCGCATCGACGATCTGCACTTCGGCCAGCTTGCCCAGCGACTGGATGTACGGTGCGTACGATGCCAGCGCGGCTTTTTCCGTGGCATTGCCCGCTTCGACGATCAGCGGCACGCGCACGGACGGCGAGATCTGCATTTCGCCGCGCAGGTTGCGCGTTGCGTCCGTCAAGGCTTTCAGCTGCTGCATCCACGCTTCGGCACTTTCATCGATCTTGTCGGTGTTGGCGATCGGATACGGCTGCATCATGATCGAATCACCTTCGGCCTTGAGCGTCTTGCCGGCCAATGGCGCCACCGTCTGCCACAAAGCTTCCGTGACGAAGGGGATGATCGGATGGGCCAGGCGCAGCACCACTTCCAGTACGCGCAGCAGGGTGTGGCGGGTGGCGCGCTGCTGGCCTTCCGTGCCCTGTTGCACTTGGACTTTCGCGACTTCCAGGTACCAGTCGCAATACTCGTCCCAGACGAATTTGTAGATGGTGGCGGCGATATTGTCGAAACGGAAGTCTTCAAAGCCCTTGGCCACGTCCAGTTCCGCTTTTTGCAGCAGCGAGATGATCCACTTGTCCGCTTGCGACAGGTCGGCGTCATTCGGTGTGCAGTCCTTGCCTTCCGTATTCATCATGACGAAACGGGTGGCGTTCCACATCTTGTTGCAGAAGTTGCGGTAGCCTTCGCAGCGGCCCAGGTCGAAATTGATGTTGCGGCCCAGCGATGCATAGCTGGCCATGGTGAAGCGCACGGCGTCCGTGCCGTAGGCGGAAATGCCTTCCGGGAATTCCTTGCGCGTTGCCTTGGTGATCTTTTCCGCGTCGCGCGGGTTCATCAAACCCGTGGTGCGCTTGACGATCAAGCCTTCCAGGTCGATGCCGTCGATCAAGTCGATCGGGTCCAGGGTGTTGCCCTTCGACTTGGACATCTTCTGTCCCGTCGAATCGCGCACGAGGCCGTGCACGTAGACGGTTTCAAACGGTACCTTGCCCGTGAAGTGCGCCGTCATCATGACCATGCGCGCGACCCAGAAGAAGATGATGTCGAAACCCGTCACCAGCACGGACGATGGCAGGAAAGCCTTCATGTCCGGCGTTTCTTCCGGCCAACCCATGGTCGAGAACGGTACGAGCGCGGACGAGAACCACGTGTCGAGCACGTCGTCGTCGCGCTTCAAGGGGCCCGTGCTGCCGGCCGCCTGCGCCTTGGCGATGGCTTCCGCTTCCGTCTTGGCAACGAAGATATTGCCGGCATCGTCGTACCACGCCGGGATTTGATGGCCCCACCACAGCTGGCGCGAGATGCACCAGTCCTGGATGTTGTTGAGCCACTGGTTGTAGGTGGTGCTCCAGTTTTCCGGCACGAACTTGATTTCGCCGCTGGCGACCTTGTCCAGCGCCGTTTCCGCGATCGATTTGCCTGGGAAGAAGGTGCCTTCCGGGGCCGGCTTGCTCATGGCGACGAACCACTGGTCCGTCAGCATCGGCTCGATGACGACGCCCGTGCGGTCGCCGCGCGGCACCATCAGCTTGTGCGGCTTGACTTGTTCCAGCAAGCCTTGCGCGTCGAGGTCGGCGACGATCTGCTTGCGCGCGGCGAAGCGGTCCATGCCGCGGTAGGCTGCCGGCGCGTCGTCGGTGATCTTTGCGTCCAGGGTCAGGATGACGATCTGCGCCAGCTTGTGGCGTTGGCCCACGGCGTAATCGTTCATATCGTGCGCCGGGGTGATCTTCACGCAGCCGGTGCCGAATTCCTTGTCGACGTATTCGTCGGCGATGATGGGGATTTCGCGGCCCGTCAGCGGCAGTTTCAGCATCTTGCCCACCAGCGCCGTGTAGCGCTCGTCCGTCGGATCGACGGCCACGGCCACGTCGCCCAGCATGGTTTCAGGACGGGTCGTGGCCACCGTCAGGAAACCGCTGCCGTCGGCCAGCGGGTACTTGATGTACCACATGGAACCGTCTTCTTCCTCGGACACCACTTCCAGGTCGGACACAGCCGTGCCCAGCACGGGGTCCCAGTTGACGAGGCGCTTGCCGCGGTAGATCAGGCCTTGCTCGAACAGGCGCACGAAGACGTCGGTGACGACTTTCGAGCGCGGTTCGTCCATCGTGAAGTATTCGCGCTGCCAGTCGGCCGAGGCGCCCAGGCGGCGCATCTGGCCAGTGATGATGGAACCGGATTTTTCTTTCCATTCCCACACTTTTTCCACGAATTTCTCGCGGCCCAGGTCATGGCGCGAAATCTTTTGCGCGTCCAGCTGGCGTTGCACGACGATCTGCGTGGCGATGCCCGCGTGGTCGGTGCCGGGTATCCAGGCCGTGTTGTGGCCCAGCATGCGGTGGTAGCGGGTCAGGCCATCCATGATGGTCTGGTTGAACGCATGGCCCATGTGCAGGGTGCCGGTGACGTTCGGCGGCGGCAACTGGATGCTGAAGGAAGGTTTTCCCGCATCGAGGGTGGCGGTGAAGTAACCGCGCTGCTCCCACTCGGTGCGCCAGAATTGTTCAATGTCGGCGGGCTCGAAAGACTTGGCTAATTCCATGATTTGGCGTGTGATTGGCAAAAGGAACCATTATAGATGACGCGGCATCGCCTGCAGCGTGGCAAGCCGCCTTTTTCAGTGTTTTGGCGGCTTTGCGGGCCGTTGACGGGCAACAGAACGGGGATAAAAGCGCTGCCGATGTTATAATGCCGGCCTTGGCGCCTCCTGCCCTATCTTTGCGGACGGCGCCAGCGGGCGCAGTTGTATCAAAGTTTCACTCCAACTCTCGTCCGCGTCACCCGGCCAGCGCATCTGCGATGCCAGCCACTTTTAGAGCGTCCCCTGCGGGCTGGGCGCCTGAGCCACGCGCACCGCCAGCGGTGCACCATTCACGGCGGAATCAAGGCGGCTCGTCATTGCACGCCGCTGCCGCCACAGCTTAGCCAGGAATGTTGTTATCTGGCCCGTCGTCTTTCGATACGGCATGTTCCACAGCGCCTGGCCGCTGTGGCTATGCCATGGCCGCGCGCTTTCCCGGTTTTGCCTGCATAAGGAAACCAGCATGAAAAAACTCTCGATCAGTGTCGGCCTCGTTTCGACCATCGCCACCCTGGGCGCCTTGCCTGCCGCCCATGCCCAGTCCTCCGTCAACGTGTATGGCTTGATGGATGCGGGTCTGGTGCAGGAAGGCGGCGTCAGCAAGCTCACCAGCGGCGTGTCGGCCGGTTCGCGTCTGGGCTTGCGCGGCACGGAATCCCTGGGTAACGGCTTGCAAGCCGTGTTCACGCTGGAAGCGGGCGTCCTGAGCGACACGGGCCGCTCGGACCAGGCAGGCCAGTTGTTTGGCCGCCAGGCGTTTGTCGGCCTCGACAGTCCGCTGGGCATGTTGACCGTGGGTCGCCAGTACAACCTGCAGAGCCAGGCGCTGACCGACGTCGCCGATCCATTCGAGGGCGGCATGGCGGGCGCGTCGACCAACCTGGCCGGCTATTCGGCCACGCGCATCGACAATACCGTGCGCTATACCTCGCCCGAGCTGCGCGGCGTCACGGCCACGGTCATGGTCGGCTTTGGCGAACACACGGGGATTGCGGCGGACCAGCGTTCGCTGGGCCTGGCCCTCGGCTATGTCAACGGTCCATTGACCTTGCGCCTGGCGCGCCAGAGCCGTGCCGGCGAGCCGGGCAAGGCCGACGTGAACAACACGATATTGGCAGGTAACTACAACTTCGGCGTGGCCACGGCATTTGCCGGCTATGGCCGCAATACGGGCGATGGCAGCAGCATGTTCTTTGCGGAAAATCCGTACGGCGCGGCGCAGGCGCCGGCCCAGTCCACCGACAGCCGCGACGCCATCGTCGGCGTGTCCGTGCCGCTCGGCGCGACTACCCTGCTGGCCTCGTATGTGCGCAAGGATGACCGCGATGCTGCCAACCGCGATGCGCAGCAGCTGGCCATCGGCGCCATGTATGCCTTGTCCAAGCGCAGCAAGGTGTATGTTGCCTACGCGCACATCCGTAACCGCAACGATGCGGCCTACATGGTGGGCAATGCCACCGAAGTGGGCAGCGGCAACCGCGCCTTCAACGTCGGCCTGCGCCACGCGTTTTAAACCGTCACGCTAGGCGGGCAGCATGCTGCCTTCGTGCAGCAGCGCTTCGAAGGCGGGGGCGGCCAGGGGGCGGCTGAACAAATAGCCCTGCATCTGGTCGCAGCCTTGCTGGCGCAGGAAGGCCAGCTGCTGTTCCGTTTCCACACCTTCGGCGATGACTTTCAGGCGCAAGCTGTGCGCCAGCGAAATGATGGCGCGCACGATGGCGGCGTCGTCGTCGCTGTGCGTGATGTCGCTGACGAAGGTTTTGTCGATTTTCAGCACGTCGATAGGGAAGTGGCGTAGGTAGGCCAGGCTGGAATAGCCGGTGCCGAAGTCGTCGATGGACAATTGCACGCCCAGCGCCTTCAGGTTGGCCATGATGGCCGTGGCTTGCTCCACGTTATGCATGACCATGCTTTCCGTCAATTCCAGTTCCAGATGGGCCGCATCGAGGCCTGTCTCGGCCAGTGCCTGCGCCACCGCGTGCAGCAGATTCCTTTGCTTGAATTGTCGCGCCGACAGATTGACGGCCAGGCGTAGCGGGCCATGGCCGGCCAGTTGCCAGGCACGCGTCTGGGCGCACGCCGTGCGCAGCACCCAGTCGCCAATGGGGGTGATCAAGCCCATTTCCTCGGCCAGGCCGATGAAGCTGGCAGGTGGAATACGTCCCAGTTGCGGATGTTGCCAGCGCAGCAGCGCTTCCATGCCCACCACGGCGCCGCTGGCCAGGTCCAGCTGGGGCTGGTATTCGAGGTGGAATTGCCCGCGTTCCAGGGCGTGGCGCAACTCGCTCTCCAGCCCCAGGCGCTCCAGGGTGCCCGCATTCATGCCCGAGGCATAGAATTGCCAGTGGCCCCGTCCCTGTTCCTTGGCGCGGTACATGGCAATGTCGGCGTGCTTGATCAGGGTGTCGGCATCGTCGCCATCGTCGGGATACACGGCCACGCCCATGCAGCAGCTGAGAAAAAATTCATATTCGCCCAGTTGCAGCGGCTGCGCCACGGCGTCCTGGATGCGCTGCAGAATGGTCGCGCCCGGTTCGCCATTGCCATGCTGGGGCAGCAGCAGCACGAATTCGTCGCCGCCCAGGCGTGCCACCGTGTCGACTTCGCGCGTGGCGTCGCGCAGGCGTTCGGCCACGCTTTTCAGCACCAGGTCGCCTGCATCATGGCCCAGGGTATCGTTGACGAATTTAAAGCGGTCGAGGTCGATGAAAACCACCCACAGGGGAAGGCCGCTGCGCCGCGTCACGGCCATCGCCTGCTCCAGCCGTTCGCGCAGCAGTGCCCGGTTGGCCAGGCCCGTCAGGATATCGTGCCTGGCCTGAAATTCCATTTCCTGTTCGAAACGCATGACGGTGCTGATGTCGTATTGCGCCACGACAAAGTGACTGAGCGCGCCATCGCCATCGTCGCGCACGGGCGCGACGAACAGCTCGCTCCAGTAGCTGCTGCCATCCTTGCGGAAATTGCGCACGATGGCCTTGCCTTCGCGCTGTTCGCGCAGGGCCGCCGTAATGGCGTGCATGTCTTGCCGCCCCTGCTCGGGACCTTGCAAGTCTTCCAGGCGCTGGCCGATGACTTCGCCGGCCGTATAGCCGGTGATGCGCTCGAAGGCGGGGTTGACGTATTCGATCAGGTAGCCCGGTGCGTCGGCGCTGCACAGGATGATGGCATTGGCCGACACTTCGATGATGCGTTCGCGCAGCCGCAGCGACTTTTCATTGTGCATGCGCGCGGCGATGTCTTCGGACAGGCGCAAATTGGCAAACTGCAGCGCCGCCGTGCGCTCGCCCGTGATGCGGGCAATCACGGAATTGCGCGACACCAGCTGATACACATACGCGGCCGCCAGCAGGCTCGACAGCACACCACCGAGCAGTACATACAGCGAGCCGCGATGGCTGGCGTCCAGGCCCATGCCTTTGGCCGGCAGCAGGGCGGCGCCCAAGGTGTGCCCGCTGGCGTGGTACTGCAGCAGCAGCCGGGTGCTTTCCGACTCGATCTGGCGTGCCGAGGCGTAGCACAGTGCCGTCAAACACAGCCCGAACGCCAGGGTGAGCAGGGCCGAGGTAGAAACAGAAATGGAGATGCGCTTGAAGAATGATTGCATGGTGGCCCCGTGGCAGCGCCGGTGCCGATCCATGATCAGGCAGGCCGGGCAGTGACTGACTGTAGGGCGGGCGGCGAAATGTCGTCCGTTCGCTACCGAACGGACGGGCATGCCGACAAGAAATATAGTCGGGTCACTGTGCAAGCGCTGTGTTACGCTGCACTACATGGCGCCCCTCGTTCGGACGCCTTTCAACTATCCCCTAGCTGACGACTGGAAAACAGGAAACCTGCCCATGTCGAGTCTGCATGCCCAGCTACACAACCCGAATCAAAACCATTTGCTCGCCGCCATGCTCGACGCCGATTTCGCGCGCCTGGCCCCCCACCTGGAGCAAGTATCCATGTTGCTCGGTGACGTGATCTACGATTCGGGCGACAAGCTGCAGCATGTGTATTTCCCCACCACGGCCATCGTTTCCATTCACTACCTGCTGGAAAACGGCGGCTCGTCGGAAATTGCCGGCGTCGGCAATGAAGGCGTCGTGGGCGTGTCGCTGTTCATGGGCGGCAATTCGACGCCGAGCCGCGCCGTCGTGCAGACGGGCGGCGTCGGCTACCGGCTGAAGGCGCATTTGCTGATGGAAGAGTTCGACCGCGCCGGTCCCGTCATGCGCTTGCTGCTGCGCTATACGCAAGCGCTGATCACGCAAATGTCGCAAACGGCCGTCTGCAACCGCCACCATACGGTGGAGCAGCAGCTGTGCCGCTGGCTGCTGCTGACCATGGACCGCCTGCCGAACCGCGAGCTGACGATGACGCAGGAGTTGATTGCCAACATGCTGGGCGTACGCCGCGAAGGCGTGACGGAGGCGGCCGGGCGTCTGCAGGCGCGCGGCTTCATCAGTTACCGGCGCGGCCATATCTCCGTGCTGGACCGTGCCGGCCTCGAAGGCCATGTGTGCGAATGCTATGGCGTGGTCAAAAAGGAATTCACGCGCCTGTTGTCGGATGTGCGCCAGCGCCAGGCGCACTGAACACCGCATCTTTTTTTTATCGTTGTTACAGCTCAGGCTAGCCCATGCAATCTGTTGAAAATATTCCCCCGCGCGCACCGTCGCGCTGGCCCATGGCGCTGGCGTTTTCGTTCAGCGCCATCGTGCTGCTGGCCATCGGCCTGCTGGCCTGGCGCGCGCCGTTCGAGACGGCATGCGTCATCGACGCGCTGGTCTTCTTGCTGCTGATGCTGCTTGTCGCGCTGTACCGGCGCACCTTGGCGGCCAGCCTGCCGCGCCAGCTGCTCAAGGCGGGCGCCTTGCAGGATGCGATTTTCAACAGCGCCAATTTCTCGTGCATCGCCACCGATGCGCAGGGCGTGATCCAGATCTTCAACGTGGGCGCCGAACGCATGCTGGGCTATGAAGCGAGCGACGTGGTGGACAAGCTGACGCCGGCCGGCATTTCCGATGCGCAAGAAATCGTCGCGCGCGCGGCCGCCCTCAGTGCCGAACTCGACAGGGTCATCACGCCCGGCGTGGAAGCGCTCGTGTTCAAGGCCACGCGCGGCATCGAAGACATTTATGAACTGACCTACATCCGCAAGGATGGCAGCCGTTTCCCGGCCATCGTCTCCGTGACGGCCTTGCGCGACGTGCAGAACAAGGTCATCGGTTACTTGCTGATCGGCACGGACAATACGGCACGCAAGCAGGTCGAGGCGGAACAGGCGCTGCTGGACCAGCGCCTGCGCGAACAGCAGGCGTATACGCGCTCGCTGGTAGAGACCAACAATGCGGAGTTGAAGAAGGCGCGCCTGGTGGCGGAAAAGGCCAACCGCGCCAAGTCCGAATTCCTGTCGAGCATGAGCCACGAATTGCGCACGCCCCTGAATGCCGTGCTGGGCTTTGCGCAGCTGATGGCGTCCGACGTGCCGCCGCCGAGCCCGCCGCAGCAGCGCTCGATCGAACAAATCCTCAAGGGCGGCTGGTATCTGTTACGCCTGATTAACGAGATCCTCGACCTGGCCATGATCGAATCGGGCAAGGTCACCTTGTCGCAGGAAGCCATGTCCCTGCTCGACGTACTGCAGGATTGCCAGGCGATGATCGCGCCGCAGGCGGAAAAGCGCGGCATCCGCATGCACTTCCCCCGCTGCGGCCAGGCATTCTATGTGCATGCGGACCGCACGCGCGTGAAACAGGTGATGGTCAACCTGCTGTCGAACGCCATCAAGTACAACCAGGGCGGCGGCACCGTTACCGTCGATTGCAGCCAGCGCGGCGCCAAGGTGCGGGTCAGCGTGCGCGACAGTGGCGTCGGCCTCGATGCGGGCCAGGTGGCACAGTTGTTCCAGCCCTTCAACCGCCTGGGACAGGAAAACAGCACGGAAGAGGGCACGGGCATCGGTCTCGTCGTCACCAAGCAATTGATCGAATTGATGGGCGGCACCATCGGCGTCGACAGCACGGTGGGCGTGGGCACCACGTTCTGGTTCGAGCTCGCTTCGAGCAGCGCGCCGGCATTGGTGCTGGGCGACGGCGACGCGCTGCCGCAGGTGCAGGTGCCGCAGGAAAGCCAGCGCACCTTGCTGTACGTGGAAGACAATCCCGCCAACCTGGCGCTGGTGGAGCAACTGATCGCCCGCCGCAGCGATTTGAAGTTGCTCACAGCCATCGATGCGCACTTGGGCATCGACCTGGCGCGCACGTATCAGCCGGACGTGATCTTGATGGATATCAACCTGCCCGGCATCAGCGGCTTCGGCGCACTGCATATCCTGCACGACGACCCGCTCACCAGCCACATTCCCGTGATGGCCCTGTCGGCCAACGCCGTGCCGCGCGACATCGAGAAAGGCCTGGAAGCGGGTTTCTTCCGCTATTTGACCAAGCCGATCAAGGTCGTCGAGTTCATGGATGCGCTCGACGTGGCCCTGCACCATGCGGCCGCGCACGGCCTGGCCGACGACACTCACGCAGTACGCTAATTCAGCACTTAATTTTAGGAATACCGCCATGCTTCAAGCCACCGAGATCCTGAACGCCAGCATCCTCATCGTTGATGACCAGGAGGCCAACGTCATGCTGCTGGAACAGGTGCTGCGCAATGCCGGCTATACGCGCATCACCTCCACCATGGATCCGCAAGCCGTGCATGCGCTGCACCAGCAGCACCGTTACGACCTGATCCTGCTCGACTTGCAGATGCCGGAAATGGATGGCTTCGAGGTGATGGAAGGCTTGCGCGACATCGAAGCGGGCAGCTATCTGCCCGTGCTGGTGATCACGGCCCAGCCCGGCCACAAGCTGCGCGCGCTGCAAGCGGGCGCCAAGGATTTCGTCAGCAAGCCCTTCGACCTGGTGGAAGTGAAAACGCGCATCCACAACATGCTGGAAGTGCGCTTGCTGTACCAGAAGCTGGCCGAATACAACAAGTCGCTGGAACAGATGGTGGAAGCGCGCACGGCGGAGCTGCGCGAAAGCGAAGCGCGCTTCCAGCGCTTCACGGAACTGTCGTCCGACTGGTACTGGGAACAGGATGCGCAAGGCAATCTGACGCGCTTTTCCGGCCCCGTGGCCGAAATGCTGGGCATTGGCAGCGAGGAAGAGCCACAGCGCTGGAACGCCACCGAACGCGCGCTGCTCGACGCAAAAATTGCCGCACGCGAACCGTTCCTTGATTTCATCTACAGCCGCGCCAACCTCGACGGCAGCACGCAGTACCTGCAAGTGAGCGGCGAACCGATGTTCGACAATGGCAGCCGCTTCATCGGCTACCGCGGCATCGGCCTCGATGTCACGGAGCGCTTGCGCATCGCCTGATTTATACTTGGTGCCATCCACATCCACAAGGAAAGCATCATGGCTGACAAATCTCCCTCCTATTGGTTCCCCGCCAAGACCTATGGCTGGGGCTGGGGCTTGCCCATCACCTGGCAAGGCTGGCTGGTGTTCCTGGCCGCGCTGGCGCTGTTCGCCTGCGGCGCCTTCCTGTTTCCGCCGCAAACCATGCTGGTCGGCTACATCGTCTATGAAGTGGCCATCGTTGCCGTGCTCATTTTCATCTGCCAGCTGAAGGGCGAACCGACCAGCTGGCGCTGGGGCAAGAAGAAATAAGCGCGATGGCGTCTGTTGCAATGCAGCAGATGCGCAAAGACGACACCTGCAAGAAATCATCTGGCCACGCGGCGTGAACCGCGTATAATTGGCTCGCTGCCGCAAGGCGGCAAACGCTAGGGGTCCTGCCTTTCGCTGTGGAAACACGGTGCAAGCGCGGGTGAGAAATACCCTCCGAACCTGATCTGGATAATGCCAGCGAAGGGAAGCTTTAGGATGAACGCACCCCGCTTTTCCGCGTGCGCGCAGCCGAACCTCCTTAGCTGGCTCCAGGCTTAAAAATAGTCTAGCCAAGGAGCCAAAATGAACGCCAACCCGAAATTCCTCTCCGCCACCGCCACGGTCGACGAAGCCGCCATCGCGCCGCTGCCCAATTCGCGCAAGATTTACGTGCAAGGCAGCCGCCCCGACATCCGCGTGCCGATGCGCGAGATCAGCCAGTCCGATACGGAAGCGTCATTCGGCGGCGAAAAGAATCCGCCGATCTACGTCTACGACACCTCCGGCCCCTACACGGACCCGGACGTGCAGATCGACATCCGCTCGGGCCTGGATACGCCGCGCCTGCCATGGATCATGGAGCGCGCCGACACGGAAGAATTGCCCGGTCCGACCTCCGATTACGGCATCGCCCGCCTGGCGGACCCGAAACTGGCCGAGCTGCGTTTCAACTTGCACCGCAAGCCGCGCCGCGCCATTGCCGGCAAGAACGTGACGCAAATGCATTACGCGCGCCAAGGCATCATCACGCCGGAAATGGAATTCGTTGCCATCCGCGAAAACATGCGCCGGCAGGAATATTTGCGCGAGCTGAAAGCTTCCGGCCCCATGGGCGAACGCCTGGCCGACCTGATGGGCCGCCAGCATCCTGGCCAGTCGTTCGGCGCCAGCATCCCGGCGGAAATCACGCCGGAATTCGTGCGCGAGGAAATCGCCCGCGGCCGCGCCATCATTCCGGCCAACATCAACCACCCGGAAGTCGAACCGATGATTATCGGCCGCAATTTCCTCGTGAAGATCAATGCGAATATCGGCAATTCCGCCGTGACGTCTTCCATCGGCGAGGAAGTGGAAAAGATGACCTGGGCCATCCGCTGGGGTGGCGACAATGTGATGGACCTGTCCACAGGTAAACATATCCACGAGACGCGCGAATGGATCGTGCGCAACAGCCCCGTCCCCATCGGTACCGTGCCCATCTACCAGGCGCTGGAAAAGGTCAATGGCAAGGCCGAAGATCTGACGTGGGAAATTTTCCGCGACACCCTGATCGAGCAGGCCGAGCAGGGCGTCGACTACTTCACCATCCATGCGGGCGTGCTGCTGCGCTATGTGCCGATGACGGCCAAGCGCTTGACGGGCATCGTCTCGCGCGGCGGCTCCATCATGGCGAAATGGTGTCTGGCGCACCATCAGGAATCATTCCTGTACACGCATTTCGAAGAGATCTGCGAAATCATGAAGGCGTATGACGTGTCGTTCTCGCTGGGCGACGGCTTGCGTCCCGGTTCCATCTACGACGCCAACGACGAGGCGCAGCTGGGCGAACTGAAAACCCTGGGCGAACTGACGCAGGTTGCGTGGAAGCACGACGTGCAAGTGATGATCGAAGGTCCGGGCCACGTACCGATGCAGCTCATCAAGGAAAACATGGACTTGCAGCTGGAGCAGTGCGGCGAAGCGCCGTTCTACACCCTGGGGCCGTTGACGACGGATATCGCGCCCGGCTATGACCACATCACCTCGGGCATCGGCGCGGCCATGATCGGCTGGTATGGCACGGCCATGCTGTGCTATGTGACGCCGAAGGAACACCTGGGCCTGCCCAACAAGGCGGACGTCAAGGATGGCATCATCACGTACAAGATCGCGGCGCATGCGGCCGACCTGGCCAAGGGCCATCCGGGCGCGCAAATCCGCGACAACGCGCTGTCGAAAGCCCGCTTCGAATTCCGCTGGGACGACCAGTTCAACATCGGCCTGGACCCGGACAAGGCGCGCGAATTCCACGATGAAACCCTGCCCAAGGATTCGGCCAAGGTGGCGCATTTCTGCTCCATGTGCGGCCCCCATTTCTGCTCGATGAAGATCACGCAGGAGGTGCGCGAATACGCGGCCGGCATGGGTATCGCGGAAGACAAGGCGCTCAAGCAGGGCATGGAAATCAAGGCCATCGAATTCATCAAGAACGGCGCCGAGCTGTACCGCAAGGTCTGAAGGAGAGCGTGATGCCTGCATTGATATCCATCACGCTCAACGGCGCACCGCACCAGGTGCCGCCGGGGCAAACCCTCGATCAATTGATCGCCGCCCTGTCGCTGGAAAACCAGGCGCTGGCGCTGGCCGTCAACCGCAACGTCGTGCCGCGCAAGGCGTGGCCAGGGCAGGTCTTGCAGACGCAAGATCAAGTGGAAATAGTACGCGCCATCGGCGGCGGTTAAGTTGAGAATAGAGAAGGAAGAACACATGAACACCGCAACAAACAACGACCTGCTGACCATTGCGGGAAAACAGTACCCATCGCGCCTGCTGGTGGGCAGCGGCAAGTACAAGGATTTGCCGCAGACGCGCGAAGCGACGGATGCGGCGGAAGCGCAGATCATCACGGTGGCGATCCGCAGGGTCAACATTGGCCAGGACCCGAACGCGCCCAGCCTGCTCGATTTCGTGCCACCGGACCAGTACACGATTTTGCCGAACACGGCCGGCTGCTACAACGCAAAAGATGCCGTCTACACCCTGCAACTGGCGCGCGAGCTCCTGGGCGGGCGCAATCTGGTGAAGCTGGAAGTGCTGGGCGACGAAAAAACCTTGTTTCCGCACATGCCGGAAACCCTGGTCGCGGCAGAAGCGCTGGTCAAGGATGGCTTCGACGTGATGGTCTACTGCAGCGACGACCCCATCCAGGCGAAGATTCTGGAGGACATCGGCTGCGTGGCCGTCATGCCGCTGGCGTCGCTGATCGGCTCGGGCATGGGCATCCTGAATCCGTGGAACTTGTCGCTGATCATCGATCAGGCGAAAGTACCCGTGCTGGTGGACGCAGGCGTGGGCACGGCGTCGGATGCGGCCATTGCCATGGAACTTGGCTGCGATGGCGTGCTGATGAATACTGCCATCGCCGGCGCGCGCGACCCCGTGCGCATGGCGCATGCCATGAAGCTGGCCGTGCGGGCCGGGCGCGAAGCATTCCTGGCGGGACGCATGCCGCGCAAATTTGCCGCTTCGCCATCGTCGCCGATGGCGGGCCGCCTGGCGTGAAGCCGTGGAGCCGGCCGACGGTGCTGGTGTTTGCCGGCGCCGATCCGTCCGGCGGCGCCGGCATCGCCGCCGATATCGTGGCGATTGCCGCGCAGGGCGCGCATGCCTTGCCTGTCATCACGGCGCTGACGGTGCAGGACAACGACCGCGTGTTTGCTGTCGAGCCTGTGGCCCCGGAATTGCTGCGCCGACAAGCGCAGGCGCTGATCGACAAGATCGCCATCGATGCCGTGAAGATCGGCATTCCCGGCAGCGCCGCGAATGCGGCCGTCATTGCGCAACTGATCGCGCAATTGCGGCTGGTCTGGCCGGATTTGCCTGTCGTGCTCGATCCCGTGCTGGCCAGCGGCCATGGCGACGTGCTCAGCCGGGACGACGCCGTGCTGGCGCTGGCGCCCTTGCTGCCGGTGACTACCGTCATCGTACCGAACGGGCCGGAAGCGGCGGCCCTGGGCGGCGAGCAAAACCTGCGCGCGCAAGGCTGCAAGAACGTGCTGGTGACGGGCGGCCATGGCGAAGGCGAGGTGATCGTCAACCGCTGGCACGATGGCGAGGACAGGGCGCGCGAGTGGCGCTGGCCGCGCCTGCCCGGCGAATTCCACGGCAGCGGCTGTACCCTGGCGTCCGCCATCGCGGCGCGCCTGGCACTGGGCCAGGCATTGCCCGAAGCGCTGGATGGCGCGCAAAGCTATTGCCATGCGGCCCTGGCCGGCGCGTATGCGGTTGCGCCAGGCCAGCTGATGCCGCAACGATTCATTCAATAAGGAAAACATCATGCGTGGACTGTATCTGGTTACCCCGAACTGGGATGACACCGACCGCCTGCTCGATATCACGGAACAGGCTTTGCACGGTGGCGTGGCCCTGCTGCAATACCGCCACAAGAGCGCCGAGGCGGAACAGCGGCGCGAGCAGGCGGGCGCCTTGCTGGTCCTGGCCCGCAAGTATGGCGTGCCTTTCATCATCAACGATTTTATCGAGCTGTGCGAAGAGCTCGACGCGGACGGCGTGCACGTGGGCGGCACGGATGCGTCCGTCGCGCAGGTGCGCGCGCGCCTGGGCAAGGACAAGCTCGTCGGCGCCTCGTGCTATGGCGACATGGCCCTGGCAAGGACGGCGCAGGCGGGTGGCGCCAGCTATGTGGCCTTCGGCGGCTTCTATCCCTCGCTGGTGAAAAAGTATCCGGTCACAACACCATTGGATATCGTGGTGCAGGCCAAGCGCGAGATCGCCTTGCCCTGCGTGGTGATCGGCGGCATGACGCCGGAGAACGCGGCGCCGCTGGTGGCGCGCGGCGCCGACATGGTGGCGGCCATCAGCAGCGTCTTTGGCAAAGAATACCAGGCGGACGATGTGAATATTGCGGTGCAGCAATTCAATCACTTGTTTGCGGCATGAGCATGCGGGTGCAGGGCTGGTTTGGGCGGATAATCGGCATATAATAAGAGCATCATTCATTACCGAGGTCCCTTTGCCCATGAGTCAGCCAGCCGCCGCGAAACGCCTTATCCTGATCGTTGACGATGACCAACTCCTGTTGGAATTCCTCGGCGAAGTCCTGCGCCATGCCGGCTACGAGACGGCCCTGGCCCATTCGGCCGAAGTGGCGCTGCAGCTGATTGCCCAGCGCGAGCCCGACCTGGCCTTGCTCGACATCCATATGCCGGGCATGTCCGGCCTGGAGCTGGCCAAGCGCCTGCATGGCGAAACGGCCGTGCCGTTCATGTTCCTGTCCGGCAGCGGCGACAGCGAATCGGGCAAGCAGGCGGCCGCCTATGGCGCCGTCGGCTATGTCGTCAAACCCGTCGACGAAGGCCGCTTGATGCCCGCGTTTGAAGCGGGTCTGGCGCGCGCCGATGAAATCCGCCAGCTCCGGCGCACCGAACTGAACCTGAATGCGGCGCTGGCCGCCGGCCGCGAAACCAGCCTGGCTGTCGGTTTGCTGATGGGCAAGTTCCAGACGGACCGCAACACGGCGTTCGAAGTGCTGCGCGACCACGCCCGTTCCAGCCGCCGCAAGATCAATGAAATCGCCAGCCAGCTGCTGCTGGCCGAAGAAACCCTGAACGGCCTGCACGGCGCCTTTTTGAACCGGGCGAAAACCAAGTAAGCGTTGCACCGGCGCCGGCGTGGCACGTCGGCGCCTGCCTTGTTATGATGTGGCGATACGGCGCGCTGGCGCGCCTGGTTCAACCATAGACAGGACACACATGAAAACCAAAGCAGCGATTGCATGGAAGGCGGGCGCTCCGCTGACGATCGAAGAAGTCGACCTGGCCGGCCCGCGCGAGGGCGAAGTACTGGTCGAGATCAAGGCCACCGGCATTTGCCATACCGATTACTACACCCTGTCGGGCGCCGATCCGGAAGGCATCTTCCCGTCGATCCTCGGCCATGAAGGCGCCGGCATCGTCGTCGACGTGGGCCCGGGCGTGAAAAGCCTGAAGAAGGATGACCACGTCATCCCCCTGTACACGCCGGAATGCCGCCAGTGCAAATTCTGTCTGTCGCAAAAAACCAACCTGTGCCAGTCGATCCGCTCGACCCAGGGCCGCGGCCTGATGCCGGACGCGACTTCGCGCTTTTCCATCGACGGCAAGCCCATCTTCCATTACATGGGCACATCCACCTTCTCGAACTATATCGTCGTGCCGGAAATCGCCCTGGCGAAGATCCGCGAAGATGCGCCATTCGACAAAGTCTGCTACATCGGCTGCGGCGTGACGACGGGCGTGGGCGCCGTGTTGTTTACGGCCAAGGTGGAAGCGGGCGCCAATGTGGTCGTGTTCGGCCTGGGCGGCATCGGCTTGAACGTGATCCAGGCGGCGAAAATGGTTGGCGCCGACAAGATCATCGGCGTGGACATCAACCCGGCGCGCCAGGCCATCGCGCGCAAGTTCGGCATGACGCATTTCGTCAACGCCAACGAGGTGGAAAACGTTGTCGACACTATCGTGCAGCTGACGGACGGCGGCGCCGACTATTCATTCGAATGCATCGGCAACACCACCACCATGCGCCAGTCGCTCGAGTGCTGCCACAAGGGCTGGGGCCAATCCATCATCATCGGCGTGGCGGCGGCCGGCCAGGAAATTTCCACCCGTCCATTCCAGCTTGTGACAGGACGCGTGTGGAAAGGTTCCGCCTTCGGCGGCGCGCGGGGACGCACGGACGTGCCGAAGATCGTCGACTGGTATATGGAAGGCAAGCTCAATATCGATGATTTGATCACACACAGGCTGAAGCTCGATGATATTAATCAAGGTTTCGACTTGATGAAGAGCGGTGAATCGATCCGCTCCGTCGTGCTGTATTAATTAATTGAAATTTAATTGAAATACGCCGTACCACGGCGTTTTTGCGGAGGCTGCGGCCTCCGTTTTTTTTTGTCCGGATGCCATCCATCGCCGGTGTTTGCCATTCAGCCAGGTCTTTTTGCAGCCTGTCGCAGCGCGCTGGAGGCCAGGTTCGGTTGCCGCTACAGTCAACGTTCCACTACTTTTGCGACGAGGCAGCCATGTCCACTTCCCACCGTTTGATCCTCAGCCTGGCCGGTATCCTGCTTGGCGGCAGCGCGCTGGCCGTGCAGCCGCCGCAACCGCCCGCGCCACCGGCCGCACCAGCCGCGCCCAGCGTGCAGGTCAGCCGTTCGCTCGACAAGGGCGAAAGCTATGCGCTGGTCGATGGCACGAGGGATAGCGAGGGCGTCATCGTTATCGACAGCGATATTCATTCGCAGCAGGTGGAAAAGCTCAAGCGCTCGATCAAGGGCCCCTTCCTGTGGTTCCGCGATCAGGGACAGGCTTACGTGCTGCAGGATACGGCCTTGCTGGGCAAGGTGCGTACGGCATGGCTGCCCTCGAAACAGCTGGGCAAGGAGATGAGCGCGCTTGGCGATCAAATGGGCGCGCACGGCAAGGCCATGGGTGAAATGGGCCGCAAGATGGGCGCCCGCAGCCTGGAAAAGGGCAGCGCGCGCGAGTCGGAACAGCTGCGCGCGCTGGGCCGCCAGCAGCAGGAGCTGGGCCGCAAGCTCGGCGACGCCTCGCGCCGCCAGGCGCTGGCAACGAGCGGCACGGCGCGCCGCGCGGCCGAGCGCGACGTGGAACGCCTGCAGCAGCAGATGGAAGATGCGCAGGAAGAAATGGAAGAGATCAACGACCGCATCGCCGACGTGCACGAGCGCGAGGCCGAGAAAATGGAGCAGATGTCGCGCCAGATGGAGCAGCGCAGCAAGCCGATGGAAGCGCTGGGCAAGCAAATGGACGACCTGGGCCGCCAGCAGGAAAAAGTCGTCAAGATCGCCGACAAGACCACGCGCCAGGTGATCGCCCAGGCGCTCAGCGAAGGCAAGGCAAAGCTGGTGCGCTGAATGCTGTGCTGAATCAGCGGGCCAGTGGCTTGCGCATCAGGCAGCGCAGCGCCGGGTCGTGCCCGTCCTGCGCTTCGCGCGCCAGCTTGAGCGCGTGACCCGCGCCCAGCGCCGCGGCCTCGATTGCGCTGAAACCGTGGCGCGCATAGTAGGGCGCGTTCCATGGCAGGTGGCGATACGTGCTCAGTGTCAGGCATGCGCAGCCCAGCGTCCGGGCATGGGCCGCCGCCGCGTCGAGCAGGCGCGCCCCCAGGCCCTGCCGTTGATGCGGCAGGGCAACGGACAATTCCACGATGAACCACTGGCCGTCGAGCGGCTGGGCGGCCAGGAAACCCGATGGCCGGTCCAGGCCATCGGCGGCCACCCATACGCCGCCATGCTGCTGCAGCATCTGCAAGGTGCTCAGTGGCAAGGGTTCTCCCTGCGCCAGCCACGCCAGTTCGGGGCCTGCGTGGGCAAACAGCGCTGCGGCGCTGCGCTCGACCTGGGCCAGCAGGGGCAGGTCGGCGCCGGTGGCTGCGCGGATGGCGTAACTCACGGTGTGTTCCACACGGCGGCCACGGCGCGGTATTGCGCCGGCAGCTGCTCCCTGGCGTCGTCCTCGCTGGCATACACCTCATCCTGTACCGTTTCCCAGTGCGCGTCGCAGCTGAAACGGTAGACTTGCGCCTCG
This sequence comes from Janthinobacterium sp. BJB301, assembly GCF_002735685.1. Classification (NCBI taxonomy): domain Bacteria; kingdom Pseudomonadati; phylum Pseudomonadota; class Betaproteobacteria; order Burkholderiales; family Oxalobacteraceae; genus Janthinobacterium; species Janthinobacterium sp. BJB301. Next base: position 147,635 of record NZ_PDZJ01000006.1, on the reverse strand, counting down.
TCCCCGTAGCGGCACACGGCCAGACCGTGGATGGCGATGGGGGCGGCGCCGTCTTCATTGGTGACGTGGCCGAAAGGCAGGCCGGACCAGACCCAGGCCAGTACGCGGGCGCCGTCGAGGTGGCTGGGAGGTGTCATGGGCATGTTTTCGTCAGCTGTGCAGTGATGCCGATTGTAGCGCGCACGCGGCGAATACGGCGCGACCGCTGGACAAATGCACAGTATTTTTAGCCATGCCGGTATAATCACGGGATGCAAAATCTTCTTCACAACCTCAATCCCGAACAATTGGCTGCCGTCACCTTGCCGGCGCAGCACGCGCTGATCCTGGCAGGCGCCGGTTCTGGCAAGACCCGCGTGCTGACCACCCGCATCGCGTGGCTGATCCAGACCCAGCAGGTATCGCCGCCCGGCATCCTGGCCGTGACGTTTACCAATAAAGCCGCCAAGGAAATGCTCACGCGCCTGTCGGCCATGCTGCCGATCAACACGCGCGGCATGTGGATCGGCACCTTCCACGGCCTGTGCAACCGCCTGCTGCGCACGCACTACCGCGACGCGGCCTTGCCGCAGACCTTCCAGATCCTCGATTCCCAGGATCAATTGTCGGTGATCAAGCGTTTGTTGAAGGCGAATAATATTGACGATGAAAAATTCCCGCCGAAGACGGTGATGTATTTCATCAACAATGCCAAGGACCAGGGTTTGCGCGCCACGGACGTGGAAGCGTACGACGCGCACGAGCGCAAGATGGTCGAGCTGTATCAGCTGTACGACGACCAGTGCCAGCGCGAAGGCGTCGTCGATTTCGCGGAATTGCTGTTGCGCACGTATGAATTGCTGAGCCGTAACCAGCCTCTGCGCGAGCACTACCAGGCCCGTTTCCGCCACATCCTCGTGGACGAGTTCCAGGATACGAATAATCTGCAATACAACTGGCTCAAATTGCTGGCCGGCCACGGCAGCCGCGATGGCGGTGCCCTGTTTGCCGTCGGCGATGATGATCAGAGCATCTATGCGTTCCGCGGCGCCAACGTGGGCAACATGAGCGCTTTCGAGCACGAGTTCCAGGTGAAGAACTTGATCAAGCTGGAGCAGAACTACCGCTCGCACGGCCACATCCTCGACAGCGCCAACGTGCTGATTGCGAACAACAGCAAGCGCCTGGGCAAGAATCTGCGCACGGACGCGGGCCATGGCGAGCAGGTGCGCGTGTATGAGGCCAGTTCCGATCTGCAGGAAGCGCAGTGGATCATCGAAGAGGCGAAAAGCCTGATCGCCGATGGCGCTTCGCGCAGTGAAATCGCCATCTTGTACCGCTCGAATGCGCAGTCGCGCGTGATCGAGCATGCGCTGTTCTCGGCCGCGATTCCGTATCACGTGTATGGCGGCCAGCGCTATTTCCAGCGCGCCGAGGTCAAGCACGCGATTGCCTATTTGCAATTGATGGACAATCCGCACAACGATTCGGCCTTCCTGCGCGTGGTCAATTTCCCCACGCGGGGCATCGGCATGCGCTCGATCGAGCAATTGCAGGCCGCGTCGGAACAGTACGGCATTTCGCTGTATGCGGCCGTGCCGTATGTGGCGGGCAAGGCGGGCAGCGTGCTGGCCGGTTTCGTCAAGCTGATCGAGGGCGTGCGTTTCGAAACGCAGCAATTGTCCTTGCCGGAAATGGTCAGAGTGGTGCTGGAAGCGAGTACCTTGCTGCAACATTATCAAAAAGAAAAAGAGGGCGCCGACCGCATCGAGAACTTGGAGCAGATGGTCAGCGCGGCCAGCCAGTTCATTTCCGAAGAAGGTTTCGGCCAGAGCGCGCCGGCCCATCTGGGCCCTGCCGCCCAGGCGCAATCGGGCGCGCCCGTCGTCAACCAGGACGGCATCGAAATCCTCGATGCCGACGCGCCGCTGCCGGCCGTGATGTCGCCGCTGTCCGCCTTCCTGTCGCACGCGTCGCTGGAAGCGGGCGACAACCAGGCGCAGGCGGGCCAGGATGCGCTGCAGATGATGACCGTGCACTCGGCCAAGGGCCTGGAATTCGACAATGTCTTCATCACAGGCCTGGAAGAGGGCCTGTTCCCGCACGAAAGCAGCTCGAAGGAAGACAACGGCGTGGAAGAGGAACGCCGGCTGATGTACGTGGCCATCACGCGCGCGCGCAAGCGGCTGTACATGAGCTTTTCGCAGACGCGCATGCTGCATGGCCAGACGCGCTACAACATGAAATCGCGCTTCTTCGACGAATTGCCGGAAGAATCCTTGAAATGGCTGTCGCCGAAGGTGCAGGCGAACTGGTTCGGCAACCGCAAGTCGGCCTGGGACGAGGCGCCCAAGGTGGCCAGCCTGGGTTCGGACAATGCGATTGCACAAAAGATCGCGCAAAAAGCCACGGGCGGCGGCTGGCGCATCGGCGAATCCGTGGCGCACACCAAGTTCGGCGAAGGCGTGATCGTCAATATCGAAGGCGGCGGCGGCAATGCGCGCGCGCAAATCAACTTCGGCCAGCACGGCATGAAGGTGCTGGACCTGGGTATCGCCAAGCTGGAGAGATTAGGGCGTTGAACTCCCTGAGGCCAGAAAAAAGGGCAGCCTGCGCAGGCTGCCCTTTTCTTATGCGGCGTAGCAATCAGTCGTTCGGCTTGTCCAGCGACACCGTCTTGCTCTCATCGACGGGCAAGCCGAAGATCTGGCGGTAGGCGGCGTAGAACGAGCAATGCATGATGATGGTGAGAATCATCGACAGCGGCATCATCAGCTGCATCATCAGCGGAGTGCGGCCAAAGATGACGGCCAGCAATTGGCTGGTGACGACGCTGATGGCGAACCAGGTGGCGGCGAAGACGATGAAGGCCGACAGCGAACGCCAGACGGCAAAAAAGCTGAAGAACAGCGCCTTGCCCAGCCCGGTTTGTTTCCAGTAGATCAGCGGTGCGGCAAAGCAGAAGGCCATGGCGGCCGGCACGTACAGCACGATGGCCAGCAGGATGCCGAGGCCCAGGCGCGATTCGGGGATGGCGGTGCGCGCCGCTTCTTCCGTCAATTGCCCGGTGACCAGTTGCCACAGCAAGCCGTCGTCCACCAAAGTCGAGGCACCGATGGCCACGATGGCCATCAGGATGTACAGCACGCCCAGGCCGAACAGGGAAGGAAACGCGGGCTTGCGGAAGCCCGAGATCAACAGGCTGGGCAAGACGCGCTTGCCCTGGTCGATGTTCAGGCAGCCTTGCACGAAGGCGACGGAAAAGACGGGGACCAGGATGACGGGCAGCATCTGGCCGAGCACGGGCACGATGCTGACGGCCAGCATGCAGAACATATAGCCGAGAAACAGCATCGACATGCCGCCAGGTTGCTTGCGAAACAGGGCGAAGCCTTGTTTCACCCATTGCCAACCTGTACTTGCAGGTAATTTTTCCATGTTTAAAACAGTTCCGGAGCAGGTGTGGCGATACGTTCGCGCAGAATGCGTTCGAAATGCGTGGGATCGTGCGGGGTCAGCATTTCCGCTTCGCGCGGCTGGTAATAATCGTACAGGCGCGACAGCCAGAAGCGCAGCGCGGCGGCGCGCAGCATCGGTTGCCATGCCGTTTGTTCTTCGTGCGTAAACGGGCGCACGGCCTGGTAGGCGTCGAGCAGGGCGCGCACGCGCACCGTGTCGAGCACGCCCGTGTCCAGGTCCACGCACCAGTCGTTGACGGTGACGGCCACGTCGAACAGCCAGGTGTCGCAGCCGGCAAAGTAAAAGTCGAAAAAGCCCGTCAGTTGTTCGCCGTCAAACATGACATTGTTGCGGAACAAGTCGGCATGCACGGGACCGCGCGGGATGGCTTTATACGTATCGCAGGCAGCAAACGCGTCCTGGAAATGGATTTCCGCGCGCAGCAAGTGCGCTCTGGCATCGTCGAGGTGGTGCAGAACGAGGGGCGTGGTGGTGTTCCACCAGTCCAGTCCCCGCAGATTCGGCTGTTGCAGGGGGAAGTCCTGCGCCGCCAGGTGCATCTTCGCCAGCATGGCTCCCACGGCCGCGCAATGCACGGCCTGCGGCGCCATCTGCGAGCTGCCGTCGAGTTTGCTGACGATGGCGGCCGGCTTGCCTTGCAGGGCCGTCACCAGTTCGCCGTCCGCATTGGCGATCGGCGCCGGCACCAGTACGCCCCGGTCCGCCAAATGGCGCATCAGTTGCAGATAAAACGGCAATTGCTCGAAGCTGAGGTTTTCAAAGATCGTCAGCACGTACTCGCCGCGCTCCGTGCTCAGGAAGAAATTGCTGTTTTCGATGCCGGACGCGATGCCCTTGAGCGCCAGAGGTTTGCCGAGTGGAAACTGCGTGATCCACTGGCCGATATCGTCCAGGTGTAGCGCGGTAAAAACTGCCATGGGAAAGAGAGGATTGGTCTAAAAGGTCAAAAAAAGCCGGCTGCCCCGCAGATGGCCGGGGCAGGGCAGAAGAGAGTGGCTGCTTACTTCGCTGGTGCTGGCGGTGCTGGTGCGTCCGCTGCCTCTTCATCGCGTTGTTTCTGTTTCTTCTTGCCCAGATCAAATTCCAGTACTTTCCATTGCGGGCCGCGCAAGGCGCCGCTGTGGGCCTGGTCACCGCCGGCGGCCGGCTTCATGTAATAGGTGCTGCCGCCGCTCGTCACTTTCACTTCGGACGTCACGCCCGCTTCGCGTTTCTCGGTAATCTGCTGCTTGGCTGCGGCCGGTGCCACGGTGATGGGCGCTTCGCCCATTTCCTCGATACGTTCGAGCTGCGGCGGCGCGTCGCTCGGTTTGGCCGGCGTCTGGGCGCTGGCGATGGCCGAACATGCCAGCAGGGGCAGGGCGAGGAATGTCCAGAGTGTCGATGTACGCATCATGATGGGTTCGCTTCCATGTGTGGGACTGCAGCGCGTGCAGTGGTGTAGTGCCGTCAATTTATCTATAAGGCATTGTAACAAACTGGTAGGCAATGCTGCTTAATACGGCTGATTAATGCGCCGAAATGGCCCGCAGCGGCCGCCCGCGCGCCCGCATGGGGCTGCCGGGGTGATAAAAACGCCAGGAACGGCACGCGTTGCGGCCGGTGGCGTGGCCCTAAACTCTGCGATAATTGTGCGATATTCCGCCCGTCCGCCGCTGTTTCTTCCCGGCTGGCGCGGCTCACCTTATTTTATTGGCATTATGCAAAACACCCTGCTGTTAGTCGACGGTTCCAGTTACCTTTATCGTGCCTTCCATGCGCTGCCCGACCTGCGCAGCCCGGATGGCTACCCCACGGGCGCCATGCACGGCATGGTCAACATGCTGCGTCGCCTGCGCGCCGATTACCCGGCCGCCTACATCGCCTGCGTGTTCGATGCCAAAGGTAAAACGTTCCGTGACGACATGTATCCGGAATACAAGGCCACGCGCGCCTCGATGCCGGACGACCTGCGCCTGCAGATCGAGCCGATCCACGAAGCCGTGCGCGCCATGGGCTGGCCGATATTGATGGTCGACGGCGTGGAGGCGGACGACGTGATCGGCACGCTGGCCGTGCAGGCCGCCGCCGCCGGCATGAACGTGGTGGTGTCGACTGGCGACAAGGACCTGGCGCAGCTGGTCAACAGCCAGGTGACCCTGATCAATACCATGAGCAACGAAAAGCTCGATGAAGCGGCCGTGCTGGTCAAATTCGGCGTGCCGCCGAACCGCATCATCGATTATCTGTCGCTGATCGGCGATACCGTGGACAACGTGCCGGGCGTATCGAAATGCGGCCCGAAGACGGCCGTCAAATGGCTAACCTTGTACGACAGCCTGGAAGGCGTGATGGAAAACGCGGCCAAGGTGGGCGGCGCCGTGGGTGAAAACCTGCGCACGGCCTTGCCATGGCTGCCGCAGGCGCGCGCCTTGATCACCGTCAAGACCGATTGCGACTTGTCCGGACACATGACGACCATCGCCGACTCGCTGGTGGCGAAACACGAAGACAAGGAAGCGCTGCTGGCCTTCTTCCAGCGCTACGGCTTCAAGGCCCTGCTGCGCGAACTGGGCGCCACGCCGCCGCCGATGTCGCCTGTTGGCGCACCGGCAACTGCCGGTGCCGCTGCTGCCAACACGACGGGCGACATGTTTGCCGATGCCGCGCCAGCAGTGGAAGCCGTGTATGAAACCGTGCTGACGGACGAGCAGCTGGACAAATGGATTGCCCTGATCGATGCGGCGCCCCTGACGGCAGTCGACACGGAAACCACGTCGCTGGAGCCGATGACGGCGCAAATGGTCGGCATTTCCCTCTCCGTGGCCGAGCACGCTGCCTGCTACATCCCGCTGGCCCACGACTACGCGGGCGCGCCCGAGCAATTAACGCGTGAACACGTGATGGCGAAGCTGCGTCCATGGCTGGAAGATGCGAACAAGCCCAAGCTGGGGCAGAACCTGAAATACGACAGCCACATCTTCGCCAACCACGGCGTGACGTTGCGCGGCATCGCCCACGATACCCTGCTCGAATCGTATGTGTTTGAATCGCACAAGAAGCACGACATGGACAGCCTGGCCCTGCGCCACCTGAACTACACGACCATCCCGTTCGAGGACGTGTGCGGCAAGGGCGCCAAGCAGATCACGTTCAATCAAGTCGAGGTAGAGCAGGCGGCGAAATATGCGGCCGAGGATGCCGACGTCACCTTGCGCTTGCACAATGCCATGTGGGGCAACGTGGCGAATGATGACAAGCTGACCTTCATCTATGAAAAGATCGAGATGCCGACGGCCGTGGTCTTGCAAAAGATCGAGCGCAACGGCGTGCTGATCGACGACGAATTGCTCAACATCCAGTCGGCCGAGCTGGCCGTGAAAATCCTCGAACTGGAAAAGAAGGCGTATGAACTGGCCGAGCAGCCATTCAACCTGGGTTCGCCCAAGCAGATCGGCGAAATCTTCTTTGAAAAGCTAAAACTGCCGGTGGTCAAGAAAACCCCGACGGGCGCGCCATCGACGGATGAAGAAGTGCTGCAAAAGCTGGCCGAGGATTATCCATTGCCCAAAGTGCTGCTCGAATACCGCGGCATGGCCAAGTTGAAGTCGACGTACACGGATAAATTGCCGAAGATGATCAACGTCACCACGGGACGCGTGCATACGAACTATGCGCAAGCCGTGGCCGTGACGGGACGATTGGCGTCGAACGACCCGAACTTGCAGAATATCCCCATCCGCAGCGCGGAAGGCCGGCGCATCCGCGAAGCGTTTATTGCGCCGCCCGGCAGCAGCATCGTCTCGGCCGACTATTCGCAGATCGAATTGCGCATCATGGCGCATATCTCGGGCGACGAAGCCATGCTGCGCGCATTTGCCGACGGCATCGACATTCACCGCGCCACGGCCGCTGAAATCTTCGGCGTGCCGGCTGCGGAAGTACAAAGCGAACAGCGCCGCTACGCCAAGGTCATCAACTTTGGTTTGATCTACGGCATGAGCGCATTCGGCCTGGCCGGTAATCTGGGCGTGGACCGTACGGCTGCGCAAAGCTATATCGACCGCTACTTTGCCCGTTTTTCCGGCGTAAAACAGTATATGGAAGACACGCGCCAGCAAGCCAAGGCGCGCGGCTACGTGGAAACCGTGTTCGGCCGCCGTTTGTGGTTGCCGGAAATCAATTCGCCGAACGGCCCCCGCCGCCAGGGCGCGGAACGGGCGGCGATCAATGCGCCCATGCAGGGCACGGCGGCCGACCTGATCAAGCTGGCCATGATCGCCGTGCAAGGCTGGCTGGAAACGGACAACTTGCAGACGAAGATGATCATGCAAGTGCACGATGAACTGGTGCTGGAAGTGCCGGACGCGGAGCTCGAATTGGTCCAGCGCAAGCTGCCGGAACTGATGGCGGGCGTGGCCGCGCTGAAAGTGCCGCTGACGGCCGAGGTGGGCGTCGGCAGGAACTGGGACGAAGCGCATTGATGCTGCGTCGGCTTACGCGGGGCGTGTCCCGCTAAGCCGGCCTACATGTTTACTTGAGCAATGACCGTAGGTCGGCTTAGCGCAGCGTAAGCCGACATTTCCAAACGCAATACCTTCAGGAGAAACGCATGAGCGACATGATCACCGATTGTGAAAGTTTGCTGGGCCAGAGCAGCTTGTCCGGGCCGGATGGCCGGCGTGGTTTCCTGAAGGTGGCGCTGGGCACTGGCTTTGCCGTGGCCGTCTTGCCCGTGGCGGCGCAAAACGTCATCAAGACGGATTCCGCCGGGCTCGTCACGGGCCACATGTCGGTGATGGTCGATGGCCAGGCCGTGCCCGTGTATGCGGCGCAGCCGGAAGGCAAGACGGGTTTGCCCGTGGTACTGGTCATTTCGGAAATCTTTGGTGTCCATGAACATATTGCCGACATGGCGCGCCGTTTTGCCAAGCAGGGTTATCTGGCGCTGGCGCCCGATTTGTTCGTGCGCCAGGGCGATCCCACCAAGGTGGCCAGCATCCCGGAGTTGATGAAAGGCATCATCGCCAAGACGCCGGACGCGCAAGTGATGGCGGACCTCGATGCGGTGGTGGCATGGGCGAAACAGAATGGCGGCGATACGAGCCGCCTGGGCATCACGGGCTTTTGCTGGGGCGGGCGCATCACCTGGCTGTACGCGGCGCACAATCCGGCCGTCAAGGCGGGCGTGGCCTGGTATGGCCGCCTCGTCGGCGAACCGACTGCCTTGCAGCCGAGCAATCCCATCGATATCGCCGCTACCTTGAAGGTTCCCGTACTGGGCTTGTATGGCGGCAAGGATACGGGCATCAGCCAGGAATCGATCGGCAAGATGAAGGATGCGCTGGCCAAGGGCGGCAACCCATCCGAGTTTGTCGTGTATACCGATGCGGGCCATGCCTTCAACGCCGATTACCGCCCCAGCTATGTGGCGGCCGATGCGAAAGACGGTTATGCGCGCTGCCTGGCCTGGTTCAAAAGCCACGGCGTGGCGTGATCTGCAACAGAAACATACCGCATCTTCCATAAATTGACGCGAAAGACGCACCGGGCTGTAAAATGCCCGGTGCGCGCCAATGCAGTACAATTGCATCTTCATCGCGCGACGCTGCCGCCAAACGCGCAAAAAATTAAACAATAGATAACAACGCATTCATCAGGCCAGACGCCAGCATCGCGGGCGCCAGTGACCCGGCGCCATTTTGAGGTAAGAAAATCATCGATCCCGTCCTTATATCCATTTTGCTCGCGACCACGATCGCGGGCGTGTTGAGCATTACCGCGGCGGCGATCTTTTCGTTTGCATTCCTTTCCAAAGTGGTCGAGCGCATGGTCAGCTTGTCCGTCGGCATCATGTTGTCGACGTCCCTGCTGCACGCTTTGCCCGAAGCGTTCGAATCGCAGGCGGACCCGCGCAGCCTGTTCGCCACGCTGCTGGCCGGTTTGCTGGCCTTTTTCATGCTGGAAAAATTCGCGATTTTGCGCCATTCGCACCACCACGAAGGCGATGGCCACCACCATGCGCACGGCCACGACAAGCACGAGGCGGGCAAGGCCGGCTGGATGATTTTAGTGGGCGACGGCATGCACAACTTTACGGACGGCATCCTGATCGCCGCCGCTTTCCTGGCCGACCCGAAACTGGGCCTGGTGACGGGCCTGGCCATCATCGCGCATGAAATTCCGCAGGAAATCGGCGACTTCATCGTGCTGCTCAATGCCGGCTTCTCGCGCCTGCGCGCGTATATCTTCAATCTGCTGTGCAGCCTGATGGCGGTGGCGGGCGGCTTGCTCGGCTATTTCACCCTGGACCGCGCCAGCAATCTGATTCCTTACGTGCTCGTGTTCGCCTCGTCAGGCTTTATCTATATTGCCTTGAGCGACCTGATGCCGCAGATGCAGCGCCGCGCCACCTTGCGCGAAACCATTCCGCAAGTGCTGTTGATCGCACTGGGCGTGTGCATCGTGCTGTTCCTGACGCATAAGCGTCACGGTGGTTGATGCCTGGCGCTGCCGGCGCAGTGCTACCTATGCTATATTGCCTTTCTGACTAACTTGCACAGAAAGGAGGAAAATATCATGGAAGAAAACTTGTTGCTCGCCTTGTGGCGCGCACGCTCTTTAAGCGCATTTGCCAGCTCTTGCCCACGTTCTATCGCGCTGCGATAACCTGGCCAGAGCAAAGTCACCCTCCCAGACGAGTCCTTTCCTGGTACTCCGTTGTCGTTAGCGCTCCTGTTAACGCGGATGCTTGCATCCCGAACAAAGACAAGAGCCATGACTACCCTTATCTCGACACAAGCTTTACAACTGGATACCCACGACGGTTTCCTCTTCAACGAACTCGCCTTTACCCTGCGCCAGGGCGACCGCATCGGCCTGATCGGCCACAATGGCTGCGGCAAATCCACCTTGCTGGGATTGCTCAGCGGCACGCGTGTAGCCACTGCCGGCACCATCCACTATGCTCGTGCCTGCCGCTTGCAGCACGTGGAGCAGCACTTGCCGCCAGAACTTGCCAAGCTGAGCCTGTACGACGCCTTGCTGGCGCCCGTGCTGGAGCAGCCGGAATTGCATTGGCGGGTCGACAGCCTGCTGGCCGAACTGGGTTTTGACCAAGAAACGGCGCAAGTGCCCGTGCATTCGCTGTCCGGCGGCCAGCACACGAGACTATTGCTGGGGCGTGCCCTGCTGCAGGAGCCGAACGTGCTGCTGCTCGACGAACCGAGCAATCACTTGGACTTGCCGTCGCTGCTGTGGCTGGAGCAATTCCTGCTGGCCTGGCGCGGCGCCTTCATCCTCGTCTCGCACGACCAGCGCCTGCTCGACAACGTGGCCACGCGCAGCTGGATCTTGCGCGATAGCCGCCTGTACGATTTCGATTTGCCGTGCGGCCCCGCGCTGGCGGCGCTGGCAGAGGCGGACGTAGCCGCTGCCGCCCGGCATGCGGCCGAACAGAAGGAAATCGACCGCCTGTCGGCCAGCAGCGCCCGCCTGGCCTTGTGGGGCCGCACCTATGACAATGAAGACCTGGCGCGCAAGGCCAAGACCATGCAGCGGCGCATCGACAAGCTGAAGGATGTGCAATCGTTCGTCAGCGACGGCGCGCCCTGGCGCTTGAGTCTGCGCGGCAAGGCGCTGGCGGCCGACCAGCTGCTGGCGCTCGACGGGCTGGATGTGCGCGCCGTGCCTGCGTCTCCCGTGCTGTTCCAGGTCGGCCAGCTGTGGCTGAAACCGGGCGACCGGGTCGCCTTGCTGGGCGCCAACGGCAGCGGCAAGTCGTCGCTGCTGCGCCTGTGCTGGCAAGCGATCCAGGCACAGGAGGAGCGCAGCGACTTGCGCTATCACAAGGCGGCGAACATCGGCTATTACGACCAGTCGCTCAAGCAACTGGCCGATACGGCCGACCTGTCCGACGCCCTGTACCCGTTTGCCGTGCAAAACGAGGCTGCGCGCAGCCAGGTGGCGCGCAAGCAGGCGTTGATCGCGGCCGGTTTCCCGTATGCGCGCCATGGCCAGACGGTGGCCACCCTGAGCGGCGGCGAGCGGGCGCGGCTGCTGTTCCTGGGGCTGTCGCTGGCCAGCTACCACTTGCTGCTGCTGGACGAGCCCAGCAATCACCTGGACATGCAGGGCAAGGCGGAACTGGGGCAAGCGCTGCTCAGCTTTGCGGGTGGCTGCCTGCTGGTGTCGCACGACCGCGACCTGATCGAGACGGCCTGCAACCGGTTTTGGGTGGTGGCCGATGGCGGGCTGGAAGAGTGGCTTGACGCGGCCAGCGCGTATGCACGGCTGAGTGCGGAAGATGGGCAGGCGTCGACGCCTGCGCCGCGCGTGGAGCATGCGTCTGCGGTACTGACGGACATCGACGTGCAACTGGAGCGCTTGTGCGAACTGGAGCAATTGCTGGCGGAAGACCTGGCAAGGAAGCCGCGCCACCAGAAGCCGGCCAGCCAGCAGGCGTGGCTGGCGGAACTGGAGCGCTTGAATCAAGCGCTGGGGATAACGTCGTAGTTATCCACAGGTGAAATGGCGGACCAGCTGGTCCGCCATTTTTTTAACTCCCCGTCGCCACGGGCCGCGCCGGATCGGCGCACCATTCGCTCCACGAGCCCGGATACAGGGCCGCGCCAGGCAAACCTGCCACTTCCAGTGCCAGCAGGTTGTGGCAAGCCGTCACGCCGGAACCGCACTGCAGGATGGCTGCCTGCGGCGAGGCGACCAAGGCACTGAAGTCCTGCCTGAGTTCTTCCGCGCTTTTAAAACGGCCGTCTGGCAGCAGGTTGTCCTTGAAGAAACGGTTTTTCGCGCCGGGGATATGGCCGCCCACGGGGTCGATGGTTTCGTTTTCGCCGCGATAACGGTCGGGCGCGCGCGCGTCGATCACCGTCAACGCCTGGGTTTCCAGGTTGGCAACGACGTCCTGCACGCTGACCGTGCGCGTCAGGCTGGCTTTTTCCGTCAGGTTGCCAATAGGGCGGGGCGCCACCGGTGTGACCAGCGGCAAGCCTTGCGCCTGCCAGCCGGCCAGGCCGCCGTCGAGCACGGCCACGGCTGGATGGCCAACCCAGCGCAGCAGCCACCACAAACGGGCGGCGAACATGCCGCCCTGGCCGTCGTAGGCGACCACTTGCGTGTCGTCATTGATGCCCCAGCCGCGCAGGGTGGCCAGCAGGGCGTTGCGGTCGGGCAGCGGATGGCGTCCGGTAAAGTCCGCGCCGCGCGCCGTCTTGGGGCCGGACAGGGCCGTGTCGATATCGGCGAACTGGGCGTTCTGGATGTGGCCGGCGGCAAACGCATCGCTGCCGGCGGCCGGGTTGAGCAAGTCGTGGCGGCAATCGAGGATGACCCAGTTGCTGTCGTTCAGGTGGCTGGACAAATCATTGCTGTTGATCAAGGTCGTATACAAGGTCATGACTCCTTACACTTCGCTGGCGATGGGATCCGTGCGCGCGATCGCCGCGCCACGGGCCGTGTTGCGGGTATTGTAATAGGTTGCCGCGATGCCGGAAGCGAGAATGATGCTGATGCCGGCCCAGCCATGCCAGTCGAACAGGTCGCCAAAGATCACCACGCCCCAGAAGCTGGAAAAGACGATGCCCGTGTATTGCAGGTTTGCAACCACGAGGGTCTTGCCCAGGCGATAGGCGCGCGTCATGGCCATCTGCGCCATGGTGGCGCACAGGCCGATGGCGGCCAGCAAGCCGATGCCGTAGCCGCTCGTGTGCGCGTGCCAGACGACGGGGCCGCCGCCGGCGCTGGCCACGTGGCCGATCACGCCAGCGAGGAAATTGACGACCGAGAAATAAAACACGACCCGGTATTCGGGTTCGCCCAGCAGGCCCAGCTTGCGCACCTGCAGGTAGGCGAGGGCCGACAGCATGCCGGAAATCAGAGCCGTGATGGCGCCAGCCGCCTGGTCCGTCTCGAACACGGGCTGCAGCAGCAGGGTCACGCCGACAAAGCTCATGGCAATGGCCGCCACCAGCGGCCACTCGACTTGCTTCGTTGCCTTCCACCAGCCGCCGGCCAGCAGGATCACGGCGATCCAGATGGGCGCCATATAGTTCAGAGTCATGGCGGTGGCCAGCGGCAGGATGGCGATGGCATAAAACCACAGCCACAGGGCGATCACGCCCACCACGCCGCGCCACAGATGCTGGCCCGGCATCGTGGTTTTAAAGCTGCCACCCTGATAGAGGATGGTGCAGCTCATGACGGTCATGCCGATGATGCCGCGGTACATGACGATTTCGGACGTCGAATACATATCCGACGCCAGCTTGACGCACACGCCCATGATGGCGAACATGAAACTTGCAAACAGCATCCAAAGAGATTGCATCTGATTCCTGAAAAACGCGGGGATAAAAAAAGGCCGCACGAGGCGGCCCTTGAGGGACTACAGTTCGATATTGTTGCGATACCACTCGTGGAAATGCTGCATGCCATCTTCCATCGGCGACTGGTAAGGGCCCACTTCGCTGACGCCGCGCGCCATCAGGGCCTTGCGGCCCGCGTCCATGCGTTGGGCGATTTCATCGTCCTCGACACAGGTTTCCATGTAGGCAGCCCGTTCCGCTTCGACGAAGTCGCGCTCGAACAACACAATTTCTTCCGGGTAATAAAACTCCACCACGTTGCGCGTCTTTTGCGGGCCGTCGGGCCACAGGGTCGAGACGACCAGCACGTGCGGATACCATTCGACCATGATGTTCGGATACAGGGTCAGCCAGATGGCGCCATACGGCGGCGCTTCGCCGCCGCGGAATTGCAGCACCTGCTCCTGCCATTTCTTGTAGGCAGGCGAGCCGGCTTGCTGCAAGCCGCGGTGCACGCCCACCGTTTGCACGCTGTAATCCTTGCCGAATTCCCAGCGCAGGTCGTCGCAGCTGACGAAGCTGCCCAGGCCCGGGTGGAACGGTTCCACGTGATAGTCTTCCAGATAGACTTCGATGAAGGTCTTCCAGTTGTAGTCGCACTCGTGGATTTCCACGTGGTCGAACATATAGCCGGAAAAATCGAGGTCTTTCGAGACGGACAAAGCTTTCAATTTTTCCATCACGTTGTAGCCGTTTTGCTCGAACAGCAAGCCATTCCAGCTTTGCAGCGGCGTTTTCGACAGGTTCAGGCACGGCGTCTCGGGGAAATGCGGCGCGCCGATCAATTCACCCTTGAGATCGTAGGTCCAGCGGTGCAGCGGGCAGACGATATGATTCGCATTGCCGCGGCCATTGAACATCAGCGCCTGCCGGTGACGGCACACGTTGGACAGCACTTCGATGCCATTGGCGTTGCGCACGAGCATGCGCCCTTCGTTCTCAGACGCCAGGGTCGCAAAATCGCCGGTTTCCGGCACCATCAGCTCATGCCCGACATAGCGCGGGCCGGCTTGGAACAATTGCTGCATTTCACGCTGCAACAGCGTTTCGTCAAAATAGACGTGGACCGGAAGTTGCGCGTTTGAACGCGCCAGCTTGGCGTGAGTAGCCAGATCGGACATCCCAACCCCCCATAAATGTACAACGGTCAGCAGTGCCCCAGGCCATTCCCTGGGCAACCGCTACAGAGAGAAAGAATCCGCAAAGACCTGAATTCAAATTTGTTGAAACGGTATTTCGGACAGAACCGGCGATTATAGCGCGGATCGGCCTCGGCATTATCAAACTCCCCCGCGAAATAGCCTATTAATGAGAAACATTGTCATTTGGCGCGCAATTTTCGGCAGAGAGGGGGGATTCGGCTAAAATTCACTGACAAGCTGGCAACGCTATTGACTTTGAGCGCGCCGATTGCGCTTTAGTTTTCACTTAATAGTGTGGTTTGTTCTAAAATAACGCTTCTATGCTGGCCGGGAATCCCCGGCGTCTCCCTACAAGCCCCTCGTGCCACGAAGAGATCTGAGTCTATGTCGAAGAAATTAACTGCCGCTGCCGCAGCGCCGGCCTCGTTTGAAGAGGCAATGGCGGAACTGGCGCAGCTGGTAACGCAAATGGAAGCGGGCCAGTTGCCGCTGGAAGCATCGGTCGCGGCGTATCAGCGCGGCTCGGAACTGGTCAAGTATTGCGCAAGCCAGCTCGACAGCGTCGAAGCGCAGGTGAAAGTACTCGAAGGCGACATGTTGAAACCGTTCGTGGATGCCGGCGAGGCCGCCCAATGATGGCCAGCATGCAACAAGATGGCGTGACCTTCGGCGACTGGATCCAAGCCACCCAGTCCGGCGTGGAAGCCCGGCTCGACCAGTTCCTGCCGGCGGCCGATACCGTGCCGCACAAGCTGCACGCTGCCATGCGCTATGCGCTGCTGGGCGGCGGCAAGCGCGTGCGCCCGCTGCTGGTGATGGCGGCTGGCAAACTGTTTGATGCCGATCGAGATACCCTCGCCCGTGCTGCTTGCGCGCTGGAAATGATTCACGTGTATTCGCTCGTGCATGACGACATGCCGTGCATGGATGACGATGCCTTGCGCCGTGGCAAGCCCACCGTGCACATCGCCTACGATGAAGCGACGGCCCTGCTGGTCGGCGACGCGCTGCAATCGCAAGCGTTCATGCTGCTGGCCGATGGCGCTGCTATTCCTCCTGCGCGGCAAATGGCGATGATCAAGCTGCTGGCGCACGCCTCCGGTTCGGCCGGCATGTGCGGCGGCCAGGCGATCGACCTCGACAGCGTCGGCCTGGCCTTGACCTTGCCGCAGCTGGAACAGATGCATCAACTGAAAACGGGCGCCTTGCTGCGCGCGGCCGTGATTCTCGGCGCGCTGGCCGGCAAGGACTTGACGGCGGACGAGATGACGGCGCTGAACGCGTATGCGCGCGCCGTCGGACTGGCGTTCCAGGTGGTCGACGATGTGCTCGACGCAACGGCTGATTCGGCCACCCTGGGCAAGACGGCAGGCA
Source organism: Janthinobacterium sp. BJB301 (assembly GCF_002735685.1). Classification (NCBI taxonomy): domain Bacteria; kingdom Pseudomonadati; phylum Pseudomonadota; class Betaproteobacteria; order Burkholderiales; family Oxalobacteraceae; genus Janthinobacterium; species Janthinobacterium sp. BJB301. The sequence goes on along the minus strand of NZ_PDZJ01000006.1, from coordinate 131,299 downwards.
AGGATGCGGCCGCCAACAAGCCCACTTACGTATCGATACTGGGGCTGGAACCATCGCGAGCCCTGGCAGAACAATTGCGGTGCGACGCCCATGCGGCGCTGGCGCCATTCGGGGACAAGGCACGCCGTTTGCGCGAGCTGGCGGACCTGGTCGTGCAGCGGAAGGCATAAATGAAACTGTTAGAAACCATCAATGAACCAGCGCAAGTGCGCAAGCTGGCCCGCTCGCAACTGGTGCCGCTGGCCCAGGAACTGCGCAGCTTCCTGCTCGACTCCGTTTCCAAGACGGGGGGCCACTTGTCGTCCAACCTGGGCACGGTCGAGCTGACTGTCGCGCTGCATTACGTGTTCAACACGCCGCACGACCGCATCGTGTGGGACGTGGGCCACCAGACCTATTCACACAAGATCCTCACGGGCCGCCGCGAGCGCATGCATACCCTGCGCCAGAAGGATGGCATTTCCGGCTTCCCGAAGCGCGACGAAAGCGAATACGACACCTTCGGCACGGCGCACTCGTCGACGTCGATCTCGGCCGCGCTGGGCATGGCGCAGGCCGCCAAGATCAAGGGTGACCCGCTGCATGCGATCGCCGTGATCGGCGACGGCTCGATGACGGCCGGCATGGCTTTCGAGGCGATGAACAATGCGGGCGTGCAGGAAGACGTCAACTTGCTGGTGATCCTGAACGACAACGACATGTCGATCTCGCCGCCCGTGGGCGCCCTGAACCGCCACCTGGCGCGTCTGATGTCGGGCCAGTTCTATGCGGCAGCGAAAAATGTCGGCAAGTCCGTCTTGCCCGGCCCCGTGCTGGAACTGGCGAAGCGCTTTGAAGAGCACGCCAAAGGCATGGTCGTGCCCGCCACCATGTTCGAAGAGTTCGGTTTTAACTATATCGGTCCCATCGACGGCCACGACCTCGATTCGCTGATCCCGACCTTGCAAAATATCAAGCAATTGAAGGGCCCGCAATTCCTGCACGTGGTCACCAAGAAGGGGCAAGGCTACAAGCTGGCCGAGGCGGAGCCGATCCTGTATCACGGCACGCCGAAGTTCAATCCGCTGGAAGGCATCAAGCCGGCCACGGCGCCGGGCAAGATGACGTACACGGAAGTGTTCGGCAACTGGCTGTGCGACATGGCCGCCCACGACAAGCGCCTGGTGGGCATCACGCCGGCCATGCGCGAAGGTTCGGGCATGGTCAAGTTCGAACAGCAATATCCGAACCGTTACTTTGACGTCGGCATTGCCGAGCAGCATTCCGTGACGTTTGGCGCGGGCCTGGCCTGCGAAGGCTTGAAACCCGTCGTGGCCATCTATTCGACCTTCCTGCAGCGCGCCTACGACCAGCTGATCCACGACGTGGCCCTGCAAAACCTGGACGTGACGTTCGCGCTGGACCGCGCCGGCCTGGTGGGCGCCGATGGCGCCACGCACGCGGGCAATTACGACATGGCATTCCTGCGCTGCATCCCGAACATGGTCATCATGGCCGCGTCCGACGAAAACGAATGCCGGCAAATGCTGACGACGGGCTACCATTATCCTGGCCCGGCCGCGATCCGCTATCCGCGCGGCGCCGGCGCCGGCGTGGCCATCGTGCCGGAACTGACGAGCATTGAAATCGGTAAGGGCGAGATCAAGCGCCAGGGCAAGCGCATCGCCATCCTGGCCTTCGGTTCCATGGTGGCGCCTAGCGTGGCGGCGGGCGAGAAGCTCGACGCGACGGTGGCGAACATGCGCTTCGTCAAGCCGCTCGACGTGGCACTGGTGAAACAGCTGGCCGCCGACCACGATTACCTGGTGACGGTGGAAGAGGGCTGCATCATGGGCGGCGCCGGCTCGGCCGTGGCCGAGGCGCTGGCAGCGGAAGGCATCGTCAAGCCGATCCTGATGCTGGGCTTGCCCGACACCTTCATCGACCATGGCGACCCCGTGCAACTGCTGAAAAGCGTGGGCCTGGACGCCACCGGCATCGCCGCGTCGATCGAGCAGCGCTTTGGCGGCACGCAGCCGCCGCGCCTGGCAGCTGTCAGCTAAGCTGGCTTGCATACGGAAAAGCGACATCGCGGTGTCGCTTTTTTTTCGTCTGCTGTCATTTACGTTGCACTGCAACATTTTTCGCCAGGGAATGCTACGATGACGCTTTGATACTTTTCAAAGTCGATATTGCATTTCAGGAAACTTCACCGCCGTTCGCGCGCGCTGGCCAGCCGCTGGCTGACGGGCATGCACGCCTATACCGATACCCTGGCGCAGCGCCGCCCCCTGTGGATGGTCAGCCTGGCCATCGACGAAACGAACCTGTCCGAAGGCTTGCGGGCCGCCTGCGCCTCGAGCGCCATGCTGCTGCTGGGCCTGCTGTTCGACCACCCCGATTTTTCCTGGGCCGCCATCGGCGCCTTCTGGACTTGCCTGGCCGACGCGGCGGGCACGCGGCGCATGCGCTTCGTCTCGATGGTGGGCTTCGGCTTGCTGTCGACCGTGGCCGGCGGCCTGACGGCGCTGGCGGCCGGCCATGGCGTGGCGGCGGCGGCCATCGCCGTGCTGCTGTTTTCCTGGGCCGGCGCGCTGGCGCGCATCTGGGGCGCGGCCACGGCGCAGGTGGCCATCCTGGCCGCCACGGCGTGCGTGGTGATGGTCACGCATCCGCTGGAATCGATGACGCAGACGGCGCCTTTCCTGGGCCTGTACATGTTCGGCTGCCTGTTCGCCACCGTGCTCAGCTTTACCGTCTGGCGCATCCACCCGTTCAGCCCTGCCAGGCGCGCCATTCGCGCCGCGTATTCGCGCCTGGCCGGCATCGCGCGCGACAATGCGCGCTTTCTCGCACATGATGCCGCGCAGGCGGACGCGGCAGCACATGGCGCCAGCTACCGTTCGCAGGCGCGCGCCGCGCTGGAAGCGGCGCGGGTGGCGCTGGCCGCCGTGCCGCCTGCGCGCGCGGGCCGCAGCGCCCTGTACGACAACCTGCTGCTGGCGCTCAGCGACGCCGAGCGCATCTTCGCCTATCTGATCGCCGTCACGCATACGTGCGAGCGCGAGCAGCAGCGCCTGCGCCGGGACCCGCGCGCGCGGCGCAGCCTGGAAGTGATGGCCGTGCTGCTGCGCCGCCTGGGGCAAGCCGTGCAGCGCCAGCCGGAAACGCCGCCGCTGGCCTTGCAGCGCCGCCTGGCCGGCTGCGGACGGCGCCTGGAAGCGGCGCTGGGCGCCTTGCTGCCGCTGCGCCTGAACGTGGACTTCATGGAGCTGGGCTTGCCGCGCGCGGCGCAGCTGCCGTGGCGCGAAGCGGCCTTCCTGGCGCTGGGGCAGGCGTGGCAGACGGCAAAAGTCAATGCCACGCCGCAGTCGCTGAGCTGGCGCCATGCGGCGCGCGTGTCGCTGGCGACGACGGCCGGCTTCCTGCTGGTCGAGGCCTTGCATATACCGTTCGGCTACTGGGCCACCATGGCGACCTTGCTGATACTGCAGCCATCCGTGTCGACCACGTGGCCGCGCGGCATCGAGCGGGTCGCGGGCAGCGTGCTGGGCGCCGTGCTGGCCGTGCTGATCGGCCTGGTCATTTACACGCCGCTCGGTATTTCGCTGGTGGTGTTTCCCCTGATCGTCGCGACCATGGCCTTGCGCCGTGTCAGCTACAGCCTGCACGTGCTGTTCATGACGCCGGCCTTCGTGCTGGTGGCCGATTATGCGGCGCCCGCCAGCGAGATGGTGTATGCGATGAGCCGCCTGGGCAACAATGTGCTGGGCTGCGTGCTGGCCCTGCTGGCCACGTTTTTCCTGTGGCCGGACCGCGAGGCGGACGACCTGGACCAGCGCCTGGCGAAAGCCGTGTCGGCCAACCTGAAATACCTGCTGGCCGTGCTGGCGGCGGGTGGACGCTGGGATAGCGCCATCGCGCGCCTGCGCCGCGAGGCGGGACTGGCCAGCAATAACGCGGAACAGGTCTTGCAGCGCTTGCGCATCGAGCGCCGCCTGGACCGCAGTAGCGGCGTGGGTCTGGCGGCGCTGCGCACCCTGCCGCTGCTGCGCCGCGTGGCGGGCAGCACGGCGCGCATCAGTCTGAGTCCCCAGGCCGAGCCTGCGCCGCCCGAATTGCAACGGTGGATTGCCGCCGTCAGCGGGGAAATCGATGCCTTGCTGCGTGGTGAAGCCGATGCCGGCGCGCCTGCTCCCTGCATTGCCGAGGGATTGACGGCCCTGCAGGCCGATGCCGTGGCCCAGGTGCAGCTGCTGCGCGGCTTGCTGCGCGAGCATGTGCAGGCGCTGGCTGGCGGCGCGCGGTGACGCCATCGTGCTGACGCGTTTTTTCGGCGTCGTGTAGCCGCTCGGCCGGCTGCGCCCGCAACCGGCCTCTACTGATTGCGGCGCCAATATTGTATAGACGTTTGGCGCCTTCCAATCTCTCCAAATTCCACATTTCATGGGCTGTCCCGATATATTTTCCAAACTGGAAATTTATCGAAAGGAAACGTTGACTCTAAAATAAGTGCGGTCTATATTCGATTTTGTAGCAAGCAAAGATGAAATTTCTTACGACTGGTCTGACGCGATTGCTTGGTGCAATAGCTCACATGGAGAGTAGTAAATGAAAAAGATTGCCGCATTTATTTTTACCGTGGGATTGAGTGCTTCCTATGCCATTGCTTCGGATATCGGCTGCTCCAGCTGCGAAGAGGAATTGCGGGAATGCACGATGATGAATGGCGACAGATCCCCCTTTTGCATAGGCAGTTACAAAGCCTGCCTGAAAGTCTGCCAAATCGGCGCCTGATATCCATGTTGCATTACGAGGCGGCCGGCACGCGCACGCTGCGCCGGCCGCCCTCGATCATTGACGCCTCTGACAATACTTATGATGCAGAAAAAAATTAAAACCATCGCCATGTATGGCTTGATCCTGGCCGCCGGCCTGGGCAGCGGTTATGGCCTGTCCTTGTTGCCCGGTTTGCTCAAGCCGAATTACACCGAGGGTAATTACGCCGCATATTTCCCGAATGCCCAGGCGAAGGTGGTGCTGTACGGTACGGATTGGTGCGGCTATTGCGCCAAGACGCGCGCGTATTTCAAGGAAAACAAGATCGAATTCGTCGATCTCGATATCGAGAAATCACCGGAAGCGAGAAAAGCCCATGAAGAACTCGGCGGCGGCGGCGTACCCGTGGTGTTGATCGGCAACCGCAAGATCCAGGGTTTCAATACTGGCGCGCTGGAAGCGGCGCTGAAGAAAATCTGACGTTTCAACTTGTTAACCTGAAAGGCTCACCATGTTCAAAAAGATTGCCGCTTTCCTGTTTGCCGCCGGTGCTGCGCTGTCCTTCAGTGTCCATGCCGGCGGCCCTGACTGTACCTTTGTCTGCGAACGCAACCTGCTCGATTGTGTGGAATTCGGCCAGCCGGCCTGCATGGAAAATTATCAGGCTTGCCAGAAGGAATGCCTGCGTCCGCCGCATAACTGACGCGCGGAGGCACTGATGGATGACGCGTAAGGGACGGCGCGCCATGGATGTTGCTCATCGTCTGACATTTCCACAAAGGAGTACCAATGTTTAAAAAACTGGGTTTCTTTTTGTTTGCCATGGGCGTGAGCGCCTCGTATGCGATGGCCAGTAGTACCGCCGACATTTCCGAATGCCAGTCCGAGTGCTATATGGCGCTCGATGCCTGTGTCATGGAGTTCAGTGTTCCTTCATGCGTCCGCGCCAATAAAGTGTGTCTTCAGGCCTGCGGCTGAGTAACACCCTGCCAGCTGGTAAAGCACGGCGATGCGGTTTGACAGGCATCGCCGTTTTTTATGTCATCCCCGCGTGCGGTCATGCCGCCACAGCACGTCGCTGCCGCCGGCAAAGCGGTTGAGTACGCGCGACAGCACGAACAGCAGGTCCGACAGACGGTTCACGTATTGGCGCGGATGTTCGTGGAGGGGGTCCGCATTGGCCAGCGCGACGATGCTGCGCTCGGCGCGGCGGCACACGGTACGGCACACATGCGCCAGCGAAGCGGCGCGCGAACCGGCCGGCAGGATGAATTCACTCAAGGCCGGCAAGTCCGCATTGTATTTCGCCAGCAGGTCGTCGAGGCGCAGCACGTGCTCTTCCTTGATCAGCTGGTAGCCGGGGATGCAGATTTCTCCGCCCAGGTCGAACAGATCGTGCTGGATGGCCACCAGCTCGTCGCGCAAGGCGTCGGGCATGGCTTCGCACAGCAGCAGTCCCAGATTCGAATTGAGTTCGTCCACGTCGCCCATGGCGTGGATGCGGGCGCTGTCCTTGCTGGTGCGGCTGCCGTCGCCCAGGCCGGTGCTGCCATTGTCGCCCGTGCGCGTGGCGATTTTCGAAAGTCGGTTGCCCATGATGTCGGTCCTGTAAAGAAGAATGGGGGCAGCATACGACACTGCGCGCCGCCTGGCCCCGGATTTGCGGGCAAATCGGACAAAAAATGCGGCGCGCGCCACTTTTGTGCTTACAATCGTTGCACGCCCATGTCCATTTGCCCTCCATCTTATGCTCAATGCTGCCCCTGAATCCGGATTGACCGCCGCGCGCCAGCAAGCCGTCGTCGCGGCCCTGCTGGCCGTGCTGCCGGCACGCTGCGTGCTGTCCGACGCGGAAGATACGCGCCCGTATGAATGCGATGGCCTGGCCGCCTACCGCCAGCTGCCGATGGTGGTGACCTTGCCGGACACGGAAGAACAGGTCATCGCCATCCTCGGCGTCTGCCGCGCGTTGAAGGTGCCGATCGTGCCGCGCGGCGCCGGCACGGGCCTGTCGGGCGGCGCCTTGCCGATCGCCGATGGCGTGGTGCTGTCGACGGCGCGTTTGAACCGCATTGTGCGCATCGATGCCTATGCGCGCACGGCCGTGGTGCAGCCGGGCGTGCGCAACCTGGCCATTTCCGAAGCGGCGGCACCCCACGCGCTGTATTACGCGCCCGATCCTTCTTCGCAGATCGCCTGCAGCATCGGTGGCAACGTGGCGGAAAACTCGGGCGGCGTGCATTGCCTCAAATACGGCTTGACCGTGCACAATGTGCTGCGCGTACGCATCGTCACCATCGATGGCGACGTGCTGGAACTGGGCGGCGAATGCCTGGACGCTCCGGGCCTCGACCTGCTGGCCGTCTTCATCGGCTCCGAAGGCATGCTGGGCATCGTCACGGAAGTGACCGTGAAACTGATACCGAAACCGGCCACGGCCAGGGTCATCATGGCATCGTTCGACGACGTCGTCACGGGCGGCAATGCGGTTGCCAACGTGATCGCGGCCGGCATTATCCCGGCCGGGCTGGAAATGATGGACCGGACCTCCTCGCGCATGGTCGAACCATTCGTCAAGGCCGGCTACGACATCGACGCGGCCGCCATTTTGCTGTGCGAAGCGGATGGCACGCACGAGGAAGTGGAAGAGGAAATCGCCCGCATGACGGCCGTGCTGGAAGGGGCGGGCGCCAGCGCCATCGCCGTCTCGCAGTCGGAAGCGGAGCGCATGAAATTCTGGTCCGGCCGCAAGAACGCCTTTCCCGCCGCCGGGCGCATCTCGCCCGACTACTATTGCATGGACGGCACCATCCCGCGCAAGCGCCTGGCGGAAGTGCTGACGGGTATCGCCGACATGGAAACGACGCATGGCTTGCGCTGCGCGAACGTGTTCCACGCGGGCGACGGCAATCTGCATCCCCTGATCCTGTTCGACGCCAACATGCCCGGCGAATTTGAGCGCGCCGAAGCGTTTGGCGCGGACATCCTGGCCCTGTGCGTGGCCGTGGGCGGTACCATCACGGGCGAACATGGCGTGGGCATGGAAAAGATCAATTCCATGTGCGTGCAGTTTACGCGCGCCGAACTCGATGCCTTCTTTGCAGTCAAGCGCGCCTTCGATCCCCATACCTTGCTGAACCCGGACAAGGCGATTCCCACCTTGAACCGCTGCGCCGAATTCGGCAAGATGCATGTGACGGCGGGGCGGCTGCCGTTCGCCAACCTGCCCCGTTTTTAATTTTCCGGAGACCCCTTTGCAAGCGATAGCGGAACAATTCAGGCAGCGGATCCTGGCGGCCAGCGCGGCGGGCAGTCCCTTGCGCCTGCGCGGCGGCGGCACGAAAGACTGGTATGGCCAGCAGCTCGAAGGCGAGGTGCTCGATACGCGCGCGTATGCGGGCATCATCGACTATGAACCGACGGAGCTGGTGATCACGGCCCGCTGCGGCACGCCGCTGGCGGAAATCGAGGCGGCGCTGGCCGCGCGCAACCAGATGCTGGCATTCGAGCCGCCGCACTTCGGCCAGGACGCCACGGTGGGCGGCGTCGTCGCCAGCGCCTTGTCCGGCCCGCGCCGGGCCAGCGCAGGAGCCTTGCGTGACTTTGTGCTGGGCGCCGTGCTGATGGATGGCCATGGCGAGCGCCTGGCGTTTGGCGGGCAAGTCATGAAGAACGTGGCCGGCTACGATGTCTCGCGCCTGCTGGCGGGGTCCCTGGGCACCCTGGGCCTGATCCTGGAAGTGTCGCTGAAAGTGCTGCCCTTGCCGCTGCGCGAAGCGACGTTTCGCGTGGCCTGTGCGGAAATCGCCGCCTTGCGCATGCTCAATGAATGGGCTGGCAAGCCGCTGCCGATATCGGCCAGTTGCTGGCATGACGGCGTGTTGACGGTGCGCCTGTCCGGCGCCGAGGCGGCCGTGTCGGCGGCCCTGCAAGCCTTGAAAGGCGAGCTGCTGGCAGCCGATGACGCGGCCGCCTTCTGGCTGTCCGTGCGCGAGCAAACGCACGATTTCTTTACTGGCGCGGGCAGCCTGTGGCGCTTGTCGTTGCCGCCGCACGCCAGCGCCATGATTCTAAAGGGGCGCCAGATGATCGAGTGGGGCGGGGCGCAGCGCTGGCTGAAGCTCGATGGCGGCGCCGATGCCGATGGCGCACGGCACATCCGCCAGGCCGTAGCGGCCGCCGGCGGCCACGCCACCCTGTTCCGCGGCGGCGACAAGGCCGTGGGCGTGTTCCACCCGCTGGCGCCGGCCGTGGCCACCATCCACCAGCGCCTGCGGCAGGCTTTCGACCCGGCCGGCATCTTCAACCCGCACAGAATGTATTGAGCGTGCATGCAAACCAATCTCGCCGATTTCATCAAGAATACGCCGGCAGGCGACGAAGCCGAAGCCATCCTGCGCGCCTGCGTGCATTGCGGCTTTTGCACGGCCACCTGTCCCACCTACCAGCTGCTGGGCGACGAACTCGATGGCCCGCGCGGGCGCATCTATCTGATCAAGCAAGTGCTCGAAGGTGCGCCCGTCACCGCCAAGACGCAGACGCATCTGGACCGCTGCCTGACCTGCCGCAACTGCGAGTCCACCTGTCCGTCCGGGGTGCAGTACGGTCGCCTGGTCGACATCGGGCGCAGCGTCGTCGAGCAGCGCGTGCAGCGCCCCTTGCGCGAACGGGCCTTGCGCTTCGCCCTGAAGGAAGCCTTGCCGCGCCGCTGGCTGTTTACGCCCGTGTACAAGGCGGGGCAGGCGCTGCGGCCGCTGCTGTCGCAAAGCTTGCAGGATAAATTGCGACCCGGCGCCGCCGCTGGCGCATGGCCGGCGCGCCAGCACGCGCGCACCATGCTGCTGCTCGACGGCTGCGTGCAGCCGGCCATGTCGCCGAACATCAACGCGGCCACGGCGCGCGTGCTCGACGCGCTTGGCGTGCAGCTGATCGTCGCGCCGAAGGCGGGCTGCTGCGGCGCGCTGCGCCATCATTTGAACGACCAGGAAGCGGCGCTGGACGACATGCGCCGCAATATCGACGCCTGGTGGCCCTACGTAGACTGCGTGGACAGCGCGGAAGCCATCGTCATGACGGCGTCCGGCTGCGGCGCCACGGTGAAGGAATATGGCCACCTGCTGGCGCACGACGCCCGCTATGCGGAGAAGGCGCGGCGCATCGCCGCACTGACGCGCGATTTGTCCGAGATCATGCCGGCCTTCGAAGCGGAACTGGTGGCGCTGCTGAAAGGGCGCATCGGCAAAAAAGTGGCGTACCACCCGCCATGCACCCTGCAGCATGGCCAGCAGGTGCGCGGCAAGGTGGAGCAGGTCTTGCGCGCCGTCGGCGTCGACGTGCGCCTGTGCGCGGACAGCCATCTGTGCTGCGGTTCGGCGGGCACGTATTCGATCCTGCAGCCGGCACTGTCGCAGCAGCTGCGCGACAACAAGGTGGCGAACCTGGAAGCGTGCGAGCCGGAGATGATCGTGTCGGCGAATATCGGCTGCCTGAGCCACCTGCAGTCGGGCACGGAGACCCCCGTGCGGCACTGGATCGAATTGATCGACTCCGCCTTGACCCCGGTCAAATAGGCACTTCGTTGTATTGCGCGATGCGCCATTGCGGCGCAGGGATGAAATTGTTGGCCCACTCCAGCACGGCGTCGGCCGGCATGGGGCGGGCGATGCCGTAGCCTTGCGCCAGGTCGCAGCCCAGCTGGATCAGGCGCGCGCCATGCTCGACGCTTTCCACGCCTTCGGCGATCACCGTCAAGCTGAATGACCGGGCCAGGCCGATGACGGCGCGCACCAGGTGCAGGTCGTCGGGGTCGTTGAGCATGTTGCGCACGAAGCTCTGGTCGATCTTGACGATATTCGCCGGCAGGCGTTTCAGATACGACATCGACGAGTAGCCGGTGCCGAAATCGTCGAGCGCGAACGTGATGCCCAGCGCCTGGCAGGCGCGGATGATGCGGCGCACGTCTTCGATGTCGTGCAGGGCCGACGATTCGAGGATTTCCAGTTCCAGCATGCTGGCGCGCACGCCGGGAAATTCGCCGAGAATGGTTTCCAGGCGCGAGACGAAGTCCGGTTGCTGGAAGTGGCGCGCCGCGATATTCACGCTGACCACCCAGTGCTTGCCGCAAGCGACCCAGCGCTGCATCTGCCACAGGGCCTGGCGCAGCACCCATTCGCCGATGTCGATGATCAAATCCGTCTGTTCCACCAGCGGCAGGAATTGCGCGGGCGCCAGCACGCCGCGGCGTGGATGCTGCCAGCGCAGCAGCGCTTCCATGCCCACCACCGTGCCGGCGCGCATATTCACCTTGGGCTGGTAGTACAGCCGCAGTTCGCCATTGATCAGGGCCTGGCGCACTTCCGTGCGCTGGTTGTGGTGGGTACGCACTTCCTCATCGAGATTGGTATCGAAGAAGTGATACTGGTTGCGCCCCGTCAGCTTGGCCTGGTAGACGGCGTGGTCGGCGTGGCGCAGCAGGCTTTCCGTATTCAGGTCCTTGCCCGCGTAGACGGCGATGCCGACGCTGGCCGTCATGTGCAGCGCCTGCTGGTCGCAATGATAGGGGCGGCTCAGTTCCTGCATCAATTGGGTGATGTTCTGTTCGATGCTGGCGATGCTGGCCTGGCCGCACAGCAGCAGGACGAATTCATCGCCGCCCAGGCGCGCCGCGTAATGGATCTGGCCGGTAAAGGCGTGCAGGCGTCCGGCCACCTGCTTGAGGATTTCATCGCCCGCTTCTGCGCCGTAGCGGTCGTTGATGGCCTGAAAATGGTCGAGGTCGAACAGGCAGACGGCCAGCAGGCGCTGGCGTTCGCGCGCCAGGAACAGTTCCTGCTCGAAGCGGGCGGCCAGCGCGGCACGGTTGGGGAGACCCGTCAGCACGTCATTGTAGTTTTGCCAGGACAGCTTTTGCAGCGCCTGCTGCATGTGCACGGTTTCGTTCAGCTGTTCGCCCAGCTGGCGCTGGCTGGTTTTCAGCGAGGTCAGCAGTTCTTCGATATCGCCGGCCATGCCGTTGAACGACTGCGACACGGCTTGCGCCTCGGGCGTGGCGCCAGCCGCCAGGCGCACGGCGAAGTTGCCATCGCGAAAGCGGTCCGTCGCTTGCACGAGCCGCGCCAGCAGCTTGCGGTGCGAGGCCAGGATCAAACCCAGCAGGAGGAAGACGAGGACGATATTGATGGTGCTGAGCACGGCCTGCTCGCGCACCCTTTGCCACACCTGGGCCAGGGGCCGGCCGGGCGTGTAGTGCAGGTCGAGGATGCCGTCGCCGCCGTCCGGCAGCGCCACCGTCAGGCGGCTGCGGATGGCCGCCATGCCCGCCAGGCGCGCAAACCACGCCGGCACGCCGTCGGCCAGCGCATCGCTCAGCTTGTTGTCAGCCAGCACTTCGACATGCCCGCCAGCCGTATCCCAGCGCACGGAGGCGAGGCTGCGGTTCAGTGGCAGGGCGCTGCGCAGCGCTTGCTGCACGCTGTCGTGCATCGCATGCCGGTCCGTATGCACGGCCAGCGGCAGCACGCTATTGGCCAGGAACAGGTCGAGTTGCCGGGCGTCGCTCTGGTAGCGCGCATTGGCCAGCGCCGTTTCCGTACCCAGCAGGGCGTGATAGCGTACAGCGGAAACGGCGAGTATCAGGAAGGTAATAGGGATGAAGAGGCGGGAATAACTACCCATCCGCATCCATGAAGATAATATTTTCCCAAAGACTGGCATCGTTTTTTGATCGATATCTGCGAATAATTATGTAAACATTATCACCGATATTTGCTATTTGAAACACAATATTGATATCAGGCATGAAATAAATACGGTTTTATAGATTTCGCATGATTGTTGTCTTAAATCAAAGTATTGCATTTTTCACTCCTGTAGCAATTGCCGTATGTCGGCTGCCAGACTGGCCGGTTTGCTGGCCGTCGCATAGCGGCGAAAGACGCTGCCATCCTTGCGCACCAAAAACTTGGTGAAATTCCATTTGATCGACTGCGTGCCCAATATGCCGGGCGCCGCCTGTTTTAATTGCGCAAACAGGGGATGGGTATGCGGGCCATTCACGTCGACCTTGCCAAACAGGGGGAAGGTGACGCCGAAGTTTTTCTCGCAAAAGGCGCCGATCTCCGCATTCGAGCCCGGTTCCTGCTGGCGGAATTGATTACAGGGAAAACCCAGCACGACCAGGCCCTGGTCGTGAAATTCGCGGTACAGCGCTTCGAGCCCCTGGTACTGCGGCGTGAAGCCGCAGGCGCTGGCCGTATTGACGATCAGCAGCACCTTGCCCTTGTATTGCGCCAGGTCGATCGGCGTGCCGTCGAGCGCCTCGGCCTGGAAATCGTGGATGCTGGTCATGTCAGAGGAGTCCCAGTTTGGTGGCGCCCGTTTGCGGGGGCGGTTCCGGCGCCGTTGCGCCCTTGAGTTTGATCGTCAGGCGCAGGTCGTTGACGGAGTCCGCATTGCGCAGCGCGTCTTCATAGCTGATGGCGCCCCCTTCGTGCAGGTCGAACAGGGCCTGGTCGAAGGTTTGCATGCCATGCTCGCGCGATTTTTTCATCAGTTCCTTGATCTCGTGCACCTGGCCCTTGAAGATCAGGTCGCTCATCAGCGGTGAGTTGAGCAGGATTTCCAGCGCCGCCTTGCGCCCGCCGCCTTCCTTGCTGGGAATCAAGCGCTGCGAAATCATGCCCTTCAAATTCAGCGACAGGTCCATCAGCAATTGCTGGCGCCGCTCTTCGGGGAAGAAATTGATGATGCGGTCCAGCGCCTGGTTGGCGTTGTTCGCGTGCAAGGTCGCCAGGCACAGATGGCCCGTTTCGGCAAATGCGATGGCGTGGTCCATGGTGTCGCGGTCGCGTATTTCTCCGATCTGTATCACGTCGGGCGCCTGGCGCAGGGTGTTTTTCAGGGCCGTGGCCCAGTCGTCCGTATCGACGCCCACTTCGCGCTGGGTGACGATGCAGTTGCCGTGCGGATGGATGAATTCCACGGGGTCTTCGATGGTGATGATGTGGCCGTGGCTGTGCGCGTTGCGGTGGCCCACCATGGCCGCCAGCGTGGTCGACTTGCCGCAGCCCGTGGCGCCCACCATGATGACGAGGCCCCGCTTGCTCATCACGATGTCTTGCAGGATGGGGGGCAAACCCAGTCCATCGAGGGTGGGGATGGCGGTATTGATCAAGCGCAAGACCATGCCTGCCTGGCCCATCTGCACGAAGGCGGATACGCGGAAACGTCCGAGCCCCTCCGGGCTGATGGCGAAATTGGCTTCGCGGCTGGACGCGAATTCGGCCGCCTGGCGTTCGTTCATGACGGCGCGCACGTAGCCGGCCGATTGCTGCGCGTCGAGCGGGGCTGGGGCTTCTGCCAGCGGCGTCAGCTTGCCGTCGAGCTTGATGGCGGGCGGAAAGCCGGCCGTGATGAACAGGTCCGAGCCGCCCCGTGCGCGCATCTGCGCCAGCAGCGCGTGCATGGCGCCATAGTGTTCGTGCATCGTCTGCATGGCTTATCCGGGGAAGTTTTCGGGGGCCTTGGCGGCCGAGCGGGCTGTTTCCGCCGAGATCGTGCCGCGCCGCACCAGGTCGGCAAGGCACTGGTCCAGGGTCTGCATGCCCACGTTGCTGCCCGTCTGGATGGCCGAATACATTTGCGCCACTTTTGCTTCGCGAATCAGGTTGCGCACGGCCGGCGTGGCCAGCATGATTTCATGCGCGGCCACGCGGCCCGCGCCATCCTTGGTTTTCAGCAAGTTCTGCGAAATGACGGCTTGCAAGGATTCGGACAGCATGGCGCGCACCATTTCCTTTTCCTCGGCGGGGAAGACGTCGATGATGCGGTCGATCGATTTCGCCGCCGACGAGGTGTGCAGCGTGCCGAACACGAGGTGGCCCGTCTCGGCCGCCGTCAGCGCCAGGCGGATGGTTTCCAGGTCGCGCAATTCGCCCACTAAAATCACGTCGGGGTCTTCGCGTAGGGCCGAGCGCAGCGCATTGCTGAACGAATGCGTGTGCGAGCCCACTTCGCGCTGGTTGATCAGGCATTTCTTCGGTTCATGCACGAATTCGATCGGGTCTTCGATGGTCAATATATGGTGGTTCAGGCGCTCGTTGACGTGGTTCACCATCGCCGCCAGGGTGGTCGACTTGCCGGAGCCCGTCGGTCCCGTCACCAGCACGAGGCCCCGCGGACGCATGGCCAATTCGCCGAAGATGCGCGGGGCGTTGAGTTCTTCCAGGGTCAGTACCTTCGACGGAATCGTGCGCAGCACGGCCGAGGCACCGCGTTCCTGGTTGTAGGCGTTGACGCGGAAGCGGGCCAGGCCGGGAATCTCGAACGAGAAATCGCATTCCAGCGCTTCTTCATAGGCCTTGCGCTGGCTGTCGTTCATGATGTCGTAGATCATGCTGTGCACTTCCTTGTGCTCGAGCGGCGCCACGTTCAGGCGGCGCACGTCGCCGTTGACCCGTATCATCGGCGGCAGGCCGGAAGACAGGTGCAAGTCGGAAGCCTTGTTGCTGACGGAGAAAGCGAGTAGTTCGGAGATGTCCATTTATAATCCCTGTGCCTGCATTGATGGGCTGGCGCACTGTGCCGCCGCCCCTATACACTAGAAAATGATTATGTCCACAATCGAACAGAACTTGCAAGCCGTGCGCGACAGTATTGCGCAGGCCGCCGCTGACGCGCAGCGCGCGCCGGCCGACGTGACCCTGCTGGCCGTCTCGAAGACCTTCGGCGCGGATGCCGTGCTGGCAGCCATGCGCGCGGGCCAGGCGGCGTTTGGCGAAAACTATCTGCAGGAAGCGCTCGACAAGATTGCCTTTGTGAAGGAAGCCGCACCGCAGCAAGCCCCGGCCTGGCATTTCATCGGCCCCATCCAGAGCAACAAGACGCGCCCCATCGCCGAGCATTTCGACTGGGTGCACACGGTGGAACGGGAAAAGATCGCCGCGCGCCTGTCCGAACAGCGCCCGGCCGGCTTGCCGGACCTGAATATCTGCCTGCAAGTCAATATCAGCGGCGAGGCCAGCAAGAGCGGCGTGACGCCGGCCGAATTGCCAGCGCTGGCGCGCGCCGTGGCGCAGCTGCCGCGCTTGCGTTTGCGCGGCCTGATGACCATCCCCGAGCCGGAAACGGAGCTCCAGCTTCAGCGCGTTGCCTTTGCGCAATTGCGCGCGCTGTACGAACAATTGAATGCCGAAGGGCTGGCGCTCGATACCCTGTCGATGGGCATGTCGGCCGACTTGCGCGCCGCCGTGCTCGAGGGTGCCACCATCGTGCGCGTGGGCAGCGCCATCTTCGGCTCCCGCAACTATTCCTAACTGATTGACAGAAAGCATAACCATGACGACAGAATTGAATATCGCCTTTGTAGGCGGCGGCAACATGGCGGCCGCCCTGATCGCGGGCCTGGCGGGCAAATTGACCCTGGGCGGCAATATCCACGTGATCGACCCGCACGCGCCCGCGCTGGAAAAACTGCAGGCGCAATTCGGCGTCACGACGGCGGCTTCCGCCGGCGAGGCATTGCGCGGCGTGGATGTGATCGTGCTGGCCGTGAAACCGCAAAGCATGCGCGAAGTGGCAGCCCAGTTGCTGCCTTTCCTCGACGGGGATAGGGCGCCATTGATCCTGTCGATCGCGGCCGGCATCCGCGCGGCCGACCTGTCGCGCTGGCTCGGCGACTACCCCGCCATCGTGCGCTGCATGCCGAATACGCCGGCCCTGATCGGCATGGGCATCACGGGCATGGTGGCCAGCAGCGGCGTGAGCGAGGAACAGAAGAAGATGGCGGACGCCATCCTGCGCGCCGTCGGCCAGACCGTCTGGCTCGATGACGAAGCCAAGATCGACCCCGTCACGGCCGTGTCGGGCAGCGGTCCCGCCTATGTGTTTTACTTTATCGAGGCGATGCAGCAGGCGGCCGCCGAACTGGGCTTGACGCCCGAGCAGGGCACGCAGCTGGCGATTGCCACCTTTACGGGCGCCGCGCAACTGGCGGCCAATTCCAGCGAACCCGTGTCCTTGCTGCGCGAGCGGGTCACGTCGAAAGGCGGCACGACGTATGCGGCGCTCACCAGCATGGAAGAGAGCGGCGTGAAAGCGGCCATCGTCAAGGGCATCAAGGCGGCCGCGCAACGGGGGCGCGAGATGGGTGACGAGCTGTCGAAGTAATTAGATCACCTTGACGGCGCGGCCTATGTATAAAATCGGTCCTGTCGGCCGGCCCGTTGGCGAGCCTGCTTCCGGCTCCAGGGTGATTTCAAACAGTTGATCGGCTTGCAGCGGCGGCAGCTTATCCAGGGTCAGCTTGAGGCTTTGCCCCGGCTTGACGAGGCCCAGCGAGACAGGCGCGCCCCAATCCTTGCCCTTGGTCCAGAATTGCAGGGCTTTTTGCTGCGGCACGCTCGTCGGACCCAGCGGGATCAGGCTCAGGTCGCGGTTCTTGCCGCCGCGTCCGCCCGCCTGCACGATCCAGCCCGGCGATTTATCCTGCGGCGCCACCAGCACCACCAGATAACCGGGTCCGCCCGGCGCTTGCAGCTGCACGCTGACCAGCACGGCCAGCACGGCTGTCCCCACCAGGCCGCCGCCGGCCAGCAGTCTCCAGAAGGCCAGGCTGTTCCACCACGCTTGCCAGCCGCCCGCCTGCTGCACGGCTTTCGGCGTGAACAGGCTGGCGCTGATGCGCGGCCACAGTTGCGCCGAGGGTGTTTCGGGCGGCGCCAGGGTGGTCAATGGCAGCAAGCGCTGTTCCCAGGCATCGACGGCGTCGCGCAAGGCGGCATCGCGCGGCAAGCGCTGTTCCACTTCCGCGCGTTCGGCCAGTTCCAGGGTGCCCAGCACATATTCGCTGGCCAGCCTGTGCAATTCCTCGTCGCTGTTGATCATCCCATGCACTCCCGCAAGGCGGCCAGGCCCCGCTTGACCCAGGCTTTGACGGTCCCCAGCGGCGCTTGCAGGCGCTGCGCGATTTCGCTGTGGGAACAGCCATCGACGTAGGCGTACAGGATGCTATTGCGCTTGGCTTCATCCAGGTGGCCGAGGCAATCGTGCAGCTTGCCCAGGTCCGCCTGGTCGGCATAGGCCTCGCCCGCGTCGTGGCCTTGGCGTTGGTGCAGCAGGGTTTCCACGGTATCCTCGTCGGCTGACAGTTCATGGGCGCGGGCGCGCGCCATGTCCAGCGCCTGGTGCCGCACCACCACATAGATCCAGCCCTTGCCGCTGCCGCGCGTGGCGTCGAAGCTGCCGGCGCGGCGCCAGATATTCAGGAAGGCGTCGTGCAGCACGTCTTCGGCCAGGGCCCGCTGGCGCACGATGCGCAGGGCCACGCCCAGAAGGTAGCGGCTTTCCTGCTGGTACAGGCCGTGCAATGCCTGCTGCTCGCCCCTGGCGCAGGCGCGCAGGGCGGCATCGTAATCGTAAGGGGCGGCTAGCGTTGGCAAGGTTGGCGCAATCGTCAAGAGTAAACGGTTAGCAAGTTTTCAAGGCCGAGTATAGGCCAGAAACCCGCTTGCCAACCGTCGCTTTCACTGATTTATGCGGCCTTCCAGAAAATGTAGTCGGCTTGATAGGGCACCCATTGTTTGGTGCCGACGGATTCCATGCCGCAGGGGCTGCTTGGCGCCACGCCACCGCTGGTGGCCACGCGCTGGATGTAGCTGACGCCCTGCATGGCGCCGCTGCCCGTGGCCGGGTTGGCTTTCACCAGCTGATACGGAATGTTGCCGGCGCCGGCCGGCGCCACGGCCACTTGCGTCGCCGTGACTTTCGAGCCATCCAGGTTGGCCCAGGTGGCGGGTGGGCCGACATACGTGCCGACCTGCATCCCGCTGCGGTCGTTCAGGGCCGCGTCCGGGCCCACGAAGACCCATTCATGGCCCGTCATGTCTTTCTTGGCCTTGCATTCGTAGGCGATCTTGCCCACGCCCACCGTTTGCATGGCTACCTGGTGGCCATCGGGCACCTTGACGGCATTCGGTAATTGTTCCTGCGAATAGCGGGCACTCATGGGGGCACAGGCGGCCACGAGCAGGGCGGCGCACAGCACGGTGAGCGAAGGGGCGGTATGGCGTGGGGCGATGGTGGCAAGCATGGCGAACTCCTGGTAGTTGGCTCAACCGGCTGGTTGATACCATTACTACGCATGGGCTGGCCATTTGGATGCAGCCAGAGAAAAATATTCTAAGGCTGCGTTTCTCTCTTGCTGAATCGCCGCGCCAGGGCCAGCACGACGGGCATGGCGGTGGTGGCGTGCTTGAGCAGCGCGCCGCTCGCCCGCAGCAGCGGCAGGAAACGGCGCGGGCGCACGAGCAGCAAACCCAGCACGGCGCCCCCTATCATCAGGGGAATTTTAAAGCGCGTGGCCAGGGTGTGGCGCAGATTGCCGCCCGTTAAAGGCTCCAGCAATTGGCGCGTCTGCACGCCCAGGGCCAGGCGCTGCAGCGCACATTCGGCCAGCAGCGCGTCGCGCCGCTGTGCCAGGCTGGCGGCCGTGTGCACATGCGATAACTTGGTGGGATGCGTGGTCATGGCCGCTCCGATCCCCGGCGCGCCAGCAGTTGCAGCTCGTCCAGGTCTTTGTTCAGTTCGGAAAGTGTAAAAGAAAGCAGTTTCGGCTTGCTGCGGAAACTGGCGCGCACGCCCAGCAGGGTGGCGATGGCGGCGCCGATGAAGACGGCGGCCGTGATGGCGATGGCGGCGATGCGGTGCGTATCCCAGAACAGCACGATGACGAGGAACACGATCAAGACCAGGCCGACAAACAGGCACAGCAGTGCCAGCATGGCCAGCGCCAGATAGGACAGGAAGCGCAGCGACTCTTCTTCCATTTCCACGGCCGCCAGGGCCAGACGGGTCTGGACGATGGCGGCGAGGGTCGCTGCGACTTGGGCGACATGGTGCAAGATAGCCATATGCTGCCTTTCGCGTCAGGAGACGGCCTGCGCCGTCGGTACTGCGTCGTTACTATCTAGCGGCGTGACGAGGAAAGCAGCAGGCCGAACAGCACGCCGATGACGGCGCCCGCGCCCACGGCTTTCCATGGATTGTCCTGCACGTATTCATCGGTGGCCTTGGCCGCCTGCTTGGTACGTTCGAGCAAATCTTCTTCCAGCTTGATCAAGTCTTTCTTGGCCGTTTCCAGGGTGGCGATGAACTTGTCCTTGACGGCTTTGACATTCTCGCCCGTCTGATCCTTGGCGCCATCGAGCCAGCCTTCCGCTTCATTGATGACGGTTTTCAGGTCGCCGACCAGTTTGTCGCGGGCCTTGTCGGCGTCGGCGAGGATGCTGTCGCTGCTGGATTTTCCGGTATGTATCGAGCTCATGTATTACCTCATGGAAGTGAAACTGCACAGTGAAATACCAGTGTAGGCAGCTGCGGCCAGGCCTGTCTTGCGCCGCCTCAAGGGCTGCCGCGGCGCAAGGATCATTGATTAACGGAAAGCAAAGTCCAGTACCACGCCCGCAAACACCGCCGCTCCTAGCCAGTTATTATGCCGGAATGCCGCAAAACACGGCATACGCTCGCGTGCGCGTATCAGGGTGTAGTGGTAAACGGCGCAGCCGGCCGCCACCAGCAAGCCCGCCACGAACCAGTAACGCAAGCCCAGGTACCAGCCGCATGCCAGCCACAGCAGCAGGAAAACGGCATAGCAGGCCATGACGATGGCCACGTCGTAGCGGCCAAAGGTGATGGCCGAGGTCTTGATGCCGATCTTCAGATCGTCGTCGCGGTCGACCATCGCGTATTCCGTATCGTAGGCCACGGCCCAGAAGACATTGCCCAGCAGCAGCAGCCAGGCGACGGCGGGCACGGCATCCGTGATGGCGGCAAAGCCCATGGGGATGCCGAAGCCGAAGGCGATGCCCAGGTACGCTTGCGGGATGGCAAAGAAACGCTTGAAATAGGGATAGGTGCCGGCGATGATGACGGCGGCCACGGACAGCTGCTTGGTCAGCGCATTCAGGGGCAGGATCAGGCAAAAGGCCAGCACGGTCAGCACGCCAGCCACGGCCAGCGCTTCCTTGCCGCTGATGCGGCCGCTGGTGATGGGACGCTCGGCCGTGCGTTTGACGAATTTGTCGATATCCTGGTCGGCGTAGTCATTGATGGCGCAGCCTGCCGAGCGCATCAGGAAAGTGCCGAGGGTAAAGATCAGCAGCAGCCGCCAGTCCGGCACGCCCTGCTGCGCCAGCCACAGCGCGCACAGGGTAGGCCACAGCAGCAATACGGTACCGATAGGCTTGTCCAGCCGTATCAGGCGGAAATACAGCGCCAGCTTGTTCATGGAAGACTCGATCTTGTTGAAGAGAAAGGTCGATTATCGCAAATAGTATGTAAATGTACTATTTTGCGCCTGGGGCGCTAGTCTTCGTCCTCGCAGAGCGGCGTAATGCCCGGCAAGTTGCAGCTGGCGATGGCCGCGCACAGGGCGTCGATGGCGGCCTTGCGCGTAAAGCTCTTGCGCCACAGCATCACCACCCGGCGCGATGGCACGGGGGCGGCGAAGGGCCGGTATTCGAGCATGCCGTCGGTGGCGTGCATATTCGCAACGGAGGCGCGCGGCAAGACCGTCAGGCCGATGCCGCTGGCGACCATGTGGCGGATGGTTTCCAGCGAGGAACCTTCGAACGTGCGCTGCATGCCGTTGCCGGGCGAGGAAAAACGCGCCATTTCGGGGCACACTTCCAGTACCTGGTCGCGGAAACAGTGGCCATTGCCCAGCAGCAGCATGGTTTCCGATTTCAAGTCTTGCGCGGCGATTTTGTCGCGCGCCGTCCACGGATGCTGGCGCGGCATGGCGACGACGAACGGTTCGTCATACAGTTCCTGCATGGCCATGCCGTGGTCGGGCAGGGGCAGGGCCATGATGGCCACGTCCAGTTCGCCCTGGCGCAGCAATTCGAGCAGGCGAACCGTGAAGTTTTCCTGCAAGATCAAGGGCATCTGCGGTACCTGGTCTATCATGGCCTTGACCAGCGGCGGCAGCAGGTAGGGGCCGATCGTGTAGATCACGCCCAGGCGCAGGGGGCCGGCCAGCGGATCCTTGTTTTGCTTGGCGAGTTCCTTGATGGCGGCCGTCTGTTCCAGCACGCGCTCGGCTTGCGCAATGATCTGCGCGCCCAGTGGCGTGACGGAGATTTCCGCGCCGCCCCGTTCGAACAGGACCACGCCCAATTCGTCTTCGAGTTTCTTGATGGCCACTGACAGGGTGGGCTGGGCAACGAAGCAAGCTTCGGCGGCATGGCCGAAGTGCTTCGCTCGCGCGACTGCAACGATATATTTCAGTTCAGTCAGTGTCATAGGTTGATTGAAACACAGGAAGTGCTTACTTGCAATGAATGAAAGGTGGCGCAAACGTGAAACTGTGGCGCCGATGGCGTATTGTAGCGGATCGCCCCCTATAATGCGGGACCGGGCAGCGAAGGGAGATGGCGATGGAATTGCACCTGCAGGCGCTGGAAGCGGCAATCAATTACTGGCGTGCCAGGCAACCGGCGCGCGGCAATGAATATGCGCTGTCGCCGTCCGTCAGCCGCCTGGCCGGCGTGTATGCGCTGATGATTTACTACCGGCAAGATCGCATCGCCGAAGAAGGGCTGGACCCGGCCGTCGTGGCCTTGATCGATGCCTGGCGCCGGGATGCCGGCGGCATCCAAGGCGATAGTCACGCCTGAACGTGACGGTATCGTCACCCTATTTAACCCAACAAGAGATATCCATGCCTGATTTTGAAAACAAACTGTGCGGCCGTGACGAACTGCGCGCCCGCGCCGCGGCCCTGCCGAAACCGGTGGTGGTGACGAACGGCGTGTTCGACATTTTGCACCGCGGCCACGTAACGTATCTGGCGCAGGCGCGCGCGCTGGGCGCCTCGCTGATCGTTGCCGTGAATACCGATGCTTCAGTGAAACGCCTGGGCAAGGGCGATGACCGCCCCCTGAACAGCTGCGAAGACCGCATGGCCGTGCTGGCTGCGCTGGAAGCGGTGAGCCTGGTCGTGCCGTTCTCGGAAGACAGCGCCCTGGAAGTGGTGCTGGACATCGAACCGGAAATCTATGCCAAGGGCGGCGACTACGACATGGCGGCCATTCCGGAAGGCAAGGCCGTACTGGCGTATGGCGGCCAGGCCGTGGCCATCGATTTCGAGCACGACCGTTCGACCACCAAGCTGTTGACGAAAGTGCGGACGCAGCAGGGCTGAGGAAGCTCGTCAATGTTTCCATACAGATAAAAAGACGTTACTATGAGAACTGCCAGGGCTGCGACCTCGTTTCGTCAGCCCCAGCACGTTCCACCGTCTGAATGCATTGCTTGTCATAGAAAATAAATGGATCATAAAACTTCTGGGGATTGGCCACTGCCCTCCGGCGCCTGGCACGTGGATGACGATGGCGCGTGGAGCATGCAACGCAGCGCGGACGGCCAGAACGTCTCGCCCTTGGTGAGCCATGCCGATATCGGCAAGCTGATGCTCGCGCGGCGCCTGCCCGCAGCCGCCGGCGCGCCCGTGCGGCAATTTCCGCCCGAATTTTCGTTCGACCCCGCCTCGGGCGCGACCTTGCAAATGCCGCCCGACACGGCCGCCACGCCGCCCTGGGTGCCGCCCTACGGCGCATATCCCGTCAGCGACGTGCCGCCAGCGGGCCCGGCCGGCTTGCGCCAGGCCAGCGTGCCCCTGAAACTGGCCGACCAGCGCGCCCGCGAAGAGCATGCGCAAGCCGATGCTTCGCTGCCCATGCCGCCGCCCGGCGAATACGAATTCTTTTCCGCGCAGTTCGGCACCAGCGCGCCTGCGCTGCTGGCGCTCGACCCGCGCAAGGCCGTCTTGCACGCCTGGCTGCCCGCCTCGAAACGCTGGCTGGCGCTGGACCCCGACTATGGCAGCTTGCTGGCCGAATCGGACCTGGCCCACGGCGCCTGGCGCGCCGAGCTGGTGCCGGAGTTCAACAGCGTGCTGGTCTTGCCGACCAGCCATGGCCTCGCCTGCATCCGCCCCGACGTGCCTTCGCTCACCTATGTGGTCGAGCATGTGGGCGGCGCGCCGTGCGCGGCCGCGCCCGTCTGGTTCCAGAGCCGTTTGTGGGCGCCGCTGCGCGACGACGATGGCCGCATCCGCTTTGTCAACCTTGACGCGCAACAAAAGCCGGGCAGCGACGTGCTGCTCGACGGCGTGGTTGAGCTGGGTACCGTCAGCGCGCCCGTGGCCTACAACCGCATGGCCGTGTGGCCCTGCGCCAATGGCCAGCTGCGCCTGCAATTGCAGCCGGACGGCAACGTGGCCGCTTCGTTTACGCCTTGGCCCGAAGGGCTGGTGCCGCATTTCGAATTCGGCAGCCCGTACGTGTCGCGCGATGGCGGCCTGTGGCAGCTGTGCTTCGAGCGTGGCCGCGGCACCTATGTCTACGTGAAACTGGGTGCGCAGTCCGAACGGGCCGATGCGCTGGCGCCGCGCCTGTGTTCGGGCAGCTTCAATTACCGCTTCGCCACCAAGCTGAAAACGGCGCCGTGGGAAGAGCCGGAACATGGCGACGATGGCGGCAAGAACCAGGCTGTCATGCCCTTGCTGGAATCGGGTGCCGGCAGCAGCGTCTTTGGCGTGAAGTTTGCCACCAGCGCCGGCCTGTCGAGCGTGCTGCGTTCGAACGAGCGCCTGGCGGCCCAGCTGGTACAGGACGACGAGTTGCGCGAAACCGTGTTTCATACCTTTGCCGTCAGCGAGCCGTGGCGCGTGCGCCTGTTTGTCCATGAAGGCACCTTGTGGGCGTATCACCCGCTGCTGTCGCGCATCGATGGCTGGGCCTTGCAGGCATGAAGGCGCGCGTCCTGATCGCGGCCGGCGCCGCCTTCCTCTCGTTCGCCACCGCCAGCGTGCAGGCGGCCGGCATCCAGCAAGCGTTTCTCGTGCAAAATTCGGGCTGGATGGAGCCGTTTTACACGGATGAGCATTCGCAACTGAAAGCCCTGGTGGGCGCTGTGGCGCAGGCCGCGACGAGCCCGTCCGACAAGGTCTACACGCTGGCCTTCAGCCAGAGCAGCGGCGCGCACGTGTCGCCGTCGCTGCTGGGGCAAGGGCAGGGCGGCGCCGGCGTGGCGGGACAGCTGGCCAATCTCGGCCTGGCGCGCAAGAGCGCCGGCGGCGCGCTGGCCGACACGGATTTCCAGGAAGCCGTGACAAAAACCATCACGGGGCCGTTCCAGTCCGCGTCCGGCATCGTGTGGATCTTTACGAATAACAAGAACAGCCCGAACAACGACAGCCAGACGGCCGAGCGCAACCGCGACTTTTACCGCTTGCTGCATCTGGAGCCGTCGATCACCAAGACGGTGGTGTTTCCACTGCGCATGCCCGTGCAGGGCAAGCTGTACAGCGCCAGGGGCTTGATGGTGTATGCGCTGGCGTATGGCCAGCCGGCGTCCGAGGCTTTGACCCGCATCCTGGCCGAAGGGCGGCTGTCGCAAGTGCTGACGCGCCCGCCCGCGCGCCTGAAACCGGTGGACCAGGATGCCGTGCGCATCGTGCCCCAGTCCGTCAAGAACAGCGCCAACGTACACGCCAGCCTGGGCCGCGACGGGCGCACCATCGTGCTCGACGTCGATGCGGCGAACCTGGTGCCGCAAGTGGTGCTGCAGGCGTCCTTGCAAAACATGTTTTTCCCGTACGTGATCGACAGCGCCAGGGTGCACGCCAGCCTGGCCGGCCAGAACGCGCCTTTGCACGTTGCGCCGGATCAAATCCGCCAGTTGCAGCCGGGCGCCAGCCAGTCCGTGCTGGTACAGTTCGCGTTGCCGATGGCGCAAATTCCGTCGCCGTGGTCGGCGCAGGCGATCGCCGCCATGGGCAAGCAGGTGATGCTGCCCATGCAGGCGCAGGTGGGCCTGTCGGAACAGCGGCTGGCGCTGGCGTCCAGCTTTGGCAAGGATTTGCAGGAATTGTTTCCGGGCGACCCGATATCCAGCATGTTTACGCCGCCCGACAGCGTGCGCGCCTCGCAGGCAACGATACCGTTGCTGGTGCGCATACAGTATCCACTGCTGCCCGTGCTGGTGATACTGGGCGGCGTGCTGGCGCTCGTGCTGGGCTTGCTGGCGCTGGGCCTGGTCGGCACGCGCGCCACGCGCTACAAGGTGCTGGCCGATGGCGTGCAGCGGCAAGTGTTATTAAAACCGTTCAAGAGCGTGCAGATCCGCGATGATGACGGCCGCGACATTGGCGAACTCAAACGGGGCCTGGGCAAGCCAGCCGTCGTGCGCGTGGCCGAAGGCCATACCTTGACCCTGGCCTGAACACAGATTCCTTAAAAATTCCTTCCATTTAACAGAGGCATACCATGGCGCAAGACACTCCAAAAGACAACGCAGGTTTTACCTTGCCGGCCCCGGTAACGGCTCCGGCATCCGCACCACCGGCCGCCGACGCATCCGCGGCCAGCGCCGCCACCGCCACGGCCACCACCGAACCGGCGCCCGCGTTCGATGCGGCCGGGACGACCGATACCTCGTCGCGCGACACCCTGGTCGGCGGCGTGGTGCTGTTGCTGCTGTTTATCGCCTTTTTCTTTGCCAAGAATGCCTATGCGAATGGCCTGGTGGCCAAGCGCGTGCCGCCGAACAAGGCCAATGCCTCGGGCTGGTGGCTGTTCATCTTCCTGGCCAGCCTGGCGACCGGTGTCGTGCTGGCCGCCGTGAACGCGCATAAATTCCTTGCGCCACTGTTCATGGGACCGCTGGTGCTGGTGGGCCTGGTTGCCCTGTTGCTGACATTTACTTCCAGCCGCCGCTAAGAACACGCCGTTGCACGCATCATCGAAGGAATCACCATGGCAGAGAACCTGAACCAAACCATCACCGGCGGCGCCAGCGAGCGCAAGCAGGACAAGATCATCGAACTGCGCCCGACCCTGTTCATCGGCATCGGCGGCACTGGCATGCAGGTGCTGATGCGCGTGCGCCGGCGCATCCTCAACACCCTGTGGGGCGGCGCGGGCAACCGTACGCGCATCGAGGGGCTGGCCGACTTTCCCATCGCGCAATTCATCCATTTCGACCTCGACAATGGCGCCGTGATCGAAAGCGGCGAGTCGCAGGCGAAGGACTTGCAGTTCGACCAGGTGAAGTTCACGGACGACGACAAGGTGGTCGAATCGTTCGACATGGACAAGTACAGCCGCGATGAAGATTCCCTGGAGAAGTATCCGCACATCAAGGAATGGCTGCCGCTGACGCCGCAGCGCATCCGCGAACTGCGTTTCGACATGAGCAGCGGCGCGGGCCAGATCCGCGCCGTCTCGCGCCTGTATTTCTTCGACAAGTATGCCAAGATCCGCGACAAGATCCGTTTGAAGCTGAAAGCCCTGAAAGCGGGCCTGTCGCACGAGCGCCAGCTGGCCGAACTGGGTTTGCGCATGGAAACGAACCGTTTCCGCATCGTCATCGTCGGTTCCGTCGCGGGCGGCACGGGTTCCGGTTCCTTCCTGGACATGGGCTTGCTGGCGCGCTGGCTGGCGCGCAGCGAAGTGGGCGCGGCCGACGTCGAGCTGATGCTGTTCTTGCCGACCGGCTACACCAAGGCCAACAAGGACCGGGTCGAGGCCAACGGTTACGCGGCGCTGATGGAGCTGGAATCGGCCATGATGGGCAACAAGGGCTATGTGGGCCGCTGGGATGCGTATGACCGCCCGGAACTGACGCGCGAGCCGTACAGCGAGGTTTACCTGATCGATTCGGGCAACCTGGCGCAGCAGCACACCAAGGATGTCAGCGACGTCTACCATATGGTGGCCGATTCGCTGTTCGAGGATTTCGCCTCGGCCGACTTCGCGCGCGCCAAGCGTTCGATCGCCGTCAACCAGGCGCAGCACAAGAACTCGCTGTACAACGCTCCCGTGCCGCAAGACCGTTTCGGCGACATGCGCCTGTATTTCTCGAAGCGCTTTTCCTCGTTCGGCATGGCCGTGCTCGATACGCGCCAGGAAGCGGCGCGCGACGAGCGGGCCCACCGCTGGGCCGGCGCCATGCTGCAAGCATTCTTTGGCGTGGGCGGCACGGATGCGGGCGCCAACCGCGCCACGGATACGCAGCGCGATAATTTCCTCGCTGCCAATATGTTCCTGAAGGGCACGCCGTTCAGCGATTTCCCCGAGTTTTCCGACAAGAGCATCGAACTGAAGCGCTCCAGCGGCGACTTCATCGATTTCCGCGTCGTCGATGAATTGCTGGAAGACCGCCATGGCCACTTGCTGGCCGGCGTGGAAAACCGCGTCAATACGCGCATCAACGATATCCGCACGGGTTTCGACCGCAGCGAATGGCCGGCGCAGGTGCGCGACGCCATGAAGCACCTGGAGCGCGACGCCGTGCGCGACCAGGATTCCACGGCCGACACGACGGAAGACCGTATCAGCAAGCGGCGCCGCGAAGTGCTGGAAGACGTCAAGAAAGTCGTGCGCGACCAGCTGTATGGCTACCTGGACAACAAGGAATTCGGCGGCCTCGAATACGTGCTGTCGCTGGTGGAACAGATCAAGGACCGCATCGAGGCGCCGGGCAGCGGCTTGACGGCGCAGATCGGCAACAATGCCGAGCGTTACCGTGAAATCAAGGAAGCCGTGCGCTCGCGCGAATACGAGCGCCTGCTGAACAACCTGGAGCAGACGCGCAGTACCTTCGGCTTCCTCAGCAATGGTGAAAAGCAGGCGGGCGTGGTGATGGACCATCTGCGCACGGAAATGGCGAATGCCCTGAAATTCCATTTGCGCGCCAAGGCGGCGGACGAGTCCGTGCTGCTGCTGGGCGAACTGTCGCGCTGGCTGGGCAACCGTATCGGCGTCGACGCACAAGGCCGCGCGCAGTGGAATGGCCTCGTGGGCGAGCTGCAAACGGGCCGCGAAGGCGTGCTGGCCATGCTGGCGGAATTGAAGACGGCCAATACCATCCTGCAAAAGGACCTGGACAAGGAACACGCGACCCTGATCGTCATTCCCGTCACGGAAAAAGACATCGCGCTGCCATCGGCGGCCACCTTGCGCCAGTGGGCCGATGAAGCGTTCAAGGACATGGGCGGCTCGAAAGCGCTGTTCCCCATGCTGGGCGAACCGGCGCAGCGGGGCTTGATCCTGGCCAAGGTCACGCGCATGGCCGAGAACATGATCGCCACGGCTGGCCTGGCCGAAGGGGCGACGAGTACGCCCGACCCGCTGTTCGAAGCGCTGGAACAGATGGATGTGTCCGAACGCCTGGACCGTTTCCGCAAGCTGCTGGCCTGCTCCATGCCGTGGATCGACGCCAACATGGCGGGCGACTTCACGGTCGTGTCGGACCAGTTCAAGAGCGTGATCGGCGTGGCCAACGCGGCCGCCTTCAAGGCGAAGTTCGGCGCCGAGCTCGAATCGTGCGTGCCGACCCAGGTGGGCATCACGGTGAGCCAGCTGGAAATCGTCGAGACGGGCATCCGCGGGCGCGCCGTCTGCTATTGCGAACTGGCCGGCGTGCCGATGACGGTGCTGCGCGGCCTGGAAGGCTGGCGTACCAGTTACCGCAAGGAAGGCGACAACGACAAGGCGCCGACCCACACGCACATCGATCCGACGCAATTCACGCACCCGATCGCGCCGAACACGGACGAGATGAAGCGTCTGGCGGAAGACTTCGGCGAATTCCTGCAAGCGATCATGCTGGGCGTGTTGACACGCCACACGGGCCGGGTCGTGCCGCCGGGCCAGTACCAGTTTGCCGTCGAACCGGGCGATTTGCGTCGCATCGGCAATGAACGGGCCATCCGCCAGAACGGCATGCCTGCCTCGTACGAGAAAAATATCGCCCTGCGCATCGAAGAAAAATTGACGGCGCTTGACGCCGTGCAGACGGCGGCCATGGCGGCGCTGGCAAAATACTACGAGCGTGGCGTGTATGCGCCCAAGCTGGTGGCGCAGGCCGATGGCTCGCAGCTGCCGTACATCGGCTTTGGCAGCGCCATTTCCGCCGAAGTGGGCGCGCGCCTGCGCGAGTCGGCGCGCCGCAAGGGCATGGCCAGCGACGAGCTCGACCACACGGTGCAAGCCTTGCTGGGACGCCTGAAGGAGTGGGCGAACGTCATCGGCGACTCCGACAGCGATGCCTACGACTGGGAAGTGCGCGAGCCGGAAGCGGACGGCCAGCCCCGCCTGAAATATGCGATCAAGGCGGAAATGCTGGAAGCGGGGCGCCTCGAGCAATTGCTGCGCCCGGCAGGTGCGGCCGCTGCCCCTGCGGCAACCGCGTTCGGCATGCCACCACCGCTGGGCGGCATGCCGCCGCCGCTGGTGGAATACCAGTATTTCCTGGGTATAAACGGCCAGCAGCAGGGACCGTTCACGGCCCAGCAGATCGTGCAGTACGTGCAGGCAGGGCAAGTCGCACCAAGCACCACCAAGGTGTGGCGCGCCGGCTTGCCGGCCTGGGTCGACCTGGCCCAGTTCCCTGAACTGGCGCCTTTGTTCCTAGGCGCGCCGCCACCGTTGATGCCGCCGCCTTTGTGAACGCTGGAATGACGTTGGAATGAAGGATTAGTTTTGGATATCTGCAACAAATGCAAGACGGGCCTGTGGACCGTTGTCAGCCATTGCCCGTACTGTGGTCACGCGGTGGCTGGCGCTGTCCGGGCAGCTGCGGCCGTGCCGCCGCCGCTGCCCGGGCCAGAGCCGGTACCAGCGCCCCCGCCGGTAGCGCCCAAGCCGCCGCCCGTGCCTGTGGCGCCTGTGCCGACGCCGAAACCGCCGCCGGTGCCGGTGTCCGCGCCGGCTGCCGTGCCGCCGCCAGCGCCGCCGAAGCCGGCCCAGCCGAAAGCCGTGCCGAAGCCCGTGCAGGCAGCTCCACCTGCGTCAACCGAAGCACCGCCACCGCCACGCAAGTGGCTGCGCTGGCTGGGCGGTATTGCCGTGCTGGCAGCCGTCATCGTCTACATGAATGGCAAGCCGGGCGGAAAGAATGAGTCGGCCTGCAATGACGCCATCGACAGTGGCTTGCAACTGGTGGCGAATGGCAGCCTGGAAGGCGCCCGCCAGAAGCTGGCGACGGCGAAGAATGTGTGTACGGGCAAGTCCAGCGCCAAGGCGGACGACTTGCAGGCGGCCATCGGCAAGGCGGGCGCCGCATCGGGCAGTTGCCAGCGGGGCGTGCGCGCCATCGAGCGCAACATTGATGGCCATCAATTGCAAAGTGCGGCCAAGGGCATTGCCGCGCTCGACGCCGATTGCGCGGGCGCTGCCAGCGTGGATTCCCTGCGCAAACAGCTGGCGCGCCAGCAGGCGGCAGCCGCGTCCGTGCTGGTGGGAGTGCGCCAGGCGCTGGACGGCAAGGATGCGACGGCGGCAAGGAATGGCATCGCCAGGCTGGAAGCGATCGACCGCGAAGCGCTGGAATTGCCGCAGTTGAAGGCCGACGTGCAGGCGCTGTCGGCGGCCGCGGAGCCTGCCCCGGCGCCGGTGGAAACGGCACCGGCCCGCGCCGTGCCAGCGGAACCTGCGCCCGCACGCGCGGTCGAACGTTCAGCGGTGGCCGAACGCCGTCCGCCGGAAACGTCGCCCGTCGATAGCGGCGCAGCCATGCGCAACGAGATGGCGCAATCGTTCTTGCGCGATGCCGAGCGTTCTTTGCTGGAAGGGAAATTCGATGCGGCCAAGACGTATCTGGAAAGCGCGCGCCGCGTCGATCCGGGCAATGCGCGCATCGACAATCTGTCGCGCCGCATCCGCGAGCGCGAACGGCAAGTGCTGCAGACGGAAACAACGATCAATTAGCTATCTGGGGAATCACCATGCTGAACCACACCACCTTGCGCGCAGCCGCTGCGCTGACCATTGCGGCCATGCTGGCCGGCTGCGCCACGGCGCCGATGAACCCGAACGGCGTGCGCCAGGACAATTCCTATCCGCAGGGTGGAAGCCAGGCGGCCACGGATGAGGACCCGTGCAGCATGGGCGCGACGGCGGCTGCCGGCGCGGCCGTGGGAGCACTGCTGGGCGCGCTGGCGGGCGGCAAGAATAGCGCGCTGAAGGGCGCGGCCATCGGCGGCGGCCTGGCGGCGGCCGGTTGCCTGGCCATCAATGTCAATTCGCGCCAGACCAAGACGGCGGCGCAGGCGGACCGCGACTACATCCGCACGCGCGGCGCGCTGCCGCGCGAACCGCAAGTGGTGTCGTACACGCCGCAGCTGAGCGCATCGACCGTCAAGCGCGGCCAGCCGTTCAAGGTTAATTCGGTGGTGGAGCTGGTCAACGGCAGCGCGCAAAGCGTCAACGACGTGCGCGAAGAGCTGGTGGTGCTCGACCCGCAAGGCCAGCCATTCAAGTCCGGCTCGAAAGCCCTGGCCAGCAACAACAAGTCGGGCGGGCGCTTTGAAAACTCGTTCGAGCTGACCTTGCCGGCCGGCGTGTCGCAGGGCGTGTATGGCGTCAAGACGAATCTGTACGTGAACGGCAAGCTGGCCGCCACGCGCGACCTGCGCACGCAGCTGGTAATGCTGGACGTGGATACGGGCGTTGACGCGCAGCTGGCGCTGCGCTGATTGCCGTATGCAAACGCGTAGGTCGGATTAGCGGGGTAAAGCCCCGCGTAGTCCGACAACGCCACTAACGCCAACAATGTTGTCGGATTATGGCCCCTTGGGCCTGATCCGACCTACGCGCCACCTTGATACCCATGCTGGCGCCAGGCCTCGTAGACGACGACGGCCACCGTATTCGACAGATTCAAGCTGCGGTTGTCCGGGCGCATCGGCAGGCGGATGCGTTGCTCTGCAGGAAAGCCGTCGCGCAGAGCCGGATCGAGGCCTTTCGTCTCGGAACCAAACACGAACACGTCGCCCGGCAGGAAGGCCACGTCGCCGAACGGGCGCGAGCCGCGCGTCGTCATGGCGAACATGCGGGCCGGGTCGGGCTGGGTGTCGGCCAGGAACGCTGCCCAGTTCTTGTGCACCTTCATCTTGGCGTAATCGTGGTAATCGAGGCCGGCGCGCTTCATCTTGGCATCGTCGAGCGGAAAACCCAGCGGTTCGACCAGGTGCAGCTGCGCGCCCGTGTTGGCGCACAGGCGGATGACGTTGCCCGTATTGGGCGGGATTTCAGGTTCTACCAAAACAACGTGAAACAAAATGCTCTCCTTGGGTCTGTCTGTATCTAATATATAGCGAATTCAATGCGGCGGCGTGCGCGCCACCACCAGTATGCTGACCCTGGCCGCGCCTTCGCTCTTGCAGGCGGCGGCCAGCGCGTTGACGGTGTGGCCGCTGCTCATCACGTCGTCGACGATGCCCACATGGCATCCTTGCAATAATGGCGCGTGTTCCGGCGCAATGGAGAACGCGTGCGCCAGGTTGGCTTGCCGCTCCTGCGGCGCCACGCCGCTTTGCGCCCGGGTTTCGCGCACCCGCAGCGCCAGGCGGGGCTGTAAATGCACGTGCAGCAGGCGCGCCAGCGGGCGGGCAATTTCCAGCGCCTGGTTAAAGCCCCGTTCGGCCAGCCGGGCCGGGCCCAGCGGCACCGGGCACAGCAACTGCGGCGCCTCCCAATCCGGCTGTTGCTGAATGGCAACATGCAGCAATTCTGCCAACAGGGGCGCCAGCGCCAGGCGCGCGCCGAATTTCAGCTGCAGCAGCAACTGGTCGACGGGCGCCGCATAATCAAACGCCGTGACGGTGGCGTCATACGCGGGCCGCTGGCGCAAACAGCGTCCGCACAGCGTTGCCACATCGTCGAGCGGATTGGCACACTGGCGGCAGCGGTGCCGCAGCAGTCCCAGGTACTGTGCGCGGCAGGGCGGGCACAGCACTTCCGGGCAGCCGATGCCGCACAGCGCGCACTGGGCCGGCAGCAAGGTGGCGCCCAGCCACAGCCGCAGCGCCTGCCACGCGGCATCAAGGCGGTGCTGGGTGGCGGTCCGCATCGCGATGGCGTCGTTCCATGTACACTGCCGACATTATCTCACCTCACCCGATTCAACATGCCAGTTCCCACCAGTCCGCCCAAAATGAGTGCGCCCATCGATGCGGTGCAAGTACGCGATTTCTTTTCCCGTCCGGCGCGCATCGCGCCGTCGGACTTCCTGCGCCGCGAAGTGTCGGCACGCATGCACGAGCGCCTGGAGCTGGTGAAAATCACGCCGCACCGTGTGCTTGACGCCGGCTGCGGCCCCGGTGCGGATCTGGCGCAGTTGCAAAAGGATTATCCCGCCGCGCAGATTATCGGTCTCGATGCAGCGCAAGCGATGATGCAGGCGGCGCGCGCGCCCGCGTCGAAACTGGCCAGCCTGAACCAGTTCCTCAGCAAACTGCTGCCGGCCAAGGCGGGCGTGGATCTGCTGTGCGGCGACCTCGGCGACCTGCCGCTGGCGCAGGGCAGCATCGACCTCGTGTGGTCCAACCTGGCGCTGCACTGGCATGCCCAGCCCGACCGCGTGTTTGCCGAATGGCGGCGCGCGCTGCGCCTCGATGGCTTGCTGATGTTTTCCTGTTTCGGTCCCGACACCTTCCGCGAAGTGCGCGACGCCTTTGCCGAGGCCGATTTATATCCGCACGCCTTGCCCTTTGTCGACATGCACGACTTTGGCGACATGCTCGTCGAGACGGGTTTTTCCACGCCCGTGCTGGATATGGAAATCATCACCGTCACCTACGATACGGCGGAAAAACTGCTGGCGGACGTGCGCGCCTTCGGCGGCAATCCGCTGACCACCCGCCGGCGCGGCCTGATGGGCAAGGCGGCCTGGCAGCGCATGCTGACCGCGCTGGAAAAGATGCGCCGTCCCGACGGCAAGCTGGGCCTGAGTTTCGAGGTGATCTATGGCCACGCCTTCCGTCCCGCGCCGCGCGTGACGCGCAATGGCGAGGCGATCATCCGCTTTGATTTGCCGAGAAAGCCCAAATAAAAGGCTAAAGAAACCGACACTTGGTCGCATTCGCGCATGGATGCAGCAGCAAGCGTTGCAAAGCGCGCGGCGGCCAGGAGAAGGGCGCGCACAAAGCCGATTATTGCTTGATGGATTCAAGTTTACTTGATTATAATCGTTGATTGTTTGTCAGCTTGCTAAGTAGAAAAAACAAGGGCTGCATACAAAATAAAAAAAACAAAGCAAGACTAATTCGAAGTTACTGCATTAGTATAGTAACCATCTTCCACACAAGGCCATTTCAGTGTGGGGAAGAAAAACAGGGTTCCAGCATGGTTGCGCGCCGCCGTTTTTGCTGCGGCAGCCAGCATGGAATTCGCTGGTGCTTGACGCACATGGCCGTATTCTGGCCGTGTTGCTTTCATGGAGGAGCGGCAGCGGTCCAGTACGGAGAAGTCCGCAGCCGTTTAAAATATCATTATTTTTGGGTGGTTGGGGAAAACATGACACATGCAAAGCGACTTCAATCGTTGCTGCTCGGGCTGTCTTTGACAGCGTTTGGCATCGGGCGATGGGCCACGGCGGCACCGGCTGCCGGCACCTATCCCGGCACCGGCGGTCCCGTGCCGTTCGAAATGAATCTGCAACCGCCGGCGACACAGATCGCCCATGAAATCTACGATTTGCACACCCTGATGATGATCATCTGCCTGGTGATCTTCGTAGCCGTGTTCGGCGTCATGTTTTATTCCATCTTCAAGCACCGCAAGTCCCTGGGCCACAAGCCGGCCACTTTCCACGAAAGCACCACCGTCGAGATCGCCTGGACCGTCGTGCCTTTCCTGATCGTCATCGGCATGGCCCTGCCTGCCACGCGCACCGTCGTCGGCATGAAGGACACCTCGAACGCCGACATCACCATCAAGGCCACCGGGATGCAGTGGAAATGGGGCTATGACTACCTGAAAGGCGAGGGCGAAGGCATTTCCTTCCTCTCCAACCTGGCCACGCCGCGCTCGCAAGTGGGCGCGCCAGGCGTGCCGCCGACGGAAAAACGGGGCGAAAACTACCTGATCGAAGTCGACAACGAAGTTGTCGTGCCGGTCAACAAGAAGATCCGCGTGGTGCTGACGGCCAACGACGTCATCCACGCCTGGTCCGTGCCCGCCTTCGGCGTCAAGCAGGATGCGATTCCCGGCTTCGTGCGCGACACCTGGTTCAAGGCCGACCATATCGGCACCTTCCGCGGCAATTGCGCCGAGCTGTGCGGCAAGGAACACGCGTTCATGCCCATCGTCGTCAAGGTGGTCTCCGCCGATGACTACAAGGCCTGGGTTGATGTAAAACAAAAGGAAATGGCGGCATTGGCTGATGATCCAAGCAAGGTGTGGACCATCGACGAGTTGAAGGTCAAGGGAGAGAAAGTGTATGCGGCCAACTGCGTGGTCTGCCACCAAGCGACAGGCAAGGGCGTGCCAGGTGCATTCGCGCCGCTGGACGGCTCGGCCGTGGTGAACGGTCCGAAAGCGGAACAGATCCATGTCTTGCTGAACGGGCAAAAGAGCGGCAAGTATCCGGCGGAAATGCCAGCCTGGAAACAGCTGTCCGACACGGAAATTGCCGCAGTGATCACTTACACGCGCAATACCTGGTCGAACAAGGCCGAAGAGAACATCGTTCAACCAGCCGAAATCGTGGCTGCACGCAAGTAATTAGGAGTCGCATATGAGTACTAGCACGAGCACTAGCACCTTGGACCACGCCGGTCACGATCACGACCATGCCCACGATCATCCCACTGGCTACCGCCGCTGGCTGTTTGCCACCAACCACAAGGATATCGGTACTTTGTACCTGTGGTTCTCGTTCATCATGCTGCTGTCGGGCGGCGTGCTGGCCCTGATGATCCGTACGGAACTGTTTCACCCAGGCTTGCAATTCTTTCACCCGGAATTTTTCAATCAACTGACCACCATGCACGGCCTGGTGATGGTGTTTGGCGCCATCATGCCGGCCTTCGTCGGCTACGCCAACTGGATGATCCCGCTGCAAGTGGGCGCGTCCGACATGGCCTTTGCCCGCATGAACAACTTCTCGTTCTGGCTGCTGCCGCCGGCCGCCATCCTGCTGGCCACGTCCTTCCTCGTGCCGGGCGGCGCCACGGCTGCCGGCTGGACCCTGTATGCGCCGCTGTCGACGCAGATGGGCCCCGGCATGGACATGGCGATTTTTGCCATGCACCTGATGGGCGCCTCGTCCATCATGGGTTCGATCAACATCATCGTCACCATCCTGAACATGCGTGCACCGGGCATGACACTGATGAAAATGCCGATGTTCTGCTGGACCTGGCTGATTACCGCCTATCTGTTGATCGCCGTCATGCCCGTGCTGGCCGGCGCCATCACCATGACCCTGACGGACCGCCATTTCGGCACCTCCTTCTTTAACGCGGCAGGCGGTGGCGATCCCGTCATGTACCAGCACATCTTCTGGTTCTTCGGCCATCCCGAGGTCTACATCATGATTCTGCCGGCCTTCGGCATCGTCTCGCAGATCCTGCCGGCGTTTGCCCGCAAGCCCCTGTTCGGCTACGCGTCGATGGTCTACGCTACCGCTTCCATCGCGATTCTGTCGTTTATCGTCTGGGCGCACCACATGTTTACCACCGGCATGCCGGTGACCAGCCAGCTGTTCTTCATGTACGCGACCATGCTGATCGCCGTGCCGACGGGCGTGAAAGTGTTCAACTGGATCGCCACGATGTGGAAAGGTTCCATGACGTTCGAAACGCCGATGCTGTTCTCGGTCGGCTTCATCTTCGTGTTTACCATGGGCGGCTTCACGGGCCTGATCCTGGCCGTCACGCCGATCGACATCCAGCTGCAGGATACCTATTATGTGGTGGCGCATTTCCACTACGTGCTGGTGGCCGGTTCGCTGTTTGCCCTGTTCGCCGGCTTCTACTACTGGTCGCCGAAATGGACGGGCCACATGTACAACGAGACGCGCGGCAAGATCCACTTCTGGCTGTCCCTGATCACGTTCAACGTGACCTTCTTCCCGATGCACTTCCTGGGCCTGGCCGGCATGCCGCGCCGCTACGCCGACTATCCGGCGCAGTTCACCGACTTCAACATGATCGCCTCGATCGGCGGCTTCGGTTTTGGCCTGATGCAGGTGTACTTCCTGTTCTTCGTGGTCTTGCCGACCATCCGCGGCGGCAAGGCTGCGCCAGCGAAACCATGGGAAGGCGCGGAAGGCCTGGAATGGACCGTGCCGAGCCCGGCGCCTTTCCACACGTTTGAAACGCCGCCGACAGTGAAATAAGGTATCCCGGGCCGGCGTGTTCCGCGGCCCGTCTTGAATAAAGTGCCTGTCATGACCGAACGTAAAAAACCGAACAACCTGCGTACCGGGCTGATACTGGGGGCCCTGGCGGCCTTCTTCTTCCTGTCCGTATTCGTCAAGCGCATGTGGCTCTGACGTGACGACGCCCGACCAACAGGAAACACGCGGCCTGAACCGCAAGATGCTGGGCAAGCTGCTCGTCATTGCCGTGCTGATGTTCGG
This sequence comes from Janthinobacterium sp. BJB301, assembly GCF_002735685.1. Taxonomy (NCBI): domain Bacteria; kingdom Pseudomonadati; phylum Pseudomonadota; class Betaproteobacteria; order Burkholderiales; family Oxalobacteraceae; genus Janthinobacterium; species Janthinobacterium sp. BJB301. The sequence continues at coordinate 93,112 of NZ_PDZJ01000006.1, read as the reverse complement.
CTTTGGCTATGCCCTGATTCCCGTCTACAAGCAGATTTGCGAAGTGATGGGCATCAACGTGCTGACGCAAAAAGATGGCACGGTGGCCTACGACAACAATACGCAGGTCGACACGACGCGCAGCATCACCGTCGAGTTCGACGGCAATGCGCAGGGGCCATGGCGCTTCCGCCCGACGGTGTCGAGCATGCAGGTGCATCCGGGCGAACTGGTGACCGTCATGTATGAAGTGGTCAACACGCAAAACCGCGTCGTCAACGCGCAAGCCATCCCCAGCTACGCGCCACAGAGCGCCACGCCGCATTTCAAGAAGGTCGAGTGCTTCTGTTTCAAGCAGCAGACCTTGAAACCGAAGGAAGCGCGGCAGATGCCGGTGGTGTTCTTCCTCGATCCGGCCCTGCCGAAAGAGGTGAAAACCATCACCCTGTCGTACACGTTTTTCGAGATAGCCGGTCTGAGCCAGGCTCAGACGCCGGCCGTCCAATAGGAGAGTGGCATGGGCGAATCCAAGCAGCCTGAAAAAGCGTCGTTCCTGTATTCGCTGCGGGCCGTCGTGTGGTCATTCACGGGACTGCGCCGCAAGAGCGATTTCGACACGGATTCGGCCAAGCTCAACCCCGTGCACATCGTCATCGCCGGTTTCCTGGTGGTGGCTTGCCTGATCGGCATATTGATTTCGATTGTCAAATTCGTCGTTTTATAAATTATAAAAAACCACCCTATAAGTTTTTGAGGAGATGATGATGAGTTCCAACCACGCCGCCGTACCTTATTATTTTGTGCCTGGCCCGTCGCGCTGGCCCATGCTGGGCGGCGCCAGCCTGCTGCTGACCATGATCGGCGCCTCGGCCTGGGTCAACGACGTTTCCTGGGGCCCGTACCTGAATTACCTGGGCCTGGCCGGCATCCTGCTGGTGCTGTATTTCTGGTTCGGCGACGCCATCAGCGAATCGGAACAGGGCCTGTACAGCGAGCGCATCGACCACTCCTTCCGCTGGAGCATGAGCTGGTTCATCTTTTCGGAAGTCATGTTCTTCGCCGCCTTCTTCGGCGCCCTGTTCTACGCGCGCAGCATCTCCATGCCGTGGCTGGCCGACCTTGACCACAAGGTGATCTGGCCCGATTTCGCCGCCCACTGGGGCAATACGGGGCCGGCTGGCACGGTGCAGGAATTCACCACCATGACGCCGTTCTGGATTCCGACCATCAACACGGCCTTGCTGCTGCTGTCGGGCGTGACCCTGACCATTTCGCACCATGCGCTGCGCGCCGGCCACCGCGGCATGACGGCCCTGTTCCTGTTCGCCACGATCTTGCTGGGCGCCATCTTCATGGGCTTCCAGGTGTATGAATACATCCACGCTTACAGCGAACTGAACTTGAAATTGACGTCGGGCATCTACGGCGCCACCTTCTTCATGCTGACGGGTTTCCACGGCTTCCACGTGACCCTGGGCGCCATCATGCTGTCCGTCATCCTGTACCGCGTGCTGAAAGGCCACTTCACGCCCGAGCACCACTTCGGCTTCGAAGGCGCCGCCTGGTACTGGCACTTTGTCGACGTCGTCTGGCTGGGTCTGTACGTGGTCGTGTATTGGTTATAATGGCGGGGCAGGGCGCGCGTTGTTGAGGGGCGCGCCGGCACCATAAAAAAAGCCGTACCGGGACATCCTGGGTACGGCTTTTTTCTTAGTCTGAAGAATTTGCCAATCAGGCAAGAAGCTTAGTGTATGCCCGTCGGCTGGATATAGCCCAGCTTGTGCGCCAGCAGGATCAGCAAAAACAGGGTGATCGACAAGCCCACGCGCAGGGCCAGCGCTTGCACGGTGCGGTTGCTCTTGCCCTTGTCGCGCATGAGGAAGAACAGGGCCGAGCCCAGGCTGCCCAGAATCAGGATGAAGGCAATGGCAACGAGGATTTTCATGGATGGTAGCGCCTGGCTTGAGGAGGTTTCATTGTAATGCGTATCCGCTTCCATTTTAGATGGATTCCATTTGTTGTAATGCTGCTACTGGTGGCCCTGGGGTGTTCTTTGGCGCAATGGCAGCAGCGCCGTGGCGACGAGAAAGTCGCCCGCGCCGCCCGGCTCGAGGCGGGCAACCTGGCCGCACCGCTGGCATTGACGGCCGCGCCCCTGCTGCCGGCCGATGCGCAAGCGATCGAATATCGCCGGATCACCGTCACCGGCCATTTCGTGCCCGCCTGGACCGTGTACCTGGACAACCGCCCCTACAAAGGGCAAGCGGGCTTCCACGTGCTCACTCCATTCCAGATCGACGGTTCTGCCATGCACGTGCTGGTGGCGCAGGGCTGGTTGCCGCGCAACAATGCCGAGCGCACGCGCATTCCTGATTACGCCACGCCGGCCGGCACGGTGACGATTTCCGGCATCGCGCGGCTGAATGCGGGCCATGTGATGGAACTGGGCACGGCACCGGCCCTGGCGCCGCACGCCATCGTGCAAAATGCCGATATCGCCCAGCTGGCCCAGGCGAGCGGCCTGGCCTTGCAGCCATTTATTCTCGAACAAACGGCTGATTCAGTGGATCCTTCAGCGACGGCGCCAGCATCCGGCCAGCTTCCCGTGCGCGACTGGCCGGCGCCCGACCTGGGCGCCGACAAGCACCGCGGCTATGCATTCCAGTGGTATGCACTGGCACTGATGGCCTTTCTATTTTTTGTCTTTACAGGATTTCGACGTGCAAACAAACAGCCCTGACACAACGCAAGACAGCACCAATAAACAGGCACAAAATACGGGACGGTGGAAATTGCTGGCCGTCGTTGCCGTGTGCGCGTTTCCCATCATCGCCTCGTATTTCACGTATTACATCATCAAGCCCACGGGCCGCAACAATTACGGCGCCCTGATCGACCCGCGCTTGCACCCGATACCGGAAACGCAATTGCAGGTGACGGAACTGGACGGCAAGGCGGCACCGCTGGCGCAATTCAAGGGCAAGTGGGTGCTGCTGCAAACGGGGCCATCCGATTGCCAGGAAACATGCAAGAAGCAATTGTTTGACATGCAACAACTGCGCCTCATGCAGGGCAAGGAACGCGAACGCCTGGAACGGGTCTGGCTGGTGACGGATGCCCAGCCGCTCGACACCCTGGTGATGCGCGAATTCGACGGCACCAGCATGCTGCGCGTTAATAGCGACGCCTTGAAAGCGTGGTTGCCCGTGGAGCCGGGCGGCAAGACCAGCGACCATTTTTATTTGATCGATCCGCTGGGCAATCTGATGATGCGCTTCCCGAAAGACGCGGACCCGAACAAGATCAAGAAAGACATCGCCAAGCTGCTCAAAGCTTCGGCGATCGGTTGAGGAGTCTGCATGCCGACGATGCATCTCTCCGCGCTGGCCCAGCTGGGCTTGACGGGTCTGCTGGTGGCGCTGCTGCCGCTGACCATGGTCTGGGTGTCCGCGGACGCCAATAAATACCGCAAGCTCGTGTGGATCGCCGTCTTCCTGACGGTCGACCTGATCATGTTTGGCGGCTTTACGCGCCTGTCCGATTCCGGCCTGGGCTGCCCGGACTGGCCAGGCTGCTATGGCTCGGCCAATCCTTTCCTCGCGCACGAGCACATCGTCGCGGCGGAAACCCTGATGCCGACGGGGCCCGTCACGGTGGTCAAGGCATGGATCGAAATGACGCACCGCTACCTGGCCATGGCCATCGGCGTCTTGATCGTGGCGATGATGGTGCAGGCGTGGCGCCAGTGGAAGAAAAGCAAACGCGAGGAATTCGCTCCCGCGCTGCCGACGGCGCTGTTTTTGTTCGTCTGCCTGCAGGGCGCGTTCGGCGCCTGGACCGTCACCCTGAAGCTGCAACCGGTGATCGTCACCATCCACTTGCTGCTGGGCATGGGCTTGCTGGCCATGCTGACGTGGCTGGGCGGACGCCAGGACCATGCCGTGGCACCAATCAAGCGCGCCGATGCGGACGAGTCCGTGCTGCGCCCCGTGCGCGCGCTGGCGATTTTTTCGCTCGTGCTGCTGACCGTGCAGATCGCGCTGGGCGGCTGGGTGAGCACCAACTACGCCACGCTGGCCTGCACGGATTTCCCCCTGTGCGGCGGCAAGGTGATTCCGGAGATGGATTTCGAGCATGGTTTTCATCTGTGGCGCGAACTGGGCAAGACGGCCGCCGGCCATTATTTGCCGTTTTCCGCGCTGACGGCCATCCACTGGGTGCACCGCAATTTCGCCTTTATCGTGCTCGCTGGCATCGGCTACACGGTGTTTCGCGCGTGGAAACTGCCGTCCTTGCGCGGCACGGCCCGCTGGGTGGCGCTGGTGCTGGCACTGCAGGCGGCCACGGGCCTGGCGACCATCTACCTGAGCTGGCCATTGTCGATTGCCGTCATGCATAACGGCGGCGCGGCGCTGCTCGTCTTATTGCTGACCATGTTAAACTACAAGGCTAAATTCCAACTCGATGTAGCGCGGAAATCTGCTTCCGCCGCCGCGCCAGTGCCCTCGGCACCAGCCAGTCCTTCCCGTATCGCATAAATGACTACTCAGACCATCAGCCGTAAACCATCCCCCCGCATCGCCCAGTATTGGGCGCTGACCAAGCCCCGCGTGACGCAACTGGCTGTATTTTGCGCCGTCATCGGCATGTTCCTGGCCAGCGAGGAGTTGCCTGACTGGCATGCAGTGGTGTTCGGCACCATCGGCATCTGGCTGCTGGCCGGCGCCGCGTTTGCCGTCAATTGCCTGGCCGAGCGCGAAATCGACGCGCGCATGGCCCGCACGGCGCGCCGCCCGATGGCCATGGGCGACATCACCGTGAAACAGACGGTGGTATTCGCGCTGGTGATCGGCGGCCTGGGCATGGCGATTTTGTATCACCTCGTCAATCCGCTGACCATGTGGCTGACCTTTGTCACCTTTGTCGGCTATGCCCTGATCTACACCATGGTGCTCAAACCCGCAACGCCGCAAAACATCGTCATCGGCGGCCTGTCCGGCGCCATGCCGCCCGCGCTGGGCTGGGCCGCCGTCGCCAACGACGTGCCGATGCAGGCGTGGCTGCTGGTCCTGATCATCTTTGTCTGGACGCCGCCGCATTTCTGGGCCCTGGCCATGTACCGCCGCGACGATTACGCGCGCTCGGGCTTGCCCATGCTGCCCGTCACGCACGGCTTGAAGTTTACGCAATTCCACGTCTGGCTATACTCGATCGCGCTGGCCGCCACCACCTTGCTGCCGTATGCCGTGCGCATGAGCGGCCTGATCTACCTGGCTTCGGCCGTGGTGCTGAACGCCGGCTTCCTGTATTACGCGTGGAAGATGTACCGCCACTACACGGACTTGATCGCGCGCAAGGCCTTTACGTTTTCCATCATCTACCTGGCCTTGCTGTTCGCGGCTTTGCTGGTTGACCACTACATTCCTCTCGGCACATGAAAAAATACCTGACTCTGTTGCTGGCGGCCGCGCTGGTCGCCGTCCTGGCCGGCTGCGGCAAGCCTGCCGCGCCGAAGCTGGCCTTCAAGAACACGGACGTGACGGGCCTCGGCTACGCGCGCGAGTTCGCGCTGACGGACCACACGGGCCATCCGCGCACCCTGGCCGACTACAAGGGCAAGCTGGTGCTGATGTTTTTCGGCTACACGCAATGCCCCGACGTCTGCCCCACCACCATGGCCGACATGGCGCAGGTGATGCAGGAAATGGGCCCGCAGGCGGACCAGGTGCAAGTGCTGTTCGTCACCGTCGACCCCGAGCGCGACACGCAAGCCTTGCTGGCCGAATACGTGCCGGCCTTCGACAAGCGCTTCGTGGGACTGTATGGCGATGCGGCCGCGACGGCCAAGGTAGCCAAGGAATTCAAGGTGTATTACGCCAAGGTCGAGGGCGAGACGGACGAGAGCTACACGGTCGACCACACGGCCGGCACCTATGTCTTCGACCGCGAAGGCAAGATCCGCCTGTTCGTGCGCCACGGCGAAAAGCCTGCCGCCATCGCGCACGATCTTAAACTTCTGCTATCCTGACCTGATCGCGCCCCCGGGCGCCATCTTCAGGATACGCAGTACATGGATAAACATTTCGAGCCGCACGCCCGCCTGGCAGCCATCATCTTCCTGTTGATCGGCTGCTTTTTCGTCTTGCGGCCCTTCCTCGCCGCCATGCTGTTTGCCGCCTGCGTGGGCATTTCCAGCTGGCCCCTGTATCTGCTGCTGCTCGAACGCCTGAAAGGCCGGCGCAATTGGGCGGCCGCCATCATGACCCTGTCCTTGATCCTGGTCATCGTGCTGCCGCTGGCCCTCGTCACCTACAACCTGGCCGACAATGTGTCGCGCATCTATGAACAGTTGCGCACGGCGCTGGAATCGGGCGGCCTGCATCCGCCGGCCTGGCTGGCCAGCATTCCCGTGGTGGGCGAAACCATCGCTGGCTACGTGGAGCGCCTGCTCGCCGACCGCGAGGAATTATTGAATTTGGGCAAGACGATGCTGGAACCGGCGCGCCATTTCCTCGCTTCCGGCGGCATCCTGCTGGGCACGGGCCTGGCGCAGACCAGCCTGGCCGTGTTCGTCAGCTTCTTCCTTTACCGCGACGGCCAGCAGCTGAGTCGTGCCCTGATGACGGGCGCCGGCCGCATCATCGGCGACAGCGCGCCGGGCGTGGGCCTGACCATCAGCCGCACCGTGCGCGGCGTCATGTACGGCTTGCTGGGCACGGCGCTGGCGCAAGCCCTGGTGGCCGTGGTGGGTTTCCTGATCGCCGGCGTGCCGGCCGTGGCGCTGCTGGGCGTGGCCACCTTCATCTTTTCGCTGATTCCCGTGGGCCCGCCCTTGATCTGGGGCGGCGCCGCCATCTGGCTGTTCAATGACGGCCAGACGGGCTGGGGCATCTTCATGCTGGTGTGGGGCGGTTTGCTGATCAGCGGCGTGGACAATGTGGTCAAGCCCATGCTGATCAGCCGCGGCAGCAGCCTGCCGTTCCTGCTGGTGCTGCTCGGCGTGCTGGGCGGCGTGCTGGCCTTCGGCTTCGTCGGCATTTTCATCGGGCCGACCCTGCTGGCGGTACTGTACAGCTTGCTGCAAACGTGGACGGTGGGCGAGACCACCGTGCCGCAGGGAAAAGATACCCTGACGAGCAAGAAGTAATCAGTCGCGCAAGTCTGCGTCGAGGTCCCGTTCCTGCTTCGGGATCACCTTGATCAGCACGATGCGGGGCCCGTTCATCTTCTTGACGACGATGTCGAAGTCGACAAAGGTGATGCGCTGGCCCTGCTTCGGAATGTCGCCCAGCTTGACCATGATCAAGCCGCCCACCGATTCCACGTCGTCCAGCCCCAGTTCCTCGTTTTCGATATCGATGCCGAGGATGCGTTCGAGCGAGAAGATGGGCAGGCTGGCCTTGCCGATCAGGGTACCGTCGCTTTGCTTGAGCCAGTCGTTTTCATTGCGGCGGAATTCATCGCGGATTTCGCCGACCATGGCGCCGAGCAAGTTGTCCAGGGTGATGAACCCCAGCGGGCGCTTGCCCTTTTCGCCGATCAGGGCGAAGTGGGGTGCGCCGTCGCGGAAGCGGCGGAACAGTTCCAGCGCCGGCGTGCGCGCGGAAATGATGTCGACGGGACGCAGAAACGGCGTGAGCGAGGTGATCGGCTTGCCTGCCTGCTGGGCAAAGAACAGGTCTTTCAAGTGCACCACGCCCAGCACGTCGTCTTCATTCATGTCGAAATACGGGTAGCGGCTGAAGCGGTTGCGCAGCACCGTGTCGAGGTTTTCTTCCAGGGTGTTTGAAGCGTGCAGGGCGATCACTTCATTGATCGGGCGCATCAGGTCCGACACCGTCATCTGTTCGAAATCAAGCGATTGCGCCAGGATGTTGCGCTCGTCGCGCGTGAATTTCTCGCCCGGCTGGCTGGTGCGCAGGATCAGTTTCAGCTCTTCGGATGAATAATGGGCGTCGTGGCCGCCCTTGCCGGACAGGCCCGCCATGCGCAGCACCCAGTTGGCGCTGGCGTTGAGCAGGTAGATGGCCGGATACATGGCCCAGTAAAAACCGTACAGGGGAATCGCGCTCCACAGGCCGACGGCTTCCGGGTTGCGGATGGCCATCGATTTGGGCGCCAGTTCGCCCACGACGATATGCAGGAAGGAAATCACGCTGAAGGCAACGACAAACGAGACGCCGTGGATCAGCTCTTGCGAGGTGACGCCGATGGCGCCGAACAGCGGTTCGAGCAAGCCGGCAAACGCCGGTTCGCCGACCCAGCCCAGGCCCAGCGAAGCGAGAGTGATGCCCAGCTGGCAGGCGGACAGGTAGGCATCCAGCTGGCCATGCACCTTGGCCAGGATGCGGCCCCGCAATCCCTGTGTCTTGGCGATGGCGCGGATGCGTGTGCGCCGCAAGGTGACGATGCCAAATTCGGCGGCAACAAAAAAACCGTTCAGCGCGACCAGGAAGAGGGCGAGCAGGACTAGCAAGACATTGTGCATGGGGGCGCTGAAGATGGGCTGTAAAAACGACATCTTAAACGACGAAGGGCGCCATAGCCTAATTTAGCCGCGCTCGCCGCCTGTGCAGGCTGGCGGGCGCGGCAGGTTTTTCACGCTTGTTCAGCCTTTGGCCGCCGCTTGCGGCCCGCCGCGCATGGCAAACACCATGATGGCCGAGACGATGGCGGGAATGGCGACGACGAGGAAAATCGTGCTGTTGGGCCAGTTCAGGCGGATCAGCTCGCCACCGAGCACGGGACCGATGATGGAGCCGATGCGCCCGATGCCCAGGCTCCAGCCGATGCCCGTCGAGCGCAGGGTGGTCGGATAGTAGCTGGCCGCGAGGGCGTTGACGGCCGGCTGGCCGCCCACCACGCAAAAACCGGCGATGAAGATCGTGATGAACAGGAAAGCGAGCGAGACGTCCGGACGGCCGATCAGGGCAATCGCCACGGCGGCGACGAGGAAGCATGGCAGCAGGATGCGGCGGAAGCTGGAGCGGTCGATCAGCTGGCCCATGACCAGGGTGCCGATGGTGCCGCCCACTTGCAGGGCCGTGCCGGCCAGCACGGCGTTGGCCGTGGACAAGCCCGCTTCCTTGGCAATCGTCGGCAACCAGTTGGACAGGAAATACAAGTTGAGCAAGTTCATGAAATTGATGACCCACAGCAGGATCGTCATCTTTGCGCGGCCGCCCGTAAACAATTGCAGCACGGGCGCGCCCTTGTGCTCTTTCTCGTGCACGAGGTATTGCGTGTCGGCCGTGATGGTGACCGTCGGGTCGATGCGTTTCAGCCACTTGGCGACTTTATCGAGCTTGCGTTTCTTGAGCACCAGGAATTGCATCGATTCCGGCAGCAGGAAGAACATCAGCACGCCGATGGCGAGCGGCACCACGCCGCCCACGTAAAACACGGATTGCCAGCCGAATGCGGGAATCAGCGCGGCGGACAATAAACCGCCCAGCACGGCGCCCAGTGTAAAGCCGCACGAGACCAGCATCATCAGGGTGACTTTCTTGCGCAGGGGGCTGTATTCGCCGGCCAGCGCCATGGCGTTCGGCATCACGGCGCCCAGGCCCAGGCCCGTGATGAAACGGATCAGCTGCAATTGCTCGATGGTGGTGGCCAGCGGCGTGACCAGCATGCACAGCGAAAAGAAGATGGTCGAGCCGATCAGCACGGGGCGGCGGCCGAACTTGTCGGCCGTGATGCTGAAGACGAGCGAGCCCACCAGCATGCCCAGGAGACCCGCGCCGAACACGGGGCCCAGGTTAGCCTTGCTCACATGCCAGTCGGCAATGATGGCAGGCGCCACATAGCCCATCGCCTGCACGTCGAAGCCATCCATGATGACGCATAGCCCGCACAGGATCAGCATGCCGATCTGGAAGGAGCCGATCTTGTTGTTATTGATGAGATCGGGAATATCGATCGTCGTGCCTGCCGTGGACATAGTGTCGCTCCTGTTTTTATGGTGATCGCGCCCTGCCGGCGAGGGACGGGCGCGTGTTTGTCTCAGGCTTTATTACAATCGCTTTTGATTGATTATTCAAACGTTATTTTCGAATGGATTTATCGGATTAGCTAATGAATATGGCACAAAAGTAATCTTGCCTGCATGCTAAGATCGCGCCATGAAAAATCTTCTCAGCCACTTTCTTGCCTTGCAAGCCAGCCTGCCGGCGCACGGTCCCGGTTTCAGCGCGCTGATCCAGCGCGATGGCGAGACCTTATTGGAACTGCATCATGGCCTGGCGTGCCTGGAACTGGGCGTGCCCCTGACGGCGCAGTCGCGCTACTACCTGGCGTCGGAATCGAAGCAATTCACGGCCGCCTGCGTGCTCGACCTGGTGCGCCAGGGCGCCATCGGCCTCGACGACGACGTGGCGCCCCATCTGCCCGAAGTGCGCCAGTTCGGCGCCGTCGTCACGGTGCGTCAATTGTTGAATCACACCAGCGGCATTCCCGATTACTTCGACTACCTGGCGTGCCAGCTGGGCCGCCACGACAGCGATTATTTTGACAATGCGCTGCTGCTGCGCCTGATCGCGCGGATGGAGGATCTGACATTTCCGCCCGGTAGCGCGTATGCCTACAGCAATTGCAATTACATCTTGCTGGCCAAGCTGGTGGAAGCGCTCGCCGGCCAGCCGCTGGCGGCGCAGGCGCGCGAACGCCTGTTCGCGCCGCTGGGCATGCACGCCACGGCCTTTGATGTCGACCGGCAAGCTGTCATGCCCCAGCGCGTGCGCAGCTATAGCGTTGATCCCGCGCAGGCGGGCGGCTATCGCCAGCACCTGGGCAATGCGAATACGGTCGGTGACGGCGGCGTGTATGCCTCGCTGCACGACCTGGCCCTGTGGGAGCGCGACTGGCAGCGCCAGTACCGCGATCCGTCCAGCCTGGTGCGCGCGCAGCTGGCGGAAACGCCGGGCCCCGATGGCCTGAGCTGGTCCTACCGCTACGGGCTGGAGCAAATCGGGCATGGCGGACGCACGGTGGTGTTCCATGACGGTGGACTGTGGGGTTTCCGGGCCTTGCTGCTGCGCGTGCCCGAGGCGGGCCTGTCCGTGATCCAGCTGGCGAATGTGGACAGTTGCGAGCCGGACCAGGCGGCCTGGCTGGCGGCCATCGCTGCCGACCTGGGCGACTGATCAGTGCCGGCTCGGCACAGCTGCCAAAATGACATCGAGTGCCGGGTGCATGATCTTGCGCTCGTTCGAGATGACGTAAAACTGCTCGCGCAGGGACGAGGCGTCGCCGACCAGCACGGCGCCAAATTGCTCCTCGATGTCGGCCGCCAGGCTGGCGGACGCGAAGAACAGGCCCAGGCCCTTGCGGCCGAACGCGTTGAGCATGGCGTTATCCTCGAATTCGCCGACCACATCGGGGCGCACGCCTTGCTGCACCATCCACTCGTCGATGCGCCCGCGCAGGGCGTTATTGCGCGCCGGCAGCAGGAAGGGGGCGCCACTCAGGCGGTGCGGGAAATCCTCGCGGTAGCGCTCGGCCAGCGCGGGGATGGCGAACAGCTTCATGGCGCTCTCGCCCCACAAATGGCTCGAGACGCGCAGGCTGGCGCCGGCCGGCACGGCACGGTCTGTCAAGACCAGGTCCAGCTTGTGCAGGGCCAGGTCGGCCAGCAGGGATTCGAATTCATCTTCAAGGCACACGAGCTTGACGGGCTTGTCCAGGCTGCGCGTGGCGTCGAGCATGCGATACGCCATCAGTTTCGGCAGCGAGTCGGAAATGCCTACCGTCAGGCGCATCTTTTCCGCGTCGGTGTCGGCCAGCGCTTCCTGCATCTGTTCGCCCAGCAGGAAAATCTGGTCCGCGTAGCCGAGAGCCAGGCGGCCCGCTTCCGTCGGCACCAGGCGCCGTCCCTGCGGCTGCAGCAGGGATTTGCCCAGTTCCTTTTCCAGCAAGGCCAGCTGCGTGCTGATGGTTTGCACGGCCAGTCCCAGCCGCTCGGCCGCGCGCGTCACGCCGCCTTCCTTGGCGACCACCCAAAAGAAGTACAAATGGCGGTAATTGAAACCGGTCGTTTTCATCGCATGCACCTATCTTCTGTTTTTACGAAGTAATGCTTCCATTATCTTCTATTTTTAAATGTGTCACACGTCCTTATACTACGTTCCATTGAATTTGGATAAAGGGGAACTATCGATGAAACATTTCAGAGTGTCATTTCTAGTGACATTTATCTGTCTGGGCATTTCCGCCTGGTGGGGTTACACGCACGGTGGCGTGCAGACGATGCTGGCGGCGCTCGGTATCGCGGTGATCCTGGGCGTGATGGAAGTCTCGCTGTCGTTCGACAACGCGGTGGTCAATGCTTCGGTGCTGAAGAATTGGGACAAGTTCTGGCAGGGCCTGTTCCTGGGCGTCGGTATCATCATCGCCGTCTTCGGCATGCGTCTGGTATTCCCGCTGGTCATCGTGGCGCAAGCGGCGGACCTGGGTTTGATGGAAGTATGGAATCTGGCACTGAGCAATCCTGAACAGTACTCGATGCACTTGACGAATCACCATGCGGAAGTGGCGGCCTTCGGCGGCATCTTCCTGCTGCTGGTGTTCCTGAACTTCCTGCTGGACTCGGAAAAAGAAACGCACTGGCTGGGCCGTATTGAAGAAAAACTGGGCGCGCTGGGCAAGATCTCCTCGATTTCCGTGATGATCGCGCTGGGCACCCTGATGGCCAGCCTGTCGATGATCGAAGAAGGCCAGAAACTGGTGGTGCTGACGGCCGGCCTGTGGGGTATCTTGACCTACGTGGGCGTCGATGTGGTCAGCGGCTTGCTGGAAGGCGATAACGGCGACGGCAACGTGGGCGACATCGTCAAGCGCGGCGGTATTGGCGGCTTCCTGTACCTGGAAGTGCTCGACGCTTCGTTCAGCTTTGACGGCGTGATCGGCGCGTTTGCCATCACCAAGGATGTCGTGATCATCATGCTGGGCCTGGCGATTGGCGCGATGTTCGTGCGCTCGATGACGGTGTTCCTGGTCCGCAAGGGCACGCTCGACGAGTTCGTTTATCTGGAGCACGGCGCGCACTATGCGATCGGTATCCTGGCCGTGATCATGTTGGTCAGCATGAAGTTCCACATTCCCGAGATCTTCACGGGTCTGATCGGGGTGGCCTTCATTCTCGCCTCGCTGTGGTCGTCGATCCGCTACAAGCGCAGGATGGCGCTTGAAGAAGGCCAGGCGGAAGTGCTGGAACCGGCCAAGACAGCAGCAGTGTAAAGAATGCGCGGCAAACGACTACACCGGTTTGTCGGCAAGTTGTAGCAAGCGTCGCCGCCGGCCTGGGGAGTCAGGCCGGTGGAGGACGCCAGGTGTTTGGTCATATACAACCCACATAGGAGAAATACATCATGGCAATCAGTCTGCAAAAAGGCGGCAACGTCAACCTGAGCAAGGAAGCCCCTGGCATTTCGAAGATGATCATCGGCCTGGGCTGGGATGCCCGCGCCACCGATGGCGCCGCGTTCGACATCGACGGTTCCGTGTTCCTGTTGAAGGCCGACGGCAAGGTTCGCGCCGACGTCGACATGATTTTCTACAACAACCTGAAATCGAGCGACGGTTCCGTCACCCACTCGGGCGACAACACCACCGGCGCCGGCGATGGCGATGATGAAACCGTCATCGTCGACCTGGCCACCGTGCCAGCCGAGATCGACAAGATCGCCGTCTGCGTCACGATTCACGATGCCGAAGCGCGCAAGCAAAACTTTGGTATGGTATCGAAGGCGTATGTACGCTGCGTGAATGCCAATGGCAACACGGAAATCGCCCGCTTCGACCTGTCGGAAGACGGTTCGGCGGAAACTGCCATGGTCTTCGGCGAAATCTACCGCAATGGCGCCGATTGGAAATTCAAGGCCATCGGCCAGGGCTACAAGGGCGGTCTGGGTCCACTCGCAGCATCGTTCGGCGTCGGCGTGTAAGGTAGCCACACCAAACCTACTGCGCGGTGCGCTTTGCGGCCGGCGATGCTCACCGGCTCGGCGCCCCCGTACTAAAGTACGGTTGCGCTTCTCGGCCACAAATCACATCCGCTCGCTACGGTTTTGTGCGGCACCGTTATTCTGTAGTAAGGGCGGTTTAGCCCGACCATCATCATCGTTGAGGAAGGAACAGTCAGATGCCAGTTTTTAGTATTACCGGGGACGTCGATCCGTTCCTGCATGTGTCGCTTGCGAAGGGCGAGAAGATTTATTGCGAATCCAACGCGATGGTGATGATGGAAACCAATCTTGAGCTGAAAGGCAAGATGACCGGCGGCATAGGCGCCGCGCTGATGCGCACCTTTGCCAACGGGGAATCGTTCTTTCAGCAGCATATCGAGGCCATGCGGGGCGACGGCGATTGCTTGCTGTCGCCCACCTTGCCTGGCGCGATGCGGGTGCTCGAGGTTGGCGCCCAACAATACATGATCAGCGACGGCGCTTTCGTGGCGGCCACGTCTGGCGTGGAATTGAAGGTGCGCACGCAAAGCCTTGGCAATGCGCTGTTTGCCCAGAGCGGTGGTTTTTTCATCACCGAGACGGCAGGCAGCGGCCAGTTGGCGGTGTCCGGTTTTGGCGCGATGTCGATACTGGAAGTGACGCCTGGCAAGGACGTGGTGATCGATAACTCGCACGTCGTATGCTGGGACAACCGCCTGCAATACGAAATTTCCATGACGACCGGCAGCAGCGGCGGCTTTCTGGGTAACCTGATCAATAGCCAGACCAGCGGCGAAGGCATGGTACTGAAGTTTTCAGGCACGGGGAAAATCCTCGTGTGTTCGCGCAACCGCGCGGCCTTCCTCGCCTGGACCCAAAGCAAGCCGGCGTAAGAGCAGTTGATGCAACCAACCAAACAGGAGCAATGCGTATGTCTGTCAATTTGAGCAAAGGCCAGAAGATTTCTCTGGACAAAGAAGCTGGTACCACCCTGACCCGTATCACCATGGGCCTGGGCTGGGATGCGGCCAAGACCAAGGGTTTCCTCGGTTTCGGTTCGAAGACGGAAGCCGTCGACCTGGACGCGTCGTGCGTCATGTTCGATGAGAACAAGAGCACGTCCGACATTGTCTGGTTCCGCCAGCTGAAAAGCAAGGACGGCAGCATCGTCCACACGGGCGACAACCGCACGGGCGCGGGCGATGGCGACGACGAACAGATCAATGTCGATCTGTCGAAAGTGCCGGCGAACGTGAAAAGCCTGGTCTTCACCGTCAACAGCTTTACTGGCCAGAACTTCTCGCAGGTGGAAAACGCTTATTGCCGCATCTTGAATGCCAGCAATAACCAGGAAGTCGCGCGTTTCAACCTGTCTGTGCAAGGTTCCCACACGGCGCAGATCATGGCCAAGCTGTACCGCCATAACGGCGAATGGAAGATGCACGCCATCGGAGAAAACGGCAACGGTCGCACGTTTGACGACTTAATGCCCCAGATTTCCGTGCATCTATAAGGAGCAGTACGCAGCGGGCGGGGGACGGACCGGATACCGGCCCTTGTCCGCTGCTCTATATTTAGGAGAGTATGTCGTGATGCGATTGCTGATAGCCTTGCTACTTCCGTGTCTCACGTTTTTCATGCTGGGGCGCCCGCTGGCCGGTGCCGCCGCCTTGTTCTTGCAGTGCACTGTGATCGGCTGGGCGCCGGCGGCCCTGTGGGCCCTGTACACGGTGAACCAGCATAAAACGGAGCAGGAACTGGAAGGTGCGTTAAGCCGCAGCTACATGCGCAGGCGTAGTCGGTTGATCTAGATCAGCCGGGCGCTTGGAATCCTTGCGCTAAAGCCCGCACGAGCGATCGTGCGGGCTTTTTTGTGGGCGCTCACTTCTTGCAGCGGATCGGCACGTTCACGGAATTGCCGTCCGAACTCAGGTTGCGGTACTGCAAATCTTCGCTTTCGATGGCAAAGCGGGGCACGGCGTGCACATAGCGCTGCTTGCAGACGGTGTCGTCATTGATCAGCTGGCCCGCCAGCATGTAGTCGCACAGGGCAAAGCGCGATTCTTCGTCGTCGAGGATCAGCACGCGCGCGGCGCTGTACAGGGCCGATTGCAGTACTTCCGGGCTGCAATTTTCCGGACCCGTCAGCTTCAGATGGGTTTTCGTTTGCGTGGCCAGGCGTTGCAGCTTGACGAGGGCGGCGCGCTCTTCCTTGCGCGCACCGTCGACGTGCACGTCCTCGCTGGCCAGGCGCAGCGCCAATGAGGCGATCTGGTCGATGGAAATATGCCAGGCAAAGCCTTCCAGCCGCGTGCGGATCTGGCCGGGCAAGGGATCGGCCGCATCGACTTCGCAGCGGTACTGGCCCAGGTGGGGGCGGCACAGCACGGGAATGGCAAAGGCCGAGGTGCGCTTGCCCTTCACGAATTTCTGGCTCAGGTCGCCAAAGTTTTCATGCGTGATGGTATCGAAGCGGGCTTGGCCAAAGCCCATCTTGACGAGGTTTTCCTTGCGCTGGCGCGAGAACAGGGCGTCGACGGCATCGTAGATATTCTTGTTGAAGATGCGGTCCAGCGGCTGGCGCTCGTCCGACATCTTTTCAAACACGGCGCTGGAATTGGGCGCGTTGGCATCGATGGAAATGAGGATGAAGGGCTTGCTGTTCAGGCGCGGCGGCACGACGGCCATGTCGTTGCCGTACAGCTGCGTCAGGGCCACGTCCCACAGGGTTTCCACGCCCAGGTTGTCGGCCGCGCCGCCGTCGAACAAATGCACGTACGACGGCGATTCGCGCGATTCGGAGCCGAGTTCCGGCACGAAACTGTTTTTCGGGCGGAAGCGCTCGAAGGTGACGGAATCGAACACGCCGGGAAACGCGGCCGAGGTGGCTACGGCTGTGGCCAGGCGGATATCCTGGATCGGCGAATGCAGGGTGCTGTAAAAATACTCGTAGGAAAACACCACGCGCTTGCCGCCATCGGTGGCGTCCGTTGCGTTGGCCAGGAAGATGGGGCCGTCGTGCGGCAAGTCCTGGTAGGTTTTCTTGTCGTACAGCACATCGTCCAGCACGTCGGACAGGAACGAGGTGCGCGTCTTGTTCGTCAACAGCATCGTCGTCAGGTTGGCGGGTTTCAAGATGGTCTGGCCAAAGAAATCCGTTTTCAGCTTGCTGCGCAGCAAGGGCCAGTCCGTCTGCTTGCCATGCAGCGCATAGTAGCCGCCCGCGATGGCGCCGCCCGACACGCCGGAAATGGCCGAGGCGCCGCTGACGAGGCCGAACTGTTCCAGCTGTTCCAGCGAGGCGGCCGAGAAATTGGCTGCGCGGCTACCCCCGCCGGACAGGGCGATGCCGATGAAGTGGTCATTCGGCATGGGGTTCTGGATGCGCGCCTTGGGCGCGTCGATGCGCAGGCGCGGGGTTTCCTGCACGGTAAACGTGCGGTTTTCGACGCCGCGGTTGGGGCGCAGGGCGAGTACCGTGCAGCCGCTCAGCAGCGCAACGAGGATAAATGGGACGAACAAGCGTGGATTCATGCGTGATCTGTGCGTAGTCATTGGTTGGGATACGGACGGAAACGTGTGGGATTCTAGCAAACCCGGCAACAATCAGCTATTCATCTGATAGCCGAGCATGGCGGCATTGTAGAGTGCGTGCACGAGCATGGGCGCCAGCAGCGCGCCGCTGCGCTCGTATGCGATGCCCGTGCACAGGCCCAGCACGAAGACGGGCAGCATGGCGGCCGGTGGATGCACGAGTGCAAACAGCGCGGCGGCGATGCCGATCGCTTGCCAGGCGGGCAGAGAACGGCGCAAGCCGCCCTGCAGCAAGCCGCGGAAGATGAATTCCTCGCACAGGGGCGCGGCCAGCACGCCCACGGCCAGCAGCCACAGTCCATCGCCATTGATCTGCATCAATGGTGCAGCGGGCGGCGGCAACAGGGCCGCGTAGCCGATGCCGAACAGCACTGCGGCACAGGCGCCCGCGACTCCCCGGCGCCACGGCTGGCGGCCCTGTCCGATGCGCGGCACGCCGGCCGTCCTGGCGCGCCAGTAGACGAGGCGCAGCAGCGCATACGTGAGCGTACCGGCCGCGCCGAAGGCGATGGCTAGCTGCGCCAGCGGCGTCGCACTGCTCCCTTTGAGCAAGATCAAGGAAAGTGTCTGCAAGATGAAAAACAGCATGGCGGCGATCAGGCCATCGGCCGCCGCTATTCTCGCTGGCGGCGAAGCGGCGGGATCGAGCAGGCAGGGCAGCGCGTCGCGCGCCTTTTGCCACAGGGCCACGGCCAGCGCGCCCGTGAACACGACAAACACGAGTTGCTGCACCAGGCTGCCGGCGGCCAGCGCGGCGATGTACAGGCCGGTGAGCAGCAAATACAGGTACATATACGTGGAGCGCACCTTTGCCGTGGTTTCCGTGGCCAGCGGGTCGCTGGCAAACACGCCCAGCGCCACGGCGATCAGCGCATACAAAGGGATGCCGGCCAGGGCCAGCAGCATCAGGCCCGCCGTCTGCCACGACCACGCGGGCAGCCAGGCCAGCGCCGCACCGAACAGTATCAAAGGATACAGCAGGGCCAGCATGGCCCACAGCTGCGCCTTTTGCCGCAGCGCCTGTTCGATGGAGACGGGAAACGTGTACAGCAGCCACAGCGCGCCGCCTTCCTTGTTCAGCGTCTGGAAGGCCGACATCAGCAGCACATACGTGCCGAGGAAAAAGCCGGTGGAGGCCAGCAAGACGGGGCTGGCCAGCAGCGCGTGCACGTCGCGCACCTGGCCCGTAAACAGGGCTTGCCCGCCGAGGATCAGCAAGGGCATCAGCAGGGCTTGCACGAGAAAATTGCGGTCGCGCAAAAGCAACGTCAGCTCGCGCCGCTGGATCGCCGTGCCGATGCGCGGGCGCCACCGCTGCGTGGGCGATGGCGCCGTTGCCGGCTTGCGCGCGGCTTCGCGCTGGCCCGCGCCCACGACGCCATGGCGCAACTGGCGGCGCAGGATGGCCATGCCCAGCAGCATCAAGCACAAGCATTGCGCCAGCAGCACGATGGCGGGCAGCAAGGCGGCCACGCCATCGGCATTGAGCAGGCGCAGCAGCAGGCCCGGCGGCGTCCAGCCGCTCCAGGCGGGCATGGCCGCCGCCCAGGCATACGCGAAGCCGCCCGTGCCCATGCCGAACGACATGCCGATATACATGGGCAATAGCCCGGCCAGGGAAATCACTGCCTGCAGGTTGCCCAGCCGGGATGGCGTGAGCGACAGGCGCAAACCCGTGTCGACCAGAGTGCGCAGCATGGCGGCCAGGGCCAGCAGGACGAGGCTGGCGAGCAGGCCGGACAGTGGCGAAAACCAGCCCTGGCCCGAATACCAGGCGATGACGGTCGTGCTGGGCCACAAGGCCAGCAAGCCGGCCGGATTGACGAGCGTGCGTTCGAGCACGCGCGCCCACAGCAGGGTGCTTTTCCTGACGGGCAGGGTGACCAGCCATTCCAGGTCCCAATCCGGCTTCGATAGTTCCCCCATGCCCAGCGGCAGCAGGACGCTGACCAGCCACAACAGCGTTAGTTGCAGGGTCAGCCCGCCGATCAGCGTCGCGCTGAACGGCGTGGCCATCAGTTGCGTGATGACGGGGTCGAGCAGGCCGCTGTCCGTGTGCAGGCTGCCGCGCACCTGGCAGGCGGCGACCTGGTCCAGCAAGCAATGCATGTTCAGCACGCTGTGGCGGGCGATGCTGCCAAAGGAAAACAGCATGGGCAGCAATAGCAGCGCGCCCAGCAGCCAGCGTCCGCCGCGCTTGCCCGGCGTGGCGGGGCGGCTTTTACTGTTTTTCTTGAAGGAAAGCCCCCGGCCGCTGATGTTGAGCAGGCGCTGCAGGCGCAAGCGGGTCAGCAGCCAGACGGCGCGCCAGGCGGTGGGCGGCGCCGGTGTCATGCCGTCGACGTTTCATCGGTGAGCTGCAAGAAGAGCTCTTCCAGGCTGCCATCGCTGGACAACTGCTGGCGGATATCGCCCAGGCTGCCCGTGGCGACTAAAGCGCCCCGGTGGATGATGGCGACCCGGCTGCACAGCTTTTGCGCCATATCGAGCAAATGCGTGGACACGAAGATGGTGGCGCCGGCGGCGGCGCGGCGCAGCAAGCGTTCCTGCACGTCGCGCGAGGCACGCGGGTCGAGGCCGTTGATCGGTTCATCGAGGATCAGCACGGCTGGATCGTGGATCAGCGCGCAGGCCAGGCCCAGTTTTTTCTTCATGCCCAGCGAGTAATTGACGGCGAAATCCTCGCTCGCTTCGTCCAGGCCGAATTCCGTCAACAGGCGCGCCGCGCGGGCGGCCGCTTCCGTGCGCGAAAAACCATGCATTTCGGCCACGAATTGCAGGATTTCACGGCCGCGCAAATAATCGTAAAAGATGGGATTGTCGGGCAGGTAGCCTACCTTGCGCTTGACGGCGGCGCCATCGCGGTGGCAATCGAGGCCATCGACCAGCACGCGCCCGGCGCTGGGCACGAGGATGCCCATCAGCATACGGATGGTGGTGGTTTTTCCCGCCCCGTTCGGGCCCAGGAAGCCGAAGACCTCTCCTTTTCCTACCTGCAAGGTCAGCGGCTTGACGGCCTCGAACGCGCCGTACTGTTTGGACAAACCTTCGAAGCTGATCATCGTGCATCCCAAAAAAGATAGCGTGCAGGATGATAGCCTGATACGGCGCCGCCAGAGCGTCCCTTAGTGGCGTAACTTAATGCCGCAGCATCACGCCGATGGCGATGCAGGCCAGGATCGCCAGGCTCATGGCGAGGCTGTAGGCGACCATCAATAACAGCCAGCGGCAGACGGTGGCGAGTTTGCCGCTTGGATACACGCGCCACATGGCCCAGGGCAGATAGGCCAGCAGCCAGGCGCCGAGCACGAGGCGGACAAGGTCGACGGGAATCAGGATCATCAGCGCCATCGTGATGAAGGCGAAGGCATTCGTATGCAAGGCGAACAGGAAATGCTCGCCATAGCGGCGTCCGCTGCCCAGGTAAAGGATTTTCAGGAACAGGGCGAACAGCGGCATCAGGCAAAACATGGCGTACGGCGCGTAATGGAAAAAGCTTTCCACCACGAGTTTTTGTTTCTCGGCCGTGGGCAGTTGCTCAAAGTCTTGCCATTGGCGCGGCAGCGTGGGCGTCTGGCCCAGAATGCTGACCTGCATGGTCGATGTCTTGTTTTCCGCAATGTGGCGGGGACCATGGGCGCCTACCTGGGCTTGCTGGTCGTGAACGGTGAGGAACACGCCGGGGCTGCTGAACTTGAGGATGGCAAAGAACAGGATGCTGAAGGTCAGGTAGACGCGCAGCGGCTCGACGTAGCGCACGCGGCGTCCCGCGAGGTATTCATTACTGAGTGCGCCTGGGTGGAACAGCAGCAGGGCCAGGGTACGCCAGAGCTTGCCTTCAAGCGCCACATAATGGGCGACAAATTCATGCAGGAATTCACGCGCGCTGGGCATGTGCAGGGTAGTCGTTTGGCCGCAGGCGCTGCAGAAGTTGCCTGGCGCATCGGTATTGCAGTTATGGCAGGTGCTGGCGGGACGCGTGCTGGATGACACTGTTTTCAAGATAGACTCTTTCCATGGCCGAAAGGTAAAGATGATCGCTCAAGGGCGCAGCATATGATGAATGAAAAGAATGATAAAAGCGCATTTTTTTTGCGTTCTAGTTGCTTCCGAGATACAAAATCCTGCGCCGGTCAAGCGCCACCGAAGGCGGCCAGCAGGCGCCGTTCACCGGCCGGCGTGAGGCGCAGGGCGCGGCTGTCGAGTTCGCGTTCGGCCCAGCGCTGGCGCAGGGCCAGCTGCAGGATGGCCGCCCCCAGCGCGCCGCCCAGGTGGGCGCGCCGTTCGCTCCAGTCCAGGCAGGCGCAGGCGAAGCGGCGGCGCTGGCGCTGCAATTGCGGCACGTCGATGCCCAGGGCCGCCATGCCGGCCGCGCCCGATGCCGACAGCCGATACTCGCCTTCGCCGCCATCGTCCAGCAGCCAGCCTTGCGCTTGCAACTGGTCATGCAGGGCGACGGCCACCGTGCCGGCCATGTGATCGTAGCAGGTGCGCGCATGGCGCAAGCGGTCCGGCGTGGTGGGCGTAAATGGCGTTGCCGCCACGCCGGCCACCACCAGCAGCGCTTCGAGGGCCTGGCCCACTTCCGCGCTGGCGAGGCGGTAATAGCGGTGCTTGCCCTGCGCCAACATCGACAGCAAGCCATCGTCGCGCAAGCGCGCCAGATGGGCGCTGGCCGTCGAGGCGCCCACCTCGGCCAGCGCCGCCAATTCCGTGGCCGTGCGCGCATGGCCGTCGAGCAGGCTGCACAGCATGCGCGCGCGGGCCGGTTCGGCGATGGCGCCGGCCAGTTGCGCCAGTCCCATGTCGGCCGAGGGAAGCTTGTCATCCATGATTCGTTCCAGGGCGAAGTGTAGTGGTGGAAGGAGCAGCATACTCGTGTCCCCACCTCACTGCAATGGAATGCGCATGCCGCTCGCCGACTTTGTTATCGACCCCGCCGACCCTTTTTCAGCCCTTACCCACGCGGCGCCGTATGACTACTATCGGCGCCTGGCGGACGGCCCGCCGCTGCGTTTCGATGCGCAGCTCGACTGCTGGCTGGCGACGGGCGCGGCCGGCGTGCGCGCCGTGCTCGAGCATCCCGATTGCCGCGTGCGCCCGACCGGCCAGCCGGTGCCGGATACCCTGGCGGGCACGCCGTGCGGTGCGATCTTTGCGGAATTGGTGCGCATGAATGAAGGCGAACGGCATGCCGTGCCAAAGCAGGTGCTGGCGCGTTCGCTGGGACAGGTGGACTTGGCGCGCCTGCAGGCGCGGACATTGCGCATGGCCAGCGACCGCGTGCCCGCCAGCGCCGCGCAATTGAACGGCGCGCTGTTCGAACTGCCCCTGTTTGCCATGGCGGACTTGCTGGGTTTTGCGCCAGCGCAATGGCCGGCGCTGGCCGCCTGGACGCGCGATTTCGTCGCCTGCCTGTCACCGCTGAGTGATGGAGAACAACTGGCTGGCGCGCAAGTGGCTGCAGACGCCTTGCTGCAAGGTTTTACCGTGTTGCTGCGCGAGGCGGATGCATTGCCCGGCAGCTTGCTGGCCAAGGTCGTGTCCGAGGCGGAAGCGCTGGGCTGGCGAGCCTCGGGCGGCGTGCTGGCCAACCTCGTGGGTCTGCTGTCGCAGACCTGCGATGCCACGGCCGGCTTGCTGGGCAATGCCATAGTTGCCTTGCGCACGCAACCGCAGTGGTCCACGCAAGTGCGTGCCGCCCCCCGGCTGTGGCCAGCCCTGCTGCGCGAGGTCAGCCGGCATGACCCCTCCATCCACAATACGCGCCGCTACACGGCGCAAGACGTGGAATTCGATGGCGTGCGCGTGGCGGCCGGGCAGATGATCGTCGTCGTGCTGGCCAGCGCCGGCCATGCGGAGTGCGGCTTTGGCCATGGCCGCCACGCCTGCCCGGGCCAGTCCATCGCGCAGGCCATTGCCACGGCTTGCCTGCAGGCGTGGGCCGACGGGCTGGACCGCGTGCCACTGGCGTGGCGTTATCTGCCGTCGCTGAACGCGCGCATCCCTGTTTTTAGCCTGGGAGAAATGAAATGATTGCCGTGATTTTCGAAGTCTGGCCCGGCGCGGAAGGACGCCAGCAGTATCTGGACCTGGCCGCCGCGCTGCGTCCCTTGCTCGATGAAGTGGACGGTTTCATTTCCATCGAGCGCTTCAGCAGTCTGAGCGAACCAGGCAAATTACTGTCGCTATCGTTCTTTCGCGACGAGGCGGCGCTGGCGCAATGGCGGCAGCTGGAAGCGCACCGCGCGGCGCAAACGGCCGGCCGGCAGGGCGTGTTTGACGACTACCGGCTGCGCATTGCCGCCGTCGTACGCGATTACGGCATGCTGGACCGGCAGCAGGCGCCGGCCGACAGCCGGCGGCGCCACAGCGTTTAGCGGGGCAGTACGCCCTGCGTGATTTTCACTTTGACCCGGTACGTGGGCTCGGCCGCATTCAGGGCGGGCGGCGTGGCCGGATCGACGTCGAGCAAAGTAAACGTCAGGTGGTTGACGGTGACGGAACTGGCGGCGCCGGGCATGGAGTCGGACAAGACGATGTCCGTGGCGCCTGCGCTGTTGAGCAAACTGAAACTGTAGCTGACGTAGCCTTTCCACACGCACACGGCTCCCTTGCGGCAGCGGCTGTCGTTGACACGTTCGAGTTTCAGGGTGTCGGTGGCCGTGATGGCCACCTGTTCGCCCGGCGACAGCACGTGGGTGACGCTGCGCGGCGTGTTTTCCGCGTCGCCGGCGCTGCCGGCTGCGCCGCAGCCAGCCAGCACGGCCAGGCAGGCGTAGAACAGGGGAAGCAGCACGGTGCGGTAAGAGCGGGTCAGATAATGCATGTTTTTCCTTTCAGGTGGAGCGTCCCCGGCGTGCTTGTTCACGCGTGGGATGAAAATGATAGTAACAAAATGATATTTTTACGGCGCGCTATTGGCGTGCTGCCGGTGAATTGATGCGCCAGCCACGCGGCGCGCCGATTACTGCGTAGAATGGCTGTTTTGAAAATCAGGAAACAACCATGAAAAAAACCGACCTGGCCAAAAGCGATGCCAAGAAACTGATGGGAAAGATGAATGTTCCCGGCGCCGGTGCATTCGGTAAGGAAGCGGTGGTCATCGACCGCCGCGAGCAGCGCAAGCGCGATCAGGCCCTGGGCCTGGTGCCATTCGCCGTCAAGCTGAACAGCGATCTGGTCTTGCAATTGCAGACCCTGGCCAAGGAACGCGGCGCGGATCTGAATGAATTGGTCGCCGAGCTGATCACCAAGGGCTTGGCTGCAGCGTAAGGGCTGACAATGTTTATCTGTTGATAAATATCAAGTTATAAAACTAAAAGGCGCCTTGCGGCGCCTTTTGCATTGCGGCATTGCTTGCGATTACACGTAGGCGGCCAGGGCGCCCTTCATTTTTTTCAGCGCCGCCACTTCGATCTGGCGGATGCGTTCGGCCGATACGCCGAACTCTTCTGCCAGCGCGTGCAGGGTGGCGCCGGAGCCGTCGTCGTTGGCCAGCCAGCGCGCTTCGATGATGCGGCGCGAACGGGCGTCCAGCTTCGACAGTGCCGTTTCCAGGCCTTCCGATTGCAGACGCGTCACTTGTTCCGCTTCCAGTACCTTGGTCGGCTCGCTTTGCTCCGACGACAGATAGGCGATCGGCGAAAACTTGTCGTCCTCATCGTCGGTCGGCGATTCCAGCGCGATGTCGCGGCCGCTCAAGCGGGTTTCCATCTCGATCACTTCTTCGCGCTTCACGTCGAGCAGCTTGGCCAGCGCATCGATCTGCTTTGGCGTCATCGCGTCCAGGCCCGTCTTGTGGCTGCGCAGGTTGAAGAATAGCTTGCGCTGGGCCTTCGTCGTCGCGACCTTGACCAGGCGCCAGTTTTTCAGGATGTACTCGTGCATCTCGGCTTTCACCCAGTGCATGGCGTACGACACCAGGCGCACGCCCTGGTCCGGATCGAAACGCTTCACGGCTTTCATCAAGCCGATATTGCCTTCCTGAATCAGGTCGGCGTGCGGCAAGCCATAGCCCAGGTAGCCGCGGGCAATCGAGACCACCAGGCGCAGGTGCGACAGCACCAGTTCTTGCGCGGCGGCCAGGTCATTTTTTTCACGCAGGCGTGTCGCCAGCGAAATTTCTTCGTCATGGGTCAACATGGGCAGGCGGTTCACGGCCGAAATATAGGCGTCGATATTGCCCAGATTGCCAGTGAACCCGAGGCCCAGCGCATTACTTTTGGTCGGAACCAATGCGGACGTTGCGGACATCATAGTCATGTTTTCTCCCTCGTAGTCTTGCTTTGTTCCAGTTGGCCACGTCACGCGACGTGGCAGCTCGTATCTTCGTTTTTGCGTATTCGGTCTTGCACTTTGCAGATCGCGGCACCATCTTCATCTGGCGTCCATGGCGGTTCTGCTGTTGGTATGTCCCTATATTAGCACTCTCTGCTTGAGAGTGCCAATCAGCACATTTAATCGACCTGATAGCCTAAATGCTATGGCGAATGAGTGCTTGATATACATATTTAAAAAGCGATCTGAACAGCGCTGCAGGCCGCTTTACGACAACATGGCCAGTCTACGGCCTCTGACTGAAGCGAGCCTTAAG
This sequence comes from Janthinobacterium sp. BJB301, assembly GCF_002735685.1. NCBI lineage: Bacteria > Pseudomonadati > Pseudomonadota > Betaproteobacteria > Burkholderiales > Oxalobacteraceae > Janthinobacterium > Janthinobacterium sp. BJB301. The sequence continues at coordinate 67,000 of NZ_PDZJ01000006.1, read as the reverse complement.
AATACTTGCTTAATATCAATATAACAGCAATATGGAGATGGCGAGACGCATGGCGGCGCGGGAGCGCCGCCATGGAAAGGAAGGTCAGTTCAGGCGCGCCAGGTGGCGCTGCACGCACAGGAAGGCGCCGATCAGACCCAGGCCGGCGCTGAGGGCCAGCAAGCCGGCCATCGGCAGCGGCGCCAGCGGCACCAGCTGGAATTCGGACGCATACAGGCGGGCAAACTCGGCAATCGCGGTATTCAGCGGCTGCAAGGCCAGCGCCACGGCGCCCAGGGCCAGCGCACCGGCGCACAGGCCCAGCAGGGCGCCCGTGTAATAAAAGGGGCGGTGGATGAAGGTATCGGTGGCGCCGATCAATTTCGAGATGCTGATTTCATCGCGCTGCTGCATCACCTGCAGGCGGATGGTATTGAAGACCACGGCGATCACGGCCACGCCCAGCGTGATCGCCAGCAGCAGCAGCACCAGGCGCAGCACGCCCAGCAGGGCCGCCAGGCGCTTGACCCAGGCCGAATCGACTTGCGCCGATTCCACGAATGGCAGCTGGCGCAGCTGTTCCGCCACCGCATCGACATCCTGCGCTTCGCTGGCGCTGCTGAAGGCATCGAGTTTCAGCACATAGCTGTCGGGCAGGGGATTGTCGCCCAGGGTGCTGAGCACATCGGCCAGGCCGCTCTTGTTTTTCAGCGAGTCCAGCGCCTGTTCGCGCGGGATGAAGACGATCTTCGCCTTTTGCGGGCCCACGATCTTGCGCATGGCGCTGGCCAGGGCCACGGCTTGCTCGCGCGGCGTGTCGATCTTCAGGAAGACGCTGATTTCCGGGTCGACCGACATCTGTTCCGACATGGGACGCACGTTGTCGAGCATGGTCAAGCCGGCGAACGGCAGCGACAGGGCGATGGCGACGACGAGCACGTTCAATAGAAAGCCGCCCGGCGACTTGCGCAAGTGAATCAGTGCCGAACCGAGGGCGAAGCGGTGTTGACGGAACCAGCCTCTCATGCCTGTTCTCCCTGCGCGTCGTCCTGGTCGGGAGAGGGCGCAAAATCGGGATCGGGCGGCGCGAAGACGGGCGCCTGCGTGGCCTTGTCGATGGCGACCAGCTGGCCGTTTTTCAGGTGGATCACGCGGGCGGCGGCGTCGAGCATCTGTTCGTCATGGCTGGAAATGAGGCAGGTCACGCCCACGGAGTGGAATGCTTTCAGGGCGTCGAGCACCTTGTTGGCGCTGGCGCGGTCCAGGTTGGCCGTCGGTTCGTCGGCCAGGATGATCTGCGGCCGGTTGACGATGGCACGCGCGATCGATACGCGCTGCTGTTCCCCGCCCGACAGCGACAGCGGTCGCGCCATGGCGCGGTCCAGCAGTCCCACCTTGTCGAGCGCGGCGCGCGCGCGCTGTTCGGCGGCCGCCTTGTGGGCGCCGACGACGAGCAGCGGCAGCATGACGTTGGCCAGGATGGAGCGGTCGTTGAGCAATTTTTGCTGCTGGAAGATCAGGCCCATGTTACGGCGCAAAAACGGCACGCCGGCAGGCTTGATCTTCGCCATATCCTGGCCATTGACGATCAGCTTGCCCGACGTGGGGCGTTCCATGGCGGCGATCATTTTCAGCAAGGTGGATTTGCCTGCGCCGGACGGGCCAGCCAGAAACACCAGCTCGCCCTTGGCAATACTGAGCGAAATGTCGCTGAGCGCCACGGCATCGGGGGAGTATTGCTTGGAGACGTGCTGAAATTCAATCATGTATGGGCTTATCCGAGCAGCGCTTCGACAAATTCGGCAGCCACGAAAGGCTGCAAGTCTTCAATTTTCTCACCGATGCCGATGAAATACACGGGCACGGGACGTACGCGGGCAATTGCCGCCAGCACGCCGCCCTTGGCGGTGCCGTCCAGCTTGGTGATCACCAGGCCGCTCAACTGCAGGGCATCGTCGAAGGCCTTCACTTGCGTGAGGGCGTTCTGGCCCGTGTTGCCGTCGATGACGAGCAAGGTTTCATGCGGTGCGCCATCCATGCCCTTGCCGATCACGCGCTTGATTTTCTTCAATTCTTCCATCAGGTGCAACTGCGTCGGCAAGCGGCCTGCCGTGTCGACCATGACCACGTCGATGCCGCGCGCCTTCGCCGATTGCACGGAGTCGTAGGCCACGGCGGCCGGGTCGCCCGATTCCTGCGAAATCACGGTGACGTTGTTGCGCTCGCCCCAGACCATCAACTGCTCGCGCGCGGCGGCACGGAAGGTGTCGCCCGCGGCCAGCAGCACGGACTGGTTGTTCGACTGCATGTGCTTGGCCAGCTTGCCGATGGTGGTGGTCTTGCCGGCGCCATTCACGCCGGAAATCATCATCACCAGCGGCTTGTGGCGGCCCAGCTCGAAGCGCTTTTCCAGCGGCGAGAGCAGGTCGATCAGCAGCACTTTCAGGGCGGCCTTGACGGCGGCTGCGTCGAGCAGCTTGTCTTCCTTGACCCTCTTCTTCAGTTCCGTCAGCAGGAATTCCGTGGCGTCGATGCCGGCGTCGGACATCAGCAGCGCCGCTTCCAGCTCTTCGTACAGGGCGTCGTCGATCTTCGCGCCGACAAACAGCACGGACAGGGTGTTCGAGGTTTTCGACAGGCCGGCCTTGAGGCGCGTCATCCACGATTTTTTCTCGGGTTCGGCGGCCACGATCACGGGCACGAGCTCGGCCGGCGCACCGCTCAGGGGCGTAGCGGCAGGCGGCGTGGCGGCGGGAAGGACGAGAGGCTCGGCTGGTGCAGCCTCGGGAGCGATGGGTTTTTTCTTGAAGAAACTAAACATGGATGTGTGGTGGCGGGTGCTGACCTAAGGCCCGGCGGCGCCGGACACTGTGTTACGGGCTATTCTACCAGAGCGCGCCCGGCCCTTCATGCTTTACTGTTCGATTGGCAACATTGCGCGGCTATCCACGGAGATCGCCGCAGTTGCCGCGCTTTTCAGCCGGTTCAGTGGGTTTGCAGGGCCAGTGCCTGGTGGCGGCGGCGCCAGTCGGCGATGCTTTCGTCGACTTGCCGCAGGTCCAGCACATGCAAAAAGTGTGGCGGCTGCCTGGTCAGCACAGGACTGCGTCCGCCGGCCCACAATTCCATGTTGGGCGGCAAGCTTGCATGCAGCTGCTGCAGGCTGTCGCGCGTCTGCCGTTGCTTGCTGGCGCTGGAAAACGACAGCGCCACGATGTCCGCCCGTTGCGCGCGGGCGGCCGCGACGATGTCCGTCAGCGGCGTTTCCACGCCCAGCGACATGCAATGGGCGCCGGCCGCCGCGCACAGCGCCTCGGCCATCAGCAGCCCCAGGCCATGACGCTCCTGCGGCAAGGTACTGAGGACGATGCGTGGGGAGCGCGTGGACGGGCTGCTAGCTTGTGGCAGGGAAAAGATGGCGTGGCGCATCACCGTTTGCAAGGTTTCGCTGTACAGATGCTCCTCATACACGGCCAGTTCGCCGCAAGCCCACGCTTCGCCCACCATGCCGGTGAGGGGGGCGATGACGTCGATGGTGAACGCTTTCAGGCCCAGCACGGCCAGCGCCTTGCGCAGGGCGTCGCCCAGTTCTGCCATCTGGTGGCCACGGCACAGGGACAGGTAGTGTTCGAGCTGGGGGGCTGGCGTTGACGGCGCCGCGCTGCTGGCGCTGGCCAGCTGCTGCAATTGCACGGTGCTGTGCTGCATGATTTTGCCCGGGCGGAATCCGAGGTCCAGCAAGCGCTTGACCATGCGCAACTTCTGCACTTGCTCGGCCGGGTAGCTGCGCTCGCCAAAGGCGTCGCGCTGGGGCTGGGGAAAGGCGTAGCGGCGCTCCCACACACGCAAGGTTTCCTTGGCCAGTCCGGTATCGCGTTCGACATCGCTGATGCTGAAGGCGGAAGTAGGTTGCAGGTCAGTATCCATACCAGAGTGGCTTTGCTCGCATGCGGAAGAACGTGGCATGCATTTTACGCCTTCCGCCGCCCCATACCAAATAGCTGAATCCGATTGGAAATCGCGGGCGTATGAGTTTTGGAGCGGCTCGCACACTCATTGACATGAATCAATATTTCATCGATTATCCATGAAGCTGATTTTGTCCAGGACAAACTTAATGCAGGTGTACTCATGAAAATTGCCGTCGTCGGAGCAGGAATCGCAGGTTTGTCGTGTGCTTATCGCCTGGCGCAATCGGGCCGGGACGTCACCTTGTACGAGGCGGGCGACTATTTTGGCGGCCACAGCCATACGGTGGATGTCACGCTCGATGGCATCACGCATGGCGTCGACACGGGTTTTCTCGTGTTTAACCACGCCACGTATCCGCACCTGGTGCAACTGTTCCAGGAACTGGGCGTCGAGGCGGCCGACAGCGATATGTCGTTTTCCGTGAAGATGCCGCTGGGCGCTGCGCCGGACGTCCGCGTGCTGGAATGGGCTGGCGCCAATCTGGACACCGTGTTTGCCCAGCGCAGCAATCTGCTGCGCCCCGCCTTTCTGCGCATGTTGCGCGACATTCTGCGCTTCAACCGCCAGGCCAGCGCCCTGGCCACGGCCGCCTTGCCGGCGCCGGCCGTGTCGCTGGGCGAGTTTCTCGACCTGCACGGCTATGGCGACGAGTTCCGCCACTGGTATCTGTTGCCGATGGCCGCCTGCATCTGGTCGTGTCCGGCGCGCCAGATGCTGGCCTTTCCCTTGGCCACCTTCATCCGTTTCTGCCACAACCATGGCTTGCTGCAAGTGAGCGACCGGCCGCAATGGCGCACGGTGCGGGGCGGCTCGCGCGTGTACGTGGAAAAATTGCTGGCAGGCATCCCACAGCAGCGCCTGGCTTGCCCCGTGCTGGCCGTGCGCCGCCAGCAGCACGGTGGCGCCCGCATGGTGGAACTGCAGACGGCCGCCGGCGTCGACCACGTCGACCACGTCGTGCTCGCTTGCCATAGCGACCAGTCGCTGGCCCTGCTGGGAGACATCCGCGACGACGAGCGCTCCGTGCTCGAAGCCGTGCGCTACCAGCCCAACCGCGCGGTACTGCATACGGATGCGTCCTGCCTGCCGCAGCGCCGCCGTGCCTGGTCGGCCTGGAATTACCAGGGCCGGCCGGCCGCGCACGGGGATGCGCCGCAAGTGTGCGTGCATTATTTACTGAACCAGTTGCAGCCTTTGCCCTTCACCACGCCTGTCATCGTTTCGCTCAATCCGCTCGACGAGCCCGATCCGGCGACCATCATCGACGAGTTTTCGTATGCCCATCCCGTGTTCGATGGCGCGGCCATTGCGGCCCAGGCGCGCCTGGCCAGCTTCCAGGGCGCGCAGCACACGTGGTTCGCGGGCGCCTGGACTGGCTACGGCTTCCATGAAGACGGCTTGAAGTCGGGCCTGGCCGTGGCCGAAGCACTCAATGGCCTGGCGTCGGCGGAGCTTGGCCATGCCGCGTGATCCCACGCAGCCGCTCCGGCCGCAGCCCCAGCTGTGCCTGGGACGGGTGCGCCATGCGCGGCTGCGTCCGCGCGCGCATGCCTTTGCTTACGGCATGTTTTATTTGCGTTTGCCCTTGCGCAGCCTGGGCGCGCACGATTTTGCTGCCCGTTTGATTTCGCGCAACGGCGCCAATGTGCTGTCCTTCCGCGACAGCGACCATGGCGATGGCACGACGCCGCTGCTGGACTGGATCGACGGCTTGCTGCGCCAGCATGGCGTGGTCGACGCGGGCGGCGAAATCTGGCTGCAAACGATGCCGCGCATGTTCGGCTATGTCTTCAATCCCGTCAGTTTCTGGTTTTGCCACGGGCTTGACGGCGCGCTGCGGGCCGTGCTCTGCGATGTGCGCAATACCTTTGGCGAGCGCCATTTGTACTTGCTCGAGCAGGGCGGCGCGATTGCCTTTGGCAGCGAACTGGTCGCCAAGAAAATTTTCCACGTGTCGCCGTTTTGCAAGGTGGAAGGCCAGTACCGCTTCCGTTTCCTGCGCAATCAGGCTCAGGGCGGCGAGCGCCACCTGGCCAGGGTCGATTACGACGACCTCGACGGCCCGCTGCTGCGGACGAGCTTGTCCGGCACGGCGCAGCCGCTGCGCGATGGCGCCATCGCCTGGGCCTTGCTGCGCTACCCCCTGATGACCTTTGGCGTGATGGCGCGCATCCATTGGCAGGCATTGCGCCTGTGGCTGCGCCGCGTGCCGTTTTTCAGCAAACCCCACCCTCCACAAGAAAAGGTGTCCCGATGAGCTCCGATTCCCTGCCGACCGGCCTGCATGCGCGCAGCAGTTCCACTCCCGTGCATGTGCATGACCATCGTGACATGCCCGCTGCCGGGCGCATGATTGTGCGCTTGCTGGAAAAATTGCAATATGGCGCTTTGCGCCTGCGCACGCCTGATGGCAGCATCTTGCTGTACGGCGATGGCAGCCAGCCCGTCACCCTGGACTTGCACAACTGGCGCCTGTGCGCGGCCGTCCTGCGCTCGGGCGACATCGGCTTTGCCGAAACGTTTATCGCGGGGGACTGGCGCACGGATAATTTGCCGGGCTTGATCGAATTGATGATACGCAACCGTGCGCACATCGAATCCCTGATCTACGGCAACTGGTGGGGCAACCTGATCTATAAGGTGCGCCATCTGCTGCACCGCAATTCGCGTGCCGGCAGCAAGAAGAATATCCACGCCCATTACGACATCGGCAACGCCTTTTATCAGCTGTGGCTGGACCCGTCGATGACGTATTCGAGCGCGCTGTTTTCCGAAGGCGCCAGCCTGGAGCAGGCGCAAGGTGCCAAATACCGGCGCATCGCGGACCAGTTGCAACTGCAGCCGGGCCAGCGCGTGCTGGAAATCGGCTGCGGCTGGGGCGGCTTTGCGGAAACGGCGGCGCGCAGCTACGGCGCCCACGTGACGGGCCTGACCTTGTCGACCGAACAGCTCGCCTATGCGCGCCAGCGCCTGCACGATGCGGGGCTGGCAGGGCAGGCCGACCTGCAGCTGTGCGATTACCGCGACAGCCATGGCCAGTACGACGCCATCGCCTCGATCGAGATGTTCGAAGCCGTGGGACAAAGCTACTGGCCCGGCTATTTCGAGTGTGTGGCGCGCAACCTGAAGCCGGGCGGACGCGCCTGCATCCAGACCATCGTCATCGCCGACGAACTGTTCGAGCGCTACAGCAAGAGCACGGATTTCATTCAACAGTACATTTTCCCGGGCGGCATGCTGCCTTCGCCGGCCGGGTTTCGCCGCGCCGCCGAGGCGCAGGGCTTGCGCGTGGAAGACGCCTTCAGCTTTGGCCTCGATTACGCGGAAACCTTGCGCCAGTGGCGCGCCAGCTTCCTGGCCCAGCGCGCGGCGCTGGAAAAGCAGGGTTTCGATGGCCGTTTCCTGCTCACCTGGGAGTTTTACCTCGCGTATTGCGAGGCCGCCTTCCAGGAGCACAACACGGATGTGATGCAATTTACCCTGATCAAGGACTGACCATGCGCCGCCTGCTTGCCACTGTTGTGCTGTCATTGACCATGTTGGGCGCCGCTGCCGCGCCGCCAGCCTTTATCGTTGCCGACGTACCCGAGGCCCGCCTGGCGGGCGAGGGCGAATACACGTGGTTCGGCATGCGTATTTACCGCGCGCAACTTTGGGTGGGACCGCAAGGCTACCAGGGTACGGCATCCGAATCGGCGCCGTTTGTACTGGAACTGCGCTACGCGCGCGCGCTCGACGGCAAGAAAATCGCCGAAGCCAGCTACGAACAGATGCAGAAAATCGGCGCGGGTACGCCGGAGCAGCGCCTGGCCTGGCTGGCCACCATGCAGCGCATCTTTCCTGACGTCAAGGAAGACCAGCGCATCGCGGGCGCCTATCGGGCGGGCATCGCGCCCGGTGTGCGTTTTTATCTCGATGGCAAGGTGCTGGCCGACGTGACGGATGGCGACTTCGCGCGCGCCTTCTTTGCCATCTGGCTCTCGCCGTCGACCACGGCACCGAAGCTGCGCGCGGCCTTGCTGCAGAGTGCGGCGCCGCTGCCATGAACGCCGGGGCCAGCGCCTTGACCTTGCCTGCCTTGTTCAGTTATGGCCTGTTCGGCCTGCCGCTGGCCATGCTGGCGCTGCCCATCTATATATATGTGGCGCCGTTTTATGCGCAGCGCAGCAGTCTTGACCTGGCGCAAATCGGTGCCGTGCTGCTGGCGGCACGCATCGCCGCCGCCTTCATCGATCCTGCCCTCGGTGTCTGGATGGCACGTGGCGGGCGCAGCTATGCAATATATGTTGGCGCCTCGCTGCCCTTGCTGCTGCTGGGCTTTGCTGCCCTGTTCCATCCGCCGGCCATGCGGGAAGCTGCCACCCTGGCTTGGTTTCTGGCCGCCTTGCTGCTCGTGTATGCCGCCTATGGCCTGGCCGGCATCGCGCACCAGAGCTGGGGCGCGGCCCTGAGCCAGCTGCGCGCGCAGCGGGCGCGGGTGACGGCCGTGCGCGAAGGCTGCGGCTTGCTCGGCGTGATCCTGGCAGCGGGGCTCACTTCCGTGCTCGGCTATGACGGCTTGTCGCTGGCCTTCGCCGTCTGCCTGCTGGCGGCGGGTGCGCTGCTGCTGGCGCGCGCGCCGCGTCCGGTGTTGCGCCAAGGCCCGCAGGCGCTGCCCGCTGGCGCCTGGCGCCTGCCGTTTCGCCAGCGCGCCTTTCGCTGGCTGTTTGCCGTCTTGCTCGTCAATGGCGTGGCGGCCGCCATTCCCGCCACCCTGTTCCTGTTCTTTGCCACTGACTACTTGCGCCTGGGCCATTACGCAGGGCCGTTCCTGATCGTCTACTTTTGCGCGGCGGCCGCCTCGATGCCCGTGTGGGTGGCCCTGGCGCGACGCTTTGGCGAAGCCCGTGCCTGGTGTGGTGCCATGCTGCTGGCCGCAACCGTGTTTGTCTGGGCGTATGGCCTGGGCGCGGGCGCCGCCTGGGGCTTTGCCGCCATCTGTCTGCTGTCGGGCCTGGCGCTGGGCGCCGACCTGGCCTTGCCGCCGGCCCTGCTGGCAGGGCTGATCGGCGCGGCCGGCCATGCCGGGCGGCACGAAGCGGCGTATTTCGGCTGGTGGAACTGGGGCGTCCAGATGAGCCTGGCGTTGGCGGCCGGTATCGCCTTGCCCCTGCTGGCCTGGCTCGGCTATGTGCCGGGCAGCAGCAAAGGCTTGCCGGCCTTGGCTGCCGCCTACGCCTTGCTTCCCTGCGCCTTGAAACTGCTGGCGGCGTTACTGTTGTGGCGTGCACCCTTGCAACATATATATAGTGACCACCTGGAGAATCGCGCATGCGCTTCATGAGTTATTGCAAACACCGTTTGCCGCTGGCGGTCCTGATGCTGGCGCTGGCCGCCTGCTCCACGCCGCCCACGCCGGCCACGTATGCGCAGGAATTGCCCATACTGGATCTGCAACAGTATTTCAATGGCACGCTCGATGCCCACGGCATCTTCCAGGACCGCTCCGGCAAGGTGGTCAAGCGCTTCACCGTGGTGATGCGGGCCAGCTGGGTGGGCGAGACGGGCACCCTGGATGAAGACTTCACGTATTCGGACGGCAGCCGCCAACGGCGCGTGTGGACCTTGCGCAAGACGGCGCCCGGGCGCTTCATCGGCACGGCGCCCGACGTGATCGGGGAAGCCATCGGCGAAGTGGCCGGCAATGCGCTGCGCTGGCAATACGTGATGGCGTTGCCCGTCGATGGCACGGTCTACCACGTCGACTTCGAGGACTGGATGTTCCTGATGGATGACAAGGTCATGCTGAATCGCGCCGCCATGAGCAAGTTCGGCTTCAGCCTGGGCGCCGTCACTTTATCGTTCAGCAAGCGTCCGCAGGCGGCCCCATGAATCGCAAGGTTACCAGCTGGGCCGGCAAGCGCGTATGGATCATCGGCGCTTCCAGCGGCATCGGTGCCGCGTGCGCCACCTTGTTGCTGGAGCAGGGCGCCAGCGTGGCCTTGTCAGCCCGCCATCGCGCCAGCCTTGAGCGGCTGTGCGAGGGACAGGCGCTGGCGCAGGCATTGCCGCTCGATATCACCCAGCACGCGCAGCTGCGGGCCGTCTTCGTAGAATTGCAGCAGCAGTGGACGCATATCGACCTGATACTGGTGGTCGCCGGCGGCTATCAGGCTATGCGCGCCGATAGCTTCGACCTCGAGGCGGCCCAGGGCTTGCTGGCCCTGAATGTGGGCGGCGTCTTCAATTGCCTGGAGCAGGCCTTGCCGTGGCTATTGCGCCAGGGCAGTGGCGGCATCGGCATCGTCGCTTCGGTGGCCGGTTATGGCGGCTTGCCCAAGGCGCTCGCGTACGGCGCCAGCAAGGCGGCGCTGATTAACCTGACGGAGTCGCTGTACCTGGACCTGCATCCGCGCGGCATCGGCGTGTACCAGATCAATCCCGGCTTTGTCGCCACGCCCTTGACGGCGGACAACGATTTCACCATGCCGGCCCTGATGACGGCGCGTGACGCGGCCGCCGCCATGCTCGACGGCATCGAACGGGGCCAGTTCCACATCCACTTTCCCAAGCGCTTTACCAATGTCATGCGCCTGGCGCGGCTGTTGCCCTACCGCGCCTATTTTTGGCTGATCCGGAAGGTGACGGGTGTATGAACACAAGCATGCTGGACACGGAATGCATGGAAGAGGCGCTGGCGCGCCTGGTGGCGTTTTACGAACACCTGAGCCTGGAAGGCCTGGCCCAGCTGGGCGCCGTGTATGCGCCAGGCGCCCATTTCAAGGACCCGTTCAATGAGGTGGTGGGGCATGCCGCCATCCTGGCCATCTTTGAGCACATGTTCGTGCAAGTCGATGCGCCACGGTTTATCGTGCTGGAAAGCCTGGGGCAGGGGCAGCAAGCGTTCCTGACGTGGGAGTTTCGCTTTCGCATGAAACGCCTGGTATCTGGCGAACAATGTATTCGTGGCGCCACACATGTGCGTTTCGATGCGCAGGGACGGGTGGTATTGCACCGCGATTATTGGGATGCGGCGGAAGAATTGTATGAAAAACTGCCGGTGCTGGGCCCTTTCATGCGCATGCTCCGCCGCGCAAGCCAGCGTTAAGGCTGATTTTTGATGCTTATAAGCAAAAAATGCGAAAAAGAAAAAGTAAATTGTGTGGAATGGGGGAAGCGAAAACTTGATTTCGGTCAATGTGTCGTTTTTTAAACACAAATATGTCGAAATATTGAGAAGGCAACATTGTAAGAATTTGTTTCAACTGATGCGCAATTTGCAAGCAAGAGTCGTCCTCATCGGTTCTAGGCGGGTGGCTGAAGAGTTAGCCGCAAAACATGGAAAACATTTCTATGTGAGCAATTTAAATTACCGGAAAGTCAGTAATTGTGTTGATACTCTGCCTATTTTCCTGACACGCGCGCCGACGTCAAAAATGGCGTCTACGCCCCTGAATAATGCGGCAACGCACCAAAACAGAGCGTGATATTTCCCGTTTTTGGGCATCCGGCAGCAAACATTGGCGATGCCGTGTATGCTTCGTTCCGTTTATCCATTATCGCCTGACAAATTGTGCGCTTTGTCGCGTAAGTCATGAAGGGTAAATGATGGGTAAAGCATGTTGATGTTTTAATCACGCGCCTGATACTGTTGCACTAATACAACGGGTGTCGACAAGGCATGCGCTATGATGGAATGGTCAATCAGGCCAATGCATTGGTTGGCAAGGGGCACTGGCTCTGTCGCGTAGTACGGTTGGCGATGGCCGGGATGCCTGAAAAAGCACTCGGCCTGGTACCGGAAGTAACATGTTGGAACTTGATGGAATGTGAAACGGTCGTTATAGTGCCGCTTCCGGTGCCCTTTGAGCACCGAACCGGCGCATGAAAATACGGTCGCTCTGCAGCCTTCAAGCTTATCGGTGCAATAGCGTGCCGATACCGATGTGAATTGTTCCCCTGACCGGAACAGCAATGTGGCAGGTGGAGACCTTGCCCTCACTCATAAAAAGCGCTCTGTTAGAGCGCAGCTCGAGATGCATAGGCTGTATTACTTTTTGCTTCAAAAATTAAAGGAAATCGCAATGAAAAAAACTCTGATCACCCTGGCAGTTCTGGCAGCAGCCACTGGCGTAGCCCAAGCTCAATCGAGCGTTGTTATCTACGGTACCGTTGACGCTGGTTTCGTCAGCGAGCGCGGCGGTGTTAACGGCAACGTTAACAAACTGGACAGCGGCATTGCTTCGGCTTCCCGTATCGGCTTCAAAGGCACCGAAGATCTGGGCAGCGGCCTGTCGGCTCTGTTCGTTCTGGAATCGGGCTTCGGCGTTGACAACGGTCAACAAGACGTTGCAGGTACCTTGTTCAATCGTCAAGCTTACGTTGGTCTGAGCAGCAAAACGACCGGTACCTTGACCCTGGGTCGTCAATACACCCCTTGGTACAACACCCTGTCGAAAGTTGCTGATCCATTCGCAGCTGGCTACGCTGGTTCCGCTAAAAACTTGTTCCCAGCGAACACCCGCACCAGCAACACCGTGCTGTACACCTCGCCAAACTTCAACGGCTTTGACGCTGACGTGGCTTACACCTTCGGCGAAAACGCTGAGTCGAACAAAATCGGCCGCAAAATCGGCGCGTCGGCTGGCTACTCGAACGGTCCTTTGAACGCTCGTATCGCTTACAACAACACCGCTAACGACACCGCGCTGACCGAAACCGGTAGCGGCCGTAACTACCTGGCTGCTGTTAACTACGATTTCGCAGTTGCAAAAGCTTACGTCGCTTACGGCGTGAACAAAGGCCAAAACAGCGCCATCCGCAACAACGGCAACGTTAACGCGTTTAACTACACTTCGGCTGGCTTCAGCACCGACAGCAACAACATCCTGGTCGGCGCAACCGTACCTGTTGGCCCAGCTGGCACCGTAATGGCTTCGTTCATCCGCACGAACGACAAAGGCATCGCTAACGCTGACGCTGATCAATGGGCACTGGGTTACTCCTACGCTCTGTCGAAGCGCACGAGCACCTACGCTTCGTACGCCAAGATCAAGAACAAAAACGGCGCAGGCTACACCGTTGGTAACAACAGCAATGTTGGTACGGGCGACAAAGCCTTCAACGTTGGCGTTCGTCACTCGTTCTAATATTCGCGAAAGCGAAGCTTAGTACCGCTGCCAGCATCCCTTCGGGGATGCTGATAAGCAAGGAAACGCGCTGTCTGGCTTCGGCCTGGCAGCGCGTTTTTGCATGTGCGGCGCCAGTTATAATGACGCCGTTACTCAAGTAAAGGAATGCCATGTATTCATTCACCTCGCCGCGCCTGGCCGCCTTGCTGGCCGCGCTGCTGCTTGCTGGCGCCACGGGCGCCGCTGTCGCTGCCGTCAAGGGCAAGAAGCCGGCCGGACTGGAGCGCTACGGCGTGGCCGTCTACTCCGACCTGTGCCTGCAAAAGGATAGCGGCGAAATCGGCGGCCAGCGCGTGACGCTGCACCGCTTTGCCGAAGCCGATTCCGTCATCTATGAATTCACTGCCGGCGCCCTGAGCTGGCCCATCGTGGCCAACGACGTCAACCTGGACGCCGCCACGGGCGCCTTCGATTTCACCATCGCCGGCGCCGACAGCGAAGAGCGCACCATCGTCGGCAAGTTTTCCAAAGATGGCCAGACCCTGACCCTGGAAGGCGATTACTGCGGCGGCAACGTGCGCATGCCGATGAAACTGAGCCGCGTGCGCGATTTCGGCCGTCCCCTGAAGCATTGCACGCCATGCCCGCCGGTGCCGCAAGCGCCCGCCGAGGCAGTGCCCGCCGAGGCAGTGCCCGCCGAGGCAGTGCCTGCCGAGGAAAGCGCGCCCGTGCCCACAGCCTGAGCGATTGCTGCGGTTAAAAAGAAAAAGGCCCGGTATCGACCGGGCCTTTGTTATTTCTCGCCTTGCGGGAGGCTTATTTGGCGGCCTGCGCCTTTTCCGCCGTGGCGCGGATGGTGGCTAGCGTCGCGTTCGGCGTGATCAGGTTGCCGTCGTAGCGCAGTTCGATCAAGGCCGGCAAGTTGTTGGCCTTGGCGTGCGCCAGCGCCCGTTGCAGGGCAGGGGCGAACTCTTCTGTCGTATTCACCACTTCGCCATGCGCGCCATACGCTTGCGCCAACGCCGCAAAATCCGGATTGTGCAGGGTCGTGCCCGACACGCGGCCCGGGTAGTCGCGCTCCTGGTGCATGCGGATGGTGCCGAACATCTGGTTATTGAAGACGATGATGACCACGCCCGCCTGGTATTGCACGGCCGTGGCCAGCTCCTGGCCATTCATCATGTATTCGCCATCGCCGGCGAACGTGATCACGGTGCGCTCCGGGTGCACGATCTTCGCCGCCACGCCGGACGGCACGCCGTAGCCCATGGCGCCATTCGTTGGTGCCAGCTGGGTGCGCATGCCGCCGTAGCGATAGAAGCGGTGCGCCCACGAGGCGTAATTGCCGGCGCCGTTCGTCAGGATGGTGTCAGCGGGGGCCTGCGCCATGATTTCTTGCGTGACTTGCCACAGGTCCAGCGGCGCCTGGCCATCCTGGAAGATGGGCGGGCGCTCCTGGTAGGCGGCCAGCTCAGCCTTGGCTTCTGCTGGCGTATGCTGCCAGGCGGATGCATCGACGGGCGCCATGGCGGCCAGCATGGCGCAGACTTGCGGCATGCCGCTGTTGATCATCAGCTCGGCCTGGTAAACGCTGCCCAGTTCCTCGGCATCCGTATGGATGTGCACCAGGCGTTGGCGCGGCACGGGCGAGTCGAACAGGGTGTAACCGCCTGTCGTCATTTCGCCCAGGCGCGGGCCGATGGCGATGACCAGGTCGGCGTTTTTCACGCGCGCGGCCAGTTTCGGGTTGATGCCGATGCCGACGTCGCCGATGTAGTTCGGGTGGGCATTGTCGAGCAAGTCCTGGAAACGGAAGGCGCAGGCGACGGGCAGGTGGTTGGCTTCAGCGAACTGCTGCAGGTCGGCGCACGCTTGTGGCGTCCAGGTGGTGCCGCCCAGCAAGACCAGCGGCTGTTTCGCGGTCGCCAGCATGCCGCGCAACTGCTGCAGCTGGGCGTCCGATGGCGCCGCCTGCACGGGCTGGTAGGCGCGCGTGTCGGCCACCGTGGCCAGCGCAATGAGCATGTCTTCCGGCAGGGCCAGCACGACGGGGCCGGGACGCCCGCTGGTGGCGACCTGGAAGGCGCGCGCCAGGTATTCGGGAATGCGCTCGGCGCGGTCGATCTGCGCCACCCACTTGGCCATCTGGCCGTACATGCGGCGGTAGTCGATTTCCTGGAATGCTTCGCGGTCGATGAAATCATTGCCCACCTGGCCGATGAACAGGATCATCGGCGTGGAATCCTGGTAGGCCGTGTGCACGCCGATCGAGGCGTTGGTGGCGCCCGGTCCCCGCGTGACGAAGCAGATGCCCGGCTTGCCCGTCAGCTTGCCGTAGGCTTCGGCCATGAAGGCGGCGCCGCCTTCCTGGCGGTTGATGATGAAGCGGATGCCCGAATCGTGCAGGGCGTCAAGCACGTCGAGGTAGCTTTCGCCAGGCACGCCAAAGGCGGTGTCGACACCGTGGATCTGCAGGGCATCGACCAGGATCTGGCCGCCGGTACGGGGTTGTTGCGTCATGTTCGGCTCTTTATATTCTAGTGGGTGGCAAAGAAATGGGGCAAGCGGTGCGCATGCGCCTGCATGCAAGCAGCTTGCCTCATTCTATGTGAGCCGATTTGGCCCGGCTTTTGAAATGGCGACACCGAATTACACAATCCCCCGGGCCGGGACCCGACGAGGGGCCCGGCGAGCGGTGTCGCGCGTGCACAGGCCTTTTTGCAGAAACATGCTGCGGCGCGGTACAATGGCGGGTGAAGCAGGCCAGACAGTCGCTGGCCGGCGCAGCAATGCGCTGGCGGGAGGAAGGTCCGGACTCCATAGAGCGGGGTGACGGTTAACGGCCGTCCGTCGAAAGCCGCAAGGTATAAGGCGAGGAATAGGGCCACAGAGACGAGCGTATTAAGTTACGGTGAAACGCGGTAACCTCCACCTGGTGCAATTTCAAATAGGCACGCGATGATGCTGCTCGCGGAGCGTGCGGGTAGAAAGCTTGAGCGCCCGAGTAATCTGGCGCCTAGAGGAATGACTGTCATAGCGCCAACCTGCAAGGGAAGGCGCCGTAACAAAATCCGGCCTACCGGCCTGCTTCACTTGAATTCCTGTTTCCTGGCTTGCCAGGGAGCGTATCGCCCGCAGCGTTTTTCATGCTGTGCGCCGTCCAAAAAGCCCCCGCAACGGGGCTTTTTTTGTTTCTAAAAATACAGCATCCACGATAAAGTTGTATAGACAACTAAAAATGAACAATTGGTTAAAGTTTCCTAGTTACAATTAATTGCTGCGTTGCAAAAATAGTTTTCCTGCGACAGGCCAAGCCCGGAAAACAGGGGCGATACGCGCCAAGGATGATTTTCTTTTGCTCTAAACCAAGTCTTTTCCGATGCTTGATTGCTGTTGTGTCCGGATGACGAAACTATTGTCATGTGTCAACTAACTGTAAAAAATTCAATTTTTTGATTTCGTTTTTTTCGATGTTTACGGTAGGAAAACACATGTGTGCAGATGAGGTAGCACATTCACTATCTTTCATAAGTATCTAATTTATCGATATATTTTTATTTCAGACTCCTTCAACGATATGCGCTAAGTCCTTAATTTCATTAATAAAATTCCTGTTTTGCCAATCGGAAACCGCTTGACCACTATCTTTGCTTCCTCTAAAGTGGGCAACTGTGTGAAAAAGTGTGTTTTTGTGGGAAATTTTCCCTTTTCATCGCGATGCGCAAGCGTCGCAACCCAAGCTCAAAAAGGTCTTCCGTGTTTCAAGGCGCGTCCGCAATCAATCTCGATGCCAAAGGCAGGATGTCTATCCCTGCCAAGCACCGTGACGCGCTGGCGATTCAATGCGAAGGCCGCTTGACACTCACCAAACACCCCGATGGCTGCCTGCTGTTTTTTCCCCGTCCCGTGTGGGAAAGCCACCGCCAGCAAATCGCCGCCTGGCCCATGTCGGCGCGCGCCTGGCAGCGCATCTTCCTCGGCAACGCCGTCGACGTCGAGCTGGACTCGGCCGGCCGCGTGCTGATCTCGCCCGAATTGCGCAACGCCGTCGGACTGGCGCGCGAAGTCATGATGATCGGCATGGGCAGCCACTTTGAAATATGGGATGCCGCCAAGTTGGCCGACAAAGAACAGCAGGCGATCGATGCCGGCACCCCCGATGTACTTTCCAATTTTTCTTTCTAAGGCTCCGTAATGACACAACTCACGGTGCCGGAATTTCAGCATCGCACGGTGCTGCTCGATGAAGCGGTCGATGCGCTCGACTTGTCGGGCGACCGCGCGCACGGCATTTATGTCGATGGCACGTTTGGCCGCGGCGGCCATAGCCGATTGATCTTGTCGCGCCTGGCGCCCGACGCGCGCCTGATCGGCTTCGACAAGGATTTGCAAGCCATCGCCACGGCCGAACAGATCGGCGACCCCCGCTTTGAAATCGTCCACGACAGTTTTGCCACCATGACGGCCAGCCTGGCCGAACGCGGCGTGCAGCAGGTCGATGGCATCCTGCTTGACCTGGGCATCTCGTCGCCGCAAGTCGACGACGCGGCGCGCGGTTTCAGCTTCCGCAACGACGGACCGCTGGACATGCGCATGGATACCACGCGCGGCATCTCCGCGGCCGAATGGCTGGCGGTGGAAACCGAGCAGAATTTAGAGAAAGTGATACGCGATTATGGGGAAGAACGGTTTGCTTTTCAGATTGCAAAGGCGATTGTTGCTGGCCGGGCAGTCCAGCCAATTTCAAGCACACGACAGCTTGCCGGCATCGTGGCAGGCGCCGTCAAGACCCGCGAGAAGGGTAAGGACCCCGCTACCCGCACCTTTCAGGCCATACGCATTTTCATTAACAAAGAGCTCGAGGATCTCGAGATCGGTCTGAGCCAGGCGTATGCCTGCCTGGCACCCGGCGCGCGCATGGCCGTGATCAGTTTTCACTCGCTGGAAGACCGCATGGTCAAGCGCTTCTTCGCCTCGAAGGCGAACGTGGAGCAGCCTGACCGCCGCCTGCCGATCCGCGCGGTCGACTTGCCGCAGCCGGAAATGAAGCTGATTTCGAAGATGAAGCCGTCCGATGCCGAGATCGAGGGCAATCCGCGCTCGCGTTCGGCCGTGATGCGCGTGGCGCAGCGTTTGCCCATTCCAGTTCGTGGCGGCGCCCGATGACTGGCAAGCTGTGTGTCGTGCTGTCGGCCCTGCTGGTGTGCTGCGGCCTGTCGCTGGTGAATGCGCAGTATCAGTCGCGCCACTTGCTGATCGACCTGGAGCGCGCGCAAGCGCTGTCGCGCCAGCTCGACATCGACTGGGCGCAACTGCAGCTGGACCAGTCCACTTTGGGCAAGCATGAACGCATCGAATCGATCGCGCGGCGCGACCTGAGCATGACGCCGCTGACGGCGGCGCGTACGCAATACCTGACGGAGGGCGAATAATGAAGTTGGGCGGTAATAGCAACGGCCGGGTGGCGGCATCGAAAGGCGTGCCATTCTCGAAGAACCCCGTACTGGCGGTGCGTCTGCCCGTCTGGCGTTCGCGCGTCGTGCTGTTCCTGCTGTTCTTCGCTTTCGCCGGCCTGGGCGCGCGCGCCCTGTGGCTGCAGGGCGTATCGACGCAGTTTCTGCAAAAGCAGGGCAAGGCGCGCTATGAGCGCACCCTGGAATTGCCGGCCACGCGCGGCAAGATCACCGACCGCAATGGCCAGGTGCTCGCCTCGTCCGTCCCCGTGAAAGCCATCTGGGCCATTCCCGACGACGTGCTGCAGGCATCGCCCGAAAAAATCAATGCGCTGGCCGGCCTGCTGGAAATGAATGTCAACGAATTGCGCAAGAAACTCGATTCGGACCGCAGCTTCGTTTACCTGAAACGCCAGGTCGAGATGGACGTGGCCGACAAGATTTCCAAGCTGGGCATCGACGGCATCGACGAGCGCAAGGAATACAAGCGCTTCTATCCACAGGGCGAAGTGATGACCCACGTGGTGGGCTTTACCAACGTGGAAGACGTGGGCCAGGAAAGCATGGAACTGGCGCAGCAGAAAACCCTCGTCGGCACCACCGGCAGCCGCCGCGTGATCAAGGACCGCCTGGGCCACATCGTCGAAGACATCGGCTTCATCCACGAACCGCATGACGGCAAGGACCTGACCCTGTCCGTCGACAGTAAAATCCAGTACATCGCCTTCACGCAGCTGAAGGAAGCTGTGGAGAAATTCAACGCCAAGGCTGGCGGCGCCGTGGTGCTCGACGTGCACACGGGCGAAGTGCTGGCCCTGGCCAATTACCCGAGCTACGACCCGAACGACCGCCGCAAGCTGACGGGCCAGCAGCTGCGCAACCGCGTCATGACCGATACTTTTGAGCCCGGTTCGACCCTGAAGCCGATCACGGTGTCACTGGCGCTCGACACGGGCCGCGTCAAGCCGGGCACCCTGATCGACACGGGTCCGGGCCGCTATACCATCGCCGACCGCACGATCACCGACACCAAGCCGCACGGCGTGATCAATGTCTCGGAAATCATCGAGATGTCGTCGAACATCGGCACCTCGAAAATCGCACTGGGCATGCCGTCGCAGGAAATGTGGGAAATGTTTACCAAGGTGGGCTTCGGCCAGCAGCCGAAATGGGGTTTCCCTGGCGCCGTGGCCGGCCGCGTGCGTCCGTATAAATCGTGGCGCCCGGTGGAGCAGGCCACCATGAGCTACGGTAACGGCATTTCCGTGTCGCTGATCCAGCTGGCGCGCTCTTATATGATGTTCGCGCGTGATGGCGACACGATTCCCCTGTCATTCCAGAAGGTCAATGAACTGCCCGTGGGCCAGCAAGTGATCAAGCCGAAGACGGCCGCCGAAATGCGCGCCATGCTGGAACTCGTGGTCTCCGGCGCGCACGGCTCGGCCAAGCGCGCCCAGGTTGCCGGCTACCGCGTGGGCGGCAAGACGGGTACCGCCTATAAAGTGGAAAACGGCCGCTACGCGATGCCGCGCAAATATATCGGCTCGTTCGTGGGCATGGTGCCGATGTCGGCGCCGCGCTTCATCATTGCCGTGATGATCGATGAACCGACTGGCCCCGCCCACTATGGCGGCCAGGTTGCCGCTCCCGCTTTCGCGGCGATTGCGACCAACGCGCTGCGCGCGATGAACGTACCGCCCGATTCCTCCGTTACCGAAATCGTGGTCCCGGCCAATGCCGGCCCGGAGGCCATGTGAAGTCACTCATGACCATACAAGATATCAGTTTGTGGATCAAAGCGGCTGCCCCGTCCGGGCAGCTGACGTCCGATTCGCGCCGCGTGCAGCGCGGCGACGTGTTTTTCGCCTACGCGGGCGCCACCCATTTCATCGACGCCGCCATCGAGCAGGGCGCCGCCGCCATCGTGCATGATGCCGTCGAGTGGAACGCCGCATGGGCCGTGCCGCACCTGCTGGTCAGCGACCTGAAACGCCTGGCCGGTCCCGTGGCGCATGCTTTCTACGATATGCCCGACAGCGCCATGTTCAGCGCCGGCGTGACGGGCACGAATGGCAAGACATCTTGCGCGCTGTGGCTGGCGCAAGCCCTGGCGCGCCTGGGCGAAACTTCGTCAGTCATCGGCACCTTGGGCGTGGGCTTGTGCAAGCCGCGCGGCGCCATCGAATTCGACGTCACCGGCTACACCACGCCGGACGCCGTGCTGCTGGCGCGCAAACTGGCCGCCATGCGCGACGCTGGCGCCAAGGCCGTTGCCATCGAAGTGTCGTCGATCGGTCTGGACCAGGACCGCGCGGCCGGCATGCATTTTGATGTCGCCATGTTTACCAATCTGACGCGCGACCACCTCGACTACCATGGCGACATGGCGGCCTACGAGGCGGCCAAGGTCAAACTGTTCGACTGGCCTGGCCTGAAAACGGCCGTCATCAATCTGGACGACGCCATGGGCTTGCGCCTGGCGCGCCACGTGGACGGCAAGCTGGCCGGTGAATACCCGGTCATCGGCTACACCTTGCAGGATGCGGCCAGCTTGCCCGATCTGCCTGGCGTGCTGATGCTGCGCGCCAGCCAGTTCCGCAGCCGCCATGCCGGCACCGACTTCCACCTGGAATGTCCGCTGGGCGTGGCGCTGGTCAAGACGCAGCTGGTAGGTCACTTCAATATCAGCAACGCGCTGGCCGTGCTGGGTGCCTTGCTGGCGCACGGCACCGGCCTGCGCGCCGCCATCGACGGCATCGAATCCCTGCAGCCGGCCCCCGGCCGCATGCAGCAGGTGGGCGGCCAGGAAGCGCCGATGGTCGTCATCGATTACGCGCATACGCCGGACGCGCTGGAAAAGACCCTGGCTGCCTTGCGCCAGGTGGCGCAGGAGCGGGGCGGCCAGTTGTGGTGCGTGTTCGGTTGCGGCGGCGACCGCGATCCGGGCAAGCGTCCGCAGATGGGCGCCATCGCGCAGCTGGCCGATCACGTGCTGGTCACCAGCGACAATCCGCGCAGCGAAGATCCGCACGCCATCATCGCGCAGATCGTCGCCGGCATGCGTGCCGACGGTCCGCAGCCGCAAGCCATCGAAGACCGTGCCGGCGCCATTTTGTCGGCCATCAAGCACGCGGCCAAGCCGGACGTGATCCTGTTGGCGGGCAAGGGGCATGAGCCATACCAGGAAATCAAGGGCAAGAAACTGCCGTTCTCCGATGCCGACCATGCGCAGCTGGCCTTGTCCGCGCGCCTGACGATGATGAGGACGAACTGATGGATAGCCTGATGCACGCAAGCCTGCTCGAACTGATGCCGTCGCTGGACGGCGCGCAGCTGACGGGTGACGCATCCTTTGATGGCGTCTCCACCGACAGCCGCAGCGCCCAGGCCGGCTCGCTCTTCGTTGCCCTGCGCGGCGAGAGTTTTGATGCCCACGATTTCCTCGACCAGGTGGCTGCGCGCGGCGTCGCCGCCGTGGTGGTCGAGCGCCTGCCCGAAGGCTGGGACAGCGCCAAGGTACCCGCCATCGTGGTGGCCGATACCTTGGTTGCGCTGGGCCGCATCGCCAACCATTGGCGCGGTCGCTTCAATTTACCCGTCATCGGCGTCACCGGCAGCAATGGCAAGACCACTGTCAAGGAAATGATTGCGGCCATCCTGGCGGCGGCCTTTGGCGAAGAAGGCCGTTTGGCCACGCGCGGCAACCTGAATAATGAAATCGGCGTGCCATTGACGCTGTTCCGCCTGAGCGCCGCGCACAAGGCGGCAGTCATCGAGATGGGCATGAACCATCCGGGAGAAATCGCCCGCCTGGCCGCGATTGCCGCGCCTACCCTGGCGATGGTCAACAACGCGCAGCGCGAGCACCAGGAATTCATGCATACGGTGGAAGCGGTGGCGCGCGAGAACGGCGCCGCGCTGGCGGCCCTGGCGCATGACGGCGTGGCCGTCTTCCCGCATGATGATGAATTCACGCCCGTGTGGCGCGAATTGGCCGGCGCGCGCGCCGTCATCACCTTCGGCCTGTCGAAAGAGGCGGACGTGAGTTGCACGCACCGCGCGGCCGAGGATTTTGGCAGCGACCTGTTCGTCAGCGTGCGGGCACAGGATGGCAGCTTGCGTCAGTTTTTTGTCGGCTTGCAGGCGGCGGGCGAACACAATGTGCGCAATGCGCTGGCGGCCGTGGCATGCGCGATTGGCGCCGGCATCGCGCCAGAACATATCAAGCAGGGCCTGGAGGCGTTTTCTCCCGTGACTGGCCGGCTGCAGAAAAAACGGGCCGCCAATGGCGCCACCATCATCGACGACACGTATAACGCCAATCCGGATTCGGCGCGCGCGGCCATCGATGTGCTGGCGCAGGCCGCGGCACCGCGCATCCTGGTGCTGGGCGAGATGGGCGAAGTCGGCACGCAGGGGCAGCAGTTCCACGAAGAGATCGGCGCCTACGCCGCCGCCAAAGGCATCGAACACGTGCTGGCGACGGGCGGACTGGCGCGCCATCTGGTGAATCCGGCGCAGGAAGCCGCGAGCCAGGAATCAGGCACGGTCGTGGAGTATTTCGAACAGTTCGACGGTTTGCTGGCGGCGCTCGATGCGCATTTGTCCGGCCGTTCGGATGCAACAGTATTGATCAAGGGCTCCCGTTTCATGAAGATGGAGCGGGCCGTGCAGCATTTGATTGGTTCAAACAACAATAACAAGGAAGCTCACTAATCATGCTGCTCTGGCTCGCTCATTATTTCCAGGACGACATTGGCCCACTGCGGGTCTTTAACTTCATCACGTTCCGCGCCGTCTTCGCCACCCTGACGGCGATTTTGATCGGCCTGTGCGCCGGTCCCGCCGTGATCCGCATGCTTACGCGCATGAAGGTCGGCCAGGCCGTGCGTACGGACGGCCCGCAAACGCACCTGAAAAAACACGGCACCCCCACCATGGGCGGCGTGCTGATCCTCATCGCCATCGGCATTTCCACCTTGCTGTGGGCGGACCTGTCGAACCGCTTCATCTGGCCCGTGCTGATCGTCACCTTGGGCTTTGGCGCAGTCGGCTGGGCCGACGACTACCGCAAGGTGGTACACCAGGATCCGGAAGGCATGCGCTCGCGCGAGAAATACTTCTGGCAGTCGCTGATCGGCATCGCCGCCGCGTTTTACCTGGCGTTTTCCGTCTCCATCTCCGAGCCCAATGCTGGCCAGGTATGGAATCTGATCTACGCCTGGGTGCAATCGGGCTTCGCCATGGACTTGCCGCCGAAGGCCGACCTGATCGTCCCGTTCTTCAAGACCATCAGCTATCCGCTGGGCGTATGGGGCTTTATCGCGCTGACCTATTGCGTCATCGTCGGCACCAGCAACGCCGTCAATTTCACCGATGGCCTTGACGGCCTGGCCATCATGCCGACCGTGATGGTGGGCACGGCCCTGGGCCTGTTCGCCTACCTGACGGGTAACGCCACGTATGCGCGCTACCTGTTCATCCCGCACATCCCGGGCGCCGGCGAACTGGTGATCTTCTGCGGCGCGCTGGCCGGTTCCGGCCTGGCCTTCCTCTGGTATAACACGCACCCCGCGAAAGTGTTCATGGGCGACGTGGGCGCGCTGGCACTGGGCGGCGCACTGGGCACCATCGCCGTCATCGTGCGCCAGGAAATCGTCCTGTTCATCATGGGCGGCATCTTCGTCGTCGAAACGCTGTCCGTGATCATCCAGGTCGTCTGGTTCAAGTACACCAAGAAGCGCTATGGCGCGGGCCGCCGCGTCTTCCTGATGGCGCCGTTGCATCACCATTTTGAACAAAAAGGCTGGAAGGAGACGCAGGTTGTCGTGCGTTTCTGGATCATCACCATGATGCTGGTGCTGCTCGGCCTGACCACCTTGAAGCTGCGCTGATGATGTACGACGCTAAAACCGCACTGGTACTGGGCCTCGGCGAGTCGGGGCTGGCCATGGCCCTGTGGCTGGCCCGCAGCGGTGCCTGCGTGCGCGTGGCCGATACGCGCCAGGCGCCCGAGCGCCTGGCAGCGTTGCAGGCCGCCGTGCCGCAGGCGCAGTTCATCGCCGGCGCCTTCACGGCCGAATTGCTCGATGGCGTCGATTTCGTCGCCGTCAGCCCTGGCCTGGCGCCGGGCCGCGAACTGGCGCAGATTGCGCCTGCCGCACTTGAGAAAAATATCCCCGTGTGGGGCGAGATCGAACTGTTCGCGCAGGCCCTGGCCGCGCTCAAGGCGGAACGCGGCTATGCGCCGAAAGTCATCGCCATCACGGGCACGAATGGCAAGACGACCGTCACCAGCCTGGTAGGCTTGCTGTGCGAACGCGCGGGCCTGGCCACGCGCGTGGCTGGCAATATCAGTCCCGCTGCGCTGGACGTGCTGCGCGAAGTGCTCGATGCGGAGCCTGCGCCGCAGCCTGTGGATGCGGAAGCTGAAGTGGCGGAACCCGTCGCCAGCACCTTGCCGCAGGCGTGGATCCTGGAATTGTCCAGCTTCCAGCTGCACACGACGTTCAGCCTGCAAGCCGACGCGGCCACGGTCCTGAATCTGTCGCAGGATCACCTGGACTGGCATGGCGACATGGCTGCCTATGCTGCCGACAAGGCGCGCATCTTCGGCGAGCAGACCGTGCGCATATTGAACCGCGACGATGCGGCCGTGATGCACATGGCCGACCCGCTGACCGAAACGATCACCTTCGGCACGGGCGAACCCGTGGAAGTGGACAGCTTTGGCCTGGTGAATGAACGGGGCATCTTCTGGCTGGCGCAAGCCGTGCCCAGCGAAGAAGTGATCGAGAAAAAACGCAGGAAGAACGATCCGGCGCCGGAACCGGTGCCGACGATGGCCAAGAAACTGATGCCGGCCGACGCGCTGAAAATCCGCGGCCAGCACAATGCCTCGAATGCGCTGGCGGCGCTGGCCCTGTGCCGCGCCATCGGCTTGCCGTTCGCGCCGCTGCTGCATGGCCTGCGCGAATACCAGGGCGAGCCGCACCGCGTGGAACTGATCACGGCCGTCAATGAAGTCGAGTACTACGACGACAGCAAGGGCACGAATGTGGGCGCGACGGTAGCCGCCTTGTTCGGCCTGGGCAAGGCGTTCGGCGGCGCGGAGCAGCGCCTGGTGCTGATCGCCGGCGGCGACGGCAAGGGGCAGGATTTCTCGCCGCTGGCCGAACCCGTGTCGCGCTATGTGCGCGCCGTGGTGCTGATCGGCCGCGATGCGCCGGCCTTGCGCGCGGCCCTCGAGCCGGCCGGCGTGGACATCATCGACTGCGCCACCTTGCCCGAAGCCGTCAAGCGCGCCAGCGGCCTGGCGCTGGCCGGCGATGCCGTGCTGCTGTCGCCTGCGTGCGCCAGCCTGGACATGTTCAAGAACTATGCGCACCGCGCGCAGGTGTTTGTCGGCGCCGTGCGCGACATCGCCCTGGAAAACGGACAGGATATCTGATGGCCTTCCAACTGCCCTTCAGCTTTGGTTCCGGCTCGGCTGCCAAGCCGCTGGATAGCCGCGCGCGGCAGTCGAAGATGATGGACTATGACAAGCCGCTGGTGTGGGTCGTCCTGCTGCTCATGTTGCTGGGCATGGTGATGGTGTATTCGGCGTCGATCTCGCTGTCGGATGCGCGCAAGTTCGCCGCCTACACGAACAATTATTTTGTCGTGCGCCAGGCGCTGTTCATCGGTATTTCGATCGTCGTTGGCGCGCTGGTATTTCGCATCCCCGTCGCCACCTGGCAAAAGATGGCGCCGTGGCTGTTCATCGGCACTCTGGTGCTGCTGGTGATGGTCTTGATACCGGGCCTGGGCGTGTCGGTCAATGGCGGCCGCCGCTGGCTGAACCTGCCGGGCCTGCGGCCGCAGCCGTCCGAGCTGATGAAGGTGGTGATGGTGCTGTACGCGGCCGATTACACGGTGCGCAAACAGGAGTACATGCACAAGCTGACCAAGGGCTTCATGCCGATGGCGCTGGCTGTCAGCTTCGTCGGCTTGCTGCTGCTGATGGAGCCCGATCTCGGCGCCTTCGGCGTGATCGTCTGCATCGCCATGGGCATCCTGTTTTTGGGCGGCGTGAACGCCATCTGGTTCGGCGGCATCGGCGCCATGCTGACGGCGATCTTCGTCACCATCATCGCCTTGTCGAAATTCCGCCGCGAGCGGTTTTTTGCGTATCTCGATCCGTGGCAGGAAGACAATGCGCTGAACAAGGCTTACCAGCTGACGCACTCGCTGATCGCCTTCGGACGCGGTGAACTGTTTGGCGTGGGACTGGGCGGCAGCGTGGAAAAACTGCATTATCTGCCCGAAGCGCATACGGACTTTTTGCTGGCCGTGATCGGCGAGGAGCTGGGCCTGGTGGGCGTGCTGATCGTGATCGGGATGTTCTATTGGATTATCAAGCGGGCATTTGACATCGGCCGCCAGGCGATCGCCATCGACCAGACCTTTGCCGGCCTGACGGCGAAAGGCATCGCCATCTGGATCGGCGTGCAGACCTTCATCAACATGGGCGTGAACCTGGGCCTGCTGCCGACCAAGGGCCTGACCTTGCCCTTGATGAGTTATGGCGGCACGGGCGTACTGATTAACTGTATCGGCCTGGCGATTTTGCTGCGCATCGATTATGAAAACCGGATCCTGATGCGGGGAGGCCGGCTATGAACAGCGTGACGAACTTGAAAACGACGAAAAGACTGATGATCATGGCGGCCGGCACCGGCGGCCATATTTTCCCTGGCCTGGCGATTGCGCAGACCATGCGCGCGCGTGGCTGGGAAGTGAGCTGGCTGGGCACGACCCACGGCATGGAGCAGGAACTGGTGCCGAAAAGCGGCATTCCCATGGATGCCATCGCGTTCTCCGGCATGCGCGGCAAGGGCCTGGCACACACGGTCAAAGGCGGCTTCAAGATGCTGGCCAGCTTTTTTGCCATCCGGCGTTTCATCGCCAGCCGCAAGCCGGACGTGGTGATGGGCATGGGCGGCTACGTCACCGTGCCGGGCGGCCTGATGGCGCGCCTGAAGGGCGTGCCGCTGGTGCTGGTCAATGCCGACGCGGCGCTGCTGCTGTCGAACAAGACCCTGGTGCCGCTGGCGCAGCAGGTGTGCTTCGGCTTTCCCGCCGATTTCGGCAGCGCCGCCGGCAAGGCCGTCGTCACCGGCAATCCCGTGCGCGCCGAGATCCTCGCCATGGCGCCGCCAGCCACGCGTTTCGCGGGCCGCAGCGGACCGTTGCGCATCCTGGTGGTAGGCGGCAGCCTGGGCGCGAAAGCGCTGAACGACAATCTGCCCGCCGCGCTGGCGCTGATGCCGGAGGGCGAACGCCCGCTGGTGACGCACCAGTCGGGCAAGAAGAATATCGACGCCCTGCATGCCGCATATGCGCAGGCGGGCGTGCAAGCCAATGTGGTCGACTTCATCGACGACATGGCCAGGGCGTATACCGAGGCCGACCTGGTGATTTGCCGTGCGGGCGCCATCACCCTGTCGGAATTGACGGCGGCCGGCGTGGCCAGCGTGCTCGTGCCGCTGGTGGCGTCGACCACCAGCCATCAGCGCGACAACGCGCAATGGATGGCAAAACAAGGCGCGGCGATTCATCTGCCGCAGATGGAAATGAGTGCGGCGTCGCTGAGCACCCTGCTGGCATCGCTGAGCCGCGATACTTGCCAGCATATGGCGCAAGCGGCACTGGCAGCAGGCAAGCGCGACGCCAATGAGGCGATCGCACACGTATTGGAAAAACTGGCATGAGGTTAGCTCTGTGAAGCATAAAGTAAACAATATCCACTTTGTCGGCATTGGCGGCAGCGGCATGAGCGGCATCGCCGAAGTGCTGGTCAACCTCGGCTACAAGGTGTCGGGCTCCGACCTGGGCAGCAATGCGGCGACGCAGCGCCTGGCGAGCCTGGGCGCGACCGTCATGCTGGGTCACGCGGCCGAGAACATCGGCGACGCCGATGCGGTAGTGACGTCGGGCGCCGTCCCGCAAGACAATCCTGAAGTGGCGGCCGCGCGCGCGCGCAAGATTCCGCTGGTGCCGCGTGCCGTGATGCTCGGTGAATTGATGCGCCTGAAGCGCGGTATCGCCATCGCCGGCACGCACGGCAAGACGACAACCACCAGCCTGGTCGCTTCCGTGCTGGCGCAGGGCGGTCTCGACCCGACTTTCGTCATCGGCGGCCGCCTGACCAGCGCCGGCGCGAACGCCAAGCTGGGCTCGGGCGACTACCTGGTAGCCGAAGCCGATGAATCGGATGCCTCGTTCCTGAACCTGACGCCGATGATCGAAGTGATCACGAATATCGACGCCGATCACATGGACACCTACGAGCACGATTTTGAAAAGCTCAAGCAGGCTTTCGTGCAGTTCACGCACCGCTTGCCTTTCTATGGCCGCGCCATGCTGTGCATCGACGATCCGCACGTGCGCGCCATCATCCCGTCCGTCACCAAGCCCGTCACCACCTACGGTTTCGCGGAAGACGCGCAAGTGCGCGCCATCAACGCGCGCGCCGTGGGCCTGGAAATGCATTTCACCGTGCTGCAGGAAGGCTATCCGGACCTCGACGTGGTGCTGAACCAGCCCGGCATGCACAATGTGCAGAATGCCTGCTCGGCGATTGCCATCGCGCGCGAAATCGGCATCGCCGACAGCGCCACGCAGCAGGGCCTGGCCGAGTTTTCCGGCGTGGGCCGGCGCTTCACGCGTTACGGCGACGTGGCGCTGCCGAACGGCGGCACTTTTGCGCTGGTCGACGATTTCGGCCACCATCCGGTGGAAACGGAAGTGACCCTGGCCGCCGCGCGCGCCGCCTATCCTGGCCGCCGCCTGGTGCTCGCATTCCAGCCGCACCGCTACAGCCGCACGCGCGATCTGTTCGAGGATTTCGTGAAAGTGCTGGGCGCGCCCGATGTGCTGCTGCTGTCCGAAGTGTATGCGGCGGGCGAAGCGCCTATCGTCGCCGCCGACGGCCGCGCACTGGCGCATGCGCTGCGCGCGCGCGGCAAGATCGAACCGATTTTCGTCGAGTCCATGAAGGACATGGCCGACACCATCATGAGCGTGGCGCGCGACGGCGACGTCGTGCTGACCATGGGGGCCGGCTCGATCAGCGGCATCCCGCAACAACTGACAACGTATCCATCCAACACTGTAAAGGCCTGATGTGAACCAAGCTTCAGCTATCGACGTAAAACAATTGGGCAAGGTCGGCGTCCTGTTCGGCGGCAGCTCGGCCGAGCGCGAAGTGTCGCTGATGTCCGGCACGGGCGTGCTGGCCGCTTTGACAAGCCGCGGCGTGGACGCGCACGCGTTCGACACGGGCG
This sequence comes from Janthinobacterium sp. BJB301, assembly GCF_002735685.1. NCBI lineage: Bacteria > Pseudomonadati > Pseudomonadota > Betaproteobacteria > Burkholderiales > Oxalobacteraceae > Janthinobacterium > Janthinobacterium sp. BJB301. Next base: position 37,159 of record NZ_PDZJ01000006.1, on the reverse strand, counting down.
AACGCAGCCTGGCCGAACTGGCCGCTGAACAATTCGACCGCGTCTTCATCGCGCTGCACGGCCGCTTCGGCGAAGACGGCAGCCTGCAGGGCGCGCTGGAGCAGCTGGGCATTCCCTACACGGGCAGCGGCGTGATGGCCTGTGCGGTGGGCATGGACAAGGTTTACACCAAGATGATCTGGCTGATGCACCAGCTGCCAACGCCAAAGTACGCGGTGCTCGATGACAGCTCCGACCTGGCCAAGGTCGCCGCGGAACTGGGCTTGCCGCTGATCGTCAAGCCGCCGCATGAAGGTTCGAGCATCGGCATCACGACGGTCAACCAAGCATCGGCTTTCCAGGCGGCCTACGACATCGCCGCCGGCCTCGATGATTCGGTGCTGGCCGAGGAGTTCATCAAGGGCCGCGAGTTCACCGTCGCGATCCTGGGCAAGGGCGCCACTGCGCGCGCGCTGCCGCCGATCGAGATCGTCGCGCCGCAAGGCAATTACGATTACCAGAACAAGTACTTCACGGACGATACGCAGTATTTCTGCCCGCCGCAGCTGGACCCGGCGATCGTGGCGGAGATGGAGCGCATCGCCGTGGCAGCCTACCGCGCCCTCGGCTGCGAAGGCTGGGGACGTGTGGACGTGCTGATGCGCGCGGCCGACAGCAAGCTGTTTTTGCTGGAAGTGAATACCTCGCCCGGCATGACGGGCCACTCGCTCGTGCCGATGGCGGCGCGCGCGGTGGGCATCAGCTATGAAGACCTGTGCCTGGAAATCGTCGCTGGCGCGCGTCTGAAAATGCACAAGGGACAGCGCTGATATGTGGCATGACGCTAAAAGCCTCAATACGACTGCCAACGGCTTGCTGGCCGCGGTTCTGGTCGTGTGCGTGGCCGCCGGCGTCTGGTGGGTGTCGCAGCGTTCCATGTTCGACCTGCGCACGATCAAGGTGGAAAGTGCGGACGACAAAGGCCTGCGCCACGTGAATTACCTGACCCTGCGTAGCGGCACTTTGGGCCGCATCAAGGGCAATTTCTTCACGACCAACCTGGAAAGCGTGCGCGGCGTGTTCGAATCGGTGCCCTGGGTACGCCGTGCCAGCGTGCGGCGCGAGTGGCCGAATCAGCTGATCGTGGCGCTGGAAGAACACGAAGCGCTGGGCACCTGGGGCGAGGATGGACGCCTGCTGTCGGTCAAGGGCGACGTGTTTACGGCGAATGTGGCCGAAGCCGAAGACGACCATGAGTTGCCTGCGTTTGCCGGCCCCGATGGCAGCGAAAAGGAAGTACTGGCTACCTACGTGCAGCTGGCAAAGTGGTTTGCGCCGCTGAAGATGGTGCCGGAAACCCTGTCGCTGTCGAGCCGCTATGCGTGGACCGTGAAACTGGATAACGGCATGAGCGTGGCGCTGGGACGCGAGCAGAATCACACGACCCTGAAAGCGCGGGTCGACCGGCTGGTGGGCATTTACCCGCAGCTGGCGAGCCGGCTGGAAAATATCGACACGATCGATATGCGCTACCAGAATGGCCTGGCGCTCAGTTCCGCCGGCCTGGTGATACCGGCCGAAGGCAAGGATGGAAAGCCAGTCATGAAGAAGAAAAACAGCAGTCCGATTAAAAAACCGACTTAACCCAATAATTTTAATTTATAGCCCATACAGTAGGCGACAGAAATGACAAAAGACGCGAAAAACCTGATCGTCGGCCTCGACATCGGCACCTCGAAAGTGGTGGCGGTGGTAGCCGAAGTGATGTCCGACGGGCGCCACGAAGTGATCGGGCTGGGCCAGCACGAATCGAAGGGCCTGAAAAAAGGCGTGGTGGTCAATATCGAGGCCACGGTGGAGTCCATCCAGCGCGCGCTGGAAGAGGCCGAGCTGATGGCCGACTGCAAGATCCGCAATGTGTACGCGGGCATTGCGGGCAGCCATATCCGCAGCTTCAATTCCAGCGGCATGGTGGCCATCAAGGACAAGGAAGTGACGGCGACCGACGTGGCGCGCGTCATCGAGACGGCAAAAGCGGTTAACATTCCGACCGATCAGCAATTGCTGCACACGGTGCCGCAAGAGTTCATCGTCGACAGCCAGGAAGATGTGCGCGAGCCTATCGGCATGAGCGGCATCCGCCTGGAGGTGAAGGTGCATATCGTCACCGGTGCCGTGTCGGCGGTGCAGAACATCGTCAAGTGCGTGCGCCGCTGCGGCCTGGAAGTGTCGGACCTGATCCTGCAGCCGATGGCGTCCGCCGATGCGGTGCTCACGCCCGATGAGAAGGAACTGGGCGTGGTGCTGATCGACATCGGTGGCGGCACGACCGATGTGGCGGTATTTTCCGATGGCGCGATCCGCCATACGGCAGTCATCCCCATCGCCGGCGACCAGATCACCAACGACATCGCCATGGCCTTGCGCACCCCGACCGCGGAAGCGGAAGAAATCAAGATCCGCTATGGAGTGGCCAAGCAGGTCCTGGCCGACCCCGGCGAATCGCTGGAAGTGCCTGGCCTGGGAGACCGCGGCCCGCGCAACCTGTCGCGCCAGGCGCTGGCGGCAGTGATCGAGCCGCGCGTCGAGGAGCTGTTCGCCATGGTGCACCAGGTGGTGCGCGAATCCGGTTATGAAGGCGTGCTGTCGTCGGGCATCGTGCTCACGGGCGGCACCTCCATCATGCCCGGCATGGTGGAAATGGCGGAAGATATTTTCCTGAAACCGGCGCGCCTGGGCACGCCCGAGTATCGGGGACAGCTGGCCGATGTGGTGCGCAGTCCGCGCTATGCCACGGTGTTGGGCCTGCTGCTGGAAGCGAAGAAGCAATACCTGCGCGGCCACATCGTGACGCGTCAGGACGGCTCGGTGAAGGCAGTCTGGCAGCGCATGAAGGAATGGTTTTTAGGGAATTTTTAAGGGCATGATTTTCGCCCGGCAGGACAGGTTTTTTGGCAGCATCGCAGGTACACACACATAACTTTATTTTATATTTAACCGCAGTTTTCAATCTCCAGTTCTCCTACCAATATGAGGCCTGGCGCTTGGAAACCGCATCTGATAGGAGCACATCATGGAGTTCGATATGGTCGATAACACAGCTTTAGGTACCGTCATCAAGGTCGTCGGCGTCGGCGGTGCGGGTGGCAATGCAGTCCAACACATGATCAACAAAGGCATGTCGGGCGTGGAGTTCATTGCCGCCAACACCGACGCACAGGCCCTGTCGACATCGAAGGCCCACAACATCATCCAGATCGGCGATACCGGTCTGGGCGCCGGCATGAAGCCTGCCGTCGGCCGCCAGCTGGCGGAAGAATCGCGCGCGCGAATCGCCGATTCGCTGCGCGGCGCGCACATGGTCTTCATCGCTGCCGGCATGGGCGGCGGTACGGGCACGGGCGCCGCTCCTATCGTGGCCGAAGTGGCCAAGGAACTGGGCGCGCTGACGGTGGCCGTGGTCTCCAAGCCATTCTCGTACGAAGGCCAGAAGTGCATGGACATCGCCGACGAAGGCCTGGAGCAGCTGTCCCTGCACGTCGATTCGCTGATCATCATCCTGAACGAAAAGCTGGAAGAGATCTACGAAGACGAAAGCATGCTGGAATGGATGCAGCACGCCGATGATGTGCTCAACAACGCGGTGGCCGGCATTGCCGAGATCATCAACGTGCCTGGCCATATCAACGTCGACTTCAACGACGTGAAAACCATCATGGGCGAGCAGGGCAAGGCCATGATGGGCACGGCGACGGCTTCCGGCGTCGACCGCGCGCGCATCGCCGCCGAACAGGCTGTCGCTTCGCCGCTGTTGGATGGCATCGACCTGTCCGGCGCGCGCGGCGTGCTGGTCAACGTCACGGCAAGCCGTGGCTTGAAAGGTAAAGAGATCAAGGAAGTCATGGCTGCCGTGCGCGCGTTTGCCGCGCCGGACGCGTCGATCGCGCAAGGTATCGCCTACGACGACGCCATGGGCGACGACATCCGCGTTACCGTGGTGGCCACGGGCCTGGGCCGCGCCAAGAAAAACATCCAGCTGGTACCGCAGCAAGTGCTGCGCACCGGCACCCACAACAGCCCGTTGACCCCGTCGGCTGCCATGGGTAGCGCGCAAGCGGCGACGACGACGGTTGGCGTGGCTACGCCGGCAGCCGGTTTTGACGGCATGAAGGCGCCGGCGGTATGGCGTCGCGAATCGGCTTCCGAGCAAGTGCGCGCGATGGAAAAGAATGGCATGGAGACGTATGACATTCCTGCCTTCCTGCGCAAACAGGCCGACTAAGGTGATGTGATGCATGCAACGATGACGGCGGCCTGAGGGCCGCCGTTTTTTTTTGCCGGTTTTTGACTTTTGACTTTGCCTTTCCGGCCATTTTCTGCACAAATACGGCAAGTCAGGCATACTATCGCGCTGAGCCAGCATCACGCTAGCCGAACCAGATCACGGGCGCTGTCCGCGCCATGAAGCGGGCAGCGTCTTCAACCGACAGTACACAAGGAGTCAACATGACCATCAAGATCGGCGACACCCTGCCAGAAGGCACCCTGGCCGAATTCATCGAAAGCGAAACCGAAGGTTGCGCACTGGGCCCGAACACGTTCAACGTGCAAGACCTGGTCAAGGGCAAGAAGATCGCCATCTTCGGCCTGCCAGGCGCGTACACCCCGACCTGCTCCGCACAGCACGTGCCAGGCTACGTCAAGCACGCTGCCGACCTGAAAGCCAAGGGCGTCGATGAAATCTGGTGCATCTCCGTCAACGACGCGTTCGTGATGGGTGCCTGGGGCCGTGACCAGAAAGCCACCGGCGTGGTGCGCATGATGGCTGACGGCAATGCCGCCTACAGCAAGGCCCTGGGCCTGGACGCCGATTTTTCCAAGCATGGCATGGGTACGCGCTCGCAGCGCTACTCGCTGCTGGTCGACAATGGCGTCGTGACGCAATTGAACATCGAGCAGGGCGGCAAGTTTGAAGTGTCGAATGCCGAGACGCTGCTGGGTCAACTGGCTTAAGCGCTTCCTGTTCGCATGAAAACGGCGCCATCGGCGCCGTTTTTACGTTTACTGTACTGAGGGTTTCGTCGCCTCGAACATGGCCGCATCGATGCTGAACGAATAATCGTCCTGCAGTGCGAAATACCGGCGCGCTTCCTCGGGCGCGCCATCGAACAGGTTGCGGATGGCCGCCACTCTTTCGATCGGCGTGCGCATGCGCGCCACCCACTCGTCGAACTGCATCGTCAGTTTCCACACGCTGCGCAAGCTGTGCGTAAAGCCCGCGCTATCGAACTTGGCGCCCCATTCGCAGGTGCGGTAGTCGCGCACGTGCGAAGCGTCGCGCAGCATTTCCACCGCCTGCAGCGTGCTGTCGTACAGGGCCGTTTTCGGCGCGACGATGTCGACCACCAGCAAGGTGCCGTTCGGGCGCAGCACGCGCCACGCTTCGGCCAGGGCTCCCGCCACATCGTTCCAGTGATGCGCGGAAAAGCGCGTGACGACCATGTCGAAGCTGGCGTCGGCAAACGGCAGGCGGGCCACATCGCCCTGCTGCGTGCTGATGTTGTGCAAGCCGCGCTGCGCCCTGGCGTGGTCGACCACGTCGAGCATGGACTGCGCCAGATCGTAGGCGACGACGGAAGCTGCCACGGGGGCGACGGCAAAGCTGGCATGGCCTGCGCCGCAGCCCAGGTCCAGGACGACGGGTTTGCCGTGGCGGCGCGCGCATTCCTGCATCAGCACCAGATCGGCGCCTTGCGCATGTACGGCGCTGCTCAGGTAGGCATTCGCCGTCTTGCCAAACTGTTCGGTAACGACATCGTGCTGCTGCATGTTTTTCTCCTGTGGATGGGTGAGTTCCTGCAGAATAGGGATAAAATTATCCTGTAACAAGACCATAACTTATACTGGTATATCTACTACCATGCATCGCTGCCATGTCGAACAAACTTGCTGAATTCATCCGCGCCCGGCGCGAAGCCGTCACCCCCGCCATGGCTGGCTTGTCCGGCGGCGGGCGGCGGCGCACGCCGGGCTTGCGGCGCGAAGAGCTGGCACAGCTGTGCGATGTCAGTCCCACCTGGCTGACGTGGCTGGAGCAGGGGCGGCCCGTGTCGGCATCGGCCAGGATGCTGGCCCGCCTGGCGCAGGTGTTGCAGCTGAGCACGGCCGAGCGCGCCTATCTGTTCGAGGTGGCCGACAAGCATGACCCCAGCCACGGGACGGGCGAGGGCAGTGGTCCTGCCGCCGCCGAGCTGGCCGCCATCGTTGCCGCCATCGACGCGCCCGCGTACATCCTCGACCGCGCATGGAATGCCGTGGCGTGGAACGGGGCGGCATCCACCTTGTTTGCCGGCTGGCTGCATGACGATGCGGCCGCACCGAACCAGCTGCGCTTCATGTTCCTGGACGCGGGGGCGCGCGACCTGGTCATCGGCTGGCCCGAACGGGCGCAGCGCCTGGTGGCGGAGTTCCGCGCCGATATCGGCCGGCAGGCGGACCAAGTGCCGCTGGCCGGCCTGATCGCGGAACTGGCTGACGCCAGCTTTGAATTTCGCCAATGGTGGGGCGCGCAGCAGGTGCAGGGCCGCGATGGCGGCTTGCGCCAGTTCCAGCATGCGCAACAGGGACTGCTGGCGTTCAATCAGGTGACCCTGCACCTGGCGCGCCAGCATGAACTGAAACTGGTGATGCTGTTGCCTGTGTCATAAGGTAAAACGGCCGCGCTTGTTATAATCTGGCTGACCGCCTGGCCCTGCCTTTCCAGACCATGCTGTCCTGGCTCCGGCCGTCGCCATGATGACGGTCCCGCTCTTTCGCCAGGAGTCTGTCCTGATACCCCGCAATCAAAACCTGCGCAGCATCTATGTGATGCTGATCGCCGTCGCCATGTTTTCCCTGATGGACACGGCCATGAAGCTGTTGTCCGCCCATTATCCTCCCATGCAGGTGACGGCCTTGCGCGCCCTGTCGTCGTTGCCGCTCGTCTGCCTGTACCTGCTGTACCGCGGCGCCTTCAAGAACGTGCTGAAGGTGCGCTGGCCGCTGCACTTGCTGCGCGGCGCCCTGGGCGTGCTGATGATCACCCTGTTCGCCTACGGCTTGAAGCGCATGTCGCTGGCCGAGACATATGCGCTGTTTTTTGTTGCCCCCTTGTTCATCACCGTCCTGTCGGTGTTTATCCTCAAGGAAAAAGTCGACTTCGCGCGCTGGTGCGCCATCGCCGTGGGCCTGCTGGGCGTGCTGGTGGCGCTGCGCCCCGACGGTTCGGGATTCTTTTCGCTGGCCGGGCTGGCCGTGCTGGGCTCGGCCGCCTGTTACGCCATTTCCGCCGTGACGGGACGCATCCTGAGCCGCACGGACGCCAGCGAAAGCATGGTCTTCTGGCTGATGGTGATGATGGCCCTCGGCGGCGTGGCCCTGTCGGCGCATGAGTGGGTGAGTATCCGCCGCGAAGACTGGTGGCTGCTGGCGGGCTTGTCACTGAGTGGCTTCCTGGGCCAGCTGGCCATCACGGAAGCCTTTCGCCATGGCAAGGCGTCCAGCGTGGCGCCGTTCGAATACTCGGCCCTGGCATGGGGCATGGCCCTGGACTGGATGCTGTGGCGTGCCTTGCCCGACGAATACACCTTGATCGGCGCGGCCATCATCATCGGCAGCGGCATTTATCTGGTACGCCGCGAAGCCGTGCATGCGGAAAGCGAACATCCGTGATGAGCCGTTGTGGTATTTCTGGCGTGGGCCATGCCGCGCCGCAACGAAAATCCGGCAAATAGATATAATCGACAGATGTTAAAACAACGCACTATCAAACAACAGGTCCGCACCATCGGTGTCGGTTTGCACTCTGGCACCAAGGTCGAGCTGATCTTGCGTCCTGCCGCGATCGATACGGGCATCGTGTTTCGCCGCATCGACCTCGATCCCATCGTCGAGTTTCCCGCCAGCGCCATGGCGGTGGGCGATACGCGCATGGCTTCCGTGCTGATCAAGGATGGCGCCAGGGTTTCCACCGTGGAACATCTGATGTCGGCGGCGGCCGGCCTGGGTGTCGACAATATGTACATCGATGTGAATGCGGAAGAAATTCCCATCATGGACGGTTCCGCCTCGTCCTTCGTCTATCTGCTGCAGCAGGCGGGCGTGGAAGAGCAGCAGGCGCCAAAGAAATTCATCAAGGTCATCAAGCCGGTGGAAGTGCGTCACGGCAAGGGCGACGCCGAGAAATGGGCGCGCTTGTCGCCGTACGACGGTTTCAAGCTCGATTTCTTCATCGAATTCAACCATCCTGCCGTCGATGGCACGATGCAGCGCGCTTCCGTGGATTTTGGCGACGTGTCGTATGTGCACGACGTGGCGCGCGCGCGCACCTTCGGTTTCATGCAGGACGTGGAAAGCTTGCGCGGCATGGGCCTGGCCCGTGGCGGTTCGCTGGAAAACGCCATCGTCATGGACGAGTACCGCATCCTCAACGCCGATGGCTTGCGCTATGAAGACGAGTTCGTGCGCCACAAGATCCTCGACGCCATCGGCGACCTGTACCTGGTGGGCCATCCCCTGCTCGCGTACTACACTGCGCACAAGTCGGGCCACGCGCTGAACAACCAGCTGCTGCTGGCGCTGCTGGAGCAGCCGGAATCCTATGAAATCGTGTCGTTCGCCACGAACGAGGCGGCGCCGCAATCCTACCTGCGCCAGATGGAACGCGAGTGGTCCTTGACCTGAGTTAATCTTTAGGTTCGCGGTGGTGGCGCACTAAACTGCGCAGCGCCGCGATCAATTGCTCGTTCTGTTTCGACGCGGGCAGGGCCGTGCTCAGCTCTTCCAGGGCCGACATGGCTTTTTCCGGCAAGACCAGCGCCCGTGTATGTACGATGGGCGCGATGCTCTTGATGACTTGCACTTTCAGCTTGATGCCTGAAATCTGCCAGCCCTTTCTTTCCAGTTCCCCTTGCAGTTTCGGCAATTGCTGCTTGAGCTTGGCCGCCAGCGCCGCGTTCGGCGTGGCCAGCACGAGCTGGCCGCCCTCGAATTGCAGGATGTCGCAATGCTCGAACATGGCCGGCAAGGCCTTGGCGCAATCTTTTTGCAGGGCGGCCAGGCGCGTGACGGTGGGCATCAGGGAGGCCATCGTCGCATTGCCGCGCAGAAAATCGGTTGCGCCCGTGACGGCCGGGCCTGAACGGGCAAAGCCGTAGCCGCGGCGCGGTGCCGGAGAATAAGTGGGAGTTCGCATGGCCGAAACATAGCACACTCGCCCGCGCATGACGAGTGCGGCGGCGGGTGCGGCGCAGGCGGGCGGGCCGTATTGCCTTACAGTATGGAAAATGTCCGCAATTTCTGCCATTTGTTTGTCATTAAGCTATTGTTATATGGCGCATTACCCCAACCATGTCGGGAACGCATGATAAAATCATCGTCTTTTGCCATAGTCGAACTCCGTGCGGTGACGCGATTACTACCTCGTTGTTCCCTACCGAGCTTTTTTTAACGGCGTTTTTTCAAGAATTCAAGCATGTCATTACTGACCCAGATTTTCGGTAGCCGCAACCAGCGGCTGCTCAAGCAATACCAAAAAACGGTACGCGAGATCAATGCGCTCGAGCCGGCCATCGAAAAGCTGTCGGATGCCGAGCTGCAAGCGAAGACGCCTGCCTTCAAGGAACGCATCGCCGCTGGCGAATCGCTCGATGCCTTGTTGCCGGAAGCATTTGCCGTCTGCCGCGAGGCCAGCAAGCGCGTCCTGCGCATGCGCCATTTCGATGTGCAGATGATCGGCGGCATGGTCTTGCATTTCGGTAAGATCGCGGAGATGGGCACGGGCGAGGGCAAGACCCTGATGGCAACCTTGCCAGCCTACCTGAATGCCTTGTCGGGCAAGGGCGTGCATATCGTCACCGTCAATGACTACCTGGCGCAGCGCGATGCCGAGACCATGGGCCGCCTGTATGCATGGCTGGGCCTGTCGACGGGCGTGAACATGTCGCAGATGGAGCACAGCGCCAAGCAACAGGCGTACAACTCCGACATCACGTATGGCACGAATAACGAATTCGGTTTCGACTTCCTGCGCGACAACATGGTCTACGAAGCGCGCGAGCGCGTGCAGCGCAGCCTGAACTTCGGCATCGTCGATGAAGTCGACTCGATCCTGATCGATGAAGCGCGTACGCCGCTGATCATTTCGGGCCAGGCCGAGAACCATACGGACCTGTATCACAAGATCAATGAAGTGCCTGCGCGCCTGACTTTGCAGATCGGCGAAGAAACGCCGGACGGCAAGGGCAAGGTTGACGTGCCGGGCGACTATACCAAGGATGAAAAAGCGCACCAGGTGCTGCTGACGGAAGCCGGCCATGAAAAGGCCGAAGGCATCCTGATGGAAATGGGCCTGCTGCCGGAAGGCGCGTCGCTGTACGATTCGGCCAACATCACCCTCGTGCACCACCTGTATGCGGCCCTGCGCGCGCATGCGCTGTACTTCAAGGATCAGCACTATGTGGTGCAGAACAATGAAGTGGTGATCGTCGATGAATTCACGGGCCGTCTGATGACGGGCCGTCGCTGGTCCGATGGCTTGCACCAGGCCGTCGAAGCGAAGGAAGGCGTCAAGATCCAGAACGAGAACCAGACCCTGGCCTCGATCACCTTCCAGAACTACTTCCGCATGTACGCCAAGCTGGCCGGCATGACCGGCACGGCCGATACCGAAGCATACGAATTCCAGGAAATCTACGGCCTGGAAACGGTCGTGATCCCGCAAAACCGTCCGCTGCAGCGCAAGGACCGCCAGGATCAGGTCTACAAATCGTCGGCGGAAAAATACAACGCGATGTTGAACGACATCCGCGACTGCTACGAGCGCGGCCAGCCCGTGCTGGTGGGCACGACCTCGATCGAGAACTCGGAACTGCTGTCGGGCATCCTGACCAAGGCCGGTTTGCCGCACAACGTGCTGAACGCGAAGCAGCATGCCCGCGAAGCGGAAATCATCGCCCAGGCAGGCCGTCCGAAAGCCATCACCATCGCCACCAACATGGCCGGTCGCGGTACCGATATCGTGTTGGGCGGTAACGTCGAAAACCAGATCAAGTTCATCGAAGCCAATGCTGAACTGAGCGATGCCGACAAGGCCGCCCAGTCGCAGACCTTGCGCGATGAATGGCAATCCCTGCACGACCACGTGGTCAATGCGGGCGGCTTGCACATCATCGGCACCGAACGCCACGAATCGCGCCGCGTCGACAATCAGCTGCGTGGCCGTGCCGGCCGCCAGGGCGATCCGGGTTCGTCGCGCTTCTACCTGTCGCTCGACGACGCGCTGCTGCGCATCTTCGCCGGCGACCGCGTGCGCGCCGTGATGGACCGTTTGAAAATGCCGGAAGGCGAACCGATCGAGGCAGGCATCGTCTCGCGTTCGATCGAATCGGCCCAGCGCAAGGTGGAAGCGCGCAACTTCGACATCCGCAAGCAATTGCTGGAATACGATGACGTCGCCAACGACCAGCGCAAGGTCATCTACCAGCAGCGTAACGAGCTGCTGGAAACGACCGATATTTCCGACATGATAGCTTCCTTGCGTCACGGCGTGTTCACCGACCTCGTGCACGAGTACGTGCCGCACGAGTCGGTGGAAGAGCAGTGGGATATCAAGGGCCTGGAAAACACCCTGGCGAGCGAATGGCAGCTCGACCTGCCGCTGCAGCAGATGCTGGAAGCCGATTCGACCCTGACGGACGACGAGATCTTGGAAAAAGTGTTGGCCGCGGCCGATGCCGTGTACCAGTCGAAGATCGATATCGTCGGCAAGGAATCGTTTGGCGGCTTCGAACGCAATGTCATGCTGCAAAGCGTGGACAGCCACTGGCGCGAACACCTGGCGGCGCTCGATCACCTGCGCCAGGGTATTCACCTGCGCGGTTATGCGCAGAAGAACCCGAAACAGGAATACAAGCGCGAAGCGTTTGAACTGTTTGGCCAGATGCTCGACATGATCAAGAACGACGTCACGAAACACGTGATGACGGTACGCATCCAGTCGCGCGAAGAAGTCGATGCAGCCGAACAGGCGATGCAGCAGTCGCACGTGGAAAACGTGCACTACCAGCACGCTGAATTCGACCCGAACGCTGCGCCGGAAGAGCTGCTGGCGCCTGTGGCCGGCGGCAACATGGACAACGTCGACGACATGAGCGTGAGCATGGGCGTCAAGGTTGGCCGTAACGACCCATGCCCTTGCGGCAGCGGCAAGAAGTACAAGGCTTGCCACGGCAAGCTGGCGTAAAGCCCGCTGCATGGCCTGAACAAAAACGGAGACCACGGTCTCCGTTTTTTTATGTCCGGAATGTCTTGCGCGGTCCCGGCTCAGGGAAAGGCCCAGTATTGCGGCGCCTGCGAGGGAATGCCCTTCAAGCCGCCGCGATTTTTTGCCCGTTGCCCCGTCTTGATCATGGTGGCGATATCGGTCAGCAAGACGCGGTTGCTGGCGAAGTAGTCGTGCCCCATGAAGTTCATGATGACGGCCGAGGCATCGACGAGCTCCATGCCGGGGATGCTGACGATGGGGCCGCGGATGTCGCCTATCCTGTCCCAGTCGGCAAAATTGTAGGAAGCGCGGATGGCCTTGTCGTTCGCGGAAGCGTACAGGGTGGCAGGGAGCTTGAGGCTGGCAAAACGGGGGGCGATCTGGTCGCGGAAGACATCGGCATTGATGTCAGGCGCTGCCAGCACCACCTGCTTGAACAGGGGCAGCAGTTCGGGGCGTTTTTCCAGCAGGTTGGCCAGGGCGACGGTCATCGGGCGGTTGCCCATGCTGTGGGCGATGAGGTAGATATCGGTGGCGGACGAGTGCGCCGCGAAGTCGGCCAGGAATGCCTGCAGGTGCGCCTGCGTCCATTCGGCCGAATTCTGATCGTATTCATAGCCGGCCAGGGTGCCTTTCGATGGCCAGCTGTAGAACACGGGCAGGGCGCCGATATCGAGGTCGACCGCCATCTGCGCCGTGCGCCGCGCGGCGTCGTCAAAGGAGTTGCTGTAGCCATGGATGTAGATGAAGGCGGCGTGCCGTTCCGGGGCGGCCTGTATCCTGGCCTTGACGGTGGCGAGAAAATCCTCGCGCGACAGGCGCGTGGCTTCCTTGATCAGCACATATTTTTGCGCATTGTCGCTGGAAAGGATGGCGTACCAGGGCGGCAACGGCAGTTCGCCCGGTGCTCTTTTTTCAGGGATGCTGACGAGGACGCTGCCGTAGCTCAGGTGGGGCGCGGCGCGGTTGGGCTGCCAGCCATAGCTGCGGCTGCTGGCCTGGTATTGCCTGTCGGTGGCGTAGTACACCGTGACGTGCACGGCGCCGGCCGGCGGTGGATCGTTGCCAGGCTTGGCCATGCCGCTACTGCCGGTCAGGTTACCCAGGTTGCCGACCAAGCCGCCGATGCCTGACCATGAGCTGCTCCATGGGAAGGTTGGCGGTGGCCGTCGCACCCCGGTCGTGGGTGGAAATTCTGCGGCAGGCGGCGTTTCAGCGGCAGGCGGCGCTGTGGATGCCAGATCGGTGGCGTGGCCAATGGCATGACCGGCCGCTTCACCTGGCAGCGTACAGGCCGTCAACGAGGCCAGCAGGCAAAACAGGCAGCATAAACACCATAGACGTAACGGGCGTGCCGAGCCTGAATCGCTGCGATGCATGCGGTAGGATTTTCCATGCGCCATGACATCCCCTCCCCGGGCGCTTGTGCGAGACGCGTGATCGTCGGTTCTTATACCTTAGCGCCGCCAGGCGGCGGTGTTCTGATAAATCGCAAGCCTGGTCATGTTGCCGACCGGCTTCGCGACTGCCCTGGCCGGCGCGACGATTCCCTTGCCGCATGTTCACCCGAGCCGCGAAGGCGCTACAATAGCGCTTCCCTTTTCCCTCGCAGAAGAAATCACCATGGCCGTCAATTCTCCCAAGCCCGTCGCCGCCGACTTGAAAGCCGTCGCCGGCATTGAAATCGGTGTTGCCGAAGCCGGCATCAAGAAACCCAACCGCAAGGATTTGCTGGTATTGAAACTGGCGCCGACGGCCACCGTGGCTGGCGTGTTCACCTTGAACCGCTTCTGCGCCGCGCCCGTGCAAATCTCGAAAGCCAACCTGGCCGCCGTGACGGCTGGCGCCGCGCCGATCCGCGCGCTGCTGGTCAACACGGGCAACGCGAATGCTGGCACGGGCGAATCGGGCCTGGCCGACGCGCAGGCCAGCTGCGCCGCGCTGGCCGAGCTGCTGGGCTGCACGCCGCAACAAATCCTGCCGTTTTCCACCGGCGTGATTCTCGAACCCTTGCCCGTGCAGCGCCTGGTCGCCGGCTTGCCGCAAGCCGTCGCCGCGCTGACGTCGGACAACTGGTTCTCGGCCGCCGAAGCCATCATGACCACCGACACGCAGCCGAAAGCCGGTTCGCGCACGGTCACCATCGGTGGCCACGCGGTCACCCTGACGGGCATCAGCAAGGGCGCCGGCATGATCAAGCCGAACATGGCCACCATGCTGGGTTTTCTCGCGTTTGACGCCACCGTGGCGCAACCGGTGCTGGACCAGCTGGTGAAACAGGCGGCCGACAAATCGTTCAACTGCATCACCATCGACGGCGACACGTCCACCAATGACTCGTTCATGCTGGTCGCCACGGGCGCCGGCAGCCTGGTGATCGATTCCATCGATTCGCCGCACTATGCGCAACTGGCCGCCGCCGTGACTGAACTGTCCACTTTTCTCGCGCAAGCCATCGTGCGCGACGGCGAAGGCGCGACGAAGTTCATGACCGTGACCGTGGAAGACGGCCGCAACGTGGAAGAGTGCCGCAAGATCGCCTATTCCATCGCCCATTCGCCGCTGGTGAAAACGGCCTTCTTCGCCTCCGACCCGAACCTGGGCCGCATCCTGGCCGCCATCGGCTATGCGGGCGTGGACGACCTGGACGTGGGCCAATTGAACCTGTACCTGGACGACGTGTGGGTGGCCAAGAATGGCGGCCGCAACCCGGACTACCAGGAGCAGGACGGCCAGCGCGTGATGCAGCAAAGCGAAATCACCATCCGCGTCAAGCTGGCGCGCGGCGACGCCACGGCCACCCTGTGGACGTGCGACCTGTCGCATGACTACGTGTCGATCAACGCCGACTACCGCTCATGACCAGCCTCGATCAATTCCTGATCCGCGCCGAGCGGGTGCTGGCGCGCCTCGAGTCGATCTTGCCGCCGGCCTTGCCGGCGACCGACTGGAACAGCTTTGCCTTCCGCTGGCGCCGGCGCCAGGGCGCGGCAAGCCATCTGCAGGCAGTGGCCCACGTGTCGTCCATCGCTCTGGATGACTTGCACAATATCGGTACGCAAAAGGCACAGATCGAGCAGAACACGCGCCAGTTCGTGGCCAGCCGTCCGGCCAACAACGTGCTGCTGACGGGCGCGCGCGGCACGGGCAAGTCCTCGCTGATCAAGGCTTGTCTGAACCAGTTCGCCGACCAGGGCCTGCGCCTGATCGAAGTGGACAAGGCGGACCTGGCCGACCTGCCCGACATCGTCGACCTGGTGGCGGCGCGCCCCGAGCGCTTCATCATCTTTTGCGACGACCTGTCGTTCGAGGAGGGCGAGAGCGGCTACAAGGCGCTGAAAGTGGCGCTCGACGGCAGCATCGCCGCGCAATCGGACAATGTGCTGATCTACGCCACCTCGAACCGCCGTCACCTGATGCCGGAACGGATGTCGGACAACACCAGCTACAAGACGGACGACGATGGCGACCTGCATCCGGGCGAGACGGTGGAAGAGAAAATCTCGCTGTCCGAGCGTTTCGGCCTGTGGCTGTCGTTTTACCCGTTCAAGCAGGACGATTATCTCGATATTGCGGCGCACTGGCTCGCTTCGTTCGGCTGCACGCCGGAACAGATCGCCGCGGCGCGCGGCGACGCCCTGCGCTGGGCATTGCAGCGCGGTTCCCGTTCAGGCCGGGTGGCGTGGCAATTCGCGCGCGACTATGCTGGGAAACTACCTGCGGGAAAGTTGCCGCAATGAGCGAAGTAAAAGTCACACCGGTGGACGTCGCCGTCGGTATCCTGATGAAGCCGAATGGCGACGTGCTGCTGGGCCAGCGCCCGGCCGGCAAGCCGTATGACGGCTATTGGGAATTTCCTGGCGGCAAAGTCGAACCGGGAGAAGCCATTTTTGATGCCTTGAAACGCGAGTTTGTCGAGGAGTTGGGCTTGCATATCGATACTGCCGAAGCCTGGTGCGGCGTCGAATATGTGTATCCGCACGCCCATGTGCGCTTGCATTTCTATATCAGCCGCGAGTGGCGGGGCGAGCCGCAAAGCCTGGAAGGACAGGCGTTCGCCTGGCAAGGCACGGTCGGCGTGGAACCCTTGCTGCCGGCCACCATTCCCCTGCTGGAATGGCTCGATGAGGTACGCCGCGAATCGCTGGCGCCTGCCTGATCCCAACTTGTGCCAGCAGGCAGCAGCATGCTGCGTGCTGGCGCAAGCTTTCCTGTTACTTTCCTTGTATCGCGCGCGCTTTGCGCTACAGTGCTTTCATCACGCATTGGGGAGTCTCGCATGCCGCTGACACTGACCTTTACCGATACCGATGAATTGCTGATTGCCGCCTTGCACAAGCGTGCCCGCGCGCATGGACGCAGCATCGAGGACGAGCATCGCGACATCCTGCGCAGCGCCTTGCGGCCGCTGCCGAAGCGCCCGCTCGACGATATTCTGCGCGGCATGCCCGACGTGGGGCACGATGCGGATTTCGAGCGCCGCCCTTGAGCCATGCCCGCCTACCTGGTCGATACGGATGTGATTGTTGCAGGGCGCAAGGGCAGCGCTGCGCCGGCGGGCGTGCTCGATTTTTTTGAACGGGTGGCGCCGGAAATGCGCTATGTGCCGGTGCAGGTGATTGCGCAACTGCGCGCAGGCATACAGCGCAGCTGGCGGCGCGAAGCGGCGCTGGAAGCACTGGCGCTGGAAGGCTGGCTGGAAGCCGTGCTGTCAGAATATGCGCCGCGGCTGCTGGAATTCGACCTCGATTGCGCGCTCGTGTGCGCGCGCCTGCATGCGCGCGGCCACGCGCACGGCGTCGATGGGCAGATCGCGGCGATGGGCATCGCCTATGGCTTGACGGTGGTCAGTGGCAGACTCGACAGTTTCGCGGCGCAGGGGCTGCGTCTGGAAAATCCGTTTAGTTGAGGCTTATTGCGGCTTGTTGTCTTCGTCCGCGAGGGGATCTTCGAACGGGTCGGCGGCCGGGATCGTGTATTTCTCTTCGGCCCAGGCGCCCAGGTCGATCTGCTTGCAGCGTTCCGAGCAGAACGGGCGGTATTTGTTGGCTTCAGTCCATTCGACTTTGGCGGCACAGGTGGGGCAATTAACGACGGTCATGATGGGGCAAATAAGTAACAATTAAAAATTACAGAGCGTGAGCTCGAACGGAACATCTTCTTCCAGCGGCTTGGGTTTCAAGTCGCCGCCCTGGGTGGTAAAGCGCACCCACAGCATATATTTGTTGGCGGAAATTTCCGGGATGGCGCCGCTGTTTTCATCCAGGCTCAGGCGCAGCATCTGGTACACCTTGCCTTGCAGCATTTGCTGGTAGCTGCCGCCATTGGCGATCAGTTTAACGGGGCCGCCGGAATCGCGCAGCAGGCGCAATACGAGGGCCAGCGCGTCGAACAGGGGCGCCAACGGGGCAAACCACGCGTGGATATCGGTCAGGCGCTGCTCGGAGCTGCGTTTTTGCCAGGCAAAGTAGGACGGCAAGTCGAATTCGCAGGCGCCGCCCGGAATGATGGTGCGGCCGCGGATACTCATCAGCCATTCATTGTCGCGGATATTCTGGCCCGTTTTGCCTTGCGCCGCCACCAGGGCACCGCTGACACTGTCGAGTTCGCCCAAGATGGCATCGAGGGTTTCCGGTTCCACATTTGGATTGCTGCGGTAACCGAGCAGGCTTTGGCGCTGGCGCTCGAGTTCCTGCAGCAGGTCGGACTTCAGGTCGGCGCGGCCGGCCACTTCGAGCATGTCGAAAATAGTTGCCAAGGCAACATGATGCTGCATTGCATGCTCTTGCTGGATGAAGAACTTGAATTTGTCGTACAGGTCTTCCAGCCGCAACAAGGTACGTATGCGTTCGTTGAAAGGGTATTCGTAGACAATCAAAATAATTCCCTTAAGTAAGGACCTGCAAACAATCCCGTGATTTTGAACCAAGCGTCGACAAATTACAAACGTTGCGGCCCGATTCCGGCCATTCTTTTTGAAAATGCCAGATATAAATCGTGCAACTGGGCAATCTGCGGCGCCAGGGCGGCCAAATCGCCATTATTGTCGATCACATCGTCCGCCGCCGCCAGGCGCATGGCGCGCGTGGCCTGCGTGGCCATGATGGCTTTGACTTGTTCTTCCGATAAGCCATTGCGCGCCATTACGCGCGACACTTGCAGGCTTTCCAGGCAGTCGATGACGAGTACCCGGTTGACCCGCTCCACCCATCCGCCGGACTCGACGAGCAGTGGCACGGCAAAGATCACGTAGCTGCCTGTCGCTTCGGCGGCCGCCGCCAGGGTCGCCTGGCGGATGCGCGGATGCAGGATGGCTTCCAGTTTCGCCTTGGCGGCGGCATCGGAAAACACGAGGTTGCGCATTCTGGTGCGGTCGAGGGCGCCGCGCGCATCGGCGTAGTCGGGGCCAAATTCCGCCACCAGGGCTGGCATGGCTGCGCCATTTGGCGCCGTCAGGCTGTGCGCGATCTGGTCGGTATCGACGATGGAGGCGCCGTGCGCGGCAAACAGGTCGGCCACCGTGCTCTTGCCGCAACCGATGCCGCCGGTGAGACCCACGCTGAAATAAGGGACGTTTTGTCTTTGCATGTATTTATCCATAGGGGGCAGTGCTGCGCCGGTCAGCCAATCAGGCCTAGCGTGAGGCGGGACAGGGGCGTACCGTACAGCAAGGCGATCAGGCCTGCCGCAGCCAGGTAGGGGCCGAACGGAATCGGTTTGTCGCGTCCGCGCCTGGCAAACACGATCAGCCCGATGCCGACCACGGCGCCGACCAGCGATGACAATAAGATGATCGTCGGCAGCATCGTCCAGCCCAGCCACGCACCGAGCGCCGCCAGCAATTTGAAGTCACCATAGCCCATTCCCTCCTTGCCTGTCGCCAGCTTGAAGGCCCAGTACACGCCCCACAGGGCCAGGTAGCCGGCGGCCGCGCCGATGACGGCGTCTTGCAGGGGCACGAAGGTGCCATTGATATTGACCAGCAGGCCCGCCCACAGCAGGGGAAAGGTGAGATCGTCGGGCAGCATTTGCGTATCGGCGTCGATGAAGGTCATGGCGATCAGCAGCCAGGCAAACACGAGGGTGGCGAGACCCGTCCAGCCGCTGCCGAAGTGCCAGACCAGGAGGGCCGACAGGGCGCCCGTCAGCAGTTCGACCAGCGGATAGCGCACGGAGATCGGCGCTTGGCAGGCGCTGCATTTGCCGCGCAGCAGCAGGTAACTGATGACGGGGATGTTTTCCATGGCCGTGATGCGGTGGCCGCAAGCGGTGCAGTTCGAGTGCGGCAGCATCAGGTTGTAGCGGTCCGTGTGCGGCAAGGGCAAGCCGCTTTCTTCCGCCACGTAATTATCGGATTCGCGCTGCATCATTTTCGGCACGCGGTGGATCACCACGTTGAGGAAGCTGCCGACGATCAGGCCGAACAGGGCGGCGACGAGGGCGACGGGCAGGTTGCCGGGCGCGGCGAACAGCAGGGTATCTTGCAGCATGGTGGATTTGTCTGAGGTAATGATGTTGCCGCGCAAACATTGCCTGGCACTGCCGCAGTGTAAAACATCTGCCAGCACATGGGGACGTTTTGCTCGATGGCATCGTCAAATCACGGCGCCCAGCTTGAAAATCGGCAAATACAGGGCGATCACGAGCGAGCCGACGAGCACGCCCAGCACCACCATCAGCGCCGGCTCCAGCAGCGTGGAAAGGGTGGCGACCGTGGCGTCGATGTCCGCCTCGATGATATCGGCCGCGCGCGACAGCATGGCGTCGAGCGCGCCCGATTCCTCGCCGATCAGGGCCAGCTGCGTCAGCATGGGCGGGAACACGCCGCTGTGTTCCATGGCCAGGGCCAGGCTGCCGCCGGCGCGGATTTCGCGTTCGATGCGTGTCGTCGCTTCCTGGTACAGCGTGTGGCCGGAGGCGGCGCCCACCAGGCTGAGCGAGTCGAGCAGCGGCACGCCGGCAGCGAACATGGCAGCCAAGGTGCGCGTCCAGCGGGCGATTGCCGCCTTGCGCAGGAGGGGGCCGAACACGGGTAGGCGCAAGGCCTGCAGTTGGATGTTGCGCCGCCACGCGGGATAGCGGCGCCAAGCCAGGTGCAGCAGCAGGCAGGCCAGCAGCAGCGCCGCCAGCAAGGCCAGCCAGTAGCGGACAACAAAGGCGGACAAGCCCATGACGACCAGGGTGGGCAGCGGCAAGGGTGCGCCAAAGCTGTCGAAGACCTGGCGGAAAGCGGGGACGACCACGCTCATGATGATGGCCGTGACGACGATGGCGACGAGCACGATGACCAGCGGATACATCAGGGCGCCGCGCACCTGGCGCCGCAGGGCGATGGCCTTTTCCTGGTGCGTGGCCAGGCGCGCCAGCAAATCCTGCACGATGCCGGCCTGTTCGCCTGCCGCCAGCAGGTTGCAGTACAGCTCGTCAAACAGCAGCGGGAACTGGCGGAATGCCTGCTGCAGGCTGCTGCCCGCTTCGAT
This sequence comes from Janthinobacterium sp. BJB301, assembly GCF_002735685.1. Taxonomy (NCBI): domain Bacteria; kingdom Pseudomonadati; phylum Pseudomonadota; class Betaproteobacteria; order Burkholderiales; family Oxalobacteraceae; genus Janthinobacterium; species Janthinobacterium sp. BJB301. Next base: position 16,399 of record NZ_PDZJ01000006.1, on the reverse strand, counting down.
GTCGTGGCGCAAGTCGCGCATCAGCTCCGTGAGCGCAGGTTTGGCGTGCCCCTTGCCGGCGATGTCGAAGGCGTGCAGCAGTGGCACGCCGGCCGCCATCATGGTCGACAACTGGCGCGTGAACAGGGCGATATCCTTGCGCGTGATGGCCTTGCCGGGCGCGGCGCGTTCAGCCTGCACCCGGGTGGCCAGGATACCCTCGCGTCTCAGCGCGACCTTGGCGGCGCTGGCGTCAGCAGCGCGCAAGACGCCATCGACCGCCCTGCCATGGCGGTCCGTTCCCTTCCACGCAAAGCGCCGCTCGGCCGCCATGTGCACCTCCTGCCGTCACGGTAGCAGGGCCGGGCAAAAGCACCAGCGGCGCTGGCGGCAAGCTTGATGTGGCTCAGCCTTTTGTGGTTTGCACTTCCGTCTGCACAACGGCCTGGGCCGTCACGTCGGCCGCATCCTCCTCGTCGCTGTCCGTGCCCTTGCTGATGCTTTCGCCATCGTCGCGGCGCAGTGTCCAGAAAGTCAGCGAGGACAGCACCGTCAGGGCCGCCAGGGTCAGGAAGGCATGGTGCAGGGCCGTGCTGAGCATGGCGCGGTCCGACTGCGGCATGTCGCCCAGGTACCAGCCCGTGATCAGGGAACCGAAGGCGAGGCCAAAGCTCATCGACAGTTGCTGCATCGAACTGGCGATGGTGCTGGCCATGCTGGAATCGGCCTTGTCGACATCGGCATACGCGATGGTGTTCATGCTGGAAAACTGCAGCGAATTGAAAAAGCCCATGCACAGGCTGATGGCGACGATCACGTACAGGGGCGTGCCCACGCCCACCAGCGAAAACATGGCGATGGTGACGCCGATCAGCACGGTGTTGACGATCAGTACCTGGCGGTAGCCGAAGCGGGCCAGCACGCGCGCGGAAATGAATTTCATGCCCATGGCGGCCGCGGCCGACGGCATCATCAGCAAGCCCGATTGCCAGGCGGGCAAGCCCAGGCCCAGCTGGTACAGCAGCGGCAACAGGAAGGGCAGGCCGCCCACGCCCAGGCGTGTGACGAAGCCGCCCACCACGGAGACGCGGAAGGTGCGTATCTTGAACAGGGTCAGGCGCAGCAGCGGGTGCAGCACTTCGCTCGAATGCCAGACATACGCGGCCAGCAGGCTGATGGAAATGAACAGCAGCACGGCAAACGAGGTGCCGTCGATGCGGTGTTCGCCGAAGATTTCCAGCAGCCACGACAGCAGCGCGATGCCCGTGCCGAACAGCACCAGGCCGATCAGGTCCAGCGGACGGGGCTTGTCGCCATAGTAATCGGGCATGTAGCGGTGCGCCAGGTACAGCGCCACCAGGCCGACAGGCACGTTGACGAAGAAAATCTCGCGCCACGACAGCCAGTGCACGATCAGCCCGCCCACCGTGGGCCCCAGCAGGGGGCCGATCAGGGCGGGGATGATGACGAAATTCATGGCCGCCAGCAATTGCGACTTGGGAAAGGTGCGGATGATGGTGAGCCTGCCCACCGGCATCATCATGGCCGCGCCCACCCCTTGCAGCAGGCGCGCAGCCACCAGCATGGGCGCATTCACGGACAGGCCGCACAGGATGGAGGCGATGGTAAAGATGGCGACGGCGGCGGAAAACACGCGCCGCGTGCCGAAGCGGTCGGCCATCCAGCCGCTGATGGGAATACACACGGCCAGGCTCAGGATGTAGCTGGTGACGACGGCCTTCAGGCTCAGTGGCGTCACGTTGAGGCTGGCGGCCATGGAAGGGATGGCGGTGTTGACGATGGTGGAGTCGAGTTGCTCCATGAACAGGGCGGTGGCGACCACCCAGGGAAGGTAGCTTTTGATCGGGGAACTGGTCATGGATGTGAGCCTGAGGAGGAAAAACGGAGCCGACAGTACGGTGAATTGTCACATAAATGGCGCAGGCGTGCCGCCCGCGCCGTGCATTTTGGCAGCGTGCCGGGGGCATCGTCCATGGAACATTTGTTCCATGGCAATAGACAGCGGGCAAGGCTAGCATGTGTTTCCGGCAGCTCCGGCCTCTTTTCCCCGAAAGTCACATCACATGAAAAATGCACTTACGTTCCTCGTCCTGGGCGCGGCCCTGTCCGCATGCGGTGGCGGCAGTGATGGCGGCGCGCCGGAAGCGCCCATCACGCCGCCTGTCGTCGTCACGCCCGCCGTCCCCCCCGCAGACAGCGTGGCCGTGGCGTCCGCCGCCGTGGCCAAGGAGGCGGGCTTGAGCGTCATTGCGGGCGCCAGCGCCGATGAAAGCGTGTATGACGTGGCTGCCGATATCGGCGACACCTGGCGCATCACGTTTGACCATGTCAAGAAAACCTACGCCATCCGCGTGCTGTCGACGCAGTTCGGCTTGAGCGACCGCAGCGGCACGTTTACCGCATCCAGCAGCGGCAATCTCACTATTTACACGGCAACGGATTTCAGCGTTGCCGTCGATGCGCGCACGCGTCTCCTGTCGGGCAATATCAAATTGGGTAATATGGTCTCGACCGTCAGCGGCACCGGCTATGCGGTGGGTGACGTGGCCAAGCTGGCCGGCAGCTATATTTTCCTGGGCGCCATGCGCAATGCCTCGAACGGCGGCGACCGTTTCAATCCGAAAGGCAGTCTCAGGATCTCCGCCGACGGCGCGGCCCAACTGTGCATTGGCGGCGTGTTCAATGCGCAAGGCGTGTGCTCCGCAGTATCGCCACAGCTGGAAGCGGAAAACGCCAGCCTGACCCTGGTCAAGGATGCGAAGAACGGCTTGATCGTCGCCCGCCAGGGTGGCCAGGACTTCGGCATCGTGCACGTGCATGCGGGGGACCGGGGGCTGGCGCTGTTCATCGACCGCTACAGCCGCAACCAGGAAAACGTGCTGCGCGTGGGTACCATCGTGGCGGCCAGGCAGCAAAAGATCGGCACGGAAATCAACGGCAGCTACGCCTGTGCGGCGCAGGGCATCAGCGCCAAGATCGAGGTTGCCGGCAGCACCGCCACCCTGACGAATGACACGACCGGCAAGACGCATGCGGAAACCATCACCGTCAACAGGCTGGGCCTGGGCGCGCAGGCCGCCGATTTCGATGGCATCGCCGTGTTCAAGGACCCGGCCGACGTGCCGGCCGACTATTCGATGTTCATGCCGGTGTCGTCGAGCATGGCGGTCGAGTTTTCGACCGACCGCTCGTACATGGGCGTGTGCCTGAAAAAATAGCCGCTAGCGTTTGAGGTCATCCAGTGCAGCCAGCAGCGGCATGGCGGCATCGGCGATGCGATCCAGGCTGGCCTCGCGCAGGGCGGCGGTGTCCACCGTGTGGCCGGAGTCCAGCCCCGCCCAGCGCAGCAGCGCCGAACATGCGGCGGGTGTATCGAACATGCCGTGCAAATAGCTGCCGAGGATTTGACCGTCGCCCGACACGGCCCCTTCCGGCCGCCCATCGATGACAAAGGCCGGCTGTGCCAGCGCCGCGCCATGCGAGACACCCATGTGGATTTCATAGCCTGCCACGGGCGCATCGGCCGCGACGGCAAACGCGCAGCGGCCGCGCACCTGTTCCAGCCGCTTGTCGCTCGTCAGCTCCGTCACCATGTCGAGCAGGCCCAGTGCCTTTGATTCTCCCGCCGCGCCTTCCACACCCAGCGGATCGCACACGCTTTGTCCCAGCATCTGGAAGCCGCCGCAGATGCCGAGCACCTTGCCGCCATAGCGCAGGTGTTTCGCCAGGTAGGCGGGCCAGCCTTGCTGCTGCAGCCAGGCCAGGTCGCCACGCGTGTTCTTGCTGCCGGGCAGGATCACCAGGTCGGCCGCTGGAATCGGCTGCCCATGCTGGACGAATTGCAGGTCGATATCGGGGTGGGCGCGCAGCGCGTCAAAGTCCGTGTGGTTGCTGATGCGCGGCAGTTGCGGCACCACCACCTTGAAGGCGCCGCGTTCCGCCTGCATCGCTTCGACGGCGTCTTCCGCGTCGAGGAACAGGCCTTGCAGGTAGGGCAGCACGGCCAGCACGGGTTTGCCCGTCTGCTGTTCCAGCCAGTCGATGCCGGGTGTGAGCAGTGAAATGTCGCCGCGGAAGCGGTTGATGACGAAGCCGAGGATGCGCGCCCGTTCGCTGTCGGACAGGCAGGCCAGGGTGCCGATGATGTGGGCGAAGACGCCGCCCCGGTCGATGTCGGCCACCAGGATCACGGGGCAGTCGACGGCTTCCGCAAAGCCCATATTGGCGATGTCGCGCGCGCGCAGGTTGACTTCGGCGGGGCTGCCCGCGCCTTCGACGACGACGGCGTCGTATTGCTGGCGCAAGCGCGTGTAGGATTCCAGCACGGCGCCCATGGCGATGGTTTTATATTGCTGGTAGTCGCGCGCATCCATTTCGGCGCGCACCTTGCCGTGGATGATCACTTGCGCGCCCGTGTTCGACGACGGTTTCAAGAGCACCGGATTCATGTCCGTGTGCGGCGCGATGCCGCAGGCCAGCGCCTGCAGGGCTTGCGCGCGGCCGATCTCGCCGCCGTCGCTCGTCACGGCGCTGTTCAAGGCCATGTTTTGCGGCTTGAACGGCGCCACCGTCACGCCACGGCGTTTCAACAATCGGCACAGGGCCGCGACGACGGTGCTCTTGCCCGCGTCGGACGTCGTGCCCTGCACCATCAGGGCGGGGAAGGGACTCTTCATGCCTGCTGCTCTTTCTGATCCTCCTGCCATTGCGCGATGATGTCGCTGATCTGGCGCAGTCCCTCCGTGATGGCGGCCGGACCGGGAGAAAGTATGTCGGGCGATTTGATCTCGAACAGCATGTCATTGCGCACGGCGGGAATCGCATCCCAGCCCGGACGTGCCGTCAGCTGCGCCGGCTGGAACTTCTTGCCGCACCAGGTGGCGATGATGATGTCGGGAGCGCGCCTCACCACGCTCAAAGGATCGGCGATGATGCGCTCTTTTGCACCCGGATGCGCGGATAACTCCGGGAAGGCGTCCGTGCCGCCGGCGATGCCGATCAATTCGGCCGCCCAGCCGATGCCGCTCATCAGGGGATCGTTCCACTCTTCAAAGTAGATCACGGGCTTGCGTGTCCAGGCGGCGGCGCGGGCCCGGGCGGCGGCGATGTCCGCGCGCAGGCTGGCGATCAGTGCGCGTCCCGCTTCCTCGCGCCGCACCAGCGCGGCCAGCACGGCGATCATGCGCAGGATGCCTTCCACCGTGCGCTGGTTAAACTGGTGCACTTCGATGCCGGCCTTGACCAGGTCGCGGCAGATATCGGCCTGCATATCGCAAAAACCGATCACGAGGTCGGGCTGGACGGCCAGGATGCGCTCCAGGTTCGAGGAGGAGAAGCCGCTGATTTTGGTTTTTTCCTCGCGCGCGCGGGGTGGGCGCACGGTAAAGCCGGAAATGCCCGCGATGACGTCTTCCGCGCCCAGCGCGTACAGTGTCTCCACGGCTTCCGTCGACAGGCACGCGATGCGCTGGTAGTGGCTCATGGCGCTGCCTTGGCTGCGGGAGCGTTGCGGCGCTGGCGGGCCGCTTCCAGCTGTTCGCACATGGCGGCCGTGCCTTCGATCATGCGCGGGCCGGCGCGGTTCAGCAGGTCGCCATTCAGGCGGAACAGGTTATTCCGGCGTACGGCCGTCATCGACGGGAAGGCGCGCCACATGGCCAGGCCGCCTTCGCTGCGCGGATCGCTTTTTTCGCTGGTGCCGAAGATGACTTCCGGATCTTCCTGCAGCACGCCTTCCGGCGTGACGACGGGCGCCACCACCTTCATCGCGGCAAAGACATTCTGGCCGCCGCACACGCGCATGGAATCGCTGATGATGCTCGCGCCGCTCAAGGTATACAAGGGTTTGTCCCACACCTGGTAAAACACGCGCACGGGCGGACGCTGCGCATACCGGGCCGTCAGGCTGGCCAGTTTGGCGCGCAGCTGCGCGGCGGCCGGTTTGGCGGTTTTTTCCGTGCCCATTAATTGCCCCAGGCGCTCCATGCTGTCGGGGATATCGGCCAGCTTGCGCGGTTCGCTGTGATAGATCGGCACCTTCAGCTGGCGCAGCATGGCGATCTGGCGCTCGGCGCTGCCGTGCATCCACACGACGATCAGGTCCGGCTTCATGGCGATGATGCGCTCCATGTCGTACTGGCGGTTGTCGCCCACTTGCGTGATCTTTTTTGCCGCTTCCGGGTAGTCGCTATAGCTGACGACACCGGCGATCTTCTCGCCGCCGCCGGCTGCGAACAGCAGTTCCGTCACGTGCGGCGCCAGCGCCAAAATGCGCTGTGCCGGTTTTTCCACGGTGACGGTATTCCCATCATCGTCGCGCACGGTGATGGCGGCATGTGCCTGCAGCGAGACCAGTCCAGCCAGCAGCAGCGATATTTTCAGGATTTTCATGTGTGCGTCCATGCGGTGAGGGCCTGCTGCAGGCGCAGCCAGGCGTGTTCGTCGGGGGGCAGGCCCAGGCGGATGCCGTGGGCCGCGTTGCGGAACAGGCGTACCCAGATGCCTGATTCTGCCATGTGCTGCCAGAACGCTTCGGCGCGCGTGTCCGGCCACCATTGAAACAGCGCCGTGCCGCTGCTGGCGATGCCGTGCGCGGCCAATAACTGTTGCAAACGGGCGCCTTCGCCGCGCAGACGCTCGCGCATCGCTTCCTGCCAGTGCGTGTCGTTCAAGGCGGCCAGCGCCACTTGCTGCGCCGGGCCGCTGACGGTCCACGGGCCCAGCATATCGGCCAGTTGTACCAGCAGTGCGGGATGGGCGGCGACAAAGCCCAGGCGCAGTCCCGCCAGGCCAAAGAATTTGCCGATGGAGCGCAGCACGATCAGGCCAGGCTGGCCCGAGTGCGGCCCCAGGCTGGCGTGCGTTTCCGTGTCGCCAAACGCTTCGTCGACCACCAGCCAGCCGCCGCGCGTGGCCAATTTGCCAGCCCATTCCAGCAGCAGTGCGGGGGCGATGCGTTCGCCCGTGGGATTGTTCGGGTTGCAGATGACCAGCACGTCGCAGTGGTCGACGGCATCGGCCAGCTGCGCATATGGCACTTGGTGTAATGCGTGGCCGTGCTGGCGCCAGTGGTGCGCATGTTCCGCATACGACGGTGCGGCCACCACCACGCGCGACGGTGCGCGTAGCCGGGGCAGGGCCTGGATGGCGGCCTGCGTGCCGGCAACCGGCAGCATGGCGGGTGCGTTGTAATACGCGCAGGCGGCAGCGGCCAGCGCGGGATCGGCTTCCGGCAGCCGGTGCCAGGCGTTGGCGCCGGGTGCCGGCGCTGCATACCAGTGCGGATTGATGCCGGTCGATAGGTCGATCCAGTCGGCGATGGGCCGTCCATACTCGCGCGCGGCGTCGCGCAGGTTGCCGCCATGTTCAAGCAAGGTATTTCCCCTTCAGGTAGAACAGGCCCGCCAGCAGCGCCACCCAGATCAGCCACAACACGGCCGTCTCGGCCACCAGGCGCCAGGCGCGGTCGATGTCGCGCGCTTCGGCGGGACGGCCGGCGCCCAGCGGCGGGCGGCGTTCCAGTTCGCCATCGTAGATGGCGTCGCCGCCGAGGGCCAGGCCCAGGGCGCCGGCGCCGCTGGCCATCACGGGACCCGCGTTCGGACTGCCCCAGTTTGGGGCCTGCGTGCGCCAGCACTGCCAGGCGCGCTTCTTGTCCGCCATGCTCTTGCCAAGCAAGACATAGGACAGGGCCGTCAGGCGCGCCGGCAGATAATTGAGGATGTCGTCGATGCGCGCGGCGCAGCAGCCGAACCAGTCGTAGCGTTTGTTGCGGTAGCCCCACATGGCGTCGAGGGTATTGGCCAGCCTGAATAGGACTGCGCCGGGGCCGCCCGCCACGGCAAACCAGAACAGGGTGCCGAAGACGGCATCGTTGCCGTTTTCCAGCAGGGATTCCGTGCTGGCCTTGGCCAGGCTGGCTGCATCGGCGTCGGCCGTGTCGCGGCTGACGATGCGCGCCGTCAGCAGGCGCGCGTTGTCCAGGTCATCGATGGCCAGGGCATCGGCAATCGGTTGATTGTGGTCGCGCAGGCTGCGCAGCCCCAGACATAGATACAGCAGGAAGACGTGGAGGGCGGCACCCGCCAGGCCGCACAGCCAGTAGGCGGCATAGCTGATGGGCAGCACGGCCAGCCACCATGCCAGCATGCCGCGCATAAAACGTGCGCGTCCCCGGTTCAGCAGGCGTTCCAGTGTGCTGGCGATGCGGCCAAAGCCGACCAGCGGATGCCAGCGGCGCGTTTCTCCCAGCAGCATGTCGAGCAGCACGCCGGCCGTCATCAAGGCGGCCAGCATTGGCAGCGACAAGCCGCTCAGCATGGGCCGCCTTTCAGGTACAGCGGCAGGCCGGCGGCGACAAAGACAGCCTTGTCGCACACGGCCGCCACGGCCTGGTTCAAGCGGCCCGCCTCGTCGGTGAAGCAGCGCGAGATGGCGCCATACGGCACGATGCCCATGCCCACTTCGTTTGATACGAGAACGAGGTCGCAGTCGGTGTCGCCGATTTCGGCCAGCGCATACAGCAGGTGCGCGCGCTCGCTGTGGAACAGTTCGGGCAGGATGATGTCGCCCACGTCCGGATACGTCTCGCCGCTGGAAAACATCAGATTCGTCAGCCACAGGGTCAGGCAGTCGACCAGCAGCAGACGGCCGGACCGTGCTTCCCGCAGGATGGCGTCGCCCAGGCGCAGCGGTTCTTCCAGGGTTGTCCACTCGGCCGGGCGCTGTGCGCGGTGATGCCTGACGCGCGTGGCCATTTCATCATCGCCCGCCTGCGCGGTGGCGAGGTAGATCACTTCCTTGCCGGACTCGCGGGCCAGCATTTCCGCATGGGCGCTCTTGCCTGAACGGGCGCCGCCGAAGACCAGGGTGCGCGTCATGGCGCTGTTACCACTCGGTGCCGATCTGTGCACCGATGCCGGCCGCGTAAGCATGCTTGACGACGGCCATCTCGGTGACGGTGTCGGCGATCGCGATCAGTTCGTCCGGTGCGCCGCGGCCCGTGATGACCACGTGCTGCATCTGCGGACGTTCCAGCAGGTCGGCGATGATCTTGTGCACGTCGAGGTAGTTGTACTTGAGGGCGATATTGAGTTCGTCGAACAGCACCAGGCCGTAGCTGGGGTCGGCCAGGAAGGTCTTCGCCTGCTCCCATGCCAGTTCGGCCTTTTCGATGTCGCGCTCGCGGTTCTGCGTTTCCCAGGTATAGCCTTCGCCCATCGCATGAAAACTGATTTCATCGGGGAAGCGGCGCAGGAATTTTTCTTCGCCCGTCGACATGGCGCCCTTGATGAACTGCACCACGCCTACCTTCATGCCGTGGCCCATGGCGCGGATGGCCATGCCGAAGCCGCTCGAGCTCTTGCCCTTGCCGTTGCCCGTGTTGACGATGATGATGCCGATTTCCTTGTCGGCCTTGGCGATGGCCGCGTCGATGATGGCCTTTTTTCGCTCCATGCGCACGCGGTGGCGTTCGTTGATTGCGGCTGTTTCTACGTCGATAGGTTTGTTGTCGCTCATGTCTGATCCTCTTTCGGTATGAATATCTTGCGTTTGCCGTGAGCGATGATCTCGATCGGGTGGCCCAGGTAGTCGCTCAGGATGGATGCCTGCATCACATCGGCCACGGGACCGGCCAGCCAGCCGCCGTCGCCCATCAGCAGCAGCGCATGGGTCGAGACGCTGTGCGCCAGGTTCAGGTCATGCCCCACCATCACCACGGTTTTATTCTGTTCGCGGCACAGTTTTGACAGCAGGCCCATGACGCTGACCTGGTGCGCCAGGTCCAGCGCGTTAGCCGGTTCGTCCAGCAGCAGCAGGGGCGTATCCTGCGCCAGCATGGCGGCAATCGCCACGCGCTGGCGTTCGCCGCCGGACAGGCTGCGCACGTCGCGTTCGGCCAGGTGCTCCACTTCCATCGAGGCCAGCGCCGCCAGCGCGATGCGCTGGTCGTCGCTGCCTTCCCAGTAATGGTTGTCGTGATACGGGTGGCGCGCCGACAGCACCGTTTCGATGACGCGGTAAGAGAACGCGTCGTGGCGTGCCTGCGCCAGGAAAGCCCGTTCGCGCGCCAGTTCGTCGAGCGGCCAGTCGATCAGGGCGCGGCCCTGTATCGTCACGTGGCCAGCATCCGGTTCGCGCAAGCCGGCCAGGGTGCGCAGCAAGGTGCTCTTGCCCGCGCCATTGCGGCCGATCACGCTCCAGCATTCGCCATCCCTGATGTGCCAGATGAGGTTTTCCACCAGGGAGCGCGTGCCTGCCTTCAGGCCAAGTTGGTAGGTACGTATCATGTGCGGCGTAATCGGTGCAGTTGGTACAGGAAGACGGGCGCACCGATCATGGCTGTCACCACGCCGACGGGTAGCTGCAATGGCGCCAGCACGGTGCGCGCCAAGGTATCGGCCAATACGAGAAAGGTGCCACCGGCCAGCGCGGCGGCGGGAATCAACAGGCGATGATCGGGACCGCAGGCAAAGCGCAGCGCATGCGGCACGATCAGGCCCACAAAACCCACGCTGCCGGCGCTGGTGACGGCGCTGGCAGTGAGCAGGCCGGAACAGAAGAACAGTCCCTTGCGCAGTGCGCCCACGCGCACGCCCAGGGTGCTGGCCGCTTCCGCGTGTAGCGCCATGACGTTCAGCGAACGCGCGCAGCGCAGCGCGAAGACCATGGCGCCGGCCAGGACCAGCCACGGCATCAGCCGCGCGGGCGCGCCGGACAGGTCGCCTATCATCCAGAACACCATGCTGCGCAAGCGGCTTTCCGGGGCGATGGAGAGCATCAGGGTGACGATGGCCATGCAGGCCGAAGCCAGTATCACGCCCGTCAGCAGCAAGAGCGAGGCGCCGCCTTCAGCGGCCGTGCCGCCGCGCAGGTCGCGGCGGGCAAAGAAATACAGCAGCATGGACACGCCGACGGCACCTGCAAAGGCGGCCGCGTCGACCACCCACAGCGCGCACATGAACAGCAGCGCGGCCAGCGCGCCGACGGAAGCGCCGGCGGAAATGCCCAGCACATACGGGTCCGCCAGGGGATTGCGCAGCAGCGCCTGCATCATGACGCCGGCCAAGGACAGCGCCGCGCCGGTGACAAACGCGGTCAGCGCGCGGCCCAGGCGCAGGTCAAGCAGGGTGGCGGCGAGGGTATCGGTCTTGCCCTGCACGACATGGAACAGGGCGGAAGGCAGGTCGGCGAGCGGGATCGCGATCGAACCGATCATGCCGGAGAAAATCAGGCTGGCAACCGCGCACACGATCAGCACCGTGAGGATCACGGTGGCGCGGTGGCGCATGTTGCGGAAAAATGGGTGCATGTACTGCCTTAAAAACGGGGACTGCAGAACTGCATCTGCGGGCGATGGCGGCATGCCATCGCCCGCAGCTTACATCATTACTACATGGTTATTTCGAGCCGTAACGCAGGCCGACGAAGAAGTTGGAGCCGGCGGTATTGTAGTTGCGTGCCAGTTCATACTTCTTGTCAGTGATATTGTTCCAGCGCGCCAGCACCGACCAGTCCTGCGCCACTTGATAGGTAGCGAACAGGTTAACCAGGCCATAACCGCCCAGGCGGGTCGTGTTTGCAGGATTTTCAAAACGCTTGCCCGACAATTGCCATTCGGCGCCTGTATTCAGTTGACCGATGCTGTAGTCCGCTGCAAAGTTGGCGTGACGCTTGGCGCGGCGCACCAGCGATTTGTCCAGGGTTTGATCGCGCGGATCTTGCAGGTCGATATTGCCGCTGAGACCAAAGTCGCCAAACTTGCGGCGGCCAGTCAGGGTGATGCCTTCCAGCAATGCCTTGTTGACGTTGTAGGCGCAGCCGAACGGATGTGTGGCCACTTCAACCGGGCAGGTATCCGCATAAATCAGCAAATCGGTCACGCGATTGTGATAGTACACGGCGCTCAGTTGCGTCTTGCCATCATCGTAGCGCAGGCCAACTTCAGCATTACGGCCTTTTTCAGGACGGTTGCTGGCGATGCCGTAGCCCGGGTAATACAGCTCATTGTAGGTAGGCTGGCGGAAGCTGGTGCCATAGCTGGCCGTGGCGCGCAAGGCATTGTTGATCTGGTAGCCGTAACCAAGGCTGCCAGTGGTGGTCGAACCGGTTTCCGACATCTTGTCACGGCGCAGGCTGGCGCTGAGCAGGTGCTGGTCGCGCTTCATGGTGTAGGAAGCCGCCAGCGACTTGGTATCGCGGGCGCGATTCAAGATCGGCTTGGCGCTGGATACGACTTCTTCCTTGCGGTAGCTGGCCAGCAATTGCAGCGTGTCGACGCCGATAGCGATGTCATTTTGCCAGTCGAAAGTCGATTGCTTGGTTTCCAGAGAGCTCTTGCCGGCCGCGCCCGCAAAGGTGTCCTCGTTGGCCTTGTCGCGTGCTTCGGCAACTTGTACCGTGCTGTGCCAGCCTTGAACGAATTCATTGTTCATGAATACGCCGATGTTTTCCAGCTTTTGATTGCTGCGCGTGTCATAGCCCGGGCCGCTATCGTACTGGGCTTCAAGCTTGCTGTTCATGAACACCAGGCCCAGATCGTGCCCCTTGGCCAGCTGGAAACCAACCTGGCCCGTAACGCTTTTCTTGTCGTAGCCGTCTTTGTCGGCGTTGTAAGAGAAATTACCTGGTTTGGTGGCCGAAAAGCCGTCGCTTTTTTCCTTGCTGACGTTCAGCGAGTAGCTCAGGCTGTTGTAGCCACCGGTTGCACCCGAAACGCTGGCGTCATATTGACGCGTGGCATCGCTGCCAAAGCCGACGGACGCGCCAACCACGGGCGCGCCGCTACCTTTTTTGGTGAAAATCTGGATGACGCCACCGATGGCATCGGCACCGTACAGGGTGCTCAATGGACCGTAGACGATTTCGATGCGGTCGATGTTTGCCAGTGGAACCGGGCTCCAGTTGGCGGTGCCCAAGGTCGAGGAACCGATGCGGACGCCGTCCACCAGAACGATATTCTGGGTGCTGTTCGCGCCACGGATGTACACCGACGCTGCGGTGCCTGCGCCGCCATTGCGAGCGACTTCGATGCCGCGCTGTTTTTGCAGCAATTCGGTAACGGAACCTGCGCCCGAACGCGCGATGTCTTCGCTGGTGATGATGGCCGTATTGGCCAGCAGTTCGCTGGTTTTTTGCGGGGTGCGGGTTGCGGTGACGATCACTGGATCGAAGGTATCTGGCGTGGTCTGGGCGAAAGCGGCAGGCGCGGCAATGGCTAGCGCGAGCGACGTGAGCGCCGCGTGGCGGGAAACAGCATGGGTCATGATAATTTTCAGTAAGTAATATGCAACCAGCCGACGTCCCCGTAGGCCAGATTGAACAGAAGTGGGAACTGAAGATGACGATCGAAGATGGCCATGGGCCATTCGGATCGCGAACATCCCCGTTCGCACACTTCCACCTGTCCTGGCCGGTATCCGGGCTGGCAAGTAGGGCTATCCCACCTTCCCATGCTCGATGATTGCAAGCACAGTGGTTGTCAGAGATAGCTTGTCGCCCGCTTCCTGTAGAGAGGGGCGACACTTGCTTACCGTTGCGGGGGCAGCACACGTTCGCCGCAGTCGCGGCATCGTGTTTCCCGTTTAACTGCGCTCATGGACATGAGCGCGGGCACCAAAACCCCGCCATTATACGTGCAGCAGGCGTGGACTGAAATGGCTGGCTGGGCGATTCGATATCAGAAATCGACGACGACCGTCGCACCATAGGCGATTTTATGGGCGGAATGGGCGGCCAGCAGGGCCGTTTTTTCCAATGGCAGCCGGGCTTGCAGTGCCGACAGCAGGCGGATGGTGCCCGCATGGCAGATGATGACGACCGTTTCGTGTTGTTCGCGCAACAGATCGCCTAAAAATGCATCGACGCGGGCGGCCATCGCCAGCACATTCTCGCCCCCGCCGGGGCGGTACCAGGCCAGGTCCGTCGCCCAGGCATCGATTTCCGCGCGCGCAATCGCGTGCCAGGGCTGCATTTCCCATGCTCCGAAATCCATCTCCGCCAGCCGCGCGTCAAGGCGCAGGGCGCTCGCAGGCAAGTCTTGCGCCAATGCCGCCGCCAGGCCGGCGCAGCGGCGCAGCGGACTGGTATACAGCGGCACGCCGGCTGGCAAAGTCGCTCGCAGGCTGGCGCGCACCGTGGCCAGTTCGTGCGGCGCCACCGCCACGTCGCTGCGGCCATAGCAGGTGCCGCTGGTCACTTGCGGTGCGGGGTGGCGAACGAGGATCAGGCGCATGCTTTTTTAATAGAAGCGCAGGGGAGGCTGGAAGCTGGAGAGGATGGCCAGATAGACCGCCACTTCCGCCACTTGCTGCACTGCGCCCAGGCAGTCGCCCGTGTAGCCTTGCAGGCGTTGCTGGCACTTGCGGCCCAGCCAGAATGCAGCCGCGGCCGCCGCCACGACGGCGAAGACCAGCGTGGCCCAGTAAAAGATTCCCAGGGTGCCGCACACGACGGCCGGCAGCAGGCCGCAGATGGCTGCGATGAGGAATTCAGCGGTATTCATCTCCTGCGCCATCGGCTTGGCCTTGCCTTCGTCGCGCGCATAGTCCATGAACCGGATCAGCGAGACGGCGGCCATGCGCGAGAGCGGATGGGCGATGCACAGCGTCGCCACGATGACGGCGGGCGGCAGCGAAACCAGCGCCGCGCACTTGATGGCCAGCAGGCAGAGGATGCCGATGGCGCCATACGCGCCGATGCGCGAATCCTTCATGATTTCCAATACCCGCTCGCGCGTCATCCCGCCGCCAAAGCCGTCGCACATGTCGGCGAAGCCGTCTTCATGAAAGGCGCCCGTCAGATAGATGCCGGCGGCGACGGCCAGCAGCACGGCTACCGCCGACGGCAGGAGCCAGCTGGCCAGCAGATACACGGCGCCACTAATGGCCGCCACTACCACGCCGACCAGCGGGAAGTAGCGCGAGGCATGCTGTAGCCAGGCCGGTTCGAAACCCACCCAACGGGGGATGGGCAGGCGCGTGAAAAACTGCAGCGCGATGAAGAAGAGGCGGCACTGATGGACTGCGGCGGAAACGGGATTGGCCATGGTCTTAATCTGGCGTGGATTTTTCGCTGACCTGGGCCGAGGCAAACGTCGCCATCTCGCGCATGAAATTGACGGCTGCGTGCAGCAGCGGCAAGGCCAGCGCCGAACCCGTCCCTTCACCCAGGCGCAAATCGAGGTGCAGCAGCGGACGCGCACCCAGGCTGGCCAGCAGCTGGCGATGACCGTTTTCATCGGAGCAGTGCGAAAACACGCAGTAATCGAGGATGGCCGGCTGCAGACGGGCCGCCACCAGCAGGGCGCTGCTGACGATGAAGCCATCAATCAGCAGAATCATGCGCCGTTCGGCCGCCTTGAGCATGGCGCCGGCCATCATGGCGATTTCGAAGCCGCCGAAAGTGGCCAGCACGTCGAGCGGCGCGGTGACTGCCGCATGATGGGCGACGGCCGCTTCGATCACCTGCTGTTTGTGCAATACGCCTTCCTTGGACAGGCCGGTGCCGGCGCCCACGCAGTCGGCGACCGGTGTTTGCGTCAGCTTGTGCATCAGCGCTGCGGCAGCGGTGGTGTTGCCGATACCCATTTCGCCAAAGCCCAGCACATTGCCATCCAGGGTGGCGACCAGATCCATCCCCGCCTGCATGGCGGCCAGGCATTGTTGCTGGCTCATGGCGGGTTCCTTGGCGAAGTTACGGGTGCCGGGGCCTTGCTTGCGGTCGAGCAAGCCGTCGCGTGGGCCGAAAGCGTGGTTCACGCCGGCGTCTACTATATAGAGGGCGCAATCTGCCTGGCGGGCGAAAACGTTGATGGCGGCGCCGTTGCCGAGGAAATTCTCCACCATTTGCCAGGTCACGCTTTGTGGATAGGCGGAAATGCCTTCGGCGACGACCCCATGGTCAGCCGCAAAAACGATGATGGCCGGCTGGTGCAATGCCAGCTGCGTGCTTTGCTGGATCAAGCCAATCTGTCGGGCCAGGGTTTCCAGCATGCCGAGGCTGCCCAGCGGCTTGGTCTTGCTATTGATGGCGTGTTCGAGAGCACTGGCCAGTGCGGGATTGGCGGTGGAGCAGATGTGTGGAATAGGCATGGGAATGTATATGGATGAGGCAAGGTATGGTCGGCGCTACGATATCACACAGCAATATTTGCCCAGATGCAAATTAGCGCTTGCGGGGCGTGCGGGGCAAGGCTATAATTCGCCCCCTCGCTGAACGACGCATGCAAATGCAGCGTAAAGTGAGAAAAAAGAAGGAGTTGACGGACGTAGCGAAATGCTTCATACTCTTCCTTCTTCGCAGCTGACAAACACAACGCTTTGTCGATAGCGCGAAAGCAGTAACCGAATACAGTTCTTTAACAATTAACAGTCGATAAGTGTGGGCATTTGATGTAAGT
>NZ_PDZJ01000005.1:0-302280 GCF_002735685.1 Janthinobacterium sp. BJB301 | reverse complement strand
CACCCGTTCGCCACTCGCCACCAGAGCAAGCTCCGTGCTGCCGTTCGACTTGCATGTGTAAGGCATGCCGCCAGCGTTCAATCTGAGCCAGGATCAAACTCTTCAGTTTAATCTCTGTTACTTTGCCATTTTATTGGCACCGTCTTGCGACGGGTCGCTCACTCAAAAAACTGACAGGCCACTACTTTCGTAGCGCCTATTTCATTATTTCTTGTGAACATTTGATATATTTTAAGTTTGACGCCAATCCGAAGATTGACGCTGCACTTACATCAAATGCCCACACTTATCGACTGTTAATTGTTAAAGAACTGTATTCGGCTACTGCTTTCGCGCTATCGACAAAGCGTTGTGTTTGTCAGCTGCGAAGAAGGAAGAGTATGAAGCGTTTGCAGCATTTCGTCAACCTTCTTTTTTACTACACAGCCCCGGAAGGCCGTCCCTTTTGTGCCGCAAACCAGTGCGTCTCATCGGGGAGGCGAATCATATCAAAGACCGTCGAAGTTTGGCAAGCGCTTTTCCAGGAAAGCGTGCATGCCTTCTTTTTGCGCAGGCGTACCGAAGGCGGCCTGGAACAAACGACGCTCGTAGGCGACGCCATCCGTCAAGGTAGTTTCAAAGGCGCGGTTGACGCAATCCTTGATCATCATGGCAACCGAGGTCGGCATGGCGGCAATGGTCTTGGCGGCAGCCAGGGTTTCTTCCAGCAATTTATCGGCCGGCACCACGCGCGATACGAGGCCGATGCGTTCCGCCTCGGCAGCGTCAATGGTGCGCGCCGTCAGAAACAGGTCCATGGCCTTGGCCTTGCCGATGGCGCGCGGCAGACGCTGGGTGCCGCC
Organism: Janthinobacterium sp. BJB301; assembly: GCF_002735685.1. Lineage (NCBI taxonomy): Bacteria > Pseudomonadati > Pseudomonadota > Betaproteobacteria > Burkholderiales > Oxalobacteraceae > Janthinobacterium > Janthinobacterium sp. BJB301. The sequence goes on along the minus strand of NZ_PDZJ01000005.1, from coordinate 301,438 downwards.
CGCGCCCGGCGTGACGCCGACCTTGATTTCCGGCTGGCCGAATTTGGCGCTGTCGGCAGCGATCAGGAAGTCGCACATCATGGCCAGTTCGCAGCCGCCACCGAGCGCATAACCAGCCACCGCGCCCACCACAGGTTTGCGCACGCGCAAGATATGTTCCCAGTTGCGGCTGATGTAGCCCTGGGTAAAAGTGTCCGGATAGGTGTAATCGGCCATGGCGGCGATGTCGGCGCCGGCGGCAAACGCTTTTTCGCTACCCGTGAGCACGATGCAGCCGATATTCTCGTCGGCGTCGAACTTCAGCAAGGCGTCGCCCAGCTCATTCATCATGTTGTCGTTCAAGGCATTCAATGCCTTCGGGCGATTCAGGCGGATGACCGCCACTTTGTCCTGGATATCGATGATCAAGTCTTCGTATTGCATATAGTCTCCTCTGGATGAACACGGTGCAACGATTGTAGCGGCTAACGGCAGCGGCGCGGCAGGCGCGCTGCTATTATTGTGAGCCTGATCATTTTCATATCGAGCAAGATATTTTCTCCGCCCTCTTCCAGTACTGCGCCCATTACCTGCGCGGCGACGGCAGCGCCGCCAGCGTCAATTTCCGCCGCCTGTGGTTCAGCAACGGCCTCAATTGCTTCGGCGCCCAGATCACCTCGCTGGCCCTGCCCTTGTGCGCGGTACTGTTATTGCATGCGACGCCGGAACAGATGGGCGTGCTGGTTGCCCTGCAGGCGCTGCCGTTCGCCCTCTTCGGCTTGCCCGTCGGCGTGCTGCTGGACCGGCGCAGCAAGCACCCGATCATGCTGTTCAGCGAAAGCATGTCCGGCCTGGCCCTGGCCAGCGTGGCCGTGGCTTACTGGTGCGGCGTGCTGTCCATGCCGTGGTTATATATAGTGGGGTTCATCATCGGCACGGGCTTCGTCGTCGGTGGCGGTGCCGAACAGGTGTTTCTGACTTTCCTGGTGGGCCGCGACGGCTTGATCGATGCGCAATCGAAATTTGCCGCCACCGAATCGGCTTCGCGCCTGATCGGCCCCGGCCTGGCCGGCGTGCTGGTGCAAGTCTTGTCAGCGCCCGTCGCCATCCTGTGCACGGCTTGCGGCTATCTGATTTCCGTCTTCAATTTGCGTGCCATGAGCGTGCGCGACCCGCGCCCCGCCCCATCCGACAAGCACGCCTTGCGCGACATCGCCGACGGCTTGCTGTTCGTCTGGCGCGAACCGCTGCTGCGCGCGCTGGCCTGGGGCGCCGGCATCTGGCACTTCCTGTTCTACGCCAGCATGGCCTTGACGGTGCTGTTCGCCACGCGCGACCTGGGCATGAGTCCTGGCGTGCTGGGCATGACGCAGATGCTGGGCGGCGCCGGCGTGCTGCTCAGCGCCTTCATCGTCAAGCCATTGACGAAGCGCTACGGCGCCGGCCGCACCATCCTGATCGGCCTGGCATCGACCTCGCTCTGCTTTGCCCTGACGCCAACGATTCCCGCCGCGCTGTTCGGCAGCGCGGCCGCCAGCGCCGTGGCGTATGCCATATTGATGTTCTTTTTCGATTGCGGCGTGATGCTGTTCTTTATTCCCTATCTGGGCCTGCGCCAGAAGGTCACGCCCGACCCCATGCTGGGCCGCATGACGTCGACCATGCGCTTCCTGACGGTGGCGACGGCGCCGCTGGGCGCGCTGGCCGCCGGCTGGATCGCGGAACACTTTGGCGTGCGCAATGGCCTTGCCTGCATCGCGGCCGGCAGCATCCTGTTGACAGCAGCCATGGTGTGGGGCACGCCGCTGCGTAGCGTGCGCACCTGACGCCATGAATGGGCATACACTGCTAAAAGATTGCCTTGGCGACACTATTCACGCCAAAGCCTGTGAGGTTTGATTTACATCAAGGTTTTAATTGATATAAATCCATAAGCTGTCTTACATCACTTGAGGAGCACGCTATGTTTAACACCATCTTATTTCCCACCGACGGCTCGCCGTTGTCCGACAAGGCCGCCGAGACCGCCCTCGCCTTCGCCCAATTGAACAAAGCCAAGCTGGTCGCCATCAGCGTGGTGCAGCCCTTTCCGTTTTCGCCGATGGCCGACGGCGGCATCGTGCTCGACGCCAGCCTGTATGAACAGCAGATGCAGGAAGCGTCGCAACGCGCCATCGACAAGATCGGCGCAGCGGCCCGCACCGCCGGTGTACCCTTCGAAGGCGTGGTGGCCGTGTCACCGAGCCCGCACGATGAAATCGTCAATGCGGCGCAGACCTATCATTGCGACATCATCCTGATGGCCTCGCATGGCCGCAAGGGCTTGAACAAGCTGTTCGTGGGCAGCGAAACGCAAAAAGTGCTGGCCCACACGCACTTGCCAGTGATGGTTCTGCGCTAAGCTGACGCCAGACCATCACCCCCCGGCGCCGCGCACCTCCTCTAGCGCGCCGGCGCCTGTTTCGGCAACAACACCCACACGGCGCCGCTCTGCTTCATGCGGCCCGCATTCTCGGCCGCTTCCGCGCCAAAGCCAAAGAAATAATCGACACGGATCGGCCCGCGAATGGCGCCGCCCGTATCCTGCGCCATCACCAGGCGCTGCATGGGAATCTCGCTATTGGCTTGCGTGGTGGACAAAAACACGGGCGCGCCCAGCGGCAGGAAGCGCGAATCGATGGCTACCGAGCGCTGCGGCGTCAGCGGCACGCCCAGCGCGCCCTTCGGCCCCACTTTCGGGTCGGGCAGACGCTCCTCCTTGAAGAACACATAGCTGGGATTAGCGTTGAACAATTCATCCTTGCGCGTGGGATGGCCGGCGATCCACGCCTTGATGCCTTGCGCGGATGCCTGGCTCAAGGTCAGCTCGCCCTTGTCGACCAGGTAGCGGCCGATCGATTTGTACGGATGGCCGTTTTGATCCGCGTACGCCACGCGCACGGTTTCCTGCGTATCGGTCAACTGCACGCGCCCGGAACCCTGCACTTGCAGGAAGAACGCCTCAACTTCATCATCCACCCACAGCAATTCCTTGCCCGTGACGGAGGTGGCGCGCTCGATGTCGGCGCGGGTTGCGTACGGTATCACCTTCTTGCCGACCAGCTTGCCACGCAAGCGCATGTTTTTCAATTCCGGATACACGCCGGACAAGTCCACCGAGACCAGGTCGTCAGGCACCTTGTACAGCGGTGTCTGATATGGACCGCCGCGCTTGCGCGCGCCGTGCAGCAATGGCTCGTAATAACCGGTCACCAGTCCAGTATTGGCGCCATCGGCGGTGACGACTTGATTGGGCACAAAGAAGGTCTCGAAAAACAGGCGGATGGCCTTGTCGCTGTCGGCATTCACCTGGCGCGCAATCGTGCACGATTCTTTCCAGTCAGGACGCTTGACCAGCACGCCGCACGAAGCCATGAAGGCGGGCCAGGCGGCGCGCATGTCGTCGCGGGCCCAACCTGGCAAGGCGGCAAACTTGGCGGGCACGAAGGTGGGCGCCGCCACATCCGTGGCATCCTTGGCATCGGCAGGCTTGGCCGGCACCGGCCTGACGACGGTCGGCGCAATGGCGGGCGCCTTGCCGCTGGAAGCAGCGGGCGGCGCGACGGGCGGCGTGGTGCAGGCGGACAAGACAAGCGCGACGGCGCCGATTGAAACGGGTAGACTACCGCGTGTAAACAGACGGCTGGTAAATGGGCTGCGGGTAAATAACATAGGGATGCGTATGTGGATCTTGATGATAGAGGCGCTGGTGGCGTTCTTCTTGCTGGCATTTATAGTCTGGTGGACCATGTATTCGGGCAAAAAGCCCGCACCGCCGGCGCGCAAGCAGCTCAGTGAAGAACAGGACGCCACCGAAAAACTGAAATAGGGGCGCACGCCCCCGGCGTTTCCTTAATGCAGGGTGCGCGGCACCGACAGCACGAACTCGGGGATCGGCGCTTCGAACTGATGGCCGTCTTCGGCCACGCAAAAGTATTCGCCGTGCATCGAGCCTTGCGGCGTGCCCAGCATGGTGCCGCTCGTGTATTCGAACTGCTCGCCCGGCTGCAGCAGCGGCTGGTGACCGACGGCGCCCAGACCGCGCACCTCTTCCACCTTGTTGTTCGCATCCGTGATGACCCAGTGGCGCGAAATCAGTTGCGCGCCAGCCGTGCCCGTGTTGACGACGCGGATCGTGTAGCTGAACACGTGCCGCCCCTGGTCCGGTGCCGATTGATCGGGCAGGTATTGCGTCTTGACCGTTACCGTAAATTCATAAGTCGCCATCGTCATTCCTATTCAGACATTGCCAGTCATATTGAGTGTCGCGCGCGCCGCATTGGCCATCGCGCGATGCGTATTCTGTATTTCACCGTACTTCAATGAGGCACGGTAGCGGCGTCAGGCGTAAAATAGCGCAAATCGCATTTTCTATCCTTTGGCTACTTCACCATGACAACATTCCGTATCGCTCCCAGCATCCTGTCCGCCGACTTTGCCCGCCTGGGCGAGGAAGTGCGCAACGTCGTTACCGCCGGCGCCGACATCATCCACTTCGACGTGATGGATAACCATTACGTGCCGAACCTGACCATCGGCCCGCTGGTGTGCGAAGCGATCCGCCCGCACGTGCAAGTACCCATCGATGTGCATCTGATGGTCAAGCCTGTCGATCGCATTATCCCGGATTTCGCCAAGGCTGGCGCGAACATCATCACCTTTCACCCGGAAGCGTCGGATCACGTCGACCGTTCGCTGCAGCTGATCCGCGACAATGGCTGCAAATCGGGCCTGGTATTCAACCCGGGCACGCCGCTGCACTACCTGGAACACGTGATGGACAAGATCGACATCATCCTCATCATGTCCGTCAACCCGGGCTTCGGCGGCCAGTCCTTCATTCCGCAAGCGCTGAAGAAGATCGCCGAAGCGCGCCGCATGATCGACGAGTCGGGCCGTGACATCATGCTGGAAGTCGATGGCGGCATCAAGATCGACAACATCGCCGCTGCCGCTGCCGCCGGTGCCGACACCTTCGTCGCCGGCTCGGCCATCTTCGGCAAGCCGGACTACAAGGCCGTCATCGACGCCATGCGCGCCGAGCTGGCCAAAGTAGCGGGCGCCTGATGCAAGCGGGCACGGTGAAAGACCACGTACTGGCCGGCGTGCGCGCCGCCATCATCGACCTCGATGGCACGATGCTCGACACCGTGCCCGATTTTCATGTTGCCATCAACGGCATGCGCGCCGAACTGGACCTGGCGCCCATCAGCGCCGACGCCATCGAACTGATGGTGGGCAAAGGCTCGGAAAACCTGATCCGCACCGTGCTGGCGCTCGACTTCGATGCGGCCGGCGTGGAACAGCGTTTCGAGCAGGCGATGGACGGTTACCAGCGCCACTACCTGGCCATCAACGGCCAGTTCAGCACCCTGTACCCGGACGTGGAAGAGGGACTGGCGGCGATGAAGGCGGCGGGCTTGCGCCTGGCCTGCGTCACCAACAAGCCCATCGCCTTCGCTCTGCCCCTGCTGAAACTGAAAAACCTGGACCAGTATTTCGAGATCGTCTACGGCGGCGATTCGCTGCCGCAGAAAAAACCGCACCCCATGCCGCTGCTGCAAGTGTGCGCGGACTTCGACTTGCCGCCCTCCAAAGTGGTGGCCATCGGCGACTCCTCGAATGACGCACAAGCGGCCAGGGCTGCGGCTTGCCCCGTACTGACGGTACCGTATGGCTACAATCACGGACACTCTATACACGATACCGATTCCGATGGTATAGTAAAGACACTGCTCGAAGCAGCCCGTTTTATTAGCATGCAAAATTAACCAGCATACTGACCAAACCCAACACCATATCGTGAACACGTTTCTCATCAAAAAACACAATGTCACCCAAACCGGCTCGATTGAGGCCTGGCTTTGGCGACGCTGGCAATCCTGGCAGGCCTAAGGGCCGAGCCGTTACGATTGCTGCCGGCTGCACACGCGTCCTTTGCGCATTTTGCGCATATTGCATGTCCCGGCAAGTTTTTTGATAACCCACCGCAGGGTTTGTGCACTATGCACACTCATACCCTGACGGCATGGAGAGAAACATGACCGAACTCGAATTCAAATCGCTGGCCCAGCAAGGCTACAACCGCATCCCCCTGATCGCGGAAGCGTTCGCCGACCTGGAAACCCCGCTCACCCTGTACCTGAAACTGGCACAGTCCCAACAAGGCGGCAAGAACACCTTCCTGCTCGAATCCGTCGTCGGCGGCGAACGCTTCGGCCGCTACTCCTTCATCGGCTTGCCCGCCACGACCGTGTTGCGCAGCTACGGCAAGCGCACCGAAATCGTCAAGAACGGCACAGTGATCGAAGAACACGAAGGCAATCCGCTCGACTTCATCGAACAGTTCCAGTCGCGCTTCAAGGTAGCCCTGCGCCCCGGCATGCCGCGCTTCTGCGGCGGCCTGGCCGGCTACTTCGGCTACGACACCGTGCGCCACATCGAGAAAAAACTGGCCGGCGGCGCGCCGAAAGATGACTTGAAGCTGCCCGACATCCAGCTGATGGTGACGGAAGAACTGGCCGTCATCGATAACCTGTCCGGCAAGCTCTACCTGATCGTCTACGCCGACACCTCGCAGCCCGAATCGTTTTCGAAAGCGCAGCAGCGCCTGAAGGACTTGCGCATGATGCTGCGCCGCGGTGTCGATGCCCCCGTCACCAGCGCTTCCGTGCGCACGGAAACCATCCGCGATTTTTCCAAGGAAGACTACCTGAAGGCCGTCGCCAAGGCGCATGAATACGTGATGGCGGGCGACCTGATGCAGGTACAGATCGGCCAGCGCATCCGCAAGCCGTATGTCGATTCGCCGCTGACACTGTACCGCGCCTTGCGTTCGCTCAATCCGTCGCCGTATATGTACTTCTATAATTTCGGCGACATGCAGATCATCGGCGCCTCGCCCGAAATCCTGGTGCGCAACGAGAAGACGGCGGACGGCGGCAAGAAAGTCACCTTGCGTCCGATTGCCGGCACCCGTCCACGCGGCGCCACGCCAGAGCGCGACGCCGAACTGTCGGCCGAGCTGCTGGCCGATCCGAAGGAGATCGCCGAGCACGTGATGCTGATCGACCTGGCGCGCAACGACATCGGCCGCATCGCCGAGACGGGCAGCGTGCACGTCACGGACCGCATGGTCATCGAAAAATACTCGCATGTGCAACACATCGTCTCGAACGTGGAAGGCAAGCTGAAAGATGGCCTGTCGAACCTGGACGTGCTGCGCGCAACCTTCCCCGCCGGCACCCTGACGGGCGCGCCGAAAGTGCGCGCCATGGAAGTGATCGACGAACTGGAAATCACCAAGCGCGGCATTTACGGCGGCGCCTGCGGCTACCTGTCGTTTGGCGGCGAAATGGACGTGGCGATCGCCATCCGCACGGGCGTGGTCAAGGACGGCATGCTGTATGTGCAGGCCGCGGCTGGCATCGTGGCCGACTCCATCCCCGAAATGGAATGGCAGGAAACCGAGAACAAGGCGCGCGCCGTACTGCGCGCCGCCGAACAAGTGCAAGATGGCCTGGATGGAGGGTTTTAAGATGCTGCTGATGATCGACAACTACGACTCCTTCACCTACAACATCGTGCAGTATTTCGGCGAGTTGGGCGAAGACGTGCGGGTCTACCGCAACGATGAAATCACGATCGCACAGATCGAGGCGCTGAACCCGGACCGCATCTGCATCTCGCCCGGCCCGAAAGCGCCGGCACAGGCGGGCATTTCGGTGGAAGTGCTCAAGCACTTCGCCGGCAAGAAGCCGATACTGGGCGTGTGCCTGGGCCACCAGGCCATCGGCGAAGCATTTGGCGGCAAGGTCATCCGCGCCAAGCAAGTCATGCATGGCAAGACTTCCCTCATCGCGCATACGGGCGTGGGCGTTTTCAACGGCTTGCCCAGCCCCTTCACAGTGATCCGCTACCACTCTTTGGCGATCGAACGCGCCTCGCTGCCTTCCTGCCTGGAAGTGACGGCGTGGACGGACGACGGCGAAATCATGGGCGTGCGCCACCGGGAATACGATATCGAGGGCGTGCAGTTCCACCCCGAATCGATCCTCTCGGAGCACGGCCACGCCCTGCTGAAGAACTTTCTCGAGCGCTGATTTTCCGCGCACGCCACGGCGTGCCATCAGTGTCGTCCTGCGCCATCATTGAAGAAGGAAGCATCATGCCGATCACCCCACAAGAAGCCCTGCTGCGCTGCATCGAACACCGCGAAATCTTTCACGACGAAATGCTGTACCTGTTCCGCCAGATCATGTCCGGCGAAATGTCGCCCACCATGATCGCAGCCCTGACCATGGGTTTACGCGTGAAAAAGGAAACCATCGGCGAAATCGCCGCCGCCGCGCAAGTGATGCGCGAGTTTTCCACCAAGGTACCCATGGCCGACACCACCAACCTGCTCGACATCGTCGGCACGGGCGGCGACGGCGCGCACACTTTCAATATTTCCACCGCCTCTATGTTCGTGGCGGCGGCGGCCGGCGCGCGCGTCGCCAAGCATGGCGGGCGCAGCGTTTCGTCCTCGTCCGGCAGCGCCGACGTGCTGGACTCCCTGGGCGTCAACATCAACCTGCAGCCCGAGCAGATCGCCCAGTCGATCGCGCAGACGGGCATCGGCTTCATGTACGCGCCGAACCACCATGCGGCCATGAAGCATGCGGCGCCCGTGCGCAAGGAGCTGGGCGTGCGCACGATTTTCAATATCCTCGGTCCGCTGACGAATCCGGCCGGCGCGCCGAACATTCTGATGGGCGTGTTCCATGCCGACCTGGTCGGCATCCAGGTGCGCGTGCTGCAGCGCCTGGGCGCACAGCACGCCATCGTCGTGTATGGCCGCGACAATATGGATGAAGTCTCGCTCGGTGCCTCTACCCTCGTCGGCGAACTGGTCAACGGCGAAATCCGCGAATATGAAATCCATCCCGAAGACTTCGGCATGTCGATGATCGCCAGCCGCAACCTGAAAGTGGCCGATGCCGCCGAATCGAAGGCCAAGATGATGGAAGCGCTGCGCGGCGAGCCCGGTGCCGCTGCCGACATCGTCGCCCTGAACGCGGGCACGGCGCTGTACGCGGCCGGCGTGGCCAGCTCGATCGAAGACGGCCTGGCGCGCGCGCGCGCCGCCGTCAGCTCGGGCGCGGCGCTGGCAAAACTCGATCAATTCGTGCAGGTCACGCAGCAGCTGGGCACCCCGGCGCAAGCGTAAGCCACACCGCCCTCCTTTATAGAATAGCGACCATCATGTCCGACATACTCGATAAAATCCTGGCCGTGAAGGCCGATGAAGTGGCCAAGGCCAAAGCCCGCCGCAGCCTGGCCAGCCTGCGCGGCGACGTGGAAAGCGACAGCGCACTGCGCGCCGGCCTGCGCGGCTTTGAAGCGAGCCTGCGCCAGCACATCGCCGCCGGCAAGCCCGGCATCATCGCCGAAGTGAAAAAAGCGTCGCCGTCGAAAGGCGTGATCCGCGCCGACTTCCGTCCGTCTGATATCGCCGCCAGCTATGCGGCGCATGGCGCGGCTTGCCTGTCCGTGCTGACGGACGAACAGTTCTTCCAGGGATCCGAGGAGTATCTGCAGCAGGCGCGCGCCGCCTGCGCCATCCCCGTTCTGCGCAAGGATTTCATGGTCGACATGTACCAGATCTATGAAGCGCGGGCCATGGGCGCCGACTGCATCCTCCTGATCGTCGCGGCGCTCGACCATGGCCTGATGGCGGAGATGGAAGCGTGCGCCCACGAACTGGGCATGGGCGTGCTGATCGAAAGCCACGACGGCGAAGAGCTGACGGCGGCCTTGAAACTCAAGAGCGCGCTGATCGGCATCAACAACCGCAACCTGCGCACCTTCGAAACGTCGCTCGACACGACCATCAATCTCTTGCCGCGCATCCCGCAAGACAGATTGATCATCACGGAATCGGGCATCCACAGCACGGCTGACGTGCAACGCATGCGCGACGCGCACATCCACAGCTTCCTCGTGGGCGAAGCGTTCATGCGCGCGCCAGACCCCGGCGTGGAGCTGGAACGCCTGTTCAGCTAAACCATGGTAGGCTGGCAGGCATGAGACACGCGATAATCGTCCTTGCCGCCGCCAGCCTGCTGTCGGCTTGCCAGACTGCGGCCCCGCCAGCGGCGCTCACGCCCACACCTACGCCCGCTCGCACGCCCGCCGCGATACAGCTCGCCGCCAGCATCGACGCCTACAAATCACTGGTGGCGCAGCAGATCATGGAGGCCAACGCTGCATACACGTTCAGCGGACGCCTGCCGCCCATGCTGCCGGCCATCGTCGTGCTCGACCTGAGCGTGGGGCCCGACGGCGAGCTGAAAAGCGTGCATGTCCACCGTTCGCGCGACAGCGAAGCATCGGCCGCGGCCCTGGCCGCCGTGCGGCGCGTGCAGGCGCTCTTTCCGCCAGCGGCACACCTGATGCGCCGCCATGCCCAGACCTTCGATTTTTCCGAAACCTTTCTGTTCAACGACCAGTACCGATTCCAGCTGCGGACATTGTCCGGTCCACAGTAAGCGCAGCGGTATCGAGTTCGATGCGGTCGCGTCCCCGCTCCTTGGCCAGGTACAGGGCCGCATCGGCGCGCGACAGCAACTGTTCCAGCCCTTCCGCCACCGATGCCTGGCAAGCGACGCCGATGCTGACCGTACACGAAGGCAGTCCCGCATGACTGGACTCACGCAGCAAGGTGCGGATGCGTTCGGCCACGCCCAGCGCACTTTGCGCCGGCATGTCCGGCATCAGCACGACGAATTCCTCGCCGCCGTAACGCGCCACGCAATCCGATTCGCGCAAGGCCCCGCCGATGACAGTGGCCACATGCGCCAGCACCTGGTCGCCCACCGCGTGACCGTAGCGGTCATTGATCGATTTGAAGTAATCGAGGTCGATGCTGAGCAGTGTCAGCGGCAAACGGCGGCGCCGCAGATTGCCCATTTCGCGCGCATAGGCATCGCCAAAGCCGCGCCGGTTCAGCACCTGCGTCAGCGGATCGTGGGTCGAGCGGCGCTCCAGTATCTGCTGCAGGCGACGCGTCGCCACCGTCATGAAGCCCACCGTCAGCAGCAGCGCCATGAAATTGGCGACCGCCAGATAGATGCCGGCCGGCGTGCCGGCCACCGTCAGGTTCACGCTGGCGCCACCATGCAGCAAGGCAGACACGCCGCGCGCCAGCACCACGATCGCCTGCGTCAGCATCAGCGCGCCAAAGAAAAAACTCGAGAAATGGCGCTCGCCATGGCGCCACACCAACTGCGCCTGGCGGGCGTAAAACAGGAAGACCAGCAGGGAGAAGACCGCCACGCGCGCCGAGAAATCAGGGTGCACCAGCAGCCACCAGCTATTGCCGGCGATGGCCAGGGCAAGTATCAGCAGATAGACGCGGCGGCTGGGTGCCAGGCCAAAGAATGTCTCCGTGCCCAGCATCGACAGGCCGATGCCGGCCACCAGCGCCGCATTGGCCGCGATCACGGACAATGCCGGCGGCAGCACTTCGCGGGTGCCGAACAGCAGGGACGCGCACACCAGCAACAGCAAACCGGCCGCCCAATGTCCCAGGCCATGCACCTCGCGCCGGAAACTGCGATACACCGAGAACATGACGATGCTCATCGCCCCGCACATCAGGGTCGTCATCAGCATGATGGTTCGCGGATCGAGGGTTTGCACGTTGGCGCGATCTAAAAGAAGCAGTTCGGCAATTTTAGTTTAGTTAAAGAAAAATTAGTTCATTTACGGTAAATATGATGGCAAGCCGCCAGTTCAGCGGATGAGTTGCATTTGAGAAATTGCTACTTGCAATAAAAAAACCGGCCAGTGACGGCCGGTTTTCTGTCCTACTGCATGACAAACTGCATCATGCCGCGCTAGGACGCTTCGGTCCCGCGGCTTTCTTTGGCGCCGGCAGCAGGGTCAAGCTGACACCTGGCACGCGGTCGCCCTGCAGCACTACCGCAAACGTCATCAGCTCGTCGCGGCGGAAGGCGTGCACCGCCACCTTCGCGCCCACCGCATAGCGGCCCAGCAAGGTGTCCAGGTTGGTGCCCGTCACGCGCAAGCCATCGATGGCCACCAGCACGTCGCCCGCCGACAGGCCGGCCACGTGGGCGGCGCCGCCCTGGTGTACCTGCGCCAGCTTGGCATCGTTGCCGTCGCGGCCCAGGTTGACGTCGAGGCTGGCCTTTTCCGCCTTGCGCGCATCGCTGTATTTCACGCCGAACGGCGCCAGCAGGCGCGCCAGCGGCAGGTCGTCCGTGCCGCGGATGTAGCGCTCGAAGAACGGCTTCATGCGCGTGCCGGCAATCTCATCGAACAGGGCTTCGACTTCCGCCGGCGTCACGCCGCGGCCTTTGCCTTCTCCCTTGCCCTTGTAGAAATCGCGGCCATAGCGCTGCCACAAGGCCTGCATCACGTCGTCCAGCGACTTTGCGCCGTTCGTCTTGCTGCGGATCGTCAGGTCGAAGGCCAGCGCGATCAGCGAACCCTTGGTGTAGTAGCTGACGATGGCATTCGGCGCGTTCTCATCCTGGCGGTAGTACTTGCCCCAGGCGTCGAAACTGGAATCGGCCACGCTTTGCTTCGTGCGGCCGCTGCCGCGCAAGACGCTGTTGACGGTTTTCCCGAGCAGCTTGAAATAGGCTGCCTCGTCGATCAGGCCCGCGCGCACCAGCATCAGGTCATCGTAATAGCTGGTGAAGCCTTCGAACAGCCACAGCAGCGGCGAATAGCTTTCCGCCTGCAGGTTGTACGGCGCAAAGGCGGCCGGCTTGATGCGCTTGACGTTCCAGGTGTGGAAGTACTCATGGCTGCACAGGCCCAGGAATTTCAGGTAGCCGTCGCCGATCTCCGTACTGGTCGAGGCCGTCGTCGGCAAGTCGGCGCGCGCGCAGATCAGCGCCGTCGAGGCGCGGTGTTCGAGGCCGCCGTAACCGTCGCCGACGGCCATGGTCATGAACACATAGCGGTCCATCGGCGCCTTCTTGGTCTTCGGCTCGAAGAAGGCGATCTGCGTTTCGCAGATGGCTTTCAGGTCGCGGCACAGACGGTCCAGGTCCAGATTCGGCACCTTGCCCGTGACGACGATATCGTGCGGCACGCCATGCGCGGTAAAGGTGGCCAGCACGAAGTCGCCCATCTCCACCGGGTGGTCGATCAGCTCATCGTAGTTGGCCGCCTGGTAGCTGCCGAAGCCATAGCGCTTCGCTTTTAGTTCCGGCAGGGTGGTGGCCACCTTCCAGGACTTGCAGGCCGCATCCTTCGGCTGCACGATGTGCACTTCATGCGGCTCGGCCTCCTGGCCCAGCACGCGCAGGAACACGCTGGTACCGTTGAAGAAGCCGTGATTCTGGTCCAGGTGGGCGGCGCGCACGGACAGGTCCCAGGCATACACGTCGTACTCCACCGTCAACGGGCCTTTGCACGGAGCGGCTTGCCACGAGTGCTTGTCCAATTTGGTCAGCACCACGGCCTTGCCCTCGGACTCGGCACGGATGCTGACGATGTTGCGCGAAAATTCGCGGATCATGTAGCTGCCCGGAATCCAGGCCGGCAAGGACAAGACCTGGCCGATGGCGGCCGGCGACTTGACTGTCAACGTCACCTTGAACATGTGGCCGGCCAGGTCGGCGGCGGCGATGCTGTAGATGATGCCAGCGGCTGGTGTGGTTTTCACTGCGGTTTTCGCTACGGCTTTGCTTGTGGCTTTGCCGCTTGCCTTGGCTCCCGCCTTGGCGGTGATTTTTTGAATCGGTGCTTTCTTCATGTTTTCCTCGTGTCTGGCATGGATGTTCTACAATCGCCCGGGTGCGCCAGGCACCGGCGACAAATCGTCAGGTGTATCAATATCGCGCAAGATGCCGCTGTCGTCCACTGTCACTTCGCATACGACATGGCTGTTGACGATGCTGCGCGCGCCCTGGTCGCCATCGAGCGCCAGCAGCAGCGGCAAGTGAAAAGCGCTGAAGGCGACAGGATTGCCGCGCCGGCCCTGGAACACGGGCACGGCGATGTGCGCGCCATCGCCGATGGCTTGCGACAAGGCAGCGATTGTAGCCGCTTCCACCCAGGGCATGTCGCCCAGGGCGATCAGCCAGCCCGGCGCGCCGCGCACGTAATCGATGGCGCAGGTGAGCGAGGCGGCCATGCCCGTGTCGGCGTCATGGCAGACGCGCACCTCGCAGCCCAGCGCACCGAGCACGCGCGCCACCTGCGTATCGTCGGCACGCACCACGGCCAGCACGCGCGGCAAGGCCGCCAGCATGGACTTTGCGGCAGCCGCCACCACCGGCAAGCCCGCATGCGGGCCTTCCGTCAAAGGCTGCAATAATTTGTTCTGCACGCCGGAAGGGTCGAACCTGCGCCCCCTTCCAGCTGCCAGCAAGATGCCGACCGTACTCAAAAAACCGCTGCCGTCATGCGGCCGCCAGGTCGAATGGCAGCTTGCGCAGGCGCTTGCCCGTCAGCGCGAACAGCGCATTGGCGAAGGCGGGCGCCAATGGCGGCACGCCCGGTTCGCCCATGCCCGTTGGCGCGTCGCCCGATGGCACCAGGTGCACCTCGATCACCGGCATGTCTTGCATGCGCGGTACCGGGTAGTCGCCGAAGTTCTGCTGCTCCACCACGCCATCCTTGAGCGTGATGGCCGCACCGGGGATGGTCATGCCCAGCGCCATCAGCGCGGCTCCCTGTACTTGCGCCTCGATCGTCAAGGGGTTGACGGCCAGGTTGCAATGCACGCCGGCCCATACCTGGTGCAGCTTGGGCGCGCCTTCCACCACGGAAGCCGTCACCACGTAGGCGACGACAGAATTGAACGATTCATGCATGGCCACGCCCCAGGCCTGCCCTTTCGGCAGCTTCTTCTTGCCATAGCCGGACTTGGCCACGGCCAGGTCCAGCGCGGCGATGTGGCGCGTGTGCCTGGCGTCGATCAGCTGCTTGCGGTAGGCGACGGGATCCATCTTCGCCACGTGCGCCGCCTCGTCGATCAGAGTTTCCATGACAAAGGCCGTATGCGTCGAACCGACGGAGCGCCACCACAGCACGGGCACGTTCGCCTTGGCCGTGTGCACGGACAGCTTCATCGGCAGGGTGTACGGCTCGCCCATCCCTTCGACCATGGTGCCGTCGACGCCATTTTTCACCATGAAGGCTTCGAACGGCGTGCCGGCCATGATGGACTGGCCCACGATGGTGTGGTCCCAGGCGAGGATTTTCCCTTTGGCGTCGAGACCGATCTGCGCGCGGTGCACATGCGACGGCCGGTAGTAGCCGCCCTTGATGTCATCCTCGCGGCTCCACATCAGCTTTAAGGGGCCGCTCTTGCCCGCCGCCCGGTATGCCTTGGCCACGTTGACGGCTTCGACCACATAATCGGACGAGGGCACGGCGCGCCGGCCAAAGCCGCCGCCAGCCATCATGGTGTGCAGCGTCACCTGCCCGGGTTTCAGGCCGGAAGTAGCCGCAATGGCCGCCTGGTCGCCGGTCTGGAATTGCGAACCCACCCACATCGTGCATTTGTCCGCTTGCAGGTCGACGACGCAGTTGAGCGGCTCCATCGGCGCGTGCGCCAGGTAGGGGAACTCGTACACGGCTTCGATCTTTTTCGGCGCCTTGGCCAGCTTGCCCATGTCGGCAGGCTTGCCGATGGTGCCCGGCGTTTTCGCCAGCGCCTTGAAGGCGGCCAGCTGCTTGTCGCTGCTGACCTTTTCCACGGCGCTCGTATCCCACTCGATCACCAGCGCGTCGCGTCCCTGCTTGGCGGGCCAGTAGCCGTCGGCGATGACGGCCACGCCGCTGCCGCCACGGTCGGTCTTCACTTCCAGCACCTCGAGCACGCCCTTGATGGCTTTCGCCTTGCTGGCGTCGAATTTCGCCACCTTGGCGCCGAACACGGGCGGGCGCGCCACCATGGCCACTTTCGCGCCGGGCGGCTTGAAATCGATGCCGAACTGCTGTTTTCCCGTGGACTTGGCGGCCGCGTCGAGGCGTTTCACGGGTTTGCCGATGATGACAAATTCGCGCGGGTCTTTCAGCTTGACGGTGGCGGGCACGGGTTGGCGCATGGCCGCGTCGGCAAACTCGCCATACGTCGCCTTTTGTCCGCCAGGGCCATACAGCACGCCCTTGGCGGCACGCACCTGGTCGGGACTGACTTTCCACTGCGCGGCAGCGGCGCCCACCAGCATGGCGCGCGCCTTGGCGCCGATTTCGCGGTACTGCGTAAACGAGTGGGCAATGCTGCCCGAACCGCCCGTCATCTGCATGCCATAGGCCGCATCCTTGTACTGCTCGCCGGCCGGCGCCAGGGCGCCGTGCACCAGGCGCCAATCGGCGTCGAGTTCCTCGGCGATCAGCATGGGCAAGCTCGTTTGCACGCCCTGGCCGAATTCCAGCCGGTTCACCTGCACCGTCACCGAATTATCGGGAGCGATGTGCAAGAAGGCGTTCGGCGCATACACGGGCTTGGCGGGCGCGGCATCGGCCGCCTGCGCCAGCTTGCCTGCGCCAGGCAGGAAAAAGCCCAGCATCAAGCCGCCGCCAGCCGCCGCGCCGGCCTTCATGAAACCGCGCCGCGACACGCCATCGGCAACGGCCACCGGCGCCGATGCCAGCGCCGCGCCCAGGGTCACCCCGCCATGCTGCAATGCTTCCTGATTCAACCATTCGATACGCATGTCGCTCTCCTCAGGCCAAGGTCTTGGCCGCGTCCTTGATGGCTGCGCGGATCCGTTGATAGGTGCCGCAGCGGCAGATATTGCCGCTCATGGCGCCGTCGATGTCGGCATCGCTGGGCGCCTTGTTGGTGCGCAGCAGCGCCGTCGCGCTCATCACCTGGCCGCTTTGACAGTAGCCGCATTGCGGCACGTCGTGGCGTACCCATGCCGCCTGCACGGCCTTGCCCACCTGGTCGTTTTCCATCGCTTCGATGGTGGTGATCTTTTGCGCGCCCACCGAGGAAATCGGCGTGATGCAGGAGCGGATCGGCTGGCCGTCGAGGTGCACCGTGCAGGCCCCGCACAGGGCCGCACCGCAACCGAACTTGGTGCCCGTCATATTCAGGTTATCGCGCAGCGCCCACAGGATGGGCGTGGAAGGATCGGCGTCGACCTGCGTGTCGCGTCCGTTGATATTCAAGGTAATCATCTGCTGCTTCCCCTTTTTTGGATTGTTATGGCGTCTACAAACAAGACTTGATGATACGACAGCGGAAAAAAGTGCAAAAAAAAGCGCGCCTTGCGAGGGCGCGCCGTCCAGCCTTCCTGGCGACAGCCCGGATTACTTAATGGTCGAGAATTTCTGTTCCAGCGTTTTCGCATCGACCGCGCCCGGAATGCGGCTGCCGTCGGCAAAGAAGATGGCTGGCGTGCCCGAGACGCGCAATTGCTGGCCCAGGGCCAGGATTTTTTCATGCGGGTTGGCGCAGGTGGCGGCCACCGTGGCCGGCGCCTTGCCGTTCAACATCCAGTCATCCCATGCCTTGTTGCGGTCCGGCGCGCACCACACATTGCGCGACTTGACGATGGAATCGGGCGACAGGATGTTGTACATGAAGGTGTAGACGGTGACGTTGTCGATTTCCTTCAGCGCATTCTGGCGGAAACGCTTGCAATAGCCGCAGTTCGGATCTTCGAACACGGCGATCACGCGCTTGCCATTGCCCTTGACGGTCTTCATGGCGGAATCGAGCGGCAAGTCGGAGAACTTGATGCGATTGACTTCGTCCAGGCGCACCTTGGTCAGGTCTTGCGACGTCTTGGCGTCGAAGACGTGGCCGACGAACAGGTATTGCGCGGCTTTGTCCGTGTACAGGATGTCGCCGCCCGTGCGCACTTCATACAGGCCGCCGTATGGGGTTTCCTTGACCGAATCGACCTTGGCGCCTTCGCCCAGGCGCGGCTCGATCAGCTTTTTGATGTTCGCTTCCGTTGGCGTTTCCGCGCCGGCGCACGACATCATCAGGCCCGAGGCCAGTACCAATGCGATTCTGCTCATTTTTATCACTATCACTTCTCCACTTGAAACGCCTGGCGGGACTGGCCTCTGGTCCGGCGTCATGATCTCTTTGACAAAACGATCGCCGCAGACCAGCTGCGGCGACCTTGAATTTTCACACCTGCCATTATCCGGCGATATCTTAAGATTCGCTGATACTTACTGATGTCCCAATGCGTGCGCAATCATTTTTCGCTTCAGGGCCGGCAATTTATCCAGCAAGTTTAATCCCAAATTGCGAACCACGCGCAACGGTTCCAGATCGGCGCCAAATAATCGCGCCAGGCCATCGGTCGCCAGTTGCATCAACAGCACGTCTTCCTTGCGCGCGCGCGCATAGCGGGCCAGCACGCGTTCGTCGCCGATGCCGCGGTGCGCTTCGCGTTCGCTGATCGTCTTGACCAGCTGCGCCACATCGGCAAAACCCAGGTTCATGCCGTGGCCCGCCATCGGATGCACCACGTGGGCGGCGTCACCCACCAGGGCCACGCGCGGCGCCACCATGGCGTGCGGGCGCATCAGGGTCAGGGGAAATGCGCGCACCAGTTCCGGCTGCAGCGGCGTGAGCTTGCCCAGTTTGTCGTGGCAATAGGCGGCCAGGCGCGCGGCCAGGGCGTCGGCCGATTCGGCCATCAAGGTATCGGCCAGCGCATCGGGCGCCGACCAGACCAGCGAAACGCGGTCGCCCGGCAGCGGCAGCAGCGCGACGATGCCTTCGCTGCCCGTGAACCACTGGTGGGCCGCGCCATGGTGCGGCTTTTCGCAGGCGAAGTTGCTGACCACGCCGCGCTGGCCATACGAGCGGTAATCGAGGCCGATGTCGCACTGGCCCCGCACCCACGATTGGGCACCGTCCGCGCCCACCACCAGCGCACAGGTGATGGTGTCGCCGCCATCGAGGTGCACGATGGCCGAATCATTCGTCCATTCCAGGCGGCTGGCCCGGCCCTGCAGCACGCTGACGTTCGGCGCGAACTTGAGGGCGGCGTCCAGCGCCTGGCCCAGGTTGCGGTCTTCGATGATCCAAGCCAGGGTGCCCACATGGGCGCCGTAGGCGTCGAAACCGAGTCCGCCCGCCTGCGCGCCATCGCCGTTGACCAGCATGGCGTCAACGGGCGCCACCCTGTCGGGCGCCAAAGCACCCCATACCTTCAGCGACGACAGCAACTGGTGCGCCGTATGATTGAGCGCATACACGCGCACGTCCCAGCTGGCGTCGACCGGCTTGGCAGCCGAAGCGGGGGCGGGCGGGCTCACCGGCGATAGCAGGGTGACGCTTTGTCCTGCCTGGGCAAACGCCAGCGCCGTGGTTTTCGCGATGGCGCCATTGCCGACGATGCAAACGTCGCTGTGGCTATGCATGAAGCGCCGCATGGTAGGGGGAGTGGGACTGTTCATGCGGCCATTATAGCGTTTGCCCCACCCTTTTCAGATAGTCCGGAAGTACAGAACGCGTGCCCCAGATCAAGCGGCGCCATGAAAGACGGGCAGCACGTGGTCCGCGATCTCCTGCATCGTCTCGGCCAGCGGGCGGCTGTTCTGCCGCAGCTGCAGGCCGATATGCCGCACGCCGGCCGCGCGCATGGCGTGCAGCTCCGCAATCAGGCCATGGCGCCCCGTGCGTCCACCGAAGCGGAAGCGCTGCAGCGGCAGGTTCGGATCCTCGTCCAGGTCCAGGTGTATGAAGCTGACATACGGCTTGTTCTCTCCGGCCACGGCGCGCCATTGCGCCGAGCGCCGCGCATGGTCGTCCGGCGTGCCAGGATAGGCGAGCCAGCCATCCATCTGCGCGCCGATCCACGCGGGCGACTGCTGCGCCAGCCCCGCCACCAGCAGGGGCAAGGGCGCGGCTGGCCTGGGCAGCAAACGGATGCCGGGCGGCAGACGCGTCTCTCCCCAGTCGCGCAGCATGGCGACCTGCTCGCGGAAGGCCGCGCCGCGCTGCTCGAGATCGCGGCCGAAGACGGGATATTCGACGGGCCGGTCGCCGCTGGCCACGCCCAGCAGCAAACGTCCGCCGCTCAACTGGTCCACGCTGGCTGCCGCTTTTAGCGTCAGCACGGGCTCGCGCAGCGGCAGCACCACGGCGGCCGTGCCCAGCAAGATGTTCCCGGTGATGCCGGCCAGGTAGCCAAGATAGGTAAACACCTCGAAGACCTGGGCCGCGTCGCCGAACGACGGGTCGTACAGGGGCACGTCGCGCAGCCACAGGGCCCTGAAACCGAGGCGGTCGGCCAGCTTCGCCAGTGCCGCATGCTGTTTCAGGTCAGGTTCGCCCGGCACGCAGCCGGAGACCGCATTCGCCTGGCGCCCCATGGACGACCAGTCATTATCGAGCGGCAGTTCCAGGCCGATACTGAAACCGCCCTGCCCCAGCTTTGTCATGGCGCCCATCTCAATCCCACTGCGGCGCCAGGCCGTCCGGGTTGGCCAGGCGTTCGCCCCGTTCCAGGGTCGCCATCTGCGCCATCTCGTCCGGCGACAGGGTGATGCGCTGGAAATGCAGGTTCGCTTCCAGGTTGGCACGTTTCGTCGACGATGGGATCACGGCAAAGCCCTGCTGCAGCGACCAGCTCAGGGCCACTTGCGCCGGCGTCACGCCGTGCTTCGCGGCGATGGCGGCGATCACGGGGTCCGCCATCACCTTGCCATAGGCGAGCGGCATGTAGGCCGTGATGTGGATGCCCTGGCTGCGCACAAAATCGATGACCTTGCGGTTTTGCAGGAACGGATGGATCTCGATCTGCTGCGTGGCGATTTCTGCCGCACCCACCGTATCGATGGCTTGCTGCAGCTGCGCATTGGTGAAATTCGACACGCCGATGGCCTTGGTCAGCCCCTGCGCCTTGGCCTCCGCCAGCGCCGCCATGTATTCGGCGACGGGAATCGCGTCCTGCGGCGACGGCCAGTGGATCAGCGTTAAATCCAGCTGCTCCAGCTGCAGCTTGTGCAGACTGTCTTTCAAGCTGGGAATGAGTTTGTCGCGCCGCAAGCTCTCGATCCAGATCTTGGTCGTGACGAACAGCTCGTCGCGCGGGACGGGGCTGGCGGCGATGGCCTGGCCCACTTCGGCTTCATTGCCGTAGATTTGCGCCGTGTCGATATGGCGGTAGCCGACGTCCAGGCCCGTGGCGACGGAATCGATGACGACCTGTCCCTGCAGGCGGAAAGTGCCCAGGCCGATTTCAGGGATGGCGGTGTGATGGGTGGTGGCGTTCATGCGGTAATCCTCTCAAGTCAGTAACGATGACCACACTATGCGCCCATCCTTTGTTGAGAAAAATACCGTTTATATCAAATCATATTTGATCCACAAGCAAGTAAGGTGTTGCCTATGCAGAAAATCGGGGAAAAGTCACAGCCGGCTCTTGCATTCCCGTTTTGGTCTGCTATAATTCGCCACCTTGGCCTGGTAGCTCAGTCGGTAGAGCAGAGGATTGAAAATCCTTGTGTCGGTGGTTCGATTCCGCCCCGGGCCACCAAGAATTCGTTTTACATTCAAAAACGCCACCTTCGGGTGGCGTTTTTGTTTGTGGACTGCGCCAATTCACCGCAGCATCCCCCTCTTCCGGCCGCATGCCGGCATCCTCCCCTCATCCGATACGGTATTTCCCCTCCAGCGCATGGCCCGGCGGCCTGACGCGAGACGCCAGTACCCCGATACCGGCAGATATTCCCCGCGGGAAACATGTTAAAATTAAATAAACATTAACACCGGCATCAAGGATGATGAAAATGAAAAAATGGTTCTTGCTGGCTGCCACCAGCGCACTTGCCGGCATGGGCACGGCACAGGCCACGCAAGTGGCAGAGCAAGTGAAAAGCCCATCTAGCGCAACGCCTCAGGAACAGAAGAGTGCCGTCCTCCACAGGCCATGGGAACGAAAGGTGGAGGGGGAGAAATTTTCCATGGAGATGCTCGACAGCGACCGCCTCGATCCGGCGTATCCAGGCTTGCCGCTGGGCGCGGTCATCGAGGCAGTCAAAAAATTTGTGCGCGAGAAAAAGGGGGAGTTTGAATCGACGGCTGACTACAAGCGCAGAATGGCGGCAGCGCTGAACGAAAAAGTGGTGGCGGATTCGAGCTTGAATGATGCACTGGCCTTTGTTGTTTCCGTCAAAAAAGACGGAGCATATTCCGTTGGCATTGGGTACGATTTCAATGCGGATACGGGAAAAGTGAAGCTGTATGTCTTTCCCCGCACACGAGACTTGAATGGCATCGGCGCGCCTGACTATGACATCAACAAGCCTTCCTATAAAGGACTGGACCAATTTGACTTGAGCTCCAAATTGAACTCGAAAGGCCGTTATAAAGGACGCAGCACCTATCGCGGCTACTATCGAGGCTACTATCCCATTGAAGAAACGTACACATCCACGATGGGCGTTGCCGTCAATCGCATCCCATTCCTGGATATTGACCGGGGCTACACCCAATACATAAAACCTGCATTCCAGTTTACGCTGGAAAATGCCGTCGCGGCAAAAGAATTGCCGGTCTTGAAGGCGATGATCGTGATGCAGCTGGCATCGCCTTACATTGCCTACGACTACAAGTCGTCCGATTCAACACCACAACAAATCGACGTGACTACGACAGATAGAGTATTTCTTACTGGGAATATCTTGGGCATCGTTTTTTACTCCGGCATCACTGGCGAAATCCTGGGGCGATTACCAGCGTCATTTGGCCTGCCTGCTGCCAGGCAAGCCACGAATGAGAGAAGCGCGCCCGCAGCGCAGTAATGGCAACTGTCCAGATACCGGCCTAGCCTTGCATCTCCCCGTGCCTTGCTTGCGCCGGGTAACAGAATTTGCCGCGCCAATAAAAACGCCAACCTTCGGGTTGGCGTTTTTATTGAATCGAGCAAGGCTGCCGGCTGCGGCCAGCCCCGTCGTTCTTACCACATCAAATCATCGGGAATCTGGAACGCCGCATACGGATCGTCCTCGTCCACTTCCGTGCTGGCCTGTTTGACGCGCACGACGATGGCGGGGTCGCGTTCTGCAATCTTGTCGGCGATGATGCGCGGCACCAGTTCCACGGCGCCGCCCAGGCAGATGATGACCAGGCGGCCCGCCACCAGGTGGGCCTGCACGGCAGCCGTCACGTAGATGCGCTCGATCTTGTTGTTGAACGTGAAGTTATACGGCACGTCGCCGTTGTTGCCCTTGCTCTGGCGGTTCTTTTGCACCATTTGCGCGATCTGCGCCACGATGGCCTTCTGGTTGGCTGCCGCGTCGCGCTGGGCGTTCAGTTCGCGCGCGCGTTCCGCGTTCTTGCGCTGGGTCTCGAGCGCGGCCAGGCGCACTTCGTCGACGCTTTGCGTGCCGCTCTTGCGCTCGTCCTTTTTTTGCTTGCTCTTGTCCTGGTTGGCCAGCTTGACCTTCTTCTTGTCGACCAGGCCGGCCTTTAAAAACTGCTCTTGCAACGAGACCATAACTACTCCGTATTGAGGGTGCGCCGGCCAAGGCAGCGGCATCGGCCGGTGGAAAGTCGCTAGCATAGCAAAAAACAGGGGGGCTGCCGCCGCAAGATGGCTGCCCGGGGCAGCCGGCAGGTTCCTGGCGCCGGCCAGTAACAAAAAGACACACTCGATTGCAAATTTTGTTGATAAATGTCATATAGTTAGTTACGTTCTGCATATCGGCATTGCCTGCCGGTTGCATGTCCCCTTCCACTGACTGCGTCTACAAGGATTTGCCATGAAACAATTATTCGCCCTCTGCATCGCCGCCGCGTTTGCCAGCACCGCCTTTGCCGCCGCGCCGGAAGCGGCGCCCGCCGCCAAGACGACCCAACAGTCAAAAATGACGACCTGCAATGCGGACGCCGCCGGCAAGAAAGGCGATGAGCGCAAGGCATTCATGAAGGAATGCCTGAGCGCCAAGCCGGCGCCGGCCATGACGCAGCAAAACAAGATGAAGGCATGCAATGTCGACGCCAAGGACATGAAGGGCGATGCCCGCAAGGCTTTCATGAAGGAATGCCTGAGCGCGCCGAAAAAATAAGCGCCTCGTCTGCTTGCCCCACAACGCCAGCATCATGCTGGCGTTTTTTTTTCACGGCGATGCGTAGGCCTGCATGAGCAGGTCAAGGAAAACAAACAGCTTGCCATTCATGGCCTGCCAGTCGTGGGCGCGCAGGGTCGCTGGCTGCTGCACGAAGCGGTGCGACTCCACCGTGGCCAGTTCCGTTTCTGAAGCGGCGATCAGCAGGTCGACCACCTCCGGCGTGAACTCCATATGACACTGGAATCCGTACACCAGATTGCCGTATTCGACGATCTGGCGGGGGCAGCCTTCGCTGTGGGCGATGACCTTCGCGCTGTCAGTCAGGCCCGGCATGTCGCTATGCCAATGCCCGGTCTCCAGGACATCGCCGAAATGGGCGAACTTGTCGTTCGCCTGCCCTTCTCGCGTCAGCATGATGGGGAACTTGCCGATCTCCTTTTCTGGGCTGTGCGCATGGCGCGCTCCCAGGGCCGCGCCGATCAGCTGCGCGCCCAGGCAGACGCCGACGACCGCCTTGCCCGCCGCGGCACATGCGGCGATCAAGGCCTGTTCGGCGGCGGCGTCGAAATGCGGGCATTCCTCGCGCGTCGTCGACGGCGACTGCGGTCCGCCCATGACGACCAGCAGGTCGATGCCCGCGATGGACGGGGGCAGCGGTTCATGGGCGTGGACGCGGGAATACGTGGCCGCGTAGCCGCGCTCGCGTACCCATGTCTCGTAGGCGCCAGGCGACTCGAACGCTTCATGCACGATGAAATGGACTTTCATGATGTTCCCTTTCTGTGGCGAGGAATTAAAAAACTATGGCCGGCCCAGCACCTGGGCCAGCACGGCGGCGAACGCCTGCGCACGCGCTGCGTCCATGGTCGATACGGTGATCCGCAAGCCCTGCGTCGGCGCCTGCACGCCGAAGGCTTCGCCGCCGCGCACCAGCCAGCCATGCCGGGCCAGCGCCAGCACGGCCGCCTGGCTGCCGCCCGGCAGCGGCAGCCACAGGTTCAGTCCATCGGCAGGACTGGCGCCAACCAGGCCTTGCGCCGCCAGCGCATCGGCCAGGATGCCGCGGCGGCGCGCATAGTCGGCGCGGGCCAGGGCCACCTGCGCCAGCACGTCCGGTGAAGACAGGCAGGCGCTCACGGCATCCTGCAAGAGATGACTGACCCAGTTCGTGCCGGGCGCCAGGCGCAGGCGCAGGCGCTGGGCGGTCTGCCCGTCGCTGGCGACAACGGCTAAGCGCAGGTCGGGGCCGAAGATCTTCGATACCGAACGGATCAGCGCCCAGCGCCGGGCCGCATGGGGAATCACGTCCTGGTAGCTGGCGACGGACAGCAGCGAGAAATGGTCGTCGATGATGACCAGCACGTGCGGGTAAGCGGCCAGCACCGCGCGCAGCTGGTCCGCGCGCGCCGCGCTCAGGCTGCATCCGGTCGGATTGTGCGCACGCGGCGTCACGATGACGGCTTGCGCGCCTTGCGCCAGCGCCCGTTCCAGCGCCTCGGCCTGCATGCCCTCGGCATCGACAGCCACGCCAACGGCGTGCAGCCCGGCGATGCGCAAGGTGTTGATGCTGCTGACGAAGCACGGGTCTTCCACGGCCACCTTGTCGCCCGCGACCAGATACGCGGCCAGCAGGCGCTCCACCGCATCGACCGCCCCATTCGTCAGGGTGATGTCGTGGCCCTCAGGGCAATCGCCGGCCATCCAGCGCCGCGCCAGGGCTTCCAGCTCCGGATCCAGCGTGGCTTCGCCATACAGGCGCGGGCGGTATGGCTTGCGCGCCAGGGCCGCGCCGACATCGGGCAGCCAGGCAAGGTTAGGATTGCCACCGCCCAGGTCGGCCAGCGGCGAGCCGGGCAACATGCCTTCCTGCTCGCCGGGATCGCGCTGTGCGCGGATGGCCGTGCCCAGGCGTCCTTGCGTGACCGCGATCCCGGCCGTCACCAGGCGCTTGTACGCCAGCGACACGGTATTGCGGTTGACGCCCAAGGTCGCGGCCAGCTCGCGCACGGTCGGCAACTCCTGGCCCGGCGTCAGTTCGCCCGCCTGCGTCAGAGCACGGATGCTGTCGAACAGCTCCGCAGCGGTTTTCCCTGCAATCCTCATGATAGTCTCAGACATGATATATTTTGGCATAGGACAATCATACATCACTGCGGCGACTCCTGCCGCTCATAAGGCTGACACAAGGCTGACACATGAACAATGACACTCCCCTGCTCACTGCGACCATGCACGCGCAGCATGGGCGCTGGCCGCAAGCCGTGTCGGTGGACGACTTCCGCCGCAATCTGGCCGCCGTGCACGCGCGCATGGCCGCCGCATGCCAGCGGGTCGGCCGCGATCCGGCCGGCGTGCGCCTGCTGCCCGTCAGCAAGACCAAGCCCGAGGCGAGCCTGCGCCTGGCCTACGCCGCGGGTTGCCGCCTGCTGGGAGAAAACAAGCCGCAGGAGGCAGGCCGCAAGTGGGAAGCGATGGCGGACCTGGGCGACCTGCAATGGTCGGTGATCGGCCATTTGCAGACCAACAAGGCCAAGCTGGTGGCGCGCTTTGCCAGCGAATTCCAGGCTCTCGACAGCCTGCGCGTGGCCGAGGCGCTGGAACGGCGCCTGCAAGCGGCAGGACGGGGGCTCGATGTGTTCGTGCAAGTGAACACCTCGGGAGAAGCCAGCAAGTACGGCTTGCCGCCGGACGAGGTGGCCGCTTTCCTGCGCGCGCTGCCCGCCTTCCCCGCGCTGCGGGTACGCGGACTCATGACATTGGCGCTGTTGTCGGCGGAAGCCGTGCGCGTGCGCCGCTGCTTCGTGCTGCTGCGCACGCTGCGCGACCGGCTGCGCCAGGATGTTCCCGATGGCATCGGCCTAGACGAGCTGTCGATGGGCATGTCCGGCGACTATGAAATCGCCATTGAAGAAGGCGCTACCGTCGTGCGGGTCGGCCAGGCCATCTTCGGCGCACGGGACACGCCAGATAGCCACTACTGGCCCACGGCGGAAAAGGAATAGACGGCCCGATGCGCCCTGCGGGTAGTCGTGCAGTCAATCATATCGAATGATCAAGATGACATGCAGAACGATACCGCGTAATATTTTTACCATACTGCTCAGCTCGGCAGCACAGCTCCTTGGGGAAAGGACGGCAGCGTGGCCGCGTCAAACGATCTCGCGCACTGGCGCGGACAGATTTTTGCGCGCCTGCTGCAGGCGGTGCTGCTGCTTGGCATCGTCACTGCCATTCCCAGCGCCCTGCTGGCGGCGCGCGAAGCTATCTGGTCCATAGTCGCCCTCGACGTGCTGGCCATCGGCTGGGTCGGCCTCATCTGGCATCTGCGCGCCATGCCCTACCGCTGGCGCGTGTGGCAATTCCTGATCGTCGCCTACCTGGTGGGCGTGGGCCTGCTGCTGAAAATCGGCCCCGTCAGCCAGATCTACATGATGCTCATGCCCGTGCTGGCGGCCCTGCTGCTGGGGATGCGGCCAGCCTTGTCGACCCTGGCCCTGACTTCGCTGACCATTTTTTTCCTCGGCCTGCATCCCGACGTGGAGCTGCAATTGCGCGGCGTGCCCGACTCCCCCGTGCTGCGCGCGCTGATCGTGGCCCTGAACTTCCTGTTCATCGCCGCCGTGCTGACCCTCTCCTGCGCTTTTCTGCTACGCCACCTGGAACGCAGCAGCCAGGCACTGTCGCAGCTGAACGCCGATCTGCGCCTGACGGCCACGGCGCTGGCCCGCCTGAACGACATGGTGATGCTCGCCGAAGTGGCCGATGCCCCGCCAGGCGCGGGTGCGGCGCCGGCCACGCGCATCATCTTCGTCAACGACGCCTTCGAGCGCAGCAGCGGCTATGCGCGCGCCGAGGTGCTGGGCCGCAGCCTGCTGTTCCAGCAAGGCCCCGCCACCGATGCGGGCGAACTGGCGCGCATCGCCGCCGCCATGGCCCGCGCCCAGCCGGCACGCGCGGAATTGCTCAATTACAACAAGGCTGGCAAGGCGTACTGGGTCGAAGCGGAACTGGTGCCGTTCACGGATGCGGACGGCAGGCAGACGCACTGGGTGGCCGTCGAGCGCGAAATCGACGAGCGCAAGAAATCGGAAGCGGACATCCACCGCCTGGCCTTCTACGACGTGCTCACGGGCCTGCCCAACCGGCGCCTGCTGATGGACCGCATCGGCCACCTGCTGGCCGCCGCGCCGCGCGGCCATACCATCAGTGCGCTGATGTTCATCGACCTCGACCACTTCAAGCACATCAACGACGCGCGCGGCCACGCCACCGGCGACGCGCTGCTGCGCCTGGCCGGCGAACGGCTGGCGCAGCTGATGCGCAAGGCCGACACGGTGGCGCGCATCGGCGGCGACGAATTCGTCGTGCTGCTGGCGCACCTGGCCGATGACCTGCACAACGCCGCCCGTGCGGCGGCCCAGGTGGCCGAGAAAATCCGTGCCGCCATCGCGCGCGACTTCGAGATCGAAGGGCAGTCCTATCATTGCAGCGCCAGCATCGGCGTGACCCTGCTGCCGAAAGCGGGCCAGCAGGCGCACGACCTGCTGCGCGAAGCGGACATCGCCATGTACCGCGCCAAAGCGGAAGGACGCAACGGCATCGCCTTCTTTGAAGCGGCCATGCAGGCAGGCGTGGAACGCCGCCTGACCCTGGAAAGGACACTCGCGCGCGCCCTCGATGCCGGTGAATTATGCATGCACGTGCAGCCGCAGGTCGACCGCCACGGCCGCGTGACGGGCGCCGAACTGCTGATGCGCTGGCCGCAGGCGGACGGCGGCCATATCGCTCCCGCCATCTTCATCCCCATCGCCGAGGAATCGGGGCTGATCGTCAAGCTGGGCCACTGGGCCCTGCGCGAAGCGTGCCGCGCCGCCGCCATGCTGGCGCGGGCCGGATCGCCTGTCGCCCTGTCCGTGAATGTGAGTCCGGCCCAGTTTCGCCAGCCCGATTTTGCCGCCCGCGTGCAGGCCGCGCTGGCCGAACACGGCACGCCGGCCGGCGCCCTGATCCTGGAACTGACGGAAGGCTTGCTGATCGACCAGCGCGACGCCTCGCTGGCGCGCATGCGCGAACTGGCGGCCCTCGGCATCCGCTTTTCCATCGACGATTTCGGCACCGGCTATTCCAGCCTCGCCTACCTGACGTCGATGCCGCTGTACGAACTCAAGATCGACAAGCGCTTCATCGACGACACGCCGCACGATGCGCGCGACACGGCCATCGTGCAAGCGATCCTGGCCATGGCGCGCCACCTGGGCTTGCGCGTGGTGGCCGAAGGCGTGGAAACGCAGGAGCAGGCTGACTTCCTGATCGCCCACGATTGCGACGGCTTGCAGGGCTACCTGTATGCGCGGCCGATGCCGCTCGATGACTTTCTCGCCTGGCTGGCCCAGCGCCAAGCTTAGCTTTCCGACATTTCCTGCACGAAACTCCTCCGCTAGAATACCGGCCTCATAGCCTGTACCTTCACCATCCCCTTTGATTAAAGTGATCCCCGATGCGTCTGGTTCTTCCCCTGCTGCTCACCCTGATAGCCGCCCTGCCCGCCGCGCATGCGGCCCCATCCACCATCCCCCCCACGCCGATCACGCTGGACCAGGCCATGGCCGACCCCGACTGGATCGGCACGCCCGTCGAAGCGGCATGGTGGGGCTGGAATGGCCAGCTCTACTACAAGCAAAAACGCCTCGGCTCGCCCCTGCGCGACACGTATCAATTGCTAGGCGCAAACGCCAAACTGAATAGCGGCAAGAAGGTCGACGATGCGCAGCTGGCCAATCTCGATGGCCAGCAGATGGTCGTCAACCGCTCCGGCACGCGCGCCATCCTGCTGCGCAACGGCGACTTGTTCGAGCGCGACCTGAAAAGCGGCGCCTTGACGCAAATCACGCGCGGCGTCACGGCCATCAGCGACCCGCAGTACTCTGCCGACGGCGCCGCCGTGCAATACCGCAGCGGCACCGACTGGTTCAGCTGGAGCCGCGCGGAGCGCCTGAGCGCCCCCGTCGCCCTGCTGCGCGCCGCCAAGGACCCGGACGCCACACCGGAAGCGGACGCCCTGCGCGACCTGCAGCTGCGCCTGATCGTCAACCTGGCACGCCAGAAGCAAGACCGCGACGCGAACCGCGAACGCCGCCATGAAGAGCGCCGCCTGGACGCCACGCGCGCGCCGGAACCGATTTACCTGGGCGACAAAGTCACCATTTCCGGCAGCGCCCTGTCGCCGGACGGCCGCTGGCTGCTGTTCGTCACGCAAGACAAGGCGGCCGAAAAAGGCAAGCTGGGCAAACTGGCCCGCTACGTGACGGAAACGGGCTACCCGGAAGCGGACGACGAGCGCACGCGCGTGGGCCGCAACATGCCGATCGCGCAAAGCCTGAAACTGGCCGACCTGCGCACGGGCACCGTGCGCGAGATCGGTTTCGACAGCCTGCCCGGCATCGCCACCGACCCGCTGGCCAGTCTGCGCGCCGAACAGAAGCTGCCGCCCCTGAAAGGCAACCGTGCCGTGCGCATCGACGCCCAGCGCGACGGCATCGCCTGGACCGATGACGGCAGCAAGGTGGCCGTGCGCATCCGCGCCGTCGACAACAAGGATGGCTGGCTCGCCAACGTCGACCTGGCCAACGCCGCCCTCGTGCCCGTGCACCGCATCAGCGACACGGCCTGGGTCAACCGCCGCGCCGACGAATTCGGCTGGCTGCCCGACAACACCACCCTGTGGTATCTGTCCGAGGAAAGCGGCTACGCCCACCTGTACACGAAGACGGGCGCGGCCCCGGCGCGCGCGCTGACCAGCGGCCAGTGGGAAGTGAGCGCCGTCGAATGGAGCCGCGACGGCAAGCATGCCTATTTCATGTGCAACCGGCAGGCGCCCGGCACGTATGAAGTGTGCGCCAGCACGGCCAGGGATGGCGGCGCGCGCGAAGTGACGAATTTGAAAGGCGTGGAAAACTTCGGCCTGTCGCCCGATAACGGCAAGCTGCTGCTGCGCTATTCGACCAGCTATATGCCGGCCCAGCTGGCGACGGTTGCCGTCGCGGGCGGCAAGGAAAATATCCTGACCGATACGCGCAGCGACGCCTTCAAGGCGCGCAACTGGGTCATGCCGGAACTGGTGCAAGTACCGTCCACGCATGGCGCGGCGCCGATCTGGGCCAAGCTGTACCGCCCGGCGCAACTGGAAGCGGGCAAGCGCTATCCGATCGTCATGTTCGCGCACGGCGCCGGCTACCTGCAAAACGTGACCCAGCGCTATCCCGTCTACTTCCGCGAACAGATGTTCCACAACCTGCTGGTCGAGCAAGGCTACATCGTGCTCGACGTCGACTACCGCGCCTCGCTCGGTTACGGCAGCGCCTGGCGCACGGCCATCTACCGCCAGATGGGCCACCCGGAACTGGAAGATTTTATCGACGGCGCCAACTGGCTGGCGCAGCAGCACCAGGGCGACATCCGGAACGTGGGCATCTATGGCGGCAGCTATGGCGGCTTCATGAGCCTGATGGCACTGATGCGCGCGCCGGACGTGTTCAAGTCCGGCGCCGCCCTGCGTCCCGTGACGGACTGGACCACGTACAACCACGAATACACGGCGAATATCCTGAACACGCCGGACATCGATCCGCAAGCCTATAAAATCTCGTCGCCGATCGAATACGCGGACAAGCTGACGGGCAACCTCCTGATCGCCCACGGCATGATCGACGACAACGTGTTTTACCAGGACTCCGTGCGCCTGTCGCAGCGCCTGATCGAACTGAAAAAGGATAACTGGGAAATGGCCAGCTACCCCATGGAGCGCCATGGCTTCGTGCAGCCGGAGGCGTGGTATGACGAGTACCGCCGCATCTATCAGTTATTCCAGAGAACATTGAAATAGACCCCGATGCCCGCTTGATGCGGGCATTTTTCATGGACTCATTCAGTCAAACGGCACGGGCCGTGGCGTCGTGTCCGACGACGGTGGCAGGATCGGCAGCACGAGGTGCGGCTGCTTGCCCGTCAGGGTTTTCAGGAAGGCCACCAGCTTGGCGTTTTCATCGGGCGTGAAGGTGCGGCCCAGCTGCAGGCGGCCCATCACGTCGACGGCTTGCGTCAACGTCGCCGCTTCGCCATCGTGGAAATAGGGATACGTCAGTTCCACGTTGCGCAAGGTCGGCACCTTGAAGTTGAAGCGGTCCGCATCCTTGCCCGTCACGGCCGAGCGTCCCTGCGCCGTCATCGCCGTTTTATACGGTTCCACCACACCCATCTTCTGGAAGGTGTTGCCGCCCACGGCGGGGCCGTTATGACAGGCGATGCAGCCGCTCGATTTGAACAGCTGGTAGCCGGCCAGCTCGTCCTTCGTCAGCGCGCTCTTCTTGCCCGACAGCCATTGATCGAAACGGGAACCTGGCGTCACCAGCACCTCTTCAAAGGCGGCGATGGCGCGCGTGACTTGCTCGATGGTCAGCTTATCCTGGCCAAACACTTGCCGGAACTCCGCGCGGTAGGCGGGAATCGAGGCCAGCACGTCGATGGCCAGCTCGTGCGTAAAAGCCATTTCGCCGGGATTGGCGATGGGACCGCCCGCCTGCTCCTGCAAATCCTTGGCGCGGCCATCCCAGAATTGCGCCACGTTCATGCTGGAATTGAGCACCGTGGGCGAATTGATGGGCCCGCGCTGCCAGTTGTGGCCGATCGAGGTCTTGATATTGTCCGTGCCGCCCATGCTCAGGTTGTGGCAGCTATTACAGGAAATAAAGCCCGAACGCGACAGGCGGGGGTCGAAAAACAGCTTCTTGCCCAGTTCGACCATGGCCGGATTGGCGATCTTGGCAGCAGTGATGGGCTGGATCGGCTCCTTGTCGGCGGCATGCAGAACGCCGCCAAGGGCCAGGCTGGTGATGAAGAGAAAGGGTGAGAGGGTGCGGCGCATAATCTAACTCCTGGAAGCATTCCCGAATCGGCGGCGCGCGCCGGCGCGGGAATGCAGCGCACCGGCCCGGTTGCCACCCGTACATCGCTGGTTGGATGTTAATTTATATTAACTTTGACTAGTTAATAAGGAAAATGACCAGGGTCAAGGTTCTCGCCAAGTGCGAATCGCGCTTGCCATTTACGCAAGCGTGGCACATGATAAAGGCATGCACACACCTACCTACTCCCTGCTGCGCGCCGCGTGCGCCAGCTTCCTGCTGCTGGCCGCCAGCGCCTGCGGCAGCGCCCCCACGCAAGATGATGCGCCGCCCGCCCCCGGCAATGCCGGCCTGCTGGCGCAAATCCAGGCGGAAGTGGGCGTAGCCGCCTGCGATTCCACCCAGCAATGCCAGACCATCGCCATCGGCGCCAAGGCTTGCGGCGGCCCCGAGCGCTACCTGGCCTGGTCCAGCAAGGGCAATGACGGCAAGAAACTCAAGGCACTGGCCCAGGCGCAAGCCGAGGCGAGCCGCAAACAGCAGCAAGCGGACGGCATGATGTCGACCTGCTCCATCGTCACGGACCCGGGCGCCACCTGCGAGGCGGGACGCTGCGTGCTGCAAAAGAGCGCCCTGGGCGGCAGCGCCGCCATGTAAACAAAGCCGCTGAATCAGCGGCTTGAGTGCTTCGGCAACACGTCAGGACTGCAATTGCAAGGTCTTGACGATCTTGCTCTCCACGTTCTCGCCCGCGCCCGCGGTGGCATTCTTGCTCTCCTTGCGCAGCAACAATAAATGGTCGCCGCTGACGCCATACTGGCGCGTCTCGTCCGACTTCTGCGTAAAGCTGACGACGACAAAGGCGCGCCCGCTCACGTCAAAGTGGAAATGGCTGGCCAGCGGCGTGCCGTCCGCGGCGATCCATACCTCGATGCCGCCTTCGAACTTCTTCACATACTTGCGGTCTTTCTCAGGCACCTTGTCAAGCGACAAGGTAAAGCTGAGCAAACGCGCCGGCTTGCCCTTGTAGCTATCCATCTTTTCGCTGCTGAACACGGCTTCCTCGATCTCGCGCGACAGGGCATCGGCCGCCGACACCATGGAACGCAGCTCCGTCGCCTTCATTTCCCCCAGCGCAAAGCCGATCGGCGTCTTGACCTTCGGATCCTTCACCCTGGCGCGCTGCTCGGCTTCCACTTTCGCCAGCAAGTCCTTGCCGTAAAGCACCTGCAAGCCCGCCGGCCCGCCCTCGACAGTGACAGTGGCCTGGCCGCTATCCTCTTCCGCCGCCTTGCCCTCGCCCTCACGGCGCCAGGATTTCGATTCGACCTGCGCCTTGATGGGCATCTGGCCCTGCAAGCGCGCCAGCGCCGCATTCAAATCAGCGAGCCCGTCGGCCCGCGCCGTGCCGCACAACAAGCCGAACAAGCCCGCCACCGCCAGGCCTTGCACTCCAATACGTCGCTGCATCGCCACATCCCTTCAGTTCATACAAGGATGCCAAAACACTATGTTTTGGCCATCTGTTGCATTTGAACACAGCTAGCTCTGGTCAGGTGGAAAGTCTTTCTGCTATAATTCGCCGCCTTGGCCTGGTAGCTCAGTCGGTAGAGCAGAGGATTGAAAATCCTTGTGTCGGTGGTTCGATTCCGCCCCGGGCCACCAAGAATTCAGCAGCACATAGCAAAAAGCCAATCTTCGGGTTGGCTTTTTTGTTTCTCTTTACCAAACCCTCCCCCACCCCGCCGCTATGTACGCAAACGTACGGACTGCGGCCGCCCAAGAGTACATGCTGCAGGCAGACCACACCCCCTTCCCGCCGCCAGCGTCCTGCGCGACACGGCGCAACGGCCACCTGATCAGATTCTCGCCGTAACACCGCCATGCGAAACTCGCGCCCGACGCCGTCGAGCCGTTCCGTACATCACGGCACACTGCCAAAGGATGCATCATGAAAACTACCCTGATATTGCTCGCGCTCGCCTCTACCCTCGCCTTGACCGCTTGCCAGCGCGAAGCGCCACCTATCGTACAAGTGGTTCCCGGCCCTGCCGGTGCGCCTGGTCCTGCCGGCGCTACGGGTGCGACGGGCGCTGAAGCCCCTGCCGGCGCAACCGGTGCCACCGGCGCCACGGGCCAGACCGGCGACAGCGGTGCCGCCGGATATGACGGCGCCAAGGGCGCCACTGGCGCACAAGGCAACGATGGCGTTCAAGGCAACGATGGCGCCAAAGGCGACGACGGCGCCAAAGGCAAGACGGGCGACACGGTGATTGTCGTCCCGCAACGTTAATACGCCCCACGCCATACAGCACAACGCCAACCCATGCGGTTGGCGTTGTGCGTATGCGCTGTACCGCACAGTAACATTCGCCAAATCGGCCTACCCTGTTCTCATTACACAGGGAGATACGCATGCTGACGATCCTATTGATGGTAGCCCTGCTGGGCTTGGCTTTACTGTTCGCCCCCGGCCCCGTGCGCCGCGCCCTCGTCACCCCGCGCCTGCTGGCCTTGTTCAAGCGCATCTTGCCAACCATGTCCGACACGGAACGCGACGCGCTCGAAGCGGGTACAACGTGGTGGGACGCGGACCTGTTTTCCGGCCGGCCCGACTGGCCCAAGCTGCTGGCCTATGGACATGCCTCGCTCACGACCGAGGAGCGTCACTTTCTCGAGCATGACGTCGAGCGGCTGTGCGAACTGGTCAACGACTGGGAAACGCAGCAGGCGCAGGACTTGCCGCCCCAGGCCTGGGCCTACATGAAGGCGCAAGGTTTCCTCGGCATGATCATCCCGAAACAATACGGCGGCAAGCAATTCTCCGCCTACATGCACTCGCAAGTGGTCATGAAATTGTCGAGCCGCTGCTCGGCGCTGGCCGTCACCGTGATGGTGCCCAATTCGCTGGGGCCGGCCGAGCTGCTGCTGCATTACGGCACCGAAGAACAGAAAAACCATTATCTGCCGCGATTAGCCGCCGGCACCGAGATTCCCTGTTTTGCCCTCACCAGCCCGTATGCGGGTTCCGATGCGGCCGCCATTCCCGACCTCGGCGTCGTGTGCATGGGCATGCATGAGGGCCGCGCCACGCTGGGTTTCCGCCTCACCTGGAACAAGCGCTACATCACCCTGGCGCCCGTCGCGACCTTGCTGGGACTGGCATTCCAGACCAGCGACCCCGAACATCTGCTGTCCGAGCATGACACGCCGGGCATCACTTGCGCCCTGATCCCCGCCAGCCACGACGGCGTGGTGATCGGCCGCCGCCATCACCCATTGAACGCCGCGTTCCAGAACGGCCCCACCTCGGGCAACGATGTCTTCATTCCCATCGACTGGGTCATCGGCGGCCAGGCGCAAGTGGGCAAGGGATGGCGCATGCTGATGGAGTGCCTGGCGGCCGGGCGCGCCATTTCGCTGCCCTCGTCCAGCGTGGGCATGGGCAAGATGGCCGTGCGCGGCACCGGCGCGTATGCGGCCGTGCGGCGCCAGTTCAACATGGCTATCGGCAAATTCGAAGGGGTGCAGGAAGCGCTGGCCCGCATGGGCGCCAACCTGTACCTGATGGACGCGGCCCGCACGCTGGCCGCGCACGCCGTCGACCTGGGCGAAAAGCCGGCCGTCATTTCCGCCATCGTCAAATACCACGTCACGGAACGGGGCCGCGCGCTCGTCAATGACGGCATGGACATTCTCGGCGGCAAGGGCATCTGCGTGGGGCCCAACAATTTCCTGGCCAGCGCCTACCAGCAAATCCCCATCGCCATTACCGTCGAAGGGGCCAACATCCTCACGCGCAGCCTGATCATCTTCGGCCAGGGCGCCATCCGCGCGCATCCGTATGTGCTCAGGGAAATGGCCGCCGTCAGCGAAAGCGATGGCCGCAAGGCCCTGCGGGATTTCGATGCTGCCTTCTTTGGCCACGTGGGCTTTGTGCTGGGCAACCTGGCCAGGGGATTATGGTACGGACTGGGCGGCGCACGCCTGGCGGCCGCGCCCGACACCGGCGCGCCCGCACTGGCGCCCTACTACCGCGCCCTGACGCGGCTGTCGACGGCGTTTGCCGTCATGACGGATATGTCGATGTTCGTGCTCGGCGGCGAGCTCAAGCGCCGCGAGCGGCTGTCCGCCCGGCTGGGCGACGTGCTGGCGCAACTGTACCTGGCTTCGTCCGTCCTGAAACGCTACGAGGACGATGGCCGCCCCGAAGCCGACCTGCCCTATGTGCACTGGTCGCTGCAGGATGCGCTGGTCAAGGCGCAACAGGGCTTGACGGGCGTACTCGATAATTTCCCCGCGCGCGTGCTGGCCGTGCTGCTGCGCACCCTGCTGTTTCCCTTCGGCCTGCCGCATCGCCCGCCTTCCGACGAGCTTGGCAGTGAAGTGGCGCTGGCCCTGCAAACGCCGGGCGCCGACCGCGAGCGCCTGCTGGCCGACGGTTATGTGGCCAACGACAACACAGATCCCGTGGCTTGCGCCGAGCGGGCACTGGCCCTGCTGGCCGAGGTGCTGCACATCGAAAAACGCCTGAAAGACACGCCCGCAGGCGCAGCCCTGCGGCACCTGCCGCAAAGCCTGTCCGCCATGCAGCAGTGGCTGGCAACGGCCAAGGCCGCAGGCTCGGTCAGCTGCCAGGAGCACAATACCTTGCTCGAATATGCGCGCCTGGTCGACGGCTTGATCCAGGTCGACGATTTTCCCGCCGATGCGGCGCATCTGGCTCAAGGCGGCGGCGCCGTGCAGCGTCTTGATGACGAATCCGCTGGCGAGAGCCGCGCAGCCTAGGCGGGGCTGCTTTGCGGCCTATACTGAATTGAGCGGGTGCGGTGCCCGCTCTTTCCAGAAAGGAGTCGATCATGACGCGCAAATACATCGATTGCAGGGAATTCCCAAGCGACACGCATTGCTCGGTAGCCATCTCGGCTGACAGCGAGGAAGAGCTGTTGGGCATTGCTGTGGAACACGCAGTCTCGGTACACCATCACCACGATACCCCGGAGCTGCGCCAGCAACTACGCCAATTGTTCAAGGACGGCACGCCGCCCGAACATCTGCCCATGACCGGGCAAGCCGGCAGCAGCGGGGCCTCGCACGCGCACTAGCCTGCCAGGGCTTGCGCCGGTTTCTGCAAGCGCAAGCCCAGCACGAGCGGCACGAGTGCCGCGTACACGACGATCACCGACAGCCAGACGGCGCCGGGCCAGTACGCCCTGACGCCAAAATAGATGCTGGAAAACACCAGCGGACACAGCACGGATGCCAGGCTCACGGCCGAGGCCAGCACGCCCTGGAACTGGCCTTGCCGGTCCTCGGCCACCTGGCGCGTGGCCAGCGACTGCAGGGCCGGCGCGCCGATGCCGCCCAGGGCGAACACGGGCATGATGGCGAAGATCATCCAGCTGCGCGTGGCAAACGCCATGACAGTCAATGCCACGCAGGCGCAGGCCACGCCCGCCAGGATGGTGGCGCGCTCGCCCAGCAGTTTCACGGCCGGGCCAGGTAGAAAAGCCTGGGCCAGCGCCTGGCACACGCCGAAGGCGCCCAGCGACAGGCCGATCCACAGCCCGTTCCACGCGAACGCGTCGTGGCCCCACAGCGCCCAGCACACGCCATACACTTCGCCGGCCGCGCTGAAGGTAAAGAAGATGACGGTAATCGGCAGCAAGCTTTTCTCCGAGAAAACCCAGCGCAACGGGCGCAGAGGGTTCAATGCCGCCAGGTCGATTTTTCCCCGTGTCGGCGTGCGCGAGGGGGCGCGTGATTCTGGCAGCAGATGCCAGGCCAGCAGCAAATTGCCGGCATTCAAAACGGCTGCCGCCATGAACGGCAGGCGCAGCCCGTAATCGCCCAGCGCGCCGCCCAGCACGGGGCCGATGATGAAGCCTGCGCCGAACATGGCGTTGAGCAAGCCGAAGCGACGCGCCCGCTTCACCTCGGGAGAAATGTCGGTGATGTAGGCGGTGGCCACGGAAACGTTGGCGCTCGTCAACCCGGCGATGGCACGCCCCAGCAGCAGCATCCACAGGCTCGGCGCAAAGGCGAGGAACAGGTAATTGACGGCCGCGCCCGCCAGCGAGAGCAGCAGCACGGGGCGCCGCCCCAGGCGGTCGCTCAGCGCCCCCAGCACGGGCGCAAAGATGAACTGCATCAATGCATACAGGGCCGTCATGATGCCGATATACCGCGCCACGTTATCGGCGTGCGTGACCTCCCGCAGCAGCGCCGGCAGGATGGGGAAGATCAGGCCGATGCCAACGGCGTCGAGCACGACAGTGGTAAAGATGACGGGCAATGCCGCCACGGGAACAGATTCTTTCATATACTCAATCTAAATATGTACTCAGTACATAAATAGTACGCCCAGCCTGGCCGCGCCAGCAAGCCTTATCTGTACTCAGTACACTTCGTGTATGATCGTGGCAACATGACGATTCCTTCCGACCTCCGCTCCC
Source organism: Janthinobacterium sp. BJB301 (assembly GCF_002735685.1). Lineage (NCBI taxonomy): Bacteria > Pseudomonadati > Pseudomonadota > Betaproteobacteria > Burkholderiales > Oxalobacteraceae > Janthinobacterium > Janthinobacterium sp. BJB301. The sequence continues at coordinate 262,038 of NZ_PDZJ01000005.1, read as the reverse complement.
GCAAACGCCTTGCCACCCGCCAAGCCATCTCGAATGCCGCCACGCGCCTGTTCTTCGTGCGCGGCTTCGAGCAAGTGACGGTGGACGAGATCGCGGCGGCCGCCAGCGTGGGACGCATGACGGTGTTCAACCATTTCCCCCGCAAGGAAGACATGTTCTTCGACCGCGAGGAAGAGGGGCGCGAACTGCTGCGCGACGCCTTGCGCCAGCGCGATCCCGCCATCCCGCCCATCGAAACCCTGCGCCTGCTGGCGCACCGGCTGGTACTGGAGGACAGTCCCTACATCACCTTTTCCGCCGCTGGCCAGGGTTTCATTGCCACCATCGAAGCCAGCGATACCTTGAAAGCGCGGGCGCGGGCCATCCGCGACGAACTGGCGCAAGTGGTGGCGCAAGCGCTGACCGAATCCACGGGGCGCGATGCAAGCGATCCCCTCGCGCACCTGGCGGCCAGTCTGCTGCTGGCCACGTGGAGCACCGCCCTCATCGAGGCGCACCGTGCCTTCGCGCAACATGGCGACGCGCAACTGGCCAAGGCCGGCTTCCTGTCCCTGGTGGACCGGGGACACACGGGCTTGAACGCCGCCATGGCGGGCACGCCCTACGCCTGAAGCGGCAACCCCGTCGTTCAGGCAGCCCATCGTCTGTCGCAGCGCAAGCCCTCGCATTTCCTTGTTTCATTTGCCAGCACCTGGGCTTGCGTACCGTCTGGTGCCTTCCTATCATGAAACCACGCGCTGGCAAACGATGCATGCAGGCCGGCACGCGGGGACAGTCCTCCTGCTTCCCGTCACCATACCCATAACCGCATGCAGCCGCTGGGAGGTACACGATGAATACCTTGACGAACGGCCAGCTCAATGAGTTGCAAGCCTCATTGAGAGGGCAACTGTTACAAACGAACGACGCCGGCTACGACAGCGCGCGCGCCGTCTGGAATGCGATGATCGACCGGCATCCGGCACTCATCGCGCGCTGCGCGGGCACGGCCGACGTGCGCACGGCGCTGGCATATGCGCGCGACCACGGCCTGCCCCTGGCCGTGCGCGGCGGCGGCCACAATATCGCCGGCAGCGCCCTGTGCAACGATGGCCTGGTGATCGACCTGTCCGGCATGCGCTCGGTGCATATCGATCCGCAACAACGCCGCGCCCACGTCGAAGGCGGGGCCACCTTGCACGACTTCGACCACGAGGCGCAAGCGTTCGGCCTGGCCACGCCGCTGGGCATCAATTCCACCACGGGCGTGGCAGGACTAGCCCTGGGCGGCGGCTTTGGCTGGCTCAGCCGCACGCTGGGCCTGGCGGCCGACAACCTGCTGGCGGCCGATGTCGTCACGGCCGACGGACAATTCCTGCATGCGAGCGCGACGGAGCATCCCGACCTGTTCTGGGCCTTGCGCGGCGGCGGTGGCAACTTCGGCGTGGTCACGCGCTTCGAGTTCCAGCTGCATCCGGTGGGGCCGCAAGTCACGGCTGGCCTCATCGTGTTTCCTTACGCGCAAGCCAAGGCGGTGCTGACGAAATACCGCGATTTCGTCGACGGCATGCCCGATGAATTGACCGTCTGGGCCGTCTTGCGCAAAGCGCCGCCGCTGCCCTTTCTGCCACCGGAAGTGCACGGCCAGGACGTGCTGGCCCTGCCCGTCTTTTCACCCGTGCAATCTGCCGCCATGCAGGAAGCGATCGAGCGCATCGGCAGCTTCGGCCAGCCGCTGGGCATGCACCTGGGCAGCATGCCGTACACGGCCTGGCAACAGGCGTTCGATGCCCTGCTCACGCCGGGCGCGCGCAATTACTGGAAATCGCACAACTTCACGCAGCTCAGCGACGCGGCCATCGATACTGTCATCCGCCATGCCGGCAAGCTGCCGACGCCGCAATGCGAAATCTTCCTCGGCCTGCTGGGCGCGCAGGCGAGCCGGCCGGCGCCGCAGGATACGGCCTATCCGCACCGCGACGCCCTGTACGTGATGAACGTGCACACGCGCTGGGACGAGCCGGCCGATGACGCACGCTGCATCGCCTGGGCACGCGAGTTTTTCAACGACGCCGCGCCGTATGCGACGGGCAGCGTGTACGTCAATTTCCTGACCGAGGATGAAAGCGGGCGCACGGCCGACGCGTATGGCGTGAACTATCCGCGCCTGGCGCGCATCAAGAAGCAATACGATCCCGCCAACCTGTTCCGCGCCAACCAGAACATCTGTCCGGCCGCCTAGGCTGCCACGGCGCAGCGCCTTGCAATCCCTTGATCCAGGGCAATGCAATGCGCTCGCCGCCCGCTTACAATCGCCGGCTTTGCCCCTCCTCCATGCGCCACGCTCCCGAACTCCTCCTGCCTGCCGGCTCCCTGGCCAAAATGCATGCCGCCTTCGACTTTGGCGCTGACGCCGTCTACGCGGGCCAGCCGCGCTACAGCTTGCGTGTGCGCAATAATGATTTTTCGACCTTGCAAGCCTTGCAGGAGGGAATTGATGGCGCGCATGCGCGCGGCAAGCAATTCTTTGTCGCCAGTAATATCTTCGCCCACAACGCCAAGCTGAAAACGTATTTGCGCGACATGGAACCCGTGATCGCCATGCGTCCCGACGCCCTGATCATGGCCGACCCGGGCCTGATCATGATGGTGCGCGACAAGTGGCCGGACATCCCCGTGCACCTGTCGGTGCAGGCGAACGCCGTCAACTGGGCCGACGTCAAATTCTGGCACCGCATGGGCTTGACGCGCGTGATCCTGTCGCGCGAATTGTCGCTCGACGAGATCGAGGAAATCCGCCAGCGCTGCCCGGAAATGGAGCTCGAAGTATTCGTCCACGGCGCCCTGTGCATCGCCTATTCGGGCCGCTGCCTGTTGTCCGGTTATTTCAACCACCGCGATCCGAACCAGGGCACGTGCACGAATTCCTGCCGCTGGGATTACAAGGTGAAAAATGCGTCCGAAGACGCCAGCGGCGACCTGGGCGGCATGCAGGTAGTGCCGCTGGAATTTCACCAGGCGCTGGCCGAAGCCGACAACAACGCGTTTTCCGCCCTGCACCAGCAGCCGCGCCACCCGCTGGCCGACCAGCCATATTTTATTGAAGAAGCCCAGCGTCCGGGCCAGCTGATGCCGATACTCGAGGACGAGCACGGCACCTACATCATGAATTCGAAGGACTTGCGCGCTGTCGAGCACATCGAGCGCCTAGTGAAAATCGGCGTCGACTCGCTGAAGGTCGAAGGCCGCACCAAGTCGCTGTACTACGCGGCGCGTACGGCGCAAGTCTACCGCCAGGCCATCGATGACGCCGTGGCGGGCCGCCCCTTCGATATTGGTCTCTTAGGTCAGCTGCAAGGCCTGGCCAACCGCGGCTACACGGACGGTTTCTACCAGCGCCACCACACGCAGACGCACCAGAACTACATGCGCGGCGCGTCCGAAGCGGACCGCAGCCAGTACGTGGGCGACGTACTGGGCGTGACGGATGGCTGGGCCAGGGTGGAAGTGAAAAACCGCTTCGCCGTGGGCGACCGCATCGAGGCCGTGCATCCGGGTGGCAACCGCGATGTCACGATTACCCGCATGCTCAGCGATGACGGCAGCGAGATCCAGGTGGCGCCCGGCAGCGGCCACTTCGTGCGCATCGAACTCGACGGGGCTCTCGACAAGGCCTTGCTGGCACGTTATTTGTAACCGCCAGTCTGCAGCGCGGGGTGAGGAACCAGTATCTAAGTGTTTGATTTGGCAAGTAAAAATCCACGCATCACCGCCTAAACAATTTGTTTAGGCTTCAACATTGCTATACGATACGGCCACCCTGCGCCCGGGGGCCTTATCGGCACCCGGTGCGTCCCTGACACGTTCACCGGAATCCCCGATGCCACCTGCCACTACCGCCCTGATCACCAATGACGCCGTCGTCCTCGGCTTGCTCGCCATGACCCTGGGAGGCGTCTTCTGGACCGCTTCCCGCCAGGATGGCTTCTGGAAAAAGTTTTATACGTATATCCCGTCGCTGCTGATGTGCTACCTGATCCCGGCACTGCTCAACACGTTTGGCATCATCGATGGCAACGCTTCCGGCCTGTATGCGGTGGCGCGCGACTACCTGCTGCCCAGCGCGCTGGTCCTGCTGTGCGTGGCCATCGATTTCGGCGGCATCATCCGCCTCGGCCCCAAGGCCATCATCATGTTCCTGATCGGCACCCTGGGCGTCATGCTGGGCGCCCTCGTCTCGTTCGAAGTCTTGCGTTTGATCCACCCGGAAACGGTGGCAGGCGACACGTGGCGCGGCATGACCACCGTGGCCGGCTCGTGGATAGGCGGCGGCGCCAACCAGGCAGCCATGAAGGAAGTGTTTGAAGTGGACGCCACCCTGTTCGGCCAGTTCGTCGCCGTCGATGTGCTGGTGGCCAACGTCTGGACGGCCGTGCTGCTGTTCCTGGCCGGCCGCGCGGGCGCCTTCGACCGCTGGACGGGTGCCGATTTGACGGCCATCAATGCGCTCAAGGACAGCATCGAAAGCTACCGCACGCAACACGCGCGCATCGCCACCCTGACCGACATCATGATCATCCTCGGCGTGGGCCTGGGCGTGACGGGCCTGTCGCACTTCCTGGCCGGCCCCATCATCAGCTGGATCAACACCCTGCCCGCCGCATGGCGCTTGCAGGACTACAGCCTGACGTCGAACTTCTTCTGGATCGTCGTGCTCGCCACCACCTTCGGCTTGCTGCTCAGCTTTACCCGGGCGCGCAGCCTGGAAGGCGCGGGCGCCTCGACCATCGGCTCGGCCATGCTGTACGTGCTGGTGGCAACGATCGGCATGCACATGGACCTGGGCGCCCTGCTCGACAAGCCGTTTTTGTTCCTGCTGGGCCTGATCTGGATCGCCGTGCACGGCGGCCTGATGCTGCTCGTCGCCAAACTGATCCGCGCCCCCCTGTTCTTCATGGCCGTGGGATCGCAGGCGAACATCGGCGGCGCCGCCTCCGCCCCCGTCATCGCCAGCGCCTTCCATCCGGCCCTGGCCCCCGTCGGCGTGCTGCTGGCCGTGCTTGGCTATGCGCTGGGCACCTACGGCGCCTACATCACGGGGCTGATCCTGCGCAGCATGGCGGGGTGATGACGATCCTGGCTTGACCAGGCGATCCGCAACGACAACGCCAGCCTTCGGGCTGGCGTTGTCGTTTGTGCGCGGCTCAACTTGCTAGCGGCCACCAATAGTTGCTAGAGAGAGACATGCAAACATAAATAAAATGCAATTTCGTTCCATAAATAGCATGAAGTACGATAGTATTTTAAAGCAATATATTTTCAAAAGAAGTCAGTTGCTCCCTTGCTTTGAATACATCCGATCGCACGTAACATGGCGCAGCTGGCCTATCTCCCTATTCATGAATGAACGTTCTCCAACTTCGTTGACTGAAGCCAAGTCCGTGTGGACAGGCGCCACGCGCCCGACACCCGCAGAAATGCGTGAGTTTCCTTACGATACTACGTCGCCGGCGTTCCCCGATAAAAAGCTGCTGGTCTGCGCAGCGCCACGCGCATCGAGCAAGCGGCTGGCCCGCCTGTTACTCGGCGCAGGGATCGGCGTGCCGCTGGAGTATTTCAATGACAATAGCGTGCAGGCGCTGACGGAGCGCTGGCAAATCAACAAACAGGATTACCTCGCGCATATTTTTGCCAGGCGTTCTGCGAATGGCCTGTTCGCATCGAATATCCAGTTTCCCCAGATGCAAAAATGGCCGTATCCGCACGACTTTACCGCCTTGTTCGAAGGCGCGACGGTCGTTCATTTGATCCGCGACAACAAGCTCGCCCAGGCGGCATCCCTGGCGACCTGCATGATCACGGGGCGCTGGGGTTTCGAAGTCGCCCCGGTGACAAAAAATTACTCGACCTGGCGCCTCAAACTGGCGGCGCGCAAGGCCATGCAGCTGATTGCCGTGGATGAACAGCTTTGGCAAGACTGGTTCAGGCAACGGGGTATCGAACCGCTCGTCATCAGTACCGAACGTGTCAACCGGCACGACATGACGCTGATCGATGACATCGCCGCCTTGCTCGGCGTCAACGCCGATGCGGCAAGCGCCCAGCGCATGCTGGACGTGGATCGGGGCGCCTACCCGGGTGATCTGGAACTGAAATCGCGCATGCGCACGCTCGTCGAAGAACTTGCGGCACGCGGCTAATCAACGCCCCGCCTCCCCATTTTCCTTAAACACGTACAACAAGAAGGACGAACATTGAATATCTTTATGGTGCGGCCCACCACTCGCAACATCGGCAACGACCTCATCGGCTACGCTACAGCAGAGCTCCTCTACGAAGTGTTCGGAGCAGCCACCAATGTCGTCAGCATTCCCGCCTTGAAGGGACCGCAGTTTGGCGGCCTGGTGCCACGCCAGATCTATGACATGAACCGTCTCGCCGACGCCGTCATCGTCGGCGGCGGGAACCTGTTTGAAAACGGCCAGCTGTCCTATGATGTCCAGGCCGTCAATGCCTTGCGCCGGCCGATGATGCTGATGGGCCTATCCCACGGCCGCATCACGGGGCGCGACGGGCAAATGGAAGACCGCACCGATGCGCTCAGCCCGACTGCGATACGGCACCTGGTCGAGCACGCCAAGGTGGCCATGGTGCGCGACACGGGTTCGCAGGAAATCCTAGCCGACCTTGGCGCCAAGGTGACGGTCGGTGGCTGCCCCACGCTGTACCTGCCGCCGAATGCCGAGGGTGAAGCGGCCAGGGGCGGCGTGATCATTTCCATCCGTCATCCCATGCGCATGAGCGTTCCTGCCCCCTTACAGTGGCGCATCGCCGAAGACTTGCGCCGCCTGATTGCCGCCCTGCGTGCCGAATATGCGCAACCCGTCTATCTGGCCTGCCACGACTACATCGACCTCGAATTTGCCGCCGGCTTCCCGGACGCGGCGCCCCTGTACTTTGACGAAGTCGGCCGCTACATCGAGGCGCTGCGCACCTGCAAGCTGCACGTCAGCTTCCGCCTGCATGGCTTCCTGCCCTGCCTGGCCATGGGCTCGCACAGCATCAACCTGTCGTATGACGAACGGGGCCGCTCGATGCTGTCGACCATCGGCATGGCGTCGTGGGATGTCGATCTGATGCAAAGTGGCGACTGCGTGAGCGCCATCATGGACCGCGCGCGCTCGGCCGCGCAGTATTACCGCGCCCGCCAGAACGCCCTGCCGCTGATACAAGAATTGCGCCAGATCACGGTGCACGGCTTGCAGACATTGCGCACCCTGGCATCGGAGCAATGAAGATGAGCGCTCCATCCTCGACACAGGGCGTGTGGCTCAAGTGTCACGTCCGTGAACTCGCTCCGTGGGCAACGATGACCGAACGCGTGCTCAGCGAAATCATTTCCACGGTCGAACAAATGAAGGGCACCTCGGCAGCCCAGGTGCTGCGCCAGCATGGCATCGAGCGGCTGCACGAAGTGATCGACACCGACGATGTGACGTCCTTGCGCAACCAGGTGCTGGAACGCTTGCGCCAGCCCTTGCTGGCCATGGCAACGGCCGTCGGCCGCCAGATCCTGGGCTGGGATGGTGATTTCTATGTGGATGACTATTTGATCCTGCGCATCAACTTCCCCTATGAAGTGGCGCGCAAGACCAATCCGGCGAGCGAAAATCCCGGCATTGGCCGCCTCAGCGCGTCCGTGCGCGAGCAATTTCAAGCCCGTAAAGTCGTTGACCCCGTGTACGCGCCGAAAGACTATCACCGGGGCCACCCGCCCGCCGCCTGGGCGCATGGTCCGCACATCGATAGCTGGGCCGGCCATTCGCGGGACGGGCGCAATATCTGGTGGGCCATCGGCGAAGTGCCGGCGGAAGCGGGCATGGTGCTGTATCCGGAATTGGCCAACACCTCGCTGCCCTGCGAGCGACGCACGCTGTACCTGCAAGCGGGCTACCGCCTGCCGGTGCCGACTTATCTGCCCCTGGCGGCAGGCGAAATGCTGGTCTTCGATCCAGAAGTGCTGCACGGCACGCACCTCAATACGACGGACGCGACGCGCGTGGCCATCTCCATGCGCCTGAATGCTTCCCGCCCGACCTTCGATCCCGCCTGTTTTTACTCGCGCGAATTCTGGCGCCGGGCCGCCGATATCGAGCAAGGCCACGATGAAGTGCTGCACCTGCGACGCGAAGACAACTTCGGCGCGCCCGTCGTCGCCGCCCCCGTGCAGACGCCGGCAGCCGTTCCCGTCATTGCCGGCCAGCTCGACCAGGCGAGCGGCTTCATACATGGCCAGCTGCCTGCCGCCGGGCCGGACACGCAGCGCATCATCGTCGATGCCGCGCCGTATCGCATCATGCTGGTGCACACCAGCGACGGCACCCGCGCCTACGACGCGGCCTGCCCGCATTACGGCGTAGACCTGGCCGATGGCGGATGCGATAGCGACAAAGTGTATTGCCCGGCCTGTGCCATCTCGTTCGACTTGCAAACAGGAAAATCATCGTGCCCGTCATTGACACTGCAACCGTATGACATCCGGCAAGACGGCGCAGCCATCCGCATCCGTGTTGCGCTGCCAGAAGCCGTGGCGCCATGAGCGTCGCCCCCGTCAGCGTCATCATTTGCACCAGGAACGGCTGGTCCAGGGGCTTTCTCGACGACACCTTGCAATCGCTGCTGGCCCAGTCCAGGCCCGCGCAGGAAATCTTGCTGATCGATGACGCCAGCAGCGATGGCACGGCCGCCTACGTCCGGCAAGCCTACCCGCACGTAATCATCGTGCACAATGCGGGCACCGGCCTGGCGGCCGCCCGGAACACGGGAGTGGCAGCCGCCCGTTTTCCATGGGTCTCCTTCATCGACGACGATGACATCTGGTGTCCTGGAAAACTGGCTGAACAACTGGCACAGGTACACGCATCAGTAACGCCAGATGCGATCATGTATGTATCACAAGTTGCCACGCTGAACAGCCATGGCGGCAATCCCGTGGCTTGGGCAACGCCACGGCAGTTTGCCACCTGGCCCGCCTGCCTGCTGGGTTCTCCCATCCAGCCATCCGGCGTGTTGCTCAGCAAACGACTGCTCTCCCGTATCGGGCCATTCAGCGAACAACTGAAGGAAGGTGCCGCTTACGACTACTGGATACGCTGCCTGAGTGCCGGCATGTCCATCCGCTACAGCAGCAACGTCCTGCTGCACTATCGGCAACATCATCCGCAGATGACGGCGCCGGCGCGCAAGTTCGAGCATTTCCTGAATATGGATGCCATTGTCGCGCCCTATCTCGAGCAGCTGGCGCCAGCGCTGGCGAAGCGGATCTGTTGCGCGCGCCGGCTGAACAATCTGCGTTCCCTGCTGAGCCATACCGGCATGCGGGCGGCGCTACGTTACTGGCGCGCCAGCGTGCCGCGCCCGGCATCCAGCCTGCGCACCCTTTCCTATTTCTTGTTAGACACTATTGCATGCCGGGCCCCGCACCGGATTCGCCACACGCTGCGGCAGCGCGCCATGCAGCTACTCATCGGCAAGGAAGCACTCTTGCCTGAGCTGCGCCCGAAACGATCCGGGCATCCGATGTAACGGCCCGCAACGCCAGCGCTCGCGCTGGCGTTTTTTGTTTTTCGGTCATTTTTTCCACCAGACCACTATCTGCTTTGCCTCGCCGCTTGATGGGAAAGCGCGCTCCAGAATGTAGCAGAAACCCCTCAAAACAAAATTTCCGCACCATTTTCGTGCAAAATCTGCGATGATAGTTGCCCAAATAACCGTTTACCTCCATGGAATTCTGATGAAATACGCATCTGCTCACGAGTATGTCCAGCATGTCGCCGCACGCAATCCAGGTCAACCCGAGTTTCTGCAAGCCGTCACCGAAGTCATGGAGAGCTTGTGGCCATTCCTGGAACAGCACCCGAAATACGCGGAACAAGGCTTGCTGGAACGCTTGATCGAGCCGGAGCGCGTGGTGATGTTCCGCGTGTCGTGGGTCGATGACCACGGGCAAGTACAAGTCAATCGCGGCTACCGCATCCAGCACAGCATGGCCATCGGGCCGTACAAGGGCGGCATCCGCTTCCACCCTTCCGTCACCTTGTCCGTGCTGAAATTCCTCGCCTTCGAACAGACGTTCAAGAATGCCCTGACCACCTTGCCGATGGGCGGCGGCAAGGGCGGCGCCGATTTCGATCCGAAGGGCAAGAGCCCGGGCGAAGTGATGCGCTTCTGCCAGGCCTTCGTGAGCGAACTGTTCCGCCATGTGGGTTCGGACACGGACGTGCCGGCCGGCGACATCGGCGTGGGCGGGCGCGAAGTGGGTTACATGGCCGGCATGATGAAAAAACTCAGCAACCGCGCCGACTGCGTATTCACGGGCAAGGGCGCCAGCTTCGGCGGCTCGCTGATGCGTCCGGAAGCGACGGGCTACGGCACCGTGTATTTCGCGCAGGAAATGCTGAAAACCCGGGGCCGCTCGTTCGAAGGCATGCGCGTGTCCGTGTCCGGCTCGGGCAACGTGGCGCAATACGCGGTCGAGAAAGCCATGGCCATGGGCGCGAAAGTCATCACCGTCTCCGATTCGAGCGGCACCGTCATCGACGAAGACGGCTTTACGCCGGAAAAGCTGGCCATCCTGATGGAGATCAAGAACCATCTGTATGGCAGGGTCAGCGATTACGCCGCGCGCACGGGCGTGCGCTTCGAAGCAGGCGTATCGCCATGGCATGTGCCGGTCGACATCGCCCTGCCCTGCGCCACGCAAAATGAACTGAACATCGACGATGCGCGCACCTTGATCGCCAATGGCGTGCAATGCGTGGCCGAAGGCGCCAACATGCCCACCACCATCGAGGCAGCCAAGGCCTTCGAAGCGGCCGGCGTGCTGTACGCGCCGGGCAAGGCCAGCAATGCGGGCGGCGTGGCGACGTCCGGCCTGGAAATGAGCCAGAACGCGGCCCGCATATCGTGGCCGCGCGAGGAAGTCGATGCGCGTTTGCTGCAGATCATGCAAGGCATCCACGCCGCGTGCAAGCAGTACGGCACGCGCGCCGACGGCACGGTCAGCTATGTGGATGGCGCCAATATCGCCGGCTTCGTCAAAGTGGCCGACGCGATGCTGGCGCAAGGTGTCATTTAACCCAATGACAAAATCTGGGGTCGGACCCTCAGGGTCCGACCCCGGCCCTTGCGTTTGGGGTTAACGCATTTCAGGCTTCATCAAACTCTTGCGGCTGATGGTCCTGCCCGACACCATGAACTCGCCATTGCCACGGTAGTGCAGGGTTTCGGGCAGCTTGGGCGACGTGGCCACGTGGGCTTTCACGCACTCGAAAATGAAGAAACCGCCTTTCGGGTTGCCCGACACCTGGGCCAGCTTGCATTCGAAGTTGGCGTAGCACTCGGCGATCAGGGGCGCGCCCACCTGCTCGGCCGGCTGGGCCGTCAGGCCGAAGGCCGTGAACTTGTCCGTATCTTCGCCGCTGCAATTGCCGATGGCCACCACCTGGTCGACCATATCGGCCGTGGGCAGGTTGATCACGCACTCCATGCTGCGCTTGATCATTTCATAGCTGTGGTTCGCGTCGGAAATGAAGCAGCCCAGCAAGGATGGCGTAAATTCCATCAGCATGTGCCAGGCCATGGTCATGACGTCGCTTTCCCCCTTCCACGTTGAACTGACGAGCACCACGGGCCCCGGTTCAAGGAAGCGCCGGATGTCGGCGACGGGATAGTCTTCTTTGTGGTAATTTTTCATGCAGTCTCCAGGACGCGGTACGCCATAGCATAGCCCAACGGCGCCTTGCCGGGCGCGCGGCTGCCCGATGGCAGCCGTATCATCCGCGCCGCGATTTGTGCAGTTCATCGCAAATTTCTCCCCAATGGAGATGTTGCACAATAGAATACACTGATCAACTACTCAAGGAAACCGCCATGCGCCCTCTGTTCCTGTTGTCAGTCCTGTCCCTTGCCTGCCTCTCCACGCTCGCGCATGCCGACGAGCAAACCCGCACGGTCGGCGCCTTCAACGCCATCGACATCCGCGGCCCCATCAGCATCGAAGTCGAATCGGGCAAGGAACAAAGCCTGCTGCTGCGCGGCGACCAGAAATTCCTCAGCGGCGTGATCACGGAAGTGGTCGATGGCGAGCTGAAAATTTCCATGAAGGACAAGGACATCAAGAAGACGGATGGCGACCCGCGGGTCATCATCACCATGCCCACCTTGCGCAAGCTGATCGCGGAAGGCGCGGGAGAAAAGATATTGACCAAGCTCAATGGTCCACGAGTCGACATCAGCTACAAGGGCGCGGGCCGCCTGGCGGCCGATGGACAGGTCGACTGGCTGCGCCTGAAAGCGCAAGGCGTGGGCGAAGTCGATACGAAAGCCTTGTTGGCGAAAAACGTCGACGTCAATTTCGACGGCATCGGTTCCGTCAAGGTGTATTCCTCGGGCGAACTGAACGCCGTGGTGCGCGGCATGGGCGAACTGATCTATTACGGCAAGCCGAAGATCGTGCACAAGTCGATCGCCGGCATCGGCAGCGTCAACGCCGCCAAATAAGATTTCCTGAAAATAACAAGGCCATCAGGCCACTGGAGACCGCATGACCGCAACACATGACACGCAAGCACCGCTGGTGCTGCGCGAGGACGAGGGTGGCCTGGTCACCCTGCGCCTGAACCGTCCACTACAATTCAATGCCCTGTCGGAAGCCATGCTGGCCGCGCTGCAGGCTGAACTCGACTTCATCGCCGGGCAGCCGCACGTGCGCTGCGTGGTGCTGGCCGCCGAAGGCAAGGCGTTTTGCGCAGGCCACGATTTGCGCCAGATGCAGGCGACGCGCCAGCTTGCGTATTACCAAACCCTGTTCGCGCAATGCTCGCGCGTGATGCAAGCCATTCAAACCTTGCCCGTGCCCGTGATTGCCCGCGTGCACGGCATCGCCACGGCGGCCGGCTGCCAATTGGTCGCCAGCTGCGACCTGGCCGTGGCGGGCGCGTCCGCCCGCTTTGCCGTGTCCGGCATCAACGTGGGCCTGTTCTGCGCCACGCCATCCGTGGCCCTGTCGCGCAATGTCTCGCCCAAGCGGGCCTTCGACATGCTGGTAACGGGCCGCTTCATTGACGCCGACACGGCCGCCGACTGGGGCCTGATCAACGAAACGGTGGCCGACACAGCGCTCGACGACGCCGTGGCGCGCCTGGCGCAGCAGATCATGGCGAAAAGCCCGACGGCCATCCGCTACGGCAAACAGATGTTTTACCAACAGCGCCAGCTGCCGCTGGACGAGGCGTATGCGTACGCGGGCGACGTGATGGCGCGCAACATGATGGAAGAGGATGCGGACGAAGGCGTCACCGCCTTCCTTGAAAAACGGCCGCCCGGCTGGGCGGCCGTCAGGTAACTTAACGCTGTTCCTTCATCTGCTGCTGGACAGAAAGACTCAAGGTGCCGAGGTCTTCCTTGCCCAGCAGCGGCAATTGCGCCAGCAGCTGCATCAGGGCGGAACTGCCCGTCACGTCCAGCTCGGACGACTGCACCAGCACCGTGCCGGCGCCCGTGAAGTCGATCTGTTTTTCCTCGCCCGACAAACTGAAACCGGTAAGCGCGCCGGCGGCCGAGGCCCAGCCCTGCACGTGGGCGTAATCGTAGTGATACGACGGGCTGGGGCAATCGGCCCAGCCCAGCACGGCCTGCTCGTCGACGCGGCACGGCAGTTCCAGGAAATGCACGGGGCCGTTCGACGAGGCGATCACCTTGCCCGTGCCGATCATGGTCAGATAGCCGGGCAAGGTCGATTCCTGGCAAATCACGTCCTTCGTAAAACCCAGCAGGTTTTTCGCGCGGATGGTCATGTTGGCGTTGTCCAGGTCGTAGCACGCCAGGTCATTGCCGTTGTCGCCCAGGATCAGTTGGCCTTGCCCTTGCGCCACGACAAAGTGGTGGATGTATTTTGGCGCATTGAAGGCGTTGCGCACGATCAAGTCGAGCACGCTGCTGCCCATGGCTTCGAAGCGCAGTTCGCCATAAAAGGCGATCATCTTGCCCTTGCGAATGAAGATCTGTTCCTTGACGTCGATGACATACGAAAAACGGTTCAGGTTATCGTTCTTCGGCAAGGTATCGGGATTGTAAATCGTCATGGCTTACCTTTCGCTCGCTTGGATGTAGACCGTGCCCTGGCCCGTGAACTTCACCTGGTACGATTCGCCGGACGCCTGGCCGACGAAGGTTTTCCAGTTCAGGTCCGTGACGATGGTCGAGCTCAGCTGCCCCGTATGGCCGATATACGCTTGCGGGTCGACAAACACGGGCACGTCCGGCGTGACGGGCAAGCCGATGGCGTTACCATCGGACAGGATCGCCACTTCGCCCGTGCCTTGCAGGGTGGTGGTAAACAAGCCCTGGCCCGAGGCCATGCCGCGCACCACGCCCTGCACGCCGCCCTGGTTGCCGAGGAACATGGTGCCAGCCGTCAGGCGCGCATCGAAGGCCAGCAGGGAATCGCTTTCCACATAAAACGTCTCGCCGCGCACGGGGACGATGGTGACGAACAGGCCGCCCTGGGCGTAAAACACGCTGCCCGTGCCACGCGCCGACATCATGGCGTAGCCTTCATTCGTGACGGCGCGCATGGCCAGGCTTTGCACGCCCTGGCCGGCCAGGAAGGAGCGGCTGAACGCCACGTCGCCCTGGTACGACACCATGGCGCCCTTGCGCGCGAACACTTCTTCATTGCCGAGTTTGACCTCAAGCATCTTTTCATTGATCTGCTGATAGACAGGCATCGTGGGTCCTCGCTGACTTAACGTTCGGCGGGCTGGATGAACACCACGCCCTGGCCTGTGAATTTGTGCTGGTACGATTCGCCCGAGCTCTGGCCGATCATCGTGCGCCAGTTGACATCAAAAACGAATTCCTGGCGGATGTCGCCCTTGAAGCCGACGAAAGCGTCCGGGTCCACGCGCAGCGGATGCGCCGGCGTCACTTCCAGCATGATCAGGTTGCCGCGCGAAATGACGGCCAGGTTGCCGTTGCCTTCCACGGTGGTGGAAAACAGGCCCTGGCCGGAACTGGCGCCGCGCAAGCCCGCAAAGCTGGTGCCCGTCTTCAGGCTCGTGTCGTAGGCCAGCAGGCTGCTGCTTTCGATGGTCAGCTTTTCGCCGGCCAGCGCCATGACGGTGATCTCGGCCGCATTCTGCGCGAAAAACACGGTGCCCGTGCCGGCGGCCTGCATCACCTGCATGCCTTCGTTCGTCACCTTGCGCTTGAGCGCGCCAAAGATGCCCTCGCCACCGAGCAGGGACTTTTCAAATTTGATGGCGCCCGTATAGGCGACCATGGCGCCGGCAATCGCCAGCACTTTTTCATCCTGCAGGCGCACTTCCAGCAGGCGGTCGGTATTGGTGCGGAAACTGGTCACGCGCGACTCCCCAAGAATGCCAGGGCACAAAGCCATGGCTATCCGACAAGATACCGGTGGCTTTGCCGGCGCGCAAGCGCTATTCCTCCCGAACGGGGGTGGGTGAATAAAAAAAAGGCGTGCCCGGAGGCACGCCCTGCGTTCACACAATGAACGGTTTATTCCGCCAGCACCGGCCTGGCGCCGCGCGCGTTCTGGAACAGCGGCACGGGATCATTGGTATTGACCTCGACCACCGTCACGCCCTGCACCACGCCAGCCACCTGGTAGCCGACGGCGCCCAGGTGGCGCTTGCCTTCGGCCAGGTTGGACCAGCTCAGGGAGACAGATGCGGTGCCGCCCGTGTAGGCCGTGCCCGGCATCAGCGCCTTGAAGCTGCCGTTGTTCAAGCCCGGCGCCAGCACCCACGACGACAAGGTGTAGTCGGCCTGGCCGTTTTGCGGCGCAAAACCGATCACGCACACCTTGTAGGTGCCGGCGGCAGGCAGGCGCAGTTCCACCTGCTCATTGGAACTCTCATTGCCGCTGCTGCCGACCAGCACATTGGCGGCGTTGTAGACCTCCATGTCCATGTCGGTATTCGCGCCGCCCGTCGTTTCCGCGTCGTAGGTGGCAAAGCGCGCCGCCAGGGTGCCGGCCGGGATCACCACGTTGTGCACGTTCACACCCGTGGCGCCGCCCGCCTTGCAGGCAGCCGATGCGGCAGCCCCTGTCGCCGCCTGGCCGATCGTGCGCGTCTGGCGCACGGCTTCGACGAGACCCGACTTGACGCCGACCAGCGCGCCCGTGAAGCCCGTGCCCAGGGTCAGCACCTTGCTGCCCGTGGCCGCTTCGCTGCTGACCAGCGGAATGGCGGCCAGCGAGGTGCCGCGCGCCGTCAGCGGGCTGCGCACGGTGTGCGTGCCATCCGTCCAGCTCAGGGCGCCGTAGGTCCAGGTATTGGCCGGCGCCGTGGTACGCGTCAGCTTGACCTGGTACTGGCCCTTGGCGCCCGGCGCCAGGTTCAGGCTGGTAGGCGTCACCGCCACCGTATAGCCGGGCAGGCTGGCCGAGACGTTGTAGACGGCGCTGCTGGTGCCCACGTTGGTCACCGTGCGCGTCAGCGTTTGCGTGCCCAGCACGTTTGCCGCCGTCAGCGACGCCAGGTTCAGGTTATAGGCCGTGATGGTACCGATGGCCTGGCACGTGGCGGCGCTGTAGACCTTCAGGTTCAGACCGCACAGGAAGCGCGCATAGTCGATTTCCGACATGTCGTACACGAGGCCAGGATCGGCCGCGCTGTTCGGCGCAATGTGGCCGGCGCCCTGGCCCCATGGCAGCTGGCCCGAGGTCTTCGCCGTGGCATCCCACGACACGGAACCGTTCAAGCCATCCGAATAGGTGCTGAAGGCCGTCGTCATCAGCGCCGACTTGATGGCCGCGGGCGACCAGTCGGGATGCTGCTGCTTGAGCAGCGCCGCCACACCAGCCACGTGCGGACTGGCCATCGAAGTGCCGGAATAGAAATCCCACTCGGCCGCCGGCGCCACGCCGCCCGCCGCCACGGCATCGCGCTGCGCCTGCGTCAGGTCGGCCGTCACGCCGGCCAGCACGTTGGTGCCGGGCGCCGAGAGATCCGGTTTCAGGATGTTCGCATTGGCCACGTTCGGCCCGCGCGAGGACCGGTCGCTGACGATCGGCGCCTGCACCGTGGTGTCGGGGATCGTATGGACTTCGCCCAGCGCCGCCGTGCCATCGGGCGTCGCCGCCATGAATGCCTTCAGCGCGTCGCCCTGCGCCTGCGCCAGGTGCACGGTCGACAGCACGTGCGCCTGGTTGATGATGGTGTTGGCGCCGCCGGCCACGTTGGCGATGATCACGCCCGCCGCGCCGGCCGTCTTCGCATTCGCGCTCTTGTTGACCAGCACGTTGCCGCCACGGTCGCACACGAGTATCTTGCCGGCCACTTTCGCCGGGTCCAGATACGCCGAAGTGGCATCGGCCGCGCCGAAGCAGCGCAGCAGATTGACGTCCGTCGGCAGCACGCCGGCCAGGCCCGCGTCGCGCGAGCGGATCAGCGGCAGCACCGGCGTCTTCGCATTGCTCGACGCGCCTTCCAGCTTGGTGCCGTTGCTGAGGATGACATTGCCCGCGTACAGGCGGTTGTGGGTGGAATTGGCAACGGTTGCCAGCCACGGGCTGATGTGCGACACGGGCGCCGGCACGTCCGGTGCGGGCGTGGCCGGACCGGAATTGCCGCCCGACGTGGCAACGAATACGCCGGCTGCCGCCGCGCCGAGGAAGGCCACTTCCGTCGGTTCGTCGAAGGCGCCGCCGCCCGCGTTCGGGCCGATGGAGAAGTTGATGACGTTGACGCCATCCTTGACCGCCTGGTCGATGGCGGCCACGCTGTCGGCCGTGGCGCAACCGTTGCGGCCCGTCGATGCGGCCGTCCAGCACACTTTATAGGCGGCGATGCGGGCGCGCGGTGCCATGCCCGATGCCTTGCCCAGCGACACGCCGTTCGAGGTGGCCAGGGCGCCATTGTTGCCGCCGGCCGTGGAGGCCGTATGCGTGCCATGGCCGCCGTGTCCCGTCAGGCCGGCGACGGAATCGCGCGGCGACAAAAATTCCGTCCAGTGCAGCGCCGACGTGGCGGCGCGGTAGTAGCGCGCACCGATCAGCTTGTTGTTGCAATTCTCGGCGGAGAAACCTTCGCCCGTCTGGCAAGTGCCCTGCCAGCTGGCCGGTGGCGCGCCGTACACGACATTGTTGCCGCTGTGGCTAGGTACGCCATTCTCGTCCAGGCGGTCGGCAAAGGCCGTGTTCTCTGGCCAGATGCCGCTGTCGACGATGCCGATGATGATGTCTTCACCCGCGTGCGCCTTGCCGCCCAGCTGCTCCCAGATGCCGCCCGGCTTGTCCAGGCCCAGGAAGCTGGGCGTGTAGCTGGTGTCGAGCTGCAGGATGGAGTCGGCGCTGATGCTGGCCACGCCACTGTTTTTCTTCAGGGCCCGCACTTCATCGTCCGTCAGCAAGGCGGAAAAGCCGTTGAAGACGACGCTGTACTGGTGCGTGATTTCAGCCGCGCTGACGGTGCCGGCCACGGCGGCCTGCTTGGTGTCGAGGTAGCTCAAATAGGCCTGCACATCGGCGGCGCCCACGTTGATGCGCGCGCCCGGGGCCGGCTTGGTGGCGGCCAGGCCGTCGACCTGGCCCGTGTAGGTGGCGGCCGGCTTGTCGACCAATTGCACGATGTAGGAGCGGCGTTCCTGCGCCTGCGCCGCTTGCGCCAGGCTGGCGGCCAGCAGGAGGATACCGAGTGAAACGGGACGTAATTTCATCTCACGCTCCTTGCACGGTGAACGCTGCGAACTTGCCGGTGCGGCGGCGCGACAGCATGCCGATGGCGCCCAGGCCGACCAGCATCAGCATGTAGGTCGACGGTTCCGGCACGGCGCTGATGTTGATATTGTCGAGCGCAAACTGGCCCTGGTTAAAGGCGGGGAAATCGATGGAATTGCTGCACGCGCCAGTGTCATTGAAAATGCACGCGTTGAAGGTCAGGCCCGTAAACGCGTAGTTGCTGAAGCCGCCCAGCAGGGAAGCGCCCTGGAAATGGTAATTGCCATCGCCGCCCTGGCCGGGAAACGCCAGCGAGGTACTGATCACCTGGCCGTTGCTCAGGGTGCCGCTCAGCTGCAACTGGCCCCAATTCATGTTGGGCAAGCCGGATACGGGCGCGATGAAGGAATAATCGAAACCGGCTAGGCTGAACGCCTGGCGGTCGGCACGCGAAAAATTCACGCCGCCATCGTTGAGGATGGCCAGGTAATTGCCGGTGGCGCCCTGCGGGCAGGCGGCGATATCGCACGACGAGCCCACGCGGCCATCGAGGATGGCGCCCACGCCGCTGACGCCGCCGCCGGCCGCCGTGGTCGGATCGGCCAGGAACAGCAGGTTGTAGCTCGACGTATTGAGCGTCTGGCCGCTGGCATACACGTCGGGGCGCAAGTTATCGAAGGTCAGGACATCGGCCATGGCCGGCGCCGAGGCCAGCACGGACAAGGTGGCCAGCGCGGCCAGGATGGTGGCGCGACCGCGGGTAGCGGGCGGATTGGCGGTGGCGGGCGATACCCGCGCATGTGATGAACGATTCATTCTATTCCCTTGTTTGTTGTGGATAGATAGGTCGGCAGGTCTGGCGCCCGCTTTCAGCTTTTTCACAAAAGTGTCAACAAATATAGCAAATCGCATAAAACAAATAACATATTTTTAATATCATTTATTTATTTTTTATCTAGCTCCGCGAAACTTTGTTTTGTTTTATCTATGAAAGCTTGAGCAATCTCAACGTTACATTGGAACAACAATGCTTCGCACTGCAGACGTGCGCGCCAGCGTGCCGGCCCGACTTCAGATAAGCTCGAAAACCGCGCCTGCCGCACCATCATCTTCCCGTCACATCGCGGTACACCTGTTCCATCCTGGAACACTAGTCTCTCCCCGCCACGCGCTCGGCCACAGCCCCAGCACCGATGGCATGAAGCTTGCACAACAAAGAGATCGACCGTGCTCAGGGAGCAGCATCATGGAACACTACCAACTGGCCGGCAGCGGCCGCTCAGGCACGCTGCCGGCCCGGCGCATCATCGCGTGCGGCACGCTGGCGCTGGCATTTTTCCTGCTGGCCGCCAGGCTGGACCTGGCCGAACGGCTGACGCGCGCGCTCTGGCGCCAGGAACACTGGCAACTCGATGAACTGGTCCTGAGCCTGTTGCTGCTGGTGCTGGCGCTGGCCGGCTTTGCCGTGCGGCGCGGACGCCAGGTGGCGCTGCTGCTGGCGCAAAACCGCGCCCTCACGCAGCGCCTGCTGCGCGCGCAGGAAGAGGAGCGCTGCGCGCTGGCGCGCGAGCTGCACGATGAAGTGGGACAAGACTGCACGGCCATCCGCGCCGCCGCCAGCTACATCCTGCGCGCGCGCGATGGCGACCAGGCCAACGTGCAGGCCTGCGCCGCCAGCATCGCCCGCTCGTCGGAAGCGCTGCATGCGATGGTGCGCACCATGCTGCGCCGGCTGCGCCCGCCCGTGCTCGACAGCCTGGGCTTGGAAGCGGCCCTGCAGGCGCTGTGCGACAGCTGGGCCCAGCAGCACGGCATCGCCTGCCATTTCGCGGCGCACGCCATCCCCGCCAGCCTCGACGACAGCACCGCCACCGCCATCTACCGCCTGGTGCAGGAAGGCTTGACGAACGTGGCGCGCCACGCGGGCGCCGACCAGGCCACGGTGGAATTGCACGCCGATGCGCGCGGGGTGCTGCACCTGGCCATCGAAGACAATGGCCGGGGCTTGCGCCAGGACATGCAGAAGGAATCCGGTTACGGCATGCTGGGCATGCGCGAGCGCGTGGCCGGCTTGCGCGGCCATATCCGCTGGATCAGCGCGCTGGGCAAGGGCTTGCGCATCGAAGTGGCCCTGGCGGCACGGTGCGCGGCATGAGCGCCGTGCACGGCAGCATACGGCCGATCCGCGTGATGCTGGTGGACGACCACCCGGTGGTGCGCACGGGCTACCGCCGCCTGCTGGAACAGGGCGGCGACATCGCCGTCGTGGCTGAGGCGGGCAATGGCGAAACGGCGTATGCCTTGCACCTGGAGCAGGCGCCCGACGTCTGCGTGACGGACTTGTCCATGCCCGGCATCGGCGGCCTGGAATTGCTGCGCAAGCTGCTCGCCCGCGATGCCGGCGCCCGCGTGCTGGTGTTTACCATGCACGACACGCCGCAGCTGATCGCGCGCGCGCTCGATGGCGGCGCCTGCGGCTTCGTCAGCAAGCAGGCCGACCCGGAACACCTGGTCGACGCCGTGCGCGCCGCCCACGCGGGCCGGCGCTACCTGGACCCGCACAGCGCACCGGGCATGCTGCAAGGCACGGCCCGCATGGAAGCGCAGCGCTTGAGCAGCCTGAGCCAGCGCGAATTCGAAATCTTCCGCCTGCTGGCCGAAGGCCGCAGCGCCGCCGACTGCGCCCGCCTGCTGCACGTGAGCAGCAAGACGGTGGCCAACCATCAGACCTGCATCAAGGAAAAGCTCGACGTGCCCGGCCCCGCCGCCCTCGTCCATCTTGCGCTGCGCAACGGTGTCATTGAGCAGGTCCACCCTTAAAACGCGTAGCGCACACCCACGTTCACGCTACGCGGCGCGCCGGCCGCATAAAACGTGGCATTGACCATCGGATATTCGCCGTTCACGGCGGGCAGCGGCCGGGCACTGAAATTGCCGCTGGCATCGAAACCCGTCGCGCCCAGCTGGGCCGCTGTCGCATATTTCCGATCGAACAGATTATTCACCTGGGCGAACACGCTGAGCCGGGGCGTCAGCTGGTACTTGCCGTTCAGTTCGACCACGGCATAGCCGCCGCTCTTGCCCGCGCCCAAGTACGATGGACCGCCCGCCTGGTGCTGGTTATTTTCATTGCCGCGCGCATACGCGCTGGAGACGGCCGTCATGGCCAGGCCCACCGTCCAGTCGCGCCCGCCCTGATAATCCACGTGCGCCTTCAGGATATGGCTCGGTGTCAGGGGAATCCGGTTGCCCGGCGCGATGACGATATTGCCTTCCAGGCCGGGCGCCTCCGCATCGCTGCTGCTGTTGGCGCTGCCGTTGACCATTTCCGGGCTTTGGTAGGTCGCCTGCAGCCACGTGTAATTGACGCCGAAGTCCAGCGCACCCGCCTTGCCATCGACCGCCAGTTCCACGCCCTGGTGGCGTGTCTTGCCGAAATTCTTGAAATAGCCGAAACCGGCCTGGTTGTCGGCGACGAACAGGATATCGTCATGGTTTTCCGCGCGGAACACGCCCGCACTCCAGCGGGCCACGTCGCGCCACTGGCCGCGCACGCCCGCCTCCCACGTCTTCGTCACCACCTGTTTCAATGGCGGGTCGCCGGCCATGGCGTTGGGCAGGCGGCATGGGTTTTCCGGGTCGGCGCAACCAAGTTCGATGGCCGTCGGCGTGCGGCTGCCTTCGTTGTAGCCGAAATACGCGCCGGTACCTCCGGCCGGCGCATACGCCAGGCCGATGGCGGGATTGAAGCGGCTGAAACGATGGTCGCCATCGAGCGAGCCGCTGCCGCCACCAGGCGTGATGGCATCGCGGTTGCGCACCGTGCTGCGGTTGTAGCGGCCGGAGATGGTCAGGGTCAGGTCTTGATTGAACGCCATGCTGTCGCTCGCATACACGCTCCACGTGCGCATGCGCCCGCTCAAGTCGACCCGGTTATCGACGGGCGTGCCATCGTCATCGATCTGCGTGCCATCGGCAAAGAAATCCACGGGCGTGATGCTGCGGTCGGGATTCAGATAGCCGAACTGGCTCGTCTGGCGGAAGGTGGCATGGCTCGTGTCGTAGGCGGCACCGGCCGTGACGGCATGGCGTGCTCCCGCCACGTCGGCCAGCGCGGTGAACTGACCGGAAAAACCATAATTTTCCTGCCGCGTATGGCTGCGGTTGAGCATGCCATTGCACTTTTCGGCCGGCTCATCGCTCAGCAGCACATTGGCGATGCAGCGCCATTTGGGGAATGGCGTGTTGGATGCATTCGCCCCGCTGGCGGGAAAGCCCGTGTAGCCGGCCGCCGCCAGGGCCGCCCGCTCGGCCGCACCGGGCTGGTAGACGGACTGGTCGAGCGACTCGTCGTTCAGGTCGCCGTTAAACGTGTGCGTGTCGATCTTGCGGTAGTACACATTGCCGGACAAGAGCAAGGCAGCGCCGGCCTGGTGCTTGCCCGTCAGGTTCAGCAGGGTCGACCTGTTTTGCGTCAAATCGGGCTTGGTGTAGACGCTGCGGTAGTCGCGCGCCAGCAGGCGCTGTTCCTGCAAGCCGTTGCCCGTCAGCGCATTGTCCGCGTGGGCCACGGTGACGGCGATGTCCGTGCGCGCATCGCTCCAGCCCAGCTTGCCAAACGCCTGGCGCACGTCGGACGGCGAATCGTCGCGCCAGCCGTCTTCCTTGAAGCGGTTGCCCGTCACATACCAGTGCCAGCCTTGCGCATTGCTGCCGCCATGCTCGACCTCGACGCCGCGCCGTTTATCGGAACCCAGGCGCGCCTCGATGGCCGTGCCGGGACTGCCCCTGCCATCCTTGGTTTGCAGGGCCAGCGCGCCGCCCAGGGTATTCAAGCCAAACAGGGGATTCGAGCCCGGCATCAGGGTCAGCGATTCGATGGCCATGCGCGGGATCAAGTCCCAGCTGACGACGTCGCCAAACGGCTGGTTCAGCCGCATGCCATCCAGATACACGGAGAGCCCCTGCGGCGTGCCCAGCAGGGGCGAAGCCGTGTAGCCGCGGTAGCTGATGTCGGGCTGGAACGGGTTGTTCTGCACCTCGTTGACAACCACGCTGCCCAGGTTGCGGCGCAGGAAAGCGGAGATATCGAGCGCGCCGCTGCGGGCGATCTGCTGCGCGCTGGCCGTCTGCACGGGCGCGGCCAAGGCATCGCGCGGCTGCTCCACGGTGGGCAGCGGCATGCTGCCCGTGATGATGACGGTGGGCAAGTCACCCGAGGTGGCCAGGCTCGCGGCCAGGCTGGCGTCAGCGGCAAGGTCGGCGGCCTGCGCCTGGCACAGCGCCATGGCGGCGGCGGCGAATAAAGTCAGTTTCATGCGTATCCCCAGTTTTATCGTGGTTTTTATTGCGTCCAGTATCGGACAGCCACAGGGGATGCACTAGGGAAAAACTCCCGCCGTGCAGGGAGACTTGCAACACCTAGACAAAACCGTAGCGAGCGGCAGTGAGTTGTGGCTGAGAAGCGGAGCTGTGCGAATGCACAGTGAGCATCGGAGGCCGCAAGGCACGACGCGCAGTAGGTTTTGTCAGGTGTTTAACGTTGCAAGGGCAGGTAGCTCTGTTTAAGCTGGCGCAACACGAAACTCGATTTGCTGTGGCGGATGCCGGGAATTTTATACAGGCGCTCGCGCAGCAGGCGTTCATAGTCGCGCGTGTCGCTGACCGCGATGCGCAGGTAGTAATCGTAGTCGCCCGAGACGAGAAACGCTTCCAGCACTTCCGGGATCATGGCCAGCGCGTGGCCGAATTCGAACAGGGCCTGGTCGGAATGGTCGTCCAGCGTGACTTGCACGATGACGGTGTCGGCCAGCCCCACCTTGGCCGCGTTGACGTTCACCGTATAGCCTTCGATGACGCCATCGTCTTCCATGCGCTTGATGCGGGCCCAGCATGGCGACGAGGTCAGGCCCACCTTGGCGCTCAGCTCATGCAAGCTGATGCGGGCATCCTGTTGCAGGGCCGTCAGGATGGCGAGGTCGAATTTATCCAGCTTCATTCTGTCATCTCCTCATTTCACAGCAAATTTTGCTGAAGATTGCATTTTATACGAGAAAACCAGCAGCCTTTTCTGTCGGGGCGAGCAGAAAATAGACACATGAAACCCGATCCCGATCCCCTCCTCGCTCCCGCCACCGATACTGCGCCGCGCAACGGCGCCAGCGTCCTGATCGACACCCTGCTGGCCCTGGGCGTCGACACTGTCTTCGGCTACCCGGGCGGCGCCGTGCTGCCCCTGTACGATGCGCTGCACGCGCAGCCGCGCTTGCGCCACGTGCTGGTGCGCCACGAACAGGCAGCCGTGCATGCGGCCGAAGGTTATGCGCGCAGCACGGGCCGGCCCGGCGTCGTCTTCGTCACGTCCGGCCCCGGCATGAGCAACACCACCACGGGCTTGCTCGACGCCCTGTGCGATTCGGTTCCCGTCATCTGCATCAGCGGCCAGGTGGCCACCACCAGCATCGGCACGAACGCCTTCCAGGAATGCGACGCGCTGGGTATTTCACGCCCCGTCACCAAGTGGAACCGGCAAATCCGCGCGGCCGACGAGACGGCTGGCGTGGTGCAGGAGGCGTACTCGCAGGCCACGCAGGGCCGGCCCGGTCCCGTGTTGATCGATTTTCCCAAGGATATGCAGTTGGCGCGGGTCGCGGCCGGCACGCCGCTGCCGTCCGTCGCCGCCGTCCCTGCCCCTCTGCCCGGCGCGGCCGATATCGAGCAAGCCGCCGGCCTGATCGCCGGTGCGCGCCAGCCCGTATTCTATGGCGGCGGCGGGCTTATCAATTCCGGCCTGGATGCCTGCGCCGCGTTCGGCCAGCTGGTGAAACTGGCGGCTGCGCCGTGCACCTTGACCCTGCTGGGCCTGGGCGCCTTTCCCGCCTCGCACCCAGCCTTCCTCGGCATGCTGGGCATGCACGGCACCCTGGAAGCCAACCTGGCCATGCACCATGCGGATTTGATCGTCTGCGTCGGCGCCCGCTTCGACGACCGGGTCACGGGGCGGCTCGACGCCTTCTGCCCCGGCGCGAAAATCATCCACGTCGATATCGACCCGGCGTCGATCGGCAAGGTGGTGCGCGCCGACGTGGCCCTGCGCGGCGATTGCGCACCCGTGCTCGCTGCATTGCTGGCGCAGCTGCGCGGCCGCCTGCTGGCGGACCGCCAGCCGTGGTGGCAACGGATCGAAGGCTGGCGCGCGCAAGACTCGTTGGCGTTCGACGACACGCCGGAAGTGATCGCGCCGCAGGCGCTGATGCGCCGGCTGCAGGCCGCGCTGGACAGCATGGATGGCAGCGACGCCATCGTCGCCACCGACGTGGGCCAGCACCAGATGTGGGCGGCACAACACCTGCGCTTCGAGCAGCCGCGCCGCTGGCTCACCTCGGGCGGCGCCGGCACCATGGGTTATGGATTGCCAGCGGCCATCGGCGCGCAGATCGCCCATCCCGGCAAGCGCGTGGTGTGCGTCAGCGGCGATGCGTCGATTCTGATGAATATCCAGGAACTGGCCACGGCCGTGCAGCACCGCCTGCCCGTGAAAGTGGTGTTGTCCAACAATGGCTACATGGGCATGGTGCGCCAGTGGCAGGAACTGCACCACGGCGAGCGCTACAGCCACAGCTACACGGAAGCGCTGCCCGATTTCGTCGCCCTGGCACGCGCGTTCGGCTGGCAGGCACAGACGGTGAGCCGGCGCGAGGAGCTCGACGCGGCGCTGGCGGCCTGCCTGGAATCCAGCGGCCCCTACTTCCTCGACGTGCGCGTGCATGGCGCGGAAAACTGCTTCCCCATGATGGCACCCGGCGCGGGGCACCATGAAGTGACCCTATCCAAGGGAAAAGTGTACAGCGAGCGGTAGGTCGGATTAGCGGGGCAGCCGCGTAATCCGACACCAGCGTCTTGCAACAATGTTGTCGGATTACGCGAGACCAGGCCTCGCTAATCCGACCTACGCCCTCAATTCCAGATTCTGTAAATCCAGTAGCTTTCATCGTCGCGCATGGCCCGCACCAGCTCGGTGGGACTCAAGCCAGTGATTTCGCGCGTCTCGCGGCAGAAATGGGCCTGGTCCGCGTAACCGCCGCTGGCGGCGACGTCGGACCAGGACGCCGTACCTTGCAGGATGGCGCCGCGTTCGTCGAGAAACAGCTGTTCCGCGCGGCGCATGCGGCGCAAGGTGCGCATGGGCTGGCCGGCCCAGGCCTTGATGCGGCGCTCGACATTGCGCGCGCTGCTGGCCAGGCCCGTCGATGCCGCCTGCACGCCAAGGCGGCGCACCCAGTCCTGCACGGCGCCGGCCGGATGGTCTCCGCTCTTGCGCGCCAGCTGCCAGCGCGGCGCGAGAAAATCTTCCACCAGCCTGACGCGGGCCTCGTCGTCCGGCGCCGCCAGCACGGCGTCGGACAGGGCCTGCCAGTCGGCATCGAACAGCGCGTCGAGCGGGCGAAACTGGTCCAGCAGGGCATCCATCGACACGCCCGTCAACGCATGCAGGGCGGCCGGATAAAACATCACGACAAACGAACGCACGGGACCCGGGTTGTAGCTGACCAGCGGATACGATCGGGGGCCGCCGAACAGCGCGGGCGGCATGCGCACGTCCCGCAGCGACAGGCCCGGCGCGGCCGCTTCCACGTCGCCGGCGACGGTCCAGATGATGCTGCACATGGGTGCGGCGGGAAAGCGGTTCAGGCGCTGCGCCGGCGGCAGGGGCGCGCAGCCCGTGGTGTCGCGCACGAGGAAGGCGCGCACGCAGGAAGCGAGCGCCGTGCGCGGCGCGATCAAACGGGTCAGGGGCGTAGGGGCGGCAGGCATGGCGACGATTGTACCGGCAATTTCTGGCCGCACACGATGTCGTATTCGTTCAAGACGCGGGCGCGCAAGCGCGCTACAGTCATGCCATCGTTCCCACTGAAACAGGAGCTTGCCATGCCGCCACTCGACCACGCCGCCGCACCCGACATTGCCCGGCCGCTGCGCCAGATCCGCCGCTTGCCGGGGCCCTTCGCCCTGCCCATCGTCGGCAACAGCCTGCAACTCAAGCTCACGCGCATCCACCGCGACGTGGAAGCGTGGGTGCGGCGCTACGGCCCCTACATGCGCGCCTGGTTCGGCCGCACCCTGGTGCTGGTGGTGGCCGACAGCGAGGCCGTCGGCGCCGTGCTGCGCGACCGGCCCGACGGTTTTCGCCGCCCCCTGAGCAGCTCCATCGTGTCCGAGGAAATGGGCGGCATCCCCGGCCTGTTTCTGGCCGAGGGCACGGAGTGGCGCAACCAGCGCCGCATGGTCATGGCCGGCATGGCGCCCGGCGCCATCAAGGCCTATTTCCCCGCGCTGGTGACGGTGGCGCAGCGCTTGCAGCGGCGCTGGCATCTTGCCGCCACGCAAGGCCAGGCGATCGACCTGGACGGCGACCTGAAACGCTACACGGTCGACATCATCGCCGGCCTGGCCTTCGGCACGGAAGTCAACACGCTGGAAGCGGGCGAAGACGTGATCCAGCGCCACATGGACGACATCCTGCCCGCCGTGGCGCGGCGCAGCCTGTCCATGTTCCCGTACTGGCGCTGGTTCAAGCTGCCCGTCGACCGCCGGCTGGACCGCGACGTGGCGGCCCTTTCCGCCGCCGTGGCCGACCTGGTACAGCAGGCGCGCACGCGCCTGGCGCACGACCCGGCGCGCCGCGAACACCCGCCCAACCTGCTCGAAGCCATGATCGCCGCCGCCGACCTGGAAGGCAGCGGCGTGACGGACCGCAACGTGGCCGGCAATGTGCTGACCATGCTGCTGGCCGGTGAAGACACGACGGCCAACACGATTTCCTGGATCATCTACATGCTGCAACGCAATCCGCACACCCTGGCCCGGGCGCGCGAGGAAGTGCGGCACCTGGCGCCCGACGTGGCGCACTTCACGATCGAGCAGATGGATAGCCTCGACTACCTGGGCGCCTGCGCCAGCGAAGCCATGCGCTTGAAACCGGTGGCACCGTTCCTGCCCGTCGAGGCGCTGCGCGACACGGTCATCGCCGACATCGCCGTGCCGGCCGGCACCCTCGTGTGGTGCGTGATGCGCAACGACACGGTATCCGATGCGCACTTTCCCGATGCCGGGACCTTCCAGCCCGAACGCTGGCTGGCCGAAAGCGGCGAGGCGAACAACAAGCGCGCCTCGATGCCCTTCGGCGCCGGCTTGCGCACGTGCCCGGGCCGCTATCTGGCCTTGCTGGAAATCAAGATCGCCATGGCCATGCTGCTGGGCAGCTTCGACATCGCCGGCGTCGATACGCCCGATGGCGGCGAGGCGCAGGAACTGATGGGTTTTGTGATGTCGCCCATCGGCCTGACCATGCGCCTGGCGCAGCCGCAGTGATACCATGGGGGAAGTCCCATTCATTCGACCTCCCTCATGACTATCCGCCTGGAATCGCCGCAGCAAGCCGATGTGCAAACCCTGATCGCCGAGCTTGATGCCTATCAACAGACCCTGTACCCGGCCGAGTGCGTCTACTCGCTGGACCTGGCATCGTTGCCGCCGGAGACCCTGCTGTTTGCCGTCGCCCGCGATGCGGCCGGTGCGGCGCGCGCCTGCGGCGCCATCGTCGTCACGCCCGCTTTCGGCGAGGTCAAGCGCATGTACGTACACCCGGACAGCCGCGGCCTGGGCCTGGCCAAGCGCCTGCTGGCCCTGCTGGAAGAACAGGCGCTGGCGCGCGGCTGCCGCTTGCTGACCCTGGAGACGGGCATCCACCAGCCAGAAGCCATCGCCCTGTACGCGCGCCACGGCTACCAGCGGCGCGGGCCGTACGGCGACTATCCCGACGATCCGTTCAGTGTCTTCATGGAAAAAACGCTGCAGGCGGCGGCATGAGCGCGCCCACCGACAGCCTGCTCGACATTCGCGCGCGCCTGCGCGCCTTTGCCGACGAACGCGACTGGGAGCAATTCCACACGCCGAAAAACCTGGCCATGGCCCTGTCCGTGGAAGTGGCGGAACTGGTGGAACACTACCAGTGGCTGCCCACGGGGGCGGACGCGGAACTGGACGAAGCGAAGCGCACGGGCATCCGCCACGAACTGGCCGACGTGCTGATGTATCTGGTGCGCCTGGCCGACAAGAGCGGCGTCGACCTGCATGGGGCCGTGCTGGAAAAGATGGAACTCAACGCGCAGAAATACCCGGCGCAGCAGGTGCGTGGCGATGCGCGCAAATACAGCGAATACTGATCCGTCATCCGTGCGTGGCTGCCGCGCAAAAAGGCGTAGCATCGGGCCATGCGTATGCCTCTTTCCCTGCTGCTTGCCTGCCTGCTCACTGGCCCTGTTGCCCTGGCGCAAACCGCGCCCGTGCCGCAAGTCAAAGTCGATGCCACGCGCGACCCTGTCGACAAATCGTATCGCAAGATGCTGCAGGGCGTGGACCGCTTCGAGCGCGACCATGCGCTGGCGCCGCAGGCCGTGCTGCGCTTTCGCTTGCTGCCGCGCCAGCCCGGCGTGGACATGACGGGCGTGCAGCTGCGCATCGCTGGCGACACGGTCAGCATCCCCTTGCCCTTGGCCGAAGACAACAGCTTTGCCCCCGTGCGCCATGCGCAGGCGGCGCGCGAAGACGCCGTGCTGATCGCCAACCGCAAGGCCACCACCATGAGCTGGCGCGCGCAAGTCATCACGCCCGGCTTGCCGCCCGGCACGCGGCGCCTGGGCGACTTGCGCCTGGAATGCCGCGCCGGCATGGATTCCGGCCTGATCTCGAACGACCCGCAAATCATTGCCTGGCTGTCCAGCATGCTCTACAGCACGGACAAGGTGTGTTCCGAGCCGGACGGCAATTATCTGTTCTTCACGGACCGTCCCCTGTTCGGCGTCACCCTCGTGCATGGCGAGCGCCGCCTGGCCCTGCCGTTCACCATGCTGTATGCGGGCGGCGAGCAAACGCCCGCCTCGCTGCCCTATTGCGATTGCCAGGTCTTGCTTGACCGCACGTACTACGCGCCCCTGTGGGATGCCAGCTGGCCCGACGATACCCTGCTGGAATTTACTTATATGGACGAGGTGGCGCCATGAAGTGGCTCAGTGTCTTCGCGCTGGCGCTGCTGGCCGCCTGCTCCGGCACGCGCGCCTTGCAGGCAAGCAAGAATGTGCCTTACGCAACGCTGGAGCAAACGGTACAGCCGGGCAGCAGCACGCGCGAACAGGTGCGCGCCGCGCTGGGAGACAGCACATCCATCCGTTTCGACAGCGGCAATGAAGTGTGGATGTACACCTACCCGGCCGCCTCGGGCGCGCAGGGAGAATATGTGATTCTATTTGGCGGGGATGGGGTGGTGCGGAAGGTGCGCAGCGGCGAGGTGTACCGGGTGAAGAAGTAAAACTACCCAAAAAACAAACTGGGGTCGTACCCTGAGGACTCGGCGTCCCCGTACGACCCCGGTCTTTCGCCGTTGGGGTAATTATCTTGCTTTCAGCAAGGCCCGCGACGCCACGCCGGCCGCCACGCTGGGACTGCGCCCCACGCCAGCCGCCTTGCGCTTGGGCGACGTCTTCAATTTGAAGATGCCGATCGACTGGGCCACGCTGTCGGTGCGCTGCGCCAGGTTGGTGGCGGCGGCCGCCGCCTGCTCCACCAGCGCCGCATTCTGCTGCGTGATGCCATCCATGTGGATGACGGCCTGGTTGACTTGCCCGATGCCCTGGTTCTGCTCGCGCGTGGTGGAGGAAATCTCGTCCATCACTTCCGTCACGCGGGCCACCGAGGCGATCACTTCCGTCATGGTGGCGCCCGCATTGCTGGTCAGCACGCTGCCCGCGTTCACGGTGGCGATCGAATGGTCGATCAGGTTTTTCACCTCTTTTGCTGCCGTTGCCGAGCGCTGCGCCAGGCTGCGCACTTCACCGGCCACGACGGCGAAGCCGCGGCCATGCTCGCCCGCGCGCGCCGCTTCCACGGCTGCGTTCAAGGCGAGGATATTCGTCTGGAAGGCGATGCCGTCGATGAGGCCGATGATGTCGAGAATCTTGCGCGACGACGTGCTGATCTCGTCCATCGTGGTGACCACTTCGCTGACGATGGCGCCGCCCTTGGCCGCGACGGTCGACGCCTGCGCCGCCAGGTCATTGGCCGTGGCCACGTGGTCGGCGCTGTTTTGCACCGTGGAAGTCAGCTCTTCCATACTGGCCGCCGTCTGCTCGAGGCTGGACGCCTGCGATTCCGTGCGGCTGGACAGGTCCATATTGCCCGTGGCGATCTCCGCCGTGGTGATGCGGATATCCTCGAAGTTCGCGCGCACGTCGCCGATGATGCTGTGCAGGTTGATGTTGGTCTGGCGCAAGGCCGCCATCAATTGCCCCATGTCGTCGTCGCGCACCTTGTCGATGACGCCCGTCAAGTCGCCGCCCGCCATCTTGCGCGCCACGGTGATGGCGTCGCCCAGCGGTGCAACGAGGGAATTGTGCAGATGGGCCCAGAAATACAGCATCAGCGCCACGGCCGCGGCGGCAGCACCGCTGAGCCAGCTGCGCGTGGCCGTGCTCGTGTCGCCGTCGATATTCCACACGGCGCAGCCGAGGATGGCCAGCACCACGCCAAACACGATGCAATGCAGGGCCAGGTCTTGCGACAGGCTCAGCTTGCGCCACTCGGCCAGCTTGGCGGCCCAGCCCTGGCGCACGACGCGGCCATTGCGGATAGCCAGGTTGGCACTATTGCCGTCCTTGAAACTTTTATACAGGGCTGCCGCTTCGTTGATCTGCTCGCGCGTGGGCTTGGTGCGCACGGACATATAGCCGATCGGGCGGCCGTTTTCGATGACGGGCGTGATATTGGCGAAGACCCAGTAGAAATCGCCATTCTTGCAGCGGTTCTTGACCATGCCGGTCCATGGCATGCCCGTCTTGATGGTGTCCCACAGGTCGGCAAACGCTTCGGCCGGCATATCGGGATGACGCAAGATATTCTGTGGCGCACCCAGCAATTCCATTTCTGAAAAACCGCTGACTTCAATGAAATACTGATTGGCGTAATTGATGTTTCCCTGTAAATCCGTGGTGGAAACAATCGTCATGCCTTCATTTAATACGTATTCATTTTGCGTGATAGGTGTATTGACCCGCATCGTCGCTCCTCTATTTTTTTTCAACTAGCATAACAAAAACATAAAAACAATATACCACATCAAGCACCCATGATATATCGCCTCGGCGACAGTGACGCCAGTCAAATAATTTAATAAAAGCCAATTCATTTATGTTTTAGAATTTACTTTGATTCAACTTGATTGATTTTATTGAATGTAAAATTTAAATTGCGCGCATACAAAACAATTAATAAAAAATTATGTATCGATGCACCGGTCGATAAATACGCTGCTTGTGCCGATAAAAATGCGCAGAGGGGCATGCCAATTACCGGCACATGGCGGCGCCAGTTGCCAACCATAACGCGGCAACCATGTTCATTTCTTGAGGGAAAATAAAAACTGGCGCGAATGCGCCAGTGGGGGAACTGTCTCCAATCCGCGACACAGGCGCCGGAGCGCCCGTGGGAATGGCTTACTTGTACGTTTTACGGGGTGGCGACTTCGGACGCGGTGGCGCAGGCTTGCGCTCCGTCGTGCCATCGTCAAGGCTGATGCGCAGCTTCTGGCCCGAGACCACGACCGATTTCAGGTGGTCGAGGATTTCCGGCGGCATGCCTTCCGGCAGGTCCAGCACGCTGTAGTTGTCAAAGATATCGATACGGCCGATATGCTTGGCTTCCAGGTTCGCTTCGTTGGCGATGGCGCCGACGATGTTGCTTGGCGTTACGGCATGCTCGCGGCCCACTTCAATGCGGTAGGCCGTCACGCCTGGGCGTGGACGTTCCTTCTTCGGCGCGCGCGGGGCAACTTCGCCCGCGTCCGCTGGCGTATCCTTGAACGCTGGCGCGGACTTGGCGGCGAACGGCTTGCGTGGCGCGGCTGGCGGTGCCAGGTCCGGCGCGTCGCCGTCGCGGCTGATGCGCAGCTGCTGGCCCGCCACCCACACGGTTTTCAGTTGGTCCAGCAATTCTTTCGGCATGCTGTCAGGCAAGTCCAGGACGCTGTAATCGTCATAGATTTCGATGCGGCCGATGTTTTTCGAATCGATGCCCGCTTCGTTGGCGATGGCACCCACGATATTGCCCGGCTTCACGCCATGCTGATGACCGACTTCGATGCGGAAGGTCTGCATGCCGGCGTCGGCCGGACGCTGGATGCGTTCCTTTTTCGGGAAGGCCGGGCGTTCGCCACGGTCGCTGCGCTCGTTACGGTCGAAGCGGTCGCCCCGTTCCGGACGGTCGTTGCGCTCGAAGCGGTCTTGGCGCACGGGACGGTCGTCCTGCCACGTGGCTTGCTCGCGCGCCTTGTTCTTGTCCAGCAGCAGAGGCACATTGCCACGCGCCATCTTCGCCAGGGCGGCGGCGATTTCGATGGCGGGAATGTTCTGTTCGCGTTCGAAGTCTTCGATCAGCGACTGGAACTGTTCCAGTTCGCCCAGGGCCAGGGTTTCGCTGATCTGTTCCTTGAACTTGGCGATACGCACGTCGTTGACGGCCTGAATCGTCGGCAGTTCCAGCATGCCGATAGGCTGGCGGGTCGAGCGTTCGATGGCTTTCAACAGGTTCTTTTCACGCGGGGTGATGAACAGGATCGCTTCGCCGCTGCGGCCGGCGCGGCCCGTGCGGCCGATGCGGTGGGTATAGCTTTCCGGATCGTGCGGCACGTCGTAGTTGACGACGTGGCTGATGCGCTCGACGTCCAGGCCGCGGGCGGCCACGTCGGTTGCCACGAGGATGTCGATCTTGCCGTCTTTCAACTGCTGGATCGTGCGCTCGCGCTGGGCTTGCTGAATGTCGCCATTGATGGCGGCAGCGGAGAAGCCACGGGCTTGCAGCTTGCCGGCCAGCTCTTCCGTGCCCAGCTTGGTGCGGGCGAAGATGATCATGCCGTCAAACGCTTCCGCTTCCAGGATGCGGGTCAGTGCGTCGAGCTTGTGCATGCCCGACACCAGCCAGTAGCGCTGGCGGATGTTATCAGCCGTGCCCGTCTTGGCGGCAACCGTCACTTCGGCCGGGTTCACCAGGTAGGTCGTGGCGATGCGCTTGATGACGGAAGGCATGGTGGCCGAGAACAGGGCCGTTTGATGGCCTTCCGGCGTTTCTTGCAAGATGCGTTCGACATCGTCGATAAAGCCCATGCGCAGCATTTCATCGGCTTCGTCCAGCACCAGGGTCTTCAGTTTGGACAGGTCGAGCGAACCCTTGTCCAGGTGATCGATGACACGGCCAGGGGTGCCGACGACGACGTGCACGCCGCGGCGCAGGGCCGACAGTTGCGGGCCGTAGCTTTGGCCGCCGTAGATCGGCAGCACGTGGAAGCCGGGGATGTGGGCGGCATACACCTGGAACGCTTCGGCGACCTGGATGGCCAGTTCGCGCGTCGGTGCCAGGACCAGGGCTTGGGGTGAGCTTTGTTTCAGATCGATGCGCGACAGGATCGGCAAGGCGAAGGCGGCGGTTTTACCCGTGCCTGTTTGCGCCTGGCCCAGCACGTCGCGGTTCGCGAGCAATAATGGAATCGTGGCCGCCTGGATAGGCGACGGTGTTTCGTAACCGACATCCTTGAGCGCGCGAATCAGCGGCTCGCTCAGGTTAAGGTCGGAAAATAAGGAAATTGGTGTATCAGACATGAAATCACTCACAAGTTCGCTCGAATCGCCCAATGCGAAAGAGTGTATCTGCTAGTTTACTCTTTACTGGACCTTACCGGGTGGCCGCATGCCGCAGAACGCCGTTTTTTGCACCATATCTACGTAAAAAAGCCAGAAAAATCGGCGATCCGCACGCAATTGGCGCGTGATTTTGCCAACATTAAACGATACACAACAATCTGCGGCCTGCGCCGGTTCCATGCGTCAACAGCAACGGCGGGCGCCTCGGGACGATGGCGCCCGCGCCGTTTCAGGTGCGCAAGAACTCCAGCAAGTCCTCGTTCAGCCGGTCCTTGTGCGTCGTCGCCAGGCCGTGCGGCGCGCCCGCATACACGAGCAGCTTGCTGCCGATAATGAGCTCGGCAGTGCGCCGCGCCGAGGCGGCGATCGGCACGATCTGGTCGTCGTCGCCATGGATCACCAGGGTCGGCACGTCGAACCTGGCCAGGTCGGCCGTAAAGTCCGTCTCGGAAAATTGCTTGATGCACAGGTAGGCGGCCGGCATGCCCGCCTGCATGCCTTGCCGCCAGAAACTGTCGCGCACGCCCTGCGACGGGGTGGCGCCGGGCCGGTTGTAGCCATAGAAGGCCTCGCTCAAGTCGTGGAAGAATTGGCTGCGGTCGGCTTGCACACCGGCGCGGATGTCATCAAAAACGGATAGCGGCAAGCCCAGAGGGTTCTCCGCGGTTTGCAGCATCAGCGGCGGCACGGCGCCCACCAGCACGGCACCGGCCAGGCGCTGCGTGCCATGGCGGCCGATGTAGCGCGCCACTTCGCCACCGCCCGTCGAGTGCCCCACGAGGGTGGCGCCCGTCAAATCCAGTGCGGCGAGCAAGGCGGCCAGATCGTCGGCATAGGTATCCATGTCGTTGCCGTCGAACGGCTGACTGGAGCGGCCATGGCCGCGCCGGTCGTGCGCGATGACGCGGTAGCCGCGCGAGGCCAGATAAAACATCTGGTCTTCCCACGCGTCGGACGACAATGGCCAGCCGTGGCTGAAGACGACGGGCGGGCCGCTGCCCCAGTCCTTGTAGTAGATCAGGGTGCCGTCGGCGGTACGCAGGGTATTGCTCGATTGCAAGTCAGGGGTAGTCATGGAACGCTCCTTGTCGGTGGACCAGCAGCCATTGTGGCCGCAATCGCCTTGCGCGCGCCGCGCGCTACGCCAGAGCATTGCGGTAGAGTAAGATTGCCGCTGCTTTGTTTTCCCGTATTCACTTTTGGAGTTGCCATGCGTTTTCCCTTCGTCCTCGCCGCCAGCCTGCTCAGCACGGCTACCCTCGCCCAACCGCTCGTTACCGAAGCGCCCCTGCGCGCCCATCTGTCCTTCCTGGCCGACGATTTGCTCGAAGGACGCGGCACGGGCCAGCGCGGCGGCGACCTGGCCGTGCGCTACCTGGAAACGCAGGCGGCCGTGGCCGGCTTGCAACCCTTGCCGGATGGCACGTATCGCCAGGCGCTGACCATCGTCGGCAGCAAGGCTTTGCCATCGAGCAAGGTGACCTTCAGCGCGGGTGGCAAGACCT
Organism: Janthinobacterium sp. BJB301; assembly: GCF_002735685.1. NCBI lineage: Bacteria > Pseudomonadati > Pseudomonadota > Betaproteobacteria > Burkholderiales > Oxalobacteraceae > Janthinobacterium > Janthinobacterium sp. BJB301. The sequence continues at coordinate 225,061 of NZ_PDZJ01000005.1, read as the reverse complement.
TGTCTCCCGCCTTCGGCCAGGACATCGTCTTTGGCGCGGCGAATGGCCAGGAAAAAGTGGCGTTCGACGCGCCCGTCGTGTTCGCCGGCTACGGCATCCGCGCGCCAGAGGAACGCTGGGACGACTTCAAGGGTGCTGATTTAAAAGGCAAACTGGTCATCATGATGGTCAACGATCCGCAACCGACCGCCGCCGAACCCAAGCGTTTTGCCGGCAAGTCGCTGACCTGGTACGGCCGCTGGGTCTACAAGTACGAGGAAGCGCTGCGCCAGGGCGCCGCCGGCGTGCTGCTGATCCACACGACGGCATCGGCCTCGTACCCGTGGTCGGTGCCCGCCAACGGCTTCGGCCACGAGCGCTTCAACCTGGCCGGCGCGGGCAATGCGATGGAAGGCTGGCTGCAGGAAGACATGGCGCGCACGCTGTTCCAGGCCGGCGGACAGGACCTGGACGCCTTGCGCGCGCAGGCGGAAACGCGCGCATTCCGCCCCGTGGCCCTGAACGCCACGGTCAAGGTGGCACTGGACAGCCAGATCCGCAGCATCGAGCAATTCAACGTGGCCGGCATCGTGCCGGGCACGGACCCGAAACTCAAGGACGAAGCCGTGATTTACTCGGCCCACTGGGACCACCTGGGCAAGGACGACGAAGGCAGCGCCCGCTCAGGGCAAAGCGACCATATCTACAACGGCGCCATCGACAACGCCTCGGGCGCGGCCGCCCTGCTGGCCATGGCGCAAGTGGCCGTGAAACAACCGGCGCGCCGCACGCAAATCTTCCTGTGGCCGGCCGGCGAAGAAACGGGCATGCTGGGCAGCACGGCCTATACGCGCAAGCCCCTGTGGCCACTGGCCAAGACGGCCGCCGACCTGAACCTCGACAGCATGAACTTCGTCGGCAAGACGCGCGACATCGGCGTGGCCGGCGCCGAGCGCAGCAGCCTGTACGCGAGTGCCGCCAAGGTCGCCAAGCGCATGGGCCTACGCCTGGCGCCCACCATTCCCGATCTGTCCGGCGCCTTTTACCGGGCCGACCATTTTGCGTTTGCCAAGGCCGGCGTACCCGCCTTCAACGTGGGCTCGGCCGTGTTCTCCGGCGACGGCTCGTTCGATTTCGTCAAGGCCCCGAAAGCATCGAGCGAGCGCCTGGTCGCCTTTAAAAAGGATTACCACCAGGTGACGGACGAGTACAACCCGTCATGGGACCTGTCGGGCATGGTGCAGCAGGCGCAGTTCACCCTGAACCTCGGCTATGAAGTGGCGAATGACAAGAATTTGCCTACATGGAACAAGGGCGAGGCGTTTGGAAAAGTAAAACGGTAAGCAGATAGCGGTGAACTAACCCGCAAAGCAAAAAAGGCCGGGGTCAGACCCTCAGGGTCTGCCCCCAGTATTTGCCGTTAGCCCCGGCAAATCAAATTGCCATGATGCGTTTCAGGTCCACGAACGCGGTTTCGTACAAATGTTGAAACGCGCCTGTCATGACTTCTTCCACGCCTTCGGCCGCGTCGAACTCGCTCGACCATTGCGCCACGCAGGAAGCGCCGCCTGGTTCGCCTGTGACGCGCAAAGTAGAACGGTAGTTCTTGACGGGGATCGGACCCGAAACGATGGTGTAGCTGTAGCTCTTGTCCGCTTCGCTGTAGCTTTGCAGGCGTTCGGCGATGATGGCGCCGTCCGTGGTTTTCAGGCGGCGCACGCGGCCGCCGTGCTCGGACAGGCTGGTCTTGATCGAGCTAGACCATTCAGCCAGCGACTGGAAGCCGCCGATAAAATCCCACACGCGTTCGGCGCTTGCCGCCAATGTTACAGAAACAATTACTTGGGCCATCTTTAATTCGGTTCCTCATCCAGGTTTGCCGGGCGCCGTGCCCGGCCGGCCGGAGTTGCCCGGCACAGCCGCTATTTTAACGCCCATGCGGCGTTGCTGCTGGGCGGAAAATAGCAACAGGCCAGCCTGGCGAGGCAGTCTTACAGATTTTCTGCCAGGAAAATCAAGGAATTGCCATGTGCCTGGGCAGCGGCGCGCTGCTGGTAGCTGTCGCGGTGGGTGCAATTGAAACCGTGCTCGGCGCCCGGGTAGATATGGATTTCCACGTCTTGCCGGTCTTCGAAGCGCTCGGCGATCTTTTGCACGGCTTCCGGCGGGATATGGCTGTCCTGGCCGCCGAAATGCATGAGCAGCGGCACCTGGATCCGGTCAGCCAGGTCCAGCTTGTTCTGGATGCCGCCGCCGTAATAGGCGATGGCGACATCGACCAGGCCGGCCGCGGCCGTCTGGAACGACAGGCGGCCGCCGAAGCAGTAGCCGACGGAAGCCAGCTTGCCCGTCACTTCCGGACGCGCGCGCAGGACGGCGATGGTCGCCTTGATATCGCTCAAGGCATGTTCGTTATCGGTAGCCTGCATCAGTTCGACGGCGCGCTTCCAGCCGTCCGCGTCATAGCCCAGCTCGATGTGCGCGCCGGCGCGCCAGAACAGGTCGGGCACCAGCACCACGTAGCCATCGGCCGCATACTGGTCGGCCACGGCGCGGATGTGCTCGTTGACGCCAAAAATTTCCTGCAACAGGATGATGGCGGGGCCCTTGCCCACGTGCGGCACGGCCAGGTAGGCCTGGAAGTTGCCGTCCGGGCCGGCGATATCGATCCACTGCGATGTTGTGCTCATAGAAAACTCCAGTCTGAGGTTGGGGGAATGCCACAGCCAGGCATGTTACTGGTTTTCCCCACTTTCTGCGCCCGCCCTTTGTCCAGGCTTAATACATCTCGCGCAGGTAAATCACGGGACCTGATTTGAAGACGCCAAAGACGATGGTGCCCACGGTGCTGGGCAGGTATGCAATGCCGGGCACGGAAACATCGACGCTGCCGCTCTTGCCGACGCCGGGCGCCGCCAGGGTCAGGCGTCTATTCGGCGGCAAGATACCCTTGTCGAACGTATAAGTAATAGTGGTGCCAACGGGGAATGCAAAATCCTTGCACACCAGGGTTTTCTTGCAATTGGCAAACACCACCAGCGTGTTGTCGAACGCACTGATGCTGTCCAGCAGGCTGGTAACCCACGTCTTGCCATCCCAGTACTGCGCCTGCACCGCCAGGCGTACGGGATAGCGCTCGGAACCGTAATCATGCGGCACCATCAGGCGGCCCGTGAGCACGGTCAGTTGCGCTTCCATGCCATCGGCCGGCGCCGAGCTCACATTGCCGGCCGCCGGATAGGTATACGTCGCGCGCAGCAGCAGCCCCGTCGGCGATGCCAGTGCTGTCGGCTCCTTGGGCACGGCATAGGCGGCGGGGAAGCTGTAGGCGATGGTACGCGTGGCAAGGCCATTGGTAAAACTGGTGACAGGCACGCCCGTCACGGCCGCAGCTGCTTTTGCCCCATCCGTCAGCGTGCTGCCCGATGGCGCCGTGGGCGGATAGCTGTTCTTCCCCGTGGCAGCGTCATAGGGGACCAGCGATACCTGCGTCGTGTTGATGCCGTCATTCCTGGCGTCGAAGTTCTTCGTCTCATTGCCAGCGGCCGTCTGGGCGCGGATGGTCAGATCAAAAGGCTGGCGCGAATACACGGCACGGTCGCCGGCGCACACGAGCGGCGCGCTGCACGGGAAAGGAAACGGCATTTTCACGCCCCCCCCGATGTCCACTTGCTTGATGACCAGTTCCGTCACAAAGTGGTGCGGGTAGAAGAGCACGGTGTCGCTCGGTCCCGGCGACGTCAAGCTGCTGCCCAGATATCCGTTTTGCAGCGCGGCCGTGAAATTGATCTTGCCCACTTCGGGCCAGACCAGCGGCGGCGCCGCGATGACGCCCCCTTTCTTCACGAAATCGAGATCGCCGCTGACCTGCGGATTGACTACGCTTGCGTAGAGCGGCGCCTGCAGATTACGATCGAGCACGACTTTTTGCACAGCGACACCGCTTTCGTTGCCAAAGTTCTTCGTCACGGCATCGAGCGCATTGACGGCCGATAACGTGATGGTCGTCCCCGCCACGAGGGGCGCTGCCGCCAGGCCCGCGCGCTGCGTCGGCGCCAGCTTCGTGAACAGAAATTTCTTCGGCGCCACGACGACCGTACCGCTGCCGTTCATGTCCAAACCTTTGTCGCTGCCGCTGTCCGGCTTGTAGGAAGCTGTCAGGAGCAGCGCTCCCGCATCGGCATACAGCATGTTCGGCTTGGCTACGCCGTCGGCGCCGAACGTCACCGTCACCTTGGTACTCGACCCGCTGCAACTGCTCTGGTCGCTGGCCGCCAGGGCAACATAACTATTTTTGGTACTGTCAAAGATACGCGCAGGCAATGTTCCCTTGTCCGGATTGCTGTACCCGCAACTGAGGTTCAAGTCCTTGGTCTGGCTGGCGAACATGGGCACGCACACGTCGCTGTTGCCGGACGAGGTCTGCAAGGCGCTGATTTCCAGTACGGCCACGTCCTCGGCGTAGCGCGGAACGCCGCTTACCTGGAAGCCGCTGGAAAGAAAGCTGATCTGGCAATTGCTCGTGTTGCCGCCGCTCTTGCACACCAGCGCGCCCGTCGTGGCGGGCGTGCTGACCAGGCTCAGGGTGGCGATGCCCACCGTGGTCTGGCGCACCGTGACATTGGCGTTGACGCCGCTGGTATCGATCTGCGTCGGCACGCCGCCCGGGCTGACGGTAACGCTCACGCCATTCTTGTAGACCGCGCTGCAGCTGGCATCCGCGCAGGCCGTCACCTTCACCGTGGGCACCTGGCAAGTAAGCGCCGTCAGCGGGTGCTCGATCTGGAAATGGTGCAGTCCGCTCAGCGTGCCGGGCCCGCACTTCGGCCCCATCGGTTCATTGAAGGCCCAGCCGCTGTTGTTCGTCACGCAACTGCACGGGTTCGATGGCGTATACGCCTTGCAAGTGATGGTTTGCTGCACCCGGCCCTGCCAGCCCAGGGTGATGTGGTCGACCAGCGCATTGCCCGTGATATACGCGTTGGACGAGTCCAGCGTGACGTTGCCGCCCTCGACGTTGCCCTTCACGCCGTTGCCGGAGGCGATGCTCAGGGAGCTGGACGCTTTCACGTCGCCCGTGACCAGCAGGCCGGACGCCTTCAGGTCGATGGTCGGCGACGTCAGGTTGCCCTTCACCTGGCTGCCCGAACCGACTGTCAGCGAGGTACTGGCCGTGATATCGCCCTGCACCTGGCTGTTCGCTGCCTCGATGCTGACGACGGGCGCCTTGGTGGTGCCATTCAGGTTGCTGCCCGAACCGAGGCTGAACGCATTGACAGCCGTCACGTCGCCCGTGATCGACACGCTGGAACTGGTGGTGATGCTGCTGCCATTGACGGGTCCCGTTATGGTCGAGCTGGAGCCGATGCTGACGTTGCCGCTGGCCTTCACGCTGCCCGTGATCGTGACCTTGGAGTTGCCGCTGATCGAGCCGCCGCTGATGGCGCCATTCAGCGTCGAGCCGGAGGAAATGTCGATATTGCCCGTGGCCGTGATATTGCCCGTCACCTTCACGGGCGTGCCGCCCAGGGAGACGGACGCCGCCGAGATATCGGCCACGAGCACGGTGCCGCCCTGCGACCCCACCTTGAAATTGCCGCCCTTGGCCGTCAGGCTGCCGCCCGTGATCTTCAGGTTGGGCGGATTGACGTTGCCGATGTCGATATTCTTGTTGGCGGTCAGGGCCGCCGTGCCGCTCATGCTCAAGCCCTGGTTGTAGTCGATGCTCACATCGCTGTTGACCGTCACGCCATAGCCGCTGGCGATGACGACGTTGTCTGTGCTGCCCATGATCAGGCTGGCGCAAGTATATTGGTTGCTGGACGCCGGCAGAGTGCAGCCGTTGACGGCGCCGCCATTGAAGTTGAGCGTCACCGCGTGGGCAAGGGATGAGCCCAACAGCAATGTCAGGGCGGCAAAAAGATGGAGTAAGCGCACGATATCCAGGAATCCGATGGGTGGGGAGCCAGCGGGCGCGCGGATTATTTCATGCTAACCTACGCCATCGCCGTTGTTGCATTATGGCAGTATTTATCCCCCTCGCGCATATCGCATGATCAAGCAAAACCCCAAAGAATTCCCCCTGCGCACCGTCGACATCATCGTCTATCCCGGTTTCAAGGCACTCGAAGCCATCGGCGCCATGAAGGTTTTTGACTACGCCAACACCCATTTGCGCCTGCGTAACCTGCCCGGCGGCTACGACGTGCGCATCGCCTCGACGGCCATCGGCCCGGTCGAATCGGACACCCTGATGTCGCTGCACGCCAGCAAGGCGCTCGATGCCAGCCGCTTGCCCGACCTGGCCGTCATCGTCGGCTGCCACCACGTCGAGCAAGTCTTGCAGGACATTCCCGCCCTCGCCGCCTGGGTGGCCGAAGCGGCACCCCGCATCGATACCCTGGCGGCGCTGTGCACGGGCTGCTTCTTCCTGGCCGAGGCGGGCGTGCTGAACGGCAAGAGCGCGGCCACGCACTGGAGCGCCGTGGACAGTTTGCGCCAGCGCTATCCATTGATACAGGTCAATGCCGATGCGATTTTCGTGCGGGAAGGGAAATTCTGGACGTCGGCCGGCGTGACGGCCGGCATCGACCTGGCGCTGGCCCTGGTGGAAGACGATTTCAGCCGCGATATCGCGCTGGAAGTGGCGCGCGACCTGGTGGTGTATTTGAAGCGGCCCGGCGGCCAGTCGCAGTTTTCCGTGCACCTGTCGAGCCAGATGACGACGCATCCGACCATCCGCCAGTTGCAGGGCTGGATCATGGAACATCTTGCCGAAGAGCTCACCGTGCCGCTGCTGGCGGCGAGGCTGGCCATGAGCGAGCGCAATTTTACGCGCGTGTTCCAGCGCGAAACGGGCACCAGTCCCACGGAATTCATCGACACGGCCCGCTTCGAAGTGGCGCGCCGTTTGCTGGAGGACAATGTGTCCTCCTTAAAACAGGTGGCCGTGCAGGCGGGCTTGCATAGCGAGGAGAGGCTGCGCCGCCTGTTTCAAAAGAAACTTGCCATCACGCCGCGCGACTACCGCGAGCGCTTTTCCAGCACGGCGCGCTAGGCCTTCAGCGCGGCTTGCCGTGGCGCACGTGGCGCGTGGCCAGCTGGCGGCTCTGACGGGCCAGCGGCGTAAACAATAGTGCGCACAGCAGATACGTGGCCAGCAGCGCCAGCCAGATGGCGGGCGTGGCGAGGCTGGCGGCATTGCTCCACCATAGGGCCAGCAGGGAAGACAGGGCCGCGCCGAGGAAGACGGGCAACATGCGGCGCAAGGTCGCGAGGTAGGCAGTGGCAAACATGGACGGCTCCCAAAGCAAGGCGGATGTCTTCACACTAGCAGGGGCAGGCAGCGAAGTACAGCCTGCCGCCCTGCCCCGTCCGTCAAGTGTTGCGCAATGAGTACATTCAGCTCAATCCAGCGCGCTTAATACAGCACCACGGAACGGATCGATTCGCCGCTTTTCATCAGGTCGAAGCCCTGGTTGATATCCTCGAGCTTCAGGCGGTGCGTGATCAGGTCGTCAATATTGAGCTTGCCTTCCATATACCAGTCGACGATCTTCGGCACGTCCGTGCGCCCCCGCGCACCGCCGAAGGCCGAACCGCGCCATTCGCGCCCCGTCACCAGTTGGAATGGCCGCGTGGAAATTTCCTGGCCGGCCGCCGCCACGCCGATGATGAAAGACTTGCCCCAGCCCTTGTGCGTGCACTCGAGCGCCTGGCGCATCAGGGTCGTGTTGCCCACGCATTCAAACGAGTAATCGGCGCCGCCATCCGTCAGTTGCACGATGGCGTCGACGACGTTTTCCACCTCATTCGGATTGATGAAATGCGTCATGCCGAACTTGCGCGCGATGGCCTGGCGCGCCGGGTTGATGTCGATACCGATGATCTTGTCGGCGCCGACCATCTTCGCCGCCTGGATCACGTTCAGGCCGATGCCGCCCAGGCCGAACACGGCCACGTTGGCGCCCGCCTCGACCTTCGCCGAGAACAGCACGGCGCCCACGCCCGTCGTCACGCCGCAGCCGATGTAGCACACCTTGTCGAACGGCGCGTCGGAGCGGATTTTTGCGAGAGCGATTTCCGGCACGACGATGTAGTTCGAGAAGGTCGATGTGCCCATATAGTGGAACAGCGGCTGGCCATTCAGCGAGAAGCGGCTGGTGGCGTCCGGCATCAGGCCGCGGCCCTGCGTGGAACGGATGGCCTGGCACAGGTTCGTCTTTTGCGACAGGCAGAACTTGCACTGGCGGCATTCCGGCGTGTACAGGGGAATGACGTGGTCATCCTTTTTCAGGGTGGTCACGCCCGGGCCCACGTCGACGACGACGCCGGCGCCTTCATGGCCGAGGATGGCGGGGAAGATGCCTTCCGGGTCGGCGCCGGACAGGGTGTAGTAATCGGTGTGGCAAATGCCCGTGGCTTTCAGCTCGACCAGCACTTCGCCGGCGCGCGGGCCGGCCAGGTCGACTTCTTCGATGGTCAGCGGGGCGCCCGCCTTCCAGGCAATCGCGGCTTTGGTTTTCATGTGTGTCATTCCTGCTCGGTTTCAGATGCGCCATTATCGGGCGGCTGCGGGCGCGGCGGTGCCGCTGGACCCGCGCTTGTCTGAAAACGCGGCGCATTTGTCCGATGCCGCCGCACGGTGCAGCAGCGCACGGAAGTGCGGCCGCCACGCGGGGTATGCTTGCGCAAGCTCAATCATGCCGACGCCAAAACGCGCATTCTTGCAGCAAACCTAGCGCCATACCGTGCAGCCGTTCATCGTTCCCGCAGGAGACTGACATGCGCCACTTCCTATCCCGGTTTTCCCCTGCCTGGCCAGCCTTGCTGCTGGCCTGCTGCCTGAGCCTGCTGACATCGTGTGGCGGGGGCAGCGGCCACCATCCGCCTGCCGCCGGCACCGGCAGCCTGAATGTCAGCATCGGCGGCTTGCCTGCCGGCGTGGCGGGCGCCGTCACGGTGGGCGGTCCCGCGTCATACAGCAAGGCGCTGACGGCGAGCACCACGCTCACCGGCCTGGCGCCCGGCGCCTACACGCTCAGCGCCGCCAGCGTGGCGCAAGGCACGGGGACGCTGGCGCCCACGCCCGTCACGCAGCAGGTGCAAGTCAATGCGGGGGAGACGGCCAGCGCCAGCGTCCTGTATGCGGCCGCCACGCCGCTGGCCCTGGGGCTGCAGGAAGTGGCCAGCGGCTTGAGCGCGCCCATCTTCCTCACGGCGCCGCCCGGCGACAGCCGTTTGTTCATCATCGAACGGGCCGGCCGCATCCGTGTGATGCAAAATGGCAACCTTCTGGCCACGCCCTTCCTCGACATCAGTACGCTCACCACCACGAACGGCGAACGGGGCTTGCTGTCGCTGGCCTTCCATCCACAATACGCCAGCAATGGCTATTTCTTCCTGTATTACACCAACCTGGCCGGCGATATCGTCATCGAGCGGCGGCAAGTGTCGGCTGGCAACGCCAACGTGGCCGATCCCCTGTCCGCGCTGACCATCCTGACGATTGCCCATCCCACGTTCAGCAACCACTATGGCGGCTTGCTCAGCTTTGGGCCGGACGGCTATCTGTATGCGGGCACGGGCGATGGCGGCAGCGCGGGCGACCCGCCCGGCAATGCGCAAAACACCAACGTGCTCTTGGGAAAACTGCTGCGCCTGGACGTCAACGCCAGCAGCGTCGCCCAACCGTATGCCATTCCGCCGGGCAACCCATTTGCGGCGGCAGGCGGGCGCCCTGAAATCTGGGCCTACGGCTTGCGCAACCCGTGGCGCTACGCTTTCGATGTGCCGGCCCAGTTGCTGTACCTCGCCGACGTGGGCCAAGGCAACTGGGAAGAGGTCGATGTCCGTCCCGTGGGCCAGGCGGGCAACAACTATGGCTGGAACATCATGGAAGGCGCGCACTGCTACAACAGTGCCAGCTGCAACCAGGCGGGACTGGTCCTGCCCGCCATCGAATACGGCCACGATGCGGCCGGCGGCTGCTCGATCACGGGCGGCTATGTGTACCGGGGGGCGGCTCTGCCGGAACTGGCGGGGCAGTACCTGTATTCGGACTACTGCAGCGGCTGGCTGAAGAGTTTCAGCTACAGCAATGGCACGGCATCGGCCGTGACAGACTGGGGCATTGCGAACGTGGGTAACATCCTGTCGTTTGGCCAGGATGGTCAAAACGAGCTGTACATGCTGAGCGGCACGGGCAAGGTGTACAAGATCGTCCGTAAATAGGCGTACGCAAACCTGCGTGCCAGTGAAGCGGACGGCACGCACGCGGCTGAGGGCATTTTTCGACGGGACGCGGGGAACCGGCTAGAATTGACATTTCCGCCGCGCCCTGCGCATCAGACCAAGAGAACACCATGGCCCGTTTGAAACTTGAATTTCCTGAAGACCAGTACTGCTATTCCTCGCAACTGACGGTACGCACGACGGACATCAATGCCGGCAACCATCTCGGCAACGATTCCATGATTTCCATGATTTCCGAGGCGCGCGCCCGCTTCCTGTTCGAATATGGCGTGCGCGACATCGAAGCGGACGGCACCGGCATCATCGTCACCGACCTGGCCACCACCTACCGCGCCGAAGCCCATGCGCGCGACCAGCTGCTGTTCGAAGTGGGCGTCATGGATTTCAACAAGTATGGCGGCGACATCACCTTCCGCATCACGCGCCCGCGCGACAACACCCTGATCGCCATGGCCAAGTCCGGTTTTGTGTTCTTCAACTATAAGCTCAGCCAGGTCGTGCCCATGGCGGAAGATTTCGGCAGCAAGTTCCCGCAGGTAAACTGGATCGACTGAGGCGCGGTACATTCTGGCCATCATCCTGTATGCTTATCAGGATGACATGCAAAATCAACCTGCGCCACGCCGGCGCCTGCCTGCTGGCCGCCTGCGCGATGGCGGCACCCGGCATCGGCCATGCCGCGCCGCAAACCGTCATCCTGTATGGCGACGACGATTATGCACCGTACAGCTATGTGGAAAACGGCGTTTTCAAGGGCATGTATATCGACATCCTGCGCCTGGCAGCCAGTGCGATGCCCGATTACCGGCTGGAACTGCAGCCACGCCCCTGGAAACGGGGGCTAGCCGCGCTGGAAAAGGGCCAGGTTTTCGGCCTGTTTCCACCCGGACGCAAAACGGAACGGCCGTACGTGCAACCGTATTCGGCCATGCTGTACCGCGAATCAGTGGTCCTGTTTTGCCATGATGCCGTCATGCGCACGCCGCGCACGCGGTTTCCCGCCGACTTTGCCGGCCTCACCATCGGCGTCAATACAGGTTTTTTGCTCTCGGAAAAACTGATGGCGCCGGCCCGCGAGGGGCTGCTGCGCCTGGAAGCGGCCAAGGGTAATGAAGCCAACCTGAAAAAACTGGCCTTGCGGCGCATCGATTGCTACGCCAGCGACCGTGGCGCTGCACGCCATACGGCGCGCCAGCTGCAAGGCGAACTGGGCAGCTACGGCTTTCAATTGCACGAAGTACTGGAACTGTCGTCCGAAGCCACCTATATCGCCTACAGCGCGCGCAACACCCCGGCCTACAAGGCCAACTTCGTTGCGCAGATGAATGCCGCCCTGCTGGCCCTGCGGCAGAACGGCCAGCTGGCGCGCATCGAACAGGCTTATTTGCGTTGATTAGCCGCGTTGATTACTTGCCCTGCACTTCGAGCGCTGGCAAGATCACGACGGGCTTGCTGCGCCCCCGGGGCTTGATATCAAAGGTATTCCTGAACCAGTCGTCGATCATCTGTTTCTCGTAGCGCAGTGCATCGGTACTGGAATAACGGCCCAGACGCTGCAAATAAGACATATCGGACAAATAGGCGTTGCCGCTGGCGATGACCTTGCCGTTTTGCGCGAGCGTATAGCGCAGGCGCAGGCGCGGCCAGTCGGTGCGGCCATCCATCACGCGGATGGTGGAGGCGCCGCGGCGTGTGAGATCTTCACGGCCTGCCAGGTCGACGTCGGTCACCTCAATCTTGAGTTCCTGTCCCGGCCGCAAACTCTTGCCGAGAAACTGGAAGTGATCGGCCAATCCATCCAGGGCCACCTGGCGGTCGCTCGGGCTGAACGGCACGTCGGTATATTTGTCAGGCTGCTCAAAGCTCACCTGCACTCCTGCCCAGGCGCCGCTGCTGGCAAGCAAAGCCATTGCAGCGACCCACGTTTTCATGCCCTTGGAAATACGCATATCCATCCCTTTCAGAAAGTCCGACTGCCAGGTAGCACCATGCTGCCGCGCATCGCGGCAGCTGGAGCGACTATAGCCTGAAGTGAAAATTTCTGTAGCGCAATGTCTGTGCGTGCCCGGGAGGGCAGCCGGAATCGCCGGCCGCCCTCCCGACTGGCATGCTTACTTGCGTGCCGGACGCTTCACTTGCGTGCCGAACGTGCTCGAGAACCAGTCATCGATCATCTGTTTCTCGTAACGCAGCTTGTCGCCGCTGGAATAGCGGTTGATGCGCGTCAGATAGGACATATCGGACAGGGCTGCATCGGCATTGGCGATGACCTTGCCATCTTGCTCCAGCACATAGTGCAGGCGCATGCGCGGCCAATCGGCCCCGCCGGTCATCACGCGGAAATCCTGGGTGGAGCGCATGGCGGGATTTTCACGGCCAGCCATGTCCATATCCGTCACATCGATCTTCAGGGTTTGCCCAGGCTTGAGCGACTCTCCCAGTTTCTCGAAATGCGCCGTCAAGTCCTTGAGCACTTTCTCACGCTCCGTCTGATCGAAAGACAGGTCCGTGAATTGTTCCGGCTTGGTGAAATGCACTTCCGTGCCCGCCCAGGCGGCGGTGCTCGCCAGCAAGGCAAGACCAGCAATGAAGGTACGCGTCGTTTTCGTTTTCATGATGAATCCTTTCAGGAATGTGGATGGCGCTCCGGCCATTCTTTACGTTTTAATATAGCGCGATGTGTTTCATTCTAAAGAGAAACTAATACATTGTTACTTTTCTTGCGCCGTGTAACGAACATGGCGCAGACACAGACTTTTTTTCCAGATTCATTGGCAATATTAATTAAAACAAAGTATTGTCTTGAAAATATAGTTGCCTAAGCGATAAAGTATACATAGTGTCGCCAGCGTGGATTTAAAGTGCTTTTTTGATATGCATGTTGCATGAATTTAGTCAATTATTCTTGCTTGTTGTTAATACTTGGCTGTCAGTCTACAATCGATAAAATGCGCCCGAAAAACGCGCAACGCCAGTAGTGGCGCACAGGCAAGCCTGGCGCGGGCGTCTCAGCATTGCGTCAGTTATGCCTTTTAGCGGAACTCGCCCTTATGTCATTTTTGTCTTCAGCCTCACCCAAGTTACCTCCCTGGAAAGTCCTGCTCGTCGATGATGAACCCGACATCCACGACATCACCAAACTGACGCTGAGCCGTTTTCGCCTGGAAGGCCGCGCCCTGAGTTTCGTGCATGCATACAGCGGCGCCGAGGCCAAGCAGGTGCTGGCGCGCGAAGAAGACATCGCGCTGGTGTTTCTCGACGTGGTAATGGAACGCGAAGACAGCGGCCTGGAAGTGGCGCGCTGGATGCGCGAAGACCTCGGCAACCAGTTTACGCGCATCGTGCTGCGCACGGGACAGCCGGGACAGGCGCCGGAAGAACGGGTGATCGTCAACTACGACATCAACGACTACAAGGAAAAGACGGAACTGGACCGCACCAAGCTGTTCACCACCACCTTTGCCGCCCTGCGCGCCTACCGCGACATCATGAAGGTGGAAGAAGCGCGCCAGGCCCAGCTCCATTACCGCGAGGGGCTTGAGCGCGTCATCGCCGCCTCGGCGCACATTTTCAAGCAGCGCAACCTGCGCGACTTCGCCAGCGGCCTGCTGCAGCAAGTCGTCGCCCTGCTGCGCCTGGAAACGAGCATGCTGCTGCGCCTGCGCGGCGCCAGCGCCATCTCGGGCGAACAGGATTATGAAATCCTCGCGCAGATCGGCGACACGGACGACGGCATCCTCAGCCCGTCCCTGCTGTCACAGCTGGACGATGCCAAGAGCAACAAGATCTCGCGCCTGCACGGCGACACCTATGTGGGCTACTTTCCCAACAGCAGCGGCAAGGCCTCGCTGCTGGTGTTGAAAGGCGTGGAAGAAATTTCCGACCTCGACGCGCAATTGCTGGAAGTCTTCTGTTCCGGCGTGGCGATCGCCTTCGACAACATCCTGCTGACGCAGGAAATCACCGATACCCAGGCCGAGCTGATCCTGCGCCTGGGCGACGTGGTCGAATCGCGCTCGCACGAAGGCGGCAACCACGTGCGCCGCATGGCTGAAGTGTGCCAGCTGCTGGCGCAGGCCTCCGGCATGTCGGAAGAGGAAACCATGGTGCTGCGCCACGCGGCGCCCATGCACGACATCGGCAAGATTTCCACGCCCGACGCCGTGCTGCTCAAACCGGGCAAGCTCGACGCGGCCGAATGGGAAATCATGAAGCAGCATCCGACGGTGGGCATGTCCATCCTCGACGGCTCGCAGCGCCCGCTGTTGAAGGCGGCCGCCGTGATCGCCCACCAGCACCATGAAAAATACGACGGCAGCGGCTACCCGCAGGGCCTGGTCGGCGAGCACATCCACAAATACGCGCGCATCGCCGCCGTGGCCGACGTCTTCGACGCCCTCATGCACAAGCGCTGCTACAAGGATGCCTGGCCCCTGGAGCGCGTGGTGGGCTACCTGCGCGAAGTAAGCGGCAGCCACCTCGATCCGCAGTATGTGGAATTGCTGATTGCAAATCTGGATGAGGCGCTTGCGCTGAATCAACGTTTTCCTGACTAGTAGGCCCCACGAGCGGTACGCACGCCGGCAAAACACGCTTCGGCCCGCGCCCCCAACACGGGCATTCCGGGCCAAGCGGACCTGAAAAATGTCGAGGGCAAGGCGCAGCGACGCAGACAGTACGCATGTACGGCAAGGAGCTGCAACGCCGCCATCGGCATTTTCTCAGGCCCGCGTCTCCGGCCCGCTGTTTTCAAGTTTCAAATTTCAAGCACTCTTTGGCTCCAGCGGAAAGCGTATCTTGTAATGCAATCCCATCCCCGGCGCACTGACCACCTTCACCGTGCCGCCCAGCGGCCCCGTCACCAGGTTGTAGAGGATATGCGCGCCCAGGCCGCTGCCGCCCGAGCCCCGCTTGGTCGTGAAGAAGGGGTCGAACAGCTGGCCCAGGGTGGCGCTGTCCATGCCCATGCCGTCGTCGCTGTAGTCGAGTTCCAGCATCTCGCCGGCCGTCCGCACGCTGATCTTGATCTTGCCTGGTTCGCCTTCGGCAAAGCCATGCACGAGTGAATTGACCACCATGTTCGTGACGATCTGCGAAACGGCGCCCGGATAGCTGCGCAGCTGCACCTCGGGCGCGCAATCGATGTCCACCTTGATCGGCTTGCCCTTGAGCTTGGGCTGCAGCGACAGCAGGATTTCATCGAGGTATTTGCGCAAGTTAAAGCTGCGCAATTCGTCCGACGACTGGTCCACGGCCACCTGCTTGAAGCTGCGCACCAGCGCCGCGGCACGCTGCGTGTTCGTCGTCATGATGCGCAGGGTCTGGTCGATGATGTCGAAAAATTGCCGCAAGCCATCTTCATCGAGCTGGCCCCCTTCCAGGTCTTCGCGCGTGAGCTTCAATTCCTGCACCAGGTGGCTGGTAGCCGTCACGCATATGCCCAGCGGCGTATTGATTTCATGCGCCACGCCCGCCACCAGCCGGCCCAGCGAAGCCAGTTTTTCCTGGCGCACCAGTTCCGACTGCGCTTCCTGCAAGGCGCTCAGGGCGCTGTTCAGGGCCGCGTTCTGCTCTTCCAGCGCTTCCTTGGCCTGGCGCATGGCGTTGTCGGCCTGGATGCGCGCCATCGCCACGGCCACATGGCTGGCCATGAAGGCCAGAACGTCCAGTTCCGCCTGGCCATATACGACGGACGTGTCATAGCTTTGCACGATGATCACGCCATATTTCCGGTCGCCCAGCAGCATGGGCGCGCCCATCCAGCTGGCGATGCCGACATTGCCCAGCGGCTCGTCCATCTCGCCGCTGGCCACCAGCGCCGCATAGCTGCTGGCATCCAGCAGACAGGCTTGCCGGCGCGCCAGCACATACGAGCTCATGCCGATGCCGTAATGAAAGCGTTTCACGGGCGCCTGCGCATCCTTCTCGTCGACGAAATACGGGATCGTGATGTCCTTGTTGTCCGGGTGGTACAGGGCGATGAGGAAATTCTTTGCCGTCACCAGCTCGCTGATGATGGCGTGCAGGCGCGCGTACAGGGTCGTCGCATCGGAAGCCTGCGCCGACAGGTTGGCGATTTCATACAGCGCATGCTGCAGGTTTTCCGCGCGGCGCCGCTCGGCCACCTCGTGCGCCAGCAGGGCCGTGCGCTCCTGCACCGCCTTTTCCAGCCGGTCCATGCTTTGCATGCCTTGCAGGGCGCTCGATACGTGC
Organism: Janthinobacterium sp. BJB301; assembly: GCF_002735685.1. Classification (NCBI taxonomy): domain Bacteria; kingdom Pseudomonadati; phylum Pseudomonadota; class Betaproteobacteria; order Burkholderiales; family Oxalobacteraceae; genus Janthinobacterium; species Janthinobacterium sp. BJB301. The sequence goes on along the minus strand of NZ_PDZJ01000005.1, from coordinate 208,615 downwards.
GTGGCGATCAGCGCGAACAGGGCCTGGTCTTCCAGGCTGAAACGGTGCTGCGCGTCATAGCTCTGGATGACGATGGCGCCCAGCACCTGGTGCTGCTGGTCCAGCAGCGGACAACCGATCCAGTGCTCGGCCGCCGTGCCGCCGCCCCAGGCGCCGCCGCCGATGGCGCGCATGGCGTCGTCGTCGGCCGTCATCACCAGCTGCTTGCGGTTGACGATGACCCACGCCGTGGGCGACTGCGCGGCGCTGGCCAGGCGCACGCCCTCGTCCGGATCGGGCGCGGCGTCGAATTCGTCGACAAAATAGGGAAAGCGCACGAGGCCGTCGTCACGGTCGCTGAGCGCCACGTAAAAGTTCGCCGCATACATGATGCGCCCCAAGGCTGCATGCACCGCCTGCAGGAATTCACTGATATCGCTGCAGGTGCTCGAGCGCTGCCCGATTTCCAGCAACACGGTCTGGACGGCTTCCAGGCGGCTGAGACGGCTTTCCATGGGTGACTATGTACCTTGTGCAAGTATATGTTCTGAAAATCAATATTATCAGTTCAGCCCAGCCTTGGCACGGCATAAAACGGAGAATCTTGCCTTGAAGCAGAGCAACACACGCCACGCGCGCATTTGCCACGATGGCAATACAGTGGCAGACTAGGCCCCTTCCTACAGACCAGACCGTCCTCATGACTGCCACGCTACGCGCCTCGCTTCGCCCCTACACCCTCGCCGGCCTGCTGGCCTTTGCCGCGCTGGGCATGCCGCCGCTGTGCGCCGCGCCAGCCAAGGCGCCGACGGCGGAAACGGCCGATGGCGGACGCTATTTCGGCCCCCTCGTCGCGGGCAAGATGCATGGCCAGGGCCGGCTCGAATACGCGAGCGGCGCGTTTTACGAAGGGGGCTTCGCGCGCGGCGTGTTTTCCGGCCAGGGCAGGCTGCGCCAGGCTTCCGGCGTCGAATACACGGGCGCCTTCCGCCAGGGTGCCTTCGACGGCATCGGCCGCTACACCTCGCCCAAGGGCGAGATTTATGCGGGCAGCTTCGTCAAGGGCAGCTTCGAGGGCCAAGGCCGCTTCCAGGGCGCCGATGGCGCCACCTTTGAAGGCCATTTCAAGCACTGGCGCCCGCATGGCGCCGGCAAGCTGACCGACACGGACGGCACCGTCTTCGAAGGCGAATTCGTCCAGGGCCAGGTGCAGGGCAAGGCCAGGGTCACCACCAGCGACGGCATCCATTACGAAGGCGAACTGAAAGACTGGAAATTCGAAGGCGAAGGCGTGCTGCGCACGGCCGAGGGCGACGAATACCGGGGCGGCTTCAAGAATGGCCAGTTCGACGGCAAGGGCGTGCTGCGCTATGCAGTGGCGCAGGCGGATGGACGGCGCGAAGACAGCGGCAACTGGACGGAAGGCCAGCTGGACGATCCGGCCCTGGACAAGCTCACGCGCGACAATATCGAGCTGGCCCTGTACGGCCAGCAATCCTTGCTGGAACGCAGCCTGGCCCGTGTACTGCCGCGCGATGCGGCGAAAAAGATCAATCTGTACCTGCTGGGCGTGGCCGGCGATGGCGCGCAGGAAGTGTTTCACCGCGAAACGGCCTTCGTGCAGCGCCAGTTCGACCGCGACTATGGCACCGTAGGCCGCTCCTTGATGCTGGTCAACAGCCGCAACACGGTGGCGCAGCAGCCGATGGCCACGCGCACCAGCATCGCCGCCAGCCTCGATGCCCTGGGCGCGAAGATGGACAAGAATAACGATATCCTGTTCCTGTTCCTCACCAGCCACGGCTCGCCCGAGCACGAGCTGGCGCTGGCGCAAAACGGCATGGACCTGCACAGCCTGCCCGCGCAAGAGCTGGCATCCATGCTCAAGCACAGCGGCATCCGCTGGAAGGTCATCGTGATCTCGGCCTGCTATGCGGGCGGCTTCATTGCGCCACTAAAGGATGACAACACCCTCATCATCACGGCCGCGCGCAGCGACCGCACCTCGTTCGGCTGCGATGACCAGAACGATTTTACCTACTTCAGCGAAGCATATTTCAAGGAAGCGCTGCCCAGGAGCGCCGGCTTTGCCGAAGCCTTCGACAAGGCCAAGGTGCTGGTGCAGGCCCGTGAAGCGGCCGACTTCCGCGAAGGCGGCATGGAGACGGAAGAGCATTCCGAGCCGCAGCTGTTCCAGGGCAAGGCCATCGCCGCGCAGCTGAAGGCGTGGCGTGCCCAGCCGCGCTAAGCGCAGCGCAGCCTTGCTACTTTCTGTACAATAGTCGTCACCATGCGCCGATTCTTCCTCATTTTGCTGCTGTTCGTGCTTCCGCTCCAGATGTCCTGGGCTGCGGCGAGCGCGTATTGCCTGCACGAGGAAGGCAAGGCGGCGCAGCACCTGGGCCACCACAGCCACCAGCACAAGGCAGAGGCCGATGCGGACAAGCAGCCCTTTGGCGACAAAAAAGTGGCGGACCAGCAGAAAAAAGGCCAGCCGCACAGCGACTGCAACGTCTGCCACGGCATCGGCCATGCATGGCTGCCGGCCGGCTCCAGCCTGCCCATCGGCGACACGGCTTCCGTGAATGCGGACACTTCCCCCTTCTATTACGCTTCCCACATCCCGGACGCTCCCAAGCGCCCTGACTGGTCGTCGGCCACCTAGGCCGACGGGACGTTTCAATCACTTTTCGCAGTAAGCCAGGCGCCAGCCTGCGCGTCCCGTCGAATTCTTTTCCATGCTTTTGGAGAATTCGATGTACCGATCCATCTATCTGTTATTACTCTCCGCCAGCCTGTTGGCTGGCAACTTTGTCCATGCGCAAGCTCCACAGGAGCCTGCCGGCCCCCTGACCTTGCCTGCTGCGCTGCTGCTGGCCGAGGGCGGCAACGCCACTTTGTCCGCTGCCCGCCATGAACTGGCGGCGCAAGGGGGGGCCCTGCAACAGGCGCGCGCCCTGCCCAATCCGGAACTGCAAACCGTGCTGGAAGACACGCGGCGCGCCTCGCGCAGCACCACCGTGCAGCTCAACCAGCTCATCGAACTGGGCGGCAAACGGGGGGCGCGCGCCGCCGTCGCCCAGCGTGGCGAAGACCTGGCGCAAGCGGGCTTGTCACTGCAGCAGGCGGAAACCCGCGCCGCCGTGACTTCCGCCTTTGTCGACGTGCTGGCGGCGCAGGAAGGCTTGCGCCTGGCCGACAGCGCGCAGGCGCTGGCCGCGCGCGCCAGCGACATCACGGCGCGCCGGGTGACGGCCGGCAAGGCTTCGCCCGTCGAGGAAACCCGCGCCAGGGTCGCCGAAGCGAGCGTGCGGCTGGAGCTGAACCTGGCCCGCAGCACCCTGGCCAGCGCCCGCAAGCGCCTGGCCTCCCTGTGGGGCAACGCCACGCCACGTTTTACCCTCGCGGAGGGACGCCTGGAAACCGTGCCCGAGCTGCCCCCGGCCAGCGAACTGGCGGCGCGCCTGGCTCAGGCCCCGGCCGTGCGCCAGGCGCAAAGCGCGCTGGCCCAGCGGCAAGCCATGCTGGATGTGGAACAGCGGCGCGCCACGCCCGACGTCACGGTCAGTATCGGCATGAAGCGTTCGGAAGAGCTGGGCCGCAACCAGGCCATCATCGGCCTGGCCTTGCCGCTGCCCCTGTTCGACCGCAATGCGGGCAACAAGCTCGATGCCCTGCGCCGCAGCGACAAGGCCAGCGACGAGCTGGCCGCCGCCCGCATCGCCGTGCAAACGGACGTGGCCGCCGCCACCGAACGCCTGGCCACGGCCCGGCTCGACGTGGAAAGCTTGCGCCAGGACATCTTGCCTGGCGCCCAGAGCGCCTACGACGCGGCCAGCAAGGGCTTCGAGTTCGGCAAGTTCGCCTTCCTCGACGTGCTCGATGCCCAGCGCACCTTGCTGCAAGCCAAAAACCAATACCTGCGCGCGCTGACGGAAGCGCAGCACGCCGCCGCCGACATCGAGCGCCTGCTGGGCACACCAGCTCCCCTGTAAGGAATCCCCGACCATGAATATCACACTGAACAAAAAGCAGGCGATCGCCATCGCTTCCATCGCCGCCGCCGGCATCGTCCTGGCAATCCTCATCCTCGGCACAGGCAAGTCCAGCGCTCCTCCTGCTCTTGCCGCCAAGGCCGAAGCACATACTGAAAAGAAAGATGAACACGGCCACGAAGAAGTGGAAGGCAAGCTGGAATTGACGGCTGCGCAAAGCAAGGCAGCCGGCGTCGTCATCGCCACGGCCGCGCCTGGCCGCATCAAGACGACGGTCGCCCTGCCCGGCGAAATCCGCTTCAATGAAGACCGCACGGCCCACGTCGTGCCGCGCCTGGCTGGCGTGGTGGAAGCCGTGCACGCGGACCTGGGCCAGCTGGTCAAGAAGGGACAAGTGCTGGCCGTCATCGCCAGCACGGAACTGTCGGAACAACGCAGCGCACTGCTGTCGGCGCAGCGGCGGCTGGCGCTGGCCCGTTCCACCTATGAGCGCGAAGAAAAGCTGTGGCGCGAAAAAATCTCGGCCGAACAGGATTACCTGCAGGCGCAGCAAGCGTGGCGCGAAGCGGAAATCGCCGTGCAGAACGCCCAGCAAAAGCTCAGCGCGCTGGGCGCCAGTGGTTCCGGGTCCGGGACCGGGGCCAGCAAGGGTCCGCTGAACCGCTACGACATCCGCGCGCCGTTCGACGGCATGGTGCTGGAAAAACATATCACCCTGGGCGAAGCCGTCAAGGAAGACGCGAACATCTTCGTCATTTCCGACCTGTCGACCGTGTGGGCGGAAATCGCCGTGCCGGCGAAAGACCTGGCCACCGTGCGCATGGGAGGCAAGGCGGAAGTGAAGGCGTCCGCCTTCGATGCCAGCGCGCAAGGCACGATCACCTATGTGGGCGCGCTGCTGGGCGAGCAGACACGCACGGCCAAGGCACGCATCAGCTTGCTGAACCCGGACATGGCCTGGCGCCCGGGCCTCTTCGTCACGGTGGAAGTGGTCTCCGGCGAAGCGGACGCGCCCGTCACCGTGCACAGCACGGCGATCCAGACGGTGGAAGACAAGCCCGTCGTCTTCGTGCAGGTGAAAGATGGCTACCAGGCCACGCCCGTGGTGCTGGGCCGCAGCGATGGCACATTGACGCACATCAAGCAGGGGCTGGCCGCCGGCACGCCCTACGCGGCGCAAGGCAGTTTTGTCCTGAAGTCCGAGCTGGGCAAGGACTCCGCCGGTCACGAACACTGATCACGCCAAGGCTAAGGAAACCATCATGTTTGAACGCTTGATCCGCTTCGCCATCGACCAGCGCTGGCTGGTGATGCTGGCCGTGGCCGCCATGGCTGGCCTGGGCATCTACAGCTATCAAAAGCTGCCCATCGACGCCGTGCCCGACATCACCAATGTGCAGGTGCAAATCAATACCCAGTCCGCCGGCTATTCGCCGCTGGAAACCGAGCAGCGCGTGACGTTCCCCATCGAGACGGCCATGGCCGGCTTGCCCAACCTGGAACAGACGCGTTCGCTGTCGCGCTATGGCCTGTCGCAGGTCACCGTGATCTTCAAGGATGGCACGGACATTTATTTTGCGCGCCAGATGATCAACGAGCGCTTGCAGGAAGCCAAGGAAAGTCTGCCGGCCGGCATCACGCCGAAGATGGGGCCCGTCTCCACGGGCCTCGGCGAAATCTACCTGTGGACGGTGGAAACGCAGGACGGCGCGAAAAAGCCCGATGGCACGCCTTACACGCCGACGGACTTGCGCGAAATCCAGGACTGGATCATCAAGCCGCAGTTGCGCAATGTCACGGGTGTCACGGAAATCAATGCCATCGGCGGTTACGCCAAGCAATACCAGGTGGCGCCGTATCCGGAAAAACTGGCCGCCTACGGCATCAGCCTGCAAGACGTGGTGACGGCGCTCGAGCGCAACAACAGCAACGTGGGCGCCGGCTACATCGAAAGGCAGGGCGAGCAACTGCTGATACGCGCGCCGGGCCAGGTGGCATCAAAAAGCGACCTTGCCAACATCGTCGTCGCCAATGTGCAGGGCGTGGCGATCCGCATCCGCGACGTGGCCGACGTGGTGCTGGGACGCGAGCTGCGCACGGGCGCGGCCACGGAAAACGGCCGCGAAGTGGTGCTCGGCACCGTCTTCATGCTGATCGGCCAGAACAGCCGCGCCGTCTCGCAAGCCGTCGACAAGAAGATGCTGGAGATCAACCGCAGCCTGCCGAAAGGCGTGCACGCCGTCACCGTGTATGACCGCACGGTGCTCGTCGACAAGGCCATCAATACGGTGAAGAAAAACCTGCTGGAAGGGGCCGTGCTGGTGATCGCCATCCTGTTCCTGTTCCTGGGAAATATCCGCGCGGCCGTCATCACGGCCATGGTGATTCCGCTGGCCATGCTATTCACGTTTACGGGCATGGTGCAATACCATGTGAGCGCCAATCTGATGAGCCTGGGCGCGCTGGACTTCGGCATCATCATCGATGGTGCCGTGGTGATCGTGGAAAACTGCGTGCGCCGCCTGGCCCATGCGCAGCAGAAACTGGGACGGCCGTTGACCTTGCAGGAACGTTTTCACGAAGTATTTGCGGCATCGCAAGAAGCGCGCCGCCCCTTGCTGTATGGCCAGCTGATCATCATGGTCGTATACCTGCCCATCTTCGCCCTCACGGGCGTGGAAGGCCGCATGTTTACGCCGATGGCCCTGACGGTCGTCATCGCCCTGCTGGGCGCCATGCTGCTGTCGATCACCTTCATCCCGGCCGCCGTGGCGCTGTTTATCGGCGACAAGGTGGCGGAAAAGGAAAACGCCATCATGCGTGCCGCCAAGCGCTGGTATGCGCCGCTGCTGGACAAGGTGATGCGCAACACGCCCGTCGTGCTGACGGGCGCGGCCGTGGCCGTAGTGCTGTCGGGCTTGCTGGCCACGCGCATGGGCAGCGAATTCGTGCCCAGCCTGAACGAGGGCGACATCGCCATCCAGGCCCTGCGCATCCCCGGCACCAGCCTGACGCAATCGCTGGCCATGCAGCAGCAGCTGGAACGCAAGCTGATGGCAAACCACAAGGAAATCGCGCGCGTGTTCGCCCGCACGGGTACAGCCGAGATCGCGTCCGACCCCATGCCGCCGAATATTTCCGACGGCTACATCATGCTCAAGCCCCGCGACCAGTGGCCGCAACCCGGGAAATCGCGCGAGCAATTACTGGCGGAAATCGAAGCGACGGCCACCAGCTTGCCGGGCAACAACTACGAGTTTTCGCAGCCGATCCAGCTGCGCTTCAATGAACTGATTTCCGGCGTGCGCAGCGACGTGGCCGTGAAACTGTTCGGCGACGACATGCTTGTCCTCGACGGCACGGCGGCGAAGATCGCTGGCGTGCTGGGCAAGATTCCGGGCGCCACGGAAGTGAAGGTCGAGCAGACGACGGGGCTGCCCATGCTGACGGTGCAGATCGACCGCGAGCAGACGGCCCGCTATGGCCTCAACATTGCCGACGTGCAGTCGGCGATTGCCACGGCCATCGGCGGGCAGGAGGCGGGCACCCTGTTCCAGGGCGACCGCCGCTTCGACATCGTCGTGCGCTTGCCCGACAGCCTGCGCAGCGACCTGGAGCAACTCAAACGCCTGCCCATCGCCCTGCCCCTGGGCGCGGCGGCGGAAGGCCGTGCGCGCTTCATCCCGCTCGGCGAAGTGGCCAGCCTGCAAGTGGCGCCGGGGCCGAACCAGATCAGCCGCGAAGACGGCAAGCGCCGCATCGTCATCAGCGCCAACGTGCGCGGGCGCGACATCGGCTCGTTCGTGGCCGACGCCACGCAGCAGCTGCAAGCGCAGGTGGCCATTCCCCCCGGCTACTGGACCAGCTGGGGCGGCCAGTTCGAGCAATTGCAGTCGGCCACGAAACGCCTGGAGCTGGTGGTGCCGGTGGCGCTGGCCCTCGTCTTCGTCTTGCTGTTTGCCATGTTCGGCAACGTGAAGGATGGCTTACTCGTGTTCAGCGGCATCCCGTTCGCCTTGACGGGTGGCATCGTCGCCCTGTGGCTGCGCGACATTCCCATGTCGATCTCGGCCGCAGTCGGCTTCATCGCCCTGTCCGGCGTGGCCGTGCTGAACGGCCTCGTGATGATCGCCTATATCCGCCAGCTGCGCGAACAGGGCATGCCCTTGCAGGAGGCGATACGTGTAGGGGCGATCACGCGCTTGCGGCCCGTGCTGATGACGGCGCTGGTGGCGTCGCTGGGTTTCGTGCCGATGGCCATCGCCACGGGCACGGGCGCTGAAGTGCAGCGTCCGCTGGCCACCGTGGTGATCGGCGGCATTTTATCTTCGACGGCATTGACCCTGCTGGTGCTGCCGCTGCTGTACCGGCTGGCGTACCGCAGGGAAGACGAGGTGGAAATGCAGGCCGCGCCCGAAGGCGCGGCGGTGTAGTCCTGGAACCAGGCGTAGCAAAATCGTAGCGAGCGGCTTCGATTTGTGGCCGAGAAGCGCAGCTGTACTTAAGTACAGCGAGCATCGGAGGCCGCAAAGCGTGCCGCGCAGTAGATTTTGCTAGCCTGGCCGGCGGTAGCCGCCTTCGATCCAATTCGCCGCTGATGTGGCGTTGAACTTGAAGGCGGCCGAGGTGCGCACCTTGGCGATCTGCTCGCCGTCGGCGTCGTAGGCGCTCAGTTCCGCGTACGGGTGCTCTTCGTCGGGCACGATGTCGAACATCACCTTGATCTGCCCCTCGTCGGTGGCGACGAACAGGTTCTTGTGCAATTGCGCATGCAGCTGCTGCTCGTGGCGGCGCAGCACTTCCGACGCCGTCTTGACCAGCGTGTTGAACGCGTTGACGTCGAGCGGCTTCGGGTTTTTCTTGTCGCGGCCCATGGTCCATGGGCCCACCAGGGCCGGCTCCGGTTCGCCATCCTTGATCATGGCCACGGCCCAGCCCTCATCTTCCTCGTTCTTGATCACGCGCGCCGTCCAGCCATTGCCTACCCACAGGCGCGGCTCCTGGACCGGGGCGTCATTGTCTTGCTCGGCTGCTTCGTCGGAAAAGTCGGGAAAATCGGTACTCATGGCGGTGCTCGTGATGGAAGGTCGGGGCTAGCATGATAGTCGAAAACGCCCACCCGTGCCGCCTTGCCGCAAGGTAAGGCGCGGCCCGCCATAGTCGATCCCGGCAAGAAGACAAGCTATCAATGTAGTAGCTTTATTCTAGTAATCGAGCTTTGATATTTCTCAAGTAAACCTATTATTATTTTGCAATCTGAATTGTGTTTTTTGTATTTAAATATTGCATGTAGTAATGCTTGGCTCCAAGAAATTCTTTTCTCACGCGACGTCCCTCGTCCCCGCACGCCGCATTGCCCCGCCACGCCAGGCATCTCTATCGTCCATTACCGCTGCATATAACTATACTTATCAGAGGGACTCACATGAAAATCTTGACTACGCTGGCCTTGGCCACGCTGACGGTCGCCGCAGGTACCGCAAGCGCCGTCCCCACCTTCACTGCCGGCGGCACGGCACTGGCAGGGGAAGGCCTTGTCACCTCGGTCGCAGGCGCCACGACGATCAATTTCAACGATGGTTTACTACCCGGCAACTACACGGGCGCCGTGTTTACCAGCAACCACCCCAGCTACGCCGCGCAACCTCCAAATGACTTGACGGCCTTCTATTCCGTCGGCGTCTCGGATGGCCAGATCACGCCAGGCACGGCCACCTTCAGCGGCGGGCTCAGCTATTTTGGCTTTTACATGGGATCGCCCGACACGTACAACAGCATCGTCTTCACCATGGGCGACAGCAGCACAGTCGTCCTGACCGGTTCGCAAATGGCCGCCCTGGGCGGCGTCAGCCCGAATGGCGACCAGTCCGTCGGCCTGTATATCAACGCCTGGGCCGGCCAAGGGGCGAGCTTCACCTCGGTCGCCTTCCATTCGCCAAACACGAACGCCTTTGAAAGCGACAACCACGCCTACATCGCCGCCGTGCCGGAACCGGGAACATACGCCATGCTGCTGGCCGGTCTGGGCCTGCTGGGTTTCATGCTGCGCCGCAAAGCGTCATAACACGGCCATGCGCAAGCCAAAGCCCGCAACGCGGGCTTTTTTCACAACCAGCCATCGCATGGACGGCAACGCTTTATAGCCGCCTCAACACATGGACATGGCAGGCCGGTTGGGCCAGGTCAGCGGAGGACCGGGCGGCACCCAGCGCGGGTCGATGGCCGGCAGCGGTGCATGGTAGTTGAATGGGGTGATGATGATCGGCGGTATCGCCGATGGCGCGCCGACGGGCTCGGCGCAGGACTGCGTGGCGCTACGCTGGCGCGTGATTCGATGGTCAGGGGGGGATAGCGATTGATCCCCGGTATCTGCAAACAAAAGCATGTTGCCCTCCTTGCGAGACTGAGGTATTCAGTATAGGACGGCTTGCGCACATTACAAGAAAAGAAATCTTGTTCCAGATCAGCGTTTTTCGCCCCGCCAGCGCCTTCCATACCGTGAAAATGACGGCCTGTCGCACGCCGCTGGCGGCAAGCCGGGCGCGCCCCTACAGTGTGATCATGCAACACCCCATCACCCACACACTGAGGCTCACCATGAAAAAATTGCTCACCTTCGTCCTCATCGTCATGCTCGCCTGCCTGTTCCTCGACAAGATCGGCGGCAGCGACATGCACATGCAGTTCAACGGCGACGATGTCGACGGTCCGCTGGAATGGCTGTTCGGCCTGGTGTTTGCCGGCGGCGGCTTGCTGATCGCCGCCATTGCGGTGGTGTGCGCCGCCGTCATCACCGGCGTCGTCCTGGCCGGCGTGGGCGTGGTGCTGATCGCGGTGGTGGCGCTCTGCGTGGTACTGGCGCTGGCATTGAGCACGCCCGTGCTGCTGCCGCTGCTCATTCCCGTCGCCATCGTCTGGCTGATCGTCAGCCGCAACCGCAAGCAGGCGCAAGCGCGTCAGCACAGCCTGTAATCATTGCGCCATGAACTTGCTGAGCACGCCGTCGCTGCCGCCGTCATTCTGCTCGATGCGGTTGCGCCCACCCCGCTTGGCCCGGTACAGCGCCTCGTCGGCGCGCGCCAGCACGGCGTCGCAATCGGCATCGGTGCCGGCCATGGCGGCCATGCCGATACTCACCGTGACGGTGATCACAATGCCGCCATCGATGGTCAGCGAACTTTCCGCCACGCGCCGGCGCAGCCGTTCGGCAAACACGGCCGCTGCCGACAGGTCGGTGCCGGGCAGCAGGATGGCGAATTCTTCGCCGCCCACGCGGCCCGGCACGTCGACCTTGCGCAGCGCCTGGCACATCAGCGCGCCCAGGTGGCGCAGCACGGCATCACCCACGGCGTGGCCATACTCGTCGTTGACGCGCTTGAAGTGATCGATGTCGAGCATCAGCACGCTGGCGCAGCTGGCCAGCTCGCGCTGCAAGCGGGCATGCTCGTTTTCCAGTGACGCCATGAAGTGGCGCCGGTTCGGCAAACCGGTCAGGAAATCCGTGGTAGCCAGTTGCAGCAGTTCCGCGTTCATGCGCTTGCGCTCGGTGATATCGAGCGAGGACACCATGACGAAATCGAGGCTGTCCGCATGGCCGGGCATCACCAGCAAGCTCAATTCATTTTGCCGCGCCGCACCGTCGAGACGCACGAAGCTGCTCTCGCACTCGTACAGGTGGGCGCCGCCAGCCAGCGCCAGCAGCGCGTCGCCGAAACGGGGCAAGGCGCTGTCGTCGAAATTCTGCGCCAGGCCCAGCGCACCGCGGCGCTGGTCGTCCTCGTTGGCGCGCACCTGCGCCAGCGCGGCGCCGTTCGCATCGATGATGCGCACCAGCCCCGCCAGTTGCCGCAGCGCGTCCGGATTGGCCTGGAAGTGGGCGCCCAGGTCGCGCACGCCCGCTTGTTCAAAGGCGTCGAGCGCGGCGCGCACGGCCGACCAGTCCTGTTCCCACAGGGCCACGGGCGCATGGTCGTACAGGCTGCGGAAACGCGCTTCGCCGGCGCGCAGCGCCAGCGCCACTTGCGCCTGTTCGATGGCCATGCCGGCCAGGTGCGCCGCCTCGCTCAGCCGCGCCAGATGCGCCGCGCCCGGCAGCGTCGGCTGGCGGTGATACGCCATCAGCACACCGAGCAGCTTGCCCGAGCCACCACGCACGGGCTCGGCCCAGCACGATTGCAGCTGGGCCCGCCACGCCAGTTCCATCGTTTCCTGCGCATCGGCATGCAGGTCGCCGACGATCACGCGCTGGCCGTCGCGCACGGCTTGCGCGGCGATGCCATGCACGCCCTGCAGGGTATCGAGGTCATGGCCATGGCTGGCCAGGTTGAAAAACGCAGGCAAACTCGGCGCCGCGCCCAGCACCAGGCGGTGGCGGCTTTCATCGAGCAGCAAGATGCTGCACAGCATGGCGGGATGGTCCGCTTGCACGCTCAGCACCACGCTTTCCAGCACCCGTTCCAGCGGCGCGCCCGTGGCCAGCATTTCCAGCACTTGCCGCCGCGTATGCTCGCGCCGTTCCATCTGGCTGCGCTCGCTGATATCGCGGAAGGTCCACAGGCGCGCCTGTTCATTGCCCAGTTGCATGCTGCGCACATATTGCTCGACCACCCGTCCATCGCGCAGGTGCAGCACGTCGCGCCGCTCGCGGTGGCCATGCGGCGCGTGGGCGCGTGCTCCGAGGAACGGCGCCGCCTGCTCCAGCTGGCTTTCCACATGGCGCACCAGCGCCGCGCCATCGGCTTGCCAGTCGAGCGCGTCGGGCACTTGCCACAGGTCGCGGAAGCGCCGGTTCGACGTGAAGATGCGGCCATCGGTATTGTCGACCAGAATGCCGTCGATGGTCGAATCGAGGATGCTGCGCAGCATGGCCTGGCTGCGCTGCGCCGCCTCGGCCATGGCCAGCACGCTCGCCTGCCCCTGCTCCAGCTGGCCGGTCAGTTCGCTCGAGCGCGCCAGCGCCGCCTGGGCGCGGGCGCGGCCCGCCGCCAGCAGCCAGGTGGCCAGCGCCAGCCCGATGCTGGCCAGCAAGCCGGTCCAGGCCACCAGGCGGGGCCGCGCCAGCAGTTCGCCATCAAAGCCCGGCATGGCGCGCATGCGCAAGGTCCAGGCATGGCCGGCGATGGTGATCGCCTGCTGCGACACCAGGCTGTCCGAAGCGGCAGACGACAAGGCGCCCGGCAAGCTGTCATACATCAGGGCCGCCTCGGCCAGTTGCGCGCCATCATAGATTTCCAGATCCAGCTGGCGCGCGCCCTCGCCGCCCACGCCCGCCATCAGATCACCCATGCGGAACGGCGCAAACACCCAGGCGCGCAAGGCGGCGCGCCGCTGCTCCACGCTGGCGTGCGGCAAGCCATTGTCATACACGGGCAATACGATCAGGAAGCCATGCGCCCGGGCGCTGCCGCCATCCTGCACCAGGTGGATCTTGCCCGTCATCGCGGCTTGCCCCGTGTCGCGCGCCTGCTCCAGCGCGGCCCGGCGCACGGATTCGGACCCGATGTCATAGCCGAAGGCCAGCAGGTTGCTCTCGCTCAAAGGTTCCAGATAAGTGATGGGCGCATGCCAATCGCGCTGGCCGTGCGGACGCACGGCATAGCCGGGATAGCCGTCCGCGCGCACGCTGGCCTCATGCCGTGCCAGGGCGGCGCCGGACAGCAGCGGCAGATAGCCGATGCCGTGAATACCGGGAAAGTGGCGGTCCACTTGCTGCACCGCCAGATAGGCATGGAATTCGCGGCGCGTGACTTCCTGCGAACTGGCATACAGGCCCTGCACCCCGTGCAGCACCTGGATGTAGGTCTGCATGCGGCCGACGATATTGCCCACCAGTTCGCGCACGCGGAAATCGAAATCGGCCTGCACCTGCTGTTCGCTGGCGTCGTCGGCATTGCGCCAGGCGCCATACGTCAATCCCAGGCACAGCGCCAGCACCAGCGAGGCCAACGCGCGCGGTCCCAGCCAGTGCGACACTGAACGAGCAAACCACGACGTAGACGCGCGTGTAGACATGGCAGGCGAAAAAGCAGGACGGACATCAAACCGCTACACGGCCAGCAACATGGCTGGCGGCGGGCCGCACGACTACCATCGGTAGTCGATGAGAATGATAGTACGTTACAGCGGGCGCCCTTGCAATGCTGAATATTGTATTAAAAAGACCACGAATTGCGAAGCTGCAACTGAGTTTTCCCAGCACAAAGTCGACGCCATCGCAACTGATAATGATTCTCATTTATAATTATCATCCCGCTTTTCCTCCACACCCTCGACGATGCCCTCCCAGCCGCCTTCCTCCCATGACACTTCCTGGCAACTACCGTTGGCCACGCCAACGCTGGAACTCAGCGCGGGCACCCTGTCCTTTCCGGCGCCGGCGCACAGCATCGAACACAATGAGGCAGGACTGAAACTGGTGCTGGTCCTGGGCGGCCAGCTGGATTATCAACTGCAAAGCGGTGGCGCCGTGAGTGTCGAAGGCCCTGCCTTCCATATCAGCCTGAGCGACACGCCGTTTTCCGTCAGCCACCACTATGCGGCACGGCAACCGCTGCAGTACCTGAGCGTACGCATGCCGATGCAGGCCTTGCACGACACCTTCGGCGCCGAGCTGGGTTCGCTGGCGCGGCGCATCGCTCCGGCCGCGCGGCAGACCATGGCCACGGCGAACGGATACGCCGGCAAGGCCGTGCAGGCGCTGGGCCGGCAAATCATGCTGTGCCCGCTGGCCGGTCCGCTGCGTCAGCTGTATTTATCCGGCAAGGCGCTGGAACTGACAGCTGCCGTGATGGACGGCCTGACCGGAACCGGCGCCGCGGCCGAGACGGCGCCCGGCACGCGCCAGCTGCGCTGCCTGCAGCAGGCGCGCGACATCTTGCTGCAGCGCCTGCACGCACCGCCGACCTTGCCGGAACTGGCGCGCCTGGCCGGCACCAACGCCAGCACCCTGAGCCAGGGCTTTCGCCAGCAGTTCGGCACCAGCGTCTTCGCCTACGTGCGCGAGCAGCGGCTGGAACTGGCGTACCGCATGCTGGCGGCCGGCAACATCAGCGTGGCCGACGCGGCGCATGCCTGCGGCTACACGGATTCGCATTTCAGCAAGGTGTTCCGGCAGCGCTACGGCGTTTCCCCCAGCGACCTGCGCTGCGCCTGACGCAATACGCGCAATCGCCAGGAAAACAGCGGCAATCCTTAACGCCCTGACGCCCTCCGTCCTTACCATATTGAGATTGATTCTCAATACGAAAGGTCCGGTTTTTCATGGCAATGTTTCCCCTCCCACCACGCGGCGTGCGCTGGCCCCGGCATACCCTGCACGTCCTGGCCGCCCTCGGCTGCAGCCCCCTGGCGCAGGCGGCCGACGCGCCGGCACCCGAGGCCAGCCTGCCCGTCATCGCCGTCACGGCCACTCGCGAAGCGGGCGCCAGCATGGGCAAGACGGGTGCCTCGCTGAAGGACACGCCGCAGTCGCTGAGCATCATCAGCCAGGAGCGCATGCAGGAACAAAACCTGCAGACGCTCGACGACGTGCTGCAGCAGGCGACGGGCACCACGGTGCAGCCGTTCCAGCTGCTGACCACGGCCTACTATGCGCGCGGCTTCAAGATCGATTCCTTCGAACAGGACGGCGTGCCCGTGCTGATGGGTAACATGGCCAGTCCGCAGCAAGACATGGCGATGCTGGAACGCGTGGAAATCCTGCGCGGCGCGAATGGCTTGCTGCATGGCAGCGGCAACCCTGCCGCCACCGTCAACCTGGTGGCCAAGCGGCCGCAAAAGAACTTCGCCGCGCAAGGTGCGCTGTCGGCCGGCAGCTGGGACCGGCGCCGTGGCGAAGCCGACATCGGCGGGCCCCTGAACGCCGCGGCCACGCTGCGCGCGCGCGTCGTCGCCACGCACGAGGAACGGGGCTTTTTCTATGACGTGGCGCAGCAGAACAGCAGCAATCTGTATGGCGTCGCCGAGCTGGACCTGGCGCCGGGCAGCACGCTCAGCGCGGGTGTACAGAAACAGCGCATCCGTTCCATCATCAACATGGCAGGCGTGCCCCGCTATGCGGACGGCGGCGATATCGGCTTGCCCCGTTCCACCTATCTCGATGCGGCCTGGGACCAGTTCGACTGGGATACCCAGCGCGTCTTCGCCAGCCTGGAGCAGCATTTTGCCAATGGCTGGCAAGCCAAGGTGCAGGCCAATCACCTGTCCGGGGATTCCTTCCTGAAATACGCGGGTGCATATGGCGCCGCGCGCCGCGACCAGCGCCCATCCTCGAGCGTGATGGGCGCCGCCTACCGCTTCGACAATGGCCAGAACAGTGTGGACGCCTACGCCAGCGGTCCCTTCCGCCTGGGCGGACGCCAGCATGAACTGTTGTTGGGCGCCAACGTCCAGCACACGTCCAGCGAGCAGTTCTCCGCCAGCTTCCTGGCGCCGCCCAAGGGCACCCATGACGTCTTCCACTGGAACCCCTACGCGCTGGCGGAACCGGACACCAGCGCGTATGCCTCGCGCGGCCCGAGCAAGGTCAGCCAGTGGGGCGCCTATGCCATGGGGCGCTTCCAGGTGAGCGACGCACTGACGGCCATCGCAGGCACGCGCCTGAGCCGCTGGAAACAGGAAACGCGCACGGCGCGCGTGGAACCGGATACCCAGCTGACACCGTACGGCGGCCTGGTCTACGCCCTGTCGCCGCAATGGTCCGGCTATGGCAGCTACACGCAAGTGTTCCAGCCGCAAAGCCAGGCCACCGTCGACGGCAAGACGCTGGACCCGGTAACGGGCAACAACCTGGAAGCGGGGATCAAGGGCGCGCTGGCGAATGGCAAGCTCGACGTTTCCCTGGCCGTGTACCAGATCCGCCAGAACAAGCGGGCCCAGGAAGATCCGAATTTCCCTTGCGCGGGCAACGTCTGCTACTACATCGCCGGCGGCGAAGTGCAAAGCCGCGGCCTGGAAGCGGAAGCGAACGGCCAGCTGACGCCCGACCTGCACCTGTCGGCCGGCTACAGCTACAACACGACGCGCTACCTGAAGGATGCCGTATCGCAGGGCCAGCCGTTTGCCAGCTTCGCGCCCGCCCACATCCTGCGCGCGTGGGCCAACGCCACCCTGCCATGGGCCGGACGCCGTTTGAGCGCCGGGCTGGGCGTGCAGGCGCAAAGCCGCTACAGCGTCACCTCGGGCGGCGTGACGCTGCGCCAGGGCGGCTATGCGCTGGCCAATGCCCGCCTGGGCTGGCGCATCGACCGCCACTTCACGGCCGCGCTCAATGTCAACAACCTGTTCGACAAACACTATTACCAGAGCCTGTCCGGCACGGCCTGGAACAACCGCTATGGCGAGCCGCGCAGCGTGATGCTGTCCCTGCGCGCCCAGTATTGAGGCCCCCATGAACGACAACACCTTGACCATTTTCCCGCTCGATGGCCACCTGCTCGCGCTGCACCCCGATGCGCTGGCCCAGGCCATTCCCTACCATGCGCGCGGCAAGAGCCGCGCCGACTGGATCATCGGCGTCAAGCACGTCAGCGACGCCCAGTCCGTGCACGGCGACCATTGGGAGCGCCACCCGAGTGGCGACGAAACCCTGTGCCTGCTCGAAGGCAGCATCGAACTGGTGCTGCAAACGGACGATGGCGCGGAACGCCGCGTCGTCTTGCAGGCGGGGCAAGCCTGCATCGTGCCGCGCGGCACCTGGCACCGGCTGCAGGTGCACGTTCCCGGACGCCTGCTGTTCATCACGCCCAGCATCGGCAGCGAACACCGCAAAGTGGGCGGTGCCGCATGAGGCCGGCACTGCGGCGGGCGCACCTGTGGCTGATGGTGGCGGCCCTGTACTTCACGCAAGGCGTGCCGCTGGGGCTGGCCATGGAAGCGCTGCCGGCCATGCTGCGCCGCGACGGCGCGCCACTCGACGCCCTGGCTTTTTTGCCGCTGGTGGGCTTGCCTTGGGTCCTGAAATTTCTCTGGGCGGCGCAAGTCGACAACCGCTGGAATGCCCGCGTGGGCCGGCGCCGCAGCTGGCTGCTGCCGATGCAGGCGCTGGCCACCGCCTGCCTGCTGGGCGCCGCCCTGCTGGGACTGTCGGCCGCCACGGCGCCGCTGATCGTCACCCTGGCAGCGATGGGTTCGCTGGCCAGCGCCACGCAGGATATCGCCACCGACGGCCTGCTGGCCGAGCGCTTCGAGGGCGCCGCGTTGGGCCGCGCCAATGCCTTGCAGGTGGGCGGCACCATGGTGGGCTTTTTCACGGGAGGCTCCGGAGTATTGATGCTGTCGGGCATGTTCGATCAACGCGTGGCGCTGCTGGCGCTGGCGGTGATCGGTGCCGCCAGCCTGGCGCTCGTCGTGCTGTGGCGCGAGAGCCCACTCGCGGCCGCGCTGCCCGCATCGGTCCCGGCGCCACGCAAGGCCAGCTTGCGCGGCTTCATCCGCCGGCCCGGTGCGCCGGCGCTGCTGGGCATCGCCTTTTTGTCGTCCATGACAGCCGTGGCCGGCTATGGCCTGTCGAAGCTGCTGCTGGTCGACGCCGGCTGGCCGCTGGAAGATGTCGGCAAGGTGGGCATGGCCGGCGGCATGATCACCGTGCTGCTGGGCTGCGGCGGCGGCGCCTGGCTGATCGGCCGCCATGGCCCGCAGCGCGTCTTCCTGCTGGGCATAGGCGCCTCTGCGGCCGCTGCCGGCCTGTGGCTGTGGCTTGCAGCGATGGCGGCGCCCCTGCCGCCCATCCTGGTCTGGCTGGCGACGGCGCTGGGCTGCTTCGGCGCCGGCTGTGCATCGGTCTCCATGCTGACCATGGCGATGCAGTTTGCCCGCCAGAGCGGACAGGCGGGCACGGACATGACGGCCGTGCAAAGCATGCGCGACGGCGGTGAAATCCTCACCTCGTCCACCCTGACGGGCGTGGCGGCCACGGCCGGCTACGGCGGCAGTTTCACGCTCGGTATCGTCTGCGCCCTGCTGGCCATGCTGCTGGCGCGCCAGTTGGCGCAGCAACGCCAGCGGGCCTGAGCGCTCTGCTGTACAGTGCTGGCGATTGCAGACACGGGAGCATCGCTTGCACGACGACCGCTGGCAGGGAACCCTATGGCTGGCATCCGACTTTGCCATTTTGCATGGCGCAGCGGGCGCCACGGACAGCCACGCCCATTATGCGCACCAGTTGATGCTGAGCACGGACGCGCCCTTCACGGCCAAGCTCGACGGCATCGTCCACACGGCGCGGCACTTGCTGATCGACAGCCTGCGCCCGCACGCCATCCTGGCCGCGCCGGCGCCCATGCTGACCATCTATGCGGAGCCGCAGCGCCTGGGCGGCGCGACTCTGCTGGCAGCAGCCGCCAGCGCCGGCGTACCCAGTCTGGACAATCTGGCCGCCGCGCTGCAGGCGCAGCCACGCGAACGCTTGCCCGATCCCCGCTTGCGGCGGGCGCTGGACAAGGTCGATGCGCTGCTGTCGGGCAAGGTCAGCGCGGCCGCCGTGGCCGAGGCGGCGCATTTGTCGCTGAGCCAGCTGGAACGCCTGTTCAGCGCCCAGCTGGGCCTGCCCGTGCGACGCCTGGTGCTGTGGCGCCGCCTGCGCCTGGCCATCCGTTTCATCCTGCTCGGCAGTACCCTGACGGAGGCGGCCCACGGCGCCGGCTTTGCCGATGCCGCGCATTTTTCGCGCACCATGCGCAGCCTGTTTGGCGTGCGCGCCGACCGCAGCTTGCGCCAGCTCGACGTCAAGCTGCTCGACTAAGTTTTCGATGCAGCGCCTGCTTCAAGCCGGCCGGCAACTCGGGCGCCCGCACGCCCTCTTCCACGCGGAACGGTTCCAGCAGTTGCGCCCCGTATGCGGCCGGATAATCGGGACGGCTGCCGATGCCCAGGTCCTCGCCCCGCATGCGGTAGCCCGGTGCATCGAAACGCGTGCCCAGCAAGCGGTCCCAGCAGGTAAAAAACAGGCCGAAGTTCACGTCGCCGGCCGTGCCGTATTTCATGTGATGAAAACGGTGCAATGGCGCCCAGGCAAATATCTGGCGCAGCGGGCCCATGCGCATGTCGACATTCGCATGCTGCAGCAACAGCTGGATCGCCACGGCAAACGCCAGCACGGCCATGACACGCTCCGGTATGCCCAGCAGCAGCAAGGGCAGCATGCCGCCCGCCGCTTCCAGCAGCAGGTGCAGCGGGTGCTTCATCCAGCCATTGAAGCCATACAGGCGCTGCACGCTGTGGTGCACGGCATGCAGTTTCCACAGAAAATAATAGCGGTGGCTCAGGTAATGCACGAGCGTGATGCCGCAATCGGCGATGACGATCGCCATCAACAGTTGCGCCCAGAACGGCAGCTGGACTGGCCAGAATGCGCCCAGCGCCAGGTGCCCGGCCAGCAAGGGAAAGGCAGCCAGGCCCAGCAGATACAGCGCTTCATTGACGAGCGCATGCAGGCTGTCGCGCCAGCCGTCGCCGTGATCGTGGTTCCACGCGCCGTCATACGGCAGATAGCGTTCGGCAAGAAAGGAAGTGAGCAGGGCCAGCAGCAGCAAGGGCGGCAAGACCCAGAGAGAGTAATGACACACCGCAATCAGGTAACTGGCGGCGCCGATGAAGCCGGCCCAGAACGCGGGGCCGTACAGCGCGGCAAAGAGGGATTTCATGGCAAGGTACTCCTGTGGCAAAAACCACAGCATGGCCTTGTCCCCCGCCCCGCTGCTTGAAGAAACGGCGCAACCTGCTTATTTGGCCTGCTTTGCAGCCTTTCTCGCCGCGTATTGCTGGTAGCCATTCGCGCGCAGGGCGCAGGCGGGGCAGGTGCCGCAGCCATAGCCCCAGTCGTGCAGCTCGCCCCGCTCGCCCAGGTAGCACGTATGCGTGCCGCTGCGGATCAGGTCGACCAGGGGCTGGCCGCCCAGGTCTTCCGCCAGGTCCCAGCTTTGCGCCTTGTCCAGCCACATCAGCGGCGTTTCCAGCTTCAATCGCGTATTCATGCCCAGGTTCAGGGCCACTTGCAGGGCCTTCATTGTGTCGTCACGGCAATCCGGGTAGCCGGAAAAATCCGTCTCGCACATGCCGCCGACGAGCACCGTCAAGCCGCGGCGGTACGCCACGGTGGCGGCCACGGTCATGAACAGCAAGTTGCGTCCAGGAACAAAAGTGTTCGGCAAGCCGTTTTCCTGCATGACGATCTCGACGTTCTGCGTCATGGCCGTATCGGAAATGGCGGAAATCAGGGACAGATCGATCATGTGATCCTGGCCCAGGCGGCTATCCCATTCGGGCGACTGCTGGCGCATCTGCTCCAGTACGCCAGGACGCACGGTCAGTTCGATCGCGTGGCGCTGTCCATAGTCAAAGCCGATGGTTTCCACGCGGCTATAGTGTTTCAAGGCCCAGGCCAGGCAGGTGGTGGAATCTTGTCCACCGCTGAAGAGCACCAGTGCGGAGTCCGTTGCTAGCATAATTTCTTTCTTTCAGTTTTATTCTGTCCAATAGTGCGCAGGGAAACAGGATTCCCCATGCAAAAAATACTTATTCGTCCGCCATCAGTTTACCTATTCCGGTAACATGCAGTCAGCATTTACTCATCTGGAGCACCATGTTTTCTGCACGACCCATACGGCATACGGCTGCCGGCAAGGCGATACGACCACGGATTTTGGCACAAGTAGTGACAAAAGTAATGGGTCAACTGACACTGGCGGCCGCCGGCAGTGTCATCCTGGCATGCCCGGCCGTCCAGGCGCGCGCGCAGGAGGAAACGCAAGAGCGTCCGCAAGACGCGGCCGCCGGCACCCCTGCCACGGAAGCGGCGCCCGCCCCGCTGCAGTACGAGGTCAAGGTCAACGCACCGGGCGACCTCGATGAGTTGCTCGAAAAAAACCTGGATCTGGAACGCTTCCGCGGCAACCCGCGCATGGACCGCGAGCAATTGCAGCGCCTCGTGCGCGATACGCCAGAGCAAGCCAAAAACCTCGTCGCCACGGCCGGCTATTACACGCCCGTCGTCACGGTGCGCGTCGATACGACGGGCGCCAAACCCGTCGTCATCGTCGACCTTGACCCGGGCCAGCCGGTGACCATCGACAAGGTCGAGCTGGAATTGCGCGGCTTCGACCCCACGCCGCCGCTGGCCGCCAGCGAACCCTACGATACGGAAGCCCTGAAGCGCAGCTGGTCCTTGAAAACGGGCAGCGTGTTTCGCCAATCCGACTGGGAATCGGCCAAGCGCGCCCTGCTGCGCGAAGTGGTGCAGACGCGCTACCCGCGCGCCCAGCTGGTCGATACGCAAGCCGTGGTCGACCCGGAAACGCACAAGGTCTCCCTGCTGGTGGTGCTCGACAGCGGCCCCGAGCTGCGCTTCGGCGAGTTGCGCATCGAGGGCTTGAAGCGCTACGATGCCAGCATCATCCGCAACCTCGACAAGATACGTCCCGGCGAATACTACAGCGAATCGGCGCTGCAATCGTTCCAGGCGCGCCTGCAGGACACGGGCTATTTTGCCAGCGTGGAAGTGAGCGCCGACATGAGCAGCATCCTCAACGAGCAGATCGAGGCAGGTCAGGAAAGCCAGCAAGCCGAGGTCGAAGGTGCCAGCGCCGCCGCCGAAGCCAAGCCGGCCAACCGCGGCCCCGCGCCGCTGCTGCCGCTGGTGGTGCGCGTGACGGAAAACAAGCAGCAGAACGTCAGCGCCGGTCTCGGTTTCAGTACGAACACGGGGAATCGCGCCCAGCTCAACTATGACAACCTGAACGTGTGGGGCACGCGCTTCAAGAGCGCGATCACCATGGAAACGAAGAAACAGGCGGCCCACGCCAATTTTTACTTTCCAACGACCGAACGCGGCTACAACGACAGCGCGGGCGCCTCGTTCGAGCGCAGCGACATTTCCAACGAAATCACGGCCGTCACCACCATCTCGGCCAAGCGCAACTGGGGTGGTACCAACCTCGAACGCAGCCTGACGTTCGAGTTCCTCAGCGAAGACAAGACCGTCGTCGGCCTGGAACAGACGCGCAGCAAGAGCTTGCCGCTGACCTATGCCATCACCAAGCGCAGCCTCGACAGCCTGCTGTTCCCCACCAAGGGCTATGTCATCAACGCCCAGGTGGGCGGTGCCCTGCTGCCCGTGCTGACGGACGAGCGCTTCGTGCGCGTGGCCGGCAAGGCCGTGTATTACCGTCCGCTCGGTGAAAAAGGCGAACTGATCGTGCGCGGCGAAATGGGCGCGCTGGGCTCGAAGGAAAAACGCGGCGTGCCGGCCGTCTACCTGTTCCGCGCGGGCGGCGACCAGTCGGTGCGCGGCTATGCCTACCAGGAACTGGGCGTCAAGGAAGGCGACGCCACCATCGGTGGTCGCTACATGCTCACCGGCAGCGCCGAATACCAGTACTGGTTCAAGCCGAAGTGGGCCATCGCCGCCTTCTATGACGCCGGCAACGCGGCCGATACCGTGAAAGCGGCCATGACGCCGAAATCGGGCTATGGCCTGGGCGGACGCTACAAGAGCCCCGTCGGCCCCATCAATGTCGACGTGGCGTATGGCCACGCCGTCCACGCCTACCGTTTGCACTTCTCTCTGGGATTCACTTTCTGATGTCCGATATTACTACCGAGTCCCACGACGCCGCGCCGCCACCGCCGGCGAAAAAACCGCGCCGCTGGGTGCGCTATGTGCTGATCGCCGTCGCCAGCCTGGCCGTGCTGCTGGGCGGCGCCTTCTGGTTCCTGGGCCGCGAATCGACCTTGCAGATGCTGGTGCAAAAAGTGGCCAGCGCCAGCGGCGGCGAAATCGAAGTGTCGGGCGTGTCCGGCTCGCTGTACAACCGCATGCACCTGGGCCACGTCAGCTACCGCAGCAAGACGCAGCACATCACGGCCGACAACATCGATATCAACTGGTCGCCATTCCAGTTCTTCTCGGAAGGCATCGCCATCAGCGAACTGCACGTGGCCAGCCTGTCCGTGGAAAGCACGGCGCCGTCCGAAGAACCATCGACCATGCCTGCCAGCCTGGCTTCGCCCTTCAAGATCGGCATCAGCGACGCGCGCCTGGACAAGGTGACCCTGGTGAGCGCGGGCGGCAACACGGTGTTTGAAAAGATCCATTTCAGCCTGTCGGGCGACAAGACGCAATGGCAGCTGGAAGACGCTTCGGCCCTGACGCCCTTCGGCCAGGCCACGGCCAGCGCGACGATTGCCGCCACGCAACCGTTCAAACTGTCAGGCAAGGCCGGCTTGACGCAGCTCACCCCCGCCGCCGGTGAAAAACCCGCCGCCCTGGCTCTGCAACTGGGCGGCGACCTGAATGTCCTGAACGTGACAGCCAAGGGCAGCGCGGGCGCGGCCACGGCCGACGCCCAGCTGGCGCTGGCGCCGTTCGACCCCGTCATCATCCTGCGCTCGGCCAGCATCCGTGGCCGCAACATCAATCCGGGCAAGTTCGACGCGACCCTGCCGCAGGCGGACCTGAGCCTGGAACTCGACGCCGCCATCGATACGCGGCCCAACGCGCAAACCGTGTCGGGCAAGCTGGCCATCCTCAACCACGCCACGCCCGGCCCCATCGATCAGCAAAAGCTGCCGCTGCGCCAGTTCGAGGCGCGCCTGGGCGGCACCCTGACGGCCACCACGCTCGAGTCGGCCATCATCGATTTCGGCAACGCGGGCAAATTCACGGGTAGCGGCAAGCTCAACCGCGACGCCGTCGACGGCCCCATCGGCAACGCGCAGCTGACCTTGCACACCGACAAGATCGACTTGCAACACATTTACAGCAGCATCAACAGCACGCAGATCGTCGGCGACATCGTGCTCGACAGCGATGGCAAGACGCAGACCCTGCGCGCCAAGCTGGGCGAAGCCAAGCTGCGCCTGGACGTGGAAGCCACCCTGGCCGACTCGCTCGTGCAATTGCGCAAGGCAACCTTGCAAGCAGGCAAAAGCAGCGTGAATGCGACGGGCCAGATCAGCCTGAAGGACGATCAGCCGTTCAAGGCCGTGGCCAATGCCAACCGCCTCAATCCCGCCGACTTCGGCGCCTTCCCCGTGGCCGACCTGAACCTCGACGTGCGCGCCAATGGTCACGTGGCGCCCCAGTGGCTGGCGAATGCGGACTTCACCGTACGCCCCAGCAAGCTGCTCGACCAGCCCCTGTCGGGCAAGGGCAAGCTGACGGCCGATGCAGCCCACTTCAGCGGCATCGACGTGCAATTGGCACTGGGCAAGAACAACGTGACGGCCAAGGGCAACTTTGGCGGCGCCGGCGAAAAGCTCAACTGGAATGTCGATGCACGGCAACTTTCCGCCCTGCAGGGCGACTTGCTGGGCACCGTGCTGGCCAGCGGCGTGGTGCAAGGCACCCTGCAGCAGCCGCGCACGAGCTTTGTTGCCGATGCAAAAGGATTGGGTCTCACCAGCGGCAAGCGCCCTGCGCCGGACAGCGCCATCCACGCCAGCGGCGACGTGGGCTTGACGGGGCCGAAAAAGGAAGCGGAACTGAAAATGACGGGTTCCTTGCAAAAGATCAACCCAGCCGCGTTTGGCGCATCACTGCCCAACGGCAACGTCAATGCGGATTTCAACGGCAACGGCCGCCTGAGCGGCGACTGGCAAGTGGCCCTCAACCTGGCCCTGCGCGAATCGACCCTGCAAAACGCCCCGCTGGCCGGCTACGCCAAGCTGTCGGCCAACGCGAAACGCATCGACAGCGTGGATACGGAACTGCGCCTGGGGCCGAACAGCCTGCTGGCCAAGGGCGCGCTGGGCGGCGCCACCGACAAGCTGACGTGGAAACTCGATGCGCCGCAACTGTCGACCCTGGGTCCGCGCTTTGCCGGCGTGCTGCAGGCAGCCGGCTCCGTCAGCGGCAAGATGGACGCGCCCGCCGCGCAACTGACGCTCGACGGCCGTGACCTGACCTTCTTTGGCGACCAGCAACTGAAATCCATCAAGGGCAGCGCCAGCGTGGGCGCCGGCCAGGGCGCGCTCGACCCCATGGTCAGCAGCCTGGACATCACGGGCTACAGCACGCCCACCTTCAAGCTGGCCAGCGCCCGCCTGGGCACGACGGGCACGCGCGGCAGCCATACGGTGAGTTTGGCGGCGCGCAACGACGATTTCGACGCCACCGTGCAAGTCCGCGGCAGCCAGAGCGGCGCCGGCTGGACGGGCACCATCGACAGCCTGCAAAACAAGGGCCGCTATGCGCTGGTGCTGCAAGCGCCCGTGCCAGTGAAAGTGGCGGGCCCGGCCGGCAGCGGCGTGGCGGGCCTCGGTCAGCCCGAGCAGATCAGCGTGGGCAACACCGTCATCAAATTGCCAGCAGGCAGCATCACCATGCAAAACCTGGTCAAGAACGGCCCGCGCTGGACCAGTTCCGGCCAGGCGGCCGGCGTGGCGCTGACCTACCTGGCGCAAGTGATCCCCGCGCTGCAGGCCAATGCGCGCAGCGACCTGACCCTGGGCGCGCAGTGGTCGCTCGACATGCAGGTGCCGACGGCCAAGCAGAAAGATCCGTCCCTGGCCGGCATGCTGCATATCTACCGCGAAAAAGGCGACGTGACGGTAGGCGTGGAACAGCCGCTGGCGCTGGGCTTGCGCACCCTGGATGCCCGCGTGGATGTCGCCAACCAGCAATTGCGCCTGGCCGTGAAACTCGACGGCGCGCGCGCGGGCCAGAGCGACATCAATGCCACCGTGCAAATGCTGGGCGGGCGCATCAGCAACGACAGCGCCCTCTCGCTGACGGGCACGACCAGCATCGATTCGCTGGCGTGGCTGGCGCCACTGACGGGCCAGCCGGGCCTGGAACTGGGCGGTGCCTTGAAAATCGCGCTGGCCGGCAGCGGTACCATCGGCGCGCCGCAATTGAATGGCGACATCAACGGCAGCAAGCTGCTGGTGAACTGGGCCGACCAGGGCTTGAAGTTGCGCAATGGTGTACTGCAAGCCAAGTTGGCCGGCGATCAATTGCAATTGCAGCGCCTGAGCTTTGACGGCGGCGATGGCAAGGTGCAGGCAGATGGCTGGGTACGCTTTGCGAATGGCGAAGCGAGCCTGGAACTGAAACTGATGGCCGACCGCCTGCAGGCGCTGTCGCGCCCCGACCGTACCTTGATCCTGTCGGGCAACAGCACCCTGGTGCGCAATGACAAGCGCTTCAGCTTTGAGGGCAAGTTCAAGGCCAACCGCGCGCTGATCGAGCTGGCGCCGCAAGACACGCCGACGCAAAGCAGCGACGTGGTGGTGCTGGGCAAGGAAGTCAAGGGCGGCAAGGAAGCGCCTTCGCTCCCCCTGAATATCGACCTCGAGTTCGACCTGGGCAATGCCTTCCACCTGCGCGGCATGGGCATCGATGCGGACCTGGCGGGCAATGTGCGCGCCAGGGTCATCAACCGCGCCGCGCCGCGCGTGACGGGCAGCATCCGGGTCGTCAATGGCCTGTATGCGGCGTATGGGCAGAAACTGGCCATCGAACGGGGCTTGATCGCCTTCACGGGCGCCTACGACAACCCGTCCCTGAACATCCTCGCCGTGCGCAAGCGCCCCGAGGGCGAAGCCTTGTCGGAAACGAATGTGGAAGCGGGCGTGGAAGTGCGCGGCACGGCCCAGGCGCCGACGGCCAAGCTGGTCTCCACGCCCAGCGTGTCGGACAGCGACAAGCTGGCCTGGCTGATCCTGGGCCACGGCGCGGAAACGGCGGCCGGCGATGAAATGGCCCTCTTGACGACGGCTGCGGGCGCCCTCTTCGGCGGCTCCGGCGGCGGCTTGCAGGGCAAGCTGGCCAGTTCGCTGGGACTCGATGAAGTGGGCCTGTCGCAGGCGCAAGGGCTGGAAAGCACGGTCGTCACCGTCGGCAAGCGCCTGTCCTCGCGCGCCTACCTGACGTTCGAGCAAGGCACGAGTACGGCGACGAGCCTGGTCAAGCTGCGCTACAAGCTGAACCGCCGCATCACCCTGCAATTCCAGACGGGCACGAACAATGCCCTGGACGTTTTATATACGTGGGCATTCGACTAGATCGAGCGTAGGTCGGATTGGCGGCGTAGCCGCGTAATCCGACGCCACCAGAAACAACAAAGGGCGCCTCGGCGCCCTTTTCTTTGCTCTACCGCAAGCGGCTTACTCGGCCACGTCGAGCCCGCGCTCGATCATGCCTTCGACATACGCGCGCAGGTATTGTTCCAGCGCGGGGCCGGACAGCACGTTGGCCGTCAGCGCGCCGTGCGGCGAGCCTTTCAGCACGCCGTCGTGATACACGCGCGCAATCCAGGCCACATCCGCGCCCTGGGTGTAATCGAGTTCATAGTCGAACGATTCTCCGCTGACTTTGCGTGTGTAGACTTCCTTGACAATTGCCATCTAAAACAGCCTTTCTTGACGAGATTAACTGGGATGCGGGTGCGGCACGGGATCGTCCTGCGGCACCGGATGCACGGGCCCCGGATGGTGCCCGGGCGCTTCCTGCGGCTCCGGCGCCGGCATGGGTTCATCGACGGGCGCCGGGTCGGGCGCGCGGTGGGCATGGATGACGGACATGGCTGGCCTCCCGGTGGACAAAAGAAGACCATACCACGAGATGCCCGCCGCCTGTCCATATTTGCCTGCCGGCCTGGCGTCCGCGGCCACGGCATGGCGTGACAGGGCATAGTGCTTGCATGCCATGTAAATGTCAACATGCAACTTTACCGTTTGACAAGCATCGCCGCCCGTCCCCATCTGGCTTACAATCGCTGTTTTACCCGTACCCGATTGCATACATGGAAACCACCACCCTCGCCCTGCTGTTACTGGTCCCGCTGCTGGTCTGGCGCATTTATTCGCGCCTGAAAAAACTGGTGGCGCGCCAGAAATCGCAGCTGTGGCGGCACTGGACCGTGGCGGTCGCGTTTCCCGCGCTGCTGCTGTTCCTGGCGACGACGACGAAATTCGACATCCTGCCCCTGTCCAGCCTGGGCGCCGCTGCCCTGGCCGGCGGCTGGCTGGGCGTGCTGGGCTTGAAGCTGACGCGCTTCGAACACGTCGGCAAGGACTTTTTCTTTACCCAGCACCGCTATTTGGGCCTGACCATCACGATGCTGTTCATCGCCCGCTTGCTGTACCGCGGCATGCAAATCTACCTGAACTCGCGCCTCGACGTGCCCGTGCCGCCGCCTCCGTTTGGCCAGAGCGCGCTGACCATGGCCGCCTACGGCCTCGTCATCGGCTACTACGCCGTGTATGCGTGGGGCCTCGTGCGCTGGCGCCAGCGCAACCAGCCGCTGCAGGCGCCCGAGTAAGTCATCCCGTCAATAGTACTGGCACAGGCCGGTACACGTCGTCACCGACAGCGCCTGGCGGATCGTCGCCAGCGCCGGCGCCAGGGCCGGATCAAGGTCCTTGTCCGCATCCGCCAGGCTGTTCAGCAAACGTTCGCGCAAGGGCGGCGGCATCAGGCCCGCGTTCGCCGTGGCGTGCTGCGCGGCCGCTTCCAGCATCATTTTCTTTTGCGCCACGTTCCAGAACGCCACCTGCACGAACTGCACCACGCCGGAGTAAGCCGTGCTCGATCCCTTGCTGAAGGCGCGCGCGCGCATGCGCTCGGCCCCGCTCACCTCCTGCCCCGGCTGGTGACTGAATTCCTGCTCCATTAGACGGATCAAGTGCGCATGGCAATGCAGGCCAAAGGCGAACATGGTGCTCATTTCATCGCCATAATTGGCCAGGTTCTGCGTCACTTGCTCCTTGCGCGCCTGCTGCAATTCGGCGCCCGACAGCGGCAGCGGCAGCGCGAGGCCAAATTGGTAATAGGCCTTGCCCACGTTGGTGGCACGCTCGCACAGGGCCACGCTCTGGTTCATGTCCTGCAGCGCCGCGACGGGCGCCTGGAACAGGCGCGGCGCATCGGTCATCCGGGCAAACAACGCGGCCACGTCAGGGTCGCCCAGGCGCGGCAAGCCGCCTTGTGGCGTCGCCTTGGCCATCATCGCTTCCAGGCGCGCGCTGGCTTGCTGGAAATCGCTGTAGCTGTCGGCCCAGGCGGCGGGCGCCACGAGGGCGGAGGAAAGGCAGAACAGGCGGCCGATGCGGCGCAGCGGCGGGGAAATCGATAGGGACATCAGATCAGAAGAATACTATTGGATAATTGGTAATTATAGGCAATCTGTATCCATAGTGCATTTAATTGCGTTTTACACCATCATTTGCTTGGGAGATGATGGTGACGCGCGGCCAACGCGCCGCATAGTCCTTGCTGGCCAGGCGCTGCGCATAGCCGTCCTCGCTGATGCGCGCGGGGTTGCGCCGCACCACCATGCTGAACAGGTCATCGAGGCCATGCGGCGCGACGATGCGGATCTCGCCGTCAGGCTGCAGATAGATGCCAACCGAGGTGGCAAACTCGGGCCAGGTAGCGATGGCATCGTCGAGCGACAGCAGGGGCGGCACGGCGTAGCCAAACTCGTCTTCGAACCACAGGTGTACCCTGGCCTGGTTGCACACCTCCCACGGCACGCCGGGCAGCAAGGTGGCCAGGCGCTGGCGCAGCTGCGTTTCGCTTTCCGGGCTTGAATCATGCGCATCGAAATACGCCACGTCGACATCGCTCAATGCCGATGGATGCGCATAGCCGTGCAAGGCGTCCCACACGAGGTTGCGCACGGCGCCGGCGCCGATGCAGCAGTCCGGCAAGCCCAGCTGCGCCACGGCGTGCAGGACTTGCATGCACCATGGCGTGCTCCTGACGATGGCGCGCAGCCGCGCTGCCAGTGCCGGCTGCGTACTCACGCGCGGGTCCAGGATCGCTTCCAGGCGCGCGCCGGCTTGCTGGAAGCGGCATCACTGTCGGCCCGGGCGGCGGGCACGGCAAGCAGCGCACCCGGGAACAGCATACGCAGTGGGTGCTGAAGAGCAGCAGTTTCCAAAGCGCGGTCTTTCTATTTCGTCAGCAAGTAATTGCTACGCAACGCAGGCGCCTCGCCCGTATTCCCGCTGCCATTCTCGACATTGCCGAAATATACGTTCAGATCCTGCTGCGGGCGGAAGTTGCGCAGCTTGACTTGCAAGGTGGTGGGATTGATCTTGGTGAACGTGCCGGGAAAGCACAGGCTGATCAACTCATCCGGCTTGCCCTTGACCAGGTTCAAGGTAAAGTCTTCGATGCCATTTTTCCAGGTGTTGCCCGTCTTCAAGATGTACGAGACCCATTTGGCATTGACGAAGCCGCTCTCGCCTTGCTGCGCCGCCAGGCGGTTCCACGTCTTGTAGAAAGCCTTGTCGCCACAATACTTTTGCTCAAACTCCTTGCCGTCGCCCAAGTAGGAGGCACCGGGGCCGGCGGCCACGAAAGGCGCATATTGATGGCGCACGCGCACCGTTTTACCGGCAGGGAATTTCTGTCGCCACTGGTAAACCACCGTCACGGACCAGGCCGGCACCCATTCTTCGTCTTCGGACAGCTTGGCCAGCAAGCCTTCGGCGATCATGGCTTTTTGCTGCGCGGCGCTCAAGGGCGCCACCTTTTTTTCGAACGGGCTGAACGACGGAAAATAAGCGACTTGCGCGTCCGACAGGCCAAGCTGGGCCAGGCGCGCCGTCACGTCACGGCTGTCGAGTTTGGCGACCAGCACGGTCTGGTAATCCTTGCGCTTGCCGTCGACCTCGATCGAGAACTGCTGCGGCTGGCCGTAATACGTGGGCGACTGGTGGTAGCCGGCCTCGTAGGCAGGCAGCGGAAAGATGATGGTCTCTTCCACATCGCTTTTCGATTCGTTGAGAAACTCGTACTCGACCTTGATCAAGTCCGGGCTGACCGTCAGCACCTCCTTTTTCATGGCCACTGCGTCGCTCTTGCCGACGATAATGCCGCCGGTACCGACCGAGCCGATGCCGTCGTTGGCCATTGCCGGCGCCGAACACGCCAGCGCCAGCGCGGCAGATGCCAGCGAGATGCGCACCAGCATCACGCCGCCTTGCCCGAGACGGGATCGACGCGGCGCTGCAGCACGAAAATCGGTTGCGCCCATTGGGTATCCTTTTTCTTCTTGCTGGTGATCAAGGTCAGCTCCGACGGATCGTAGACATCCGTGTTGTGCGTCAACGGCGTCGTCATCAGGTATTGCGCTTCCGTGTTTTTCAGGAACTCGCCGACCAGTTGAATGTTGCGGATATCGAGGTGGGCAAACGGTTCGTCGATGAAGACGAAGCCGCCGGAACCGTCTTCCGATTTCAGCAAGCCGATCAACAGCACCAGCGACTTCATGACCTGCTGGCCGCCCGACGCTTCGCCGTCATTCATGCCGATCACGCCCTTGCCATCGAACTTGAAGCGCACATGCAAGCCCGCCTGCGACAGCTGCACATCGTCGTTTTCCAGGCGCACGGGGTCGGCATGCACTTCGATGCCGGCCAGTTCGCCCAGCTCCTTGATGTTCTTGCTGTACGTCTTGATGGTGTAGCGCAAGCGCTCCATGTAGGCGCCGCGGGCATTGCCCGTCGCTTCGATGGCCCGGTTGTTCTGGTAGCGGCGCTCGTCCGTTTCCGACTGGCGGCCATGCAGCTGGTCCGACAGGCGGTGGTGCTGGTCGATGACGGTGGCGTCGAGTTCCCAGTCATCGCGCGCCAGGCTGTTTTGCAGGCTGGCCACGCGCAGATCGACCTGGTGCGCATTCTGGTGCTCGGCCACAAGGGCAGCGCGGCGTGCGGGACGGCGCCAGCTTTTCGGCAAGTGGCGCCATGCATGGCGCAGGGCCAGCAAGGCGCGAGCGTGCTCGGCGCGCTGTTCGATCTGCTTCTTGTAGCCGAGGCGCGAACCGGCTTCCGCTTCCGACAAGGCCAGGCGCGCGTTTTGCCACACGGTATCGGCACGCGTGCGCGCCACGGTGGCGTTCTTCGTCAGGTTCTGCAGCTCGCCCAGGCGCCCGCCCACTTCCAGGCGCTCTTCCTTGAGCGGCTTGGAGTTGCGCAGCGCTTCGGCGAATTCTTCCTGGCGCGCACTGAGTTCCTTGGCCGCGTCGACGCCGGCGATGCGCGCTTTCAAGGCGCCCACTTCGGCCGCCAGTTTCGAGATCGCCAACGTCAAGGTGTCTTCCTGGCCTTCCAGGCCCGGCAAGGAGCGCAGCAGCGCTTCCAGGCGGCCGCTGCGGCCAGCCTGGCCGAAGCGGTAGCGCGACGCTTCCACGAACAGCGAGCGGCCGCCGCGGCGTTCGCGGTGGTACGCCTCGGGCGTGATCCACTCTTCGTGGTTGCCCAGCTTGAAACCCGCTTCGACGGAATCGACGCGGGAAATGCGCGACAGCTGCTCGATCAGCCAGCTGGGCACGGGCGCGGAAAATTTCACCACCGCCAGCAAGCTTTCGTCTTTTGCGACGGGCGCCGTGACCAGGTCCGGCACGATGAAGTGGCGATAGCGTTCCTTCTCGGCCAGGCGGTAGGCGGCAGCCGCATCCTTGGCCTTGTCCAGCAGAACCACCGAGGCATAACCGCCCAGCACGCCTTCGACGGCGCCCTGCCAGCGGCTGTCCGTCACTTCGACGATGTCCGACAGCATGGCGTGGCTGATCCCCGCGTCGCGCAGCGCACGGCGCATGCCGCGCACGTTGTCCGGCTCCGGCATGGCCGTCTTGCCTTGCAGCGCGGCAATCGTCGCCTGCTCGGCCGCGATACGGGCCGCCAGGGCGTCGCGCTGCTGGCGCTGGCGCAGCAATTCCGCTTCCTTCTGTTCCAGCTGGGCCGCCACTTCGGCGATGTCGCTGCCCGAGTCGGCCGCCAGCTTGTGCAGACGGTCCTTCTGTTCCAGCAGGCTGTCCAGCGGTTTCAGTTTCGCATTGATCAGGGACAAACGGCTCTGCAGACCGATCGATTCCTGCTCCAGCAGGGTCTCGTTCATCTGTGCGTCGGACAGGGCCTTCGCTTGCGCGGCCAGCGCATTGCGCTTGTCCGTCAGTTGCTGGTCCGCCTGCGCCATCGGTTTGCGCGCATCGCGCAATTGCCGGCTGGCGATGGCCGCCTTTTCGCGTGCCTCGTGGTACTGCAAGCTGGGCAGCACTTCTTCCAGCAGGTTGCGGCGCTCTTTATGCAGCCCTTCCCACTGGTGATAATTGGCCACGCGCAGGCGCAAGCCTTCCAGGTTGGTTTTCGACGCCTCGAGTTCCGTCTCGAAGCGTTTCAGCTCCACTTCCGTATCGCGCTGGTGGCGCTTGGCTTCGTCGTAGGCGTCCAGCACTTCCTTGTCGCCAAACACCTGGAACACCAGGTCGAGCAGCTGGCGCGGCGCGTATTCGCACAATTTGTCCGTCTCGCCCTGCTCCAGCGCCAGCACTTTCGACATGGCGGGCGACAGGCCCGCATTGGCCAGGCGCTTGCGGTAGTTTTCCACGCCCAGCCAGTCGTTGGCATCCGTGATGTCCTCGATCTGCACATTACCCGGACGCATCAGATACTGGCGCTTCCAGTCGCCGCCGTTCTTCTGGATCTGGCAAAACAGGGTCACTTCATCGTCGCTGAAGAAGCCGGAACTGCGGAACGGGCGGTTCGACAACTGCTTGCCCACGTTCTTGTTGTCGACCACGGCACGCAGCCAGGCCGTCTGCTGGCCCGAGTGGCGCGCATAGTGTTTATACGTGCGGCCCATCGAGCAGTCGAGGCCGAACAGGGTGCGCAAGGCGTCGAGCAAGGTGGTCTTGCCGGAGCCGTTCTGCCCCGCGATGGTGATGATCTTCGCGTCGAGCGGAATATTCTTGATGCGCTGCCAGTAATCCCAGTGCACCAGTTCAAGTGATTTGATATGAAACATGGGCGCTTTCAGTGAGGG
Organism: Janthinobacterium sp. BJB301; assembly: GCF_002735685.1. Classification (NCBI taxonomy): domain Bacteria; kingdom Pseudomonadati; phylum Pseudomonadota; class Betaproteobacteria; order Burkholderiales; family Oxalobacteraceae; genus Janthinobacterium; species Janthinobacterium sp. BJB301. The sequence goes on along the minus strand of NZ_PDZJ01000005.1, from coordinate 173,872 downwards.
AGGTCGGACGCGGGCTCGTCGCCGATGTCGGCGGACAGGTCGTCTGCCAGGTCGGCGTCGAGCAGTGAATCGCCGCTGACGGCCACCAGGCGTGCCGGCGCCCGCTTGAACACGTCGGCCAGGGCGCCATTGATGATGCGCTCTTTCAAGACGTCCGTGTCCATCATCAGGTCCAGCAGCGGACCTTCCAGGATGAAATCGCCGCGCCGCTCGATAAAGCCCAGCTTGGCCAGGGTGCCCAGATTCATGTCCATGCGCGTCTTCTTGCCCAGCTTGTCACCGAAGTCGGACAGCAGCGCCTTGTAGGAAATGCCGATCGACGCGTCTTCCGCGCGCGGCAACGGCTTTTCCGTGCCGAACATATCGTTCTGGTCGTCGTCCGCGTGCTGGTGCGTTTCCTGGCGTTCGCGCTTGGGCAGGATGATCTGCGCCCACAGCACCACCAGCAAGGCCACGCCATCGCGCGCCAGGCCGAAATTATTGTTTTGCCACACGTCGCGCGCGCCGAAGATCTTCGGCTCGATAGTGCGCGTCAGGGCCAGGGTGACATGGTCGGCATACACGTTGTCGAGCAGTTTCAGGCCGCAGGCCAGCAGGCGCGCATCGATCTCGGCGCGGAACAGCTCGTCGGACAGCACGCGCTTGACGAGCTTGTCGTCGCGGCGCAGGGTTTGATGCGTGAGCAGGCGCGCAATCAGGATTTGGGAATCGTCATTCATCGGCGGTGCCGCTATCTAAATCAAGTGAAACATTCAGTGAAAGCGAGGCGATCGACATGGCCGCCACGTGGGGGTCGGTCAGTTGGACCATCTCGTCGGTCGGTGTAAAGGTAATCGGCAAACGGGCCAGTTCGGCCGTGGATCCCTGCAAGCTCGCTTCGGAGACGTCGCCCAGCAGCGGCAGCATGGAGGCGCGGTACGAGGCCACGGCAAAGCTGGCCGGCAGCAGCGAATCCTGCACGGGCACCGATTTCGGCCCCTCTTCGCCGATGCTGGGGAAATTGCCCAGGCTGGCGAAGTTCGACAGGCGTTCGAGCAAGTCATCGAGTTCAAGCTGCATGGCGGGTCCGTCGCTGATGGTGGTGGGCGCGTCCTCGCCGCTGGGCAGGCCCGTGTTGATGACGCCTGCCGCCCGTTCGGACAGCAGCTCCGTTTCCGCCACGTCGATCATCTCGGCCGGCGTGGAGAACAGCGGTACGACGGGCTGGTCGATGGCGCCTTCGGCCAGGCTGGCCAGGTCATCATGCAGCAAGAGCCAGCGCTTGATGTCCGTGGTCGACAGGCCCGACTGGCCCAGGTGGACGCGCTGACGCTCGATCTGGTTCAGGGCGCGCGAAAACATGCCTTGCATGTTCAACAATTTACTTTGTGCGCGGCCAATCGCCTGCGCCGCCTTGTGCGTGGCGCTGTCCGCGTTTTCATCGGAAGTAATCGCCACGAGAATCTCGGAACCCTTCTCGACCCAGTCGCACGCCATGTTCCACTTCGCCTGCGCCGTGCGCAAGCGGAACTCGGAACCGGAAGCGATGGCGTCGGAGAATTCTTCCGTCAAGTCCACCAGGCGCCCCAGCAAATGCTGGAGTTGCTCGACCGACACGCCGCCGACGGCTTGCGCGCCCGCCACCTGCGACAGCAGGAAACCCATTTCCGCTTCATCTTCCGTCTGGCCCAGGCCCAGCAGGCTGTCGATGGCGGACAGCACATTGCGCGCCATCGGCGTCACGCGGTACACGCCCTGCTGCGCATCCCAGGCCAGCAACTGGTTCGAGCGCAGGCGCAGCAAGACCGTTTCCAGGCTTTCCGGCAACAGATACGCCAGTTTCGTATTGATATCGGCACGCGTATAGGCGGACGTGGCCGCATCGGACGCGAGTTCGCGCAACACCAGCAGACGCACCAGCACGCCATCGAAACCGCCATGGAACAGGGCCGTAAACACTTGCAGCAGGGGCTGCGCCCGCTTCAAGTGAAATACCTGCTCGATCTCGTCGGCCGAAATATTGGGCTGGAAATGCGCCTGCAAGGAATCGTGATGCTCTTGCTCTGTCTGATTTGCATCCGTAGCCACGGCTGCACTTGCCATTATATCAATCATTCTTTTCCGGATGAGTGTTCAGCGGGCGGCGCTGCGGGCTAACGCGGCGCTGCGGGGCGGGGGCGTCAGTATATCAGTTCTGACATGCAATTTAGCGCATGGGAGGGGGCGGTGCGGACACGGCGCAACACGGCCGGTGCGCCGTGCCGGGCCAGGAGGATGAAATGGCGGGCCAAACACGGCATGCCTGGCCCCAAACCATTAGTGAACACTTACTTCTTGACGATCTTTTGCAGGGTTTGCTCGACGTAGTCGCCGTCTTCATCGGCGAACGTCACCTTCACCGGATACCATTCCAGCGACGGCGCCAGCCACAGGTCCACTTGCTGGCCCTTCTTGTCCGGCGGCGGCGCCTTGACCAGGTGCACGGCCTCCACCAGACCCTGGCCGGTGGCGACGGTCTCCTGCTTGACGACCTTGAAGGTCCACGGTTCGGCGTCGTGGCGGCCGGCAACGAAGAAGCTCCATTCCGAACCGGGCGTGAATTTTTCGGGCGCGGCGCGCGCCACGCTGACCAGTTGCCAGACGGTGCTGTTGCGGTCCTGCTCGCCGCCTTTCAGCGGATAGCTGTCATCGCCCTCGCTGAAGACGATGGTCTTGCTGTCGCGCTTGAAGGTGGTGGTAGCCGCCTCCTTGCGGAAACGCTTTTCCACGAACTGCGCCGGCGCCAGGCCGTAATCGTCGACCGTGCCTTCGCTGCGCTGTTCCAGGATCTTGCCGAACAGGGCGGCCTTGGTTTCGGCCAGCAGCGAATACTTGCCGTCGCCGGCGCGCCAGTTGCTGACCGATTCGCCCGACAGTGCAATGCCGCGCTGCTTGGCCTTGATCGAATACACGAGGTCGGCCGATGGCGCCAGCTTGTACGGGCGCTTGATGACGGGATGGTCCACGGGCTCGTCCGCCGCCATGGCGGGCGTCAGGGTGGCGGCCAGCAGGCTGGCAGCCAGGATGCGTTTCAAGGTAGTCAAAGTGGTCATTTATTTTCCTGTTGATTCATTTACGGAGATCTTGGTCACGGTTTGCGTGGTCAGCGCCCCGTTCGCTTCGGTATTGCGTATTTGTACCGGATACCATTGCATCGATGGCGCCAGCCAGATATCGAGCTGCGACGAATACGTGCCGGGCTTCGGCGGCCGGCGCAAATGCCAGGTCACCAGCCGCCCCATCTTGGTCTCCAGCTCTTCCTCGCCCACCAGGTGGAAGCGGAACACGGTCGCTTCCTTTTCCTCGCCGACGAGAATGTCGATATTGCCCACCAGCTGGTTGACGTCGGCACGGCCGATGGCGGCCAGCTGGAACGGCACCGTGGCCTTGTCTTGCACCCCTTCCTGCCATGGCGCCGTGGCCGTCGTGGCCGAAAACGTGATGGCCTTGGCATCGCGGTTGAAATGCGTGGCCGTTTGCGCGCGGCCCTTGCGTTTCTCCGTGGCCGTGACGGGCACGATGCCGCTGCCATCGATCACGCCTTCGCTGGTCAGCACCAGCAGGTTGATGCGCGTGATCAGCATGCTCAAGCCCACCTCCAGCTTCAGCTGATACGCGTCGCCCCGGTTTTCCCACGCCATCGCGGCCACGCCCTGCCACTTGGTGCCGTCCGCATCGCGCCGGTCCACGTGCAGGTCGAACTGGGCCGACGCGGGCGCATTCGTCTTGTAGTGCCGTGCCTGCTCGACGGGCGGTGGCGGCGGCGCGCTGGCCGGCACGGGTGCCGCTGCCACGGCCGGTGCGGGCGCCGTGATGGCCGGCGCAGCCACCGCGGCCGGCGCGGTCGTGGCCGGGCCTTCCGGCACGTCGCTGACAGGCGCCGTCAACTGCGGCGTTTCGCTCGACGCCAGCTCCGTCAGCGGCGGCGGTGGCGGTGGCGGCGGCCTGGGCTTGGGCACGGGCAGCAGTTCGGGCGGCGGCGGCGGCGCCACCGGCAGGGGCTGGATCGGCTCGGCGATCAAGGCCATGCTGACCACCTGTGCATGATCCTGCCCCAGCGGCACCATGCTGGCATGCGAGGTCAGCCATTCCAGCGCCACGTAATGCAGTGCGCCGATGACCGCAACAAAGATGACGGTACGGCGGCGCGGTGACGAAAAGAAGGAAGCAGGCATCATGAGGCGTAGTGTAACGCTTCCGCCCCGCTTCCCGCTTCTTGCCCGTGCTCAACTCTTAATGTTTTATGTAAGAAAATGTTGGCGGCATTACGTCAGTTGCAAGCCGATATCTGCTACGCTAAGCCTATCCATCTACCAGGAGATTTCGCATGGCAAACCCGCAAATGCCCCAAATTCCGGGCGCAGCAGTTGTGACCGATACGCTCGACTTCGTCAAAAACCTGTGGGGCAGCATGAGCGTGCCCGGCATGGGCGTGCCTGGCATCACGGCGCCTACCATGTCGGTGGAAGAGCTGGACAAGAAAATCAACGACTTGAAAGCCGTCGAAGCGTGGCTGAACCTCAATACCAGCATGCTGCGCGGCAGTATCCAGGCGCTGGAAGTGCAGCGCGGCACCATCGCCACATTGAAATCGATGGGTGCATCACTGGCGGCGGCCATCACGCAACCGGGCGCCAGCGAGAAAACCGTGTTTGAATCGGTACCCTACGCTTCCGCGTTTTTCCAGCAAGCCGCGCCTGCGGCGCCTGAACCGAAACCGGCGCCCGCACCTGCGCCCGCACCGGAACCCGCTGCGGCGGAACCCGGCGATGCCGGCAGCCAGTTGGCCAATCCAAGTGCTTGGTGGAATTTGTTACAAGATCAGTTCAAGCAAGCCGTATCGACGGCCATGTCGCCCGATGCGGCCAGTACGGCAGCGGCCAGCTTTGGCAGCGTGAGCAAAGCCAAGCCAGCGGCCAGCAAGCCGGCCAAACCTGCAGAGGCAGGCACGGCAGCCAAGGCCAAGGCCCCGCTGCGCAAGGCGCCCGCGAAACGCGCGGCACCCAAGGCTAAAGCGCCAGGCAAGGCCTGATGCTGCAAGCCGGCGATATGATCAGGCGATACGATGAATGCGGATCGCCTCGATCATGTTGTCGGCCTGGCGTTTTACGTCACCGATCGTGATCAGGCCTTCGTCGGCCAGCGCCTTGGCGTGCTCGTACGAAGACTGGAATGTTTCCAGCGTGTCTCCCTTGGCGGCGACCGGGCGTACCCAGGCAATACTGCCGACTTTCATTTTTTTGTACACTTCATTGACCACATCACGCATAGTTTCTTCCTTATTGTTGTAAAGCAACTCAAGCACGGGCGAACCCACGCTGGCCCCTAGTTTATCATCCGGCACGCTCGCGCATGGATTTTCCGCCTTTTTCCGGCGCCGTCGGCGCTTTTTCTACGACCACGACGGTCTCTTCCGGCCCGGGCGGCGGCGTCAGCTGCACCAGTTGCTCCATCAATTGCGCGAAGCGTTGCTGCCCTGGTGCAATTTTGTCTACATACAACAACACTTCCATGGCCTCGGCCGCCAAGTCGGCCTGAAACCCGCGCTGCTGCAGGAAGGACACGATGATTTGCGCGGAATTGAACAGGATGCGCAAATTGTTCGGCAGCTTTTCGCGCGCCGCGCGCATCCAGGCGACCGCTTCGTTGAGCTTGTCCGTCTTCCACAGCAGCACGCCCTTGTTCATCAAGTCCGACGCTTCCTTGCGCGAAGCGATGATCAGGCTGGTGCCTTCGTCGCCCATCTTCGCCTTGTCGAAAATCTTTTGCACTTCGTCCTGCACCACCTGGTTGTCGTGGTTGTTCTTCACCACGTAGCACAGCAGGCCGGCCGGCGCATCCTTGACGCCGACGGCGAACAGCAAGGTGGCCAGTTCCATGCAAATGCTTTTCTCGGGCCGCGCCGGGTCTTCCAGCAGCATGGCTTCGAGCTCGTCGCCGCACTTGCGGGCGCGCCGGTAATCGCCCGTTTCATGGTGCACCATGCCTTCCGTGATCTTCGCGCGCAAACCAATCTGCTCGGGCGAGAATTCGCGCTGCGCCAGCAACAGCCATTGCAGCGCCTCCTTGGCATCCTTCTTCAGGCCGCACACGCGCGCCAGGCCCAGATAGGCGTCCGGCGTCTTCATGACGGAAAACTCGCCGATGGAAATACACTTGCGAAAGGCCTTTTCCGCCATGCTGACATTGCCGACCTTCAAGGCCGCCAGTCCCAGGTTGCGCTGGCGCGGCACGGAATTGGGCGACAGGCGCGCCGCCTTTTCCAGCACGCCGCACGCTTCCTCGTGCTGGCCCATCAACTGGTAGGCGACGGCCATCTGGTCGTAGGCGTCGATGTAATACTTGTTTTCAACGATCACGCCCTGGAAGATCTGCCGCGCCGCCTCGTGTTCGCCGTTATTCATGCGGATCTTGCCCAGGCCCGCCTTGGCCCAGCTGTAATCGCGCTCGGCCAGCACTTTCTCGTACACGGCACGGGCCTTTTCCGGTTCGCCGCTCTTCAACAGCAAACTGGCCTTCATGCGCAGCAGTTCCAGCTCGTGCAGCTTGTTGAGCTCGATCTGCGCGTCGCACAGCTTGGCCGCGCGCAGATAATCCTTTTCCATGCAGGCCTGGTCGATCTCGCGGAATACCTGCTTCTTGTGCCATACGCGGTTCAGGCGCGTCAGCAGCACGCCTTCCGTGATCGGCTTGATCAGGTAGGCGTCGGGCTGGTGCTCGGCCGCGCCCATCACGGATTCCACGCTTTTCTCGGCCGATACCATCAGCCAGACGCTCGATGGCGCCGTCAGGTTGCGCACGCGCGTCTCTTCCAGCACTTGCTGGCCATTCTTGCCTTCGCCCAGGTTGTAGTCGCACAGCACCACGTCGTAGCGCGTCTTGGCCAGCAGCTTCATGGCTTCGCCGCCGCTGGCCGCCTGGTCGATATGGCGCGCGCCCAGGTTGCGCAGGGATTCGCGCAGCAGGATGCGGATGCCGATGAAGTCGTCGACCAGCAGATAATGTTTGTCGGCCCAGTCGGTGCTGCCCGCTTCGGCGGCGGTGGCGTGGTTGTCTGTCGTCATGGATTCCTCGTTCAGGGCAGGCGCAGGATGAAACAGCCGCCGCCCAGGGCGCCGCCGTTTTCCAGCGCGATGCTGCCGCTGCTGCCCCGGTGCTTGTGCATCTTTGCCACTTCGCTGGAAAAATACAGCCCCAGTCCCGTGCTGTTGGTGGAAAAGTTCACGCCGGCCGCCATGCCATCCATGGCCGCGCTGCCCGCGTCGAGCAAGGCCTGCGTATAACCGTCGCCATTGTCTTCCACGCGCAGCTCGAGCAAGCCATCGGCCTCGCAGACCGACAGGCGGATCGTGTCCTTCGTGTAGCGGATGGCGTTGTTGATGGCATGCGCGAGCACGCCGATGACCAGGTCTTCATCGAGGGTCCAGATCAGCTCGGGCGGGCAGGCCGTCTCCAGCTGGATGCCTTTCGAGGCCAGCAGGATCTTTTCCTGGTCCACCACCTGGTCGACCACCTGGCTGACCAGCTGCGGCTGCACGTCGAACGGGTAGCCGGGCTTGCCCACCTCCTTGTACAGGGCCAGCAGCTGGATCAGGTTATCGTTGAGGCGCTTGGTCTGGTACAGCATCTGCGCCATCTGCAGGTAGGCGGGGTCGGCCTGGGGCGAGGGCTTGGCCTGCTCGGCCGCCAGCAGCGACTCCAGGGTGCCGCTGACAACGCTGATCGAGTTTTTCATGTCGTGCACGGTCGACGCCAGGAACAGGAAAAGCTCGGGCGAGCTGTGTTGATCTTCCACCGGATATCTCCTTGGGCCGCAGCTTGAATATTGCCAAGGATAAATTATACCGCCAGCATGCGCGCGCCTGCCAGCCGCGCGTAAAGTCCCTGACTTGACGCAACAATGCCGCCCCCGCTTGCGCAAGGGCGGCATTGGATGGCCAAGCCGGCAAGATCAGCGGCGTGCGGCCGCCAGGCGTTTGACCACGACGATCATGCGGTCGATTTCCTCATACGTATTGTAGAAGGCGAACGATGGCCGCACGGTCGCTTCGACGCCGAAACGGCGCAGAATCGGCTGGGCGCAGTGGTGGCCCGAGCGCACGGCGATGCCCTCGTCGTTCAGGGCCCGCCCCACTTCCGCCGGCTCGTAACCGGCCAGCACGAACGAAGCCACGCTGGCCTTGTCAAACGCCGTGCCGATCAGGCGCACGCCGGGAATGGCCTGCAGGTGGTGCGTCGCGTATTCCAGCAGCGCGTGCTCGTAGGCGGCGATGTTTTCCAGGCCGATGCGCTGCACGTAATCGATGGCAGCGCCCAGGCCCACGGCGTCGGCGATATTGCCCGTGCCCGCCTCGAAACGGTTCGGCACGCCCTGGTAGACGGTGCGCTCGAACGTGACGTCGGCGATCATGTTGCCGCCGCCCTGCCATGGCGGCAATTGCTCCAGCAAGTCCGCCTTGCCATATACGGCGCCGATGCCCGTCGGGCCGAACACCTTGTGGCCCGAGAAGACATAAAAATCCGCGCCCAGCGCCTGCACGTCCACGCGCAAATGCGACACGGCTTGCGCGCCATCGACCAGCACGCGCACGCCGGCCGCATGCGCCAGCGCGATGATCTGTGCCACGGGCGTCACGGTGCCCAATGCATTCGACACCTGCGTCACGGACACCAGCTTGGTACGCCCGTTGAGCAGCTTGCGGAATTCATCGAGCAGTATCTGCCCGCTGTCGTCGACGGGAATCACGCGCAGGGTCGCGCCCTTTTCCGCCGCCAGCTGCTGCCACGGCACGATGTTGGCGTGGTGCTCGAGCTGCGAGACGATGATCTCGTCGCCGCTGCCGATGTATTTGCGGCCAAAGGTATTGGCGATCAGGTTGATGCCCTCGGTAGCGCCACGCACGAAGATGATTTCATTGGGCGAAGCGGCGCCGAGGAACTGCGCCACCTTGGCGCGTGCCGCTTCATAGGCATCGCTGGCGCGCGCCGCCAATGCGTGCGCCGCGCGGTGGATGTTCGAATTTTCGTGCGCATAGAAATACGACACACGGTCGATCACCGACTGCGGCTTGTGCGTGGTGGCCGCATTGTCAAACCAGGCCAGCGGCTTGCCGTTGACCCGTTCGGCCAGCACGGGGAAATCGCGCCGCACGGCATGCACGTCGAACGACGCCGGCGTCTGGTGCTGGCCAGGCTTCGCCGCCGAAGGCAGCTCGGTCTGGAAATAGAACGCGGGCTGGCTGTTAGCCGGCGATACGGGCAGCTGGCGCGCGGGCGTCTGCTGCGGCGTGGCAAACAGTCCCCGCACATCGTCGGGTGCCGCTTGTCCCAGCCCCTGATGCGCCAGGCCGTCGAGCTTGCCGTTCGACGCGGGATAGCCATGCGCGCCGCCGACAAAATAATAGGGCGACGGCGCACTCAGGGCGGACAGGCGTGGCGTCGGCACGGAGGCCGGTGCCGGCGCAATCGGCGACTCCAGCGGCGCCGTCACGGGCGGCACCTGCGCCGTTGCCACGCCGGGGGCGATGGCGGCAAACGAAGGGCCGGGCGGCGGCGGCGGCCGGTTCGCATAGCGGGGCGCCGCATCGAGCACGCTGCCGGAACCACCGAGGCTGGGAAACTTATCCACGCCCGGCAGGCGGGCAAAGAATTCACCGGCCAGGCGGTTCAGGGTCGCTTCATCAGGTAAGAACGGGACGGCAGGCAAGCCCGCCGCGCCATCACTTGTAGGTGTCTGGGTAGTCATGGTATTTACCGATCTCCACGTCTTCCAGTACGGCCAGCGCATCGTCGGTCAGCACGGCCAGCGAGCAATACAGCGAAATCAGATAGGACGAAATCGCATGGCGGTTGATGCCCATGAAGCGCACGGACAGGCCCGGGCTTTGCTCGCCCGCCAAGCCAGGCTGGAACAGGCCGATCACGCCCTGCCGCTGTTCGCCCGCGCGCAACAAGATGATTTTCGTCTTGCCGTCTTCGATCGGCAGTTTGTCCGATGGCACCAGCGGCACGCCGCGCCACGTGAGGAACTGGGAGCCGAACAGGCTGACGGTCGGCGGCGGCACGCCGCGGCGCGTGCATTCACGGCCAAAAGCGGCAATGGCCAGCGGATGCGCGAGGAAAAAGCCCGGCTCCTTCCACACTTTCGTCAGCAGTTCGTCGAGGTCGTCCGGCGTGGGCGCGCCCGTCAGGGTGAAGATGCGCTGGTCGTCGTGCACGCTGGCCAGCAGGCCGTAATCGGGATTGTTGATCAACTCACTTTCCTGGCGCTCCTTGATCGTCTCGATGGTCAGGCGCAGCTGCTCCTTGATCTGGTCGTGGGGGCTGCTGTACAGGTCCGACACGCGCGTGTGCACGTCGAGCACCGTGCTGACGGCATTGAGGAAATACTCGCGCGGCTGGTCGTCGTAGTCGACGAAGGTTTGCGGCAGTTCCGACTCGTCGCGCTGCGAGCAGGCGACGCGCACGTCCTTCGGATTCTTCACGCGGTTCAGGCGGTAGATACCCGCTTCCACGGGCAGCCATTGCAGGAGGTGCACGAGCCAGCGCGGCGTGATCGTGGATAACTGGGGGACGCTCTTGCTTGCATTGGCCAGCTGGCGCGCGGCGTTATCGCCCAGCGCGAACTGGTTCTCTGTTGCTTCTGCCATGACTACTCCTGATGAGAAAAGTGAATATGCTTATCTGAAAAACGAATAAAGTATCGGACGTCTCCCCTCTTCTCTCAACATGCTATCGCCACCAAAACACGCTTAACCAAACCTACTGCGCGTCGCGATTTGCAGCCTGCGATGCTCACTGTGCATTCGCACAGCTGCGCTTCTCGGCCACAACTCACTGCCGCTCGCTACGGTTTTGTTATGCGTTTTACCTGTTTTTAATCCACCAATTCCGGCTCGCAGCGCGCCATCAATCCCGCCAGGCCGATGCCGAGCGCGCCGGCCAGCTTTTCCACCGTCAGCAGCGACGGCGTGGCGGCGCCCCGTTCGATCTCGCCGATGAACGAGCGGTTCAAGTCGGCCGCTTCGGCCAGGCGCTCCTGCGACCAGCCATGCCCTTCGCGCAACTGGCGCACGGCCAGTCCAAACTGTTTGATCAACATGCTGTCCTCATGGGTGGTGGGCAAAAGCGGGGTGGGATGGCGCCGGCAATTCCGGCAACTCCTGCGCCTCCTGCTGGTTATGCGCTTGCGTGACATGGCTGCCGGGCGCCACGCTGCGGGTCAGCCAGACATTGCCGCCGATGACGGAGCCCTGGCCGATGGTCACACGTCCCAGGATCGTCGCGCCCGCATAAATGACCACGTCGTCCTGCACGATGGGATGGCGCGCCAGTCCCTTTTTCAGCACGCCGTCGGCACCGGCGGGAAAGCGCTTGGCGCCCAGGGTGACGGCTTGATAAATGCGCACCCGTTCGCCGATGATGGCCGTCTCGCCGATCACCACGCCCGTGCCATGGTCGATGAAAAAACTGCTGCCGATGATGGCACCCGGGTGGATGTCGATGCCCGTCTGCGAATGGGCCACTTCGGCGATGATGCGCGCCACCAGCGGCGCGCCCAGCGCATACAGGGTGTGCGCCAGGCGGTAGTGGATGATGGCCAGGATGCCCGGATAGCACAGCAGCACTTCATCGACGCTGTGCGCGGCCGGGTCGCCATGGAAGGCGGCCGCCACGTCCGTGTCGAGCTGGGCGCGGATGCGCGGCAGCGCGCGGGCGAAGCGCTGCACGATGGCCAGCGCCTGCTGTTCGATGGAGACCGTCTGCTGCAAGCCATGCTGGCGCGCGTGGTAACTGAGTTCGCGCCGCACCTGTTCGTGCAGCCCCGTCAAGGTCGTGTCGAGCGTATGGCCGACAAAGAAATCCTCGCTCTCCTGCTGCAGGTCGAGGGGGCCCAGGCGCATGGGAAACAGGGCTGCGCACAGGGCTTTGATGATGTCGTGCAAATGCTGGCGCGACGGGAATTCGCGCGCGCCGCACTCCTGATTGCTGGCCAGTCCTTCGCGCCACTGCTCGCGCACGGCGCGCAATTCATCGACGATCTGGCGCAGTTCCCATTGCGGCTGCGCGGCAAGGGAGACAGGGGGGATGGCTCGCTGGTTCATGGTGGTCCCGGGAAGAGAGTTAATCTTGCAGCCAAGGCAGCGCATGCCAGCGCCAGCCACCGCTGTGGCCACGCTGCTGCTGCTCGTCGAGGTCGCCCTCGAAGCCTTGCGCGATATTGAAGACATGCGTGAAACCCGCCTTGGCGGCTGCTTCGGCAGCTGCGGCCGAGCGCTTGCCGCTGCGGCACAGCAGCACCACGACGGCATCCTTGCCGCCCACCTTGGCTTCCAGTTCGCGCGTAAAGCGGGGATTGCGGTTCATGGACGTGCCGGTCGCCCACGCCACGTGCAGCGAGGCCGGCACGTAGCCGACGAAGGTGCGTTCCTCGTTGGTGCGCACGTCGACCAGCACGGCTTTGCCGGCCTGCACCAGCTGCCACGCATCCTGCGCGCTGACGATACCCGCATACGGCAAGCCCTGCGCCTGCGCCTGGGCGCGCGCGAGATTGAGTACTTCGTCAAAGGCCGCCTCGCCGTGCCCGGCGCGGGGATCGAAAATCAGTTCTGCAGCAGCCATCTTTCCACCTCTTTATTCCGTCGTCAAAAACCAGCACGAGTCCACTGTAGCGAACTTATGTTGTTCGGAAAACAAATTAAAAAGAGTTTGGAAAGCTGAAAAACGTATATGGGTCGGTGTATGGGGTCAGACCCTCACACGCGTTGGCGCCAGGCTTGGCGTCAGCGGTGTTGGGGGTCTGACCCCAGCCCTCGCCTGCTCTGCGCCTACGCTCAAGCAGCGCGGCGGCGTTCGCGAAGTAAAAAACGGGCAGGATCGAGCGCCTCTGCCAACTGACGTTCCAGCGGCAGCGGCTCGCCCTCCAGCTGGCATGCCAGCAGCTCGGCCGCCAGCGGCGCCCAGATCAGGCCGCGCGAGGCGTAACCGAGCAAACCAAACAGGCCGGGCCAGCGCGGTACGTCGCGCAGGCGCTCGCAGCGGCCTGGGATGCCGGGGTCGGGCAAGGCGCCCGCCAGCGGCAGGCGATCCGGCGCCATGCAGCGAAATCCCGTGCGACCCGCCAGCGGCGCATCGAACGGGGCGACGCCCAGGATGTCGGCGATCTTCCCGATATTGTCTTCCTGGCTCGATGGGCGCAAGTCGGTGTCCGCATCGGCATCGTAGCTGGCGCCCACGCAGACGACACCGTGGTGCGCCGGCGTCATGTAGGCTTCGCGGCAGACGACGAACGGCAACGAGGGCAAGCTGCCTTCGGCCAGGTGCGTGACCTGGCCGCGCACGGCGTCCAGCGGCAGGCCCGCCGCCTGCTCGAAATCGACTGCCCCCGTGCCTGCCGCCAGGATGACGGTGGGCGCGGCCGCGATCAAGGTGCCTTGCGCATCGCGCACCAGCCATTCCTCCTCGCCACGCTCCAGGCGCAAGGCGCTGCTGGAAAAGCGCCGCGTGAGCAAGGCGCCGCAGGCGTCCAGCATGGCCGCGCAGACGGAAGACGGGCGCGCCCAGCCCCCCTGTTCGAACCACCAGGCGCCATCGGGCGCCGGCGCGCCCAGCATGGCGCTCGCCTCGGGTGCTTCCAGCCAGCGGGCGAATTCGCGCGGATACAGGCCACTGGCGGCGATCTGCCGCTGCACCTGCGCATGCGCGCCGTCGCGCGCCAGGTGCAGCACGCCGCTTTGCACACCCTCGATGGCGGCGCCGATGCCGCCCAGGTCTTTCCAGCGGCTCAGCGAGTACAGGTAGGCGGTGCGCACCAGGCGCGTGGCGATATTGTCGTCCTTCGACATCAGCGGCATGAAGATGCCGGCCAGGTTGCCCGACGCCTCGCTGGCCGGCTGCGCGTGGCGTTCGATCAAGGTCACCTTCCAGCCGCGCGCGGCCAGCCGTTCGCAGGCGGCCGCGCCGGCCACGCCTGCGCCGATGACGATGGCGCGCCGCTCGGGCACGGTGACGGCCGCGTACTCTTCGCGCCGCGCATAAAACACGGCGCGCAGGCGGCTCTCGTCGAAGACAAACCCATTCTTTTGCAGGGCGGCGCGCTGCGCCTCGTCCAGGTGCACGGCCTGCAGGCGGGCGCCGTCCATCATCAGGCGCGCCAGCACCGGCGTGGCTGCGGGCACCCAGGCCAGATGTACTTCATCGACGCGCGCCGACAATTGCGCCAGGCAGGCATCGGGCTCGCCGATCAGCACATCAAGCGTGACGAGGCCATCGTGCGACACCATGCGGTGCAGGCCCGGCACGCAGGGCGGCCACTGTGCACGCCACTGCTCGGGCAAGTGGCGCGCATCGACGGGACGCGGCGCCAGCGCGATGTAATGGAGGCGGCGGCCGCCATGCGCCGCACAGGCGGCGCGCAGGCGGGCGCCGTCAAAATCCGTGTCGAGCAGGACGAGAGCGCGGCGCATCAGCGCCCCGCCCGGCAAAAGCAGGTGGGCGCATGGTCATTGACCATGCCGATGCCCTGCATGTAGGCGTAGATGATGGTCGAGCCGACGAACTTGAAACCCCGCTTGAGCAAGTCTTTCGAGAGTTTGTCGGACAAGGCCGTCTTGGCGGGAAACTCGCCCGGCTGCCAGCTGTTGACGATAGGCTGGCCATCGACATACGCCCACAGGAAGCTGTCCAGGGTCTGCCCTTCCGCGCGCAGGCGCAGGTAGGCTTGCGCATTCGTGATGGCGGCCGCCACCTTCAGGCGGTTGCGCACGATGCCGGGATCGAGCAGCAGCTGCGCCACCTTGTCCGGGCCATACGCGGCGATTTTTTCAGCATCCCAGCCGTCGAAGGCGGCGCGGTAGGTATCGCGCTTGTTGAGGATGGTTTCCCACCTCAGGCCCGCCTGCGCGCCTTCCAGGTTCAGCATCTCGAACAACCGGCGCTCGTCGTGGCAGGGCACGCCCCACTCTGTATCGTGGTAGTCGAGATAGCGGGGATTGGCCGGGTTGGTCCAGGCGCAGCGGGTAATATTCATGGTCGTGTTCTTCATGTGCAGGCAAGTGCCAGTATAGTTTATCGGCCGCGCAGGATGCGGCCCAGTTCCTGCAAGCCGTGCGCCATCTCGGCCGGGGGAATCGCCGCAAAGCCCAGCAGCAGCCCGCGTGGCGTGGCACATTCCGGGCCCGCCGCCGGATCCGCATAGTGGCCCAGCGGACGCAATTCGATGCCATGCTCCAGCCCTGCGCGCGCGACGGTTTCCTCATCGTGGCCGGCGCGAAAATACGCGCACAGCTCCAGGCCGCTGTCGGCCGGGCCGCACGCGAGCTGGTCGCCCAGTTCGCGCGCGATGCCGCGCACCAGCAGGTCGCGCCGTTCGGCATTGCTGTCGCGCGTGCGGCGGATATGCCGGCCAAAGTGCCCTTCGGCGATGAAGTCGGCCAGCGCCATCTGCGGCACGATGGCCGTGTGCCGGTCCATCACGGCCTTGGCTTGCACCAGCGCGTCGGCCAGCGCGGGCGGCGCCACCATATAGCCCAGGCGCAGCCCCGGGAACAGCACCTTCGAAAAAGTACCCACGTACACCACGCAGCCGGCCCGGTCCAGGCTTTGCAGCGAGGCCAGCGGCGCGCCCGTGTAGCGGTATTCGCTGTCGTAATCGTCTTCCACCAGCCAGGCTTTATTATGCGCGGCCCAGGCCAGCAGGGCCAGGCGGCGGGGCAAGCTCATGCTCACGCCCAGCGGCATCTGGTGCGATGGCGTCACGTACGCCAGCTTCGCCTGCGGACAGTGCGCCACGCCATACGCCACGTCCAGCCCCTGCGCATCGACGGGAACCGGGAAGACGCGCGCGCCGGCCGCGCGCAGCGGGCCGCTGGCGCCCCGGTAGCCGGGCGACTCCATCCAGGCCGCGTCGCCCGGCGCCAGCAGGATGGTCGACAGCAGGAACAGCGCCTGCTGCGAACCGGAAGTGATGACGATCTGCTGCGGCGTGCACTGGACGCCGCGCGAGGCTTTCAAGTACACGCACAGCAGTTCGCGCAGCGGCAGGTAGCCGGCCGGGTCGCTGTAGCCGAAATGGTGGTCGGGCCGGCGCCAGCGCCGCGCTTCCAGGCGGTTCCACACGTCGAACGGAAAGTGGTCGATGCGCGGCATGCCGACACGGAAAGCGCGCAGCGGCCCCCGGTGGAACGCCACCTGGCGCATGGCCGCCACCACGCCCTGCCCGCGCGCCGACAGAGGCCGCAGCAGGCCGGGAGCGTCCGCCCTGACGGGCGGCGCAGCCAGGGGGACGTCGATGCTGACAAAGGTGCCGCGCCCCACGGCGCCGTCGAGATAGCCTTCGGCCGTCAGAAGCGCATATGCATTGAGCACCGTCTGGCGCGACACGGCCAGCAGGCGGCAAAACTCGCGCGTGGGCGGCAACTGCATGCCGGGACTCATGCGGCCATCGAGGATGGCCGCCTTGATGGCCGCATACAGCTGGCGAAACAGCGGCTCGCTGGCGCCGCGCTGCAGCGGCAAGGCGGCGATGATCTGGTGCAGGTGGGAAGCTGGCATGGCGGCGCTCTTGAATTGGTAGCTTAAAGATAGCACTTATTGGCTGTTTTAAATAGCCAAGACTGGCGCTAAGATGGCGCATCCCCTCTACTCTTGCGGAGCACCCATGCATCAGTTTTTCGCCACCGTCGCCTGGCAGCGCGACGGCCAGGATTTCGCCAGCCAGCGCTACAGCCGTGGCCATGCATGGCAGTTCGACGGCGGCCTGACGGTACCCGCCTCGTCGTCGCCCCTGTCCGTGCCGCTACCCATGTCGGTGGCGGCAAATATCGATCCGGAAGAAGCGCTGGTGGCCGCCACGTCGAGCTGCCACATGCTGTTCTTCCTGTCGCTGGCGGCGCAGCGCGGCTACGTCATCGACGACTACCGCGACGATGCCGTCGGCGAACTGGGCAAGAATGCACAAGGCCGCCTGGCCATGACGCGCATCGTGCTGCGTCCGTGCATCGCCTTCGCGGGAACGCCACCCTCGCCCGACGCGCTGGCGGCCCTGCACCACGACGCGCACGAGCGCTGCTACATCGCCAATTCGCTGACGGCCGACGTGGTCGTGGAAGGAGCGCACTAGATGTACACGCCCGCCAGCTTTCGCGAAGAGCGCCTCGACGTGCTGCATGGCCTGATAGCCGCGCATCCGCTGGGCGCGCTGGTGCGCCATGACGACTATGGCTTGTGCGCCGACCATCTGCCGTTCGAGATCGCCGCACCCACGCCCGAGGCCCCGTTCGGCATCCTGCGCGCCCACGTGGCGCGCGCCAATGCGCTGTGGCGCGGCGCCGGCGAGAACGATGAATGCATGGTGATTTTCCAGGGGCCGCACGCCTACATCACGCCCGCCTGGTATGCGGAAAAGCAGCGCAGCGGCAAGGAAGTCCCTACCTTCAATTACGCCGTGGTGCATGCCCACGGCCCCTTGCGCGCCATCGACGATGCGGCGTGGCTGCTGGGATTGGTGGAGCGGCTGACGGCGCGCCATGAAGCGGGGCTAGCCACGCCGTGGCGGGTGGCCGATGCACCGGCCGGCTATATCGAGAAACTCTTGAAAGCCATCGTCGGCATCGAAATCCCCCTCACGCGCATCACGGGAAAATGGAAGCTGGGGCAGAACCGCAGCATGCAGGACCAGGCCAGCATGGCGCATGGCCTGGCGCTGGACAACCAGCCCGGTGCGGCGCAGGCCCTGGGCGCGCTGATCGCCGCCAACGTCACGCCAGCCAGCTGACGGCCGCCGAAAACGTCAAAAACGACAGCGCCGTCGAGACCAGAATGATGCGGGCGATGCGCGCCGCGCAGTGCTCACGATGATGCGCAAGGCGCGCGGCGTGGCCCGGGCCAACGAGTCCACCCTCACGCCAGCCAGCTGACGGCTGCCGAAAACGTTAAAAACGACAGCGCCGTCGAGACCAGAATGATGCGGGCGATGCGCGCCGCGCAGTGCTCACGATGATGCGCAAGGCGCGCGGCGTGGCCCGGGCCAGCGAGTCCTCCCTCACGCCAGCCAGCTGACGGCCGCTGAAAACGTCAGAAACGACAGCGCCGTCGAGACCAGGATGATGCGGGCGATGCGCGCAGTATTCGCGCCGAAGCGTTCCGACAGCAGCGAGACGTTGCTGGCGCTGGGCAGGCAAGCCACCAGCACCATGCAGGTCAGCGCGAACGGATCGAGCGGCGCGCCCAGCGCGATGGCCGCGTGGCCGATGCCCCACACCAGCAGCGGATGTAGCAGCAGTTTTTTCAGCGCCACGGGCACATATTCTCCCAGCGGCGCGGGGTCGCTCGTGCTCATTTGCGAACGGGCCAGCACGGCGCCGATGGTAAACAAGGCGACAGGCGAGGCGGCGTCGGCCAGCAGGCCCACCGTCTGCATCAACGGCTTGGGCAAGGCCAGTTCCAGCCACGACGACAAGGCACCGAGCACGATCGCCCACGGCATCGGATTGCCGGCCATGCCTTTCATGGCATTGACGACGGCGGCGCGGCTGCCATGCGCGCCGCCGCTGCCGATGCGCGACAGGGCGATGCACAGCGAGCTGGTAATCAACATGTCGACGACGATGGTGACGATGACGGGACCAGACGAACGGGGGCCGAGCAAGGTCAATAGCAGGGGCACGCCCATGAAGCCCGTATTCGGGAAGGCCGCCACCAACGCACCGAAGGCGGCGTTGTTCCAGTCGATGCGGTGGCTCAGGGTCATGACCATGGTGACGCCCACCATGATCAGCGCGCACAGCAGATAGACGCCGAACACGCTGGCGTCGAGCAGCTGCGCGATGGGCGTGGCGGCGCCGAAGCGGTACAGCATGCAGGGCAGCGCGAAGTACAGGACAAAACTGTTCAAGCCGCCGATGGCGGCCAGCGGCAGCAGCTTGCGCCGCACGGCCAAGTAGCCGCACAGCACCAGGGCGAAGAAGGGAAAGGTGATGGCGAGGATGGTCAGCATGGAGCGCCATTGTAGCGCGCACCGTGCAACCGGCCGCCTGGCGCAAAAAAAGGCCGCTCGCGCGGCCCAAGGAGGTTTCGGGGAGAACGCCGCTGGCGGGCTAGGGCTTGAGCTGGGCGCGGATCTCGCCTGCCGGATAGGCGGCGCTGTGCACGTTCACGTACAGGTTGCCGGCCTGGTAGCTCGCATACTGGGGCGGCGTGAGCATGGCGCCGGCCGGCACGGCAAACATGCCTTCGGCGGTTTTCACCAGCGGCACGATGACGGGACCATTGGCGCCGGCGGGCGCTTCATGGATATGCGCGACGGTCGCCACCATGCCCGTGTAGCGCACGCCGCCGCTGACGCTGCGGTCGCGGGCGACGCGGAGATTGCTGCTGCCGCTGGCCGTGCTGGTATTGGCAGGCACTTCCTGCGCCCCCGTCAAGGTGACGTCATGGCCGCCCGGCTCATGCGGGCCATGGGAACAGGCGCCCAGCAGGACGGCCAGCGCCAGCACGCTGGCGGCGCGGCAAGCGTGTTGTTGCAGTGTGCTCATCGCAGTACTCCTTTCACGGACATCGGCTCACGGCTGGCGCCCTGCCCCGCCCACACAGCCGGGCCGGGCTTGCGCCGCACTTGAGTTGCATAGTGCGACAGTAACGCCATGCCGCCGTGTCCGCTTTGCTGTACGCCAAACTTGCTGCTCGCCTGCCAGCGCGTCCTCAGGCCAGGTGGCCTTCCGCCACCCAGCCGCGGTTGGCGGCCGGCGCCTTCGGCTTGGGTGCGATGCCGCTGCTTTTTTCCGCATCGAGGATGATGCTGCGCATGCTGTCGCTGGCGGCAGGTCCGGGCGCAAATGCGTAGTACTCGTCATTGATGGGCAAGCCCGTCGTGGCGTCGACCAGTACCGGATCGGCTGCCAGGCCCGTGTCGCGGCTGGCGATGACGAGGCTGGCGCCTTCCGGCGCGAAGTTTTCATTACCCCAAGCAATAAACGCCAGCAAGACGGGCTTGAAGGCGCGCCCGGACTTGGTCAGCACATAGTCGTAGCGGGGCGGCTTGGCGCAATACAGGCGGCGCGTCATCAGGCCCCCTTCCACCAGGTCGGCCAGGCGGCGCGTCAGGATGGTGGGCGCGATCTTGAGGCTTTTTTCAAATTCGTCGAAGCGCGTCTTGCCATAAAACGCTTCGCGCAGGATGAGGATGCTCCACCATTCACCCACCTTGCCCAGGCTGCGAGCAATCGGGCAAGGCAAATTATTAAAGTTGGTATGTTTCATGGCCATCTCCTCACGTTGATTCAACACAACAATCGAAAAAGTATTTCAGTTGCAATACGGAAACTTAGTTACTATCATCTTGAAAGCTACGCTCACCCCATGATGGCGGCCTGAAAATACGCACAAACTCACACTTTTCTTGTTCCAGTACAATCATGGCTCGTTCTGTCCCCCTCAACCCGGTACGAAAAATGGTGTCAGCCTTGCCATGCGGCGTCGCTGACCACGCCCGTTTTTCGCCAGATGCATCCAAGATGACTCCTTTGAAGCTTGCCGTACTGCCAGCCCTGTTTGCCCTTGCCGTTTGCCAGACCACCACCGCCGGTACCGTCTCTTCCGCATCGTTCCAGGCCACCTTCGTCGTCCACGATGCGTGCACCATCGTCTCGCAGCGCGGCGGCGCCCAGGTACGCTGCCAGCACAACACGCCCTATCTGCTGCTCCAGCAGGCAACACCATCGGGCGCCGACCTCGTCACCGTCACGTTCTAAAAATAAATCGTTGCCGTCACCGTGTCCTTGTAGTCGCCGGGACGCGGCGACACCTGCGCCGGCACGCGGCCGTAGATCGTCAGCGGCACGCTGGCGCCCGTGCCCGTGCCTGTCACCATGCTGGTGCCAGCAGTGCCATCGCCCCATGGCGCACCGTCGAGGGTGGCTGACAGCAGGTAACTGACCTTGTCCGTGGTGACGGTGTTCTTCATTTGCCGGTTGGCCACATTGAGCGCCACGCTGCCGCCGTTGAGGGCAATCTGGTAGGCATTGTTGTTCACGCAACGCACGGACAAGGTGCTGGTGCTGCGCAGGTTGCCCGTCAGGATGGAAGCGTTCGCAAACGCCATCGGCGTGGCCGTGATGGTGCAATCGTTGATGGCCGTGGCATTCACCGTGAAACCGAAGCTGCCGCTGCTGGCCGTGCAACCCTGCAGGTTGATGAGGCCATACGTGGTGTAGGTATAGGTGCCCACGCCGGCAAAGCTCGACGTATAGGCGGTATTGGCATTCGCGACCGTGGGCACGGCGGCCAGGGTCGTGCCGGCGGGGATCTTTGCGTACACGGTAAAGGTGGTGGAATACGTGCCGGGCGGCGCCAGCAAGCCGGCCGACAGGATCATGCCGAAGGTCGACGGCGCGCCCGCCACGCCAGCGCCGCCCCAGATCTTCGCCGTCGCATACGAATTGTCCACGTACACGTTGTACTCCATGCGGTTACTGCCGTTGCCCAGCTTGCGCGGCAGGGCCGACGTGGAATTCGTGCCCAGCCCCAGCGAGATGCACACTTGCGCATTGGGCGTGAGCAACTGCCCCAGGTTCAGCGACGAAAACAGGCAGCTGAAGGTGCCCGTTGCCTGCGCCACGTAATCGGTGCCGGAAATCGGGCTGACGGAGCCGAAATCGATATTCGTCATGCTGACCGTGCAGGTGTCTGCCGCCTGCGCCACGCTGCCCCAGGCGCAGCCCAGCAGCAGAGTCAGCGATAACAGCAGGCGGCGCATCAGCGGCCTGCCCCGGCGCCGGCAGCAGCGCTAACGCAGTGCAGCGGCCCGATCACGGGCAAGCCGCCCGCCGCCGGACGCGCATAGGCAAAACGCACCGTGCAGGCGCTGTCGCCCTCGCCAACTTGCAGCTGATTCTGCTCAAGCAGATCATCGACGAAAACGATGCCGTCAAATCCCACCACCGTCTGCTTGCCGCTTTGCACGTGCAACACGGGCAAGCCCGTGGCCAGCGGCCTGCCCTGCGCATCCTGGACGATGACGGTGGCCGCGCTGTAGCGCTCGATGGGAAAGGCCGCCAGCACGCCCGCCAGATGTTGCGGCACGACATTGATATTGCTCACGGGTACCCGCGCGTCAACATCGAGTTCATCCGTGGCGATGCTGATCTGGTTATTCCCATAGGGATTCAAATTCGGCACCAGCAGATAGCCGCTCCTGCCCGTCACGCCGATCTGGCGGTTTTCATGCAGCACAGGAATATTGCCCACGCCACCCGTGGAAACCAGCGCAAAACCGTTGCCCACCTGGCGCGCCGTCTCGATATGGCCATCCATCAGCACCAGCGCGCCAGCCGCGCCCAGCGAGGAGGCATTGCCCATGCTGCTGCTTTGCGTGCGCGCGCTCACGCGGCCGTCATTGCCCAGGTATTCCACCTGCGCCTGGCGATAGGCATTGCTGCCCGCCGTACCGGCCTGCAAGTTCCAGCCGAAGCCGCCGCCAAAGTCCGCCGCGCGCTGTGCGCTGATGCTGCGGCCGCTCTCGCCGTTCTGCCGGCTGCTGTTCACGCTGATGGCCAGATTGTTGTCGAAGGCCATGCTCAGGCCAAAGTAGAAGCCCCGTTTCTCGCGTTGCCGCAAGTCCTGGAACAGGCTGGCGTTGAAGAACAGGCCGTGAAACAGGGTGGCCGAATAGCCCAAGGTGGCCAGCTTCGATGGCGGCGCGCCAGGCGTGCGGTAGCTGATGTAGCTGCTGCTGATGCTGCTTCCTGCCGGCAATGGCAGGCTGAAGGTGAGGCGGTCCGCCGCGCGCACCACGGGGCTGCCGTCGCGCGAGGCCAGGTCGCCAAACCCGGCGCTGGCGCGCACGCTTTGCGCATCCACGCTGAAGCGCGGCCCCATGTACTGGTAGCCGGCGCCCAGCTGCACGCCACGGCTGCGGCCGGCGCTGGCCGACAGCGAACCGTTGAGCACACCCGCCTGGCCCAGCCGCACCAGTGCGCCCGCCCCCGCCTGATACAGGCCGGCGGCCAATTCCGCATGGCCTTCAATCGTCAAATTGTCGCTGACGCCGTGGCGACCGGAAGCGCTGGCGACCAGTTGCCGTTCATAGCCGAACAGGCGGCGGCCATAGTCGCGCCGCACGGCGCCCGCCTCGACCGAGTAATCGCTCAAGCCGCCGGCCAGCATGCGCGTATCGACATACAGGGGCAGCACGGTCGTCACGCTGCGCCCCAGCGCATCGCGCGTGATGATGGTGGCTTGCCCGGCGCCATTGATGCCGGCCACCTGGTTCAGTACAAATGGACCGCTGGGTACGCTGGCAGCATATTGCTGCACGCCGTTGACATACAGGCTCAGCGACGAAGGCACGAGCGCCGTGCCATCGACGGAGGCGACAGGAAAGGTCAGCAGGTCAGGGCGCAGCTGGAAATTCTTGCGCCACTGCAGGCCGCCGACGCGCACGGCGCGGCTCCAGCTGAGCGACGAAGAAATCAGGTCGCCCACCTGCCACGTTTGCAAGGTCTCGGGGTCCGCGTGGCTCCAGAAGGTGTCAAAGCGCATGTATTTGCGCTGGTCCGACCCCAGGTTCAAGGTGCCGGTATTGCTGAAGACGCCGCTGTCATTGAAATAACGCAAATCGTTGAAGATGGCGGCGCGCCGCGTCTGGCCCAGCTCCGCATACGCTTCGTAATTGAGCACGGCGCCGGGCGTGACGCGCGATGGCGGCGTCTGCGCCGTCGTGCGCGCGCTGATGCGGTAAGGCGAGCGCAAGTCGTCCGCCACCTGCAGCGACACGCTCTGGCGCGCCGCGTCATAGTCATAGCGAAGCCCGGGAATCGCATCGAGCGCCACCTCGGCCTGACCGGATGCGCCCAGGCGCGCCGGGTCCAGCCCCAGCTGCTGCAGGTTCGCCACACTGCTGCGCAAGCCTTTGCCCACCTGGGTAAAGCGCAAGATCAGCCCGGTTGATTCAGCATTCACAGTGACCTCCAGATACAGTTCATTCGGCGCCGCCGGATCGCTGGGCAAGCTGGCGGGGCCCGGATCGGCGCCCGTCACGGCCGCCGCATCGGCCCTGGCCAGCGGCGCCATGGCCAGCAACAGCAAGGATGCCAGGACGCATTTCATGGTTTCGCCGCTTGCGCCCAAGGCGCGCAGCAAGCCGGCCCGTCATGGCAGCCATGTTCAAGGTGTCGAATTCTTGGCAATGAGTGCCTTGGCATTCACATTTACCGCAATACTCAACGGCCCATCCAGTTCAGCCTCCCTGGCAACGGGCAGGCGCCATACGCGCATGCGTGCCGCCAGGACATAACCAAACAGCCCCTTGCTGATGACAAACTCCTTGCCCGCCTGATTCGTCAATGTCATCGCACCGATCTGCGCATGGAAATTGCCGCTGTTCTTGACACGCAACATCCACTCGCCCTGTTCGCGGAACACTTGCCAGTCGAGCACTTCCTTGCCCGGTGCACCGGCCGGCAGCACGAACACGGGCACCGAGTAGCGCAGGCGGATATCGACGCCGCTGCGGCCCGCCTCATCTTCGCGGCTGACTTCATCGATGAGCACGCGATACGTCTTTTCTTGCGCGACAGGGCCAGCCTGGGCACGCACCAGGCGGATCGTCTGCCGGCTGTTGGCGGCGATTTCGACGATCGGCGGACTGGCCACCAGTTCCTGCGTCGGCGCCAGCGTTTCCTCGCCATCGCGCTGATCCCAGACGAACACGCGCACCTGCCCGTAGATGGGCTGGTCGCCGAGGTTTTGCAGGCTGATGCCGGCCGCACTCTGTGCGGCGCGCAAATTGAGCGTCACCGGCGAAATCTGCAGGCTGGCGCCGTGCGCGCCCGCCGCGCAGCAAGCCAGCAGTGCCAGCACGCCTTTCATCAGGGAAGCAGCACAGGCCTTCACGCAGCGCCTGGCTTAAAAGTACACGGTAGCCGTGATCGTCGACTTGTAGGTATCGGGGGCCGGTGTCGCTTGCGGCGGAATATTGCCGTACACCGTGATCGGCTGCGATGAGCCGTTGCCGGTGCCGCCGACGGTATTCGTGCCCTGGGTATCGCCCCACAAGGTGCTGCCGGCCGTCTGGTACAGATTGAATTGCACCGTCCCCAGGTTGCCGCCCGTGCCGCTCATATAGCGCGTCGTGCCGGTCGAGCCGGTACCCGAGCCGGCCGTCAAGCCCACGTTATACAGCGTGGTATTGGTGCAGGTGACATTCACGGTCGTATTGACGTTCACGGCAGTAGCCAGTACGCCCTGACTTTGGCCAAAGTCGAGATTGGCCGCCGCGATGGTGCAATTGGCGATGATTTTCAGGGTGACGTCAAAGGTGGTGCTGGCGCTGCCATTCAGATACACGGCTGCGTCGGCGCCACGAGGCAGGAGCGCCGTGGCGGCAATGGCCACGCTGGCAGCAACGATAAGGCGGGGAAAAATAACTCGCAACATGATACCTCCTGATGATGAAACATCATTAATGAGCCCGCCAATATGGAGGGCGTCGAGGATAGTCACGGTATTGCCGGCGTTTTCTTGGGCACGCAAACCAGGACGACAAAATACTTGCGCCGGGAGTCAGGAATCAAGGGACTCCGGCATTATTTGCAGCATTGGCAAAACAGATTTTTTGGCAATCGACATTGCTTAAAATCAATGCATGAGTGAATTATTGGCGATCTGGGAAATCCGCGCTTCTTCTCGCGGAGAAACATCTTTTGAAATACGAGAAAAGCAGAAAAAAAAGAAAAAGCGAGGCATAATAAGCCACAACTTGCTTTTTGGTTAAGTCATCCATGCCATGCCATTGACCAGCGAAACCATCAAAAAAAACATCTTGATCGTGGATGATTCCGCGTTCGAGCAGCGCATGCTGATGGAGCTTCTCAGCGAGCAGCCCTACCGTTTCAGCATTGCCTTCAACGGCTACCAGGGCTACCAGCTGGCATTGGCCACGCATCCCGACCTGATCCTGCTCGATGTGCGCATGCCCGAGATGGATGGCTACACGGCATGCCGTCTGCTCAAGGCCAATCCCGAAACGGAAGAGATTCCCGTGATCTTTCTCAGCGGCGCCGATGCCGCCAAGGAGCGCATCATGGGCTTGCAGGTGGGAGGCGTCGACTACATTTCGAAGCCGTTCACGCCGGAAGAACTGGCCGCGCGCATCCATATCCACCTGGGTTTGATGCGTAAAAGCAACAGTACCTTGCCAGCAACGGCGCCGATCAGCGACAAGCTACAGCATCCCGACCTGGTGTTCGTCAATGCGGTCAAACAGCTGATCCTCGACAACCTGGGCAGCCTGCCGAACCTGTCCGAAATCGCCCGCAGCGTGGGCACCTACCGCGAAAAGCTGACCCTGATGTTCCGCGAGCAAACGGGCATGACGGTCTTCGCCTTCATCCGCGAAGCGCGCATTGCCCGCGGCGTGGAATTGCTGCAGCAGACGGACATCGACGTGCAGGATATCGCCCTGCTGATCGGCTTTCACAACGCGGGCAACTTCGCCACCGCCTTTCGCGAACGCATGGGCGTTCCCCCCAGCGCCTACCGCCAGCGCCTGCAGGAGCAGACGGGGCAGCGGCAGGCGGCGAGTGGTTAGAACTTGTAGTTCAGCTTGAGCGCCGCAACGCGTCCACGCGGATCGGCCTGGGTAAAGTCAAAGCCGGTGGAAGCATAGTCCCAGGGCGCGCGCTTGTTGGCCAGGTTTTGCACGATGAAGGTGACGTTTGCCGCCGGCGTGACTTGCCAGCTGCTGGTCACGTCGAACGTGCTGAAGGCAGCCACCGATTCATCAAGGTGCTGCTGCTGCGCATAGCTGCCCACGTAGTTCCATGTGAGCGTGGACGACCACTTGCCCTGCTCCCAGGTGGCCGACGTGACGCCGCGCCATTTCGGGATGGAGCCGAAGTAGTTGGTGCCGGCGCCATCGGTCAGCGGCGCGCCATCGGACAGCGGTTCGGCAAAGCGCAGCACGCGGCTCAGCTGGCCGGCCAGGGTCAGCTTGCCCCAGTCCTTGTCGACGAAGCGCTGGCGCAGGTCGATATCGAGGCCCGACACTTCGCGCTGGCCCTGGTTGCGGAACTGGCGGTACAGGGTCGTGATGCGCCCGTCGGCACCGCGCGTGATCTGTTGCGGCGCCGTGCTTTCATTCTCGAGGATGGTGGTGGCGCTGGCCGTGCCGATCACGCCATCCTGCTTGATACGGTAGTAATCGAGGCCGATGCTCGAACTGCTGGTGGGCGACACCACCACACCCAGGTTCAGGTTCTTCGACCGCTCGGGGCGCAGGTTCGGATTGGCGATGGTCATGACCGTCACGCCGCGCGACTGCGTCGGCGTCAGGGGATCGCGGGCATCGATCACGCCGGTATAGCTGACGGCCGTGCTGTCGGTGATTTCCGGCAGCGATGGCGCGCGGAAGGCGCGTGAAACGGTGCCACGCAGCAACAACCATGGCGCCGCCTGGTAGCGCGCGCTGGCCTTGGGCGAAAACGCATTACCGAAGTCGCTGTAATGGTCGGCGCGTCCCGCCACGTTGACGGACAGGTCTTTTACGACGGGCACATTGAATTCGGCAAACAGGGCCGACACATTGCGCGAGCCGTTGATGATATTGAGTGCGGGGCGCAGTTCCGTGCCCGACAGCACGGCCGTCGAAGTTTGCGAATCCATCTTTTCGCGGCGCCACTGGGCGCCGGCGGCAAAGCCCAGCGGGCCAGCCGGCAAGTCCCAGATATCCTTGGCCGCCGAGAAGTCGAGCGTGTCGAGCGTCGATTCGGCCGGGCGCAGGGTCGACAGGCGCAGGCGGTTGCGCACGGCTTCGCTGTTTTGCGACTGGTC
This sequence comes from Janthinobacterium sp. BJB301, assembly GCF_002735685.1. Classification (NCBI taxonomy): domain Bacteria; kingdom Pseudomonadati; phylum Pseudomonadota; class Betaproteobacteria; order Burkholderiales; family Oxalobacteraceae; genus Janthinobacterium; species Janthinobacterium sp. BJB301. The sequence continues at coordinate 146,029 of NZ_PDZJ01000005.1, read as the reverse complement.
AAAGAAATTGTAGCTGCCGTCGGCCAGCACTTTCTGGAATTCGTAGCGGTTGACGAAGTTCTGCACCGTTTCCTCCAGCTTGCTGCTGGAATGGGCCACGGCCGTATCCCAGTCCCAGCCCGCCCAGGTGCCCTTGGCGCCGGCCAGCGCGCGGTAGAAGGTGACGCGGTCCTGCTTCAGGCGCGGTCCCAGGTCGAACAGCGTGGCAGTAAATGGCAAGGGCGTCGTGCCCGGATTGTTCGGATGGCCCACGGGCAGCACCACGGGAATGGTGTCGAGCAGCTTGGTGCTGTTGTTCCACACGCGCGTGGCGTTGTTCACCGTCAGCGGCGCGCTGAAGGTCTGGTCGGCGCGCGAATAACTGTGCAGCAAGTCGACATAGGCTTCCGTGTCCGCGTTCAGCTTGAGGGTACCGCGCAGCGACGAGTGGATGCGCTGGATGCCCGGGATCAGCGTTTTATACGGCGCCGGATTGTAGGCCAGCACCTGGCCGCTGCCAGTGGGATTGATGTCCTTGTACGGCACCAGCTGCAGCGGGCCGCGCACGCCGCCCAGGGTCTTCGTGGGGTCGTTGCCGGCGTAATTCGTGGCGGTCCAGCCCAGGCTGCCGCGCTGCTGCTGGCGGTAGTCGGCATCGCGCAGCCACCCCACGTCGCTTTGCTGCAGCTTGTCGCGCTGCTGCGCATCGATCGAGAAGACCAGGCTGTAGCCGTCTTCCTCGAGCTTGCCAAACCCCGTCTGCAGCGCCGCGCTCTTTTCATGCTGGCCCGTGCCTTGCGTCGAGCCGCCCCACTGCGCCGTGATATCCGTGCCCGTGAATTCCTTGTACAGGATGATGTTGACCACACCGGCCACGGCGTCGGAACCGTAGACGGACGACGCGCCATCCTTGAGCACCTCGATGCGCTGCACGGCCGCCATTGGCAGGCTGTTCAGGTCGACAAAGGTTTCCTGCAGGTTTTGCGCCGTCGCATAGCTGGCCACGCGCTTGCCATTAACCAGGATCAAGGTATTTTTCTGGCCGATGCCGCGCAGCGACAGGCCCGAGGTGCCGGCCGAGAAACTACCCGTATATTGTTCGTTGTAGCTGTTGCCGCTATTGGCGGAGATGGCGCGCAGCACGTCCGACACGCTGGTCTTGCCGCCGGCTTTCAATTCCTTGGCCGTGATGACCTGCACGGCGCTGGCGCCCTCCTTTTCGCTGACGCGGATATTCGATCCGGTGACGTTAACACGCAGCATGTCGTCCTCGGCATGGGCGAAGGCAGGAAAGGCGGCGGCGATGGCAAGACTGATGGCGAGTGGTTTGAACATGGTTTCCTCTTATTGGGATTGCAGCCTTTTTCCGATAAAAAAGGCCGAGCAGGGGCACGCGGACCGGGTGGGCCAGCGGGCAAACGACAACGAAATGGATAAAATGACTTAGGGGATGCGTGGACGGGCACGTACCGGCATCCACTGCGCCATGCATTGCATGGTCAGCTGGTGCGGGACGGCGGAAAAACAGGCAGAAATGGCAAAACGCAACATAAAAAACACCGGTAAGCGGGGAAAGGCCACTATATCCCGGTGTCTTTAGCGCGTGAACGAATTAAAAATTGATTGTATATATGATTTGAATCTAAGGACTTGGTATATGGCAATATCAAGCGTCGGCAATCACCGCAGGCGCCTGCGCCGCGCGGCGTGCCTGCACGCCCCACCAGTACCAGGAAATCAGGGCATTGATCCAGTAGGCCGCATACAGCACGGCCGTCAGGTGCAGGCCGCGGCTGTAGTAGAGCGGCACGGCCACGGTATTGACCAGCAGCCAGAAAGCCCAGGTTTCGATGCGCCGGCTCATCAGCAAGAATTGCGCAATGATGCTAAATACCAACACTGCCGAATCGATGAAGGGCGCGTAGGCATTCGTAAAGCGGTGCAGCAGCATGCCGTAGATCGCCACGGAGGCGATACCGGCCGGTACCACCCAGGCCAGGCTGCGCCAGCCCGTGCGCGTGATCGGCAAGGGCTTGCCGTTGGCGCCGCGCCGCCATTGCAGCCAGCCGATGACGCAGGTGACGATGAAAAACAGCTGCAGCATCACGTCGGCGTACAGGTTGACCTGGAAAAACAGCACGGCAAACAGCACGCAGCCGACCATGCCGATCCACCAGGAATGAATATTATTGCGTCCAGCCAGGATGATGGAGGCAGTCATCAGCACATTGGCGGCGATCTCGAGCGGGGCAGTCAAGCGGTCTTCCTTTGCGGGGCAGTGGTGGCACCGCGCCACTATAGCCGATTACACTGCACGGTGTTCGCCGCGCCGGAGGCGGCACCCATGGGGGAAAGCGGCAAAAAACGCGCAAACATCGAGGAAATGCGAACCAGGCCGGCCTTCAGCGGCCGCAGCCCTTGACTTCCCTGGCCATTCTGGCAAATTGACTATCAAGTTGAAACTCCAGGGAAGCTCCCATATGCGCATGCGCCATCTCCTGTTTGCGGCAGTGCTCGGCGTATCTGCCCTGCCCGCCGTGGCTTGCCGCATGACGATGGCGCTGGAGCAGTGGCCGCCCTATGTCTACCGCGATGCCCAGGACCGCTATACGGGCCTGGATCTGGATTTGCTGAAAGCCATTTTCAAGCAAGCCCGCTGCACCCTGGTCACCTTGCCGGAACTGCCCACGGCGCGGCGCCAGTTGCTGTTCCAGAAAGGGGGACTGGACCTGATGCTGGCCGCGTCGGAGACGCCGGAACGCCAGTCCTATGCGCGCTTTTCCATCCCGTATCGCGACGAAGCCGTGGGACTCTTCAGCAAATCCGGCGCGCCCGGCAGCCAGCGCCAGATCGCCAGCTTCGCGCAGCTCGCGCGCGGCAACTCGACCTTGCTGGCGCCCAAAGTGGGCTGGTATGGCGCGCAGTACGCGGCGGCCCGGCCGGTGCTGGAAAAGGCTGGTCGCCTGAATGCGTTCGGCAGCTTCCAGCAAGGCGTGCGCATGCTCGATGCGGGCCGCGCCGACCTGCTGCTGGGCGACGTGCTGGCCGTGCGCCACGAAGCGCGCCTGCAGGGCGTCGCCTTGAACGCCCTGCCCTTCCTGGCCCTGCGCGCCCCCGTGCACCTGATGCTCAATGCGCGCACGACCAGCGCCGCCGACCTGGCGCGCCTGAACGCCGCCATCACGCACCTGGAGCAGCGCGGCGTGCTGGCGGCGATACGCAACAGCTACGAAGCACCGTAGCGGAGGTCAGCCCTTCGATGCCGCCTCGAGGATTTCCAGTCTCGTTTCGCGGCCATTCTTTTGCACGCCCTGCGCCTTGTCGTAGCTTTCGATCAGGGCGCGGTACGGCGGCACGATATGGTCGGTCATGATGGCGGCGAATTCCATCGCGTCGGCGCGGTTCCAGGTGCTCATCACTTCAGCCAGCACGGCATACGTGTCGATCGGCACGGCGCCGGCCTGCGTCACGCGCGCCATGGTGATATCGGTGGCCATCTTCGACCAGTTGCCCGAGGCGTCGATGATGGCAAACACCTTGTAGCCGGCCGCCAGCGCGCTGATGGTGGGAAAAGCCATGCACACGCTGGTGAGCGTGCCGGCGATCAGCAGGGTCTTGCGGCCCGTCTTTTCGATGGCGTCGACCCAGGCCGGATTGTCCCAGGCGTTGATCTGGCCCGTGCGCGGGATGTAGACGGCGTCCGGGTTGAAATGGTGGATTTCCGGGATCAATGGGCCGTTCGGGCCGTCCGGCACGGAAGCGGTGGTAAACGTCGGCATGTTGGCCAGGCGCGACAGCTTGGCCAGCGCCGTGACGTGGCCGCGCAGCACGTGCTGCTCGATGTCGCGCACCAGCTGGAACAAGCCGCTCTGGTGGTCGATCAGCAGCATGACGGCGTCGTCGGGATCGATCATCGGTGGCAAACCTTGGAAGTTGGCGGGGGTGCTCATGGTGGTCTCCTCAAAAAACCATGCCGCGGGATGCGGCATGGGTACTGCACAAATTAATGACGCACACTACGGCGCAATACGGGCGAAGCGGCCGCTGTTGAAATCCTCGAATGCCTGCACGATTTCCGCTTCGCTGTTCATGACGAACGGACCGTGGCCGACGATCGGTTCGTCGATCGGCTCGCCACTCAGCAGCAGAACCACGGCGTCGTTGTTCGCTTCGATGGTGATGCTGTCGCCATCGCGCTCGAACAGCGCCATCTGCGCTTCGCGCACCACGCTCTCGCCATTGACCAGCACCGTGCCGTGCAGGACGATCAGCGCCGTGCTCCAACCCCTCGTCACGGGCAGCTCCGTCAGCTTGCCCTGAGCCAGGCGCATGTCCCACACCTGCATCGGCGAAAACGTGCGGGCCGGGCCATGCTGGCCGTCGAAGTCGCCGGCGATCACGCGCAACGAACCGGCATCGTCCGGCAGCGCCACCGTGGGAATCGTATCGCTGGTGATGGCCTGGTAGCCGGGCGCCGTCATCTTGTTTTGGGCCGGCAGGTTCACCCACAGCTGCACCATTTCCAGGGTGCCGCCCGACTGCGTGAAGGCAGGCGAGTGAAACTCTTCATGCAGGATGCCGGCGCCGGCCGTCATCCATTGCACGTCGCCGGGGCCGATCACGCCGCCCTGGCCCGTCGAATCGCGGTGCGCCACTTCGCCCTTGTAGACGATGGTCACCGTTTCAAAGCCGCGGTGCGGATGCGAACCGACGCCGGGCGGACGGGTGCCGGGGGCAAATTCGGCGGGACCGGCATAGTCGAGCAGCAGGAATGGGCTCAGCTGCTTGCCATGGCCGTTATACGAAAACATCGAGCGCACGGGAAAACCGTCGCCGACCCAGTGCTGGCGGGGTGCGCTGTAGATACCTGTGACTGTGTTCATCTCGATCTCCTGTTGGGGTTTGCATTACGATGAAGACAGAATACGCTTGCAACGATGAAGCCGGTAGACGGTAAAATATGCCATCAGCGTTCCAAAAATAGAACGATCAAGGAGATGGCATGCAGGACTTGAATGACTTGTATTACTTTGTGCAGGTGGTCGACCATGGCGGCTTCGCGCCGGCCGGGCGCGCGCTGGGCATGCCGAAATCAAAACTGAGCCGGCGCATCGCCCTGCTGGAAGAGCGCCTCGGCGCGCGCCTGCTGCAGCGCACGACGCGGCATTTTTCCGTCACCGACGTGGGGCAGACGTTTTACGAGCATTGCAAGGCCATGCTGGTGGAAGCGGAGGCGGCGCAGGAAGCGATCGAACTTACGCGGGCCGCGCCACGGGGCACGGTGCGCCTGTCCTGTCCCATCGCCCTGCTGCACTCCCTGGTCGCGCCCATGCTGGCCGGCTTCATGCGCGAACATCCACAGGTCACGCTGCTGCTGGAAGCGAGCAACCGCCGCGTCGACCTGGTAGCCGAAGGCATCGACGTGGCCATCCGCGTGCGCCCGCCGCCGCTGCCCGACAGCGACCTGGTGCTGCGCGTGCTGGCCGAACGCAGCCAGTGCATGGTGGGCAGCCCGCTGCTGTTCGCCGGCGCGCCCGTGCCGAAGGCGCCGGCCGACCTGGCCGACTGGCCCAGCCTGGCCCTGGGCACGCCGCAACAGCACTACCAGTGGGATTTGTACGGCCCCGATGGCGCGCGCGCCCAGTTGCGCCACGTGCCGCGCTTCGTCACGGGCGACATGCTGACCCTGCGCGACGCGGCCGTGGCCGGCGTGGGCGTGGTGCAGCTTCCGACCATGATGATCACCGAACAGGTGGCCGATGGCAGCCTGCTGCCGCTGATGGAGCAGTGGCGGCCGCAGCGCGAAATCATCCACGCCGTTTTCCCGTCGCGACGCGGCCTGCTGCCGGCCGTGCGTACGCTGATCGACTACCTGGCGCACAGCTTCGCCGCACTGGAGGAAGAGTGAGGGTTTTCAGGTACGATGGCATACTCTCCAATTGCCTGGATACCGCATGCGTTTATTGATTTTGTCGGACCTGCACCGCGAGTTATGGCGCGACGAAGCGCCGCAGGGCGACCTCGCGCTCAGCTGCCCCGACGCCGTGATCCTGGCCGGCGACATCGACACGGGCGCCCGCGCCGTCGCCTGGGCCGCCAGCACATTCGCGGGCCTGCCCGTGCTGTACGTGCATGGCAACCACGAAGGCTATGGCCACCACCTCGACAAGGTGCGCCAGGAGCTGCGCGCGCTCTGTGCGGCCACGGACAACGTGCATTTTCTCGACGCCGATACCCACGTCATCACCGACAAGGCTGGCAACGCCGTGCGCTTCCTGGGCGCCACCCTGTGGACGGATTTCCGCCTGCTGGGTGACGATACGCGCCAGTCGGCCATGCGCGACGCGGAAGCCGTCATGAACGACTACAAGCGCATCCGCCTGGCCAGCATGGGCTTTCGCAAGCTGCGCGCGGCCGACACGGCCATGTTCCACGCGCAGCAAAAAGCCTGGCTGGCGCGCGAACTGGCGCAGCCATTCCATGGCGCTACCGTCGTCATCAGCCACATGGCGCCGTCGCTGCTTTCGGTCGATGATGCCTACGGCAACGAAGGGTGTTCGCCCGCCTATGCCTCGCGCCTGGACGAGCTGGCCGCGCAGGCGGACCTGTGGGTGCATGGCCACATCCACGCCTCGCGCGACTACCGCATCGGCCAGTGCCGCGTCGTATCCAACCCCTGCGGCTACAAGACGCGCAGCGGCACGCCGCAAAATCCCCAGTTCAACCCGAACTTCATCGTCGAACTGGGCACGCCCTAGTCCTCGGCCTTCAGGCGCCCCGCCAGCAATTGCTGCAGGCGGTGCTTGCCGGCCCGGCGTGCCGCGCGCGGCGACGCTACCGACTGGTGCGCGCCGGCGCCGCCGCGCAGCCTGGCGGCTGCCACCAGCGGATTGCGCGGCTTGGGCGAGGCTTTTACTTTGATCTTCATGGTTTCTCCTTTCAGCCCTTGATGCAGACGACCTGGCGCAAGGTATGCACCACTTCCACCAGGTCGCTCTGGTGCGCCATGACGGCGTCGATATTTTTATAGGCGGCCGGGATCTCGTCGACCACGCCGCCATCCTTGCGGCACTCGATGCCGGCCGTCTGCTCGGCGAGGTCGAAGCGGTTGAAGCGGCGCTTCGCCTCGCTGCGACTCATGCTGCGCCCCGCCCCGTGCGAGCAGGAACAGAACGATTCCGGGTTGCCCTTGCCGCGCACGATGAAGCTGCGTGCCCCCATGCTGCCAGGGATGATGCCCAGCTCGCCCTGTCGCGCTGAAATGGCGCCCTTGCGCGTCACATACAAATCCTCATTGCCATGCGTTTCGCGCGCAATGTAGTTGTGATGGCAGTTGATCGCTTCGCCATCAAGCCGGAACCGCGGTGCATGCTTCGCCAGCGCGTCGAGCACGCGGCGCATCATTTCACTGCGGTTGAGCAGCGCATAATCCTGCGCCCAGTCCACCGCCTCCACGTAGTCGTCGAAGACAGTGGAACCTTCGCTGAGGTACGCCAGGTCGGCGTCCGGCAGCTGCAGCTGGTGGCGCCGCATGTCCTTCTGCGCAGCAGCGATGAAGTAACGGCCAATCACGTTGCCGATGCCGCGCGAACCCGAATGCAGCATGATCCACACGCGCTGTTCCTCGTCAAGGCAGATTTCGATGAAGTGATTGCCGCCGCCCAGGGTGCCTGCCTGGCAGATCCACGTGCGCTCGAACTGGCGCAGCATCTTGGCGATGCCGCGGTGACGCTCGACGATGTGCGCCAGGCGGTCGCCGAGGGGCCGCACGGCGCGCGCCTGGCGCGAGCCTTGCACGCGGCTCCATTCGTGCTGCTCGAAGCCGACAGGTACTTCCGCTTCGATGGCGCTGCGCAGGCGCGCCAGGTTGTCGGGCAGGTCGCTGGCTGTCAGGGTCGTGCGCACGGCATTCATGCCGCAGCCGATGTCGACGCCGACGGCGGACGGGATGATGGCGCCGCGCGTGGGAATCACACTGCCGACGGTGGCGCCGATGCCGGCATGCACGTCAGGCATGGCCGCCACATGCGGATGGACGATGGGCAGGCTGGCAATATTGTGCAACTGGCGCAGCGCCTGCGCGTCGATATCGTCGGTAAAAATATGCACGGGCACCTGGGTGCCGTGCAATGTCTGATGGATGGGCATAACGTATTCCTTGGTCTTGTCGTTATGCCGGGGCCCCTATGAAACAAAAAACCCCGGCGAGTTTCCTCACCGGGGTTTGAAGGACACCGGCTCGGGATCGGCAATGTGCCGATGGCCCCGAGCGTCATGCACGGGGCTAGTGGTCGTACTTGCTGCCAGCCTGCTCGAACATGGGTTTCCTTTCTTTTATCTGGTTAATCTGAACTGCGGACGACGATTCTGCACCTTATGCTGCAGTGCGTCAACCGCTTTTCATGGCGAAGACGCCAACGTTGTTATTTTGTCGCAGCCGCTTTTTCTTTCGCGATGCGGGCATCGAGCTTGGCTTCATTTTTGGCCGCGTAATGGCTGCACGCCTGCGCATCGATGAAGGGATTCGGCGTGACGCCTTCCAGCAATTGCGTCAGCTTCTGGTCGCCGCCGGAGTGGTCGGGGTGGGCCGAGATCAGGATATCGCACGGCAGCCGGGCAAAGTCCTGCATGACGCGGCGGAAGGCCGGCGTCAGGTCCGCATGGCGGTCATCGCCCAGGTAGTGAAAATCGTCGGCCGCCACCGGCGTGAGGCTCGCGCCGAACACCACGCTCAGGCATTCCTTGCGCTCCGCATCCTCGCACGACACCCAGGTCCAGCTGGTGCTGCCCGGCGTATGGCCGGGCGTGTAGCGCGCCGTGATGGTCACGTCGCCCAGCTGCAGGGTTTCGCCATCGGCGATCTCGCGCACATTCTCCACGGCCGGCATGGGATCGATTTCGCCCGCTTGCGGGTCCATGGCGAGCACCGATCCCGCGCGCAGCGCCTGCGCGCCGAGCGGGCTGGCGATCACTTGCGCGCCGCTGTCGCGGGCCAGGGCGGCGATGCCGCCCGAATGGTCGAAATGCGCTTCCGTATTCAGGATGAACTTGATGTCTTCCAGGCGAAAGCCCAGCTCGAGGATATGTTCCTTGATGGCGGCTACCGATTGCGGCAACGCGCCATCGATCAGGATCAAGCCTTCGCGCGTGTCGATCAGCACCACGCTCAAGCCGCCCACGCCCACGTAATACGTGTCGCCATGGATGCGCGCCGGTTGCTGCGGACGGTTCCACTGCGCCGCATACGGCGAGGCGATCGGCTGCGTCAAGGGATCGGCGGCGGGCGTGGCGGCATGCGCGGCAAACGGCAGCGCCATGGCGGCCAGCGCGATACTGAGCAAGGTCTTGGGAAAGAAGAAAGGCGGCATGCGGCTCCAATAATGAGTGTGCGGTATTCGATGCCACAGGGTAACGTCGCTACCCTCGCGCGGTCAAGCGGACGGACGCAGCGACATGCGCTACGATAGAGGCCCATTGACTGCCGTGCGCCTCGCCGCGCCTCCTGCCATGCGTTTGCTGATCCTGTCCGACCTGCACCTGGAAGTCTGGGGCGAAGACACGCCCGCCATCGATCTTGCCGCCTGCCGACCCGACGTGGCGATCCTGGCCGGCGACATCGATACGGGCAGCAATGCCATCGCCTGGGCCGCGCGCACCTTCGGCTCCCTGCCCGTGCTGTACGTGCACGGCAATCACGAGGGCTATGGGCATCAGCTGGAACACATGCAGGACGCCGTGCGCGACGCCTGCGCCGGCGCCAATGCGCAGGGCGCCAGCATCCGCCTGCTCGACGGCGATGCCGTGGTATTGAACGGCGTGCGCTTCCTCGGCGTCACGCTGTGGACGGATTTTCTGCTGTTCGGCGCGGAGCGCCGGGACGAAGCCTTGAACGCGGCGCAAAGCTACATGCCCGACTACAAACGCATCAGCACGGGCGGCGACACGCCGCGTCTCTTGTGCGCCAGCGACACGGCGCAGCTGCACGCGCAGCACCGCGCCTGGCTGGAGCAGCAAATGGCGCAACCCTTCGAGGGCAAGACCGTCGTCATCACGCACATGGCGCCCTCGATGCTGTCGGTGGAAGAGCAGTACGCGACGAACCTGGGCTCGCCCGCCTTCGCCTCGCAGCTGGACGCGCTGGTGGCGCAGGCGGATCTGTGGGTGCATGGCCACATGCACGCTTCACTCGACTACCGCGTCCAGGACTGCCGCGTGGTCTGCAACCCCTGCGGCTACAAGCGGCCCGATGGCACGCCGGAGAATGAACGCTACGATTCCGGCTTCATCATCGACCTCTCCAGCGCGGTTTAATTTTTCCGATAGCGCAGCTGCACCACGCCGCTGGGCAACTGGCGCGTGCCGTCCAGGCGCCAGTCGCTGCGCGGCAAGCCATCCTCGAACAGGCGCACGCCCCTGCCCAGCACCACGGGCAGCACGGACAAGGTCAGGCTGTCGATGGCGCCTTCGCGCAAGCCGGCACGGATGACGGCGCCGCCGTCGAGATACACGTGGCGGCAGCCCTCCTCTGCCAACCCCTCCAGCACTGCCCGCACGCTGCCTTCGCGGCGCTGCTCGCCATGGCGCGGCGCGAAGTCGCGGTGGCTGAGTACCACCACGCGCTTGCCCGCATATGGCCACGGTTCGAAGCCCAGCACAGCGTCATACGTGGTGCGGCCGATCAGCAGGGTATCGACTTGATCCATCAATGCCGTGTAGCCGGTGGCGTCGGGCGAGTCGGGGGCCAGTTCGGCCAGCCAGGACAAGTCTCCATTTTCTCCGGCGATGCAGCCGTCGATGCTGATGCCGAGAAAAACGCTGACAGAAGTTTTTTTCATGGGTGTGCTTTCATTTAATTCTACAGTGTAGAATTATGCCCATGAAAACCCCAAAACTTCAAGTCATCGGATCTCCTCCCGTGCGCCGCGCCGGGCGTCCGCGCCGCGCCCTCCCCGCACTGGACAACGCCAGCATCCTGCAAGCGGCCCTGGCCCTGCTGGAAGAAAAGGGCGAAGCGTTTTCCATGCGCGCGCTGGCGCAAAGCCTGGGCGTCGACGCCATGGCCCTGTATCACTACTACGCGGGAAAAGAGGAATTATTGCAAGCGTTGATGGCGCAGCGTTTTGCCGCGCTCGATCCGTGCCAGCCGCCGTTTACGCGGCGCCAGGCGGCGCCACGGCGTGTGCTCGCGCTGTGCGCGCTATACCTGGAGCTGGTCAGCGCCACGCCGTATTTCGTGCGCCTGATGGCGCGCGGACTGGTGGCGCAAGCCGACGTGGCCGAGCGGTTCACGGCACTGTTCGAGCTGGCTGTGGAGAGCCTCGGCCTGGACAAGAAAACCCGTCTGCGCGGGCGCGATGCGCTTGTCGATTTCCTGCACGGCTATGCGCTGGCGGGCAGGCCCGCCAGCGATACAGCCTGGCATGCTTCGGTCGGCCTGATCCTGGCGGGCATGGCCGCCCGGAACTAGCCTGGCATCAGGCCAGCAGCTTGAGCAGCGCCTGCGCGGCCGCTTCCGACGACGCGGGATTCTGGCCCGTGACCAGCAAGCCATCGGTGACGGCATACGGCTGCCAGTCGCCCAGCTTCGAGTAGACGCCGCCGTTTTCCTTCAGCATGTCCTCGACCAGGAAAGGCACGATCGCGCTCAAGCCGACGGCGTCTTCCTCGGTATTCGTAAAGCCCGTCACCTGCTTGCCGCGCACCAGCGGCGTACCGTCGGTTGCCTTCACGTGACGCAGCACGCCGGGCGCGTGGCAGACGGCGGCGACCGGCTTGCCGGCGGCGATCATCTGTTCGATCAGCGCGATCGAGTGCGGATCTTCGGCCAGGTCCCACAGCGGGCCATGGCCGCCCGGATAGAACACGGCGTCAAAGTCAGCTGTCTTCACGTCGGCCAGCTTGCCCGTGTTGGCCAGCACGGCTTGCGCATCGGCGTCCTGCTTGAAGCGGCGCGTGGCATCCGTTTGCGAATCCGGCTCGTCGCTTTTCGGGTCCAGCGGCGGCTGGCCGCCCAGCGGCGAAACGACCGTCAGCTTCGCGCCCGCTTCCTGCAGCGCATAGTAGGGCGCGGCGAATTCTTCCAGCCAGAAACCGGTTTTCTTGCCGGTGTTACCGAGTTGGTCGTGCGAGGTGAGTACCATCAGGATGTTCATGTTGCTTCCTTTTATGTCAGGGTTACAGTGCTGCTTCGAGGATACGGCGGCTGCGCGCGAGGTCGATATCGCGGTGTTCGCCGAGGGAGGTCATGCCATGTGCTTCCAATTGTTTCAGTACCGCTTCCACCGCTTCCTGGCCCAGCTGATAGGCCGATAAACGGGTCGGGATGCCCAGCCCTTCAAAGAAGGCGCGGGTGCGGGCGATGGCCGCGGTTATGCGCTCGTCGTCGCTGCCCTCCGTGATGTTCCAGACACGCTCGCCATACTGTAGCAATTTGCCGCGTTTCTGCTCGCGCTGCACGTCCAGCAGTGCGGGCAGCACCAGGGCCAGGGTGCGCGCATGGTCGATGTCGTACAGGGCCGTCAGTTCGTGGCCGATCATGTGGGTAGCCCAGTCCTGCGGCACGCCGGCGCCGATCAGGCCATTCAGCGCCAGGGTGGCGGTCCACATCAGGTTGGCGCGGGTGGCGTAATCGTCGGGCGATGCCACGGCCTGCGGCGCGATCTCGACCAGGGTCTGCAGCAAGCCTTCGGCAAAGCGGTCCTGCACCTTCGCCTGCACCGGATAGGTCAGATACTGTTCCGTGGTGTGCACAAAGGCGTCGACCAGGCCGTTGGCCACCTGCGTGGCCGGCAAGGTGAACGTTTTGCTGGGGTCGAGTACGGAAAATTGCGGATACAGCAGCGGGTTGCGAAAACTCAGCTTGTCATGCGTGGCTTTTTTCGTCACCACGCCGCCGCTGTTCATTTCCGACCCCGTGGCCGGCAAGGTCAGTACCGTGCCAAACGGCAGGGCGCGCTGCACATTGGCGCCGCCGCGCTCGGCGATTTCCCACGGCTCGCCGTCGTACAGGGCGGCGGCGGCGACGAACTTGGTGCCATCGATCACCGAGCCGCCACCGACGGCCAGCAGGAAGTCCAGCTTTTCGTTGCGCACCTGGGCCACGGCGCGCATCAGGGTTTCATAGCTGGGATTGGGTTCGATGCCGCCAAACTCCTGCACGCTGCGCTGGCCCAGCGCGGCGCGTACCTCGGCCAGAGTGCCGGTCTTTTCCGCGCTGGCGCCGCCGTACAGGATCAGCACGCGCGCATCGTGCGGCACCAGCGTGGACAATTTGGCGACGGTATCAAGACCGAAGACGATACGGGTCGGGTTATGGAATTCAAAATTTTTCATGATGTCGCTCCTTATTATTAGACTGGTCGTCTAGAATGCAGTTCAAAAAAATGCGGACGAATCTCATCCGCGTACCTGGCGCCCGCTCATTAGTCTGGCGGCAGCTGCAACATCGCCAGGGTCGCCCGCCAGGCAGTTTGCAGGGCGCTGGCATCGCGCCGCAGCTTGGTCAGCATCGCCGCGCCCAGCCATAGCTGGTACAAGGTGGCAGCCATCTGCGCCGGATCAGCCACCGATGGCAGCGAGTCGTCCACCCTGCCCCGCGCGATGGCCAGCGCCAGCCTGGCGATGATGCGGTGAGTGCCATCGAGCAGCGCCACGCGCATCGGTTCCGACATGTCCGCCACTTCGCTGCTGAGCTTGACCACCAGGCAGCGGCAGTCGCAACCGCTGCCATCGAGGCTTTCGCTCGTCCAGCTGGCCCAATACGCCATCAGCGATTGCGCCGCGTTCTGGCCGGGCTGGCCCAGCACGAGCTCCATTTCATCCAGGTAGCCGGTGACGTAATCTTCCAGCATCGCTTCGCCAAACAATTCCTTCGACTTGAAGTAATGGTAGAACGAGCCCTTGGGCACGTCGGCGGCAGACAAGATCTCGTTCAGTCCCACGCCGGCAAAGCCCTTGCGCGTGATGATGGCCTTGCCCTGGTCGATAATGTGCTGGCGCACGTCGGTGTATTCAGCTTTCATGCGAGGCATTGTAGCACAATTAGACCAGTCGTCTAGAATAAATTAAACCCAGAAAAAAATTCTGGGGTCAGACCCTCAAGGCCGCTAACGCAGAGGCTTGCGCCAGAGGGCGCGGGGGTCTGACCCCGGCAGCCGCAGTCGGCCAGTCAGCTTAGGCAAACTTCTTGAAATCCGGCTTCCTCTTTTCAAAGAAGGCCGTAAACGCTTCCTTCGCTTCGGCGCCGCCCAGCATGGCGCTGAACAGTTTGTTTTCGTCGGCGATGGCCGCCTTCATCGGTTCCATGCGGCTTTGCTTCATCAGGCGCTTGGTGGCGCGGATCGAGGCGGCCGGCAGGGCCACCAGCTTGGCGGCCTGGCCTTGCGCGAAGGTCATCAAGTCATACAGGGGCACGACCTTCGACACCAGGCCCATTTCCAGCGCTTCGCTGGCCGGGAACGCTTCGCCCAGCATCAGCTTTTCCGCCGCGCGCGGGTAGCCGGCCAATTGCGTGAGCAGCAGGCTGGAGCCGAATTCCGGGCACAGGCCCAGTTGCGTGAACGGCATCGAGAAGCTGGCATTGTCTGCCGCGTAGACCAGGTCGCAGTGCATCAGCAAGGTGGTGCCGATGCCGATGGCCGGGCCGGACACGGCTGCCACCACGGGCTTGCTGCTGCCGTACAGGGCGCGCATGAACTGGAACACGGGACGGTCATGATCGAGCGAACCATCCTTCGGGCGCGCCGTCTTCATGAAGTCATCGAGGTCGTTGCCGGCCGTGAAAATCTCGCGCTTGCCGCAGATCAGGATGGCGCGTACTTCATCATCCGTCTCGGCCGCCACCAGCGCATCGGCCAGGGTCTGGTACATGGCGCCCGTGATCGCATTCTTGCGTTCCAGGCGGTTGAATTCCAGGGTCAGGATGCCCTCGCTCTTGCTGCACAAAATATCCATGTCGTCTCCAAAAAGATAAAGGGCGCCGGAGTCATCCCACAGCGCCCTGTTTTATTGCTTTACTCAGCCAGACTTATACGCGTTCAAAAATTCCGGCCGCGCCCATGCCGGCGCCCACGCACATCGTGACCATGCCGTACTTCTGCTTGGTGCGCTGCAGCGCGTGGATCACGGTGGCGGCGCGGATGGCACCGGTGGCGCCCAGCGGGTGGCCCAGGGCGATCGCGCCACCCATCGGGTTGACCTTTGCCGGGTCCAGGCCCAGGTCGCCGATGACGGCCAGTGCCTGTGCCGCAAACGCTTCGTTCAGCTCGATCCAGTCCAGCTGGTCTTGCGTGATGCCGGCGGCGGCGCACGCTGCGGGAATGGCGAATTTCGGACCGATGCCCATGATTTCCGGCGGCACGCCGCGCACGGCGAACGAGGAGAATTTCGCCAGCGGGGTCAGGTTATGCTCGCGCAGGATTTTTTCGCTGACGATCAGCAGCGCGCCGGCGCCGTCGGACATCTGCGAGCTGTTGGCAGCGGTAACGCTGCCCTTGGCGGCGAAGACGGGCTTCAGCTTGGCCAGCGACTCCATCGACGAATCGGCGCGCGCGCCTTCGTCCGTGTCGACGGTGCGACGGCTCACGTCGACCTGGCCGGTAGCCAGGTTCGGCGTGCGCGTGATGATTTCCACGGGCGTCGTTTCCGCCTTGAAGAAACCGGCTTGCTGCGCGGCGATGGCGCGGCGGTGCGACTCAACGGAGAACGCGTCCTGCTGTTCGCGCGACACTTTCCACTGCTGCGCCACTTTTTCGGCCGTCAGGCCCATGCCGTAAGCCATGCCGATATTCTCGTCGCTGAACATGTCCAGGTTCATCGATGGGTGGTGGCCCATCATCGGCACCATCGACATCGATTCGATGCCGCCGGCGATCATCACGTCGGCTTCGCCCACGCGGATGCGGTCGGCCGCCATGGCAATGGCCGTGATGCCCGAAGCGCAGTAGCGGTTGACGGTGACGCCGCCGACGGTTTTCGGCAAGCCGGCCAGCAGCACCGAGTTACGCGCGATATTGAAGCCCTGCTCCGCTTCCGGGAACGAGCAGCCGATGATGGCGTCAGTGATCAGCGCAGGGTCGAGGCCAGGCGCTTGCGCCAGGGCCGATTGCAGCACGCGCACCAGCAGGTCGTCCGGGCGGGTGTTCTTGAACATGCCGCGCGGCGCCTTGCCGATCGGGGTGCGGGTTGCAGAGACGATGTAGGCGTCTTGAAGTTGTTTGCTCATTTTATGCTTTCAAAGATGTTGAACGAGGTTCGTGTTCTGTCGAATGTCCGGGGTAGAGGCTTATCGCTTCTGCGACAAATACCAGTCCACCGTCACCTGTGCCGCCAGCGTGCCTTCGGAGTCGAAGATATCGACTTCCACGGGAAACGCCACCTTGCCGTCCTGCGCCAGCTGCGCCTTCAAGGCAGCCAGGTCGCCCGGTACCCGGCCTTCGGCGCGCGTCGCGCCCCGGGCCACCTTCTGGTACTGGATGCGCGACTCCTTGGCCACCGGGCGCAAGCCCAGTATCAGCTCGGCGAAGCCGCCAGCCATGGCCGCGCCGGAAGCCGTTTCGGCCAGGGTAAACAAGGCACCCGCATGCTGCGTGCCCAGGTGATTATTCAGTTTTGGATCTTCCGGCATCGACACCTTCGAGGTGCCGGCGCCGATGTCGTCGATGCTGATCCCCAGCAGCCGCACGAAGGGCAAGGTGTCCATCATCTGTTGTTTGATACGGTCATACACCATGCTTGGCCTCACGCGCAGTAATACTTTAAATACCAACGGCAGGATCTTCATCGACGCCAGGCTTAGTTGCGTACCGGCTTACCGGTCTGCATCATGCCCATGATCCGTTCCTGGGTTTTCGGATGGTTCAACAGCTCCAGGAATGCCTTGCGTTCCATATCCAGCAGCCACTGTTCGCTGACGAAACTGCCCTGGTCCACGTCGCCGCCCGATACGATCTCGGCGATCATCTCGCCCAGCTTGAAATCGTGCGCCGAAATGAAGCCGCCGTCGCGCATGTTGACCAGCTGCGCCTTGATGGTGCCCCAGCCGTAACGGCCCGTCACCTGGATCAGCGATGGCAACGCTGGACGGAAGCCGGCGTCGAACATGGCGCGCGCTTCGACCTTGGCCACGTGCAGCAGCTCGTAGGCGTTGAACACGATCACGTCGTCTTCCTTCAGGTAGCCCATTTTTTTGGCTTCCAGCGCCGATTTCGACACGTTGGCGGTGGCCGCATTGGTGAAGCCCGTTTTCAGGAATTGCAGGATGTCATTGCCCTTGGCTTCCTTGTAGGCGCGCTGCGCCGCTTCCTTCAAGCCGCCGCCGGCTGGAATCAGGCCCACGCCCACTTCCACCAGGCCGATGTACGATTCGATCGAGGCCACGCGCTTCGACGCATGCAGCGCCAGCTCGCAACCGCCGCCCAGTGCCAGGCCAGCGACCGCGGCGATCACCGGCACGTTCGCGTATTTCAGCGACATGAAGGTGTTCTGCAGTTCGGCGATGATCGGATCGACGGCTTTCACGCCGCCTTGCATGAATGCCGGCAGGGCCGATTGCAGGTCGGCGCCGGCCGAGAAGGCGCCGCCTTCGGCTGCGTCGGCGTGCCAGATCACCAGGCCCTTGAAGTTTTTCTCGGCTTCGGCCAATGCCAGTTTCAGGCCATTGATCACGCCTTCGCCGATCACGTGCATCTTCGTCTTGAACGAGATGATCAGCACATCGTCGCCCGTATGCCAGACGCGCACGGATTCGTCTTCGAAGACGGTGGTGCCGGCGGTCTTGCCGTCGATGGCGCCGCTGCCCAGGACGGGCGCGCGGAATGGCTGGCGGTCATACACGGACAGGGTCGAACGCGGCACGAAGCTGTTCGACACGGCGGAGTACGAACCTTCCGGCGTGTGCACGCCGCCTTTTTCAGCGACCGGACCTTCGAAGACCCAGGCTGGCAGCGGCGCATTGCACAGCGCGTGGCCGGCGTCGATATCTTCCTTGACCCAGTTGGCCACCTGCAGCCAGTTCGATGCCTGCCACGTTTCAAACGGGCCGACGTTCCAGCCGAAGCCCCAGCGCATGGCGAAGTCGATGTCGCGCGCATTGTCGGCCACGGTATCCAGGTGGATGGCGATGTAATGGAAAGCGTCGCGGAAGATCGCCCACAGGAACTGGCCTTGCGGATTCGTCGATTCGCGCAGCGCCTTCATCTTCTTGACCGGATCCTTTTCCTTCAGGATGCGGGCGATGATGTCGGCCGCCTTGGCGCCGCCGGCCACGTATTCACCGGTGGCGAAGTCCAGACGCTGGATCTCCTTGCCGACTTTCTTGTAGAAGCCTGCGCCGCTCTTCTGGCCCAGCGCGCCTTTTTCCACCAGCTGCGCCAGCACGGCTGGCGTCTTGTAGACGGCAGCGAACGGATCGTTCGGCAGGTAGTCCTGCATGGTCTTGATCACATGGCCCATGGTGTCCAGGCCAACCACGTCCGCCGTGCGGAAGGTGCCCGACTTGGCGCGGCCCAGCTTGGCGCCCGTCAAGTCATCGACAACGTCCACGGACAGGCCGAATTTTTCGGCTTCGTGCACGATGGCCAGGATGCCGAACACGCCAACGCGGTTGGCGATGAAGTTCGGCGTATCCTTGGCGCGGACCACGCCCTTGCCCAGGGTGGTGGTCAGGAAGCCTTCCAGCTGATCGCTGATCTCGGGCTTGGTAAACTCGGTCGGGATGATCTCGACCAGGTGCATATAGCGCGGCGGGTTGAAGAAGTGCACGCCGCAGTAGCGCGATTTCAGGTCGGCGTCGAAGCCTTCGGCCAGCTTGGTGATCGACAGGCCCGAGGTATTCGAGGCGAAGATCGCGTTCGGGCCGATGTGCGGTGCGACCTTTTGATACAGGTCGTGTTTCCAATCCATGCGCTCGGCGATGGCTTCGATGATCAGGTCGCAACCGGCCAGCAAGTCCAGGTTGTCTTCGTAGTTGGCCACCTGGATCAGCGCGGCGTCATCCTTGTTGCCCAGCGGAGCAGGCGACAGTTTTTTCAGGTTCTCGATGGCGCGCAGCACGATGCCATTCTTTGGACCTTCCTTGGCAGGCAGGTCGAACAGCACGACCGGCACTTTCGCGTTGATGCAGTGGGCGGCGATCTGCGCGCCCATCACGCCGGCGCCGAGGACGGCTACTTTTTTAACGATGAAATTGGTCATATTTTCCTCAAGTCTTAGAACAGGTCTGCGTCGAGTGCCATCAGGTTGGCCGAACCGGAACGCGCCTGACGGATCAGGGTTGCCGTTTCAGGCTGCAAGCGGGCGAAGTAGAAACGTGCGGTAGCCAGTTTGGCGGTGTAGAACTTGTCGCCGCTGGATTCTTTTTCGAGGGCGATCTTGGCCATCTGCGCGAACAGGTAGCTGTAGATCATGTGGCCGACGACGCGCAGGTAAGGCACGCATGCCGCGCCCACTTCGTCCGGATTCTGGAAGGCCTTCATGCCGATTTCCATGGTCAGCTTGGTGACTTTGTCGCCCAGGTCGCCCAGTGGGGTGACGAATTCGCTCATCGCCTCATCGGTGCCGTTGTCTTCGACGAAAGCCTTGATCTTTTCGCCGAACTTGCGCAGCTTGGCGCCGTTATCACCGAGGATCTTGCGGCCCAACAGGTCCAGCGACTGGATCGTGTTCGTGCCTTCATAGATCATGTTGATGCGCGCGTCGCGCACATACTGCTCCATGCCCCATTCCGAGATGTAGCCGTGGCCGCCGAACACTTGCATCGCGTCCGAAGTGGCGATCCAGGCGTTATCGGTGATGAAGGCCTTGATGACGGGCGTCAGCAGCGCTACTTCGTCGGCGGCTTCCTTGCGCACGTCGGCGTCAGGGTGGTGCAGTTCGCGGTCGATCTGCAGCGCCACGTAGGAAGTGAAAGCGCGCGCGCCTTCGGCGTAGGCTTTACCCGTCAACAGCATGCGGCGCACGTCAGGGTGCACGATGATGCGGTCGGCCGGCAGTTCCGGGTTCTTGATGCCGGACAGCGAACGCATTTGCGTGCGGTCCTTGGCGTAGATCAGCGCGTTCTGGTAAGCGATTTCCGTCAGGCCCAGCGACTGCATGCCCACGCCCAGGCGGGCCGCGTTCATGAAGACGAACATGGCGTTGAGACCCTTATTCGGCTGGCCGATGATCCAGCCTTTCGCGCCGTCCAGGTTCATCTGGCAGGTCGAATTGCCGTGGATACCCATTTTTTCTTCGATGGCGCCGCAGGTGATCGGGTTGCGCTCACCGACCGTGCCGTCCGCGTTCGGCAGGAATTTCGGCACCAGGAACAGCGAGATGCCTTTCGAGCCTTCCGGTGCGTCCGGTACGCGGGCCAGCACCAGGTGCAGGATGTTTTCCGCCATGTCGTGCTCGCCGGCCGAGATGAAGATCTTGTTGCCGGTGATGGTCCAGGAACCGTCCGCCTCAGGCAGCGCTTTCGAGCGCAGCAGGCCCAGGTCGGTGCCGCAGTGCGGTTCGGTCAGGCACATGGTGCCCGTCCATTCGCCCGACACCAGCTTCGGCAGGTAGACTTTCTTCTGGTGGTCGGTGCCGTGCTCCTTCAGGCACTCATAGGCGCCGTGCGACAGGCCGGGGTACATGGACCAGGCCTGGTTCGACGAGTTCAGCATTTCATAGAACGAGTTGTTCAGCACGACAGGCAAGCCCTGGCCGCCGTATTCCGGATCGCACGCCAGGGCCGCCCAGCCGCCTTCAACGTACTGCTTGTAGGCTTCCTTGAAACCTTTCGGCGTGGTCACGCTTTTCGTGACGGGGTCGTGGTGGCAGCCCTCGCGGTCGCCGGAGTGGTTCAGCGGGAACAATACTTCGGAGGTGAATTTGCCGCCCTCTTCCAGCACCTGGTTGATGATGTCGGCGTCGACGTCGGCGTACGACGGCATTTGCTTCAGTTCTTCTTCCACTTGCAGGAACTCATGCAGGACGAATTGCATATCCCGGATTGGCGCGACGTATTGACCCATAATTTTCTCCTGAAGGCGATTAGCTAAAGTGTTGTACTTGTAGTGCGTGTGCGTTATTGCGGATACTGCCTGACGGCTTATTTGCTTGTGACGGAATTCTGGTACGACGCCAGCAGGCGGACAAAGCCCGCTTGCGCCCGTTCGATGCTGCCCGGCACGCGCAGGAAACGCGCGTCGTGATGCAGGGCCAGGATCAGGCCATACATCTCGTACACCAGCTGCTGGGCGTCCGTGTCCGCTTTCAGGTCGCCCGTGGCGATCGATTGCTCGACACAGCGCAGCAGCGCACCCTGCCAGGCCCGCACCATGGCCACGAGGGCTTCGCGGATGGGGCCCGGACGGTCGTCATACTCGACGGCGCCGCTGATATAGATGCAGCCGGAAGCGATTTCCACGCTGACCCGCTTGACCCAGCGCGCAAACATCGATTGCAGGCGCTGGATGCCGCGTGGTTCTTTCATGCTGGGGAAAAAGACTTCTTGCTCGAAACGATAGTGATAGAGCTTCAGCACTTCCATCTGCAAGTCTTCGCGCGAGCCAAAGTGGGCAAACACGCCCGACTTGCTCATGTTCATTTTGTCCG
Organism: Janthinobacterium sp. BJB301; assembly: GCF_002735685.1. Classification (NCBI taxonomy): domain Bacteria; kingdom Pseudomonadati; phylum Pseudomonadota; class Betaproteobacteria; order Burkholderiales; family Oxalobacteraceae; genus Janthinobacterium; species Janthinobacterium sp. BJB301. Next base: position 124,471 of record NZ_PDZJ01000005.1, on the reverse strand, counting down.
CAAGCAGCCCGATGGTCAGGCCTTCCAGGCCGTCGCGGCTGGACAAGTCCAGCGCCACGTCGAGGATGGCTGCACGGGTCAGTTCGCCCTTGCGCATGAATTTGACTGAAGTATTCAAGAGTACCGTTCTAAAAGTGATGTTGCCGATTTGGCGGACTGAAGCGAGAGTAAAAAAAAGCACGCTCCGAAAAAATCCGAACGCTCGTACTATTATCCACTACCACGTAAAAGTCAAACGGGAACTTTAGAGCCGGCGTTCTATTGGTGCAGCGCAGCATTCTAAAGCCGCGTGTTTCTATTGATTTCAGGCAGGCAAAAGCGTCGCGCGCCCGTGCCTGCCCACAACAGACGAACCTCAGGAAAGGTCGCCTGCCTTGCTCAGTTGACGGCGGTCGCGCTTGGTCGGCCGCCCCTTGATGGTGGTGCCCGGCTCGCGGAACAGCTTGCGCTCCTCGGCCAGTTGCTCGCGGCGGGCGATGCTGGCCGGCGTTTCGCCATACAGCAAGCGTGCCACGGGGGCCGCGCCGCGCTTGTCGGACAGGCCCAGCACGGCCACTTCCCACGTCTCCGCGCCATTGTCGATGGCTAGCTCGTCGCCCACGCGCACGCTGCGCGCCGGTTTGACGCGCTCGCCGCCCACTTTGACCTTGCCCGTGTCGACGGCTTCGCTGGCCAGCGAGCGCGTCTTGAAGAAGCGCGCCGCCCACAGCCATTTGTCCAGCCTTACCGTTGTCATCTCGTTCATGCGTACTTGCCTACTGAAAAAATGCGCATCACCAGCCGGTACACGAGAAATGCGGCTTCATAGCCGATGCGCTGGAAACGCCCGATGTGCTTGAAATCATCCTGGTGAATGACGATGCCGTCGGCCACGCCCTGCTCGATGTGCTGGCGCAGGCTTTGCGCGAACGCCACGTCCTTGATCACCACGTTCGCTTCCTGGTTCAGGAACAGGCTCAGCGCGTCAATATTGCTGGAGCCCACCGTCGCCCAGTCATCGTCGACGACGGCCACCTTGGCGTGCAGCTGCGTCTTGCGGTATTCGACGATCTTGACGCCGGCGGCCAGCAGTTTCGGGTAAAACGAGTGCGCCACGGCATCTTGCATGCGGAATTCGCCCACGCCGATCAACAGGACCACGTCCACGCCCCGCAGGGCCGCCTGGGCCAGAGCGTGGCGCAGCTTGTGCCCGGGCGCGAAATACGGGTTGGCCAGCATCACGCTCTTGCGCGCCTGGCCCAGCGCCTGCAGGTAGGCGCGCTGGATGGTGCGGCGGTTGCGCAGGTTGTCGCGCACGACAAAACCGGCCACGACGGGGTTCTTCGCCAGCTCCTTGCTGACGACGCGCATCTTGCGGTACAGCTTGATACGCCGCACCAGGTTCATCTTGCCCAATCTTGCCCACTGCGCCTGCACCTCCTCGTGGATGGCGTCGACCAACGGGCCCTTCACCTGCACGGCGAAATCCCAGCGCGGCGCTGCCAGGCTGATGTTGTGGTCGTAGTCGCAAAACATGTCGTCGTTGATATTGATGCCGCCCACCAGGGCGATCTCGCCATCGGCCACGCAAATCTTGCGGTGCGTGCGCGTGATGCCGCGCCGGAACCACGGATTGAAGATGCGGTGGTGCACGCCAGCCGCTTCCAGTTGCGCATGCATGGCCTTGACCCGGCGGTTGCCCGTGCCGAACCAGTCCGTGATCATGCACACCAGCACGCCGCGCGCGGCGGCACGTTTGAGCGCATCGAGCACCAGGGTGCCCGTGGCGTCATCGGCAAAGATATACGTTTCGAAATAGACTTCCGAGCGCGCGCCGTCGATGGCGGCAATCAGCGCGGGGAAGTAATCGGTGCCGCAATACAGCAGCTTGATGTCATTGTGGGCGATGAAATTGACTGTGCGCATGCTGGCAGTCTACGCGAGTTTCAAAGCGGCAACGATCGGCGCGTGGTCCGACAGTTTTGCCCACAGGGTGCCATGCATCACTTGAGCGCCTTCCACGTGGAAACCGCGCACATAGATGCGGTCCAGGCGGAACCACGGCAAGGCGGCGGGAAAGGTGCGCGCCGGCACGGGGATCGGCGTCTTCGTCTGGCGCCGCGCCAGGGTACGCACCAGGTCGCCCAGGGCCGAATTCGACGCGCGCTGGTCGAATACTTCCACCACGCCGAGCGCATTGCGCAGCTTGTCGCTGAGCGTGTTGCGCCAGTCGTTGAAATCGCCGGCAATGATGACGGGCTCGCCATTCGGCGCCGATTCCATGACGGCATCGATCAGCGCCTGCGTCTGGCGGCCCCGTCCCGATTCAAACAGGCCCAGGTGGACCACGTAGCAGTGCACGTCCGCCTGCGGCGTCTTGAGCACGCAATGCAGGATGCCGCGCTGTTCATAGGCGTGGTCGGACACGTCGTGGTTGGTTTGCGAGGCGATGGGAAACTTGCTCAGCAAGGCGTTGCCATGGTGGCCATGGTCGTACACGGCATTCATGCCGTAGGCGGAATGGTGCTCGGCGCCGGCAAAGAACTCGTGCTGCGACGCTTCCGGCCAATGCTTGTGGCCGTTTTTCTCGGCGCCAAAGCGGGCCGCATTGCGGTCGTGCTTGCCTTGCACTTCCTGCAAAAAGACGACATCGGCATGGAACAGGGCAATCGCCTGCTTCAAGGCATGCACGCGGGGCAAGCCCCGCACGGAGGATACGCCCTTGTGTATATTATAAGTTGCTACGCGGATTTTCATGCCTTGATTCTACTCCCTGACAGGCCCCGCACGGCGCCGGCGTAGGTGCGCGTGCGCACCTACCACGCACAATCAGGCCAGCATGCGTCCCACGCCCGCCGTCACGCTGACGATCAGCGCGGTAATGCCGGCCGCCCAGACAATCTTCACCAGCAAGGGCGCGCCGCGCCAGGCCACGGTGCGCTTGCCCTTGGCAAACGCACCCGGGTGCAGCAGCCAGCCGATCGCCATCAGCGGCATGCCGATCGGTGGCGTGCGGCCGGGCACGGTGGAGCCAAACAGCAGGAAGATAAAGCACAGGCAAAAAACGATGCCCAGGGTGCCCAGCAGTTTTTGCTGCGTCGTCAAATGTAACCAGTTCAACATGGAATGCTTTCTAGGAAAATCAGGTGGGGCGCGCCAGGCCCGTCATGGCCGGCAATTGCAAAATCGCTTCCGCGTTGGACGACGAAAAACAGCGGTCGGCCGCCGCCAGGTAGGGCAGCCACGCGTACTGCAAGTGTTCGCGGGGACTCAAGGTGATGGCAATGTCGCGCGGCACTTGCACGCTGAACACGTGTTCCGTGTTGCGCGTCACGCCAGGCGCATAGCGGTGGCGCCAGATCGGATAGATCTCGTACACATTCGACAAGTTCCAGTCGCGCAGCACGATGTCGCGCCCATCGGCAACGATGCCGGTTTCCTCGCACAATTCGCGCGCGGCCGTCTGCAGCAGCGGTTCGTCGATGGCATCGACGGAACCCGTCACCGATTGCCAGAAACCGGGTTGGCCCGCGCGCTCGATCAGCAAGACGTCAAGGTCAGCCGTATGGATGACGACCAGCACGGAAACGGGAATTTTATGGCTCATATCAAGAATGAAAAAGGCGCCTCGCAGCGCCTTTTTTGCCTCAGCAAGTAAAAATGGTAGCGGCCGCATGAACGGCCCCTTGGCCATTACGCTACTTTTGGCTCGGTGCTGCGCAAGCGGATGTGCAGTTCACGCAATTGCTTCTCGTCCACTTCCGACGGCGCATGGGTCAGCAAGTCTTGCGCGCGTTGGGTTTTCGGGAAGGCGATCACGTCGCGGATCGATTCGGAACCCGTCATCATGGTCACGATACGGTCCAGGCCGAATGCCAGGCCGCCATGCGGTGGCGCGCCGTATTGCAGGGCATCGAGCAGGAAGCCGAATTTCAGCTGTGCTTCTTCGGCATCGATCTTCAGTGCACGGAAGACCTTGCTTTGCACTTCTTCGCGGTGGATACGGATCGAACCGCCACCCAGTTCCCAGCCGTTCAAGACCATGTCGTAAGCCTTGGCGATGCAGGCGCCCGGATCGCTTTCCAGCATGTCTTCATGGCCGTCTTTCGGCGCCGTGAATGGATGGTGGGTCGCCGTCCAGCGATCCGCTTCTTCGTCATGCTCGAACATCGGGAAGTCGACCACCCACAATGGCTTCCACACGTCTTCGAACAGGCCGGCTTTCTTGCCGAACTCGCTGTGGCCGATCTTCACGCGCAGCGCGCCGATGGCGTCGTTGACGACCTTGGCCTTGTCCGCGCCGAAGAAGATCAGGTCGCCGTCTTGCGCGCCCGTCTGCTCGAGGATCGTGGCCAGCACGTCGGCAGGCAGGAACTTGACGATCGGCGACTGCAAGCCTTCAGGACCCTTGGCTTTCTCGTTGACCTTGATGTAAGCGAGGCCCTTGGCGCCGTAGATGGCGACGAACTGGGTGTAGGCGTCGATTTCCGAACGGGGCATGCTGCCGCCTTGCGGTACGCGCAGGGCAACCACGCGGCCGCCTTTCATGTTGGCGGCGCCGTTGAAGACCTTGAATTCGACCGACTTCATGACTTCGGTCAAGTCCGTGAAGGCCAGCTTGACGCGCATGTCCGGCTTGTCGGAACCGTACAGACCCATCGCTTCGGCGAAATCCATCACCGGGAACGGGTTCGGCAGGTCGATGTTCAGGGTGTTCTTGAAGACGACGCGGATCATGTCTTCGAACAGGTCACGGATTTCCTGTTCCGTCAGGAACGAGGTTTCGCAGTCGATCTGCGTGAATTCAGGCTGGCGGTCAGCGCGCAAGTCTTCGTCGCGGAAGCACTTGGTGATCTGGTAGTAACGGTCGAAGTTGGCAACCATCAACAGTTGCTTGAACAACTGTGGCGATTGCGGCAAGGCGAAGAAGCTGCCCGCGTTGACACGCGACGGCACCAGGTAATCGCGCGCGCCTTCTGGCGTCGACTTGGTCAGCATCGGCGTTTCGATGTCGATGAAGCCCAGCGCATCGAGGTACTTGCGCACTTCCATCGTCACCTTGTAGCGCAGGCGCAGGTTGTTCTGCATTTGCGGGCGGCGCAGATCCAGCACGCGGTGCGTCAGACGCGTCGTTTCCGACAGGTTGTCGTCGTCCAGCTGGAACGGCACGGGCACGGAAGGGTTCAGCACTTCCAGTTCCGAGCAGACCACTTCGATCTTGCCGGATTTCAGGTTGTTGTTGATGGTGCCTTCGATACGGTTGGTCACGACGCCCGTTACGCGCAGGCAGAATTCGTTGCGCACGGCTTCGGCGACCTTGAACATCTCCGCTTGTTCCGGGTTGCAGACGATTTGCACCAGGCCTTCACGGTCGCGCAAGTCGATGAAGATCAGGCTGCCGTGGTCGCGGCGGCGATGTACCCAGCCGCACAGGCTGACGGTTTGTCCCAGCATGGCTTCGGTAACGAGGCCGCAGTATTCAGTACGCATAGACATAAAATTCTCAGTTCAGGTTAGTGAGTGTTCAATCCGGCCACGTCCCGCATGGGACGCCTGCCTTTATTCTTTGGCTGCCGGGGCCGGTACAGCAACAACTTCCGCAGGCGCCACCACGCCCATCGAGACAATATATTTGAGCGCCGCATCGACGCTCATGTCGAGTTCGACGACATCGCTGCGCTTCATCATCAGGAAAAAGCCCGATGTCGGATTCGGCGTCGTCGGCACATACACGCTGACAAAGTCGCCCACCAGGTGGTTCGCCGCATCGCCGCCCGGCACGCCGGTCAGGAAAGCGATGGTCCAGGAGTTCTGGTGCGGATACGGCACCAGCACGGCCTTGCGGAAGGCATTGCCCGACGGGGAAAACAGGGTATCCGACACTTGCTTGACGCTCGAATACAGGGAATTGACGATGGGTATGCGTTGCAGCAATTTTTCCCACAGTTTCACCACATAATTGCCGACCAGGTTATTCGTCAGCAAACCCGTGAAGAACACGATCAGTACCGTCAATACCGTGCCCAGGCCGGGAATGGTGCTCAGCGCGGGAATCTTGTGGCCGAACCATACGCTGGGCTGCGTACTGCCGGGCACCAGCAACAGCGACTGGTCCATCGTGCTGATCACCAGATTCAGGACCCAGGCGGTAATGGCCAGGGGAACCAAAATCAGCAATCCGGTAATAAAGTATTTACGCATCAGTTTCTCGGTAATGGATCGTATCGGCGCGGTGCGCTTTTCAGTCCGCTTTCGGCGCAGTGGCAACCGGGGCAGGCGCAGATGCAGATGCAGATGCGGCAGCAGGCGCGCTCTCGGCAGCCGGGGCGGGCTTGGCGCCATCGGCGGGGCCCGTTGGAATGGCCGTGGTGGGCGCCGTGCCGCCACGGAAATCGGTCGCGTACCAGCCAGTGCCCTTCAATTGGAAACCGGCGGCCGTCAATTGTTTCTTGAAACTGGGCTTGCCGCACGACAGGCACACCGTCAGTACTGGATCGGAGATCTTTTGCAAGACATCCTTGGCAAAACCACACTCGTCACAACGGTAAGCGTAAATCGGCATCTCTACTCCGAGAAAATCATCAAAAACCCTGAATTATAAAGCTTTTCCTTTGTCCCCAGCGGAAAATGCCCCGCCCGCCTCACTCCGCCCGGCGGCGCCAGCTCATCCAGCGCTCCTTGCCGGCGAAGACGGCAATGGAATCGTCCACGGCTTCGTCGGCCAGGCAGTCGAAATGCGGCGCCAGCAATTCCTGCAGTGTCTCACGCGATATGCCAAATGGCGGTCCCTTGACATTGTCATCAAAGAAAAAGTAACCAGCCAGCATGGCGCCCGGCGCCAGCAGCTGCGCCCAGCGGGCCGCCACCTGCGGCCACATGGCGCGCGGCATGGCGCACAGGAAGGCCCGTTCATAGATCAGGTCCAGCGGCGCAACGGGTTCCCAGGCAAAGAAATCCGCTTCCACCACCTGCCCTGCCCGCGCACCGACGACAGCGCGCGCGGCGGCCACGGCGGCCGGCGAAAAGTCGATGGCCGTGGCATCCCAGCCGTGATCAAGCATGAAGACCAGTTCATAGGCCGAGCCGCAGCCAGGAATCAGGCAGCGCAGCGGCGCCGGGCTGCCTGCAACAAAGCTGCGCAGGCGCGACGGCACGCCGCCCTGGTCCCACGGCGTGAATTGCTTCTCGAAACGCTCGTCCCAGAAGGCGGGCGACAGCGGATCGCGGGTGGTGAAGTCAGCCATCACTTACGTCCTCAGACCGTTAAAACGGCAGTTGATGCCAGCGCATGAACACTTGCAAGCCCAGCGCGCCGAGGGCGAAGGCGCCCACGAAGTACACGATAAAGCTCAGCAATCGATTCGTCTGGCGTTGCTCCGCCAGCAAGGTTTTCATCAGTTCCACATCGTTTTCGCGCGGCTCGCCATGCACCGTCAAGGCCTGGTGCAGCAAGCGCGGCAATTGCGGGAAGATGTGCGCATAACGGGGTGCCTCGGCGCGCAGGCGCTCCATGAAGCCTTGCGGCCCCACCTGGTTGCTCATCCATCTTTCCAGATACGGCTTGGCCGTTTGCCACAGGTCCAGTTCCGGGTCCAGCTGGCGGCCCAGGCCTTCGATATTGAGCAGGGTCTTTTGCAGCAGCACCAGTTGCGGCTGCACTTCCACGTTGAAGCGGCGCGAGGTCTGGAACAGACGCAGCAGAACTTGCCCGAAAGAAATATCCTTCAGCGGACGGTCGAAGATCGGCTCGCAGCAGGCGCGCACGGCCGCTTCCAGCTCATCGACGCGCGTGTCTTTCGGCGCCCAGCCCGATTCGATATGCGCCTCGGCCACGCGCTTGTAATCGCGGCGGAAGAAGGCGAGGAAGTTTTGCGACAGATAATCCTTGTCGTAGTCGTTCAACGTTCCCACGATGCCGAAGTCGAGCGCGATATAGCGGCCGAACGATTCGGGCGCGATCGATACAAGAATATTCCCCGGGTGCATGTCCGCATGGAAAAAGCCGTCGCGGAACACTTGCGTGAAGAAAATTTCCACGCCATCGCTGGAGAGCTTGCGCAAATCCACGCCGGCCGCCACCAGGCGCTCGGTCTGCGACACGGGAATCCCATACATGCGCTCCATGACGATGACGCTGCTGGAACAGTAATCCCAGTGCATTTCCGGCACCAGCAGCAATTCCGAGTTGGCGAAGTTGCGGCGCAACTGGCTGGCGTTGGCCGCCTCGCGCATCAGGTCCAGCTCGTCGTGCAGGTATTTGTCGAACTCGCCCACCACTTCCTTGGGTTTCAGGCGCTTGCTGTCGGCCCACAGGCGGCTGGTCCAGTCGGCGGCGATGTGCATCAGGGCCACGTCTTCGTCGATCAGCTTTTTCATGCCTGGACGCAAAACCTTCACGGCCACTTCGCGGCCATCTTTCAAGGTGGCGAAGTGCACCTGGGCAATCGAGGCAGACGCCACCGGTTCGCGCTCGAAGCTGGCAAACAGCTGATCCGGGTGCGCGCCGAGGGACTTGGTGATCTGCGCGATGGCCAGGTCGGAATCAAACGGCGGCACCCGGTCTTGCAGGCGCGCCAGTTCTTCGGCGATGTCGAGCGGCATCAGGTCGCGCCGGGTCGACAGCACCTGGCCGAATTTGACGAAAATCGGACCCAGCTCTTCCAGCGCCAGGCGCAGGCGCAAGCCCCGTGGCGACGACAGGTCGCGCCAGAAAATCAGGGTGTCGATCAATTTGGCGGTGCGGGGAACTTGCAGACCAGAAATCGCTATCTCATCCAGACCGTACTTGATGGAAACACGGATGATTTTAAACAGGCGCAGGAATTTCAATATCATGTAGACAAATCCGGTGAGGAGGACTGCGGCTGGACGGCGGCGGCCGCCTTTTCCAGCCGGGCAAGGCGCTTGGCCAGGCGTTCGACGTCATCGCGCACGCGCGTCACGCCAGCGGAATACTCTTGCAAGGTAGAAGGACGGATCAGCATGGGCTGTTCGTCGAGAAAATATTCGGCCACGTTTTCCGCCAGTTTTTGCTGGCCCGTGCGCACAAAGGCGGCGGCATCCCTGGCACCGGCAACCAGGCGCGTGGCCAGCATGGGTCCCACGACCTTTTCCAGGTCGTGCTCCGCTTCCCAGCGCAGGCCCTTGCTCAATTGCGAAATCGCATTGGCAAACTCGGCATCGCCTTCGATCTTGACGTAGGAAAACGCCCGCTCGCGGTTTTGCAGGATCAGCGGCACATCGGACAATTTCACGCGGATGGTGACGTTGGCCGGCATATCGGCCGGCGCCGCTTCCAGCATGCCGGCCCTGTCGACGCGCAGGCGCAAGGCCACGGCGCCCGTGTCGATACAGGCCAGCTTGCCAGCGTGCACGGCCAGCTGCTGGCGCGCCCACGGCTCTTGCGCCAGCAAATGGTTAATTGTCGCGATGACGGGCGTCATCAGGGAGAGATCGGGAAGTGGTGCCATCTATATACAGCGCGCCAGGCGCGCCCCTAAAAAGAAAAAACCGCCCGTAAAACAACGTGGGCGGTTTCGATCTTACCAGTTCAGCAGGAAATATCTGTTAAGCATCATGCATTCCGCATGGACTTAAGCCATTATTCAGCAAGTTTTTACAATTAATTCAATTGCTGGATGCCTGCCAAGACCCAGCCGCTATTGCCGCTGACGGGTTTCGACATATTCCATACTTCCGCGAACGGTTCCGCTGCCGCGCCAGGCGCCGAACGGATCAGGCCCGTAAACTTCACGCTGGCCAGGTAATCGTTGACGCTCGTCTCGATGCCCAGCAGTTCGGCATCGATGGTGACGACATCGGTAAAGTCCGGCTGCGCGCCCCGTTCCTGGATTTGCATGCGCAGTTCGGCATACACTTCCGGCGACGTGAATTCGCGGATATCGTTGACGTCGGCCTTGTCCCAGGCCGCTTGCAAGCGAATGAAATTGCTTTTCGCGTGGCGCAGGAAGGCATCCTTGTCGAAGTCGCCTGGCACGCCCCATGGCGCGGCCGGTGCCGGGACCGGCTTATCCAGGCCTACGCCGGACGAGACAGGCTGCAGCGGCGGCAGCGGTGGAATGCGCGAACCGATGTCAGGCACGTTGCCCGCTGGCGCAGGCTGGTTGCCGCCAAAACCGGCGAACGGCGCATTGCCGCCGGCATTGTTGTCGCGCTTGCCGCGCACCATGCGGTAGATGAAGAACGCCACGCCGGCCAGCAAGGCCACCATCAGCAGGGTGCTGATCATGCTGGCCAGGGCGCCGCCGAGGCCAAAATGCGACAGCAGCGCGCCCAGGCCCAGGCCCAGCAAGGCGCCGCCCAGCAAGCCTTTCCAGCGGCTCGGCGCCTTGGCGGCAGGCGCTGGCGCGGGGGCCGGCGCAGGTTGCGCCTGGCGTGGCGCAGCGGCCGGTGCCGGCGTTGGCGCCGGTGCGGGCGCCTGGCGCCCCACGTTTTGCGACTGGCGGCCAAACGAACGGCCACCGCCCATGGGACGGGCCAGCGCCTCGCCCAGCATGGATACCGTGGTCGCGGCCAGCATCATGCCGACCATAAATTTCTTCAATTTCATTCCATCTCCTAAAATCACCGGCTTGGTGAGTTACAGCTTGAATTACATCTTGATGCCGGTATGCAAAGCGGCAATGCCTGCCGTCAAATTGTAGTACTGCACGCGCTCCAGGCCCGCCGTTTCCATCATGGTCTTCAGCGTTTCCTGGTCCGGGTGCATGCGGATCGATTCTGCCAGGTAGCGATAGCTTTCCGCGTCGCCGGCGATTTTCTGTCCAAACCACGGCAAGACCGAGAACGAATACAGGTCGTACGGCTTTTGCAGGGGCGCTGCCACCTTGGAAAACTCCAGCACCAGCAGCTTGCCGCCCGGTTTCAGCACGCGGCGCATTTCCGCCAGCGCCACATCCTTGTGCGTCATGTTGCGCAGGCCAAAGGCCACGCTGACACGGTCAAAATAATTATCGGGGAATGGCAGCTTTTCCGCGTCACACAACATGGTGGGGGTGAGCAAGCCGCGATTCAAGAGGCGGTCGCGGCCCACGCGCAACATCGATTCATTGATATCGGTCAACCAGACTTCGCCGGTAGGCCCCGCCTGCTTGGCGAATGCCTTCGACAGGTCGCCCGTGCCGCCGGCAATGTCGAGCACCTTGAAACCGGGGCGCACGCCCGCATTGGCAATGGTGAACGTCTTCCACAGACGGTGCAGCCCGCCCGACATCAAGTCGTTCATCACGTCGTATTTGGCAGCGACGGAATGGAACACCTTGGCGACTTCGCGCACTTTGTCGTCTTCTGCAACTGTTTTGTATCCGAAATGGGTCGTATTGGTCATGGTAGGCAGTCTGTTTGAACTTGGGAGCATTATACAAGCGGCAGGCGCATTTCCCCGTGACGCCGGAGAAGGTATTGCCTTTCCACTGCATTCGAAGCCAGCATTGCCGCCCGGGCATACGCCGCCAGCGCCCCCGGCCGGTCGCCCTGGCGGCGCAGCAAATCGGCCCGGGCCGCGTGCAGATAGTGCGAATTGGCAAGGCTGGGCACGGTTTCCAGCCGCGCCAGCCAGGCCAGGCCGTGTGCGGCACCGTGCGCCATGGCGCAGGCGATCACGGCATTGAGCAAGATCAACGGTTCCGGTTTGTGCCGCAGCAAGGCGCCGTACAGGGCGCTGATCTGACGCCAGTCCGTCTGGCTGGCTGTGGGAGCTTTGGCGTGCAAAGCGGCAATGGCTGCCTGCAGCTGGTAGGGCCCTGGCGCGCGCGCAAGCAAAGCCAATTCCAGCAGCGCCAGTCCCTCGGCAATCAGGGCATCATCCCACAGGCGCCGGTCCTGCTCTTCCAGGGTCAGCAAATGTCCCTCGGGCGACAGGCGGGCCGGACCGCGCGACGCCTGCAGCAGCATCAGTGCCCATAGCCCCTGCACTTCCGGCTGGCCGGGCTGCAGGCTGTCAAGCAGCCGCCCCAGGCGCAGCGCCTCCGCGCACAGGTCGGCGCGCAGCAGGGTGTCGCCGCCGCTGGCGCAATAACCCTCGCTGAACACCAGATAAATCACGTGCAGCACTTGCGCCAGCCGTTGCTGCAATTCTTGCTCAGGTGGCAACTCGAAAGGAATGCGCGCTTCGGCGATCTTGCGCCTGGCGCGCAATAAGCGCTGCGACAGGGCCGCTTCCGCCACGCCGAAGGCGCGCCCGATCTCGGCCGTGGACAAGCCACACAGAGTGCGCAGGGCCAGCGCCACCTGCGCCTCGGGTGCCAGCGCGGGATGGCAGCAGATGAACAGCAGGCGCAGGCGGTCGTCCCCGATGGCGTGCGCTTCTTCAATCACGGCCGCCGGCAGGCAGGACAGCACGGCTTCGGCCTCGCTGACGCTCTTGCCTGCCCGGCGCACGTGATCGAGGCCCGCATTGCGCGCCACGGCACTGAGCCAGGCGGCGGGATTATCGGGGATGCCCGTCCGCGGCCACAGTTCCAGCGCCTTGCGGCACGCTTCCTGCAACACATCTTCCGCCAGACCCAGGTCGCCGAAGCGCCGCATCAGGCCGGCCAGCACCCGGCCCTTTTCCCGGCGAAAGACGTGCTCGACGGCCGCAATGGCGTCGCCGGCCATGTTTATGCCGTGACAGGCCGCACTTCGATGGTGCCCAGGGAGGCGGCCGGACAGCGCCCGGCCCAGGCCAGCGCCTCGTCCAGGTGGGCGCAATCCAGCAGATAATAGCCGCCCAGCTGCTCCTTGGTTTCCGCGAACGGCCCATCCGTGATGACAGGCTTGCCGTTTTGCACACGCACGCTGGTGGCGCTGCGCACGGGCGCCAGTTCCGCGCCCCCCCGCAGCACGCCGGCGGCCTCCAGGTCTTGCGTATAGCTGGCAAAGTCGGCCATCAGGCTGGCCATCTGGCCCTCCTCCATGGCTTCATAGCGCGCCTCGTCGGCGTAGATCAGGATCATGTATTCCATAGTCTCTTCTCCAAAAGAAAAATGCCCGCAAGCGCGGGCATTCATACGACGAATGGATATGCGGCAATCCGACAAGCTTACCGCATTATTTTTTTGATTTAGTGTTTGTGCCCGCAGCTGGGTCCATGGACGTGTCCGGAAGATTGCTTGACCGTCATGTCGGCCTTGGCGTCGCGGCCGCTGTCGCCCGGATAGCCGGCTGCCGTCAGGCGGTCCAGATAATCCTGCCACAGGGTCGCCTGCTCCGCGCCCAGCTTGTACAGATAAGCCCAGGTGTACAGGCCGGAATTGTGGCCATCGCTGAAGGTGGGCTGCACGGCGTAGTTGCCGACCGGCTCCAGGCCCGTGATGCCGACCAGGCGTTTTCCTAATTGCAAGGTTTCCTGGCCCTTGCCATGGCCTTGCACTTCGGCCGATGGCGAGTACACGCGCAGGTATTCGAACGGCAGCGCAAATTCGCTGCCATCATCGAAAGCCACGTCGAGCACGCGCGACTGGTTATGCACGGTCAAGCCGGTGGGTTGGGGCGTTGCTACTTTTTCAGTCATGACAATACTTTATGCGGATAAACGTTGAATGATGGCGTCGCGCAAGGCCGGCAACAGGGCGCGGCGCGCGGCCAGCACCTCGGGCGCCGTCTCGCGCTGGATCACCGCCCAGCTGGGATTCGGAAAATGCGCGTCGTCGCGGTAGCGGGGAATCACATGCCAATGCACGTGCGGCGTCATGTTGCCAAAACTGGCCACGTTGACCTTTTCCGGCTGCATCACTTCCCGCACGGCCAGTTCGACTTGCCACACGACTTCCATCACATAGTTGCGCTCACCGGGCGTCAGGTCCGTCATTTCCTTGACGTGCTTGTTCCAGATCACGCGGCAAAAGCCGGGATAGGCGGCGTCATCAACCGCCACCACGGACAGGCGCTCGCTGCGCCATAGCAAGGCTTCACAGCCCTGCTTGTTGGCAAAGCCGTCGAGCAGTGTGCACAGATCGCAGGTCACACCAACACCCGTTCAATGCCGCCGTCATTGGCGCGTTTCACGTAATCCGGCATCCAGTTCTCTCCCAGCAAATGTTTGGCGATCTCGACGACGATGTAGTCGGCCGTCGTGCCCGAATCGTCATTGTAGCGCGACAAGCCTTGCAGGCACGACGGGCAGCTGGTGAGGATCTTCACGTCACCCGTGAAACCGTCGCCGCGCAGCTTGTCGGCGCCCTTGACCATCTCTTCTTCCTTGCGGAAACGCACTTGCGTGGAAATGTCGGGGCGCGTGACGGCCAGGGAACCCGATTCGCCGCAGCAACGGTCATTCTTCTCGATCTTCACGTTATCCACCGTGCTGATCAGGGAATTGATGGTCTTGCCCGATTCCTGCAGCTTCATCGGATTGTGGCATGGCTCGTGGTACATATAACGGGTGCCGTTGACGCCTTCCAGCTTGACGTTTTTCTCCAGCAGATACTCATGGATATCCATGATGCGGCAGCCAGGGAAAATCTTTTCAAACTGGTAGGTGGCCAGCTGGTCGTAGCAGGTGCCGCACGAGACGAGCACCGTCTTGATGTCCAGGTAATTGAGCGTGTTGGCCATGCGGTGGAACAGGACGCGGTTATCCGTCATCATCTTCTCGGCCTTGTCGAACTCGCCCGCGCCCCGCTGCGGATAACCGCAGCACAGGTAGCCCGGCGGCAAGACCGTCTGCACGCCCACTTCCCACAGCATCGCTTGCGTGGCCAGGCCCACTTGCGAGAACAAACGTTCCGAACCGCAACCAGGGAAGTAGAACACGGCTTCCGTATCGGCCGTCGTCGTCTTCGGATTGCGGATGATCGGGATGACCTTGTCGTCTTCGATGTCGAGCAGCGCGCGCGCCGATTTCTTCGGCAGGTTGCCCGGCATCTTTTTGTTGATGAAATGGATCACCTGCGCCTTGACGGGCGGCTTGCCCGTCGATGGCGGCGGCGCCTTGGTTTGCTTCTTGGCAAACTTCTTCAGCAAGTCATGGCCCAGGCGCTGCGCCTTGTAACCCCAGCCGATCATGACCTTGCGCGTGGCGTTGATGGTCACGGGATCGGTGGCGTTGAGGAACATCATCGTTGCCTTGGTGCCCGGATTAAAGCTCTTCTTGTCCATCTTGCGCAGCAAGTTGCGCATGTTCATCGACACGTCGCCGAAGTCGATATTGACGGGGCAAGGCGTGACGCACTTATGGCACACCGTGCAATGGTCAGCCACGTCTTCGAACTCTTCCCAATGCTTGATGGAAATACCGCGGCGCGTCTGCTCTTCGTACAGGAACGCTTCGATCAGGGACGAGGTCGCCAAGATCTTGTCGCGCGGCGAGTACAGCAAATTGGCGCGCGGCACGTGGGTCGAGCACACGGGCTTGCACTTGCCGCAACGCAAGCAATCCTTGACGCTGTCGGCGATGGCGCCGATATCGCTTTGCTGCATGATCAAGGATTCGTGGCCCATCAGGCCGAACGATGGCGTGTAGGCATTGCGCAAGTCGGCGCCCATGCCCGGCAGGTTCAACAATTTTCCCTTGTTGAAACGGCCTTCCGGATCGATGCGCTGCTTGTAGCTGCGGAACTCGCCGATCTCTTCTTCCGTCAAGAATTCCAGCTTGGTGATGCCGATACCGTGTTCGCCGGAAATGACGCCATTGAGCGAGCGGGCCAAAATCATGATGCGGCCCACGGCTTCATGGGCGTCCTGCAGCATTTCGTAATTGTCCGAGTTGACGGGCAAGTTCGTGTGCACGTTGCCGTCGCCTGCGTGCATGTGCAGCGCGACAAAGACGCGCGAACGCAGGATGCGCGCGTGGATGGCGGTGGCCTCATCGAGGATCAGCTTGAACGCGGCGCCGTTGAAGATCTGGCGCAACTGGGCGCGGATTTCCTGCTTCCAGGTGATGCGCACGGTGCGGTCCTGCACCACGTCGAACAGGGTGGCGTCGGGCTGCGTTTCCAGGCGCGCATCAAACACGGGCAGCAAGCGTTCCATGCCCAGTTCGGCCAATTCACCCTTTACGTCCGCCAGCGGACGGTCCAGCTGGGCCAGCAGATAGGTCCAGCGACTCGTCACTTGCGCCAGCAACTGCTGTGCCTGCTCGGCGCGGTCGCCCAGCATTTCCGCATCGTCGACCCGGTCGTCCGATGCATCGTCGCTCTTGCCTACTGGCAAATTACCCTTGCCAAAGAATTCGCTCAGGGCATCCGCCAGTTGCAGCTTGTTCTTGATCGACAGCTCGATATTGATGCGCTCGATGCCATCCGTGTATTCGCCCATGCGATTGAGCGGAATCACCACGTCTTCATTGATCTTGAACGCATTCGTGTGCTTGGCGATCGCCGCCGTGCGAGCCCGGTCGAGCCAGAATTTCTTGCGCGCTTCCGGGCTGACGGCAACAAAACCTTCGCCCACGCGGGTGTTGGCGATGCGCACCACTTCCGACGCCGCTTGCGCGACGGCGTTTTCATCGTCGCCGACGATGTCGCCAAACAGGGCCATCTTCGGCAGCACGCCCCGCTTCGACTTGGTGGCGTAGCCGACGGCGCGCAGGTAGCGCTCGTCCAGGTGCTCCAGACCCGCCAGGCGGATGGTCGTGTACTGCTCGCCCTTGGCCGGCAAGCCATCGAGGTAATCCTTGATTTCCACGATCGACGGGATCGCATCGCGCGCCTGGCCGAAGAATTCCAGGCAGACGGTACGGGCGAACTTCGGCATCTTGTGCAGAATCCAGCGCGCCGACGTGATCAGGCCATCGCAACCCTCTTTCTGGATGCCCGGCAAGCCGGCGAGGAATTTGTCCGTCACGTCCTTGCCCAGTCCCTCTTTACGGAACTTGCGGCCAGGAATTTCCAGGATTTCCGTCTTGAACGGTGCGTTCGGCTTCGTCGCGTCGCGCGTGCTCGGGTGGCGCCATTCCAGCTGGAAACGTGCCAGCGCGATATCGTGGATCTTGCCCAGGTTATGGTCGAGGCGCGTGACGTCGAGCCAGTCGCCGTTCGGGTCGACCATGCGCCACGAAGCCAGGTTATCCAGCGCCGTGCCCCACAGCACGGCCTTCTTGCCGCCCGCATTCATGGCGACGTTGCCGCCGATGCAAGAGGCGTGCGCGGACGTCGGGTCGACGGCAAACACGAAACCGGCCTTCTCGGCCGCTTCCGACACCTTGTTCGTGATCACGCCCGCGCCCGAATTGATCGTCGCGTATTCGTGCGTGAGGCCCGGCAAGACCGTCATTTCCACAGCGCCCAGGGTAATGAGTTTTTCCGTGTTGATGACGGCCGACATCGGCGTCAATGGAATCGCGCCGCCCGTGTAGCCGGTGCCGCCGCCGCGCGGGATGATGGTCAGTCCCAGCTCGATACAGCCTTTCACCAGGCCGGCCATTTCCTCTTCCGTGTCGGGCGTCAGGACGACGAACGGGTATTCCACACGCCAGTCGGTGGCGTCCGTCACGTGCGACACGCGCGTCATGCCGTCGAAGCGCACATTGTGTTTTTCCGTGTAGCGGCCCAGCACCTTGACCGTGCGCTTGCGCAAGTCGTAGGTCTTGCGGAATTCGTCGCCAAAGTCGGCCACGGCCTTGCTGGCCGCTTTCAGCAGCAACTCCACATTGGCGCTACGCGCCTTGGCAACTTCGGGCGATTCGCCACTGGCGGCCACGTCGCCGCCGGCCGCATCGATGGACAGGCGGCGCTTGTCGACTTCGGCCAGGCGGTGATGCAAGGCATCGATCAAGCCCTGGCGGCGCTTCGGGTTGTCGAGCAAGTCATCTTGCAGATACGGATTGCGGCGCACGACCCAGATATCGCCCAGCACCTCGTACAGCATGCGGGCCGAACGGCCTGTCTGACGGGCGCCGCGCAGCTCGTCGAGCAGGCGCCAGGAGTCCTCCCCCAACAGGCGTATGACGATCTCGCGATCGGAAAACGACGTGTAGTTATACGGGATTTCGCGCAGGCGGCTTGCTGCGGGACCATTCGGCGTTTCTGCCAGTAAAGCTTGGATATGTGCGGGAGCGTTCATGGAGTGTGGTGACGATGTGGACTGGACCCTAAAGGCCCATTTTATCTTATTGCGCCGCACCATGCCGGAACAGCCTTAGGCCGCCTAAGGTTTAAACACCCCATCCGCTACCATAGCAAATACGGAAAAGCCTTCTTTTGCATGAATAAAAAATCAGTCTTGGTGATTTTTTGACGCAAAAATGCCAAGAATCGGACTCTGCTGCAAACTATCGAACTGCCCAAAAATGGGGCAAACTGGCGTTGCATTACGCCCGTTTGCCTGCCGTTTACGCCAGCATTTGTCCAATCCTGTGCCATACGCCATCGGGCACGTACAGCAGCAAGCCCGTCATGGTCAGGTAGCGCGCGCACTTGCCGACGGCCATGTAGGCCACGCTGGGCCAGAACGGCAGCTTGAGCCAGCCGGCCAGCGTGCACAGGGGGTCGCCCACGAGCGGCAGCCAGGCCAGCAGCATGGTCTTGGCCCCATAGCGGGCCAGCCAGCGGAACCAGCGCGTGTCGCGCTCCTTGGCAAACGCCTGCTTGGCCCGGTAGCCCATCCAGTAGTCGACGATACCGCCCAAGGTATTGCCCAGGGTGGCGACGCCGATGGCGGCCCAGAACAGCGCGGGATTGGCCTTGATGACGGCAAAGACGGCCGGTTCCGAGCCGAGCGGCAACAAGGTGGCGGAAATAAAGCTGATCAGAAAGACCGATGTCAGCCCGACTTCCGGCGCTGCGATCAGTTGCAGCAGCCAGGCGATTGCGGATTCGATCATGGAACACTTCGCGATGCAGTAAGGCTCTCCATTATAATGAAGAGCAGCTTGCGCGCCGCACAATCCGCGCCGGCCGGCAAAGGCCTACCCGCCCGCAGTTCCATAGAGCATTATTGTCGCCAGGCTATCCGCCGCCGCGCCGCCGCTATCGCCCGACACGTTCCAGACCCTTTCTGGCCCAGAATCACTTGCTTGCAGACTATGAACATCGACTACCTCAAGAAAATCCTGACCGCCCGCGTCTATGACGTCGCTACCGAAACGCCACTGGAACTGGCCCCTGCCCTGTCGCAGCGCCTGAACAACCAGATTTACTTCAAGCGCGAAGACATGCAAAGCGTGTTCAGCTTCAAGATTCGTGGCGCCTACAACAAGATGTCCAAGCTGAGCGAAGCGGAACGCAAGCGCGGCGTGATTTGCGCCTCGGCCGGCAACCATGCCCAGGGCGTGGCCCTGTCGGCCGCGCGCATGGGTTGCCGTGCCGTCATCGTCATGCCGACCACCACGCCGCTGGTCAAGGTCGAGGCAGTCAAGGGCCGCGGCGGCGTGAATGTGGAAGTGGTGCTGCACGGCGAGTCCTACACGGATGCCTACAACCACGCGCTGACCCTGGAAAAGGAACAGAAGCTGACCTTCGTGCACCCGTTCGACGATCCGGACGTGATCGCCGGCCAGGGCACGATCGGTATGGAAATCCTGCGCCAGCACGCCGGCCCCATCCACGCCATCTTCGCACCCATCGGCGGCGGCGGCCTGATCGCCGGCATTGCCGCCTACGTGAAACAGATCCGTCCCGACATCAAGATCATCGGCGTGCAAAGCGTCGATTCGAACGCCATGGCCCGCTCGCTGAAAGCGGGCGAGCGCGTGACCCTGAACGACGTGGGCCTGTTTGCCGACGGCACGGCCGTGCGCCTGGCCGGCGAGGAAACTTTCCGCCTGGTGCAGGCGTATGTCGATGAAATCATCACCGTCGACACGGACGCCATCTGCGCCGCCATCAAGGATGTGTTTACGGATACGCGCAGCATTCTGGAACCGTCCGGCGCGCTGGCCATCGCCGGTGCCAAGGCCTATGTGGAACGGGCCAGCCTGACCAAGCATCCCGTCAACAATGAAACGCTGGTCACCATCGCCAGCGGCGCGAACATGAATTTCGACCGTTTGCGCTTCGTCGCGGAACGGGCCGAACTGGGCGAATTCCGCGAAGCCGTGTTTGCCGTCACCATGCGCGAACAGCGGGGCAGTTTTAAACGTTTCTGCTCGCTCATCGGCGCGCGCAACGTGACGGAATTTAATTACCGCATCAGCGATGAAAAAGCCGCGCACGTGTTCGTCGGCATCCAGATTGCGGACCGGCATGAATCGAGCGTGCTGGCAAAGACCTTCGAGGAACACGAATTCAAGACGCTGGACCTGACCCACGACGAGCTGGCCAAGTCGCACATCCGCCACCTGGTGGGCGGCAAGAGCCGGCTGGCGCAAGACGAGCTGCTGTACCGCTTCGAGTTCCCCGAGCGCCCGGGCGCGCTGATGCGCTTCCTCGACAGCATGGCGCCGAACTGGAATATTTCACTTTGCCATTACCGCAGCCAGGGCGGCGACGTGGGCCGCATCCTGATCGGCTTGCAAGTGCCGCCCGATGAAATGGGAGAGTTCGCCCGCTTCCTCGATACCCTGGGGTACCGTTACTGGGATGAAAGCAGCAATCCTGTGTATAAGCTGTTCCTGGGTTAAGCATCACCTCCCGGCGGCGGCTACTCGCCGTCGGGGGAATTAGGCTACCATGCGTGCTTGACTGAATTCACGCCACACGACCATGACCACCACCAACGACCTCGCCGAACAATCCCCCTTGGGAAAAAGCTCCGCCTACCGCACCGATTACGCGCCGGAACTGCTGTTTCCCATTCCGCGCCAGGGCAAGCGCGACGAGCTGGAATTGCACGGCACCTTGCCGTTTTTCGGCCTCGATATCTGGAATGCCTATGAACTGTCGTGGCTGAACCAGCGCGGCAAGCCGCAGGTAGCCATCGCCAAGGTCAGCGCGCCGGCCGATTCGCCGAACATCATCGAGTCGAAATCATTCAAGCTGTACCTGAACTCCTTCAACCAGACCAAACTGGACAGCCCGGATGCGCTGGTGGCCTTGCTCAAGCAGGATTTATCGAACGGTTTCGGCGCGCCCGTGCAAGTGGAACTGACTTTGCAGGAAGATTTCGGCAAGCTGAAAATGGGCGAATTCGATGGCGTGCTGCTGGACCGCCTGGACCTGGAAATCACGCAATACACGCCCTCGCCGCTGCTGCTGAAGGCAGCGCTGGACGAAGCGCCAGTGGAAGAAAAACTCGTCTCGCACCTGCTCAAATCGAATTGCCTGGTGACGGGCCAGCCCGACTGGGGCAGCGTGCAGATCGAGTATGCGGGACCGCAGATCGACCAGGAAAGCCTGCTGCGTTACCTGATCGGTTTCCGCGAGCACAATGAATTCCACGAACAATGCGTGGAACGCATCTTTGTCGATATCTTGCGTCAGTGCAAGCCGCAAAAACTGTCCGTGTATGCGCGCTATACGCGCCGCGGCGGCCTCGATATCAATCCTTGGCGCAGCAACTTCAGCACGGGAGCGATGCCGGGCAATCTGCGCAACGCCCGTCAGTAACATTAGGCAACACCGCGCAACACCATGAAACCATGCCAACAGGAATGTTGGCTGTGTTTTAAAACAACGTTGCAGTAGTGCCGCAGAGCATGTCAAAGACGCTGAAAAATCGGAAAATCGGCATTCGGCGGCGGAAAAACCGGCGCGCCGCGTGTTTTTAATCAAGAAATAGCCGATACACGCCGATGTTATTTTTTTGCTAAAATGATGGTGACATGGGCTGTAGCGCCCACTGCGCCCGCAGCGGGCGTATACTGTTGAGAATTGGCGTTACAGGCCGCGGAAACAGGCCTATAATTCGGCTCGCAAGCCCTCTGCGCATTGCACCATTTCATTGAGTGTCATGACTAATCTTAGCAAAATACTATCCCTCGAAAACGTCCTGCTGGACCTGGAAGTCTCCAGTAAAAAACGTGCCTTCGAGCAAGCCGGCCTGATCTTCGAAAACAATTACGGCATCGCCCGCTCTACCGTCTCGGACAATCTGTTTGCCCGCGAACGCCTGGGCTCGACTGGTCTGGGCCATGGCGTGGCCGTGCCGCATGGCAGGGTCAAGGGCAGCAAAACCTTGAAATCGCCGCTGGGCGCCTTCGTCCGCCTGGCCGAGCCGATTCCGTTCGAGTCGCCCGATGGCAAGCCTGTCAATCTGCTGTTTTTCCTGCTGATTCCCGATCATGTCACCCAGCAACATCTGGAAATCCTGTCGGAAATCGCTGAAATGTTTTCCGATGACGCCTTCCGCACGGCACTGGCCACGGATCCGGAACCGAAATCCGTACATTCGCGCATCGTCAATTGGCAACCTAGTCTGCAAGCGGCGGGTTAAACTTCAGGTATTCCTCCACTCCTGAAGAAGAAGACTGCCATGTTGCAAACGCCACTGACGATACAACGCCTGTACGACGACAATCGTGAAAGTCTGCAACTGGGCTGGTTCGCCGGCTTCCCCGGCGGCGAGCGCCTGATCTCGGGCGATGTCTCGTCGGCCGCCGACCAGGTGGGCCACTTGAACCTGATCCATCCGGGCCGCATCCAGGTCTTCGGCCACCAGGAAATCAATTACTACCAGCGCCTGAAGGTCAACACGCGCACCCACGTGATTGGCGAGCTGATCGCCGGCGGTCCGCCCGCGCTGATCATCGCGCAAGGACTGGAAACGCCGCCCGACATCCTCGCCATCTGCGACGAGCAAAACATTCCCCTGTTCTCCACCCCGCTGCCGGCCGCGCAAGTGATCGACTTCCTGCGCGTCTACCTGTCCAAAAAGCTGGCGCAACGCATCATCATGCATGGCGTGTTCATGGACGTGCTGGGCGTGGGCGTGCTGATCACGGGCGATTCGGGCCTGGGCAAGAGCGAACTGGGGCTGGAACTGATTTCGCGCAGCCACGGCCTGGTGGCCGACGACGCCGTCGAATTCTCGCGCATCGCGCCCAACATGATCGAAGGCCGCTGCCCGCCTTTGCTGCAAAACCTGCTGGAAGTGCGGGGCCTGGGCTTGCTCGATATCAAGGCCATCTTTGGCGAAACGGCCGTGCGCCGCAAGATGCGCCTGAAACTGATCGTGCATCTGGTGCGCCGCAACGCGCTGGAAGAGGAAGTCGAGCGCCTGCCTTTCCTGTTCCCCACGGAAGACGTGCTGGGTTTGCCCGTGCGCAAGGTCGTCATCCCCGTCGCCGCCGGCCGCAACATCGCCGTACTGCTGGAAGCGGCCGTGCGCAACACGATTTTGCAATTGCGCGGCATCGATACCTTGCAGGAGTTCATGGAGCGGCAGAGGTTGGCAATGAGTGGCGATTAGCAAGTAGGTCGGATTAGCGCGGCAACGCCGTGCGTAATCCGACGACATTGTTGGCCCATGCCGCAGTGTCGGCTTACGCGCGACGCGCTAAGCCGACCTACGGTCGTGACGAGAGCGCCCTGCCAATCCCGGCAATATCACATTCCAAATTGCAATAATTTGTAAAGATAATTGCCTTGGAAGCAGAGCGCCGATCTTTATTGTATGATCGGCGTATGCATATCGTCCTTATCACCGGAATATCCGGCTCCGGTAAATCCGTTGCGCTCAATGTGCTGGAAGATACCGGCTACTATTGTGTCGACAACCTGCCGCCGGCCTTGCTGCCCAGCCTGGTGCAGACCCTGCTCGACGAAGGTACACCGCAACTGGCCGTCGCCGTCGATGCGCGCAGCGCCGAGTCGCTGACCAGCCTGCCGCACAATGTGGCCCTGCTGCGCGACCAGGGGCATGACGTCAAGGTCATGTTCTTGACGGCCACCACGCATTCGCTGGTGGCGCGCTTCTCGGAAACGCGGCGCAGCCATCCGCTGTCGCACGAATTGCGTCCGAACCAGAATCCGGCCAGTCGCCGCACGCTGATCGAGTGCATCTCGGAAGAACGCGAACGCCTGTCAGCCATCGAACAGCTGGGCCATGTGATCGACACGTCGGAACTGAGCGCCAACAAGCTGCGCGCCTGGATCAAGGATATCGTCGCCTCCGAACGCGCGCCGCTGACCCTGTTCTTCGAATCGTTCGCCTTCAAGCTGGGCGTGCCGCTGGACGCCGATTTCGTCTTCGACGTGCGGGCCTTGCCGAATCCGTATTACGACCTGGCGCTGCGCCCGCTCGACGGCCGCGATGCGCCCGTGATCGCCTTCCTCGACGCGCAGCCGAGCGCGCTGGAACTGCTGGCCGACATCCGCGCCTTCATCGAGAAATGGTTGCCGTCATTCAAGTCCGACAACCGCAGCTACCTGACGGTGGCCCTGGGCTGCACGGGCGGCCAGCACCGCTCCGTGTACATGGCGGAGCGGCTGGCGCAGTATTTCGGCCCGAATGAACGCGTCGTCCTGCGCCACCGCGAACGCAGCTAATTAGTCGAGGTGGCACAGCGGATGCGCCGCGGCTGGCCAGACGGGGGCAAAGAAGCGCGCCACCATGGCCGCATCGACGTCGTCCAGGCTGGCAGGGTTCCAGCGCGGTGCATTGTCCTTGTCGACCACCAGCGCGCGCACGCCCTCGAGCACTTCGCCATGTTCGAAATTGTGGCGCACCACCGTGCGCTCCATGCGCAGGCAATCGGCCACGCCCAGGTGGGCGCCCCGCTGCAGCAATTCCAGGGTCACCGACATCATCAAGGGCGAACGCAGGCGCATGGCCGCCAGCGCCTTGGCCGCGAACGCGCTGTCATCCTGCGCCAGCGAGGCCATGATGGCGGCCACGGAAGGGGCGCCGAAATGGCGGTCCAGCGCCGCGCGCGCCGTGGCCAGGGGAGACACCCCCGCCTCGGCCTGGAAAGGCGCCGCCAGCGCCTTGATGGCCACAGGCAAGGCCTCGCCCCGCGTCGATTCGAACAGGTCCAGCAGCGCCCCCATCTGCGCCTCAGGCAGGTAGACATCGGCCAGCCCCGTGTACAGGGCATCGGCCGCGTTGATCGTCAAGCCCGTCAAGCCCAGGTACAGGCCCAGCTGGCCCGCCAGGCGGGATAGAAAATAACTGCCGCCCACATCGGGAAACAAGCCGATATTGACTTCCGGCATGGCCATGCGCGTGCGGCCCGTCACGATGCGCAGGCGGTTGCCCGGCCCGGCTTGCGCCACGCCCATGCCGCCGCCCATCACCACGCCATCCATCACGGCGATATACGGTTTTGGGTAGAAATGAATTAAATGATTTAAAGCATATTCTTCCGTAAAGAAATCTTCCAGCATGGCGCTGCCGCCTTGCGGCGTGGCCAGGCCCGCATCGTAAAAGAAACGGATATCGCCGCCGGCGCACAGGGCTTTTTCACTGCTGGAGCGGATCACCACGGCGTCCACCTGCGGATCGTCGCGCCAGGCCAGCAGGACCGCGCTCAGGGCGCGCACCATCTCCAGCGACAGGGAATTCAAGGCTTTCGGACGGTCGAGCACGATATGGCCCGTGCGGTTGCGGATGGAAGTCTGGACGAAGTCGCTCATGGCAGGCAGGAAAGAAGTGAAAGTGCAAACATTTTAGCCCCTGCGCGGCGAACATTGCGCTCAAAAGGTCCAGGCGCAAAAAAGGGCGCAAGATGTGCGCCCTTAGTTGATCACAACTGCTGGAAGCGGGTGGCCTTAGACGGCGACGACGGCTTCTTCCTCGGAGTTGTCTGGCAGATGCTTGATCGCCTCTTTACCGTGCCCTTGCACTTTGGTTTTGTATTTCATCACTTGCCTATCGAGCTTGTCGATCAGGGTATCGATCGCGGCGTACAGGTCGTGCGCCAAGCTTTCCACATAGACAGTCTTGCCGCTCAAACGCAGGTTGACTTCAGCCTTTTGACGTTTTTCTTTCTCTTTGAGGTTATCCACGGTCAGAATCACGGCGATATCGATGACTTGATCGAAATGACGTTTCACGCGCTCCAGCTTCGTTTGTACGTATTCACGGATGGCTGGTGTCACTTCGAGATGATGTCCGCTGATGGTGAGATTCATACACACTCCTAAAGATGATCGGGTTCGTGCGGTCCATCCTATCCGGCCCGCAGAGGAACCGAAAAAAACTTACAAACACTTACGCAGGCTCACTGGCGGAATTTTCAACGCTTCCCGGTATTTGGCAACAGTACGTCGCGCAATCACCATGCCTTGTTCCCCCAGCATGTCCGCAATCTTACTGTCGGATAAAGGATTTTTAGGGTCTTCTGCTCCTGTCAGTTGCACGATCAATGCCCGTATCGCCGTCGATGACGCTTCGCCCCCCGCTTCGGTGGCGACGTGGCTACCAAAGAAATATTTCAACTCGAACATGCCGTGCGGGGTCAGCATGTACTTTTGAGTTGTTACCCGCGAGATAGTACTCTCGTGTAAACCCAGTGTATCAGCTATTTCACGGAGCACAAGGGGACGCATGGCAACGGCCCCATGCGAGAAAAAGCTCTTTTGTCTTTCTACTATCGCCTGCGCCACGCGCAGGATCGTGTCGAAGCGCTGGCGCATATTCTTGATCAGCCACTTGGCTTCCTGCAACTGTGCGCCCATGGCGCCCTCACCCTTGCCCTGCTTGAGCAAGTTGGCGTACATGGCATTGACGCGCAGGCGCGGCATGACATCGTTGTTCAACGTGACTTGCCAGCCATTGCGCGCGCGCTTGACGACGACGTCGGGCACCACGTAATCGGACACGTCCGAGGCGAACACGGCACCCGGATGCGGATTGCACTGGCGAATCACCGTCTGCGCTTCGCGCAAGTCTTCATCGTCGCAATCGAGGGCTTTTTTCAGCTTGTTGAAATCGCGCTGGGCAAACCAGGCCAGGTGCTTTTCCACGATGACGAGGGCCATGCGGCGCGTCACCATGGCGATGTGCGGCAAGCGCTTGATTTGCAGCGCCAGGCATTCGGAGGCATTGCGCGCGCCCACGCCAGGCGGATCGAAACTTTGCAAGAGAGACAAGGCCGTGCGCATCTCGTCCGCATCGATTTCCAGCTCTTCCGGCAGGCGCGCCAGGATGTCCTCAAGCGACTCTTCCAGGTAGCCATTGTCGTCGAGCGCATCGATGATCAGCTCGACCAGCGCGCGGTCGCGCAATTCGAGCACCGTCACGCGCATCTGCTCCATCAGGTGTTCGCGCAGGGTGCAGTGATGGGCTTCGAGTTGCGGGCGCGAATCCTCGTCGTCGGGCGCCTTGCCGCGGCTCGCCTCGCTCCAGTCGCTGTCGCCGCCATCCGCGGCGGCCGGCCCCTCGCCGGCATCGCCATCAAAGGTTTCCGCTTCGGCAGGCGCTGCGGGCGCTTCCTGGCCTGGCGGCTGGGGCGGCGCTTCGGCCGGTGCAGCCGTGGAACTCAAGGCGCCGTCGGAAAGCAGGCGCAACGAACGGTCGAGCGGGTCATCGAGGCGTTCGAGCAAGGGATTGTCCGTCAGCAATTGCTCTAGTTCCTGATGCAATTCCAGGGTAGACAATTGCAACAGGCGTATCGATTGCTGCAACTGCGGCGTCAGTGCCAGGTGCTGCGAAGTGCGCAGCTGCAATGATTGTTTCATTGGCTTACATGCGGAAGTGTTCGCCCAGATAGACCCGGCGTACCGACTCGTTCGCGATGATGTCGTCGGGGCGTCCCGACGCCAGTACCGAGCCCTGGTTGATGATGTAGGCACGGTCGCAGATACCCAGCGTCTCGCGCACATTATGATCGGTGATCAGCACGCCGATATTGCGCTCCTTCAAGAACCGCACGATGCGCTGGATCTCGATCACGGCGATCGGATCGACGCCGGCGAACGGTTCGTCGAGCAGCACGAAACGGGGATCGGTGGCCAGCGCGCGGGCGATTTCCACGCGGCGGCGCTCACCGCCCGACAGGGACAGGGCCTGGTTCTCGCGCAGCTTTTCAATCTGCAAATCGGCCAGCAATTTATCCAGGCGCACCTCGATCTCGGCCTTCGTCAGCGGACGGCCTTCGACGGTCTGGATTTCCAGCACGGCGCGGATATTGTCTTCCACCGTCAGCTTGCGGAAGACGGACGCTTCCTGCGGCAGGTAGGACAGGCCCATCTGAGCGCGGCGGTGGATCGGCAGGCTGGAGATGTCCACGCCGCTGATATCGATGCTGCCGCCATCGGACGGCACCAGGCCGACGATCATGTAGAACGAGGTGGTCTTGCCGGCGCCGTTCGGGCCCAGCAAACCCACCACTTCGCCGCATTCGACTTGCAGCGAGACATCATGCACGACTTGCCGCTTGCCATAGGTTTTTTGCAGCCCGCGAACGATCAGGGTGCTGCCGCAACGAGTATTATCCATTATTTCTTTCCTGGCGCAGGCGTGGCCGGCGCTTTCTCCGCCGCCGGTGCCTTGGTTTTCGGCTGGATCACCATGCGCACACTGCCGCCATCCGGGGTGCTGGTGCCGCTGTTGGAATTTTCCATCGCAAACACTTCCTTGCGGCTGTCATACGAGATGAAGGCGCCATTGGCCACGTCGGTCACTTTCGTGCCTTCCAGGCGCGTCAGCTTGGCCCGGGAAAACAGTTTCACCACTTCCGTCTTGTTGTCGTATTCCACGCGCTCCGCTTCGCCTTCCACCCACAGGTCGCCCGCGCCATCGCGCTTCTGGCGGAAGGTGGCGAGCTTGCCGGGATCGGCCCAGAAGGTAATGAACTGGTAGCCTTGCGGATCTTCCGTGATCACGGCGCGACCCGCCTTCATGGTCAGGGTCCCCTTGACCAGCACGACGTCGCCCGTCAGGGTGCGCACCTGCTTGATATCATCGACGTGGCCGCTACGTGCCGTGATAACGGCTTCCTTCTCGGAATCGGCCTTCTCGGCATGCGCCACGCCCATGATGGCCAGGGAAAATACGGTCAACAGCAAGATGTTCTTCATAGTATGGTTTCCTTGTTTCATTCTTTCATTTTGCCGCCGCGGCCGGGTGCGGTTTCGGCGGGAGGACCATGCGCAGCGCATTCTGCACTTCCACCACGCCGGTGGCGTTATTGGCCTTCATGCCGATGCCATTGAGGCGCGAGGTGCCCGTCAGGATATCGACAGGCACGTCCGTCTCCATTCTTTCCTCATCCGGGAACACCGTCAGCGCTTCCGTCTTGACCGTCAGGTTCTGCGCCTTCGGACTGGCCACGCGGTCGATCACGACATTGCGGTGCAGTTGCAGCCGGGTATTGTCCTGGTCGATATGCGCCAGTTCCGCATTCATGTTCATCGGTGGCATGCCTGGCGTGAGCTTGCGCACGAAGGGCCGGTCGATGTCGGACGAATCGTCCAGCGGATAATGCGTGAGCTTGGTGCCCGACACGATATAGCTGGGTTTTCCCGTCAAGTCCATGCGCACCAGGCTGAAATTGGTGATGAAATAGTCGGGCTCATCCAGATGCTTGCTGGCCGTGATGTCCTGGCTATTCTTGTTCATCACCTCGAGCAGCCAAAAGCTGCCCAGCGCGACAACAACCGCGCCCAGCACGGTAAAAATCATGCGCCAGCGATGGGCGCCTCCTGGCTTACGCATAGGGCTTCACTCTTTCAAATGTCACTGGCGAGGCGGCGCGCCTCACTCCAGGAACGGCGCCATGACGCGCGCATAATTGTCCTGGGCACGCAGCAGGAATTCGCAGATCTCGCGCACCGCGCCGCGGCCGCCGCCGGCCTGCGTCACATGGTGGGCCAGGCCCTGCACTTCCGGGCGTCCGCCCGGCACGCTGACGGCAAAGCCGACGCGTTTCAGGATGGGCGCATCGATGACGTCGTCGCCGATATAGCCGCATTGCTCTTCCGTCAAGCCCGTCAGCGCCAGCAGTTCGCGAAACGGCGTCAGCTTGTCGTGGCCGCCTTGGTGCACGTGGGTAATGCCCAGGTCTTGCGCGCGGCGCGCCGTGATGGCCGAGCGGCGCGCGCTGATGATGGCCGTCTGCACGCCCGATTCCTGCAGCAGCTTGATGCCCAGGCCATCATACACATTAAACGTTTTCATCATCTCGCCGTCCGGGCCGAAATGCAGGCTGCCGTCGGTGAGCACGCCATCGACGTCAAAGATCATCAGTTTGACCTTGGCCGCGCGTGCCAGGTTGTCCGCGACGCTATCCATCAGATCACCTTCGCTTGCGTCAGATCATGGATATGCAGCGCGCCCACCAGTTTGCCGTCGGCATCGACGACCAGCATCTGGTTGATGCGGAACTGCTCCATCACGGCCACGGCGTCCACGGCCAGGCGTTCGGGCGCGATGCTGCGCGGCTGCGCATGCATGACGTCGCGGATCGCCACTTGCGTGAAATCCTGCACGCGCTCGAACATGCGGCGCAAGTCGCCATCCGTAAACACGCCCACGGGGCGGTTGTCCGCGTCGACGACGGCCGTCATGCCCATGCCTTTCTTCGTCATTTCTTCCAGCGCCTGCAGCAAGGAAGCCTGCACGGGCACTTTCGGCACGCGTTCGCCGCTGCGCATGACATCATGCACGTGCGTGAGCAGGCGACGGCCCAGGGCGCCGCCCGGGTGCGAGCGGGCAAAATCTTCTTCCTTGAAGCCGCGCAAGTCGAGCAAGGCCACGGCAAGCGCGTCGCCCAGGGCCAGAGTGACGGTGGTGCTGGCCGTCGGCGCCAGGTTCAGCGGACAGGCTTCTTTCTCAACAGAAATATCCAGGTGCACGTCGGCCAATTGCGCCAGGCTCGAATTCGGCTTGCCCGTCATGGAAATCAGCACGCCACCCATGCGCTTGACGACGGGCATGATGGCCATCAGTTCCGACGATTCGCCGGAGTACGATATGGCAATAAAAGCATCTTCCGAGGTGACCATGCCCAGGTCGCCATGGGCCGCTTCGGCCGGATGCACGAACAGGGCCGGCGTGCCGGTGGAAGCGAGGGTGGCGGCAATCTTGCGCGCGATATGGCCGGATTTGCCGATGCCGGAGACGACGACTCTTCCTTTGCATTGCAACAACATCGCCACGGCGCGGCCCACGCTGTCGTCCGTGGCCAGGCGCGCGTGCAGCGCAACGATGGCGTCGGACTCGATCTGCAAGGTGGTGCGGGCCAGCGCGACGGCGCGCTCGGTCGTCGCTTGCATGTCAATTCGATCAAAAGCTTTCAGCATTGTTTTTTCATGGGTTACACTCATGCCCAAAGTATAAACGAATTAGGAAAGCAAAAAACTTGCCAGTCACAACAAACAACGATTTCCATTGACCGCACCGGGCAACCCATGTTTTCCTCGCTTGAACTGACCCTGATGTTACTCGGCAGCGCCGTGCTGGGCGTGGTCGCTTTCAGAATGTTGCATTTGCCGCCCATGCTGGGCTACCTGGCCGTCGGCATCGTCATCGGCCCCCACGCGCTGGGCCTGGCGGCTGAAAACGAGGCCAGCCACACCCTGGCCGAGTTCGGCGTCGTCTTCCTGATGTTTTCCATCGGGCTCGAGTTTTCCCTGCCCAAGTTCCTCGCCATGCGGCGCATCGTCTTCGGCCTTGGCATGGCGCAGGTGGTCACCACCATCATCGCCACCGTCTTCTTCGGCTGGTTCGTCGGACATTACCTGTCCGCCTACATCCACCTGAGCTGGCAAGCCGCCTTCGCCCTGGGCGGCGCGCTGGCCATGTCGTCGACGGCCATCGTCTCGAAAATGCTCACGGAACGGCTGGAACTCGAAAGCGAACACGGCCGCAAGATCATCGGCATTCTGCTGTTCCAGGACCTGGCCGTCGTGCCCCTGCTGATCCTGATTCCCGCCCTCACGCGCGATTCGGACAACTTGGCCGAAACCCTGGCCTGGGCCGGCGGCAAGGCCCTGGTGGTGCTGATCTTGCTGCTTTTCATCGGCCAGAAGCTGGTGCGCGGCTGGCTGACCATCGTCGCCAAGCGCCGCTCGCAAGAGTTGTTCATGCTCAACCTGCTCCTGATTACCCTGGGCGCGGCCTGGATCACGGAACGGGCCGGACTGTCGCTGGCCCTGGGAGCGTTTGTTGCCGGCATGCTCATTTCCGAGACGGAATTCAAGCATCAGGTGGAAGAGGATATCAAGCCCTTCCGCGACGTGCTGCTGGGCCTGTTCTTCATCACCGTCGGCATGCTGCTCAATATCCGTGTGGTGTTTGAGAACTGGTGGCTCGTCCTGCTGCTGCTGTGCGGCCCCGTGCTGCTGAAATTCGCCCTGATCGCGGGCCTGGCCCGGCTGTTCGGCTCCAGCAACGGCGTGGCCTTGCGCACGGGGCTGGGACTGGCGCAGGCGGGCGAGTTCGGCTTCGTGCTGCTGAACCTGGCTGGCGGCATCAAGCTGATGGACCCGTTCGTCGTGCAGGTGGTGCTGGCGTCGATGGTGCTGTCGATGCTGGTGGCGCCCTTCCTCATCGCCAAGTCCGACGCCATCGTCATGAAACTGGCGGCCAACGACTGGATGATGCAATCGTTGGCACTGACCAAGATCGCCACGCGCACCATGGCGTCGCAGAAACACGTGCTGATCGCCGGCTTCGGGCGCAGCGGACAAAGCCTGGCCACCCTGCTGGCGGAAGAAAAGATCGAATACCACGCGCTGGACCTGGACCCGGAACGGGTGCAGGAAGCGCAGCTGGCCGGCGCCCACGTGTCGTATGGCGACGCGGGCCGGCGCGAAAGCCTGGTGGCGGCCGGCATCTACCGGGCCAGCGCCGTGGTGATCACGTATGCGAATACGCCTTCGGCACTGAAGTTATTGCATTTGCTCAACGAAATGGCGCCAACCCTGCCCGTCATCGTGCGCAGCCACGACGATACCGACCTCGACCAGCTGAAGAAGGCGGGCGCGGCCGAAGTGGTGCCGGAATTGATGGAAGGCAGCCTGATGCTCGCTTCGCATGCGCTGATCATGATGGGCGTGC
The DNA here is from genome assembly GCF_002735685.1 of Janthinobacterium sp. BJB301. NCBI lineage: Bacteria > Pseudomonadati > Pseudomonadota > Betaproteobacteria > Burkholderiales > Oxalobacteraceae > Janthinobacterium > Janthinobacterium sp. BJB301. The sequence continues at coordinate 91,732 of NZ_PDZJ01000005.1, read as the reverse complement.
CCCTGCGCCGCGTGGTGCACCGGGTGCAGGCGGCGCGCGAAGAACGCTATGCGTCCTTGCGCGGCTATTTCCATGGTTCCAGCGACGCGGGCGACGATGCCGAACTGGAACGCCTGCATACGGTCACCGTCAACGAGGGCGCGCACTGCGTGGGACTGCCCTTGAGCACGATCGACGTAGCCGGCTGCGGCGCGTTTGTGACCGCCATCCGCCGCGGCCGGGGCCGCCTTGATGTCACCCCGGAGACGCAGCTGGCCAGCGGCGACGTGGTGGTGCTGCGCGGCACGGCAGACGCCGTGGCCAAAGCAGAAACCTTGCTATTGAAATAATTAGCCGGGCTGCGCCTGCCAGCTGACGACCTTGTTGCGGCCATCGGCCTTGGCCTGGTACAGGGCCTGGTCGGCGTGCGCCACCAGCTGCTGCGCCACCGTTTCGATGGGGAGTAGCGCCGCGTCCGCTTCCAGGCTGGCCACGCCGATCGACACGCTGACCCACGCTTGCGCGCTGCCCGGCAAGTCAAACATGGTGCCGGCGATGCTGGCGCGAATGCGTTCGGCAACAAAGGTCGCGCTATCGAGGTCGGCGTCGATCAGCAGGACGACGAATTCCTCGCCGCCGAAACGGCCCAGCGCATCGGAGCGGCGCAATTCCGTGCGGATGCGCGTGGCAACCTCGCGCAGCACTTCATCGCCGCCCTGGTGGCCATGCGTGTCATTGACCAATTTAAAATGGTCGATGTCGATATACATGCATGAGATGCAATAATTCTGGCGCCGCGCGCGGGCGATTTCTTCCAGCAGCCGGCGGTCGATATAGCGCCGGTTGTAGACGCCCGTCAAGGAATCGGTCAAGCCGATGTATTTGAGCATTTCATTGCTGATCACGTTTTCCAGGCATATGGCGATGATGGACGCCATGTGCTTGATGAAATCCGTGCCCAGCGCGGGCGTAAAGCGCGTCACGTCGCTGCTGGCCAGGTTCAGGCTGCCAATCAGGCGCTTGTTGCGCAGCAAGGGCACCAGCGCCACGCTGCGCAGGGCGTCGATCTGCGGAAAACGCGGGCCATGCACGGCCGCGTCGAAGGCACCCAGCAGCGGCAACGGCGGCAAGGCCGCCTCCCCCTCGGCCACGGACGCCGGCGGAGCAAAACCCAGCTCCGCCACGGCATGCACAAACAGCAACTGCGGGAAGGCGCTGAAATCGACGCCCAGCTTTTCCATCACCAGCACGATATCGTCATCCTCGTCGAGCAGGCTCAGGGTGACGCCGTCGAGGTCGGAAATCACGGGCAAAGTGCGGAAGATGGTGCCGATCAATTCGGGAAAGGTGGACGCGCTGACGATTTCCAGGTCGAACGCCTGGTGCCGGCACATGATGTCGTGGTTGCGCTCGACCTGTTCCAGCAGGAAGGCCATGCGCGCGCGCAAAGCCTGGTTTTCGGCTTCGAGGCTGGCAATGCGCGGGTCCGGCGGTATTGCTTGATTCATAGAAACCTTAAACCCTTGTGTGCGGGCGCCATGCTTAAAATGCCAGTTCGAAACCGATGTCCTGCCCCACCACGATACGCTCATCGCCGCCTTCGGTGACGATGGCGTTCATGCCGAAGCAGATGGCGCCGTCGAGCTCGGGTTTGGCGCGATAGCCATGCATGACGTCGAGCGGGTCCGGGCCGGGCACGCCCGTGGCCTGGTCCACCGACGGGATCGGGCAGCGCGAACACGGCTTGACGGGTTTCAAGGTGGTCGCGCCGAATTGCAGGAAGTCCGCGTAGTCTTCCTCGAAGGCGCCGATGTCGCCAATGACGAGGTTGGGACGGAAACGGTTCATCGGCAGCGCTTCACGGCCGGCGGCGCGCAGCTTGTCATTGACATCGGCTAGCGAGGCGGCACCGGCGATCAGCACGGGATAGCCATCGGCAAACATGGTCGAGGCAGCCACGCCATCCGTCCATTTGGTGCTGGTGGCGCGCACCACGTCCGGGTGAAAGCGCGCCAGGCGGCACGGCACGCCGATGGCCTTGGAAAACCACGTGGCCGTGACGTCGTCGCAATCGTAGGCGCGCACGGTATCGTCCCACACTTGCACGTCCAGCATCGGTGCCAGTTGCGGGTGCGGCAAGCCCAGCTCGATTTCCAGGCGCAGCATGCCCGGCGCGCGTAATTCCAGGGTCGTGGCCTTGATGGATGGCACGATCAGCGCCATGCGCGGATATTCGCGCTGGGTCAGGAAGCGGCCTTGCGCATCCACCACCATCCATTCGCGGTCGAACACGTGCTCGCTCATCAGCCCGGAGCGCGTCAGGACGGCCTCGCGCAAATGGATGCCGGCGCACGATTTGATCGGATACAGAATGATGTCGGACAGGATAGCCATGGACAGGGGAGAAGGAACAGTATTGCTGCTTCTGCCAGGAAATTATTCAGAAGCGAAGTATGGCAGCAAAGCGGGCAAGCGTAAATCTACCAGGCCCAGCCGAAGCGACCGGGCCGGCGTGACAGCGATCAATAGGTATAGAAGATACGCTGGATTTCTTGCGTGCTATTCGTTTTGGTCAGGGCCAGCATCAGCAGGATGCGGGCTTTTTGCGGGTTCAGGGTGTCGGATACGACACTGTCGAGTTCATCGTCGTTGGCTTCGCCATTGCGCGCCACGATGCCCTGGCCGACGCGGCTCGAACGCACGATCAGCACGCCCTTCTGGCGCGCTTCCACCAGGGCCGGCTTCATTTGCGCGGCCACGCTGCCATCGCCCACGCCCGCGTGGATGATGCCCTTGGCGCCGGCAGCAATGAAGGCATCGATGCCGACACGGTTCATGTTCGCGTAGCCGTAGACGATGTCCACTTGCGGCAGAGCATCGAGCTTGCTGATGTCAAATTCCGATTCCAAGGTGTGCTTGCGCGTCGACTGGCGGTAAAAGAAGGCCTTGCTGCCCTGGATATAGCCGAGCATGCCCAGTTCCGGCGACTTGAAGGTGTCGGTGGTGGACGTATTCGTCTTTGTCACTTCGCGCGCCGCGTTGATCTGGTCGTTCAAGGCCACCAAGACGCCCTTGCCCACGGCTTCCTTGCTACCCGCCAGCATCACGGCGTTGTACAGGTTGATGGGGCCGTCAGCCGAGATGGCCGTCGATGGACGCATGGCGCCCACGACCACCACCGGTTTGTGGCTTTTCACGGTCAGGTTCAGGAAGTACGCCGTTTCCTCGATGGTGTCGGTGCCGTGCGTGACGACCACGCCATCGACATCGTTCGAGGCCAGCAGCACGTTGATGCGCTTGGCCAGGGTCAGCCAGTGGCTGTTGCCCATGCTTTCGCTGGCGATCTGGAACACTTGCTCGCCTTTCACATTCGCCACTTTCTTCAATTCCGGCACGGCCGCGATCAGGCGCTCGACGCCCACGGTGGCCGAGGTGTAGCCGACGGTGGTGGTGCTGTCGGCGCCGCTGCCGGCGATGGTGCCGCCCGTGGCCAGGATCACCACATTCGGCAATTTGACGGCTGCCTGCTGCGCTCGCGCCGGGGAGGCGGCGATAAAGCCCATCAGCAAGGTAGCCAGCATCAGCTGTGCACAAGAATGGAATTTGCGTGAAAACATGGTGCTCCCGTGAAGTGTACTGTCAAAAATAACAAAGTCGTGTGCAAATTATATGTCATCCATGCCGGGGCAAATCCCGAATTCATGCGTATCGCGCAAACGTGCGCGCCTTCCCATGCGCTACAGTGGCGCCATGTCCACACTGCTCCCCTTCCGCTCTTGCCTCGTCCTGCCGCTGGTCTTGATGACGCTGGCAGCCTGCGCCACGCAGGTGGAACTGCGCATGGCGGCGCAGCAGGAGCAGTTCGGACGCGAGGCGGCCAGCCAGGGCGACTGGGCGCAAGCCATGCGCAGCTACGCGGACGCCGTCGGGAATGTCGAACTGGGCCATGGCGATCTCGCTTGGCAGGCGCGGCTGCACCACCAGGCGGGACGCGCCGCCAGCGGAGCCTGCCGCTACGATGCGGCCGAATTTCATTTCCGCCAGGCCATCGCGCTGGCGCAACGCAGCAAACAATCGAGCGCCCTCAGCTACAAGGCGCTGATCGACCAGTATGAACGCCAGGGCAAGGCGACGGAAGCCTTGGCCGTGCGCAATGAACTGGGCTGGCATCAATCGCAGGCGCTGGGTGCCTTTGCCGACCTGGAATCGCTGCCGGAGGGCAAACCTTGCGGAGTCCCCCGATGAATATCGCACGCACCTTGCTGGCCGCCACCTCCCTCTGCACTGCCATGGCGCCGGCGCGCGCCGCCGAAGCACCGCTGCCCTTATGGGAAGCGGGCGTATTTGGCGGCACGGCCGTCACGCCCGCCTATCCCGGCGCCAGCGAACGCTCGACGCGCAGCCTGGCCCTGCCCTATCTGATTTATCGGGGGAAAGTGCTGCGCGCCGACCGCTCCGGCGTGGGCGCGCGCCTGCTCAACACGGATCGCCTCGACTTCGATATCGGTTTTGCCCTGTCCTTGCCGGCCCGCTCCAGCGACGTGCCGGCCCGGCGCGGCATGCCGGACCTGGGCACCCTGGTGGAATTTGGTCCGCGCCTGAAAATCAAGCTGGCCGAGCCGACGCAGCACAGCCGCCTGGGGCTGGAATTGCCCTTGCGCGCCGTCATCGAAGCGCGCGGCGGCCTGCGTCGCCAGGGCGCCACGTTCGAGCCCCGCTTCGTCTACGCGCTGCAAGGCGGGCAGCAGGCATGGCATGTCGATGCCAGCCTGGGCGCCGTGCTGGGCAATGCCGCCATCAACGATTACTTGTATGGCGTGCGCCCCGCGTTTGCCACCGCTCAGCGCCCGGCGTATGCGGCAAAAGGCGGGCTGATGCTCACGCGGCTGGGCCTCGGCGGTTCGTACCGGCTGCACCCGGACTGGCGCGCCTTTGCCTTTGTACGCTACGATACTTACACAGGCGCCGCCAACCGCGCCAGCCCCCTGTTGCGCCAGAACAGCGGCACCTCGGCCGGCATCGGCCTGATGTGGACGTGGCAACGTTCAAGCAGCCTGGCACGGGGCCCGGACGAATAGGCTTAAAACTCCGTCGTGGCCGACAGCATGACGGTACGCGGCGCGCCCAGGCCCAGGCTGGTCCATTGCGGCAGTGCCCAGTACGCCCTGTTGCTGACGTTCGTCACGCTGGCGCGCACGGTCAGGGGCCGGCCAGCCGCCTGAGTCGCATAGCGGGCGCCCACGTCAAACACGGTACGGCCCGGCACGGACATCGAATTGTCGGCATTGATGTATTGCTTCGATGCCGCCGTCGCGTTCGCGGTCAGGGTCACGCCGGGAATGGCAGGCGTATCCCATTCGACACCGAGCTTGGCTTGCAGCTTGGGCACGCCCGTGGCCTGTTTGCCCTGGTTGGCGCCGCCCACCGTCTTGCTCAAGACGGGATCGACATACGCCACGCCGCCCATCAGGCGCACGTCGCGCAAGGGCGAACCGAAGAAGCCCCAGTCGATGCCGCGGTTGCGCTGTTCGCCGCCAAAGGAAAAGATATTGCTGACCGGGTCGATATAGCTGCTGGGCCGCTTGATTTCATACACGCTGACCGTATGCGCGAACTCGCCCAGGTCGACCTTGAAGCCCAGTTCCGCCTGCTTCGACTTGTACGGCGCAAAGACCTCGCCCGAATTGGCCGCCGTCAACGGCGCCGTGGCGCCCTGGCTCAAGCCTTCGATGTAGTTGCCGTACAGGGAAATCGTCTTGCTGGCCTTGACCAGCACGGCGACGGCCGGCGTGGTGGCGCCTTCGTCATAGCGCGAGGTGCGCGCGCCCGTCTTGATGTTGAAGTTATCACTGAGCACTTCCTGGCGGCGCAAGCCCACCGTCAGCTGCACGGTGTCTTGCGCAAAAGAAAGCGTATCGACCAGGCCGACACTGGTCAGGCGCAGTTCTGCCTTGGAAATCTGCGGCGCCTCGAAGCGCGTCGCCGGACCCCAGACGGGGTTGTAGATATTCGTGATCCAGTCTTTCGCCAGGGTATTCCTGCGGCCGTACTGCTTGTCCGTATGGTGATAATAGGTGGCGTTGACGGCCCATTGATGGCCGATATCGCCCGTGCGCAGCTTGCCCCGCAAGCCCGCTTCCGCCGATTGCTTTTCCACGTCGAAGCCCAGGTCGGCGACGTTGGTGCGGTAATCGCCGGCCGTGTTGAATACCTGGATCAGGTAGGCGCCCGTCGACTGGTAGTCGGCCCGGCTGGCGCCCACGGCGGCATACGCCATCATTTGCGCGTTCAAGTCCAGCTCACCGCGCAGCATGGCGCCCTTGTCCCTGGTATCGTAGAACGCCCAGCTGGGATTTAATAAGGTTTCCGCTTTCGGCGGACGCGGCACGGGCAAGCCGGCGGCCAGGTTGACGCCCCGGTTCAAGCCATCGGCGCGGTCCTCGCTGTGATACAGGTCGGCGGACAGGCGCGCACCGTTGCCACGCCAGTCCAGGCCCACGGAGACGAGCTTGGTCTTCTTTTTCTGATGGTCGATGGCGCCGTCGCCATCGCGGTAGACGCCGTTGACGCGGATGCCGAACTGTTGATGCTCGCCGAACCGTTGGCCCAGGTCCACATGGCCGCCCCATTGCGCGTCCGACATATACGACGCCGTCACCCGCGCCAGCGGCGCATCGCCCGCGCGCTTGGGCACGAGGTTGATGCTGCCGCCCACGGAACCGCCCGGCGGCATGCCATTGAGCAAGGCTGACGGTCCCTTCAGCACCTCGATGCGCTCGAACATTTCAGGCGAGGTGCGGTAGTAGGGCGAGATGCCGTACAGGCCGCCAAACGCGACGTCGCCGATATTCGAACTGAAGCCCCGTATCGAATAATTCTCACCGATGATGCCCGTCATGCCGCTGCTGAAGACGGTGGGGTCGGTGGCGGAAATCACATCGGTGATGTCGCGCGCCTGCCGGTCTTCGATGAATTTATCCGTATAGCTGATGGTGTTGAACGGGGTTTCCATGAAGTCCTTGTCTCCCAGGAATCCCACGCGGCCGCCGGACGCCACTCGGCCGCCTGCGTAGGCATCCGTCACCGCATTGCCCTTGCCCCATACCGTCACGGCCGGCATGGTGGCGGCAGCCTCGGCGGCGGCGCTATGTGCCGCTTCGCGGCGCACCGTGTAGCTGCCATTACCCTCGCGCACGGCTTGCAAGCCGTGGCCGCGCAGCAATTCGTAAAAGCCTTCAGGCACGCTGTAGCTGCCGGACAGGCCGGTGCTGCTCTTGCCTTGCAGCAGGTTAGCCTCGACCGTCAATTCAACGCCCGCCTCGGCGGCAAAGGTATTGAGGGCCAGGCCCAGTGTACCGGCCGGCACGTTGAACGCTTGCCGGGCCTGGCCCGCCCCCGCTTGCGCGTAGGCTGACGGGGCCGCCACGCCCAACGCCCCTACGGTCAAGCCCGTGATAAGCGCCAGTTGCACGGCGGTGGCGATGCGGCTCAGGTTCAAGGCGGGAAGGTGGCGCGTTGCCATGCGTTGGGTCATACAGTAAATCCTTTCAGATGGGATGATTGCTTGCTCTCACCCTATCTCCCGAACGAAAAGGCAAAACCCTCAATGCAAATACGAATCATTACGAAAACTATTGATTACTGATAGCCCTTCAGCACATCGTCGATCACCCGCTTCAGCGACGTCACGCTGGCCGCCGTGATGTACCAGGCGTCGGCATCGACAAAGACCACGCGGCCATTCTTCCAGGCATTGGTCTGGCGCAGTAGCGGATTGGCCATCTGCTCGGCCGTCATGACGGGACGGTGTTCCATCACGGCCGTGCGGTCCACCACATAGATGATGTCGGGATTGGCTTGCTGGATGAATTCGCTGGAAATCGGCTGGCCATGCAAGCCCGCCTCGACGGCTGTGCTGGCAGGTTTCACGCCCAGCGCATCGAAGACAAAACCGTAGCGCGACTGCACGCCGAACGCGCTGAAGGCGCCATTGTTGTGCAGCACGATGAGCGCCTTCTCGGGACGGTCCTGAATCACCTTGCGCGCGTCCGCCACCTTGGCGTCGAGCTCCTGCGCTTTCCGGCTGGCGATATCTTCCTTGCCGAAGATGCTCCCCAGGGTCAGCAAGTGTTGCTTGACCACCTCGATGTGCTTGCTCTCGCTGTTCTGGTAATCCACGTCGAAATGCAAGGTGGGCGCGATCTGGCTCAGTTCCTTGTAGTGGTTGGCCTGGATCGACGTCATCAGCACCAGATCGGGCTGGAGCGCATGGATGTGCTCGAGATTCGGCTGCACGATGGCGCCCAGGTCGCGGATACCCTGGTCTTCCTTGTAGCGCGTGAGGAAATGCGGCACGTAATCCTTCACCATGCCGGCCACGGGCACGCCCAGCTGGTCGAGAAAATCAACTTCGTTCATGTCGAGCACGGCCACCCTCTGCGGACGATGTGTGAGCACCGTCGTGCCCAGCTTGTGCTCGATGGTGATGGGGGTAAATACCTGCTCTGACGCGGAAGCGGCGGGCGCTGGCGGCGCCGTGGCCGCCTTGTCGCTGCAGCCTTGCAGGGCGGCCATGGCGGCGAGCAGCACGGCCAGCGCGCAGCGGGATTTGTTCCAGATCATCTCAAGCTCCTGTGGGGGTAAAGTAATTGCAGACACAGCCGCGCTCGTTGCGCACGATGTGAAAATCGATGTCGTACAGCGCCCGCAAGCGCTGTTCCGTCACGACCTCGTGGGCGGGACCGGAAAAGCGCACGGCGCCGCCCTGCATGGCGACGATGTGGTCGGAATAATTGGCGGCGAAATTGATGTCGTGGATCACCAGGACCACGGTGCGGCCCTGCTCGTCGCACAGGCGCCGCAGCGCGCGCATGATCTGCACGGCGTGCTTCATGTCGAGGTTGTTGAGCGGCTCGTCAAGCAGCAAAATGTCCGTCTGCTGGGCTATCGTCATGGCCAGGAAAGCCATCTGCCGCTGGCCGCCGCTCAACTCATCGACATACGCCAGGCGCAGATGCTCCAGCGAAAGGAAGGCGATGGCGTCATCGATGGCTTCCCGGTCTTGCGGCGTCAAGCTACCTCGGCTGTAAGGAAAGCGCCCGAAGGCGACCAGCTCTTCCACCGTCAGGCGCAGATGAAAATCGGGCGACTGGCGCAGGGTGGCCACCAGTCGCGCATAGTCCTGGATCTTGATGTGCGCGATGCTGCGCCCGTCTATCGTAATCTCGCCGCCATGCGCTTCCTGCAGGCGCGCGATGAGCATCAGCAAGGTCGTCTTGCCGGCGCCATTCGGGCCGATCAAGGACGTCACTTTGCCCTTGGGAAACTGCGCGCTGACGTTGTCCAGCACGCGCCTGGCGCCGTAGCTTTTTTCGATATGGTTGACGTGGATCATGCGGTGCCCCGGGTTCGGACCATGAGCGCGAGGAAATACGCGCCACACACCAGGTTGACGAGGATGCCAACCGTGGTCCGGTAGTTGAAAACGTGCTCGACCAGCAGCTGGGCGGCCAGGAAGATGGCGATGGCGATGGCGCAGCCCAAGGGCAAGGTGACGCGATGGCGTGCCGTGCGGGCCAAGGCGTAAGTCGTGTTCGCTACAAAGATGCCCATAAAGGCCGTGGGCCCCAGCAAGCTTGTCGATACGGCCACCAGCACGGCGATCAGCGCCAGTTGCAGCCGCACCATGCGCCGGTAATCGATACCGAGCGAGATGGCCTGCTCGCGCCCCAGCGCCAGCACGTCGAGCGCCGGCAGGGTTTTCACCACCGCCACGCAGGCAGCGCCCACCAGCAAGGCCGAGTACAGCAATTGTGCGGGCTGCGCCTTGTTGAACGATGCCTGGCTGAAACCCTGCAAAATGGCAAATTCACCGGGACTGATGCGCAGCTGGATGAACTGGGTCAATGTGCCGATCACCATCGTCAGCACGAATCCCAGCAGCAACAGGAAATACACGTTGTTCTTGCCATCACGAAACAACCAATAGTGGATGGCCCAGGAATACGCGAGCATCAGCGCGATGGACAGCACGAAGTTGCCGTTCTGCCCCAGCAGCACCACGCTGTGCATGCCCATCGCGAGGATCAGCAGCGATTGCAACAGCAAATACACGGCTTCATAGCCCATGACGGCCGGCGTCAGGATGCGGTTGCCGGCGATGGTCTGGAACACAATGGACGACACGGCCACGCAGACGCCGCCGATGACGATGGCGGCCAGGCGCGATAATCGCTTCGGGATGACGTAATCGAAGTCGAGATTTGCGCCGATGAAGAGGAAAGCGAGCCCCAATGCAAACACGGCCAGCCACAGCGTCCGTTGCTTCAATACACGCCTCATCGCCGCCCCCGGATGATCAGGACAAGGAACAGCACCCCGCCCACGCCGCCCGCCGTCAGGCCGATCGGCACTTCGAATGGATAGATCAGCAGGCGCCCGGCGATGTCGCAGGCCAGCAGCAGCGCCGCGCCGCCCAGCGCCACGATGGGCAGGGTGCGCGCCAGGTTGTCGCCGTAACGCAAGGCCACCAGGTTGGGAATGGCCAGCCCAACAAACGGGATCGCCCCCACCGTGATCACCGTGGCCGCCACCGTGACGGCCACCAGCATCAAGCCCAGCGCCACCGTACCCGCATAGTTCAAGCCCAGGCTGGTGGCCATGCCCTCGCCCATGCCCAGCACGGTAAAACGCTGCGCGTACACATACGTGAGGGCAACGATGGGCAGGGTCAGATAAATGATTTCATAATTGCCCTGCACGATGCGGGAAAAATCGCCGAGCAGCCAGCCCTGCATGCTTTGCAGGATGTTGTGGCGGTAGGCATAGAATTCGGCCAAGGCGCTGAGCACGCCGCCATACACGAGGCCGATGACGGGGACGAGGATCGTGTTCTTGAAGCGGATGCGGCGGATCAGGGCAACGTACAGTACGCTGGCGGCAAAACAGAAGGCCAGCGCGAACGCCATCTTGCCGGCAGTGCCCGCCGCGGGCGCCATGGTCAGCGCCACGAGGATGCCCAGCTTGGCCGCGTCGAGGCCGCCCGAGGTGGCCGGTTCGACGAATTTGTTGCGCACGATGTGCTGCAGGATGACGCCGCAGACAGCCAGGCCCACACCCGTCAGCACCAGCGCTGCCAGGCGTGGCAGGCGGCTGGCCGTCAGGGTCAACCAAGCATCGGCGGACAGCGCGTCGGACGAGGACAACAGCTGCGCCCACTCCATCTGCCTTGCACCGACCAGCAAGGACGCGCAGCACAGCAGGAAGAACAGGCACAGCAGACTCGCGCGTGTCAAATCGTCATCCCGTTCATTGCTGCGGCGCGGCGGAGGCGATGCGCCAGCCCTTGGCCGCCTGGCGCTGCGCCAGGAAGTGCGCATACAGGCCGTCCTGCGCGCGCAAGGCGCTTGGCGTGCCATGCTCGCAAATCGTGCCACCGTCCAGCACGACGATCTGGTCGGCCATGGCCACCGTCGACAGCTGGTGCGCGATGACGATCACCGTGCGCCTGCCGCGCAGCCGCGCCAGCGCTTCGGCGATGGCGGCCTGGTTTTCCGCGTCGAGCGCGGCTGTCGCCTCGTCGACGAGCAGAATCGGCGCATCCTTGACCAGCGCGCGCGCAATCGCGATACGTTGGCGTTCGCCGCCGGACAGGCGCGCGCCGCCCTCGCCCACCAGGGTATCGAGCCCCTGCGGCAAGCGGGCGATGATTTCGGTCACACCCGCCTGCCGCGCCGCTTCCAGCACCTCGGCATCGGTGGCATCCGACTTGCCGATGCGGATGTTGTCGCCGATGCTGCCCTGGAACAGATAACTGTCCTGGAAGATCTGGCTGATCTGGCCGGCCAGTTGCTCGCTGGACATGTCGCGCACATCGACGCCGCCCACCAGCACCGTGCCGGCACTGGCGTCAAAGAAGCGCGCGATCAGGCGCACCAGGGTCGTCTTGCCGGAGCCGGAGGCGCCGATCAGCGCCGTCATGCTGCCCGGCGCAATCTGCAGGTTGATGTCCGTCAATACGTCGGTCTGATCCTGTGCATAGCGGAAAGCCACGCCGCGCAGTTCAACGGAACCATCGCGCGGCGCCTGCGGCTTGTGTGCTTCCGGCAAGGGCTGCACGGCGAAAATCTCGCGCGCCGCGTCCAGCGGGCCGCGCGCGCCGCGCAGCACTTCGCCATAGCTGGCCACTTCCTGCAGCGGGTCGACAAAGCGCACCACCAGCAGCAAGGCCACGATGACGGCGATGGAGTCTTGCGCAGCGGCGGCTCCGCCCGGCAGACGATTGAAGCACAGCGCGGCGGCGGCCAGCAAGGCGGCGAAGATGGCTTGCACGGTCCAGGCGTTAAGCACGGACGACAGCGCCGACAGATAAATGAGCCGCGTGCCCGCGTGGCGCTGCGCGTCGATGGCTTGCTGCAGGAAACGCGTGCCGCCGTCAGCCGCACCACCGCCGTTACCATTGAAGGCGCGCAACACCGATTGCGCTTGCGCAAACTCCACCAGGCGCTGGCTGGTCTGGGCAAAATGATGGTGGTAGGCATCGTCGGCGCGCTGGCCCAGGTATGCCGTGAGCCGCAAGGCGCCGGCCAGCAGGGGCAGCGCCAGCAACGCGATGACACCCAGCTGCCAGTGCAGCGCAAACAGCGCGGCAAGCATCACCACGGGCGTGACGGCACCGCAGATGACAGGCGTGAGCACGTGGGCGGGCAGCTGCGCCACATTCATCATGCCTTGCGTGATGACGTGGCCCAGCTTTGCCGTATTCTCCGGCGTGAACCAGCCGACGGGAAGGCGCGCCACGTGGTCGCCCAGGCGCTGGCGCGCCCCTTGCAAGACCGTCACGCCCACGCGCACGCCGGCTTTTTCCACCTGGCGCCGCCAGGCCCAGCAAGCGACCAGCCCGGCCAGCAGCACGATTAGCCACAGGGCCGCACCGCCCGTATCGCCGGCCAGCAAGCGTCCCAGGGCCAGCACCAGCGCCGTGATCGTCAGCCCGCTGAGCACGCCGTACGCAAGCGCCATGGCAACATAGCGGCGAAACACGGGCGCATCGTCGCCCAGCAGTTGAATGAATGTTTTCAGCATGGAAGCACCGTTTCTTTCGAGGTGTCTTGATAGCCGCCCAGCGCCCACAGTTGCGCATAGCGGCCCTGGTGGGCAAGCAAGCCGGCATGGCTGCCCTGCTCGACGATGACACCGTTCTCGACAACGACGATATTGTCGGCATGCATGACCGTGTCGAGCCGGTGCGCGATCACCAGCAGGGTGCGGCCTTGGGCAAAGCGCGACAGCGCGTCCTGGATCGCCACTTCGTTTTCCGCATCGGCCGCGGCCGTCGCCTCGTCGAGCACCAGCACGGACGGGTCGAGCAGCACGGCGCGCGCGATGCTCACGCGTTGCAACTCGCCGCCGGACAGTTGCGCATCCTCGCCGATGACGGAATCGTAGCCGCGTGGCAAGGCCAGGAGGCGCTCGTGAATGTTCGCCAGGCGCGCCGCCGCTTCAATTTCCTGCAAGCTGGCCGACGGCCGGCCCAGCCCGATGTTCTCGCGCACGCTGGCGTGGATCAGCCGCACTTCCTGCAGCACAAAACCGATGCGCCGGTACAGCTCGGGCGTGGCGATGTGCCGCAGGTCGACGCCACCGAGGGTGATGCGTCCTTCGGTCGGGTCGAAAAAGCGCAGCAGCAACCGTGCCAGGGTCGACTTGCCGGAACCGGAGGCGCCGACGATGGCCGTCACCGTGCCAGGACGCAAAGTGAGCGTGATGTCCGACAGCACCTTGTTGTGTCCATCGTAGGCATAAGCGACGCCTTCCAGGCGAATCTCGGTGCCAGCTGGCAATTGCTGCTCATCCGGTGCCGGCTGCGCCAGTACGGACGTGTCGAGCAAGGCTTGCACGCGCTGGGCGGCACCCGTGGCATTGTTGAGGTCATGCGTCAGGTAATGCAGCAATAGCATGGGCGCGGACATGCCGGGTGCCATCAGGGCGAACGGCAGGATATCCACAGGCGCCATCGCCTCCAGCGCCACGAAGGCCGTGCCGGCAATCACCACCACGCCCAGCACGGCGACGGGCGCGATCAGGGCATTGGCATTCGCCATCGAGCCGACCAGCGGACGCGTAAACGCGGCGAATGCCGCGGCAAACGCATCGACGGCAGTGCGGTAGCTGCCATGCGCGCGTCCCGTGGCGCCAAAGGCCTTGACCACGGGAATGCCGTTGACGAACTCCACCACGGCATTGTTGATGCGCCCCATGCCGGCGACGAATTGTTCCATGTTGCCGCCGCTGGCTTTCATGGCACGGCCAAAGAACAGGAAGAAGCCTGGAAATGGCAGGATGGCAATGAGGGCCAGGCGCCAGTCCATGGCGAACAGGTAAATAATGGAGATGGCGATGGCGCCCACGGCGCGCCCCGTCGTCGTGTAGAAGTGCGCCGTGAGGCTGTGCAGGGTATTGATGTCGTCCTGCATCGCCTGCTTGACCTCGCCCGAAGCGCGGCTGGTGAACCAGCCCAGCGGCACTTGCCCCAGGCGCTGCATGGCTTGCAGGCGCAGTTGATGGGTGAGGCGGTTGTCGGCCAGGTGCGCGGCCAGCTCGCCCAGCGAGATCAGGGCCATGCCGGCAAACAGGCAAGCGACGCTGGCGATGATGATCTGCCATACATCGCCTCGCGCCAGCGCGGGATTCAGGGCGATTTGCGCGATCTGCGCGATGCCTGCCAGCGGTACCAGGGTCAGCATGGAACCAGCGCCGGCCAGCACGGCGGCGGCGATCAGGCGTCCGCGGATGGGCTGGAGTATCCGGCTGATCGGGCCGGCCTGGCGGCTTGGGCTACTCATGGGAAAGGCGGGGGAAAACGTGCATAAGGTCAATGATTAAAGGTGGCTCTCACCCTATATCCCGAACGAGAATGTAAAACCCTCAATCGGGCCCGCGAAATTGTCAGGCAGAGGTTAGGGTATGGCTTGCACCGTCACCCAGTAGCGCGTGCGCGCAACGATTTGCACGGGCAAGGCCAGCGCCAGGTTGTGCAGCGCGCGGTCCGTGTCGCGCAGGGAAAATACGCCATTGACGCTCAAGCTGGCCACGGCAGGGTCGCAGCGCAGCAGGCCGGGGCGATAGCGGGCCAGTTCCGCAAGCAGCTCGTCCAGGCGCATGTTGTCGGCCACCAGCACGCCCTTGCTCCAGGCCATGGCGCTGGCCGGCACGGGTGCTGCCGATTGCACGATGTCGGCCGAGAAGATGGCGCTGTAACCCGTGTCGATGCGCACGGCCTGGCCAGGCGCATGCGCGAGGCGCACTTCGATGGCGCCCTCGAAGACGGCCACGCGCGACGTGTGTTCGTCTTGCCGCAATGTAAAACGCGTGCCCAGCGCCCGCACCGTGCCGTGGCGTCCCTGCACGCGGAAAGGCCGCTGCGCCGGATCGGGATCGTGCGCCGTCGTGACGAGGATTTCGCCGCTGCGCAGGATCAGCAAGCGCTCGCTGGCGTCGAAGCGCACGTCGATGGCGGAAGCGGAAGCGAGCATCACGCGCGTGCCGTCAGGCAAAGTAATCTCGCGGATCTCGCCTGTGCCGGTGCCGTGGCCGGCCGTGGCCACTTGCCAGGCATCCGTGCCGCGCAGCAGGTACGCCATGCCGCCCACGGGCAGCAGCACGGCCAGCAGCTTCAGGGCACGGCGGCGGTTCAGGTAGGCGGCCGGCGCCGGTTCGCGCAGCGCATGCCGGGCCGCATCGCGCGGCACGCTGTGCAGCTTGCCTTCGAACGCTTGCAAACGCTGCCAGGCGAGGTCGTGGTGCGGATGGGCGGCACGCCAGCGGGCACAGGCAGCCCGGTCTTCCTCGCTGGAGTCATCGGACCACAGGCGCGCCATCCACTGGGCCGCCTGCTGCACGATGGCCGGTGCAATCACCACCTCCATGGCTCAGGCGTCCGGCGCATGCATGGCCTCGTAGCAGGCCAGCAAGCCGGCGGCGATGTATTTTTCGACGGAGGACACCGAGACGTCCAGTTCGGCGGCGATGTCGCGGTAGCTCAGGCCATCGAGTTTGCACAGCAGCAATGCCTTGCGCGCCTTGGCGGGCAGCCGGTGCAGCACGGCATCGATTTCCGTCAGTGCCTCGATCACCAGGGCGCGCTCTTCCTCGGACGGCGCCAGCGCTTCGGGCACCAGGGCCAGCACTTCCAGGTAGGCCGCTTCGATCTGGCGGCGGCGGTACAGGTCGATGACCATGCCGTTGGCGATCTGCGTCAGGTGACGGCGCGACTCCCCGGCCGGCGGCACCCTGCCCGTCTTCATCAGGTGCAGGTACACATCGTGCGCCAGGTCGGCCGCATCGAAGGCATTGCCGAGTTTACGGCGCAGCAAGCCACGCAGCCAGTGATGGTGGTCGGTGTAAAGACTGCTGACTTGCTGCTGAAGCGCTAACTCGGCGGTGCTCACGATACCCTTCCTGTCGCCAACGGCCGGCAAGAACAGGCGCATCGGATTATAAATGAGAATTATTCTCATTGTACGCGGAGTAACAAGGAAAGCGCAACACGGCGGCGGGCAGCAAATGCTGTCAGCCCTGCTGCCTGGCCGGCTTGAGCAGCCTGAAGGCGGCCCATAGCGAAGGCCGATAGACGTGCAGTGCGGCCGCCAGCAGCACGCCCCACGCCAGCGGAGCAAGCAGCCCCAGGCGCTGGGCAAAAAGGGCATGCCCCATCGCCAGTAGCGACAGCACGATGGCGTTCTGGTACAGCGAACGGCGCGGCAGCGGACGCCAGACGCGCATGCCCAGTTCCGTCTTGACGACAAAATACACGAGGAAACCCAGCAGCTGCGCCACGGCGGCGCCCGTGGCGCCACAGCGCGGCACCAGCACGGCGCCCGCCAGCAAGGTGCCCAGCAAGCCTGCCGCGAAAGCGGCGATGGATAAGGAGGGACGGCGGGCCAGGCTGATGCCGACACCGCTCACTTCCGCCAGGGCGTACAGCAGCGGCTGGCCCACGGTGGCCACTGCCAGGTAGGCGACGCCATGATAATTGGGAGGCAATATCCATCCGATCAGCCAGGCCAGGGCGCCCGCCAGGCAAAAGCCCACGACCACGATGGCCTGCGCATGGCGGCAAATGGCGGCAATATTCGACAGGTCGCCACCGGCGGCGGCCCATTTGTGCACTTGCGGCACCCAGACAATCGTGAAAATCGACTGCACCAGCCAGGCGCCGGCGGCCACGCGCATGGCCAGCGCATAAATACCGAGTTCCTCAAAGCCGGCAAAGAAACGCAGCAAGCCCATGCCGGCCGACAGCATGGACAGGTAGAAAATGCCGCTCACCAGCAGGGGCCCCGCCTCGGAAAGCAAACGCCGCAGCAGCACGCGGTCCATGGCGGCAGCCCAGGCTTGCGCCAGCGATACGCGCGCATGCCACAGCAGCCATAGCGTGACCAGCCAGGTGGCGGCCACGACCAGGGTTGCCAAGTGCACGAAATTGCGCTGCGGATCCCACCACAGGACAGGCAGCAGCAACAGCAGCGTCATTTTTGGCAGCACCTGCGCCAGGCTGAATATCCAGGCGCGCTCCTGCATGCGAAAGAGTTGCGCGATCAGGCGATTGGCCAGGGCGCTCAGCATGCCTGCCGCGAACAAGACGGCCAGTGCGGGTTGCGCAACGTCAAATAACAGTTGCGCTACCGGCGCGGCAAACAGCAGTATCACGGCCAGCGCCACGGGAGCCAGCAGCACGGCCGGCAACAGGCACGCCTTCAGCAAGCCGCTACGCACGGTGCTGTAATGGTATTCATGCAGAAAGGCCTTATCCAGCCCCAGCGACAGCAGCAAACCGGCCACCGTGCACGCGGTCATGAAGAAATCCAGCTTGCCGATGTCGGCAGGCGGAAACAGCCAGGCCACGGCAGGCACGGTGGCAAGGCTGCACAGCAGCGACAAGATGGGGCCGGCTGAAAAACCCGCGAGACGGGTTAGGCGCATCATTCAGCCGGGCAGGGCATTTCAGCCATGCCTGTCGTTGGAGAAACGATACGGCACCGTGTCCGAATCGGCCGGCACGCGCCAGTGGTCCGGCGCATCATAGCGATACGCATGGTCCACCGCATTGACGAGGATGGCTGGCGTGCTGCAGTAATTCTGCACGCCATGCCAGACGCGCGGCGGCACGACGAGCAGGCCGGGACGCTTGGTGCCCAGCTTGAATTCGTTGAGCATGCCAAAGGTGGGCGAATCTACGCGCGCGTCGTACAGCACCACGCGCATCTGGCCCGCCGCCACGAACAGGCGGTCCGTCGTGATGGCATGCGCATGCCAGGCGCTCAGCCCGCCCGGCTCCAGGGTCGAGGCGAATATCTGGCCTATCTGCGCCGCATCGGGCACCCATTCAGTACGGAAAATTTCAGTCAGGCTACCGTACGCCGTCAAGACAGGCTTGATTTCCTGAAAAATCACGCCATCGATCAAGGAAGGTGTCGTCGGCTTCCATTCCTTGGTAATGCTTTCGCCATCCTGCTTCGCGCCAGCCAACAACCAGTTATCTTTCTCAGCCACCAGATTACCCCCAGAAATTTTATAAAAATGCTCTTATGTATTGCAACCGTATTATCTATCGCCGCGGCAGGTCCTTCAATCCCCGGCGGCGGCGCAATTCGCGTATAAACGTTCCTTTACGCCAATATTTAAGCCAATAACTGGGTTGTGGCGGCCACATGCCAACGCTATATAACATTCGGCGCGACAACGCTTTCATGGCAGTGACCACACATTGAAGCGGTGCAATGCGACGCTCATGGCCCACCTTGCCGTACAGCGTGGTGACAGCCTGCAGAATATTTAACGGATCTTGCATCTGTTCCCACCAGAACGCATGCTCGGCGTGTTGCCGGTCCAGGTAGGAATTGCTGCGGCTGCCAGACTGGATCAGTATGGCGCCGATGCGGGGATGGGCCAGCATCGGTCGACCCGCGCGGTACACGCGGTGCAACCACGCCTGCGACGGCCAGCAGCGCACTTCCCATGACGGCTGCCATGGCCCGATCTGCAGGGCCAGCTCACGCCGCATGACCCACAGCGTGGCCGGTACGTCCATCCACGGACGGTATGGTTGCACGCCGTCCGCCACCGCCCCCACCATGTGATATCCCTCCGGCAAGACTACCAGTCCCTGGCCAAAGACCAGGTCAGCGCCGGCGCGCTCGAGGACATCGATACTGCTTTGCAAATGATCGGGCAACCACAGGTCATCATGGTTCAGGAATGCCAGATAGGTGCCACGCGCCAGGCTGACACCGAGATTGTTGGGTCCCGTCTGCTCGCCGTAATTGGTGTCCAGGTTCACAAAGCGGATGCGCGCGTCGCCGAACGCGGCTACCACCTCGGCAGTGTCGTCGGTGCAGCAATCGCCGACGATAATCAGTTCCCAATCCTGCACGGTGCTGGCGAGTGCCGATTGAATCGCATACCCGAGGATATTGCTCCGGTTATACGTGGCCATGACAATGGAAACGAGCGGGTGTTTCTCTGACTGCATGGCAAGCCTTTCACATCACAGACAAAAAAATGCCGCCCAAATACATTGAGCGGCATTTCGCAATGGACGAATGCAGTATGTTGCTGGCGCTCGCCAGCAAGCATCTGTCCTTAGACGTTGAACAGGAAGTTCAGCACGTCGCCATCCTTGACCACGTATTCCTTGCCTTCGGCGCGCATCTTGCCCGCTTCCTTGGCGCCCGCTTCGCCCTTGTAGGCGATGAAGTCGTCATAGGCGATGGTTTGCGCGCGGATGAAGCCGCGTTCGAAGTCGGTGTGGATCACGCCGGCCGCTTGCGGTGCCGTGTCGCCCACATGGATGGTCCAGGCGCGCACTTCCTTCACGCCAGCCGTGAAGTAGGTTTGCAGGCCCAGCAGCTTGTAGGCGCCGCGGATCAGACGGTCCAGGCCTGGCTCTTCCATGCCCATGTCGGCCAGGAAAGCGCCCTTGTCGGCATCGTCCAGGTCGGCGATTTCCGCTTCCAGCGCGGCGCAGATGGCGACGATGGGCGCGTTTTGCGATTGCGCGTAGGCCGTCAGCTGGTCCAGCAACGGGTTATTCGTGAAGCCCGTGTCGGACACGTTGGCCACGAACATGGCCGGCTTGGCCGTGATCAGGCACAGCGGCTTGATCAGTTCCATTTCGTCGGCGTCCAGGCCCATGGCGCGCACGGGCTTGGCATCGTTCAGGTAAGGCATCATGCGTTCCATGATGGCCAGCAGCTTGGCCGCGTCCTTGTCGCCCGAACGGGCTTTCTTGTTTTCGCGGTGGATGGCTTTTTCCACGGTGCCCATGTCGGCCAGCGCCAGTTCAGTCTGGATGACTTCGATATCGTCGAGCGGATTGATCTTGCCGGCCACGTGGATGACGTTGTCATCTTCGAAGCAGCGCACGACGTTGACGATGGCGTCCGTTTCGCGGATGTGCGACAGGAACTGGTTGCCCAGGCCCTCGCCCTTCGATGCACCGGCCACCAGGCCGGCGATGTCGACGAATTCCACGATGGCGTTGACCATGCGTTCCGGCTTGACGATGGCGGCCAGCGCATCCATGCGCGGATCCGGCACTTCGACGACGCCGACGTTCGGCTCGATGGTGCAGAACGGATAGTTTTCAGCCGGGATGCCGGCTTTCGTCAGTGCATTGAACAGGGTGGACTTGCCGACGTTCGGCAAGCCGACGATACCGCATTGGAGACTCATGGAAAACCTTTAAATAATCAATATTGCCGGCAAGCGGCTGGTGCAAAACGGCCGTTGCGGGCGTTTTCTGGATAATCTTGCTGTATTAATGCTTGTAAGGGTCAATTGTACCTCTATGCACCCTACTCTTCAAAAAAACCGCCCTCTGTGCCGCTAACTGTCGCCATCCCCGTCGTCCGGCTGCGACGCATCGAATTCCAGGATGTCGCCGGGCTGGCATTCGAGCATCTCGCAGATTTTCGACAGGGTATCGAAGCGCACGCCGCGCACCTTGCCCGACTTTAAGAGGGACAAATTCTGTTCCGTGATGCCGATGAAGGCCGCCAGTTCCTTCGATTTCACTTTTTTCCTGGCCAGTACCAGGTCGAGGCGCACGACGATGCCCATCAGATAAACCCGCTGTTTTCATCGGCCAGGCGCTGGCCTTCATGCAGGATTTGCGCCAGCGCAAGGAAAACCGTGCACAGCAGCAAGGTCCACAAGTCGCCGCCCGTGATGTCGATGACCAGGCGCAACTGGCTCGTCCCCTCGTCCAGCAAGCCAAACAGCATGCCGCGCACGGTCGGCTCCAGCAACGTCAACACCGTTCCCAGCAGCAAGCCGCCGGCAAAACGGCGAAAGTGTCGCGCCACCTGCGGCGTAAAAAACACGCCCTGCTCGAACTGGCGCAAGACCACGGCCAGTTGGCGCACGGCGTCGCCCAGCACCAGCAAGGCTGGCAAGGCCAGCGCCAGGCCCAGACCCCGCTGCCACAAGGACATGGCCGCCAGGCGCTCGAATGGCTGGCTCTGCAATTGCAGCAACAATTCATACATGCCCGCATCGCCCAGGCTGCCATGCGCGGCTGGCGCGGGCGCCAGCCAGCCCAGCACCGTCAGCAGCAGGTACAGCACAAAGAACGCGGAGACGCCGTAGCGCACGCGCCGGCTCAGCGCCGCCGGTCCCTCTGGATTTTTTTTCATATTTAAAAGTATACGAAAGCGTCAAGTCTCGCTAGAATAAATTATCGTAAAACAATAATTAAATCATGTTTTGCGACCATTTTAACATGTTCGCTCACCCCTATCGACTGGAGACACGATGAAAACCCTGCTTGCCTCACTCGTTTGCAGCACCGCCTTTTTGCTCAGCGGCGCCGCCCGCGCCCATGACTTGCATGCCATGCTGCAGCAGGCGCTGGCCGACAAGAGCGTGCCGGCCATGGGCATTCTCGTCATCCGCGACGGCAAGATCGAGGCGCAAACGCAAGCGGGCGTGCGGGCCAATGACGGGCACGATAGCGTGCGCGCCGATGACGTGTGGAATATCGGCTCCGACGGCAAGGCCATGACGGTGACCCTGATCGCGCGGCTGGTGGAACGGGGCGTGCTGTCGTGGGATGCGCCGCTGTCCAGCATGCTGCCCGCGCTGGCCGGCGGCATGCGCGCCGAGTACCGTGACGTCAACCTGAAGGATCTGCTGTCGCACCGCGCCGGCCTGCCGCCCAATCCCGATGAGGCATGGATCAATTCCACCTATACGGACACGCGGCCATTGCCCCTGCTGCGCCTGGAATACGCGCAGCGGGCGCTGGCCGATGTGCCGGTAGCCGCGCCGCGCGGCGAATCGCACTACTCGAACAGCGGCGCCATGATCGCCGCCGCCATCGCCGAGCGGGTCACGGGCAAGACATATGAGGAACTGATGCAGGCGGAGGTGTTCGGCCCGCTGGGCATGCGGGCCGCCTTCGGCCCCACCGTGCGGGGACAAAACCTGGGCCACAAGGAAAACAAGCCGATCGCGGGCTTGATGGCCAGCAATCCGCTGATGATGGCGCCCGATGGGGAAATTCACCTGAGCATGCAAGACTGGGCCAAATTTGCGCTCGATCAACTGCATGGCGAGCAAGGCAAGGGGAAACTGCTGAAACAGGAAACGTATGTGTTGCTGCACACGGCGCAGGGCGACACAAATGCGGCATTGGGCTGGGGTGTGATGCACTTTCCGCCCCAGGCCCCGCAGCGCGTGCTCACGCACCTGGGTTCGAACGGCTACTGGCACGCGCTGATCGCGCTGGCGCCCGGCAGCGGCGACGGCTTGCTGATCGCCGCCAACGCGGGCGAAGGCAGCAGCGCCCAGGCCAGCCAGCAGCAGATGGCGAAAACCATCATGGCCGGCTTCGGCAAGGCGGGGAAATAATTACGCGGTGTGCAACTTCATCGTGGCCGCCTCGAACTTGCCCTCGACGATCTGCGGCATCACCTGCAAGGATTTGTCGATCGCCTGCTCGATCAGCTCCTGATCTTCGCGGCGCGGGCGGTGCAGCACGAAATCGGCCACCTGCTGCTGCAGGCTCAAGGTGCGCGGATGGCCGATGCCCAGGCGCAAGCGCCAGTAATCCTGCGTGCCAAGCGCGGCCGTAATGTCTTTCAAGCCATTGTGACCGCCGGCCGAGCCACCCTTCTTCAGGCGCGCGACGCCAGGCATCAGATCGAGTTCGTCGTGCACGACGAGCACTTCATCTGCGGCAATCTTGAAGAAGCGCGCCAGCGCGCCCACGGACTGGCCCGAGCGGTTCATGAAAGTCAGCGGTTCGAGCAGCCAGACTTCATTGCCGCCGATGGAAGCCTTGGCCAGCATGGCGTTATAGCGCGAATCGCGCTGCAAGCGCGTGCCGGGCAAGCTGTTGGCGAGGTTGTCCACCAGCCAGAAGCCGGCATTGTGGCGGGTTTGTTCGTATTCGGGTCCCGGGTTGCCGAGGCCGACGATCAGGCGTATGGGCATGGCTGTGTCTGCAGTGTAAAAACGTATTATCGGTGAAAACAGGCAGAAAAAAACCCGTCCGGAGCGAACCGGACGGGTTTTTCCTTGCGACTACCGCATAGCTGCGGCGGCAAAATTACTTCTTGTCAGCAACAACTTCAGCAGCAGCGGCTTCAGCAGCAACGTGGCCAGCCGGTACCGAAGCGGTAGCGATGGTCAGGTTGGCGCCGTGGGTGACAGCGGTCACGCCAGCTGGCAGGACCAGGTCGCCAACGTGCAGCGAGTGACCGACGTCGATGTTCGACAGGTCAACGTTGATGAATTCTGGCAGTTGGCCTGGCAGGCACGAAACTTCGATTTCGTTGGCTACGTGGCTGATGGTCGCGCCGTGCAGTTTGACTGCTGGGGAAACGTCAGCGTTGACGAAGTGCAGCGCCACTTTCACGTGGATAGCTTGCTTCGAGTCAACGCGCTGGAAGTCAGCGTGCAGAACCAGTTGTTTGTATGCGTGGACTTGGAAGTCGCGCAACAGAACTTGCTGGGAAACGCCGTCGATTTCCAGGTCCAGGATCGACGAGTGGAACACTTCTTTTTTCAACGCGTGGTACAGGGCGTTGTGATCCAGCGAGATCAGCACCGGGGCTTCAGCGCCACCGTAGACGATACCAGGGGTTTGGCCGGAAATGCGCAGGCGGCGGCTCGCTCCGGAACCTTGCAATTCGCGTTTAAATGCGATAACTTTCATGTGAAACTCCAAGAAGAACAAGGCTTGCGCCTTGTGTTATGAAGACTCCCGCGACCAGGAATCCTCGAAAATGGGGTGCAAAACACCCCGAAAATGAAAACACTGCGGCGCAACAGGCAAAAAGCCGGTCGCGCCGCAGGCATTACGTCTGTTGCTGCTCTTGTCGAATTAATCGATAAAGAGGGAAATAACCGAATCACCCTTGATGATGCGCTTGAACGTCTCGGCCAGCAGCGGCGCGCACGTCAATTGACGGATCTTGCCGCAGGCCAGGGCCGCTTCGGACAGGGGGATCGTATCGGTCACGACCAGCTCATCGAGTGGCGATGCCGAAATACGGTCAATCGCCGGGCCCGACAGCACCGCGTGCGTGCAATACGCCACGACTTTTTTCGCGCCGCGCTCTTTGAGCACTTCGGCAGCCTTGGTCAGGGTACCTGCCGTGTCGACCATGTCATCCATGATCACGCAGTTGCGGCCTTCGACTTCACCGATGATGTTCATCACTTCGGACACGTTCGCTTTTGGACGACGCTTGTCGATAATGGCCAGGTCGCAGCCCAGGCGTTTTGCCAGGGCGCGCGCACGTACCACACCGCCGACGTCCGGCGACACCACCAGCAGGTCCTGGTAGTTTTTCTTTTGCAGGTCGCCCAGCAAAATTGGCGAAGCGTAAATATTGTCGACTGGAATATCGAAGAAACCTTGAATCTGGTCAGCGTGCAAGTCCATGATCAGGACGCGCTCGACACCGGCTTCTTCCAGCATGTTCGCCACCACCTTGGCCGAAATCGCCACACGCGCGGAGCGTGGACGAC
The DNA here is from genome assembly GCF_002735685.1 of Janthinobacterium sp. BJB301. Lineage (NCBI taxonomy): Bacteria > Pseudomonadati > Pseudomonadota > Betaproteobacteria > Burkholderiales > Oxalobacteraceae > Janthinobacterium > Janthinobacterium sp. BJB301. The sequence continues at coordinate 66,715 of NZ_PDZJ01000005.1, read as the reverse complement.
GGTCTTGGCGGGCGTAGCCGAAGTAAGGAATTGCGGCGGTGATGCGGCCAGCGGAAGCACGTTTCAAGGCATCAACCATCAGCATGATTTCCATCAGGCTGTCGTTGGTTGGAGCACAGGTGGATTGCAAAACAAAAACATCCTTGCCGCGCACGTTTTCGTTAATCTCGACCATTACTTCGCCGTCGGAGAATTTCGAAACGTTTGCTTTACCGAGAGGGATGCCGAGGTTTTTTGCGACCCCCTCTGCCAACGCTGGATTCGCGTTGCCGGTAAAAACCATCAGGTTTTCGTAAGCCATGGGAGTCCCAAGAGGTGATATAGAAGTCTTGAAAAGCACTAACCGGGCATAGGCCCGGTCAGTCATTGTTTAGAATATGCCGCGTGGCAACATATCTGCTTTTTCCCGCACTGGACGCCAACTTCGCATCGACAGACTACGGTGAAATGGTGGCAGGGGAAGAAGGATTCGAACCTTCGCATGCTGGAATCAAAATCCAGTGCCTTAACCAGCTTGGCGATTCCCCTACGTTACTGACTGCTTGCCGTCATGTTGGCCAGTATTATACCGACTATTTGACGCTAAGCAAAATCTTTTTTTGCTCTCTACAACATGGTGAGCATCGGGTGGCGGCTCAGCGCTTTTGCCTTCCAGGCGATCCAGACTGGTGGCACATTGCTGAGCACCGCATCCGCTTCTTCCTGACTGCCAAACGCACTGAATACACAAGCACCGGAGCCAGTCATCCTGGCCTCACCGTAAGCACCCAGCCATTCTACCGCATCTGCTACCGGCTTGAAAAGACTGCATGCCACTTGCTGTAAATCATTCTTGCCAAACCCGCCCGCATCGTTTCCTTCTGCGAGGTGCCTGGAAAAGTCCGCTATTGTGACGGGTTCGGTATTTCTCGTCAAGCCTTCCGCGCAAAAAATTGCGGCGGTCGGCACTTGCACGCCCGGCTCGATCACCACGTACCAGCATTCGGGCGTGGCGACGGGCTGCAAGGCCTCGCCCACGCCTTCGGCAAAGGCGTTTTCGCCAAAGATGAAAAACGGGATATCGGCACCCAGCGGCAAGCCCAGCGCCATCAATTCCTCGCGGCTCAAGCCCGCCTGCCACAGGCGGTTCAATGCCATCAGGGCCGTGGCCGCATCGGATGAACCGCCGCCGAGTCCGCCCCCCATGGGCAGCACCTTGTCGATGGCGATATCGACGCCACGCGGCAAGGCGCCCGTGCGGCGCAGCGCTTCCGCCTGCAGCAGCTTGGCGGCGCGGATGATCAAATCCTGTTCTTCCGGCACGCCGGCCAGTGCCGTCACACGGCGGATCAGCGCGTCGTCGCGCAGCGCGAAGTGCAAGGTGTCGCCATGGTCGAGCAACTGGAACACCGTCTGCAGCAGATGGTAGCCATCGGCGCGGCGGCCGTTGACGTGCAAAAAGAGGTTCAGCTTGGCGGGAGCCGGGCAGTTATTCAGGGTAGTCAACGTCATTGTGCTTGAGCGGATGGGGCGGGATCGAGCACGATGCGCAGCGAGACGGCATCGGCCTGCGCGCTGGCATTGCGTTCGGCATCGATACGCCGCGGTTGGGGCAAGGCGCCCGGTGTCTTGTCGGCCGCATTTTGCCCTACTTCTTGCCACGACACATAGCGCAAGCGCCAGCCATCTTTCGTGGTGACGCTGTCGTTCGCCGGCGAAGCGACGAAACGCTTGCCATCGGCGCCCACGGCATAGCCTTGCAGCCAGTCGCGCAAGCCCGACACGGGCAAGGACCAGCCCAGCATCTGCGCGCTCAGGGTATCGACATCGGGCGCGCTGCGCGGCGCCTTGCCGCTCTGCGTCAATACGGCTTGCTGCGGCGTGACGGCAATCGTCGCCAGCGTACTGCCGACAGGCGAATACAGGGTCACGTCCGTGCGCTGCGCCGTCTGTTGCCAGTTGAAATTGACGGTGGCCGATTCAGGCTTGTCATCCTTCTGGTACACGACGTTCAGGCGGCCCGTCAGTTCCACCTGTTCGCGGTAAGGCGCGACGGCATTACCGGACGGCGCGGCGCCGGACGAAAAGGGGGAAGTCAGGGTCGAGCAGGCCGAGAGGGACAGGCACAGGACGGTCAGGGGCAAGAAATGTTTGAACATGGGCAAAAGGAAAAACCAGCGCCATGGCGCTGGTTTTTTATAGTTGAGTTAATCGATTCAATCACAAACTGACATTCAAGCGCGCCAGCGTACTTTTCAGCGCATCGTTTTTCGGGTCCTTGCCCTGCGCCTCGCGCCACAGCTTTTGCGCTTCGGCCTTGTCGCCCTTCTGCCACAGCACTTCGCCCAGGTGGACGGCGATTTCCGGATCGCTGCGTACGGCATAGGCGCGGCGCAGCGCATTTTCCGCAGCAGCCAGGTTGCCCATGCGGAACTGCACCCAGCCCATGCTGTCCATGATGAACGGGTCGCCCGGCGCCATCTGCAAGGCTTTTTCGATCAGCGCATGGGCTTCCTCAAGGCGGATGCCCCGTTCGGCCAGCGAGTAGCCCAGGGCGTTATACGCATGCTGATTGTCGGGCGCCAGCGCCATCACGCGGCGCAGGCTCGCTTCCATCAGCTCGAGTTTATCCAGGCGCTCGGCCAGCAGGGCGTAGTCGTACAGCAGTTCCGGATTGTCGGGGAAGCGCAGCAAGGCGTTTTCCAGCACCGTGTAGGCGCTTTGCACATAGCCGGCATCGCGCAGGAATTGCGCGTCGACCAGCAGCACCTGCGCCTGGCTTGCCGGATCGTCCGTTTCGATTTCCGTCAGCGCCTTGCGTGCCGCATCGAGATTGCCGCCGCGGGCGATCAGCTGGGCGCGGCGCAAGCGCGCCTCGACATAGCCGGCGGAAGCGCTGTTGTCGACCTTGTCCAGCCAGGCGATGGCGCCGGCCGTGTCGCCGCGCGTCTCGGCGATCTGCGACAGTATCATCAGGGCCTTGAACGGATCGCGCGCGTCGCCAGGATTTTTATCCAGCACGGCCAGGAAGCGCTTGAAGTACTGCTCCGCACCCTTGGTGTCTTCCAGCTGCAGCGCCACGATGCCCAGCGCATACAGGCCCCCCACGTTATCGGGCTGGCTTTTCAGCAGCAGCAGGAACTGGTCGCGCGCCGGCTCCAGCTGTTTTTGCTCGACCAGCAGGCGCGCATACGCGCCGCGCACTTCGACGGCATCGGGATTCTTTTGCAGGAAAGTGGCCAGCACCTTGCCTGCCGCCTCGGGCTCGCCCGTCACCTGCGCCAGGGTCAGCGCGGCCAGCTCGGAGTTCGGCTTGATGGCCAGCGCCTTGTTCGCTTCGCCGATGGCGCGCTCGCGCTCGCCGAGCGACAGGGCGCCCTGCGCCAGCACCAGGTGGGCTTCGAACATGTCCAGGTAGGGCTGCACCAGGCGCGTCACCATCGCGTAGGCATACAGCTTGTCATTCGCCCGCGACAGGATCTGCTGCATCTGGAACAGGGCCACGCCGCGCGCGCCCTGCGGCGCATTGGCCAGGCGCTCGGCAAAAATCGGTTCCGCTTCTTCGATCTTGTCCGTCAATACGACGAAGCCGAGGAAGAACTGGGTCGCCTCATCGGATTCGGGCGCCAGGTCGCGCCACAGGCGGATGGCCGCCAGCGCCTCGCCGCCCTGCTTGGCGGCCAGCGCCATTTCGGCAGCGCGGCGCGCCAGGCGCGGGTCGCGCGTCTGCTGCGCCGCCACCATCATCGTCACGTACGGCCCTTGCCACTGGCCGCTCTTGAATTCCATTTCCGCCTTGGTCAGCTTGTACAGCAAATCGCTGCTCAACTCGACCTTGGGCAGCTTCTCGCCCTTGGCGTCGTCGCCGGACTCGGTACCGGGCGCTTGCGGCGCAGCGGCCGCAGCGGGACTGGCCGCCCCATCGACAGGGGCAACAGGCGTCTGTGCCATGGCATGCGTGGCCATCAGGGCGGACAAGGTTACAATGGCGAAAGCGTTTTTCAAAGGCTGATCCTGGCTGAACGGCAAAGTTTGATTCTACGCCCAACGCGGCTATCGCGTACTTCACGTATGTAACGAAATATATACGTCGTGGCGGCGTAGCGCGCCCGGGCCCGCCGTCCGCCGGCAACCCGCCTGTTTTTTTACCCGGTTTTCCACCATTCGAGCCCTATGCCAGAATTGCCAGAAGTCGAAGTCACACGGCGCGGTGTCGCGCCCCATCTCGAAGGCCGCGCCGTGCGCTCCGTCGTGCTGCGCCGCGACGGCCTGCGCTGGCCCTTCCCCCCTGCCCTGGGCGAACAACTGTCGGGGCAAACCATCGGCCTGACGGGGCGGCGCGGCAAATACCTGCTGATCCACTTCCGCCACGGCACCCTGATCATCCACCTGGGCATGTCGGGCCATCTGCGCGTGCTGCCGACGGGGACGGAGGCGCAAAAGCACGACCATTTCGACCTCGTCGTGGAAGACGCGGAAGGCGGCAGCCAGGTGCTGCGCATGACGGATCCGCGCCGCTTTGGCGCCGTGTTGTGGCACGACGAGGCCGACGGCCCGCTGGACGGCCACACGCTGCTGCGCGGCCTGGGCACGGAACCGCTGGAAGGCGGCTTCACGGGCCAGCTGCTGTTCGAGAAAACGCGCAACAAGGGTACCAATATCAAGCAGGTGCTGATGGCGGGCGACATCGTCGTCGGCGTGGGCAATATCTATTGTTCCGAAAGCCTGTTCCGCGCGGGGATCAACCCGAAGACGCCAGCCCGGCGCATCGGCCTGGCCCGCTATGAAAAACTGGCGCAATCGATCCGCGACGTGCTGGCAGAAGCCATCGTGCAAGGCGGCAGCACCCTGCGCGACTTCATCGGCGTGAACGGCCAGTCCGGCTACTTCCAGCAGACGTATTTCACGTACAACCGTGCGGGCAAGCCATGCCGCGTGTGCGGCGCGCCGATCCGCCAGATCGTCCAGGGACAGCGTTCCACGTTTTACTGCGTGAATTGTCAAAAGTAACGTAACCACACTCACACTCACGGAGGGAGCCAGATGGTCAGGGACCTGGAACAATACAGCGCATGGCGGCAGGACGTACAGGCCGCCTTGCAGGCATACCGGCAAGCCGCCAGCGCGGCGGGCCTGGTCGACGGCGCCTCCGCGCTGCGCCTGGCGCGCTGTGGCTCCCGCCTGGCCGATGACCGTTTATCGGTCGCCTTCGTGGCGGAATTCTCGCGCGGCAAATCCGAGCTGATCAACGCCATCTTCTTTGCCGGCTACGGCCAGCGCATCCTGCCCTCGGGCGCGGGCCGCACCACCATGTGCCCCACCGAGCTGCTGTACGACGCGGCCTGGCCGCCATCGATCCGGCTGCTGCCCATCGAGACGCGCGCGCAAAACCTGTCGACCAGCGACTACCGCGACCTGCCCGCCGCCTGGACCGTCCTGCCCCTGAATATCGAGGCGGGCGGCGACATGCAGGAAGCCATCCGCCAGGTCAGCCTGACGAAAAAAGTCGGCATCGAGGAGGCGGCACGCTACGGCCTGTACGACGCCGACGATGCGGACGCCCACGCCATGCTGGACGAGGACGGCCAGGTGGAAATCTCCATGTGGCGCCACGCCATCATCAACTTCCCCCATCCGCTGCTGAAGCAGGGCCTGGTGATCCTCGACACGCCGGGCCTGAACGCCATCGGCACGGAACCGGAACTGACCCTGAACCTGATCCCGAATGCGCACGCGGTGCTGTTCATCCTGGCGGCCGACACGGGCGTCACGCGCAGCGACATCGAGGTATGGCGCAACCATATCGGCGCCGGCGCGGGGCGTCTGGTGGTGCTCAACAAGATCGACAGCATGTGGGATGAGTTGCGCGGCGATGCCGAGGTGGCGCAAGCCATCGAACGCCAGCAGGCCAGCGTGGCGCACCTGCTGATGCTGGATGCTGGCCAGGTGTTTCCCGTCTCGGCGCAAAAGGCCCTGGTGGGCAAGATCAACCAGGACGCGGCGCTGCTGGAAAAGAGCCGCTTGCAGGCGCTGGAGACAGCCCTGTTCGAGGAGCTGATCCCCGCGCGCAAGGACATCATCCGGCGCCAGCTGGCGTTCGACCTGGATGCAATCGAAGCGGCGCAGCAGGTGCAGGCGGCGGCACGCGCGCGCGGCATCGCCGAGCAGTTGCACGAGCTGCACAGCCTGCGCGGCAAGAACCAGAGCGTGATCGCGCACATGATGCGCCGCATCGATATCGAGAAGAAGGAATTCGACAGCAGCCTGTTCAAGCTGCAAGCGACGCGCGCCGTGTTTACCCGCCTGTCGACAGAGCTGTACACGAGCCTGGGCATGGATATCGTGCGCGACGATATCGATGGCGTGCGCACGGCCATGCAGCGCAGCCGCTTTTTCACGGGCTTGCGCGAAGCCGTGCGCCAGTACTTTGAGCGCATCGGCAGCAACCTGGACCGCTCGGAAGGCAAGACGGCCGAGATCACGGAAATGATGAACGTGATGTACCGCAAATTCGCCACCGAACATGGCCTGGCGCTGGCCTTGCCGATGCCGTTTTCGCTGGCCCGCTACCGCCAGGAAATCGCCGACATCGAAGCCGTCTACCATAAGCAGTTCGGCACGGCGACCCTGCTCACCACCAGCCGGGTCGTGCTGATGGAGAAATTCTTCGACACCATCGCCTCGCGCGTGCGCCGCAGCTTCACCAACGCCAACGACGACGCCAGCGCCTGGCTGAAAGTCATCATGGCGCCGCTCGAAGCGCAGATCGTCGAGTACAAGGAACAGCTGAAACTGCGCTTTGCCTCGATCCAGCGCATTCACGACGCCACGGGCAGCCTGGAACAGAAAATCGCCGGCTTTGAAGCCAGCCTGGCGGCGCTCGAACGCGACAAGGCCCAGCTGGCGCAATTGCTCGCTGCCTTGCGCGCCGCCAGCGCAAGCTGAGCGCAACATCAGCAACATCAAACAACAGAACACTGGAACCCTGCATGAAACGTCTGCTGCATCCGCTCTCGCCCGCCACGGGCGCGGCACCTTTAGAAGACTATATCGACCCTAGTTTTTCCGCCACCGTCATCGCCTGGCAAAAGCAGCATGGCCGCCATGCGCTGCCATGGCAAAACACGCGCGACGCCTATTTGATCTGGCTGTCCGAAATCATGCTGCAGCAAACGCAGGTCACCGCCGTACTCGGCTACTACGCGCGCTTCCTCGAACGCTTTCCTACCCTGCGCGATTTGGCGGCAGCCCCCGTGGAAGACGTGATGGCGCAGTGGAGCGGCCTCGGTTACTACACGCGGGCGCGCAACCTGCACAAGTGCGCGCAGCGCGTGGTCGCCGAATACGATGGCATCTTCCCCAGCGACCCGGCCCTGCTGGCCGACCTGCCCGGCATCGGCCGCTCGACGGCGGCCGCCATCTCCGCGTTTTCCAGCGGCACGCGCGCAGCCATCATGGACGGCAACGTCAAGCGCGTCTTTGCGCGCACGTTTGGCATCGACGCCTATCCCGGCGAAAAACGCGTCGAGGAAGCCATGTGGCGCCGCGCCGAAGCACTGCTGCCCGCAGCGGGAATAGATTCAGGCATCGAAGCCTACACACAGGGCCTGATGGACTTTGGCGCCACCCTGTGCACGCGCAGCAGTCCCGATTGCGGCCGCTGTCCGCTGCAGCCGCGCTGCGTGGCCTACGCCACCGGCCGCACCAAGGATCTGCCCGTGCGCAAACCGAAGAAAACCAGCCCGGAAAAACACGCCGTCATGCTGGTCATCATCGACGACGGCAAGGTGCTGCTGGAGCAGCGCCCGGGCTCGGGCATCTGGGGCGGCTTGCTGTCCTTGCCCGAACTCGATGGCCACGTGCTGGCCGGCGAGGACTGTCCGCGCGACATCGACCAGGATGCGCTGGCGCGCGCCGTGGCGCCATTCGGCCAGATCGAAACGCAGGAACGGCTGCTGCCCATCGTGCACGTGTTTACCCACTACAAGCTGCACATCGTTCCCTGCCGCATCACCCTGGCGCGGCGCCTGGCGCTGGCCGGAGAGTCCACGCACGTCTGGTACGACGGCGCGAAAATCGCGGACGCGCCACTGCCAGCGCCCATCAAGAAACTGCTGCTGGACCTGTTCGGCGATGCGCGTTCGGCGCAGCGCAGCATGTTCTAGTGCGGCGTTTTTTACTCTTCGCACTGACGGCGCTGTGTCTGCACGGCGCCCACGCGGCTGACGAGCTACCGGAGGTACGCATCGGTGTACTGGCCTACAAGGGCGGCGACGCCGTGCAGCAGGACTGGTCGTACGTGACGCGCCACCTGCAGGCCAGCATTCCCGGCATCCGTTTCATCCTGGCCGACTACGACCAGGCGGGCCTCACGCGCGCCGTGCAGTCGCAGGCCATCGCCTTTGCCATCACCAGCAGCGGCCATTACGTGGCGCTCGAACACAGCGACGGCGCCAGCCGCATCGCCACCCTGGAATCGCCGTGGACGGATTCTCCGCGCCAGGCCATCGGTTCGGCCATCGTCGTACGCAGCACCTCGCCGCTGCACGATCTGGCCGACCTGGCGGGCAAGAACGTGATGGCCGTGGCGCCCGACGCCTTCGGCGGTTACCAGATCGCCGCGCGCGAATTGCGCGAAGCGGGCATCGATCCCACGCATGATTTTGCCAGCCTGCGCTACAGCGGTTTCCCCTCGCAGCAGATCATCGACGCCGTGCGGTCAGGGCACATGGATGGGGGCATCGTGCGCACCTGTTTGCTGGAACAGATGGTGGCGCGCGGCGAAGTGCGGACCGATGAACTGCGCGTGATCACCACGCGCCCGATTCCCGGGTTTCGCTGCGCCAGCTCGTCGCGGCTGTATCCGGACTGGCCCTTCGTGGCCCTGCGCCAGACGCCGCCCGCGCTGGCGAAAAAAGTGGCGCAGGCCCTGCTGGCCATGCCGCGCACAGATGAAGGCTACAGCTGGACGGTGCCCAGCGATTACCAGATCGTCGATGAGCTGTTCCGCGACTTGCGCATCGGCCCCTACGCTTACCTGGACAAGCTGACGTTCGAGACGGCGCTGCGCCGCTACTGGGGCTGGATGCTGCTGGTGCTGGCCCTGCTCGTGGCCTGGGCCGTGCACACGGTGCGCGTGGAATACCTGGTCAGCCGGCGCACGGAGCAATTGCGCGCCGCCCAGCATCAGCAGCGCGCGCTGGAAGAGCAGGCACGCCAGCGCCAGGCCACGCTCGACCACACGGCGCGCCTGGCGATCCTGGGCGAGATGGCCAGCGCCATCGCGCACGAATTGAACCAGCCGCTGGCAGCCATCGGCAATTTCGCGCGCGGCATGGCGCGCCGCATCACGGCGGGCCGGCTCGATGCGGCGCCCCTGCTCGACGGCGCGCAGGAAATCGCCACGCAAAGTGAACGCGCGGGCGCCATCATCCGCCACATCCGCGCGATGGCGCGAAAGCGTCCCGCGCACAGCACGGCCTTCGCCCTGGCCGACGCCGTCGAGCAAGCGGTATCGCTGTTCCGCGCGGCCCATCCGCAAGCGAGGATAGCCTGGCGCCACGAGACGGTCAGCGCCGCACCGCGCGTGCTGGCCGACCCGCAGCAGGTCCAGCAGGTGCTGCTCAATCTGCTCAAGAATGCGCTCGATGCGCAGGTAGAAAACGGCAATCCGCAGCACGCCATCGGCGTGCTGCTGCACCGCGAAAACGGCGCCTGCACGGTGGCCGTGCGCGACGCGGGCTGCGGCCTGCCGACGGCGCAGATGGCGCGCCTGTTCGAACCGTTTTTTACCACCAAGGCCGAAGGCCTGGGACTGGGCATGTCGCTCAGCAAAAGCATCATCGAATCGTTCGGCGGCAGCCTGTCGGCACATGCCAATGCCGATGCGCCGGGCTTGACGGTCTGGTTCCGCCTGCCCGAAGATACCGGCATGGACGCACACAAGGAAATACAAGAGGAAACACCATGAATGAAAGCGATGCGATCATCTTTGTCGTCGACGACGACGCCGCCATGCGCCGCTCGCTGGCCTATCTGTTCGATTCGGCCGGCTGGCAAGTGCAGACGTTTGAATCGGCACGCGATTTCCTGCAGCGCTACGATGACCATGTGCCCGGCTGTCTGCTGCTCGACGTGCGCATGCCCCTGATGAGCGGACTGGAACTGCAACAGGAGTTGAATAATAAGACCGGGCACGCCATATCGCTGCCCGTGATTTTCCTCAGCGGCCACGGCGACCTGGCCATGGCCGTGCAGACGATGAAGGCGGGCGCCTGCGATTTTCTGGAAAAGCCGTGCAAGGACCAGGTATTGCTGGACGCCGTCTCGCGCGCCGTGGCCCGCAGCGTGGAAGAAAGCCGCAGCGCCGCCAGCGCGAATACGGCGCAATCGGCGCTGGCCAGGCTCACCGCGCGCGAGCGCGAAGTGGCACTGCTGATGGCCGAAGGCAAAGCCTCGAAAGTCATCGCCCGCGAGCTGGGCATCAGCGACAAGACGGTGCAGGTGCACCGCCATAACACGATGGAAAAACTGGGCCTGCATTCGGCAGCCGAGGTAGCCCGGCTGCTGATGGCAGGTGGCCAGATCTAGGCCCGCACGATGCGCGCCGGCAGTCCCTGCCGCACCGACGTGCCCGAGACAGGATCGACAAACACGTTCTTGTCGCCGCGGCTCGGGTCCGTCAGCCCCAGGTCGTTCAGGTTGATGCCAGCGCCGATGGCCGGCTCGTCGGGCTGGCGCAGCTTGCCGATGCGGTGCGCACGCGCGCCATGCTCCTTGTGGCCGAAACCGTGTTCGATGGCGATCACGCCCCGCTGCACGCCATGGCGCAGCATCACCGTCGCCCTGGCCCTGCCGCCCGGCGTTTCCAGATAAATCTCGTCGCCATTTTCCAGCTTCAGCCGCGCCGCGTCGTCGGGATGCACGGCGACGGGGTTGTCCGGATGGATGCCGCGCAAGCGCCGCGCGCCTATGCTGTAGGAGTTCTGCAGCGCCGATTTAAAGCTGATCAACTCGAACGGCCACTCGCTGGCCGGATAGGTTTTGCGCACGGGCGTGCCGTCGGCAAACGCCGCCACTCTCCACGCGGGCGTGCCGGGGAAACGCTTGCCGCTCAAGCTGTTCTTGCTCACGCCCAATCCCTCGTTGTACAGCATCATCGGTTTCAGATAGCGGTGCGTGGACCAGTCCTGCGGATACGGCGTCTCGTCGATCACGGGTGCAGGCGCTGCCGGCGCCTTGGGATTCGCCGGCGGCGGCAAACGCAGGCCGAACATCTCGCCATAGCTCTGGTAGCGCCCTCCCCGCGCCAGCATGAAGGCCACCTTGCGCCACTCTTCCGGCTTCAGGGTGCGCTCCAGTTCAGGGCGGATGCGCGCCACGCCGGACAAATCGATATCGTCGTCGCTGGCCTCCGGCACGGATGTTTTGCCTTGCCAGGCGATGTTGGCGCCGCCGCGCAGATACCAGTCTTCCGCGCGCAGCAAGGGGAAGCGCTGGCCATCCATGTCCTGCAAGGCTTCCGGGCCGAAGCCGGGCAAGGCCATCGTCTTTGCCAGCGCGATGAAGAACGATTCCATGCAGATGGTCTGGCCGTCCGGCGTCTTTTGCACGCGCGGTTCGACCACGGGCCAGCGCGCCGTGCTCATTTTGACAGGCATGCCGCCCCAGGCGCCGGCCCAGCCCCAGCTTTCATACAGCAAGGTGTCGGGCAGCAGGTAGTCGGCAAAGGCCGAGCTTTCATTGATGAAGGGGTCGATGGCGACGATCAGGGGGATCTTCTTCGGATCGGCCAGTTCTTTGCCGATCTGCGCGCGCAAGCCCGTGATGCCGTAGACAGGATTACAGCTCCACAGGATCAGCGCCTTCAGGGTGTACGGGTAGCCGTTCATGGCGCTGGTGAGCCATTCTGTCGCCAGCGCGGGCGCGTTCGGATACCACGGCGCCTTCGCCGGATACGCCTTGCCCGCTTCTTTCTTCAGCTTGAATTCCGAGGTTTTTTCATATGGCACATTACGTCCGATCGGCATGCCGGCCGCCTTGATCTCGCCGTCGAAACTCTCAAGGTTATAGCGCGGACCGGGTCCCGCATCCTTGAAGCTGCCGCCGTTGACGAGAGTGCCGCCCTTGCGGTTCAAATTGCCGATCAGGGTGTTGAGCATGACCAGCGCGTACGCGTTATAAAAGCCGGCGCCCGACATCATGCCGCCGTGCGCATTGACGGCAGCGCGCTTGCCATGGCTGGTCAGTTCCTGCGCCAGGCCTTCGATGATGTCGCGCGCGATGCCGCAGGCGGCCGCATAATCATCCATGCTGTGGCGCTGCGCTTCCTCGTTGAGCATCGTCATGGCCGTCTTCAGGTGCAGCGGCGCGCCGGCCACGTCCAGCGGGCCCTCGAAGAACAGGCGCGCTTCGCCCTTGGCGGCATTGTGCGGCACGATGGCTTGGGTGGCGGCGTCGATTACGCAGAAGGCGTCACCATCCTTGTAGCGCTCTTCTTCCGCCAGTTCCACCGCACCGATATCGGACGCGCGCAGGTAGCGGCCATCGCGCGGATGGCCCTTCTCGTTGATGATCAAATGCGTGGCGTTGCACCAGGCGGCTTCGCCCGCCGCTTCCGCCACCTTCAGGTTCGGCTGCACGAGGAAGTTGCGGTCATAGCGTTCGTGCTCGATGATCCAGCGGATCATGGCCATGGCCAGCGCGCCATCCGTGCCCGGCTTGATCGGTACCCAGCGGCTGCGGTCGCCCGCGGCCAGGCTGTCCGCATTCGTCAGCACGGGGTCGACGACGACGTAGCTGAATTCGCGCTTGCCCGAGCGGGCTTTCGCGATCAGGGTGCCCTGGCGCTTGAACGGGTTGCCCGCATTGCCCGGCGCCGTGCCGACGAAAATGCAGAACTCCGTGTTTTCCAGGTCCACTTTCGCGTGCGGCATTTTCTTCATGTCGCCGAACATGGCGCCCGAGCCGCTGCGGTAGGCGCCGCCGCAATACGAGCCGTGATTGACCAGGTTCAAACTGCCGTACGACTGCTTGAAAAAACGCGTGCCAAACGCCAGGCGGCCATCGTCGGTGCTGCACATCAGGCCCACCTGGTTCACTTGCGGGCCCAGTTCCGGCTGCGCCGGATCGATCGGTTTTTCCAGCTCGCGCAAGGCGCGCAGCCCCTGCACGTGGCCTTCGCCAAACAGGTCGCCGCCTTCCGTCACTTCCTTCACCAGCTGGTCGAAGGCGATCGGTTCCCACTGGCCGCCCCCGCGCGGTCCCACGCGCTTCATGGGCGCCAGCACGCGGAACGGCGACTCCATCTGTTCCAGCACGCCATTGCCGCGGCCGCAAGCCGTGGAGCGCCCTTTCAAGCCCTGCTCCTGGAAGCGCGACAGCGAGACAAAGCTGTCGCGTACCGAGGTTTGATATGGCAGCGCCGGGTCGGCCGACAGGGGGCTGTAGGGATTGCCCGCCACGCGCAGCACCTTGCCGCTTTTCTTGTCGAGGCGCACGCGCACGCCGCAAAACGTGGTGCAGCCCATGCACATGGTGTAGCTCACCTGCTGGTCGGGATTGACCGTCAATTTCCCCGTCGCCGTGTCGACGGAAAACTCGGGTTGCAGGGAATTGCCATGCAGTTTCTGCACGGGTTTATCCTTGCCCAGCGCATGGTCGACCATGCGGCCGGCCGTGGTGGAAAAGCTGGCGGCAAATGCGGCCAGCCCGCCGCCGATGGCGCCGTAGCGCAGCAGCTTGCGGCGTTTTTCGTTCTCGTCTTCAGGGACGTCGTTGTGTATGTGTTCGTTCATTGTTGACTCCTCAGTGCGTGGCCATGGCAGGACGGGGGCGTGCAGCGACGACGCGTCCGGCCCATGGCAAAAATTCCAGCATCAGCAACAGCAGCGCGATCCACAGGCCGGCCGTGCCGATAATCCCCATCAAGCCATCGTTCCCCATCGGCAAGTGGTAGTCGTACAGGCCCGCGCCCGTCTTCGGGATCGTCTGGCCGCCGATGAAAATCGTCCAGCGCATCATCCAGGCGCTATGCAGCGCGATCAGGCCATTGACCAGGCCACTGCTGGCCGGGCGCCAGATGGCCAGGGCCATCGGCACGATGGACGACAGCACGGCCCAGACTGCGGTGAACTGCCATTGCGGCATGCCCGCCACCTGGGTGAATGCCATGCTGTGGCTGGCGCTCACGCCGGAAAGGCTGACGAACAGCCAGCCGCCGCCCAGCGCCAGCACCAGCGCCAGCGACAGGGCCAGCGCGCGGTTCAAGGACACCTCCAGCGCCTGGTCGCGGCCCGGCAGGAAGCGGTTGAACAGCAGCGCCAGGCCCACCGCCCCGACAAAGGCCGTGGCGGCAAATTGCGCCGGCAGGAAAGGCGTGAACCACAGGGGCCTGGCACGCACCACCATCACTTCCATGCCCGTGTACAGGCCCACGACAAAGGCGGCCAGCAAGGTGAAGGCGGCAGCGGCAATGATGGCCTTGCGCGATGCGGCGCCACCGCGCCCCAGCAGGCGATAGGCAAAGGCCAAACGGTCCTGGCCCTGTCCCCGCGCAGCGAAGTCCACGCGCAGCGCCAGCCACGCGTACAGCATCAAACAGCCCAGATACAGGGGAATGAAGAACGCGCCCCACGACATCCACGACTGCGGCTGGAAGTAAAGATAGAAGTGATAGAAGCGGCCCGGCCCGTGCAAGTCGGCCAGCAGCGCCACGGGCGCCGTCATGCCGCAGACGAGGGACGCCAGCAGCGCTATGCGCCCCAGGCGTTCGTACGCCTTGCGGCCGAAGACGAAGTACGGCAAGGTCAGCATGAAGCTGCCATAACTGAGGCCGATGAGGAAAAAATACTGCACCGCCCACGGCAGCCATGCCGCTTCGCGCGTGACGTTAACAATTTCGGTGATGTGGCTGTCCATGGTTTATTTCCCGTGTTTGCTCGGTTGCCAAAGAGTCGCTTCGCCCTCGACGTGGCCGGCGAAGCGCGTATCCAGTCCCAGGTAGAACACGTGGGGCTGGGTGCCCTGCTCGGGTTTCAGCACCTTCACCTTGTTCTCGGTGAGCAGCTGGTGCACCAGGCTTTCCGGATCATTCAAGTCGCCGAAAATGCGCGCGCCGCCCACGCAGGTTTCCACGCAGGCCGGCAGCAAACCTTCGTCGACCCGGTGCGCGCAGAACGTGCATTTGTCGGCCTTGCCCGTCTCGTGGTTGATGAAACGCGCGTCGTACGGGCATGCCTGCACGCAGTAGGCGCAGCCCACGCAGCGGTCGCCGTCGACGACGACGACGCCGTCCTTGCGCTGGAAGGTGGCGCCCACGGGACAGACGGGAATGCAGGGGGGATTGGCGCAATGGTTGCACAGGCGCGGCAGCATGTAGGTGCCGCAACGGTTCTCTTCCTTGACTTCATAGGTCGAGACGACGGTGCGGAAGCTGTTTTCCGGCACGGCGTTTTCCATGATGCAGGAGACCGTGCAAGCCTGGCAGCCGATGCACTTCTGCACATCGACCACCATCGCCCAGCGCTGGCCGCCTTCGCCCTTGGTGGCCGCCTTGCTGGGCAGCGGCGCGATGGCCGCCCCGATGGTTACGGCTGGCAAGGCGCGCAAGAAACTGCGGCGCGATTCAATCATGGCACTCTCCTTGACTATGGGCGGCAAGCCCTTGTTGACTTGCTGCCATGATAGAAAAGAAGGCGCTGCGGGGGTATTGGGGTGATAGTGCGGGGACCTAGATGATCATGCCAATTGACAGGACCGGAAATGCGGAGTAGGTCGGATTAGCGGGGCCGCCGAGGCGCGCAGGCGCGTAATCCGACAACCTTGTTGGCAGGGATAGTGGTGGTGTCGGGTTACGCCGTTCCGGCTAACCCGACCTACAACTCATCCAGAGAATACAGCCGGCGGTGCTCGCGGATCGCGTAGCGGTCCGTCATGCCGGCGATGTAGTCGGCGATCTTGCGCGCCTGCTGCGTGACGTCGCCATCCCTGAGTTGATAGTCGGGCGGCAGCAGGGCCGGCTCGGCCATGAAGCTGTCGTACAGTTCGCGCACGATGCGGCTCGCTTTGACGCGCATGCGGTTGACCTGGTAGTGGCGGTACAGGTTCGCCCTTAAAAAGCGTTTCAGCTCCGTCGCATCACGGCGCATGGCATCCGAAAAACGGATCAACGGGGGACTGGCGCGCACTTCGCTGACGTCGCGGGGAGCGGCGTCACCAATCAGGGCATTCGACGTGACGATCAGATCGTCGGCCAGCGCCGTGATCAGGCGGCGCAGGGTTTCATAGATGGCGCGGCGGCCCGACAGGCCGGGAAACGCCTGCTGCACCTCGCGCCACAGGCGGCCGAAGAATTCCACCTCTTCCAGCTGGTCGATGGTGATCAGGCCGGAACGCAGGCCATCGTCGATATCGTGGCTGTTGTAGGCGATTTCATCGGCCAAGTTGGTCAGCTGTGCTTCCAGGGTCGGTTGCGTGCGGTCGATGAAGCGCTGCGCCACGGGTCCCAGTTCGCGCGCATGCGCCAGCGAGCAGTGTTTCAATATGCCTTCGCGCGTCTCGAACATCAGGTTCAAGCCGTCGAAGGCGCCGTAGTGCTCTTCCAGTGTGTCGACCACGCGCAGGCTTTGCAGGTTATGTTCGAAGCCGCCATGCTCCTGCATGCACTCATTGAGCACGTCCTGGCCCACATGGCCGAACGGCGTGTGGCCCAGGTCATGCGCGAGCGCGATGGCTTCCACCAGGTCTTCATTGAGGCGCAGGTTGCGCGCGATGGAGCGGCCGACCTGCGCCACTTCCAGGCTGTGCGTCAGGCGCGTGCGGAATAGGTCTCCCTCGTGATTGAGGAAAACTTGGGTCTTGTATTCGAGGCGGCGGAAGGCCGAGGAGTGGATGATGCGGTCGCGGTCGCGCTGGAACTGGCTGCGCGAGGCGTGCGGCGCCTCGGCAAAGCGACGTCCCTGCCCCTGTGCCGAGTGAGCTGCGTAGGGAGCAAGGAAGTCTTCTGGCAGCATGTTATTGCACTCCGGCGGCCAGGGTGGCCAGCACCAGTTCGTGCGGCGCGGAGGTGATGTTCGGGCTGCCCAAGGGTTTGAGCAAGATGAACTTGATGGCGCCGCCCTCGTTCTTCTTGTCCACTTCCATCAGTTCCAGCCAGCGCTCGACACCGAGGTCCGGCGCCTTGATCGGCAGGCCGGCGGCGGCGACGAGCTTGCGCACGCGCTCCACGGCCGCCTGGTCGATATAGCCCATGCGGCAGGACAGGTCGGCCGCCATCACCATGCCGCAGCCGACGGCTTCGCCGTGCAGCCAGTGGCCGTAGCCCAGGCCCGCCTCGATGGCGTGGCCGAAGGTGTGGCCGAAATTCAGGATGGCGCGCAAGCCGCCTTCGCGCTCATCCTGGCGCACCACGTCGGCCTTGATTTCGCACGAGCGGGCGATCGCATACGCCAGGGCGCCCTTGTCGCGCGCCATCAGCTTGGCCATGTTCGCCTCGATCCAGTCGAAGAAGGCCGCATCGATGATGGCGCCGTGCTTGATCACTTCGGCCAGGCCGGCCGACAGCTCGCGCGCCGGCAGGGTTTCCAGGGTCGAAGTGTCGGCGATCACGGCGCGCGGCTGGTAGAAGGCGCCGATCATGTTCTTGCCCAGCGGGTGGTTGATGCCCGTCTTGCCGCCAACGGATGAATCGACCTGCGCCAGCAGGGTGGTGGGCACCTGCACGAAGCCGATGCCGCGCATGTAGCTGGCCGCAGCATAGCCGGTCAGGTCGCCGATCACGCCGCCGCCCAGCGCCACGAGAGTGGTCTTGCGGTCGCATTTGTTGGCCAGCAGCGCGTCGAAGATCTGCATCAGGCTGGCCCAGTTTTTATATTCTTCGCCGTCCGGCAGGACGATGCTGATCACTTCGCGGCCATCGCTGGCCAGCGCCGCCTGCAGGCGGCCCAGGTACAGGGGGGCGACGGTGGTGTTGGTGACGATGGCCACCTTGTGGCCGCTGATATGGCGCAGCAGCGCGTCGGCGTCGGCCAGGAGGCCAGGACCGATAGCGATCGGATAACTGCGTTCGTCGAGGTCTACGCTCAACAACATTTTGGATTGCTCGTTCATCGAAGGCTCTGCATGAATGACGCAGTTGGGCGAGGCCTCGCATTCGAGGCTGGCCAGCTGCATCAGGATGGTCTGGACCATCGATTGTACGTTAGGACGGCCCGTGTCGATCACAATGTCGGCCACTTCCATGTAATGGGGCTCGCGCTGCGACGTCAATTCTTCCAGCTTGCCGCGCGGGTCCGCCGTCTGCAGCAGGGGTCGGTTCTTGTCGTGGCTGGTGCGCGCGAGGATGTTGCTGACGCTGGCGCGCAGGTAGACGACCGTTCCCCGCTCCTTCAGGTAGGCGCGGCTGTCGGCGTTGAGGATGGCCCCGCCGCCCGTGGCCATGACGATGCCTTCCTGGGCGCTCAGGTCGCGGATGACCTCGGCCTCGCGCCGGCGAAAGCTGGCCTCGCCCTCGATTTCAAAGATCCACGGAATGGTCGCTCCCGTGCGTGCCTCGATTTCGTGGTCGGAATCGACAAAGCGCAAGCCCAGCTTGCGGGCCAGGATGCGCCCGATCGTGGTTTTGCCTGCGCCCATGAGGCCGACAAGAAAGATATTACTGTTGGAAATTTCGGACACTATTTGCATTTCACTCAGGCGACAACCCTGTCTTGCTGTTGTCGCCCTGTGACTCCATTATTGGCATGTGAACGTCAGTTTAAACGGATAGCTGGTAGTTAGTAAATGCGGCGTGGTGATATTGACATTGAATGTCGCCACCCCGGGAGTACATGGCACGCCCGACGGGCTGCTGATGGTGACGAGATGACTCGTGCCCTGATACAGGGGCGGCGCACTGGCAGTTGAGGGGAAGGTCTTTTGCACGGTCGATGGCGAGACGCCGCCACTGGCCGCGCGCACGATATTGGCCACTTCCACCGTGGTACCGCTGGGCATGGGATTGTTGTTAATGTCATTGATCTGCAAGGTAAACACCTTGGGTACGTTCCAGTTCACGTCGCCCAGGTCGTTGATATCATTTCCCGTCGTCAAAGTCCGGTTGCCGTTCAGGATGGTCGTCGCCGGACGGCTGCCACTGATAAAGAAGTTGATTTTGGCAAAGATGGGGGTGGCGCTGCCGTCGCTGGTGCTGGCGCAGATAGTACCCACGCCAGCGCGGGTGCTGTCACTGCTGCCCAGCGGGCCGTTGCAGACGGTGGCTGGCGTATTCGGCGTTGGCACGCGCGGTTGCTGCGCACGGAAATCCACCGAGCAAGCGCCGTTGACGGAATTGCAGCCGCCCTTGCTTGCGCTGCCCACCACGCCCACGTTGGCCTGGAAGGCAACGGGCGTGCCGTCGGCCACGGGATTGCCAAACTTGTCGCCCATGGCCACCGTCACGGAGGCCGAGGCCGCGCTGCCGTTGGCGTCGACGTCCAGGCCTTCGACATTGCTGTCGCTGATGGATAGCGAAAACGCCTTCTGCACCGGCGTCCCCGTCGAGACCACGATGGAATCGGACAGGGTCGACACGCCCTTGCCGTCGAGCGTGGCACGGATACGGAAAGACAAGGGGGTAGAACGGGAACTGACGCTGGTAGTCACTTCACCATTGGCATCGGTAGTACCCGAAACGGGGTTGAGATCGACTTCCGCATTCGGATCGGCTTTCGAGAACGATACTTTCAAGCCCGGCAAGGGATTATTGAAGGTATCGAAAACACGGAATTTCAAGGTGGCCGTTTCACTGCGCAAGAGGCCGCCCTCACCCTTGATGACGATGGACTTGTCGGCAGGAATGGCCGAATAGAACTGGACCGAGGCCGCCTGTGGCGCCGCGATCGGCAGCACCGCGCTGCGGCTGCCCGAAACGCCGCTGGCAGTGGCGGAGATGACATCGTTGACGCCACAACCGAGATCGCGGTAGACGGCGCGCGCACTGCCGTTGGCCGTTTGCACCACGGGCGCGAAGGTGGCCTTGCCAGCCGTGACACAGGAGGAAGTGAAGTTCACGGCCAGGCTCTGGTCCGTATATTTCACGCTTCCAGACAACACATCCAGCGATACCTGGGTCGAACCATATGCCTCCAGGGACGGCGTTTCAAAGACAATGTTGCCAAATGTCAGGGTTGTTGCGCCCACGACATAGTTGATGGCACTGGTCGAAGTCGTGCCATTCATGACGACGGCCGCCGTCAGGGTGCCCGCGCCGCCCACTGCCAGGCTGACTGGCCGCAGGATCACGCGCGCCTCGCCCTTGGCATCGCTCAGGGTCGTGCCGGCAGAGGGCGACAGCGTGGCCAGGGCATTATCCGTTGCAAACACCACCAAGGCGTCCGGCAGCGGCTTGCCATCCTGGTCCTTGACGATGGCCACCGCCGTCAAAGGAGCGGAACTCGACAATGCGTTGCTGGCACTGCCCGAGGCAGTCAGCAAGGCGATACCGATGCTGGCCTTCGAGGCCACGCTGGACGAAATCTGATAGTTGGCTTCACCGCTGACAGTGACTGCGGCGGTGGTCACGCTGGCAGTCACTTTTCCAGCGCCGCTGGCCGCGCTAGTGGCGGGGCGCATGGTCACGCTGGCAATACCCTTGGCATCGGTCAAGGCGGTAGCTGGTGCCAGCACAGCCAGCGAACTATCCACCGCGAACGTCACCAGGGCATTTGCCACGCTCGCACCATTTTTGTCGAGCACCTGTGCCCGGGCGGTCAAGGGCGCGTTGACGCTGACGGTACTGCTGGCCTGTCCATTCGCATTGAGCAAGCTGACGCTCACTGTCGCCGGTACGCCACCCGTCGTGCCGCCACTGCTGCCGCCATCGATGGTGGGATCGCCGCCACCGCCGCCACACGCGGCCAGCAAGGTGCCCAGCGCCAGCAAGACCAGCCAATTCGATACCCGACTCCAATAAGTGTTGCCCCAAGATACATTCCGCATAGTCGCCATCAGTCCGCTTTCGTTTGCATTGTTACTTAAACGTAAAGATGTGACATTAACGTGTTGCTGGCCGATCTGCCACTATTTTCGGCGTAATAAACACCATCAGTTCCGTTTTTTCTTGACTGCGGCCCGTGCTGCGGAAAAAAACACCGAGCACGGGGATGTCGCCCAGCAGCGGCACCTTGCTGTCCGTGCCCCGTTCGGATTGCTGATAGATGCCGCCCAGCACCACCGTGCCGCCGTCTTCCACCATCACCTGCGTGCGCACGTGCTTGGTGTCGATGGCGAAGCCGGAACGGGTTTCCTGGCCCACGCTATCCTTGTTGACATCCACTTCCAGCACCACGTTGCCGTCCGGCGTGATCTGCGGCGTCACTTCCAGGCGCAGGTTCGCCTTGCGGAACGTGATCGACGTGGCGCCGCTGCTGGTGGCCACCTGGTACGGCAGTTCGATGCCTTGCTCGATCAGCGCCAGCACCTTGTCGGCCGTCACCACGCGGGGGCTGGAAATGATCTTGCCCCTGCCGTCCGCTTCCAGCGCGGACAGTTCCAGGTTCAGGAAGCGATTGGCGGCCGCCGAAAACAGGCTCAGGGCGAAGCTGGCCGGCTGCAAGCCATTGATGCTGGCGGCTGGCAAGTTGACGAATTGCGTGTTCGGCACGAAGACGCCGCTACCTGCCACCGTTTGCCCCGTCGCCTCGCCCACGCCCTGGTAGCTGCCGCCGATGGCCGCGCGGCGCCCGCTGCCGCCCAGGGAAAAACCGGGCAGCTGGCCCGCCGCCAGGCGCTGGTCCGTAAAGCCCAGGCGCGCGCCCAGGTTGCGGCTGAAACTGTCGTTCGCCTCGACGATGCGCGCCTCGATCATTACTTGCCGTGTCGCAATATCTGTCTTGGCGATCAGTTGACGGATCTGCTCCAGGCGCGCCGGCACGTCGGTGACGAACAGCTGATTCGTGCGCGGCTCGATCAGCACGCTGCCACGGCGCGACAGCAGCCGGCTGCGCCCTTCCCCCGCGTCCAGGCCGAACACGGTGCGGAACGCTTCGGCCTTCTGGTAATTGAGCTGGAAGATGGCCGACTGTAACGGCTCCAGTTCCGCGATCTGCGCGCGCTGTTCCAGTTCCAGTTTTTCGCGCGCCAGCATTTCCTCGCGCGGCGCGATCCACAGCACGTTGCCATTGCGCCGCATGTCCAGGCCCTTGGCCTGCAGCAGCACGTCGAGCGCCTGGTCCCACGGCAAGTCACGCAGGCGCAGGGTCACATTGCCCGCCACGCTATCGCTGGCGATGATGTTTTGGCCCGACGCATCGGCCAGGATATGCAGGGCCGCGCGCACGCCCACGTTCTGGAAGTCGACGGAAATCTTCTCGCCCGCATACAGGCGCGGGGCCGACACGTGCACCACGGCCTCCCGGGCAAACCCGCAGGCATGCAGACACAGCAGGGCGGCCAGGAGCATGCGGCGCGGCCTCATGGCGCCGCCTCGGGCACGCTGGCCTTCGGCCCCGCCCCCGCCAACTGCAAGGCCAGGCTGCCGCGCCGCTCGCGCCAGGGACCATCCGCCTCGCGCAGCAATTCACGGTACTGCACAGCCTGTTCACTGATACCCGTCACCACGCCGTGATCTTGCCCCAGGTACTGGCCCACCGCTACCCGGTACACGCGCTGGCCCGCCAGCAGCAGCGCGCTCAGACGCCCGTCCTGCTGCACGCTGCCGACCATGCTGATGGCCGTCAAGGCCACGCTTTCCAGCGCTTCGCGCACACGGCGTGGGTCGGGCCCAGCCACGCCACCCCGCTGACCGGGCTCGGACGCTGGTGGCAATGCATTAAAAGGATCGGGCAAGGCGGCGGCCTCGTAGGGATGCGGCGCGACAGCGGCAAGCGGACGCCATGCCGGCGCCGCTGCCGGCGCGCCGGCCTTGGGGGCCAAAGCCGCTTGTGCCAACCGCTCCCCCGCTGCGGGCAAGCGATACGCGTGCAGCACGGCATCGAGGGTCAGCAAGCGATCCTTGCCGAGGGTCAAGGCCAGCCCATGCACCGTGACGATGCGCGGCAGGCGCGCCAGGTCCGCCAGCAGCGCGCCCATGGCGTGGTAGCCGCCGCGCAACTGTATGGCGATCGGCAAGGCGACATAGGGCGCTTGCGGCTGGGCCGCACCGGGCTTGAACAGGGAAAATTGCAGCCCGCGCGACTGGCCTGCGGCATTAATCTGCGTCAACAGCAACGCCATCGCCTGCTGGTCGGGCAGTTGCTGTTCCAGCAGGGCCAGTTCGGCGCCGGCCTGGCGCTGCTGTGCGCGCCATTGCGGCAACTGCATCGCCCTGGCCTGCGCCGACAGATAGGCGGCGCGCAAGCGGGCCTGCTCGCCTTGCGCCGCCTGCACGGCAACACTCAGGCCATCCAGCCATGCAAGGTGCAGTACGGCCGCCACCAGCGTACCGGCCAGGGCAGCACAAGCGAGGCGCGCAGGTAGCGGCCACAGCGATGCAGTCTTCAAGCTCAGCATGATCAACCTCCAGGACTAGGTGCCAAAGCCAGCCGTACCGTCCATTCCACGGCGCCATCGGCCGCGCCGCGCACTTCCAGTCGCACTTCCACCAATTCCGGCCGGGACCAGGGCGCCGCCTGTTCCAGCGCCAGCAGCAGGGCCGCGACCTTGTCCTGCGACGCAGCCTGCCCCTGCAGACGCACCATCGCCGCTTCCTGGCGCACGCTGTGCAAGGCCACGCCGGCCGGCATCGCCCGGGCCAGCGCGTCCAGCATGCGCACCCAGGCATTGCGTTGTTCTTGCAAACTGGCAATGGCCTGCTGGCGCAGCAGCAGCGCCGCCGTCTCGCCCTGCACCCGCTTGCTGGTGGCAAGGACGGCATCGACTTGCTGCATGGCACTGCGCCAGCCCTCCTGGCGGCGCAGCTGCGCGTCGAGCTCGTGCCGCTGCCAAGCGCCTGTCGCCAGGGCCAATAGCAATCCCAGCAGCGCCCCGCCCGCCAGTTGCCCCAGCAGCAGCTGAATACGCCTGCGCCGTGCCGCTGGGCGATACGGCAACAGGTTGATGCGCTGGACTTGCCCCCGGACCGTCATCGGGCGTACCGGTGCAAGGCCAGGCCCCAGGCCAGCTGGTACGCCACGCCACCGTCGGGCAAGGCTTGCCAGCCACCCTGCGCGAGCGCCGCCTGCAAGGCCAGCGCCTCGCTATCCATGACGACGGCCAGCAGGCCCGCCGCCCTGGCCGCATCGAGACGGCGCTGCACGCTGGCGCGCCGTGCCGCCACCAGCAGCACGTCGACCTCCTTGCCTGCCGTGCCGGGCAGCGGCGGCGCGGGGCCGAGAATGAAAAAATCCAGGCTGGCGTCTTCCAGCGCGAACGGCATGTATTGCGCCGCTTCCAGTTCCACGAGGATTTCCAGCTGTTCTTCCGCCAATCCGGCGGGCAAGCGGATCGCATGCGTGATCAGGGCCGTGGCCGGCATGGCCAGCGCCACCCGCGTGCAGGCGCTGCCACTGTCGCGGTGTGCCTGGCGCAGGGCATCGGCCAGGCCCAGCATGTCCTCGACATTACCTTCCAGTATCACGCCGGGCGCCAGCGTGGCGGCGCCGCAATGCCGGCACGACAGCTTTCCCCGCCGGCGCCTCAACTCGACGACGCGCACGGCATCGTCGGCGATGTCGACGCCCAGCAAGCTGGTGCCAAGAAAATTGCTGATGGACATGTTTTTCATAGAGAAACGTCCGCGTGGGAAGGGTTCCTGCCATCCGAAAGCCTAGTCCCGGCAGCGCTGGCTTGTAAACGGATTTCACGCCGGAGTGTGCTGCGCGCGGCGCCTATCTGGCCGGGCCGTGATCTGGCGCAGAATAATTGTTACCAAATCCTGGTTGCCAGCGGGCCAATACACGCTTATATAGAGTATCGGCAAGTTTCGACACTCCCCCCGGCAAGCGCCACAGCGCGCTGCCACCCCGGCAAGCTCGCTTATAATTGGCCGGCATAATTAACCGAAAGACATACGACGCATGACATCTTCAAAATCCGCTGGCCCCGCTGGCTCGAAGCCGCCCACCAAGGGCAGCAAACCCAAACGTTTCCTGCTGATGGCCCTGGCATCGCTGCTGGGCCTGGGCATCGTCGGCGTCTTGCTGGTGGTCTTTGGCCTGGCCATGGCCTATCCGAACCTGCCGGCGCTCGATACCTTGACCGATTACAAGCCAAAGATGCCGCTGCGCGTGTTCACGTCCGACAGCGTGCTGATCGGCGAATTCGGCGAGGAGCGCCGCAACATGGTGCACATCAAGGATATTCCCGATGTCATGAAGAAAGCCGTGCTGGCCATCGAGGATGACCGCTTCTATGAACATGGCGGCGTCGATTACCTGGGCATCACCCGCGCGGCCCTGCACAACCTGACGGGCGGCGCCAAGCAAGGCGCCTCGACCATCACGCAGCAGGTGGCGCGCAATTTCTTCCTGTCCAGCGAACAGACCCTGAAGCGCAAGGCGTATGAAGTCTTGCTGGCCTGGAAGATCGAGAAAAATCTCAGCAAGGACCAGATCCTCGAAGTGTATATGAACCAGATTTATCTGGGACAGCGCGCCTACGGCTTCGCTTCGGCCGCGCAAATCTATTTCGGCAAGAACATCCAGGACCTGACCGTGGCCGAAGCGGCCATGCTGGCCGGCTTGCCGAAAGCGCCGTCGGCCTACAATCCCGTCGTCAATCCGAAACGCGCGCGCATGCGCCAGCAATACATCCTGCAGCGCATGGCGCAGCTGGGCTACATCACGCCAGAGCAATACACGGAAGCCAAGAATGAAGAGCTGAAAGTGAAAACCGACAGCAGCGCCTTTGGCGTGCACGCGGAATACGTGTCGGAAATGGCGCGCCAGCTGGTCTACGAGCAATTCAAGGAAGACACCTACACGCGCGGCCTGAATGTCTACACCACCATCACCAAGGCGGACCAGGACGCCGCCTACATCGCCTTGCGCAAGGGCGTGATGGATTACGAGAAACGCCACGGCTACCGCGGCCCGGAAGCGTATATCGAGATTCCGAAAACCAAGGCCGAAGCGGATGACGCGATCGAGACGGAACTGGCCGACCACCCGGACAGCGACGACATCATCGCCGCCATGGTGCTGCAAGCGTCGCCCAAATCGCTGCAGGCAGTCACGTCGGCCGGCGAGGAAATCACGATCACGGGCCCCGGCCTGACCTTCGGCGCGGCCTGGCTGTCGGAAAAAGCGGCGCCGAACCGCCGCATCAAGCGCGGCGCCGTGATCCGCGTCATGCAAGAAGGCAACGCCTGGGTCTTGACGCAAATGCCGGAAGTGCAATCGGCGTTCGTCTCGGCCAGCACCACGGACGGCGCCATTCGCGCCATGGTGGGCGGCTTCGATTACAACCGCAACAAGTTCAACCACGTCACGCAAGCGTGGCGCCAGCCAGGTTCCGCCTTCAAGCCCTTCATCTATTCCGCTTCGCTGGAGCGGGGCCTGTCGCCGGCCACCATCATCAACGATGCGCCGATCTCGTTCGACGCGGGCCAGACGGGCGGCCAGGCGTGGGAACCGAAGAACTACGACAGCAAATACGATGGTCCGATGACCATGCGCAAAGGCTTGATGAAATCGAAGAACATGATTTCCATCCGCATCCTGCACAAGATCGGCGCCAAGTATGGCCAGGAATACGCGACGCGCTTCGGCTTTGACGCGGACAAGAACCCGCCGTACCTGACCCTGGCCCTGGGCGCCGGCAACGTGACGCCGCTGCAGATGGCGGGCGCGTATGCCGTGTTCGCGAATGGCGGCTACAAGATCAACCCGTACCTGATCGCCAAGGTGACCGATAGCGACGGTAATGTGTTGTCGCAAGCCAAGCCGGACCTGGCGGGCGAGGAAGCCAACCGGGTCATCGACGAGCGCAACGCCTTCATGATGAACAGCATGCTCAACGACGTCGTGCGCTTCGGCACGGCCAACAAGGCCATGGCCTTGAAGCGTCCCGACCTGGCCGGCAAGACGGGCACGACCAACGATTCCATCGACGCGTGGTTCGCCGGCTACCAGGCCAAGCTGGTGGGCATCGCCTGGATCGGCTACGACCAGCCGCGCAACCTGGGCAACCGGGAAACGGGCGGCGGCCTGGCCTTGCCGATCTGGATCAGCTACATGGCGAAAGCCCTGAAGAGCATCCCCGTCGAGGAACGCGCCGTGCCGGAAGGCCTGATCCACGTGGGCGACGAGTATTACTATGCGGAAAATCCACCGGGCACGGGCGTGGGCAGCCTGGAAGGCGCGGCGCGCGGCACGCCGGAGGAAGAGAAGGCGAAAGAGGCTGTGAAGAACGAGCTATTTTAAACACGTAGGCCGGGTAGGTCGGATTAGCACGCAAGCGCGTCATCCGACAACATCGTTGGCGCCGGTGGTGGTGTCGGGTTACGGCCTGCGGCCTAACCCGACCTACCCGAGACTGGACCACAAAAAATGGGCAGCCCGCAAAGGCTGCCCATTTTTCATGCATCACTTCAAACACTTACTTCAATACAACTGCCGCCCCCGCCTGCTCGCTGGCCATGGCCGACAAAGCCGCAAACAGTTCCGAACTGTCGCGCGTGTTGATCCACTCGTCGCCCACGCGCTTGTAGTGGAAACCGCCGGAACGGGCGGCCACCCACATTTCGCGCATGGGGGCCTGGCTGTTGACGATGATTTTCGTGCCGTTATCGATGAACTCGATTTCCAGCACATTGCCGCTACGGCTGCATTCGACGTCGAGCACGTCTTCATCGTTCAGCCGGTCCAGCGCCGCCTCGATCTGGGTCAGGGTGGCTTCGGCCAGGGCCAGGAATTCCGATTCGCTCATGCTACACTCCAAAGATCTTAATCAAACCGTGATTCTAATCGTGAAGTCATCCTCAGCGTTTTATATCGGCACCGCCATTGTGGTTTCTAGCGTCCTGGCCGGCTGCGGCCAGCCTGGCCCCCTGTACCTGCCCAAGCCGCCAGCGGCCAAGGGCGCGCCAGCCAAAGGCCCGGTCGAACCGGCGCCCGTGCCGCCGCCACCGGTGATCGTGCCAGCAACCTAAGCCGAGCGTACCGGGGTGGCAGCCTTGGCCGCCCTGGCGCTCTTCTCCCGCTTGACCCAGGCGAAATACACGCGTATTAACAGCAGTAGCGCGACGATGCTGCCGAACAGGATCGGTTGCGCGAAATTATTCTTGCCCGCCTTCATCCACCAGAAGTGCAAGATACCCAGCAGCGCGATGACATAGATCAAGCGGTGAAGCCACTGCCAGCGCTTGCCCCCCAGGCGTTTCACCATGCCGTTCGTGCTCGTCACGGCCAGCGGAATCAGTAGCACGAAAGCGATGAAACCCACCGTGATGAACGGACGCTTGAGCACATCCTTCCACATTTCCTGCACATCGAAAAAGTGATCAAACCATAAAAAAGTGGTGAAGTGCAGCGCCGCGTAGAAAAAGGCGAACAGGCCCAGCATGCGCCGCAGCTTGATCAGCCAATTCCATTGCGTGAGGCGCCGCAAGGGCGTGACAGCCAGGCTGATACACAGGAAATACAGGGTCCAGTCGCCCGTGCCGCGCGTGATGAATTCCAGCGGCTCCACCAGTTGCCCCGTGTACGTCAGCCAGACCATGCGCGCGAACGGCAGCAGCGCCAGCAAGAAGATCAGGCTTTTGAATAGCGACAATTGTCTCGGCGTGGGGTTGAAGGCCATGGTCTTTCCTTAAAAGAACTTCTTCAAGTCCATGCCCGCGTACAAGGAAGCGACATCGTTGTAGCCATTGAACATCAGGGTCTTGCGCTTGCGGGTGAGAAAACCGTCTTCGCCGATGCGCCGCTCGGAAGCTTGCGACCAGCGCGGATGATCGACGTTCGGATTCACGTTCGAGTAAAAACCGTATTCGGACGGCGCCGACAGATTCCAGGAGGTGCGCGGCTGCTCCTTGACGAATCGGATCTTGACGATGGATTTGGCGGATTTGAAACCATATTTCCACGGCAACACCATGCGCACGGGCGCGCCATTCTGATTCGGCAAGGTTTCGCCATACATGCCCAGGGTGAGCAGCGCCAGCGGATGATTCGCCTCATCGATGCGCAAGCCTTCCGTATAGGGCCACTGCAGCACGCGGCTGCCCACGCCTGGCATCTGCTTCTTGTCGGCCAGGGTGATGAATTCCACGTACTTCGCATTGCCCGTCGGCTCGACCTTCTTGATGATTTCCGAGAAGGAATAACCGACCCACGGGATGACCATCGACCAGCCTTCCACGCAGCGCAAGCGGTACACGCGTTCCTCCAGCGGCGCCAGCTTCAGCAGCGCGTCGAGGTCCAGGGTCATGGGCTTCTTGACTTCGCCCTCGATGCTGACGGTCCATGGCCGCGTGCGCAAGGTGCCCGCGTTTTGCGCAGGGTCGCTCTTGTCCGTGCCGAACTCGTAGAAATTGTTGTAGCTGGTGGCGTCTTTATACGCCGTCTGCTTTTCCAGCGCCGAATAGGCGGGATTCAGTTTGGCGGCCAGCTTGGGATTGGTGCCTTGCGCGAACGCTTCGCGGCTGGCCATTTCCAGCAAGGCCGCGCTGGACACGGAGCCCAGGGCGATTTGCTTGATGAAGCTGCGGCGCGATTCAAACACGGCACGCGGCGTGATTTCGGAAGAATACGGCAACTCAATGCCGTTGGGACTGCGCTTGATCAACATGGCGGCTCCGGGAAAAGGTGATTGTTTGTACCTTACACCAGTTTTCCCGGGCCGTTCATGACGCTTCTGTCATGCAAAAAACAATTAAAGCTTGCCGTAAGAATGTAATCCAGAAAGGAACATATTCACGCCCAAAAACGCGAAGGTCGTCACAAGCAAGCCCACCAGCGCCCACCACGAGGCGACGCGGCCGCGCAAGCCCGTCATCAGGCGCATGTGCAGCCAGGCTGCATAGTTGAGCCAGACGATCAGCGCCCACGT
Organism: Janthinobacterium sp. BJB301; assembly: GCF_002735685.1. Taxonomy (NCBI): domain Bacteria; kingdom Pseudomonadati; phylum Pseudomonadota; class Betaproteobacteria; order Burkholderiales; family Oxalobacteraceae; genus Janthinobacterium; species Janthinobacterium sp. BJB301. The sequence goes on along the minus strand of NZ_PDZJ01000005.1, from coordinate 36,772 downwards.
TTCTTTCGGGTCCCACGACCAGTAGCCGCCCCACGCCTCGGCCGCCCACAGGGCACCCAGGATGGTCGCTACCGTGAAGAAAGCGAAGCCCACGGAAATGGCCTTGTACATGACGTCGTCGAGCACTTCCAGCGACGGCAGGCGGTCGACCAGGTAGCCGCTCGATTTGAGCAAATACGCCGCCGCCACCATGGCCGACAGGGCGAAGGTGCCGTAGCCGATGAAGTTGGCCGGCACGTGGATCTTCATCCACCAGCTTTGCAGGGCCGGCACCAGCGGCTGGATCTCGGCCGCGTCGCGCGTGACCGTGTACCACATCAGGAACACGACGGCCGCGGAAATGACCAGCATGACGAAGGCGCCCAGCTGGCGCGTCGCGTAATGCTGCTCGTAGTACAGGTAAAACATGGCCGTGATCAAGGAAAACAGGATGAACACTTCATACAGGTTCGACACGGGAATGTGGCCCACGTCGGCACCGATCAGGTAAGACTCGTACCAGCGCACCAGCATGCCCGTCAGGCCCAGCACGACGCCGGCCCAGCACAGCAGGGAGCCGACGGACGAGCCGAATTCCGAGCGCGCCACCAGGCCGATCCAGTAGAACAGGGTCGACAGCACGAACAGGGTGCCCATCCACAAGATGGCGGATTGGCTCGACAAGATATATTTCAGGAAGAATTTCTGGTTCGCCATCTCCAAGTGGCCAGCGTACAGCTCGATGGCGAACAGCGACAGCACGGCTGCCACGGGGATCAGCCAGCGCACGGGCTTCCAGTACCAGCCCAGCCACGCGAACGTGGGCGCCGCGGCCAGCAAGATGGCTTTTTCATAGATATCCATGAAGGCGCCAAAGCGCACCAGGCCGAACAGGGATGCGGCCAGCAAGCCGGCGCCATACAGCCAATCGATCAGGCTCAGGCGCTTGAAAAATCCCGGTTCCTGCGTATATATTTGCTTGTTTGCCAATTCCATCATTTTCTCCATTGCAGGCGACGCGCAAGCGTCCCAGACACAGCGCAGCTTACGCCGATTGCGGCAGCTTTGCCTTCAAGTTCTCAAATTCTTTTTCAAAATCCAGCGTCTTGCGTTGCGTGCTCATGGCCATCAAGGCATCGCTGCCGCCCTCGCCATCCTTGATCCACACCCACAGGCGGCGCTCGCGGATATAAAACATGGAAAACACGCCGATCACGAGGAACAGGCAGCCGAGGTAGACCACGCTCTTGCCCGGCGAACGCGTCACCTGCAGCACGGACGCCTTGATTTCCGTGAAGTCGTCGAGTTGCAGATACACGGGCGCGCCATAGAAGAAGCTGTCGGACAGCGCATTCGTGGCCAGTTGCAGGAAGCGGCCATGCTTGTCATCGGCCTCGATGGCTTTCAAGCCATCCTGGGCGCGCGCCGCCTGCCACAAATCCCACAGGCTGCCATTCAGTATCTTCATGAAGATATCGGCCGCTTTTTCTTGCTCGGCGGCAGGAATTTTCTCCAGGAAGCGCGAAATGGCGAGGAAGCCGCCCTCTTGCCCATTGCCGGCAAAGATGCCCAGGCTTTTCGCCGCCGATTCCTGCAACTGGCCGCGCAGGGCTTCCGCGCCCGGTTGCGGCATGGCTCGCGCCGCATAGCGCGTGGCGGCCTGCTGGCGCAGCGCGGGATCTTGCAGCGCGGCACGCAAGCGCATCCATTCGTTCACGCTGTAATTGTCATCGGCGGGAATGCGCAGATAGCTGAACGGGTCGCTGGGGTTGACGCGCATGCCGGCCAGGAACACCGTCGTGCCATCCACGGTGACCGGCTGCATGTAGTTCTGGTACTCGCGCGCCTGGCCCGTCTTGTCGCGCAATTTGTATTGCACCGAAGGACCGACGTTCTTGAGATCCTTGTTGTTCGCGTTTTTCGCAGCCGAACCGAGGCGCTTGTCCAGGCCGACGGCAAACTTATCGTTGAAACTTTCCGCCTTGCTGACGGCCCGCACGTCCTGGCCGGCGCTGAGGTTTTCCACGTTGAACGGGCGGAAACCCGACCATTCCACCGTGTAGGAATTGCCATCGCTGCGCTCGAGCGGCGTGCTGCCACCCACTTCGCCGCCGATATCGAAGCGTTTCGTCGTCTTGCCCGTCATGGGAAAGCCCGTCAACTTGAGCTTGCTGCCGCCATCTTCAAAGCTGGACTGGTACAGGGCCAGGCCCTTGTACAGCAGCGGCTGGTTGACTTTGATGGTTGCCGGGAAACTTTTCCCTGTTTCATGATCCGTCACTACGACATCGCTGGCGAACAGTTTCGGCATGCCCGTGCTGTAGAAATCGATGTGGAATTTTTTCAGCAGGATGGTGATGGGCAAATCCTGGATCAGCACGCCATCGGCCTGGGGAATGATGGCCGTGTTGCTCGACGCGCCTTCCGGGATCATGGTGTTGCCGCGGAAAGTGGGGTTCGACAGGCTCAGGCGGTGCTGGGCGGGAATGTCGGCGATCACGCCGCTGCCGGAAAACGGCGTCTTGCCAAAGAACCATTGCTGTACGCGGATCGGCATTTCCGAATCGAGCAAGCCTCCCACGCAGATGATGACGATGGCGCCGTGGGCAAAGATATAGCCCCATTTATTGGCCGCGCCCCGCTTGGCGGCGACCAGGGTGGCGTTGTCCTTCTCGACCACCTTGGCCGCGTAGCCTGCGTCTTTCAGGCGCATCACCATCTGCTGCGCCAGCACGGTGCGCGGCAGCGGCGCCTGCCATTCCGCCTTGTGATGGAAATTGCGCAGGGATTGTTCGCGCACATTGTCGCGCCAGCTGCGCATATCCTTGAGCATCTTCGGTGCATTGCGCACGATGCACAGCGAAGTCGAGGCGACGAGGAAACCCATGATAACCAGGAACCACCAGGCCGAATACACGGAGTACAGGCTCAGCTTGTCGAAGACGGCGAACCAGAACGGGCCGAACTGGTTCACATAATTGGGCATGGGCTCATTTTGCTTGAGCACGGTGCCGATGATGGACGCTACGGCGATCAAGGTCAGCAGGCTGATGGCAAAGCGCATCGACGAGACCAGCTCGACGAATTCAGCCAGGCTGCGGCGTTGGGTCTTTAACTCGATTCCGGTCGTGCCTGTGCTCATACGTTGATACTCATACGGGATATGCAATCTTCAAGAAAATTTAGGCATGGAGCAGATAGTTTCTCCGCGCAAGGCGGCAGCATACTCCTGTTTGGCCCCTGCCATAAAAAAGGGCAGCCTGTCGAGACGGCCGCCCTGGTTCATGCGCGCTGGTGCGCCTGGCAATCTCTTGCCACTATGAAAACTTACTTCAGGCCGGCGATGTAATCGGCAACGGCGGCGATCTCGTCATCCGACATGCGGGCGGCGATGGTGTGCATTTGCGCGCTGTTCTTGCGGGCATCAGCCTTGGTGCTGCGGAACATGGCCAGCTGGGCCACCGTGTAGTCCTGGTGCTGGCCGGCGATGCGCGGATACTGGACGGGAATGCCATTGCCCGTCGCGCCATGACAGCTGGCGCAGGCGGCAACTTGCTTGGAAGCAATTCCACCACGGTAGATTTTCTTGCCCAGGTCGATCGTGTCCTTGTTTTTCGCGGCGCCCGGCTTGGACAGCTGCGCGCCCAGGTAGGCGGCGATATTCTTCTTGTCGGCGTCGCTGAGCATCTTCGCGTACGTCGTCATGACGGGCTGGTTGCGCTCCGGCGTGGTGAAATCGACCAGTTGCTTGTAGATATAGCTTTCGTGCTGGCCGGCCAGCTTCGGATTGACCGTGATGGTCGAATTGCCGGCCGCACCATGGCAGGAGACGCAGGCAGGCAGGCCGCGTGCCGCATCGCCATCGGCGTACAGGGTAGCGCCCTTGGCCGCGTCGACCTTGACGGCCGGTTTCGCTGCTTCGACCGCAGAGGCAGTTGCCGATACAGCCAGCAAAGCGAGCAGCATGGATTTGATAAACGGTGAAAACGCACGATTCATTCAGGCACCCTGAGACAGTGAGAAATTAGTGGTGGACATTGCCGCGCCCTGTGGATTTTTGCTTTATTTTCAGGGCCGCAAGCCGCATCGCTGCTACGCCGGCAACAATAAACAACCCCTTATTGTACAATAGCTTCTTGGCGTTATCGCTCCCTTATCGCTCCCTTTTGTTGCTTTACTACTCCCATGTCAAAACTCTGGCAAGCCCGCTTCTTTACGACCGTCAACCAATTGCGTGACCTGCCCGATACCACGGTGCCGGAAATCGCCTTTGCCGGCCGCTCCAATGCCGGTAAATCGACCGCCATCAACATCTTGTGTAATCAGAAAGGCTTGGCGTTCGCCTCCAAGACACCTGGCCGTACCCAGCACATCAACTACTTCTCCATCGGCGGCGCCCACGTGGCGCAGCACCGCAAGGATGCCACCATCGTCGAAGAGATCGAATGCCTGCTGGTCGACTTGCCGGGCTACGGCTACGCGGAAGTCTCGGGCTCGGCCAAATTGCACTGGCAGCGCCTGCTGGGCGACTATGTGCAGCGCCGCGAGCAATTGGCGGGCTTGATCCTGATCATGGATTCGCGCCGTCCGTTCACCGACCTGGACATTCAAATGCTGGAATGGTTCGCCCCGACGGGCAAACCGATCCACTGCATCCTGACGAAAGTCGATAAGCTGAACCGCAATGAATCCGTGAATGCCTTGCGCCAGGCGAAAGCCAAGCTCGACAGCTACGTGGATGAAGACGGCGTCGGTTTCCCGTTCACCGTGCAACTGTTCTCGGCCCTGAAGCGCGTCGGCATCGACGAAGCCAACGACAAGATCATGGAACTGGCCGGCATCAGCGAAGATGGCGCGGCCCAGATGGTCGAACTGATCGACATGGAAGACGATGTCGAGCCGGAAGCAGGAACTGACAAACCGGCTTGATCGAGATCAACGCTGCGTAAAAAAAGGCTGCCCGTTCACAAGGTGCAGCCTTTTTTATTGCCCTCAGTTTTACGAGCGCCTAGCGCCGTCCCGGCCCTGGCCGTTTCTCGGAAAAGAATTCCTGGCGCAGGAAGGCCATCAGCTCGGCCGTGTCTTCCACGCGGGCGCTGAGGTTGACGTTGCGCCCCAGGCGGCGCGATTCCCAGACGAAATCACCGGGCTTTTCGGCACGGATCAGCTGGATCATCTTCTTCAAGATGGCCGTTTCGATATCGGGCTCATTGCCCAGCTCGACTTTTTCCTGCTTCAGCCAGTTGCGCTTGAAGTTGCCGTTCCAGCCCTTGAACTTGACTTCGGCACTGAACGAAGTCTGGTTGACGATGGAAAACACGCCGCCCGAATCCTCGCGGTCGCTGCCGGAATTACGTCCCTGGGCGCCGGCGATATTCGCCTTGGCCACGCGCATGGCGCGGTCGTTTTCGCTTTCCTCGGCCGGCGGCGCGGGGTTTTGCGCCTCGCGCTGCTTGCGGCGCTGCTCGATCATCGAACTCATGTCTTCAGCCGGCGGCGGCGGCAACGGCACCTTCGACACCAGCGGCGGCGTGAATGTTTCCAGTTTTGGCTTGTCGCGCGGCACGTCTTTTGTGACCACGCGCTTGCTCGGCGCCGGTGGCGGTTTGACCTTGGCCACCTTCGTGTCCTTCGGCTTCGGCGTGGGTTTCGGCTGCGGCTGCGGCTGCGGCTTGTCTTTCAGCGGCGCAATGTAGACCATCGCGCTTTCCTTCTTCGGCGGCGGGATCTTTTCGATCGTATCGCTGCGAAACAATGCATACGCCGCCAGCAGCACGTGCAGCAAGACGGACACGCCGAGCGCCACCTTGCGCATGGTGCTGGTCGTGGACCCGTAGGCCGGTGGTGGCTGGATCACTTGCCCGCAGGTGGGGCAAACATCGGAATCGGCAGCCATCAAATGGGTCGTGTCATGCAAAATGAATCGTGCTTTCTGTGTAGCGACAAAAGTAATCTGACAGGGCAGCCATAGTGCCAGAGTCCCTTGCTTTTGGGAACACTTCCTCGGCATATCCAACCCGAAGCGTACAGGATAGCGACATTCCTTGCAGCGGTAACCAGAGTACCCGAGCCGTCGCTTGACGGTTGTTACCGTATGTATCACGGCCCATACAAAACCGGCGCCGCATTCACTGAAGAACGGGGCGCCGGTGCTGGCCGTGTGGCGGCTCAGGCCTTGTTGTCGAGCGCCACCAATTGCTCGTCCGTCAACGGTCCCGTGCCGCTGTACTTGTCCAGGAACAAATAGATCACGGGGGTGATGAACAGGGTGATCACTTGTGAAAACAGCAAGCCGCCGACCACGGCCAGACCCAGCGGCTGGCGCAGCTCGGCGCCGGCGCCCAGGCCCAGGGCGATCGGCAAGGCGCCCATCAAGGCCGCCGCCGACGTCATCATGATAGGGCGGAAGCGCAGGATGCACGCCTGGCGGATGGCCTCCGCCGGCGCCAGCCCGTCGTTGCGCTGCGCATGCAGGGCGAAGTCGATCATCATGATGGCGTTTTTCTTGACGATGCCGATCAGCATCAGGATGCCGATGATGGCGATCATGGTCAGGTCCATGCCGAACAGGCGCAGGGTCAGCAGCGCTCCCACGGCCGCCGATGGCAAGCCGGCCAGGATGGTCAGCGGGTGGATATAGCTTTCATACAGCACGCCAAGCAGCACGTAGATCACGGCCAGCGCGGCAATGATGAGGATGATCTGGCTGGACTGCGAGCTCTGGAACACGGCCGCGTCGCCGCCGTAGCGCGTGATGATGGAGGCAGGCAAGCTCATGTCCTTGGCCATCGCGTCGATCTTGCCCGTGGCGATGCCCAGCGGCACGTCCGGCGCCAGGTTGAAGGCGATGGTAACAGCCTGCAACTGCCCCTGGTGATTCACGGAGGTAGGCCCAATCGTGCGTTCCACGTAGGCAATACTCGACAGTTTCACCAGTTCGCCCGTCTTGCTGCGCACGGACACGCGCGTGAGCGCATCGTCATACTGGCGGTCTGCCGTGGCCGCTTCCAGGATCACGTAATAGCTGGCTGCCGAGGAATAGATGGTCGACACTTGCCGCTCGCCAAAGGCGCTGTACAGGGCCGTGCGGATGTCGGACATTTGCACGCCCAGCAGGTTGGCCTTGTCGCGGTCGATCCTGAGCGATGCCTGCAAACCCTTGATCTGCGAATCGCTGGTGACGTCGCGGAAGGCGGGATCCGTGCGCATGCCGGCAATAAACTTTTCCGCCCAGTCATTCAAGGCGTCGGGACTGACGCTTTGCAAGGTGTACTGGTAGCGGCTCTTGCTCTGGCGCCCGCCCAGTTGCAAGTTTTGCACGGGCCGGAAATACACGGCCATGCCTGGCACGGTGCCCGCCGCGCGGCGCAGGTTTTCCAGCACCACCGGCATTTTCGGCCGCTCGCTGCGCGGTTTCAAGACCATGAACATGCGGCCCGTGTTGCCGCCGCCGACGAACGACGTCACATCCTGCACGCTGGGGTCCGCCTTGAGCACGGCCGCCACGCGGGCTTGCAAATCCTGCAGTGCCGCCGAGGAAATATCTTCCGACGCTTCCGTATTCACCTGGATCTGGCCCAGGTCTTCTTCCGGGAAGAAACCTTTCGGTATCGTCGCGTACAGCAGCACCGTCAGCGCAAAGGTACACACGGCAACGAACAGCACCACGTTGCGGTGCGCCAGGGCCTTGTCGAGCAGATGCACATAACCGTTGCGCAATTTTGTGAAACCCGCTTCGAAATGGCGGCCGATGAAGGTTTTTTCGCCATGGCTGGGGTCACTGTCATTGTGCTCGCGCGAATCGGCCGGCAGGAAGCGGCTGGCCAGCATCGGCACCAGGGTCAGCGACACGACGGCCGACACCAGCACGGCCAGCGAGACGACAACGGCGAATTCATGGAACAGCAAGCCGATCACGCCCGGCATGAAGAAGATGGGGATGAACACGGCCACCAGCGAGACGGAGATCGAGATGATGGTAAAGCCCATCTCTTTCGCCCCTTCCAGCGCCGCGCGTATGGGTTTCTTGCCCATCTCGATATGCCGCACGATGTTTTCCAGCACCACGATGGCATCGTCGACGACGAGGCCCACGGCCAGGGTAATGCCCAGCAGGGAAACGTTGTCAAGGCTGTAGCCGAGCCAGTACAGCAGGGCCAGCGCGCCGAGCAGGGAAATCGGCATGGTGACGGCAGGAATGAAGGTGGCCGCCGCGCGGTGCAGGAACAGGAAGATCACCAGCACCACCAGCACCACCGTCAGGGCCAAGGTCAGATTCACGTCGTGGATGGCTTCGCGGATCGACAGCGAACGGTCGTTGACCAGGCTGATCTGTATCGACTGCGGCAATTGTTCCTTGAAGCCCGGCAGCAAACGGCGCACACCATCGACCACTTGCACGGTGTTGGCGTCCGGTTGGCGCTGCACCATCAGGCTGATCGAGCGCTCGCCATTGAAACTGCCGACGGCCTTGATCGATTGAAAGCTGTCTTCCACCTCGGCCACGTCTTTCAGGCGCACGGGCTGGCCGTTGCGGCTGGCGACGATCAGTTCGGCAAAATCGGCCGCCTTCATCATTTGCGGATTGCCCTGGATGGTCAGGGTCTGGCTCGGGCCGTCAAGAATGCCCAGCGGGGAATTCGTGTTCGAGGTGCGCAAGGCGGTGGCCAATTCGTCCATCGTCAGATTGCGAGCATTCATCAGGTCGGCACGGGCGCGCACACGCACGGCAAAGCGCTTCTGGCCATTGACGATGACCTGGGCCACGCCCGGCAAGGTCGACAGGCTGGGGGCGATCAGGTTTTCCGCGTAATCGTTGAGGTCCGACAAGTTCAGCGATGGCGACGTCATCTGGATGAACAGCACCGGCGCATCGGCGGGATTGACCTTGCGGTAGGACGGCAAGTCCGTCATTTCCGTCGGCAACTGGCGCTGCGCGCGCAGCAGGGCCGCCTGCACGTCGACAGCCGCCTCGTTGACATTGATGCTGGCGTCAAATTCCAGGGTCAGCGAGGTATTGCCCAGCGTACTCGTGGAGGTGATCAGGCTGAGGCCGGAAATCGTGGAAAATTGTTTTTCCAGCGGCAAGGCCACCGACGAGGCCATGGTTTCCGGGCTGGCGCCGGCCAGGTCGGCGCTGACGTTGATGACGGGCGTGTTATAGCTCGGCAAGGCCGCCACGGGAATTTGCAGGTAGGCCAGCACGCCGGCCAGGATGATGGAGAGGGACAGCAGCACCACCATGACGGGGCGGCGGATGCTCAGTTCGGACAGGTTCATGCTGGCTTGCCCTGCGGTGCGGCGGCGCCATCGGCAGCCTTGTGTTTTTCCACCAGGCGCACCTTGCTACCTGGACGCAAGTTCTGCTTGCCATCGACGATGACTTTTTCATCGCCCGCCAGGCCGGTAACGACGGCGTTCGGTCCGAATGCATACACTCGCGTCACCTTGCGCATCTTGGCCGTGTTGTCCGCTTCCATCGAATACACGAAGGTGCCGGCGGTACTCGTGATGATGGCGTTTTGCGGGATCACCAGCGCATCCTTGAGGGTGCGCACGGTCAGCTGCGTATTCACGTACTGGCCGGGCCACAAATCGATGCCGCCATTATTGAAACGGGCCTTGATCCTGATCACGCCCGTGGCGGGATCGACGGCATTATCGATAAAATTCAGTTTGCCATCGAGCTGCTTGCCGCCCGCATCGGACAGCAGCGCCGTGACAGGCACCTCGCCCGCCTTTTGCGCCGCCAGCAAGCCGGACAGGCTGCTTTCCGGCAAGGTGAACGACACGTCGATCGGGTCGAGCTGGGTGATGCTGGTGAGCGACGTGGTCGGCTGCACCAGGCTGCCCGCGTAGACATTGATGGCGCCCACCCTGCCCGCCTGCGGGGCGCGCAGGACGGTGTAGCTGGAGTCGACCTGGGCCGCGCGCAAGGCGGCTTGGTCGGCAGCCAGCAAGGCGCGTGCCGCGTCGAGCTGGCTTTGCAGGGTATCGACGGCGCCCTGGGCGATGAAATTCTTGCTCAGCAAATCCTGGTTGCGCTTGAGCTGGCGCTCGAAGTCCTGCACCGAGGCGCGGTCGCGCAAGACCTGCGCCTGCGCCTTGTCGACATTCGCATGCTCGCTGCGCGCGTCCAGCGTAAACATCAGCTCGCCCTGCTTGACGAACTGGCCTTCGCGGATATGCACCTTGGTGATCGTGCTGGTCGTCTGCGGGTGCAAGTCCACGCTGCTGATGGGCATCACGCTGCCATTGGCTTGCAGCACCATCGGCACATCCTGGCGCACCGGCGCGACCACGCTCACGGTCGTCGGCGCCTGTCCGCCCTTGCCCCCTTTGCCATCCTGCCCACTGGTCGCCGCGCCGGACTGATGATTGAAATACCAGATGCCGCCACCGATACACAGGGCCGCACCCACGAGGATTGCCAGACTAGTCTTTTTCATTGTTCTGTCACGCTGTTGCAGCGCAGGGCTGCAGGTTGAATGTAGTTGCCAGGGAGGCATAAAGCACAATATTGTCGCACGGAAATGCTCACTTTCCTGCGTAATACTCTGGCACGATGAGGGTGACTTCCAGTCCACCGTCGACGTGATTGAGCAGTGAAACCGTGGCGCCGTGCTGCTCGGCGATATTGCGCGCGATGGTCAGGCCCAGGCCCGTGCCGCCCGATTCGCGCGAACGCGACGTCTCGATGCGGTAAAACGGTTCGAACACTTTAGCCAGTTGATCTGGCGCAATACCCGGCCCACCGTCGCGGATGCAGATGCGCGCGGCACCGGCGATGCGCTCGACGGTGACCTGCGCGTACAGGCCATATTTGACGGCATTGTCGATCAGGTTCACCAGGCAGCGCCGCATGGCAATGGGGCGCGCCATCAAGGCCATGCCCGCCTGTCCACTGAGGGTGACTTTCTGGCCGGCATCGGCCGCGTCGGAGCAGACGCTATCGAGCAGGGAATCGAGATCGAGCGCCTGCATCGCTTCCGTGCTGTCCATCGAGCGGGCCAGGTCCAGCCCTTCCTTGACCATGCTTTGCATGGCCGACAGGTCGCCCACCAGGCGGTCATACAATTCCGTATCCGCCACTTTTTCCAGGCGCAGCCGCAAGCGCGTCAGCGGCGTCTGCAAGTCGTGCGTGATGGCCGCCAGCATCTGTGTCCGCTGGGAAATATGCTGGCGGATGCGCGCCTGCATGGCATTGAAGGCGGCGCTGGCCTGGCGGATCTCGCTGGCGCCCGACAGGGTCAGCGGCGGATGGTTGATGTCATTGCCCAGGTCTTTCGCCGCCTGCGCCAGCTGCTTGAGCGGGCGCATGGTCATGCGCGTGACCAGATAGGCGAGGATGGCGATGCTGATCAGGAAAGGCAGCAGGGTCATCCAGTCGTTATGTTCATTGAACGGTGGCTGCTGGCGCGGCGGCAAGACCATCAGGCGCAGCACATGGCCATCCTGCATGCGCACGTCGAGGTTTTCGCAGGTGCCGCCCCATGGCTTGGCGGAAAACATACCCGGAGACTGGCGCGGCTTGACGCAGGCGGCCGGACGTTCGGCCAGCGCGCTGACCTTGAAGCCTTCGCCCAGCTTGGCTTGCAGGGCGGTGGAAAATTCCGTCGGCGCACCGGGCCTATGTTCCGTATCGGGACGCAATTCCAGGCGCACGCTGCCCTTGTTGGCCACTTTCAGGTAGGCGGCGCGCGAGGCCAGCGGCACCATGTCGGCCGCCATCACCAGCTGCTCGGCCCGCTCGACGGCGTGGTAGTCGCGGTATTGCTCGATGGCGCGCTGGCGTTCGCCCACGGCCAGCCACTGCGTCAGCGCGGCCGAAGCGACGATGCCGATCAACAAGAACATGAAGACACGGCCCGTCATCGAGCCCAGGAAGGCCTTCACGCGTGCGGCTCCACATTGACCTGGCCAGCCAGCACATAGCCGCCGTTGCGCACGGTCTTGATAATTTGCGGCAAGCGGGCATCTTCACCGAGCTTTTGCCGCAGACGGCTGATCTGGATATCGATCGAGCGGTCGAACGGGTCGGCGTCGCGGCCCTGCGTCAGATTCAGCAGCTGGTCGCGGTTGAGCACGCGGTTCGGGTGTTCCAGGAAGACGCGCAGCAAGCGGAATTCCGCGCCCGACAGCATGATCACCAGGCCGCTGGGATTGAGCAGGTGGCGCGCCGTCAGGTCCAGCGTCCAGCCGGAAAAGCGGATTTGCTGCGCCTTGTCCGACGGCACGTTCGACGGCATGGCATGGCTGCGGCGCAGCACGCTGCGTATGCGCGCCAGCAATTCGCGGGGCTCGAACGGTTTCGGCAAGTAATCGTCGGCGCCCATTTCCAGGCCCAGGATGCGGTCCAGCGGCTCGTTGCGCGCCGTCAACATGATCACCGGCACCGTCGATTGGGCGCGCAGCTTGCGGCACAAGGTCAGGCCGTCATCGCCAGGCAGGTTCAAGTCGAGCACGATCAGGTCGGGCCGCGTTTCATCGAGGATTTTCCACATGGCCGTGCCATCCGCCGCACCCAGGGTGCGGTAGGCGTTCGTTTCCAGGTAGTCCGCCAGCAAGCTGCGGATATCGCGGTCGTCGTCGACGATGAGAATTGTAGAAGTGGGTTCCATGGTACGAATTATCCCCACTTCCCCCGCCCTTGCACAACGCATTTGTATCGTCTTGTATATAGAAGACCCGAAGAAACATATAGATACAAACTGTCTGGCAGCGGACACTTCGGGGAAACATGGCGCGTCCAACATGGATTCATGTGCAGCAACATGTACATCCCTCACTTTTACAAAGGAATCCAGATGAACGCCTCAATGACAACCTTGCGCAAGAACTTGATCATCGCCATGAGCGTACTCGGCATGGGTGCGGCATCGCTGACCGTCCACGCCCAGGAAGCGGCCGCCAGCGCGCCTGCCGCCAGCACCAAGATGCAACATGACGGCCACCGCGGCCAGCACCGCGGCGGCAATCCTGCCGAGCGCATGGCCAAGTACCAGGCCCGCCTGCATGACAAGCTGAAGCTGACGGCCGCGCAGGAACCGGCCTGGGCCACATTCACGGCCGCCAACGCGCCGAAAAAACCGATGGGCGACTGGAAGGCCAAGCGCGAAGCGATGGCCAAGCTGTCGGCGCCGGAACGCATGGAGCAATGGATCGCCATGTCGAAGGAACGCATCGCCAGCCAGGAAAGCCGTCTGGCCTCGCTGAAAACCTTCTACGCCGTGCTGACGCCGGAGCAAAAGAAAGTGTTTGATGACAGCGTGCCTGGCGGCAAGCACGGCGGCCATCGCGGCGGCCACCATGGCATGCATCAGCAGCCGAAAGCCGGGTAAGTCGGATTAGGTCCGCCGGCCCGTAATCCGACAACTTTGTTGGCGTGTATGGTGGTGTCGGGTTACGCCCTTAGGGGCTAACCCGACCTACCCGGCCTACTCGTCGAGCTTGCGCAAGGAGGCCAGGAAGGTGGCTGCATTCTGGAAGCCGATCACGCGCGACTGGGCAATTTCCTGCCCTTGCGGGTTGAACATGATGATGCCCGGCGGGCCGAACAGCTGGAAACGTTTCAGCATGGCCTTGTCGTCCGCGTCATTGGCCGTCACGTCCACTTGCAGCAGTACGGCTTGCCCCATCTTCTCGCGCACGGCGGGGTCGACGAAGGTCAGTTTTTCCATCTCGATACACGACACGCACCAGTCCGCATAAAAGTCCAGCAGGGCCGGCTTGCCATTGAGCTGCGCCAGCGCCGCGTCCAGCTGCGCCACGGTCTTCACGCGCGTAAACGGTTGGGCATGCACTTGCCCGCCGCCCAAGTGGGCCAGCGGCGCCAGCGGGTCGCGTCCACCGCTGGCCACGCCCACCAGTTGCATCGCGCCCAGCAAGGCAAACACGAGGCCGAAGGCCTTCGCTACCCAGGCGTTCTTCGCGCCGCTCTTGCCCACCAACAAATACATGCCATAGCCGACGAACAAGACCATCCAGCCCAGCATCTGCACGGCGCCCGGCAGCACTGGCGAGACCAGCCACCAGGCCACGCCCAGTTGCAGCACGCCAAAGAAGCGCTTGACGGCATCCATCCAGGCGCCGGCACGGGGCAGCAAGGTGCCAGCCGACACGCCCACCAACAGCAAAGGCACGCTCATGCCCACCGCCATGGCAAACAGGGCGCTACCGCCGATGACGACGTCGCGCGTCTGGCTGATGTACAGCAAGGCGCCGGCCAGCGGCGCGGCCACGCATGGCCCCACGATCAGGGCGGAAATGGCGCCCATGACGAACACGCCCGCCAGGCGGCCCGAAGATTGCTGGTTCGATACGGACGTCAGCTTGCCTTGCAGGAAAGCCGGCACTTGCAGTTCATACAAGCCGAACATCGACAGCGCCAGGCCCGCCATCAGCAGGGCAAAGAAACCCAGCACCCACGGGTTTTGCAGCTGGGCCGCCAAGCCTTCGCCCGCCAGACCGGCCGCCACGCCCAGCGCCGTGTAGACGATGGCCATGCCCAGCGCGTACGTCAGCGACAGCAGCAAACCGCGCGAGCGGCTGACCTTGGCGCCATCGCCGATGATGATCGACGACAAAATCGGCACCATCGGCAGCACGCACGGCGTAAATGCGAGGCCCAGGCCCAGCAGCATGAACAGGGGCACGATGACGAGCAGCTTGCCGCCCTTCAGGGCCGCTTCGATCTTGCCCATCTCGCTTTGCGCGGGCGCGGGGCTTGCCGCCACGGGCGACGCCGCGACCGGCTCGGGCGTGCTGGTGATGTCGGCCTGCGGAATGCTCATCACGGACACGCCAGGCGATGCCTGCGCCTGCGGGCCGTTGACGGCCGCCGTGTCGACTGCGGGCGCGGCCGGCAAGGCAAACTTCGACGGCAAGCCGCCCGGCGCCATGCTCTGGCCGCCGCCACCGCCCACCAGCTGGGCTGTCGCATCCTGCGGCGCATAGCACAGGCCCTTGTCGGAGCAGCCCTGTCCCGTCGCCTTCAGGGTAAACGGCCCGGCAGCTTCCACGGGAATCGTGATGGTGAGGGTCTTGCGGAAGGTTTCCACGTTCTTCTGGAAGGTATCGTCGAACTTGACCTTGCCAGCCGGATACACCGGCGTGCCCAGCTTGGCGCCCACGGCCTCGAACTTGAAGCGCTCGTGGTACATATAGTAGCCATCGGCAATCACATACGTGACGGCGATGGTGGCCGGATCCTGCATGCGGGCGGAAAACTTGAAGGCCAGCTCGGGGTCGAGGAATTCATCGTCGGCGCGGGCTTGACCCGTGCCAAAGACGGCCATGGCCAGCAGCAAACAGGTGGCAAACCAGATCAGCAGTTGATGTAGGGGAGCGGCGCGCGCGGTGGCGCTGGAGGGGAAACGGGACATGAACTACCTTTTCAACCATTCGACAGAGGACGCGCGGGGCGTGCAGTGGCTGCAGGGCCGGCGCGAAAGAAGAATAGTACACCGCAGCAAGGATAGCTGCAGCAGAAAACAAAAAAGCCAGGCTAGGCCTGGCTTTCATTGAAGCAATTACTGGGATTACTCGCCAGCAACTTCAACTGCTTCGGTCGTATCTGGACGATCCATCAGTTCAACGAACGCCATAGGAGCGTTATCGCCGACGCGGAAACCCATTTTCAGGATACGCACATAACCACCGTTACGGTTGGCGAAACGTGGGCCCAGTTCAGCGAACAGTTTGACGACCATTTCACGGTCGCGCAGGCGGTTGAAGGCCAGACGCTTGTTTGCCAGGGAGTCGGTTTTGCCCAGGGTCAGAATTGGCTCGACAACGCGGCGCAGTTCTTTTGCTTTTGGCAGGGTGGTTTTGATCGCTTCGTGACGCAGCAGCGATACTGTCATGTTGCGCAGCATTGCCAGACGGTGGGACGAGGTACGATTCAGTTTACGGAGGCCGTGACCGTGACGCATGATAAATCCTTTCGGTGAGTGTTTAAATTCCAGTTCTTCGATCAGCTGAGTGGGAAACCCCTTACAGCCGCGGACCGGTTTGGTACTACAAAATAAAAGCCTGGGACACCTGTCCCAGGCAGTTTGCTACAACTTGCTTTTACCGCGATTACTTTTCCAGGCCGGCAGGCGGCCAGTTTTCCAGCTTCATGCCCAAGGTCAAGCCGCGCGATGCCAGCACTTCCTTGATTTCGTTCAGGGACTTGCGGCCCAGATTTGGCGTTTTCAGCAGTTCGTTTTCCGAACGTTGGATCAGGTCGCCGATGTAGTAGATGTTTTCCGCTTTCAGGCAGTTCGCCGAACGCACGGTCAACTCCAGGTCGTCGACTGGACGCAACAGGATAGGATCGACCAGCGGAGCGCGCGATGGCGCTTCGGCGGCGGCTTCCGTGCCTTCCAGGGCAGCGAACACATTCAACTGGTCCACCAGGACGCGGGCCGACTGGCGGATCGCTTCTTCCGGCGAGATCACGCCGTTGGTTTCGATGTTGATGATCAGCTTGTCCAGGTCGGTACGCTGTTCAACGCGGGCCGATTCAACGAAGTACGATACGCGGCGCACTGGCGAGAACGACGCATCCAGAATGATGCGGCCGATGGTCTTGTTCGTGTCTTCCGACAGGCGACGCACGTTACCAGGAACGTAGCCGCGGCCTTTCTCAACCTTGATCTGCATGTCCAGCTTGCCACCAGCGGTCAGGTGGGCGATCACGTGGTCAGGGTTGATCAGTTCGACGTCATGCGGCAGGTCGATATCGGAGGCCAGGATCGCTCCTTCGCCTTCTTTTTTCAGGGTCAGGGTTACCGAATCGCGGTTATGGACTTTGAAAACCACACCCTTCAAGTTCAGCAACAGATCGACGACGTCTTCTTGCACGCCATCGAGGGAGGAATATTCGTGGACGACGCCAGCGATCGTCACTTCGGTCGGCGCGTAGCCTACCATCGACGACAGCAGAACGCGGCGCAACGCGTTACCCAATGTGTGGCCATAGCCGCGCTCGAACGGTTCCATCACGACCTTGGCGTGACCTGCACCGAGAGCTTCAACATCGATAATACGTGGCTTCAACAAACTGTTTTGCATGAAATGTCCTTTTCAATACCCTCGGCTCATTACACCGATAAGGCTGATGGCATTAGTAAAACGCCCACCCGAAAGAAAACGAGTGGGCGGTGATGGTGCTAACTGCTATTAACGCGAGTACAGCTCGACGATCAGCGATTCGTTGACGTCGTTAGCGATTTCGTTACGCTCTGGCAGGGACTTGAAAGTACCTTCCATTTTCTTGGCATCAACCGAAACCCAGCTAGGCATACCAACTTGTTCAGCCAGCGACAGTGCTTCAACGATACGCACTTGCTTTTTCGATTTTTCACGAACAGCAACGATGTCGCCAACTTTGACTGCGTACGAAGCGATGTTCACAACGATACCGTTCACGGTGAACGCTTTGTGGCTGACCAATTGACGCGCTTCAGCGCGGGTCGAGCCAAAGCCCATGCGGTAGCAAACGTTGTCCAGACGCGTTTCCAGCAACTTCAACAGCGTTTCGCCGGTGTTGCCTTTACGACGGTCTGCTTCAGCGAAGTAGCGGCGGAATTGACGTTCCAGCACGCCGTACATGCGCTTGACTTTTTGCTTTTCGCGCAGTTGGTTACCGTAGTCCGAGGTGCGGGCGCCGGATTTGACACCGTGTTGGCCTGGCTTGACGTCCAGTTTGCACTTGCTGTCCAGCGAGCGACGTGCGCTCTTCAGGAACAGGTCTGTACCTTCACGGCGGGAAAGTTTTGCTTTAGGTCCGATATAACGTGCCACGATACTTCCTTTTTTTAAATGATAACGCCCCAGCCACATGCATGATCAAACACACTGATGCGGTTAGGCGCTAGTCTGATTTGGTTTCAATCAGACGGTGGCTGAAAACGAAAAACCCGTCAAACAGAATTTGACAGGCAAGAACAGCCGGGCAGTATAACCGTTTCCGGCTCCCTGCTCCAGCGTTTTCACACAACTGTACTGAGTTACAACAGACAGCAAAGCAGCTGGCGCCGAAGCGCCCTCTGCAACACTATCTTAGATACGACGACGTTTCGGTGGACGGCAACCGTTGTGCGGTACCGGCGTCACGTCCTGGATCTCGGTGATCTTGATGCCCAGGTTGTTCAGCGCGCGAACGGCGGATTCACGACCAGGACCTGGGCCCTTGATACGTACTTCCAGGTTCTTCACGCCACACTCAACAGCCACTTTACCAGCGGCTTCCGCGGCGACCTGCGCTGCGAACGGGGTCGATTTACGCGAACCCTTGAAGCCTGCACCGCCGGAGGTAGCCCACGACAAGGCATTGCCTTGACGATCGGTGATGGTAATGATGGTGTTATTGAACGAAGCGTGGACATGTGCGATGCCTTCAGCGACGTTCTTTTTAACTTTTTTACGCACGCGTGCTGATGCGGCGTTATTTTGCGACTTAGCCATAATTATTCCCTAGCGGATTATTTTTTCAGCGATTGAGCGGCTTTACGCGGTCCCTTGCGGGTACGTGCGTTCGTACGCGTACGCTGGCCACGGCAAGGCAGACCCTTACGATGACGCATGCCGCGGTAGCAACCCAGATCCATCAAACGCTTGATGTTCATGGACAGTTCACGACGCAGATCGCCTTCGACGATGAATTTACCTACTTCATCGCGCAGCTTTTCCAGTTCGCTGTCATCCAGATCTTTGATCTTTTTGTTGGTTGCTACACCGGTCGATGCACAGATTTTCTCTGCGCGTGGACGGCCCACACCGTAGATGGCCGTCAGGCCGATAACGGTATGCTGATGATTTGGGATATTAACCCCTGCAATACGTGCCATTTGTTATTCCTCGATTAACCTTGACGCTGCTTGTGACGTGGTTCCACGCAGATAACGCGGACTACGCCTTTGCGCTTGATGATCTTGCAGTTGCGGCAGATCCGCTTGACTGATGCGAGAACTTTCATTTTTGGGCTCTTTCTTTCGCTTCTTTGGTTTGATTCAGTGTGTTACTTGGTACGGAACACAATGCGGGCTCGGCTCAGGTCGTACGGCGTTAACTCCACCGTCACCTTGTCTCCAGGGAGAATGCGAATATAGTTCATCCGCATTTTACCTGAAATATGCCCGAGCACCACGTGTCCGTTCTCCAGCTTCACTCGAAATGTTGCATTTGGGAGATTCTCAAGAATCTCGCCCTGCATCTGTATGACGTCGTCTTTTGCCATTCGGTATGTTTACCGCGCTTAACGCGTCGGAATTCCGCCCTTGAAATTTGCTTTGCGCAGCAGCGAATCATATTGCTGCGACATCACGTAGTTCTGTACTTGCGCCATGAAATCCATGGTGACAACTACAATAATCAATAAAGAAGTACCGCCGAAATAGAATGGTACTTTCCACTGGGCTTGCATAAATTCCGGCAATAAACACACCAGGGTGATGTAGACTGCGCCGGCAAGTGTCAAGCGTGTCAGGATCTTGTCGATGTAACGGGCTGTCTGCTCGCCTGGACGGATCCCGGGAATGAACGCACCGCTTTTCTTCAAGTTATCCGCTGTTTCCTTGCTGTTAAAGACCAGCGCTGTATAGAAGAAACAGAAAAACACGATCGCCACTGCGTACAACAGCGCATGGATAGGCTCACCAGGCCCCATCGATGCTGCCAAATCTTTCAAGAACCGCACCGCAGGGTTAGCGTTGTCGGCGCCCTTTGAAAACCAGTCCACGATAGTGGCCGGGAACAAGATGATCGAAGAAGCAAAGATCGGCGGGATCACGCCGGCCATGTTCAGCTTCAACGGCAAATGGCTGGTTTGACCGCCATAAATCTTGTTGCCTACCTGGCGCTTCGCGTAATTGACCAATATTTTGCGCTGACCACGTTCAACGAATACAACGAAGTACGTTACCAGTGCTACCAGGATCACGATGAAAATCGCGCTGAAGCTGCCGATCGAACCATTCGACACCTGAGTGAACAAGCCACCCAACGCCGACGGCAGACCTGCTGCAATCCCGGCAAAAATGATGATCGAGATGCCATTCCCCAAGCCACGCTCGGTAATTTGCTCACCCAACCACATCAAAAACATTGTTCCGGTCAACAAAGTGACGACCGTCACGAAGCGGAATGCAAGACCAGGTTCCAACACCAGACCAGCTTGCGACTCCAGTGCGACTGCAATGCCTAACGCTTGGAACAGTGCCAGGGCAACCGTGAAATACCGGGTGTACTGGGTGATCTTGCGACGACCTGCTTCGCCTTCTTTTTTCAACGCTTCCATCTGCGGTGACACGATCGACAGCAATTGCATGATGATCGAGGCCGAGATATAAGGCATGATACCCAGCGCAAACACTGTAAAACGAGACAAGGCACCGCCCGAGAACATGTTGAACATGCCCAGGACGCCGCCTTCGTGCTCCTTGAACAGCGAGGCTAATTGTGTCGGGTCAATCCCGGGAACCGGGACGTGAGCACCGATACGATAAACCACCAATGCGCCAAGCAAAAACCAGAGCCGTCCCCAAGGGAAACCGGCCGCTGCACTTTTAGCAAGTTGTGGATTAGTCGCCAATTTTCGCTCCGATCAAGCTGTTAGCGGTCAACTCAGGCTACCGAGCCGCCGGCTGCTTCGATGGCTGCTTTCGCGCCAGCGGACACTTTCAAGCCCTTCAAATTCACCGCTTTGGTGATTTCGCCGGACAAGATCACGCGCACGTCACGGGCCAACACGCCCAGAACGCCAGCTTGCTTCAAGACCAGAATGTCGACATCGCCAACAGCCAGGTTGTTCAGATCGGACAGGCGCACTTCAGCTTTGAAGGTTGCGTGCATCGATTTGAAACCGCGCTTAGGCAGACGGCGTTGCAGAGGCATCTGACCGCCTTCGAAACCGACTTTATGAAAGCCGCCCGAACGCGATTTCTGACCTTTGTGACCACGACCCGAGGTTTTACCCAGGCCGGAGCCGATACCGCGACCGACGCGACGCTTGTAGTGCTTAGCGCCTTCGGCTGGTGCAATAGTATTCAATTCCATGATTTGCTCCGTTCGTGTAAGCCCGAAGGCTTACCCGACAACTTTAACGAGATACGATACTTTATTGATCATGCCGCGTACGGATGGGGTGTCTTGCAATTCGGAAACCGAATTTACACGACGCAGACCCAGACCGCGCACGGTAGCGCGATGCGATTCGCGCGTACCGATCAAGCCCTTGACCAATTGCACTTTGACTGTGTTTGTCATTTTGTCCACCTTAAGCCAGAATGTCTTCGACCGACTTGCCGCGTTTGGCAGCGATATCGGAAGCAGTGCTCATTTTCGACAGGCCGTCCAGCGTAGCGCGTACCAGGTTGTATGGGTTGTTCGAACCGGTGGATTTCGCCACCACGTCCGTCACGCCCATCACTTCGAAGATAGCGCGCATTGCGCCACCAGCGATAACGCCAGTACCAGGCTTAGCTGGGTTCATCAGGACCTTGGAGGCGCCGTGACGACCAACAACCGTGTGATGCAAGGTACCGTTTTTGAGCGGTACTTTGATCAGGTTGCGACGGGCTTCTTCCATTGCCTTCTGCACGCCAACTGGCACTTCTTTCGATTTGCCCTTGCCCATGCCGACGCGGCCATCGCCATCACCAACTACGGTCAGCGCGGCGAAACCCATGATACGACCACCCTTGACCACTTTGGTCACGCGGTTGATCGCGATCATTTTTTCGCGCATGCCATCATCCGGCTTGTCGCTTTGCATTTTTGCTTGCATTTTTGCCATGATTGATCCTTAGAACTTCAGACCGGCTTCGCGTGCGGCTTCTGCCAACGCTTTCACACGGCCGTGGTAACGGAAACCGGAGCGGTCAAACGCAACTTCGGTAATCCCTGCTTTCAACGCTTTTTCAGCGACGCGCTTGCCGATCAAGGCTGCAGCAGCGGCATTGCCGCCTTTGCCGGATTGGCCTGCCAGTTCAGCGCGAACTTCCGCTTCAGCCGTCGAGGCCGAAACCAGGACTTTAGCGTCCGGGCTGATCAGGTTGGCGTAAATGTGCAGGTTGGTGCGATGCACCGACAAGCGATTTACTTTCAATTCCGCAATCTTGATGCGGGTTTGGCGTCCGCGGCGAAGCCGTGATTCTTTCTTATCCATCGTCAGCCCCTAATTACTTCTTCTTGGTTTCTTTAAGCTTAACCACTTCGTCCGCATAGCGAACGCCCTTGCCTTTATAAGGCTCAGGAGCGCGGTAAGCACGAACTTCAGCGGCTACCTGGCCAACCTGTTGACGGTCGATACCTTTAATCAGGATCTCGGTCGGGGTTGGTGTTGCGCAGGTAACGCCGGCTGGCATGTCATGCACTACAGGGTGCGAGAAACCCAGGGACAGATTCAACTTGTCGCCTTGAGCTTGCGCCTTGTAACCCACGCCTACCAGGTTCAGCTTTTTCTCGAAACCCTTGGTGACGCCAACAACCATGTTGTTGACCAGTGCGCGCAGCGTGCCGGACATGGCATTGGCTTCGCGGCTGTCGTTCGCCACGTCGAAACTCAGGGTTCCTGCATTGTTTTCCACTTTGACCTGGCCGGTGAGGGCCTGGGAAAGTACGCCCAGCGGGCCTTTTACGGTGATCGCTTGTGCGGAGATGGCGACTTCGGCGCCAGCTGGCACTACGATAGGCATTTTAGCTACTCGAGACATGTGTAACTCCTTAAGCCACGTAGCAAATAACTTCGCCGCCGACACCGGTAGCGCGTGCTTTGCGGTCAGTCATGACGCCTTGCGGAGTCGACACGATCGCCACACCCAAGCCATTCATCACAACAGGGATCTCGTCTTTACCCTTGTAGACGCGCAGACCCGGACGGGACACGCGCTCCAAGCGCTCAATAACGGGACGGCCAACATAATACTTCAAACCGATTTTCAGTTCCGCTTTGCCACCAGCTTCGGCAACAGCGAAATCTTCAATGTAACCCTCGTCCTTCAGGACGCTGGCAATCGCAATTTTGACTTTCGACGATGGCATGGCCACGGTCGTCTTTTGCACGCCTTGTGCATTGCGAATGCGGGTCAGCATATCGGCGATAGGATCGCTCATACTCATTGCATATTCTCCTATTACCAGCTTGCTTTTGTCATACCCGGAATTTCACCACGCATGGCGAATTCACGGAGCTTGATACGACCCAGACCGAATTTACGGAATGTGCCGCGCGGACGACCAGTGATGGCGCAACGGTTACGTTGACGCGTCGGGTTCGAGTTACGTGGCAGCGCCTGCAATTTCAGGCGAGCTTCGTAGCGCTCTTCTTCCGATTTCGATTGGTCATCGACGATGGCCTTGAGAGCTTCGCGCTTAGGGGCGAATTTCGCCACCAGGTCAGCACGCTTGATCTCACGATTAATCAGTGACAGTTTGGCCATGATCAGTTCCTGAAAGGGAATTTAAAGGCGGCGAGCAAAGCTTTGGCTTCGTCATCGGTCTTAGCGGTTGTCGTGATGCTGATATTCATACCGCGCAACGCGTCAATCTTGTCGTATTCGATTTCAGGGAAAATGATCTGTTCCTTGACACCGATGTTGTAGTTGCCACGACCATCAAATGCACGGCCGTTCACACCACGGAAATCGCGTACGCGCGGCAGAGCCACGGTAATGAAGCGATCCAGGAACTCGTACATGCGAGCGCCGCGCAGGGTGACCATCGTACCGATCGGGTAACCTTCACGGATTTTGAAGCCTGCGATCGCTTTGCGGGACTTGGTGGTCACTGGCTTCTGGCCGGCGATCTTGGTCAAGTCAGCAACTGCGTGCTCGAGAACTTTTTTATCCGCGATAGCCTCACCAACACCCATGTTCAGGGTGATCTTGGTCAGGCGTGGAACTTCCATTACCGACTTGTAACCAAACTTGCTGGTCAGGTCGGCAACGACTTTTTCTTTATAGAATTCTTGGAGACGTGCCATGATTTCTTAAGCCTTCACTACTTCGCCGGAGGATTTAAAGATGCGGACTTTCTTGCCGTCCACTTCTTTGAAACCCACGCGATCTGCCTTGCCAGTCGCTGCATTAAACAATGCAACGTTGGACACGTGAATTGGCATGGTCTTATCGACGATACCACCAGTTACGCCAGTCATCGGGTTTGGCTTAGTCGCTTTTTTAGCGATGTTAATGCCGTCAACCACGATATGTTCAGCATCGATACGCTGCTGTACCACACCACGTTTGCCCTTGTCTTTCCCGGTCAGAACGATGACTTCGTCGTTTTTACGAATCTTATCCATTACGACTCCTTACAGGACTTCCGGTGCCAGGGACACGATTTTCATGAACTTCTCAGTGCGCAGTTCGCGCGTGACAGGTCCAAAAATACGGGTACCGATCGGTTCCAGCTTGGCGTTCAACAGAACGGCGGCATTGCCGTCGAACTTCACCAGGGAACCGTCTTGGCGGCGAACACCTTTAGCGGTGCGCACAACCACGGCGTTATAAATTTCACCTTTTTTGACACGGCCACGTGGCGCAGCAACCTTAACGGTTACCTTGATCACATCGCCAATGCCAGCATAACGGCGCTTGGAGCCGCCCAATACCTTGATGCACATTACTTCTTTGGCACCGGTATTGTCAGCCACTTCGAGCCGGCTTTCAGTTTGAATCATAGTATTCTCTTTCCCAACTTAAGCCGAAGAATCCACACAATGTAGACCCACGGTCAGTCTTGGTCCCGCCAGAGCCGCCCTGCTGGGCTTCACTGTTTGGGTGCATGACCTTCATACATCAACTGACCGCGAATGCTACTGTCTGTGGCCAGACACTTTGCGGCGTTACATGAACGAAGCCCGCAAGTATTACATACAATTTGCGGGCCTGCAAGTACTAATTAAAACCCACCGCCGAAACGGTGGTTTTTATTTAAACGGTTGGTGCGGCTTGAACCACACGTGTCACCGTCCATGCCTTCGTTTTGGAGATCGGGCGACCTTCCTGGATCTCGACCGTATCACCGGCCTTGACTTGGTTGGTCTCGTCATGCGCGTGATACTTGTTCGAGCGCATGATGATCTTGCCATACAAAGGATGTTTTACGTGGCGCTCGATCAGAACGGTAACGGTCTTGTCCATCTTGTCCGAAACCACTTTACCGATCAGCGTGCGCTTGAGCGACTGTTTCACTGGTTCGTTCATTTGGCTTCCTTCAGATTCATTACCGTCTTCACACGCGCGATATCGCGGCGTACCTTCTTGAGCTGCGAAGTGTTGCTCAGCTGCTGCGTAGCGATTTGCATGCGCAGGCCGAACTGTGCCTTCAACAGGTCATTCAGCTCTTTTTGCAGAGCTGGCTGGTCCTTGCCGCGGAGTTCAGATGCTTTCATATACAACTCCAATTATTGGCCGACTTGGCGGATGACAAACGTCGTCGCCAGTGGCAGTTTAGCGGCGGCAAGACGGAATGCTTCCCGTGCCAGCGCTTCATCAACGCCATCCATTTCGTACAGTACTTTGCCTGGCTGAATTTCAGCGACGTAGTACTCAGGATTACCCTTACCGTTACCCATACGGACTTCAGCCGGTTTGTTCGAAATCGGTTTGTCCGGGAAAATACGGATCCAGATACGGCCACCGCGCTTGATGTGACGCGTCATTGCACGACGCGCCGCTTCAATTTGACGCGCAGTGATACGACCGCGCGCAACTGCCTTCAGACCGAATTCGCCAAACGACACGGCGGTGCCGCGGCTGTGCGAAATACCGGTATTACGGCCTTTCTGCTCTTTACGATACTTTCTGCGTGCTGGTTGCAGCATGATTATTCTCCTGCTTTCTCAGCTGGTGCTGCTGCGGCGGCCGGTTTAGCGGCGGTACGCACACGTGCACCTGGTGCTGTGGATGGTTTCGCACCGGCACCGGCTGGACGTGGACGGCCAGCTGGCTTGCCATCGTCACGGCGTGGGCCGCGGCTTTTCTTCTCGTCAGCTGGGGTATCGATGACTGGTGCATCGCCGTTAGGCGCGCGGTCACCTTTGTATACCCACACCTTGACACCGATGATGCCGTAGGTGGTCGACGCTTCGCTGGTACCGTAGTCGATATCGGCGCGCAGGGTATGCAGAGGCACGCGGCCTTCGCGGTACCACTCTTTACGCGCGATTTCGATACCGTTCAGACGGCCGGACGACATGATCTTGATACCGAGAGCACCCAGGCGCATTGCATTTTGCATTGCACGCTTCATGGCGCGGCGGAACATGATCCGTTTTTCCAGCTGCTGAGCGATCGAATCGGCGATCAGTTGCGAGTCGATTTCTGGCTTGCGAATTTCTTCGATGTTCACGTGAACAGGTACGCCCATGATCTTGGTCAGCGCCGACTTCAGTACTTCGATGTCTTCGCCTTTTTTACCAATGACCACGCCTGGACGCGAGCTGTAGATCGTGAAGCGCGCGTTCTTGGCTGGGCGCTCGATAACGATGCGGCCAACGGAAGCGTTCTTCAGTTTCTTTTTCAGGTAAGCACGTGCTTTCAAGTCTTCGTTCAGCATGGCAGCGAAATTACCGTTGCCTGCATACCAGCGCGAAGCCCAGTTACGGGTGACCGCCAGACGGAAACCGGTTGGATGAATTTTCTGACCCATCGTGGCTCCTTAGTTACCGACAGTCACGTAAACGTGACAGGATTGTTTCGAAATACGGTCGCCACGGCCTTTTGCACGCGCGGTGAAGCGCTTCAGGACCGGGCCCTTTTCGACGTAGATCGTTTTCACGAACAATTCGTCGATGTCCGCGCCATCATTGTGCTCGGCATTCGCAATAGCGGATTCCAGAACGCGTTTGATGATCGCAGCACCTTTTTTCGGGCTGAATTGCAAGATGTTGAGTGCAGCGTCAACTTTCTTGCCACGGATCAGGTCAGCAACCAGGCGGCCCTTTTGGTCCGACAGGCGCACACCTTTGAGGATAGCTTTAGTTTCCATTATTTCTTAGCCTTTTTGTCAGCTGCATGGCCCTTGAACGTACGGGTCAGTGCGAATTCGCCGAGCTTGTGACCAACCATGTTTTCGGAAACATAAACCGGCACGTGCAGCTTGCCGTTATGAACCGCGATCGTCAGGCCGATAAAGTCAGGCATGATTGTCGAACGACGCGACCAGGTTTTGATTGGCTTTTTGTCTTTGGCTGCTTGCGCGGCTTCAACTTTTTTCACCAGGTGGGCGTCACAGAACGGCCCTTTTTTCAATGAACGTGTCATGTGCTACCCCTTATTTCTTGCCGCGGCGCGAGACGATCATGGAAGTAGTACGCTTGTTGCTGCGTGTTTTCTTACCCTTAGTCTGTTGGCCCCAAGGCGAAACTGGATGACGACCAGCTGCTGTTTTACCTTCACCACCACCGTGCGGGTGATCGACCGGGTTCATGACCACACCGCGAACGGTAGGACGAACACCGCGCCAGCGCATCGCACCAGCTTTACCGATTTTACGCAGGCTGTGCTCGGCATTGCCGACTTCACCAACCGTTGCACGGCACTCGATGTGCACGCGACGTACTTCACCCGAGCGCAGACGCACTTGAGCGTAGGTACCTTCACGTGCCATCAGCACAACGCCAGCGCCAGCGGTACGTGCCATTTGGGCACCTTTACCTGGCAGCATTTCGACGCAATGCATCACGGTACCGACTGGGATGTTACGGATTGGCAAGCAGTTACCCGATTTGATCGGTGCTTCCGAACCGTTCATCACGCTGTCGCCAACGGCCATGCCTTTGGTTGCGATGATGTAGTGACGTTCGCCGTCGGCGTAGCACAACAGAGCGATATTCGCGGTGCGGTTTGGATCGTATTCGATACGTTCCACTTTCGCTGGAATACCATCTTTGGTGCGCTTGAAGTCGATCAAGCGATAGTGTTGCTTATGACCACCACCGATATGACGGGTGGTGATGTGACCGTTGTTGTTACGACCAGCGGTCTTGGATTTCTTTTCAACCAGGGCAGCGAACGGACGACCTTTGTACAGGTCGGCATTCACCACCTTCACCATGCCGCGACGGCCTGGCGAGGTTGGTTTCATCTTAACGAGTGCCATTATGCAGCCTCCTCGGAGAAGTTGATTTCCTGGCCAGGCTTCAGGCACACGAAAGCACGCTTGGTATGGTTACGACGACCGTTGAACTTGCCGGTGCGTTTTTGCTTACCTTCGCGGTTTGCAGTTTGCACGGACAGAACTTCAACCTTGAACAGCAGTTCGACCGCTGCCTTGATTTCAGGCTTGGTTGCATCCGGCAGTACGCGGAATACAATTTGCTCGTTCTTTTCCGCGACCATGGTGGCCTTTTCGGAAATCACGGGCGCCAACAGCACCTTCATCAAGCGTTCTTCGCTATGTTTCAAAATCGCGCTCATGCCAGCATCTCCTCAATCTTGGCCAATGCAGCTTTGGTGACCAGGATCTTCTTGTAGAACACCAGGGACATCGGGTCTGCGTGACGTGGCTCAACGACGAGTACGTTAGGCAGGTTGCGCGATGCCAGTTCCAGGTTTTCGTTCAGAACGTCGGTGATGATCAGAACCGAATCAAAGCCCAGGCCGTTCAATTTTTGCGACAACAGCTTGGTTTTTGGCGCGTCGATCGTCAGATCGTCGATGACGATCAGGCGCTCTTCGCGAGCCAGCTGCGACAGGATCGAGCAGATACCTGCGCGATACATTTTTTTGTTCACTTTGTGGGTGAAGTTTTCGTCAGGCGAGTTCGGGAAAATCCGACCACCGCCGCGCCACAGTGGCGACGACGACATACCAGCACGAGCGCGGCCGGTACCTTTTTGGCGCCATGGCTTTTTCGTCGTGTGGTGAACTTCTTCACGGTCTTTTTGCTTGCGGTTACCACTACGTGCATTCGCTTGATAAGCGATGACGACTTGGTGGATCAGCGCTTCATTGTAGTCACGGCCGAAAATCGTATCGGCTGCAGCAACGTTCGAGGCGGCTTGACCTTGCGCATTCAGAAGCTTGAGTTCCATCGTTTAAGCTCCCTTCTTGGCTTTGGTTTTGATGGCTGGCGAGACAACTACCTGGCCATTTTTCGCACCTGGAATCGCACCTTTGACCAGCAACAGCTGACGGTCGGCATCGATACGGGCGATCACGAGGTTCTGGATCGTACGGTTAACGTCACCCAGATGACCGGTCATGCGCTTACCAGGGAAAACGCGACCTGGATCTTGTGCCATACCGATGGAACCTGGAACGTTGTGCGAACGCGAGTTACCGTGCGTTGCACGGCCAGAAGCGAAGTGGTAACGTTTGATAACGCCTGCATAGCCTTTACCGATGGTAACGCCTTGCACGTCGATCTTTTGACCGACTTCGAACAGGGAAGCCGCGACAACATCGCCAGCTTTCAGTTCAGCGGCTTTAGCAGCGTCGACACGGAACTCTTTCAACAGAGTACCGGCTTCAACACCAGCTTTAGCGTGATGACCAGCAACAGCTTTGGTCACGCGGGAAGCGCGACGTTGACCGAATGCGACCTGAACAGCGGAGTAACCATCTGTTTCAGGGGTTTTGATTTGCGCAACACGGTTGTTCGATACGTCCAACACGGTGACCGGGATCGAATCCCCTTCATCCGTGAAAATGCGCATCATACCAACCTTGCGACCGAGAAGGCCTAGGCTCATTTTTTCTCCATTCCCACCTGCGATTGGGCGGGGCTTGTTTAACTACAAAGTAACGTAGGACTCAAAAAAGACGAATCCATACCGAAGCCGGCTAGTATATAGCACAAAAACCCTTGACGCAACAAGTTAACACGAGGTATGTCAAAGTGTTGCGCGACGCCCCTGCGGGAGTTATCGGCGGGCCTGAAAAACGCTGCCACAAGGCAATTAGACGGGCGCAAAGCACGGCGGCATGCGCCCTGGCGGGTGACGCCAGAAACATACAGGGCGCGCCGCGGCGTGCGCCCCCTGCCCTTCCCCATCCCGGGCGCGATGCCCGGGAAGCTTACTGCTGGCAGTTGCTCAGGCAATGCCCGTACAAGTCCTCGCAGATGGGGCTGCCACCGAGGTGCGCCCGGCAATTGGCCACTTTCTGTCCGCACTCGCTGTAGCACTGCGGGACATCGCCGGCAGCAAATGCATACGAGGCGCTCAGGCCCAGCGCAAACAGGAAAGCCATCGTTTTCTTGATCATATTTCATCTCCGTTTTATCAGATGGAAGAACAACCAGGACGACACGCCATCCTCGCACCGCCCCGGGCAGACGCCGCGGCGCCTGCCATTACTTAAAAAGCAATGCCAATAGAATACCGTAAACAATACCAACCAACTACCAATTATCGGTGCCGCCCGTGTCCCACCAAAAAAAACAGCCCGGACACATCACCGTCCGGGCTGGCTGCAAGCATCGCGGCGCATGGCGCCCGCATAGCCCCTACTCTTGCGGTACTCCCTTCCCAATCTGATACCAGTCCACCTTGCGCGTTGCCACCATGATGACGGCCAGCACGGCGAACAACAGAATGCTGCCCATCACCAGCGCATTGTTTTCCGAGCTGAGCAAGCCATACAGGGCGCCATACAGCAAGGTCAGGGCCACGCCGAAGCCGATGCCGCGCCACATGTTGTGCAGCACGTGCACCAGATAGAAGCTGGTCAGGGCGATACAGGCGGCGCTGGCGGCCAGATAGGCGGCGAGGAAGGCGATGTGCTCGGCCAGCCCCACCAGCAGCAGGAAGAAGATCACCAGCGACAGGCCCACCAGCAAATACTGCACCGGGTGGATCGGCAGGCTCTTCAAAATTTCAAAGATGAAGAAGGCGGCAAAGGTCAGCGCCACGAACAGCAAGCCATATTTCGTGGCCCGGTCCGATTGCGAATACACGTTCACCGGCTCGATGAAACCGACACTGAAGCGGTCCACCTGGCCCAGCGGCGCACTGTCGGGCACCTTGAATTCTCCCTCGATGGAGCTTAGCTGCGTTTGCGCATTGGTGGCCAGCGACGAGATATTCCACGCCACATTGAAACCGTGGGCATCGATCTGGCGATTCTTCGGCGACGGCAGGAAGCGCCCGCCAAATTGCGGATGGGGCCAGTTCGACTTGATCTGAATCTGGCTGTTCTTGGCCACCGGCACGAAGTGCTGGCGTTCGATGCCATCGAGGCCCAGGTCAAAGCTGAAGCGCACCTGCTGCGCCGCCGCCAGTGGCATGGCACCCAGCGGCGCGTGCAGGCCGCTGCGGAAGGCAAACAGGTCGGTACCCTGCTCGAACTCGATCTTTTGTCCGCCCCAGTCAATTTTCGGGATATTGCGGATGCCGCGCACGTCCTCGATGGACAAGGCCACGAAAGGCGCACCGACGGTCACGCGCGAGTCCGGCGACTTGCGCGGCAGCTGGCTGCTGGCCGGCACCGTGAAGTCACCCTTGAAGGCGTGCTGGCCGCTGTAGACCAGCACCTGGTGGATGCCGCGGTAGCGGCGGTCCGTCTCGATATTGCCGTTGATCTGCAGGTCGTTCGGATACACGAGCAAGCGGCGCTGCACCGTGCGGCGCAGCAACTCCGTGCGCACGGGTAACTTCACTTCCTTGTCATCGCCCTTGGCCACCTCCACGCGCTCTTCATACTGCTCCGTGTAGGGAATCACCAGAATGGGGCCGATGATGGTTTGTTCGCGTACCGAATCGGCGGCGATGCTGTTGACGGCTTCCTGGCGGAATTCCATCCGCTCCTTGATCGTTTCCTGAATCATCAGCAAAGGCAGGCCGATCAGCAGCATCAGGCCGAACACGATCAACGCTTTGACTAAGAGAGTTTTTTGCATGGCGCATCCTTGAAGTAAGGTGGCCAGTGTAAAAAAACTGTATGCGCTAACGATGCAGTCCGTGTGAAGCCGGCAAATAAAAAGCGCTAGGCTATTGGCAGGCACAGGCGCGCGCAGGCGCCGCCTTCCGCATGATTGAGTACCTCGACCGTGCCGCCATGCAGGGAAGCCACTTCGCGCACAAAGGGCAGGCCCAGGCCCGTGCTCTTGCCGGCGCTCGGGCGCGGCAAAGAATAAAAGCGCTCGAAGACGCGCTCGATCGCATACGCGGGGATGCCCTCGCCCCGGTCGCGCACGGCAATTTCCACCTGGATGCCCTGGCGCCGCGCCGTCAGGTCGATGCAGCTGCCCGGTGGCGCAAAGCCGACCGCGTTGTCGAGCAAGTTACCCAGCGCCTGGCGCAGCAGCAGGGCATCCCCGGCCACATTCGCCTCGTCGGCCTGCAGCTGCAGGCGCACGCCGCGCGCCGCCAGGGTGGCGGCCGCGTCCTGCGCCACTTGCGCCAGCAGGGGCGCCAGCGCGATGCGCTCGGGGTTATCCAGGCGCTGCTGCTTTTCCACGCGCACGAGGGCCAGCAGCTTGTCGATCAGTTGCCGCTGGCGCGCATTCTGTTCCAGGATACTGGCCAGGAAGCGGCGGCGCTCGGTCGGCGGCATGTCTTCCTGCAGCAGCTCGGCCGAGGCCTGGATGGCGGCGATCGGGCTTTTCAATTCATGCGCCAGCGTGTGCATCAATTGCTCCACATATTCCTTGCCCTCCAAGCGCGTGCGCATCGCCTCCAGGGCGCGTCCCAAGGTGCCGATCTCGTTCTTGCCCAGCGCCGGCAGCGCCACCTTGCGGCCCGCCTCCACGTCGCCGATGTAATGCATCAGCTTGCCCAGCGCATGGTGCAGCCACCAGGCGAATGCCAGGCCGATCAGCAGCGACAGCAGCAACAGCACGGCGCCACGCTGCAGTATCTTGCGCTGGCTACGCTCGACAAAGGCTTGTACGCTGGCATTCGGCTTGGCCACCGTCAGCACGCCGATCACCACATTGCCGTCGCGAATCGGCGCGGCCACGTGCATCACCGTCGACATCTCGTCATCCGGCCGGCTGCGCGTGCTGCGCGCGCCATACTTGCCCTGCAAGGTGAGATACACGTCATTCCAGCGCGAATAGTCGCGCCCCACGTCGCGCCCGCTGGAATCGAACAGCACGATGCCGTGCCGGTCCGTGATGGTGATGCGGTAATCGAGCGTGCGCTTGCGCACGCCATTGATATTGACGTCCACGCCATGGCGCGCGTAATCCTGCATGCGTTCGGCCACGGGCGACTGCGCCAGCGTGCCCGCCTTCAGGTCGGGCGCCACCAGGCTGGCCAGCAGTTGCGAGGTATCGACCAGCGTGTCTTCCAGGGTCGAGCGCACGCCAGGCTTGACCTGCTCCATGAAGACATTCAGCAGGAACCACGCGGCCAGGCCGACGATCAGGAAGTAGCCGAGCAGGATGCGCAGGCCGATCTTCATGCGCCAGCCAGGCTGTAGCCGAGGCCACGGTGGGTGTGGATCGGGTCGACCTGCGCATCGACGGCGCGCAGCTTGGCGCGCAAGGATTTGACATGCGCATCGACGGTACGCTCGAGCGTGTCGGGCGCACCGCTCCACACGCGCTCCATCAGCTGCGCGCGCGACAGCACGTGGCCCGGATGCTCGAGCAGGGTTTTCAACAGCAGGTATTCATAGCGGGTCAGGTCCAGCGGCTGGCCGTGAAATAGCACTTTCGCCTCCAGCGCGCGCAATTCAAAGCGTGCCGGCACGGTCACGGCAGCGGCTATCGTCATGCCAGTCTCGCGGGGCACCTGAACGACGCCGGCGCGGCGCAGGATGACGCGGATGCGCGCCACCAGTTCGCGCGGCGAAAACGGTTTGGTGACGTAATCATCGGCGCCGATTTCCAGGCCGACGATGCGGTCGATCTCGTCGCTCCGGGCCGTCAGGAAGATCACCGGCACCTCGGAAAACTGGCGCAGCCGGCGGCACACTTCCAGCCCGCTCATGTCGGGCAAGCCCACGTCGAGCACCACCAGAACGGGCATCTGCGCGGCTTCGCCGGGC
Organism: Janthinobacterium sp. BJB301; assembly: GCF_002735685.1. NCBI lineage: Bacteria > Pseudomonadati > Pseudomonadota > Betaproteobacteria > Burkholderiales > Oxalobacteraceae > Janthinobacterium > Janthinobacterium sp. BJB301. Next base: position 2,864 of record NZ_PDZJ01000005.1, on the reverse strand, counting down.
GTTGGACGCAGCGCGGCCAGGGCGTGCTCGCCCAACATCACATGGCGCGGCGTAAAGCCGTCCGTGCGCAAGGCATAGGCGATGCTGTCGGCAATCGCCTGTTCATCTTCCACGATCAGGACAGTCTTGGACATGGCGGCGGCACGCATTAATGGACAGACCCGGAGTATCCCTGAAGCACGCAAGCGGCGTCAATCGCGCGCCTTGCCGCGCGCCGGCGAAAAGCCGCCCAGCCCCAAAAAACTTATAGTATATTTATCATGGCATGACTCCACCGATACACCGTGTTTGACACCCGTCCGAGGAGACTATGAAGACCCATACCATCAGCCTGCTATGCGCTGTCAGCCTGCTGGCCGCCTGTGCGGCACCAGCGACGATCACCACCTCAAATGAACAGCAAGACGCCTGCAACGCGGCCGAACTCAAAGGCCAGCTTGGCGAAGCAGAGCTGGCTTGCGTAAAAGCGCTGCAGAGCGCCGAGCAAGCCGGGGCCAGCGCGGATATCCTCTCGCAGCGCCAGTACAACCTGGGCCGCGTCAAGCGCTTGCAGGGCAAGAATGCCGAAGCGGAGCAGCTGTACCGGCAAGCGCTGGCCACGGAAGAAACGGCGCAGCCACGCAGCGATGCGCGCGTCGGCCGCCGCATGGTGGAACTGGCGTCGGCGCTGGCCGCGCAAGGCAAATGGCAGGAAGGCACGGGCTATCTGGAACGCGTGCTGCCGCTGCTGCCGAAGCTGTCGCCCGCCTCGCGCACGTATTCGGCGGAAGTGCTGCGCCAGTACGCCAAACAGCTGCAAGGCGGCCCGCAGGCGGCGCTGGGCAATCGCTTCGACGCGGTGGCGGCCAGCCTGCAATAAGCAACTCCCGGAGCCCGGCCTACGGCTGGGCGACGTGGATGCTGGCCTTGATGTGCTTGAGGTGGGCCACGATGGTGAACGTCATCACCACCAGCAGCGACCATGAACTCCATTTGCTGACATGCACCACCGACCAGGCGCCAAGCTGGTTCGGATAGCGCCACACGCCCCAGAAGGTGCTGATGTTTTCAGCCAGCCAGATAAAGAAGCCGACCAGCACGAAACCGAGCAGCAAGGGCATGCTGCGGTCGCGGTCGAGCGGGCGGAACACCACGGTGGTGCGCGCATACAAGCCCAGCGCGCAGGCAGCCAGGTACCAGCGGTAATCGCCGATGTAGTGATGCGTGAAGAAGTTGGCGTAGATCAGCAGCGCGATCAGCACCGCCATCCAGTACGGCGGATGGTGGCGGATCCGCATGTCGAGCAGGCGCCAGGTCTGGATGATGTAGCTGCCGACGGCCGCATACATGAAGCCGGAAAACAGGGGGACGCCGAACACCTTGCTGTAGGCAAAGTCGGGATAACTCCACGACTGGATCGTGCCCGACACCTTGAACACCTCCAGCGCAAAGCCGACCGCATGAAACAGGCAGATGGCTTTCAGTTCATCCCACGTTTCCAATCCGCTCCACAGCATCGCGCCCTGGATCGCCAGCGCCGCCAGCAGCAGCACGTCATAGCGCGGCAGGCCGAACAGGCCGGCGCGCGGCACCAGGAACACGGCAGCGAAAAACAGTCCCACGAACAGGCACGACCTCGCCTCCTTGATGCCGAAATACAAAAATTCGGTCAGGAAGCGCGGCCAGCCGCGCAAGCGCTGACGGGGCGTCGCGTTTAACAGGTGGGTATCGAGGGCATTAAGCATGCAGCAACTTTATCGGCCGCCCGCGGCACTGTAAAGCGATTTTGCACACATGCGCCGGGGCCGCCCGTGTTGGGCATGCACCAATAGCAATGGGGCCGGGCGCACTCACGATCGTGAGCAGGCCCGGCCCCATCATCAGGCAGCGGGACACCCCGCCGGCCTGGAACAGCTGTCAACACCTGATGCTAGGGTATTGTCAGCTGCCCTTGAAACTATTATTGCAGTTTGATTTCGACATCAACACCAGCTGGCAGGTCCAGCTTCATCAGCGCGTCAACGGTTTTGTCCGTTGGGTCAACGATGTCCATCAGGCGTTGGTGCGTACGGATCTCGAACTGATCGCGCGAAGTTTTGTTGACGTGCGGGGAACGCAGCACATCGAAACGCTGAATACGGGTAGGCAGTGGTACTGGGCCTTTGACGACAGCGCCGGTGCGCTTCGCGGTTTCAACGATTTCCAGAGCGGACTGGTCGATCAGTTTGTAATCGAAAGCCTTCAGGCGGATACGGATTTTTTGGTTTGGTGCCGACATGATATTTCCTTAAAAGAACGAACCGCGCGGTCTGCACGGCAATGAGGTCATACGGGAATTTCTGACGCAACAACCGTCAGGGTCGACATGATAGCACCAAAATGCTTGCCAACCCCGGCAGTTGAATAAAAAGAAGGGCGCCGGGCGACGACGCGTCTTCTTTTATGCAGGCTTAAGAATTAAGCCAGGATTTTTGCAACAACACCAGCGCCGACGGTACGGCCGCCTTCGCGGATAGCGAAGCGCAGACCTTCTTCCATCGCGATCGGGTTGATCAGCTTGACGGTGATCGACACGTTATCGCCTGGCATGACCATTTCTTTGTCTGCTGGCAACTCGATCGAACCGGTTACGTCCGTCGTACGGAAGTAGAACTGTGGACGATAGTTGTTGAAGAATGGCGTATGACGGCCGCCTTCGTCTTTCGACAGAACATAGATCTCGCCGGTGAAGTGCGCATGCGGCTTGATCGAGCCTGGTTTTGCCAGAACTTGACCACGTTGCACGTCTTCACGCTTGGTGCCGCGCAGCAGCAGACCAACGTTGTCGCCAGCTTGACCTTGGTCCAGCAGTTTGCGGAACATTTCCACGCCGGTGCAAGTCGTTT
>NZ_PDZJ01000004.1:0-447091 GCF_002735685.1 Janthinobacterium sp. BJB301 | reverse complement strand
GCTCTGCGTCGTCGACCAGGTCGCACTTGTTCAGGAACACGATGATGTATGGAACGCCAACTTGGCGGGCCAGCAGGATGTGTTCGCGGGTCTGTGGCATTGGGCCGTCAGCTGCGGAGCACACCAGGATCGCGCCGTCCATCTGGGCAGCACCGGTAATCATGTTTTTGATGTAATCGGCGTGGCCTGGGCAGTCAACGTGCGCGTAGTGACGCGTTTCCGTTTCGTACTCGACGTGGGCGGTGTTAATCGTGATACCGCGCGCTTTTTCTTCTGGTGCTGCATCGATCTGGTCGTATGCTTTAGCTTCGCCGCCGAATTTCTTCGACAGAACCGTTGCGATTGCAGCGGTCAGCGTGGTTTTACCGTGGTCGACGTGGCCGATGGTGCCGACGTTGACGTGCGGCTTGGTCCGTTCGAATTTACCTTTTGCCATTTTGAACTCCTAATGATTTGATTAGATTGCTCAGGCACACGCCCGACGGTCTGGTTTGAATTGCTTCTGTGCTGCCTGCTGCGAATTCTGGTGCCCTTGACGTGGATCGAACACGTGGCCTCTCCCTTACCAAGGGAGTGCTCTACCACTGAGCTACAAGGGCTGTAATTTGTTGCATGCGATGCATCAAGCATCTGAACGGAAACTGGAGCGGGTGAAGGGAATCGAACCCTCGTCGTAAGCTTGGAAGGCTTCTGCTCTACCATTGAGCTACACCCGCGAGGTATCGTTCACTTTATCTTCACTTGCTTTTTGCTACTACCCAGTTTTCCTTGCAAAAACTTGGTGGAGGGGGCTGGATTCGAACCAGCGTACTCATAGAGAACAGATTTACAGTCTGTCGCCTTTAACCACTCGGCCACCCCTCCGCGGGAACCGCAGAGTATGAAGCATCTACTCACAACTGTCAACCTTATTTACTGATGCTTGACTGCTGCATTTGCTTATAAAGAAGAAGTTGGCTGCTTCGGGGCGTGATTATAAGCTCCCGATTTGAGAATGTGCAAGGGTTGGCGCGAAAAAGTCGACTTTTTTCGCATTTTTTTTATCCCCCCTGCCCGCAAGCCGCATTTTCCCGTCACTCACCCCGCATTTTTTCCATTTACCGGGCATCAGGCGGATGCATCCAGGAGTTGCCAAGGGGCTTATATTTGCGCAATAACTGCTGATGCAGGCCCGACAGTACGGGCAATTTGGGGTTGCGCGGGTCCAGGCGGCGCACGCCGGCGATAAACGTCAGCGCCTGCTGGCCCATGCGCTCATCCCAGCCTTCGTGTTCCAGGCACTTCAGCACGGCCACGGCCGCATTGAACACCACTTGCGGATTATCGGGCAGGCGCGTGACGGCTTCGCCCATCAGATCGACGGCGCCGCGGAAATCTCCCTCGCCTGCCCTGGCGGCGCCGGCCGCCACCATGTCGGCCACTTCCTGGCGGCTTTGCCGCGCCAATGCCTTGGCCAGCTCTTCGCGCCCCGCCTGTTCGAACACGGCCATGGCACGCGTCATGGCCGCACTGTCGGGCGCGTTGCGCATGACTTCGCGCATCACCTCGGCGGCGCCATCCTCGCGCCCATGCGCCAGGCAATGGCGCGCCAGTTCCGTTTTCAGCATGTTCGAGCCGCCCACGCTGTGGCGGTTGGCGGCCAGGGCCGCGTCCAGCGATTGCTGCAGACGTTCCTCGTTGCCCGTATGCGCATGCAGCATGGCGCTGCACAGGGCGCTGCACAGTTCCGCATTCTTTTGCCCGCCCATCGACTTGTCGAGGTCGCGGATCACGGCGCCCGCCTGCAGCGGGTCGCCCTTGCGCACCAGGGTCTGCACCAGGCGCACATGGTCTTCCGGGTCGCGGAATTCCGAATACTTGGCCTTGCTGACCACCAATTTGAGGGATTTTTCCGCCATCTCGATATCGTCGGCCGCCAGGGCCGCCTCGCCCAGGCGGCGCAAGCGGCGCACGGCGTGCGGCGACAGGGCCACCGCTTCGCTCAGGGCCGCCTGCGCCAGTTCCGGCTTGCCTTGCGCCAAGTGCGTGCGCGCCAGCCAGTCATAGGCGTCGAGAAAACGCTTGTTGTTTTCCAGCAGCCCTTCCAGGGTGCCCTGCGCCGCTTCGTACTCGCCCAGCAGGAATTGCGTCTTGGCCTGCCCCAGGCGCGCCCAGCCGATGGACTTGCTTTCATACAGGGCCGCGTAGATCGGCTCGGCGTCGGCCGCCTCGCCCAACAGCAGGTGCAGTTCCGCGCGCAAGCGCAGGAAATCGGTGGCGTAGCGGGGATACAGGCTGGCGCCCTCGGCGCAGGCGGCAATCGCCGCGCGCTCATTGCCCACGTCGATTAGTTCATACACGGGCACGAAGGCATTGCGCTTGTCCAGCGCGCGGCCGATGCGCTCGAGCATGTTGTCAGCGGTGAAGGGCTTGAGGATGTAATCGGTAGGCAACAACTCGACGGCGCTGACCACCTTGGCGAAGCTGCCTTCGCCCGTGACCATGAAGAACATGGTCGATGCATGCATCAATTTGTGGTGGCGCAGGTCTTCCAGCATCTGCTGCCCATCCTGCCCGCCATCGAGATCGTATTCGCACAGGATCAAGTCATACGATTTGCTGCCCAGCATGCGGATCGCCTGGCCCGAGCTGGCCGCGTCGTCGATCTTCGCCAGGCCGCACAGGTTGAGCATATTGTGCAGGCTGGCGCGCATGCCCGGATGCGGCTCGATGATCAGTGCGCTGAGGCCCTTGAGTTCTTTCATGTCGTGATGTCCGAAAACTCCGCGGCGCGCCACACTGGTGCGTGGCGCCAGCCAGCATGAGGCTGCCGAGTATATGACGGCGCCGCGCGCAAGGGAATGGCGGCGCGCCGAAAAATGCCAACGGAGCGGCTACTCAAGCGACGGCGCGCTCCGGATGCCACAGTTGCGGCTCATGGTCGATCAGTTCCAGCAGCGCCGTCACCACTTCCGGATCGAACTGGCTGCCGCTGCGCCGCTCGATGTACTCGCGCACCTGCGGATACGGCCACGGTTCCTTGTAAGGCCGCTCGTGCAGCAAGGCATCGAAAACGTCGACCACGGCAACGATGCGCGCGGCCACGGGAATATCGCGCCCCTTCAGGCCATGGGGGTAGCCGGCGCCATCGAAGTGTTCGTGGTGGCCGCCCGCGATCTGCGCGCCATAGGTCAGGTAGCTGACGCCGTCGACCATGTTGGCGGCCCGCTCGAGGATGGTGCGCCCGACGCTGGCATGCAGCTGCATCTGCGCCCGCTCCTCGTCCGTATGCTTGCCCGGCTTGAGCAGCACGGCGTCCGGCGTGGCCACCTTGCCCACGTCGTGCAGGATGCTGGCCAGGCCGATCATGTCGAGCAGCTGCGGCGTCAGCTCGTCCGGGTACACGCCGCGCTGCTGCATGCGCCGGGCGATGGCGTCGGACAATAGCTGCACGCGCCGCACGTGGCCGCCCGTGTCGCTGTCGCGGAACTCGGCCAGGTCGGCCAGCGCCACCACGGTCGCTTCCTGCGCCTTGCGCAGCTGGCCGAACATGTACAGGTTGTCGAAGGCGGCGGCGATGCGCTGGCAAAACACTTCCAGCAAGTCGCGCTGGATCTGCGCCAGCGGCCACGGCGGCGTGACGGAGATGGCCAGCTCGCGGTTGCCTTCCGTATGGATGAACAGCACATTGGCCGGATGCTCGAACTGGCTGCGCTTTTCCGCGAACGCCTTGTCGATGGTGGGCGTCAGGGCATGGTCGGCCGGCATGGCTTCCGCCTCGGCCAGCACGGCATACGTGCCCGTGGCGGCCACCACTTCGGGCCGTCCGGCGCCGCCCTGCATCAGGCACAGCACGCCGTCGGCGCCCACGTCGAGGATGGCGCTGACCTGGTTGAGCACGCCGGAAGCGAATTCGCGCAGGGAATGGATCTGGTACAGATTGGTGGCGCCGGCGAGAATCTTGCCCAGGCCGATGCGGCTGCGCTCGAGCATCATCAGGCTCTCGTAGGCGCGCAGAGCCGAGATGACGGTGGTAAACAGCTTTTGCGTCGTCAGTTCCGTCTTGGCCTTGTAATCGTTGATGTCGTATTCGATGATGACGCGCTGCTCGGGCGCCTGGCCCGGCTGGCCCGTGCGCAGCACGACGCGCACGATGGAATTGTTCAGGTCGGCGCGGATGCGCTTGGCGAGGATCAGGCCGGCATCGTCCGTTTCCATCACCACGTCGAGCAGCACCAGCGCGATATCGGGCGTGTCGCGCAGGATGTCGTACGCTTCGCGGCCGCTGTAGGCGGAAAACAGTTCCAGTTCGCGGCCCTTGAAGCTGACATTGCGCAGCGCCAGCCGCGTGACCGCATGCACATCCACGTCATCGTCGACGATCAGGACACGCCACAGGCGCTGGTCGGGCGCGGCCAGCCCGGCAGGACTGGCCACCGGCTCATCTTCGTCGAGCAGCCAGTTATCATCTGCATCGGCTTTGAGGTCGGTCATGAATACTCCTAAGGGATAAGTTCGATGTGGACGCTGCGTTGACGCCTATCAAGCATAATCAGATTAGATGCTGCTTACAACAGGATTCTGCGTAGCGCCGTCTCCGGCGGCCGGCGCCGGCGCGGGTACCGCTGCACCGCTGCGCGTGGCGCCGCCGCAATTGTCCTGGCCTGGCCCGACAGCCTGGTAACGCACTTCGTACTTGCCCGCGCTGAGCTGCTCCACCGTCAGCTTGTCATTGGCCAGGATGTACAGGTAGCGCACATTCGAGCGCCGCTCCTGGTCATACAGCTTGACGAAGACGGGCGCCGCGTTGCTGCTGTTATCGATGGTCAAGCTCAGTTCCTCGCCCTTGTTACCGATCGGAAAGCCATCCACGTAGCCCGATTGCGCCGGCCATGGCTCGCCATTCGGCGCCACCAGCGCCGCCGACTCGGCCTGGCTGGCGCCATCGCAGGCGGGACGGCTGGCTTTCAGGCTCAGCTGTGAGACGGCCAGCACGCGGATCTCCGGTGCCTTCGCTTGCGCGGGCTCGGCCGCATATGGCTTGCCCACGGCCCAGCTATCGATAGCCACCGCCTCGTTTTTTGCCGGCGGCGTGGCGACGCCATCCGCTGAAGACGTGTCCGGGTGCGCCCTGGCGCCATCGCGGGCCAGGCCGCTCCAGGCCGACGCCAGCGCGGCCGGCATCGGCTGCGAGGTATCTAGCATGAGCAAGGCGCCCAGCCAGCCCAGCAACAGGCAGACAAGCAGACTCAGCCACCAGCGCCAGTTGCGCCAGATGGGCGGCGCCTTGCCCTTCGGCGGCGGCACATCCTGCGCCCAGGCGTGCTCATGCGATTGGGCATGGCCTTTCGCGCGGCCATCGCGGCTCTTGCCTTCCTCGTGGTGGGTGCTTTCCAGCCATTCGATTTCCCACTCCTCGGCGGCGATCCACTCGTCGTGTTCCTTGCGGCGTTGTGGATCGGACAAGGTGCCATAGGCGCTGTTGAGGATCGCCATGATGCGGGCGGCCTTTTCGTCGCCAGGATTCTTGTCCGGGTGGTATTTCTGGCTGAGGGCTTTGTACGCGGCACGTATGACTTCCTGCGGCGCCAGGCGCGCCACTTTCAGGTTGTCATAGTGTGTATGTATCTTTCCCATCGTTCTATCTTGAAATCGGTGCGCGGCGACGGGTTCTTGCAGGATGGAACCGTGCTGTGTCGGTCATCATATACGATATGACAAGATAATAACCACCGGCGGACAGGAAATTGCAGGGCGGCACTGCCCTGCCTTGATATTGCAGGCGCTTACAAGCGGTGACTGCGGTCACTGGACAACAGGGCTTCCGGCAACTCCACCTGGTGCCCTACCACCAGCACCTTGAACAATTCCCCCATCTCGGCAGGCGACACCAGCTTTTGCACGGCGCTGGCCTGCGGCAAATACGTTTTGACCTGTGCCGGATCGGTACGCAGCAGCAAGTCGCCGATGCCTGCGCCCAGCAGGAAGGACGCCTGGTTCATGTAGGCAAGCACATCGAGACCCGCATCCTGCGCCGCCACCGCCATGGCCGTGAAATCCACGTGGGCCGTGATGTCCTGCAAGCCGGGCAGATAAAACGGTTCCGCGTGGGCGTGGTGGCGGTAATGGCACATCAGGGTGCCCGTGGCGCGCAAGTCCAGGTAATACTCGTGGGCGGGGAAGCCATAATCGAACAGCACGGCAGCGCCGCCCTTGCCATTGGTCAGCATGCGCGCCAGCGAGCGCATGAAGCCGCAGGCCACGCCATGGATCTCGCTGACATAGCCGACGGGCAAGTCCTCGGCGTCCGGCACCTGGGCGGCGATCTGCGCCGCCACGTCGGCGCCGGCCGGACGTTCGACAAACACGAACTGGCCATCGGCAATGCTGACGTCGAGTTCGCACCAGCCGGCGGGCGTCTTGCTGATCAGGTTGACGGGCATGGCGTCGAGCACTTCATTGCCGAACACGGCGCCTTCGAAACTGTCGGGGAAGCCGTCTAGCCACACTACTTGCGGGAAGCCGGCCAGGGCCAGCTCCTGGCGCGCGCGCAATTCGCCGGACAATTCGACGATCGCATACTGTTCGATAGGGATGCCGGCATTCGCCGCTTCCGTCAGGATATCGCAGGCCAGCTTGCCCGTACCGGCGCCGAATTCGAGGATGCGCGGGGCCGTTTGCGCCATAATAGCGGCTGCCACATGGGCCAGGGTGGCGCCGAACAGGGGAGAGATTTCCGGCGCGGTTGTAAAATCGCCATCTTTGCCCAGCTTGGCGGCGCCGCCGCTGTAATAGCCGAGGTCAGGCGCATACAGCGCCAGCTCCATGAAGCGGACAAAGGGAATGGCGCCGTCATTGCGCGCGATTTCGGCGGCAATCTGGTGCTGCAAGGCATGGGACGCGGCCAGCGCGTCGCTATCGGGTACGGGAAGAGACATACCGTATTGTAGCGAATCGGCGGCGCGGGCCGCCAGTACCGGCCATGGCAAGCCCGCTCACTCCATATATACAGTAAAGACATGACACCAGCATCGACACTGCCACACAGCACTCCCCGCGTCGCCCTCGTCACGGGCGCCGCGCGCCGCATCGGCCGCGCCATCGCGCTCGGCCTGGCGCGCGACGGCTGGGATATCGCCGTCCACTACCGCGACTCGCGCGACGAGGCGCTCAGCCTGGTGGCGGAAATCACGGCGCTGGGGCGCCGCGCGCAAGCGTTCCCCTGCGACCTGGCGCAGGAAGACGCCGTGCGCCAGCTGTTGCCACAGGCACAGGCGGCGCTGGGCGCCGTGACTTGCGTGGTCAACAACGCATCGTTGTTTGAATACGACAATGCGGGCGATTTTTCTTTCACCGCCCTCGACGCCCACATGCACGCCAACCTGGCCGCCCCCATCCTGCTGGCGCAAGCGCTGTACCAGGCCACCCCGGCAGGCGGGCAAGCCGTGGTCATCAACTTGCTGGATCAAAAACTGTACAATCTCAATCCTGATTTTTTGTCGTACACCCTGTCCAAGGCGGCGCTGCTGTCGGCGACCACCATGCTGGCCCAGGCGCTGGCGCCGAAAGTGCGCGTGGTGGGCATTGCCCCCGGCATCACCATGGTCTCCGGCGAACAGACGGAAGCGAACTTCGCCAAGGCGCATGAAAACACGCCGCTGGGACGCTCCAGCACGCCCGAGGATGTGGCCGACTGCGTCTGTTACGTGGCCGGCGCGCGCGCGCTGACGGGCACGACCCTGCTGGTCGATGGCGGCCAGCATTTGATCGGCTTGCCGCGCGACGTCATGTTTTTGACCAAATAATCAGCAGCCACACCAAACAACCAGCATTCCAGCATCCCCGAAAAGGTAAAACTATGTCGTCCGCCCTGTCCCACCCTCGCCTGGCCGATTGCCGCCGCCTGTTCCTGCGCAATTACGAAGTCCTCATCAACATCGGCGTCTACGACTTCGAGAAAAAGGGCGAGCAGCGCGTCCTCATCAACGTCGACCTGTACATTCCCCTGGCCCTGTCGACGCCGAAGGATGACCAGCTGGAAGAAGTGGTCGACTACGACTTCATGCGCGAAACCATCGCCAGGCGCATGGCGCAAGGCCACGTGCAGCTGCAGGAAAGCCTGGTCGACGACGTGCTCGCGGCCATGCTGGCCCACCCGCGCGTGCGCGCCGCGCGCGTCTCGAGCATGAAACCGGACGTGTATCCCGACTGCGAAGGCGTGGGCGTGGAAGTATTCAAGATCAAGGATGAAGCATGAACAACATGAATGACACTGCCGTACTGGAAACGATGACAGCCGCCGTGGAAGTGCCGGCCAATGTGGAAGCGCAAAAACTGGCGCGCAAGAAGGCGGAAAAGATCGCCCTGGAAAACAACAAGCTGCACAAGCGCTTGTGCCGCCTGGTGGGCCAGGCCATCGGCGATTTCAACATGATCGAAGACGGCGACAAGGTGATGGTGTGCTTGTCCGGCGGCAAGGATAGCTACGCCCTGCTGGACATTCTGATGACCTTGCGCGAACGCGCGCCTATCCATTTTGACATCGTCGCCGTCAACCTGGACCAGAAGCAGCCGAACTTCCCGCCGGAAATCCTGCCCGCCTACCTGACGGAACTGGGCGTGGCCTTCCACATCGAAAACCAGGATACCTACAGCATCGTCAAGCGCCTGATCCCGGAAGGCAAGACCACCTGCTCGCTGTGCTCGCGCCTGCGCCGCGGCATCCTGTACCGCGTGGCCGACGAGCTGGGCGCCAACAAGATCGCCCTGGGCCACCACCGCGACGACATCCTGGAAACCTTCTTCCTGAATATGTTCTTCGGCGGCAAACTGAAAGGCATGCCGGCCAAGCTGCAGTCGGACGACGGCAAGCACATCGTCATCCGCCCGATGGCGTATGTGAAGGAAGAAGACACGCAGCGCTATGCGGAAGTCAAGGGCTTCCCCATCATTCCATGCGACCTGTGCGGTTCGCAGGAAAACCTGCAGCGCAAGCAGATCAAGGGCTTGATGCGCGAATGGGACAAGAAATTCCCCGGCCGCGTGGAAAGTATCTTCTCGGCCCTGTCGAACGTGGCGCCATCGCACTTGATGGATCCGAAACTGTTCGGCTTCAAGGATTTGAAGGCGGACGGCGTGGCCAGCCCCATGGGCGACATCGCCTTCGACGAAGAGCCGTGCTCGACGCCGACCACGTTCGGCACCATCGCGCTGCAACAAGCCTGACCGTGCGCACGCCGCGCGACTACTGGATCGCGCAGTGCGCCGGCTGGGGCGCGCTGGCGGCGCTGGGCGTGTACGCCTCCTGGGGCGGCGGGCCCAATGCCTATGTCCTGTGGTTCTCGGTCGCCAAGGTCTTCTGCGCGCTGACAGGCCTGGGCCTGTCGCACGGCTGGCGCAATCACCTGCGGCGCCATGGCTGGATCAAGGGAGCGCAAGACAGATTGCCGCTGGCGCGCATCGGCGCCGGCCTGCTGCTGCTCAGCGTGCTGCAAACAGGTGCCGTGCTGCTGGCCGAGCTGCTGTTCCGCAACGGCGCCCTGCTGCAGGACCGCGCCGAACTGCCGGCCACCCTGGCGATCCTGACGGTGCTCTGGTTTATCGTGTTCGCGCTGTGGACGCTGCTGTACACCCTGGCGCTGTCGCGCCGCCACGCCACGCAACTGGCGTTCGACAAGCTGCAGCTGGAAATCCATGTCAAGGATGCCGAACTGCGCGCCTTGCAGGCGCAGGTCAATCCCCACTTTTTCTTCAACAGCATGAACAGCATCCGCGCGCTGATGTTCCAGGACGTGCAGGCAGCCGCGCGTGCCATGAACCAGCTGGCCGCCATGATGCGCCACAATCTGCAGACGGGATTGTCCGACACGGTGCGGCTCGATGCCGAGCTGGCCGCACTGCAAGCCTATCTCGGCATGGAAAAGCTGCGCTTTGAAGAGCGGCTGCAACTGAGCCAGGATATCGCTCCCGGCCTCGACGCCGTGGCGCTGCCGCCGATGCTGCTGCAAACCTTGGTCGAAAACGCCATCAAGCATGGCGTCGAACGCAGCACCGGCCCGTGCGCCGTGCGCATCGAGGCGCGCCGGGCCGATGACAGCGTGCTGCTGCGCGTGGCGAACCAGGGCAAGCTGGCAGCCGACAGCGGCTCGACGCGCGTGGGCCTGGCCAATGCCGGCCAGCGTCTGCACCTGCTGTTTGGCGCGGGAGCCACTTGCCGCCTGGCCGAGCAGGACGGCTGGGTCATCGCCACCGTCACACTACCCTGGGAGCAGACATGCGCGTGATGATCATCGACGATGAGCGGCTGGCGCGCGACGAGTTGCGCCGCCTGCTGCGCGAGCATCCGTGGGTCAGCGTGGTCGGCGAAGCGGCCAACGTACAGGAAGGCTTGCAGCAGATCGCGGCGCTGGCGCCGGACCTGATTTTCCTCGACGTGCAAATGCCCGATGGCAGCGGCTTCGACCTGCTGGGGGCGCTCGCGCAAGCGCCGGCCGTGATCTTCACCACGGCCTACGACCGCTATGCGCTGCGCGCCTTTGACGTCAGCGCCCTCGATTACCTGCTCAAACCCATCGATCCGCCACGGCTGGCGCAAGCGCTCGAGAAGCGCCGGCCCGCTCCCCCGGAAGCCGGGGCGACGGCCGCCGATGGCAAGGTATTCATCAAGGACGGCGAGCGCTGCTGGTTCGTGGCGCTGGACGACATCGCGCTGTTCGAATCGGAAGGCAATTACACGCGCGTGTATTTCGATAGCCACCGTCCGCTGCTGTTGCGCTCACTGGTGCAGCTCGAAGCGCGGCTGGACGCGGCGAAATTCATGCGCGTCAGCCGCAGCCGCATCGTCAACCTCGCCAGCGTGACGGACATCGCGCCCGCGCCCGCGGGCGGCATGACGCTCACCTTGCACGGCGGCCTGCGCGTGGGCATGTCGCGCCGGCGCGCCATCGTCTTCAGACAGCTCAACCGCCTGTAAGCTGCACGCGCCGGCGGTTGTCCAGCCCATTGCGCTCGATCAGCAGCTGCTCCGGATCCAGCACCGCTTCGCCCGGTGGCGCATCGACCGTCACCGTCACCGATGCGGCGCCGCCGGGCAAGCGGTGCTTGCCGCGATACAGCAGGCGCTGTGGCGCGCCATCGGCAAACACCGCCAGGTCGACCGGTTCATCGTAGGCGCGCGGCATATCGCGGCCCTTGCGGTCGGCTTCCAGCTTGGCCAGCTGCACTTGCAAGGTCACGTCCCAGCGGCCATCGGCACGGCGCAGCGCACTGGCGCCGGCCAGGCGGTTGTCGTACAGGACGATACGCTCGAACAGATCGGTGACCAGCTGCTGCTGCGCCGCCGGCGTTTCGGCGCGGATAAAGGACAGCAGGTCGCGGCTGGTCGCATAGGGCGAGCTGCGATAGCGATGCTGCGCCAGGAAGGCTTTCAAGGCGCGGTTCAAGGCCGCCTCGCCGATTTCGGCGCGCAGGCGGTAGAACGCCAGGCTGCCTTTGCGGTATTCGATATACGCCTGGCCCTCGCTGCGGAACAGGGGCAGCTCCCGGCCCTGTTCCCGGCCCCGGCCGGCGAGGTAGGCATCGAGGTCGAAGCGCAGGATGCGCCGCACCTTGTCGGCGCCGAAGCGCTGCTCCACCGCCATCAGCGCCGAATACTCCGCCAGCGATTCCGTCAGCATGCCGCTGCCCTGCACGTTGGCGGCGATGAGCTGGTCGCCCCACCACTGGTGCGCCACTTCATGCGCCGTGACATAGAACACATGGTCGACGCCATCGGGGTCGCGCAGGTCGCTGATAAAACCCAGCGACTCCGAAAACGGGATCAGGCCCGGGAAGCTGCGCGCATACTGCTGGTACAGGGGGAACTCGACGATGCGCAAGTGCCGGTGCGGGTAGGGGCCGAAGTGCGCCGTGTTGTAGGCGAGCGCCTGCTGCGCGCCGGCGACCATGCTGCCGGTATTCCACGCGTGCTTCGCATCGTGGTGGATCTCGATCGCCACATCCTGCCACTGCGCGCGCCGCACCTGCCAGCGGCCGGACTGGAAGGCGAAGAACGGCAGCGCCGGCTGCGCCATGCGGTAGCTGAAATAACGGCGCCCGCCTTGCTGCCAGCTGCCTTCCAGCGTGCCCGGGGCGATCGCCACCTGGTCCGCGCTGGTGGAGATGGTGGT
Source organism: Janthinobacterium sp. BJB301 (assembly GCF_002735685.1). NCBI lineage: Bacteria > Pseudomonadati > Pseudomonadota > Betaproteobacteria > Burkholderiales > Oxalobacteraceae > Janthinobacterium > Janthinobacterium sp. BJB301. The sequence goes on along the minus strand of NZ_PDZJ01000004.1, from coordinate 434,945 downwards.
CTGGAAGTCGACCAGGTCGCCATCGATGCCCCACTGCTTCCAATAATTGCTGTAGCGCGCCTGCGGGTCGTCGAGCTTGGGCATGCCATGCGGCGCGCTCAGGCCACGCTGCCGACGCTCGCCGCTGTCCGCGATCTCCTGCGCCGCGTTGTAGCCCAGGTGCGGGAAATACTGCTCGATGGTGAAATAGCTGCCGTTGTGCTGCACGCCCTCGGCCTGGCCGCTGGCCGTAAAGCCCTGCTGGCGCACGGTCACGAGAAACGCGAGATCGAGCGTCGCGCCCGGCGCCAGCACCTGCGCCAGTTCGATGATGCGCACGCCATGGCGCGCATCGTCGACCAGCACGCGGTGCGCGGGCAGTGCCTGCCAGGTGGTCTGCGCCGCCGTATCCATCTGCAGGTACAGCGTGCGCAGCGGCGTCGCGCCACGATTCTTCACGCGATAGCGGCCGCGTATCACCGCGCTGCGCTGCGCCGGATACAGGTCGACATTGGCGGCAATCGCCGTGATGCCGGGCTGCGGCAGCGCCAGATACTGGCGATAGCGCCGTTCATGGTCGGCGCGCGCATCGAGCAGCTGTGCGCCGGACTGATAGTGGTTCAGCACGTGCATGTTGTAGGCGATCCAGCTGCCGCTGGCGGCAAAGCCGGCCAGGCTCAGGGCCAGGGCCCAGCCGCTGGCGCCGCGCAGGCGCCGCACGCCTTGCGACCAGCGCACGCGCCAGCGGGCCGCGCGCCCCGACGGGCGAAAAGCCTGCGCCACCAGCAGCAGCGCCACCGTGCCCAGCGTCCAGTACAGCGCGAACCACAGCCAGCCGGCCAGCAGGCCGCCATAGCCGTTCAAATCCGAGTACACCAGTTCCGGCAGCGAGGCAAAGCGGTACAGCGGATGCTCGAAGCCCAGCGCGGCCAGCAGCGGCTTGAACATCACCAGCAGCAGCGAAAGCGCATACGCGACGTATTTCTGGTTGACGATGACCTGCAACGCCAGCATGGCCAGCGCCATCAGCACGAACCAGGCGGCGTTCATCAGCGTGCCTTGCAGATACAGCAGCGGTTCCGGGCGCACGCCGCCCTGGAGCAGCTGCACCGCCAGCGCAGCCAGCACGCCGGCGCCCAGAAACACGGCCACCACGGCGGTCAAGGCACCGCACTTGGCCAGCAGCGGCAGCCAGCCCGGCACGGGCAAGGCGTCCGTCAGGTCGGCGATCTTCGCGTGCCGGTCGCGCCATACCAGTTCGCCGCTGTAGAACATCACGACGATGGCCAGCACAAAGTTCAGGCTGTCGGCCAGTTCGACCAGCATCAGGCGCGTCAGCGGATACGGCACGCTGTCAAAGCGCAAGCCGCCGACACTGACATTGGCGATGAAGTTGGCCAGCGCCAGCAGCAGCATGACGAGGAAAGGCACGCTTTTCAGCACGCCCATCGTGTCAAAGCGCAGCACATGCCAGAATTGCCGCCATGCCGCCGCCATGCCAAACTGCGGCACGACCGGGCGCAGCGCGGGGCCGGCCGCGACGATGGCAACGGGCGCCGCCTGCGCGCGGACGGCACGGCGGAACCAGCCGCGGCCTGCACCGGCGCGCTGCGGCTTGAACAGCCAGATGGTGGCCGCCAGCAGCGCCAGCGACAGCACGCCCCACAGCAGGCGATTGGCCAGCAGCAGGCCGGCCAGCGGCGGCAGCGCCGTATTCATTTCGGCGCTGGTGAAGTAGCGCGTGGCCAGCGCCAGGGCGCGCACGCCAAACGGGTCCAGCAAGGCTGCCGTCATGGCCAGCGCCGGACGTCCGGCCAGCAGGCCGGAGGCCGCCCACAGCACGAAAAACGCCAGCACGCCCACGTACACGAGCAGCATCGAGCGCCCGGCCACGGCCAGCAGCATCAGCAGCGCGGCGACAAACAGCACATTGGGCACGATAAAGACGGCAAAGCTCCACAGATAGGGCAGCGGCGTGACGGGGTTGAGCCGCTCGGGGTCGGCGGCGGAAGTGAGCGAACCGAGCATCATCGCCAGCACCACCAGCACGAATACCAGCAGGCAGGCCGCCAGGCCGGCCAGGAAGCGCCCGCCCAGGTAATCGCGCTTGCGCATCGGCGTGGCGTACAGCAGATCGGCGATGCCGGCGTCGCTGTCGCGCAGCACGGCGCCGGCGATAAACACGGCCACCAGGAACATGGCAAGCATGCTCAGCACGCCAAGCTGGTTGGCGATCACGGCCGGCGCGTTCAGGTGCACATTGCCGATGCCGCCACCGAGGCGGAAGGTCGGGCTGCCGGCCGTCAGAAAGGCACCGGCCATCAGGGGCACCGTCATCAGCCACAGCAAGGGCTGGCGCAATTGGTAGCGCAAGTCGAAGCGAAAGAATTCCTGCCACATGCTGTTCTCCTCAGGCCGCCCGCAGTTGCAGGAAGTAGACGTCTTCCAGGTCCGGTTCGACACGGCGGAAGCCGTCATCGGGCTGGCTGTCCGCATACACGTTGATCTGCGTGCGGCCCGCCACCAGGCGGCTCGACAGCACCGTGCAGTGCTGCTGGTACTGCGCCAGTTCGGCATCGCTGACGCTGCGGCGCCAGACGCGGTCCTGCAGGGTGGCGATCGCCGCCTGCGGCGCGCCGTCGATCAGCACGCGCCCCTTGGCGATCATGGCCATGCGGGGGCACAGATTGGTCACGTCTTCGACGATGTGGGTCGACAGGATCACCACCACCTTGTCGCCGATGCGCGCCAGCAGGTTCAGGAAGCGCTGGCGTTCATCGGGGTCCAGGCCGGCGGTCGGTTCGTCGACGATCACCAGGCGCGGCGCGCCCAGCAGCGCCTGGGCGATGCCGAAGCGCTGGCGCATGCCGCCCGAATAGCTGGCGACGGCGCGCTTGCGCGCCTCCCACAGATTGGTCAGCTGCAGCAGCGCCTCGACCGCCTCGCGACGCTCGCCCCGCTGATGCAGTCCCTTCAAGATGGCAAAGTGATTGAGCAGCTCGACCGCGCTGACCCTGGGATAGACGCCGAAATCCTGCGGCAGGTAGCCGAGCTGGCGCCGTAGCGCCGCCTTGTCGCTGGCGACATCGACGCCGTTGAAATGCATGCTGCCGCTGTCGGGATCCTGCAAGGTGGCGATGGTGCGCATCAGCGAGGACTTGCCGGCGCCATTCGGCCCGAGCAGGCCAAACAGACCGGCGGGAATCTCCAGGCTGACGTTATTGATGGCGTGAACGCCGTTGTCGTAAGTTTTATCGAGCGCTTTGAGCGATAGCATGGCGGGGCTCCAGGAAAGAAGCCCCCAGCCTATCGGCGCACCGCCGCTGCCGCCAGCGGCGCCACACGAACGGCGCAATGTGCCACGCGAACGGTCGAAAAGCGTGACGAACGGTGCGGCGACTGGCTATTAAAACTCTTCCCAGTCATCGCCGGCTGCCGCCTTGGCTGGCGCCAGCGTCCTTGGCGGCACGGCGGCGCCGCGCACGGCAACGCGCGGGCGCGGTGCTGCCGGCGCAGGACGCGCGGCTGCCGGCTGTGGCGCCGGACGGCGCAGCAAACCTGGCTGATCGCGCAACTTGAATACGCTGACCACTTGCGCCAGGCCGTTCGCCTGCTCTTGCAGCGAACCGGCGGCGGCCGCCGCCTCTTCCACCAGGGCCGCATTCTGCTGGGTCACCTGGTCCATCTGGGTAATCGCCTGGTTGACTTGCCCGATGCCGTGCGTCTGTTCCTGGCTGGCGCTGGAAATCTCGCCGATGATGTCGGTCACGCGCTTGACGCTGGACACCACTTCATCCATCGTCGCGCCGGCCTGGTCGACCAGCTTGGCACCCACGCCCACCTTGCTGACGGAGTCGTCGATCAAGCCCTTGATTTCCTTGGCCGCCGCTGCCGAGCGCTGCGCCAGGTTGCGCACTTCGCCGGCCACGACCGCAAAACCGCGTCCCTGCTCGCCGGCCCGCGCCGCTTCCACGGCCGCATTGAGCGCCAGGATATTCGTCTGGAAGGCGATGCCGTCGATCACGCTGATGATGTCGACGATCTTGCGCGACGACTCGTTGATCGACCCCATGGTCGCCACCACTTCGGCCACCACCGAGCCGCCGCGGCTGGCGATGCCGGCCGCGGCGATGGCCAGCTGGTTGGCCTGGCGCGCGTTATCCGCGTTCTGCCTGACGGTGCTGGTCAGCTCTTCCATCGACGAAGCGGTTTCTTCCAGCGAACCGGCCTGCTGTTCCGTGCGCGATGACAGGTCCAGGTTGCCGGCCGCGATTTCCGACGATGCCGTGGCGATGCTGTCCGTGCCGCTGCGCACCTGGCTGACGATGCTGACCAGATTGTTGTTCATATTGCCCAGGGCCGTCAGCAACGCCCCCGTTTCATCCTTCGCCGTCGTGGCGACGGTCTGCGTCAGGTCGCCGGCGGCCACCGTTTCGGCCAGCGCCAGCGCCTGGCGCAGCGGACGCGTGATGCCCGTCGTCAGCAGCCACGAGCACAACACGCCGAATGCCACGGCGAACAGCGTCAGCAGGCTGATGACGGTGGTGTCATGCACGGCGGAAGCGTCGATCTGCTTGGCCGTCGCATCGATGCTTTCGCGCTGCAAGGTCACCAGTTCCTGCAGTAAATCCTGGTACACCTTGGCCGCCGGGGTGAACGCGGTGTCGAGGATTTTCGCCGCGCCTTCCACGTCGCCATCGGCCTTGGCCTTGACGGCGCCGTCGCGCGAGGCGCTGTACACCTTGCGCTGCTCGAGGATCTTGGCAAACAGGGCTTTTTCCTTGTCGCCCGCGACGAGCGGCTCGATCTGCTTGAGCAATTCGGCCGCCTTCTTCACGGACGCGGCCGAGTCTTCCTTGAAATACGGTCCCAGCGCCGGGTCGCTGCTCTTGACGATGGCGGCCGTGCGGCGGATCGAGGCAAAGTTCAAGCCATACCAGTCGGTAATCAGGCGTTCCTTGGTCAGCGGTTCGGCCATCATGGCCCGCGTCGACGTCGCCACCTCATTGAGGCGCCACACGCCCACTGTAGCGATCAGAACGGTCATTGCCAGGATCAGGACAAAGCCGATGCTCAGGCGCTTGCCGATCTTGATATTTGCGATAAAGCCCATGGTGTCTTTTCTCTCAATAAATGCATCAAAGATATATTTAATTCCATATGGAATTTTTTGCATTGCAGATTATACATTGTTGAAATATATGTAGCTGATTTGTTGATTTTGAGAAATGTTTCTGTTAAGTTAAAAATCTCCTCCGCAACTACAGGCGCGCCGCGCTTGTCCGCCCGCCTGTTTCTCAAAGAAATCTATGAAACTTTCCGCATTGCCCCTGAAGAAAATCACCTTTGCCGCCGTCCTCGCCTGTGCCGGCAGCGCCCACGGCGCGGCCCTGCCACCCGCCATCGCGGCCCAGCTCGCAGCCAATTACCCGGCCGTGGAAAGCCTGTACCTGGACTTGCACCGCCACCCGGAACTGGCGTTCCAGGAAGTCGAGACGGCAAAAAAACTGGCCGAGAAGGTCAAGGCGCTCGGTTTTGACGTAACCACCGGCGTCGGCGGCACGGGCGTCGTCGCCATCCTGCGCAACGGCCCCGGTCCCGTCGTCATGCTGCGCACGGAAATCGATGCGCTGCCGGTGCTGGAAAAGACCGGCCTGCCGTTTGCCAGCAGCGTGGTGACGAAAAACGCGGCCGGCGAAAGCGTGCCGGTGATGCATGCCTGCGGCCACGACGTGCACATGTCGGCCTGGTATGGCAGCGCCAAACTGATGGCCGACAACCGCCAGCACTGGAGCGGCACTCTGATGCTGGTGGGCCAGCCGGCCGAAGAACCGCTGCTGGGCGCGGCCGCCATGCTGAAGGACGGCTTGTTCACGCGCTTCCCGAAACCGGACTATGCCCTGTCCTTCCACGATGAAGCGACGCTGCCATCGGGCACGGTGGGCTACCACGCCGGCTACTTCCGCGCCGCCGCCGACACCATCAGCATCACCGTGTATGGCCAGGGCGGCCACGGCGCCGCGCCGCACGACACGCGCGATCCCGTCGTGATGGCCGCACGCATCGTGCTGGCACTGCAAACGCTGGTCTCGCGCGAAAACAATCCGATGGACCCCGTCGTCATCACGGTGGGCAGCATCCATGGCGGCACGCAGGCCAACATCGTGCCCGACCAGGTCACCATGCAACTGACGGTGCGTACCTTCAAGGATGCCGTGCGCAAGCGCGTCCTGGCCAGCATCGCGCGTGAAGTCAAGGGCGAAGCGTTTGCCGCCGGCGCGCCGAAAGAGCCGCTGGTGGAGATTCGTCCAGGCACGGACGCCGTCTACAACGACCCGGACCTGACCCTGCGCATGGTGTCTACCTTGCAAAAATCGCTGGGCGCGGCCAACGTGACGGAAATGCCGGCCAAGATGACGTCGGAAGACTTCGCCAACTACGGCCAGGCCGGCGTGAAAGCCGTGCTGCTGCATATCGGCGCGGTGGAACCAGGCAAGCTGGCGGCGGCCAAGGCCAGCGGCAAACCGCTGGCCGGCCCGCACTCGCCGCAATGGGCACCCGAGTACCAGCCGACCATCAAGGCGGCGATCACGGCGGAAACGTCGATCCTGCTCGATTTGCTGGGCAAGAAGCAGTAATCAGGCAGTGCGCGGGGAAGCTGCTTTTCCCCGCGCCCCTCCCCCTCGTCCGAAATGCTTTCCTTCATCCCCCTGCTGCAGTAAGCTCGTTGTCTGCCGCCACGTTCGTGCCGGCATCCCTTGCAACCAGACCATGAATGGATACTGTATGCCGACAACCGCGCTCAAACGCCCCGTACTGACCCTGCTGGCCCTCGGCTTTGCCATCTCCACCGCCTTCGCCGCGCCGGCTCCCACCGACCGCCAGGCCGACCGCTGGGATTTGACGGCGCTGTATCAAAACGATGCCGCGTTCGACGCCGACGCGAAAAAGCTGTCGGCCCAGCTGCAGCAACTGGGCGCCTGCAAAGGGCAGCTGAAAGCCTCGCCGGCCCGCCTGAAAAGCTGCCTGGACCTGTACGCCGATGCGCGCAAGCGCGTCAACACGCTCACCACCTATGCGGCGCAGTACTACGACCAGGATACGGGCGACAGCAAGGGCAACCAGCTGAACCAGCGCGCCGCCCTGCTGGGCAACGATTTCTCCCAGGCGACGACCTTTCTGCAGCCGGAAATCCTTGCCCTGGGCAGCCAGCGCATCGATGCCATGCTGGCGAAGGACAAGGGCTTGCAGCTGTACCGTTTTCAATTGAGCAACATGCTGCGCAGCGCGCCGCATACGCTCAACGCGGCTGGCGAGCAGCTGGTGGCGCAGTTTGGCCTGGCAACAAGCTCGGCCGCCAGCGTCTACCGCACTCTGGCCAATGCGGAAATCCCGTGGCCGACCGTCACACTGTCGGACGGTACACAAGTGCGCCTCGACCAGGCGGCCTACACGAAATACCGCGACGATGACAAACGTGCCGACCGCAAGCTGGTGTTCGACGCCTTCTTCGGCAAGTGGAAGGAATATGAACGCACGTTCGGCGAAACCCTGTACGGCCAGCTGAAGACGGATGCCGCGTATGCGAAGGTGCGCCGCTATGCCGACTCGCAAAGCGCGGCGCTCGACGCCGACCATTTGCCGCCGGCCGTCTACCAGACCCTGATCGCGCAAACCAACGCCAACCTGCCCACCTTGCACCGCTACTTCAAGCTGCGCGCGCGCATGCTGGGCGTCAAGGACCTCGCGTATTACGACATCTATGCGCCGCTGCTGAAAAGCGACCGCACCTTCCCGCTGGCCGAAGGCAAGCAGATGATGCTCGACTCCGTCGCGCCGCTGGGGCCCGACTATGTGAAGGCACTCACCGCCGCCGTGGACGCGCGCTGGATGGATGTGTATCCGCGCCCGCGCAAGGTGGCGGGCGCCTATATGAATGGCGACGCGTACGACGTGCATCCGTTCGTGCTCCTCAACTACACGGACAATTACGAAGCCGTCAGCACCCTGACGCACGAATGGGGCCACGCCATGCACTCGGTGCTGGCCAACAAGGCGCAGCCATCGATCTATGCACCGTACAGCATCTTTGTGGCGGAAATCGCCTCGACGACGAACGAGGCGCTGCTGCTCGATGCGCGCCTGAAGCAGGCCAAGGATGACGACGAGCGCCTCTTGTACCTGGGCGCGGCGCTGGAAAACCTGCGCGGCACCTTCTTCCGCCAGGCCATGTTCGCCGAATTCGAGGCGGCCATCCACGGCAAGGTGGACAAGGGAGAATCGCTGACGGGCGAAGAGATCACGGCCATCTATGCCGGCATCCTCAAGCGCTACCACGGCGAGGCGCAGGGCGTCATGACCATCGATCCCGCCTACGCGCTGGAATGGGCCTACGTGCCACATTTTTATCACGGCTTCTACGTGTTCCAGTACGCCACCTCGATCGCGGCGGCGCAGGATTTCGCGCAGCGCATCCTCGACAAGGAACCGGGCGCGCTGGCCGCCTACCTGAAGATGCTCGGCGCGGGCGGCTCGGCCTATCCGTATGAAATGGTGAAGGCGGCCGGCGTCGACCTGGCCTCGCCGAAACCGTACCAGGCGCTGGTGGCGCGCATGAACGGCATCATGGACCAGATCGAGGCGATTGAGAGCCGCCGGGGGAAGTAAGCTTGAGCAAACCCCAAGCGAAGGCTGGGGTCAGACCCCCTCTATTGTTAGCGCAAGCCTCTGTGTTAGCGGTGTTGAGGGTCTGACCCCGAAGTTTCAGCCGCCGCAAACGCCGCCGCATCGCTCTCGAACATGTCTTCCAGTTCCTCGCGCGCCTGGCGCGTGAGGGACATGACTTTTTGCTGGTCCTGGAAGTGCGGCGCCACTTCCAGCAGGGTTTTCAGGTTATGCCGGCCAAAGATGCCGGCCGCGCGCTGCGCCCGCTCCGGACTGAAGCCCACCTGCTGCAAGGTCTGCTCGCCCAGCAGCAGCGCCGCCGCGAACGTTTCGCGCTCGATCAGGGTCACGCCCCGCTTCATCAATTCATAGTAATGCGTGACGTTGCGCGCGCGCGCCAGAATCGTCAGTTCGGGCAGGCGCAGGCGCACGGCGTCGACCAGGGCCAGACTGTCTTCCACGTTGTCGATGGCGATCACCAGCGCCCTGGCCTTCTCGATGCCGGCCGCCACCAGCAGATCCACGCGCGTGGCGTCGCCATAGAACACCTTGAAGCCGAACTTGCGCAGCAGCTCGATCTGGTCCGGGTCGTGGTCCAGCACCGTCACGCCGATTTTATTGGCCGCCAGCAGGCGGCCGATGATCTGGCCGAAGCGGCCGAAACCGGCGATGACGATGGGGTTGTCCTGCGCCTCGATATGGTCGTCGGGCCGGCGCTTCTTTTCGCCTTGCAGGCGCGGCGCGACGAATTTATCGTGCGCCAGCAGCAGCAAGGGCGTGGCCACCATCGACAGGGTCACCACCACGACCAGCAGCGCGGCCGTCTCCGGCGCAAACACGTGCGCGGCCTCGGCGGCGGCAAACACGACGAAGGCGAATTCGCCGCCCTGCGACAGCAGCAGCGCAAAGAACAGCTGCTGGCCGCGGGGAATGTCGACAAACTTCGACAACAGGTACAGCAAGGCGATCTTGACCGCCAGCAGCCCCGCTACCAGGGCCAGGATCAGCAGGGGCTGGGCGCGCAGCACGCCGAAATCGACGGACATGCCGACGGCGATGAAAAACAGGCCCAGCAGCAGTCCCTTGAACGGCTCCAGGTCGGAAATGAGTTCATGGCGGTATTCGGAATCGGCCAGCAGCACGCCCGCCATAAAGGTACCCAGCGCCATCGACAAGCCCACCGATTCCATCAGCACGCAAATGGCGATCACCAGCAGCAGGGCGAAGGCCGTGAAGATTTCGCGCAAGTCCGTCCTGGCGATGAAGCGCAGGATGGGGTTCACCAGGAAGCGCCCGCCGATCACCAGGGCCGCCAGCACGGCGGCCAGCTTGGCCACGCGCAGCCAGCCCGGCTCACCGCTATGCGTGACCAGGCCGCCCAGCAGCGGCACCAGCGCGATCATGGGAATGGCGGCGATATCCTGGAACAGCAAAATGGAAAAGCCCGCGGAACCGGCCGGCGTCGTCATCAGCTTGCGTTCACCCAGGGTGGCCAGCACGATGGCCGTCGACGACAGCGACAGCCCCAGCGCGCCCACCAGCGCGGTGCGCCAGTCCACGCCAAAGGCCATGGCCACGGCGCACAAGCCCGCGCTGACGACACCCACCTGCGCCCCGCCCCAGCCGAAAATCGGACGGCGCAGCAGCCACAATCGTTTGGGTTCCAGCTCCAGGCCGATCAGGAACAGCAGCAGCACCACGCCGAATTCGGAAAAGCTGAGGATCACCTCGACATTCTTGATCAGGCCCAGGCCCCAGGGACCGATAACGACGCCGGCCACCAGATAACCCAGCACGGCGCCCATGCCCAGGCGCTTGGCCAGCGGCACCATGATGATGGCGGCAACCAGGTAAAACAGTATGTTGATGAGAAAGCTATGGTGTTCCATGCGGGTTCCGGAAAAACGTGACTGGAATCGCAATCATGCCTGAAGTGGCTCGCCAGCGGGGTATCAGGGTTGCGGCGCATCGATACGTGCGCGTAGTTCGTCGACATTCACGCGCTGGAGGTAGCTTTCGATATTCTTCCACACGGCGTGGTAGCCGTAGCCGCCATTTTTCAGCTCGTCGATCGCCTTCTCGCGCGGCCAGCCCTGGTACAGCATGCGGTACATGGCGGCCATCATGCCCGTGCGGTCGGCGCCGTGCAGGCAGTGCAGCAACACGGGACCGTGCTGCCCGGCGGCGCGGATGGCACGCATGGTGTCGATCACATGCCGGTCGCGGATGGCCCAGGTATTGATGGGAATACGGACGGCGCGGATGCCGCTGCCTTCCAGCACCTGCGTATCGGAGTGGAAGGAGCGCAGGCTGATCACCGTCTTCACGCCCAGCGCCTGCAGCTGGGCCACGTCGGCGCTGTCCAGCCTGGCGCTGCGGTACAGGACGGGCGTGACCTGGTGCAGGTTCGACACCTGCGGCAACGGCGTGGCCCAGTCCGGATGGCGTGGCGGCGATGGCTGCGCCCCGGCCGGCGCGGCGGCCAGCCCCAGGGCGAGCGTCAAAAGTACTGCATGCAACATCATGGCTTCCTTGTTATTGATGAATGGCGCCAGCGCGCTGCACCTGCGCCAGTACGTCCAAAGCGGCGCGCGGACGGCCCAGGGCCAGCGCTTTCGCGCGCATGGCATGCAACTGTGCAGGATGATCGAGCAGCAGGCGCACGCGGTATTCCAGGGTGACGGCATCGAATGCCTTCAGGGCCACGCCCTGCTCCAGCAGATAGTCGGCATTGCGCTCTTCCTGCCCCGGAATCGGCGAGTTGACGATCATGGGCAAGCCCAGGGCCAGGCATTCCGAGGTAGTCAGTCCGCCCGGCTTGGTGATCACCAGGTCGGCGCACGCCATCAGGCGCTCGACTTCGCTGGTAAAGCCTTGCGCCAGCAAGCGGCCCGGATACTGGCCGGCCAGTGTCTGCAGCGCCGCCAACGCGGCGGCGTTCTTCCCCGCCAGTACGATCAGCTGGAAGTCGCCCGGCAGCGCCAGCAGGCGCGCGGCGACCGTTTCAAGGCTGCCCAGTCCCGCCCCGCCGCCCATCAGCAAGACCGTCGTGCGCTGCGGGTCGAGGCCAAACGCCTGCGCGCACGACACGCGGTCGGGCACCTGCGCAAACGCGGGCATGATGGGAATGCCCGTCACATGGATGCGTTCGGCGGGGATGCCTTCGTGGCGCATGCGGAACGCCACTTCGTCGGTGGCTGCAAAATATCCCTGCATCTGTTCATGCACCCACATGCGGTGCAAGTCGAAATCCGTGACTTGCACCCAGACGGGGCAAGCCAGCTGCTGCTGGCGCAGCGCGCGCGACAGCAGTTCGGCCGGCAGGAAATGCGTGCAGATGATGGCGTCTGGCTGGAAGGCGGCGATCTGCGCCATCAGCGCACGCGTGTTGAGGCGCTCGATGCCACGGCGCAGGCGCTGCATGGTGCTGTCGCGCGGCGCATCGTGGGTGGCGTGATACAGATAGCCCCACAGCGCGGGGGCCTTGTTGACCAGCTTGATATAGAAATCCGTGTACAGCTTGCGAAATGCCGGCGTGACGAAGTCCATCACGTCGAGATGCAGGACCAGCGCCGCAGGGCCTGCGCCGCCATCGCGCGACGCATACGCCTCGATGGCTTGCGCCGCGCGCATGTGGCCGGCGCCGGCCGAGACGCTCAGGAGAAGAATTTTTTTTGTCATGAGCTAGCCAATCACGGGGACAGGCAGGGCCGACACTTTCCAGCTGCCTTTGAGCTTGCGCTCCATCAAAGCCGGCAAGGTGCTGGCGTCGGGCGCGCCTTTTTTGGTGAACTTCACCGGCACCAGCAGATAGATGGTGACCTTGTCATCGTCGGCAATGTCTTCCTCCTCGGGCGCCGGATTCCAGCGCTTGTCGATGGCCAGCAGCGCATCGACGCCGTCCGGCCAGGCCAGGTCCGCCAGATGCCGATCGTCGCGCCGCAGCAGCTCGCCCGCGGCCAGGCTGGCCTGATCGAGCGTGCGCCGTCCCAGGCGTGCCAGCAGCGCCACCGGAAAGCGCCATGGGCTGTGTTCCGTGAAGCCGTGCACGGTCAGCGGCCAGCGGGCCGGCAGGCAGATGGCCAGTTCGGTCATCGGCGATTGCTGGAACAGGCCAACCGTAAACAGCAGCTTGAAATCGCTCTTGCCATCGATGCAGCTGATTCCCAGCGAAAAGCGCGCGTCGCCGCTGTCCGGGCTGAACACGGCGGGCAGCACCCAGCCGGCGCTGTTGTGCATAAAAGTGCGGATCGATTCCTGCGGCGAGGCGGCCGCCTGCTGCGGCACGTCGAGTATGCTGACGCCGCCGGCGGCAGCGAGCAATTGGGCGATCGCCGGAAAGCCCCAGCCGGTGGCGATATCGACCGGCGCCTGGTTCCAGCGCGTATGCAGGCGGTTCGGATTGGCGCCCCGCTGCAGCAGCAAGGCCACCACGTCCTGGTGGCCGCCGATGCAGGCGCTGTCCAGCGGCGACAGGATATTGTCCGGCAGGCCATCGACGGCAGCGCCATGCTCGAGCAGCCAGCGGCAGGTATCGAGATGGCCATGGCTTGCCGCCGCGTCCAGCGGCGTATGGTTGCGGTAACCGGGCAAAGGCAGATCGATGTCCATGCCCAGCGACACGAGCAGGGCGCAGACGTCGCGGCTGCCGCCGGCCGCGGCCAGATGCAGCAGCGATTCGCCGTCATCCATGTTGTAGCGGCGCAAAGTCAACAGCAGCGGTGTGGCCTGGAGCAGGCTGCGCACCTGCTCCACCTGATTCTCGCCCACGGCGTCGCAAAGGCGAAAAAATGTCTCCCGGTGCTGGTTATACAGTGTGTTATTACCCATTCCTCGTCTCTGCTCGTGCTGGCGGCGCCAGCATCGAGCGGAGAATAGCATTTTCTTTCGATTAATCTGCGCGATTTGACAACTCCGGTGTGCGCCGTGCGGCGACGCGCGTATTGAGCGTTACAAATCCATGAAACTGACAGGCGCCACGTCGACGCGCATGACCGGATACAGGTTCAGCCGCTCATCCCACGACGCGTGGCGGCGGGCGAAAAACTCCAGGCGCGCGCGCGGACTCTTTGCAAACTCGGGCTCGTCGGCCAGCTTCTGCCGGAACTGCGCGGCCAGCGCCGGGTCGGCCGCCAACTGCGCGCGCGCCACATCCTCGGCCACATAGTCCTCCATGTATTCCTTGCGCTCGAACGCCGTGTTGAAGCTGCCCCAGGCCAGCAGCGAGTCGGGCGCGCGCGGCTCGAGCAGCGCCACCACCAGGCGCGCCTTCGGCTGGTTGACGGGCACGTACAGCGCGCCGGCATCGACGAGGCGCTCCTCTTTCTGCCACTCGCCCTGTACCGCCGCCGTCTGGCGTCCCTCGAACGACTGCGCGCCAAACTTGACGGCAGTGGCGCGGAAGACTTCCACATTCTGCCGGGCGAAGATGCTGCGCATTTCCTTGTAGGCGATGCCGTGCTGGCGCAACTTGGCGCCCACCATGGCCGCCTGCGCGCGCGGCACCAGGTAGCCGGCCTTCGGTGCGGCCAGCTGCAGGTCAGGCACGATCTCGTCGCGCAGCGGCACGTTCCAGATCTGCGGTGTCTTTTCGTCATAGCGCGTCATCAGGGCGCCCGATACCTCGGACGGCGTGCGCGTGTAGGCATAGCCGCGAAACGCGATCATGCGGCTTTTCTCCGTGGTCTTGTAGCTGAGGGGCAGCGCACTGCCGGCCAGCTGCGTCGCGCGCAGGTCCGCTTCCATGGCGCTCTGCCGCCATGCGGCGCCGTGCTGCGCCATCTGCGACAGCAGGGAAATGATGGTATTGCGCGTGATGCGCACGCGGGTCGGGTAGTCCTTCCACGAGTGAGTTTCCACCAGCACGCCGAAACGGTTACGCAACATGAAATAACCGTGCGAAAAGCGCGGGTTCGGCGTCGAATCGACAAAACCCGACTGCGGATTGTCTTCTTCGGCAAACGACATGTAGAACGGCTTCGGATCGGAACCCTGCCTTGCCAGGTCGGCCAGCACGCCGTCGCGCAGCGCCGATCCCGCCGCGCGCAAGGCCGCATCGCCCGCATGCACGGGTTCGACCTGGATCGAGATATCGGGTTCGAACTGCGCGCCGTCCGTCACGTGCAGGTCAACATACGCCAGCGGATCCCAGGCATTGACCAGCGCCAGCATGTGCTGCATCTCGGGAGAATCGGCCTTCATGTAGTCGCGGTTCAAATTGAAATTCTGCGCCGTGCTGCGCCAGCCCATTTCCTGCGGTCCCCGCTGGTTCGGGCGGTTCCACGCACCGAAGCGCTCATGGCCATCGACATTAAACACGGGCACGAACAGCACCACCTGCTTGTCCAGCGCGCCGGCGGCCGTCTTGCCTTCCAATACTTCGCGCAGGGCCAGGAAACCCGCATCCTTGCCGTCGATCTCCCCCGCATGGATACCGCCCTGCACCAGCAGCACCGGCATCTTGCGCAGCCTGGCCGCGTCCGGCGTCAGCGCGCCCGTGTTGGAAACGGCCAGCGCCAGCATGGGCCGGTTTTCCGGCGTGCGGCCAAATTCAAAGCAGCGCACCTGTTTCGGATACTGGTCTTCGAAGCGCCGGCACAAGGCTTCCACTTCCTCGTAGCGGCCCGTATTCCTGAAACCCGAGTACTCGGCCTCCGTCTTCAGGGAAAACAGCCGCATATCGCGTGCGGCGTGCGCGTTGACGGCAAACAGGGAAAACACGGCGGCGGACAGCAGGGCACGGCGTAGCATCGGACTAGCTCCATCAAGAGGGACAAGCGGGCAATTATAGAGTGGCGGTCAGGTAAAAACGCAGCGGCAAATAAAAAAGCCGGAACAGCGTCAGCTGCTCCGGCCTTGCTCTGGCAAGCGTGAGTTACGAGCCGAAGTGGTAGTTGAACTCGACCCAGCCCTGGCGTCCCTGCGGGCTGAAACTGCCCACCGGGTAGTACGGCCAGCCTCCGCTCGTGTCGCGCTTGATCTTGTCGAAGACGTTGTTGACGATCAGCGACAAGGTGGCGCGGTCGTTGATGCGGTACACGGTGCTGATATTGGCCAGCGCCGTCGGCGTCAGATAGGCCGTGCTGGCGGCGTTCGGGATCTTGCCGTAGCGGCTGACCAGCAGGGTGTTCGACCAGTCGCCCGCGCTCCAGTTCACGCTCAGGTTCAGCTTGTCGGGCCAATCCATGTTCGTCAGCGATTTCGTCTCGTCGATCTCTTCGTCGCCGACGAATTGCTGCGACTTCTTGCTCAGCACCTTGGCGTAGTTGGCCTTGAAGGCGAAACGGCCATAGTCCGTCGTGCGCAGCAGGTACTTCAGGCTCACGTCGATGCCGCTGCTGCTCTGCTTTGCCGCATTGATCGGATTGACGGTGATGGTCTTGATCTCGCCGGCGCGGTTCAGGGCATTCGCCGCGAAGCGCTCGACGCGGCCCAGGGTGTCGACGCAGGTCGGCGAATTGATATCCGTCTTGCCCAGGCGGCAATCGGCTTCGTCGCGCAAGATCTTGTCGGAACTCAGGTTCGTCACGAGGTCATCGATCTTGATGTTCCAGTAGTCGACGGAGACGTCGAAGTTCGAGCTGGGCGACCAGACGGCGCCGACGCCAAACGACTTGCCTTTTTCCGACTGCAGATCCTTGCTGCCGTTCTGCACATAATCAGCGCCCGGCGACTTGTTGGCAAATTCGCAGCCTTCGATGGCCTGGCCAGCCGCGCCGCAGCGGTAGTAGTCGGTGGTGCTCGAGTAGTAACCGGTGCCGCGCGCCTTGTAGATGTAATTCATGTCCGGCGCGCGGAAGCTGGTGGCGTAGTTGGCGCGGAACAGCAGCTCAGGCGCGGGACGCAGTTCCAGGCCGCCGTTGTAGGTGAACTTGCCCTCATGGCGGCCGGCAAAACTGTAGCGGTCGTAACGGCCGGCCAGGGTACCGGTCAGCTTTTCATGCAGCGGCAGATTCAATTCCGCCCCCAGCGCATAGCGGGTACGCGTGCCGGCCGTGATATCGGATTTGGTGGCGACGTTGAAGTAACCGTCGTTCAGGCGCGCATCGGGCACATTGCTGAAGCCCTGCTTGCCCACCTCGGCGATGGTGGCGATCTTCGCCGCGCCGGCGGGCAGCTGGAACAGGTCGCCATTCGTGGACAGGCTCAGGGTATTCGTCCAGGCCTTGTCGTCGCTGTCGGAATTGCCCGTGATGGTGTCGAATTCGGCCGCCGTCACGCGGCGCGACAGGCGGGCAGGATCCGGTGCGTAGATCGGCACGCCGGCAGCGTCGGTGCCCAGTTTCGGTCCCAGGAAGAAGCTGTCGATATTGGCCAGCGCGCGCGGCGTGTGGCTTTCGCTCTTGTACACCGAGGCATTGTAGTTCGCTTCATACTGCCAGGATGACGTGCCGGGAATGCGGCCCTTGGCGCCCAGCGAGATGGCCGTGGCCAGATCGTCCCACTTGCGGTTGTAGCGCTCCACGCCGCCCATTTCCTCGGGCGATATGTAACGCGTCCACGCTTCGTAGCGATTCGTGTTCTGGTTGCGGAAATAGCTGCTGCCCGTCGACGACGACGTCCACGTCGGGCCGCGCGTATTGTTCTCGGTCGAGTTCTTGCCGATCAGGATGTCGGCGAACAGGGTCGTTTCCGGCGACAGCTCATAGTTGGCGCTGCCGAACACGTTCTGGCTGCGGTTCTTGGTTTGCGTGGTCCAGTAAGTGGGGCCGACTTTCGGGCTGGCGCAATAGCTGCCGTTCTTCGCCTGGTACTTGACGACGCTGCCGCCGAACAGGTCGCCGAACTGGTTGCAGGTATCGCCCAGGTCCACGTAGCTGCCGGAGGTGCCCGCCTGGACCACGCGGCGCGACGCGATATTCGTCGGCGTGCCCGAACGGGTGGCCATGAAGTCGCGCTGCAGACTCGACAGCGGATCGCGCTGGCTCAGCTCCAAGCTGAACAAGGTATGCAACTTGTCGAAATTGCCGCCGCCCGTCAGTTGCACGCGCTGGTTGCCGGCGCCGCCACGCGTGGTGCCGCCCGCCTTGACATTGATGTCGAAACCTTCCGTCTGCTTTTTCAGGATGACGTTGACCACGCCGGCGATCGCGTCGGAACCATAGATGGCCGAAGCGCCGCCGTTGAGGATCTCGATGCGGTCGACAATGCTCGACGGGATATTCGCCAGGTTGGTGAAGTTGACCGTGCCTTCGTAGGCGACGGGGAAGTCGGCCAGGCGGCGGCCGTTCAGCAGGATCAAGGTGTGGTTCGGGCCCAGGCCGCGCAAGCTGATGGTATTGGCCGACGGCGTGAACGTATTGCCGAAGTCTTCGCCTTGCGTAAAGCCGCTGTTCTGTACCTGGTTGGTCAACGCATCGAAGACGTTCTTGTACCCTTGCTTGGTGATTTCATCCCCCGTCAGGATGGTGACGGAAGACGGGCCTTCCAGGCTGGCGCGGGGAATCCGCGAACCGGTGACCACGACGGCTGGCGGGGTGGCCGCCGGCTGCTGATCCGCTGCGGGCGCTTGCGTTTGCGCGTGCACCTGCCATGCGGAACCGCCCAGGATAGCCAGTACGGCTACGGTGAGCGGTGGTAACTTGAATTGTATAGGCATCTTTGCGCTTCTCAAGGTTAGGGAGAAGGCGAAAGATATCAAAATGCCAGTAATTACAGAACGAATGGATTCATCTTTCTATATATCAAAATTGTTATATAGAAATATTTATGAGCAGGAAAACGCCACGCGCCTTGCCTGGCACATGGCAGGAACATGCGCCTTAACGGCGAATGATGGCAATTTCCTTGTAGGCCGGGCGCAGCAGCCGCGTGGCCGTGTCGGCCGGACTCTCGATTGAACCCAGCAGTCTGAGCGCGCCCGCGGCCGGCGTGCAGCTGCCACTGCTGCGGTAGCGCAGCGCCGCCGCCAGCATGCCTTCGGCCGCGTCGCCCAACTGGTGCTGGTAATCGTCCGCCACGTCGCAGGTCGGCGCCATGCCATCGGCAAAGTCACCAAAGCCCTTGGCATTGACGCCCTGGAACTGCACGGCAAAATACGTGGTGCCGCAATTCGGCGCGGGAAAGAAACCGTAGGGCTTGCCGCACGTCGTGCCGCCGATCAGGTTGACCTGCACGTCCACGCCGCGCAAGCCGTTGATGATCGCTTCGCTGGCCGAACAGGTATTGCCGGTTGTCAGCAAGGTCACGCGCTTGAGACCCAGCGAAGGCAACGGCGTTCCCTTGGCGAGGGGATTCGGGCCGCCGAAGCCCTGGCTTTGCGCATGGAATGGCACGGGCGCTTCCGGCCGGGTCTTGTCATTGAAGAGCACCTGCTCGAAGGTCTTGCCGGTCGTAAGTTGCGGGCCAGCAATCATGTAAGCGAGTTCACTGGCGACATCCAGATAACCGCCGCCGTTGTAGCGCACATCGAGCACCAGGTCGCTGATGCCGGCCGCCTGGAAGCGGGTCATGGTCTCGATCAGCTGGCGTTCGGCCACATTGTTATGCGTATTGAAGGTCAGGTAGCCCACCTTGCCCGTGGGCGTGTCGATGATGCGCTCGTTCTGCACGGCGCTGGTGCTGACCTCCACCGCCTGCAGGCTCACGGAGATGGACGCCCCATTGCGGCTGAACGCCAGCGTATGCGTGCCTTGCGCTGCAGGGAAGAGGCCGGCGTTGAGGATATCTACGCTGGCCGTGTCGGGGGCATTGACGAAATCGACGCCATCGACGGTTTGCAGCACGTCACCGCGCCGCAAGCCTGCCAGTGCCGCCGGCGAGCCTGGCTCGACAATGGTGACCACCGCCTTGCGCGGCGGCGTGGTGCGCGTCAGCGCCAGCAGCATGCCGTAGCCCAGTTCCACGCCATTGAGCGAGGCTTCCCATTCCGCCGTCGTATACGTGAAATGGAACTGGTCCTTCGGCTTGCCGGACGCCGTCGTGGCCGTCGTTTTCAGCACATCGAAGTACGCCTTGGCCGTGGTGAAGCTTTGCGGCAGGTAGGTGGTCGGCACTTCGCGGTACCACAGATACGTTTCATCGATCCAGCTGCGCACCCACGTCTGTTCATTGAGCAAGGTGCCCGGCTTGTCGATGCTGCTGCCGCTGCGCGGCGCCTCGCAGCGGTTCGCCACCGTGGATGAAGCGACCAGCGCCGTCGGCCCCGTCGGCCCGGTTGGAGTCAAGGGCGGGACGACGGGCGCGCCGTCGCTGCTGCCGCCTCCGCCTCCGCCGCAGGCACTCAACACTAATACGAGGGACACAGCGAGGGAACGACGGCGCAGGGAATGCATGACAAACTTTCCGAAAAGAAATTATCTAAAAATTATAATGCGTTTTCACAGCAGGCGTTGTTTTCTTTGACACAAAAAAATGGCGCCCGCAGGCGCCATTGCTACAGCGTGGAGTTCACCCCATCACGCCACGGTGGCCGCCACGGGCGCAGCCACGACGGGCGGCAGCGGCGTCGGCGCATTGAAGGCGATCAGCAAACTGGCTTCCTTCTCTTTCGCCGCCTTCAAATGACGCTCCTTCACATGGCCATAGCCACGGATGTCTTCCGGAATGCTGGCAATCGCCACTGCTTGCGCCAGCTTGGCCGTCGTCAGTTTCGGCAGCAAGCCGCCTACCGTCGCGCGGTACTCAAGAATCAGCGCGCGCTCCATCTTGCGCTCTGCCGTATGGCCGAACACGTCGAAGGCCGTGCCGCGCAAGCCCTTGAACTTGGCCAGCACGCCAAACGCCTTCATCATCCACGGGCCGAATTCCTTCTTCACCAGATGGCCCTGGGCGTCCGTCTTGGCCATGATCGGTGGCGCCAGGTGGAACTTGAGCTTGATGTCGCCTTCGAACATGGCGGCGATCTTCGCCTGGAAGGCGCCGTCCGTGTACAGCCGCGCCACTTCATACTCGTCCTTGTAGGCCATCAGCTTGTAGAAGTAGCGGGCCACGGCTTCCGTCAGGCGCAGCTGCGGGCCATTCAGGGCGCTTTCGGCGGCGCGCACCTGGCCGACGAAGTCCAGGTACTGCTGCGCATACGCGCGGTCCTGATAGGCCGTCAGCAGGGCCACCCGTTTTTCGATGATGTCGTCGAGCGTGTCGATGCGCTTGAATTCGACCACCTTGGCTGGCGTTGTCATGCGTACCAGGCTGGCCGCATCGTGGGCGCCGGCGCGGCCCCAGTTGAAGGCGGCCTTGTTGAACGCCACCGAGACGTTGTTCAAGTCGATGGCCTTCATGATGGACGCTTCGCTCAATGGCACTTTGCCCTTTTGCCAGGCGTAGCCCAGCATGAACATATTCGTCGCAATCGAGTCGCCCATCAGCGCCGTGGCGATCTGGCCCGCGTCGATGAAGTCCACGTGGTCGTTGCCGCACGCTTTTTCGATTTCCATGCGCGCGGAAGCGCCGGGGAATTGCCAGTCAGGGTTCTTCACGAAGGCAGCCGTCGACGAACTGGTCGAGTTGATCATGGCCCAGCTGCGTCCTTCACCCATGCGCGACAGGGCGTCGCGGCTGGCCGTGACGATCAGGTCGCAGCCGATGACGAGATCTGCCGCACCGGTGCCGACGCGCGTCGAGTGGATATCTTCCTGACGGTCCGCCAGGCGCACGTGCGACATGACAGGGCCGCCCTTTTGCGCCAGGCCGCTCATGTCCAGCACGGAACAGCCCTTGCCTTCCACGTGGGCCGCCATGGCCAGGATCTGGCCGACGGTGACGACACCCGTGCCGCCGATGCCGGTGACCAGAATACCGAACGGCTCGGCCGTTGATGGAATCGTCGGCGTCGGCAAGGCCGGCACTGCTGGCGCATCCTTGTCGGCGGCAGCCGCTTTTTTCGGCTTTTTCAGGCCGCCGCCTTCCACCGTCACGAAGCTCGGGCAGAAGCCCGTCGTGCACGAGAAATCCTTGTTGCAGGACGACTGGTTGATCTGGCGCTTGCGCCCCAGTTCCGTTTCCAGCGGTTCCACCGACAGGCAGTTCGATTGCACGGAACAGTCGCCGCAGCCTTCGCAGACGGCTTCGTTGATGACGGCGCGCTTGGCCGGGTCCGGGTATTCATTGCGTTTGCGGCGGCGGCGTTTTTCCGAGGCGCAGGTCTGGTCGTAGATCATGGCCGACACGCCGGGCATGTCGCGCAGTTCGCGCTGCACGTCCATCAGTTCCGAGCGGTGGCGCACGGTGACGCCTTCGGCCCAGGCGTAATCGTCCGGGTATTTTTCCGGTTCGTCCGTGACGACGATGATCGGGCCCACGCCTTCGGCGGCGATCTGGCGCGAAATGATGGCCGGAGACAATGGCCCGTCGAATTCCTGGCCACCCGTCATGGCCACCGCATCGTTGAACAGGATTTTATAGGTGATGTTCACCTTGGCCGAGACGGCCGCGCGGATGGCCAGGATGCCCGAGTGGAAATACGTGCCGTCGCCGAGGTTGGTAAACACGTGCTTTTCATTCGTGAACGGCGCCTGCCCCACCCACGTGACGCCTTCGGCGCCCATATGGGTAAATGTCGACGTTTCGCGGTCCATCCACAGCACCATGTAATGGCAGCCGATGCCGGCCAGCGCGCGCGAGCCTTCCGGCACCTTGGTCGAGCTGTTGTGCGGGCAGCCGGAGCAGAAGAACGGCGTGCGGTCCTTTTGCGGATCGGGTTTCACGCTGATAGCTTTCAGCACATTCTCTTTGGCTTCCAGGTAGGCGATGCGCTCCTTCACACGCTGCTCGACCGGGTGGCCCGCGTAATAGCGCGAAATGCGGCTGGCGATCGCGCGCGCGATCATGGCCGGGTTCAGCTCATACGTGGCCGGCAGCAGCCAGTCGCCGTGACCCGTACCCTTCTGGTTGCTCCACTCGCCCGTGTCGTCGAACTTGCCGACTACGCGCGGACGCTCGCCGTCTTTGAGGTTGTAGAGTTCTTCCTTCAGCGCGTATTCGAGGATCTGGCGCTTTTCTTCCACCACGAGGATTTCATCGAGGCCCTTGGCGAATTCGTGCACGCCGTCCGCTTCCAGCGGCCACGTCATGCCGATCTTGTACAGGCGGATGCCGATGTCGGACGCCGTCTGCTCGTCGATGCCCAGGTCGGCCAGCGCCTGGCGCGTATCGAGGTAGGATTTGCCGGCCGTGATGATGCCGATGCGCGCCTTTGGGCTGTCCCAGATGATTTTATTGAGCTTGTTGGCACGCGCATACGCCAGCGCCGCATACCACTTGTAGCTGTTCATGCGCACTTCCTGCTCCAGCACCGTGTCGGGCCAGCGGATGTTCAGGCCACCGGCCGGCATCTCGAAGTCGGTCGGCAAGGTGATCTGCACGCGATCCGGGTCGAAGTCGACGGCGGCGCCCGACTCGATGATGTCGGTCACGCATTTCATCGACACCCACAGACCCGTGTAGCGGCTCATGGCCCAGGCGTGCAAACCGTAGTCGATGTATTCCTGCACCGACGACGGATACAGCACGGGAATGCCGCAGGCGTTCAGGATATGGTCGGACTGGTGCGCCGTGGACGAGGACTTGGCCGCATGGTCGTCGCCGGCCAGCACCAGCACGCCGCCGTGCTTGGCGGAGCCGGCATTATTGGCGTGCTTGAACACGTCGCCGCAACGGTCGACGCCGGGGCCCTTGCCGTACCACATGCCGAACACGCCATCGTATTTCGCGTCTTCGAACAGATTCGTTTGCTGCGTGCCCCAGACGGCCGTGGCGGCCAGGTCTTCATTCAGGCCCGGGTGGAATTTGACGTGGTGCTCATCGAGGTATTTCTTGGCCTTGATCGCCGTCATGTCGACGGACGTCACAGGCGAACCGCGGTAACCGGTGATGTAGCCGGCCGTATTCAGGCCAGCCTTCAGGTCGCGCTCGCGCTGCAGCATGGGCAGGCGGATCAGCGCTTGCGTGCCCGTCATGAAGGCGCGGCCACGCTCCAAGGTGTATTTGTCGTTCAGGGAAATTTCAGACGCGTGCGCGCCCGGCTCAAGACTCGAGCCCTTGATTGGTGCATTCATTACTTGTCTCCATTATTCTCTGTGCTACGCGTGCAAAGTCGGTTGAACTCACACGTACCGGCCGCGCTTTGTGAGCATGCCGGTGCGGAAAAATGACTTGTTTGTCGTAGACTACCACAGGAATGCGCGCAGTTCTTTGCTGCGCTGCACTCCCGGGCCGGTACTCTTTTTACTACTATTTGTTACAAAGCAACATTACGCCGCGTTCGTATCTTTCAGCACGCCGCGCTTGATCTGATCCAGCTCGATCGATTCGAACAGGGCGCGGAAATTGCCTTCGCCGAAGCCCTGGTCGCCCTTGCGCTGGATGATCTCGAAGAAGATCGGGCCGATCACCGTCTGCGTGAAGATTTGCAGCAGCAGTTCGCGTTCGTTTTCCGTGCTGTGGCCGTCGATCAGGATGCGCAGGCGGCGCAGTTCTTCCAGCTGCTCGCCGTGGTTCGGCAGGCGGCGGTTGACCAGCTCATAGTAAGTTTCAATCGTGTCCTGGAAATCGATACCCGTATCGCGCATGCCTTGCACGGAGCCGTAGATATCATCGGTGCCCAGCGCGATATGCTGGATGCCTTCGCCATGGTACTGGTCCAGGTATTCGGCGATCTGCGACTTGTCGTCCGACGATTCGTTGATCGGGATGCGGATCTTGCCGCATGGCGAAGTCATGGCTTTCGACTTCAGGCCCGTATGCTTGCCTTCGATATCGAAGTAGCGCACTTCGCGGAAGTTGAACAGGTTTTCATAGAAACCGGCCCATTCCTTCATGCGGCCACGGTGCACATTGTGCGTCAGGTGGTCGATATAGGTCAGGCCATGGCCGACCGGGTTGGCGACGGCGCCGGGAATGGCGACGAAGTCGACGTCATAGATACTGATGTCGCCGATGCCGCCTGGTGCGGCCGCGTCCGGCTTGTCGGCGCCCTTGCCGCGCCAGCGGTCGACGAAGTACAGCAGCGAATCGCCCACGCCCTTGATGGCGGGGATATTCAGCTCCATCGGACCTGTTTTGTTATCGAAACCCCAGGCGCCCAGTTCCAGCGCGCGGCGGTACACGAAGGCCGCGTCGTCGACGCGGATGGCGATGGCGCACACGGACGGGCCGTGATGGCGGGCAAAACGCTGCGCGAACGAATCTTGTTCGGCATTGATGATGAAATTGATGTCACCCTGACGGTACAGGGTCACATCCTTGTGGCGGTGGCGCGCGATGGCCGTGAAGCCCATGTTCTCGAACAGCTTGCCCAATGCTTTTGGGTCTGGTGCTGCATACTCGACGAACTCGAAACCATCGGTACCCATCGGGTTATCCCAAGGCTGAAATTGCATGATGTCTCCTCCAAGAAGTAGCGCACAGTATAGGCGCGGTCTGTGGGCATTAAATGCCAAAGATCTCCCGAACAATCATGATTTGCGCAATAATATTGCGTGAAACAAGAACCACCGGAGGAAGCATGAGCAAAATTACGCTGGATAAAACGGATCGGAAGATCCTCGCCGTCCTGCAGGCCGATGGCCGCCTGTCGAATCAGGACGTGGCCGAGCAGGTCAGCCTGTCGCCGTCGCCATGCTTGCGCCGCGTCAAACGGCTGGAAGAAGCGGGCGTGATCCGCCAGTACGTGGCCCTGCTGGACCCGGAAAAGATCGGCCTGGGGCTATTGGCTTACGTGAACGTGCGGCTGGAAAAGCACAGCGACGCCACCGCGCACAGCACGGCGCGCGTGCTGGCGCCCAATCTGGTGACGAACACGTCGCCGCGCGCCGACTTCGCCGTGGCCGTGGCGCAATGGCCGGAAGTGGTGGCCTGCTATGCGATGACGGGTGAGATGGATTACCTGCTGCGCGTGCACGTGGAAGACATGGAGCACTTTTCGCGCTTCATGATGGCGACGCTGCTGCGCCACCCGGCCGTGCTGGATGTGAAATCAAGCTTTGCCTTGCAGCGCATCAAGGATACGACGGCCCTGCCCTTATTGTGATGGCGGCCCGGGCTTCTTCCTACGCCCCGGCAAGCGATCCCACAGTTTGAACGCGGCGCGCGCATTGGCCTTGAACGTGTAGTCGAACATGGCGAACTGTTCCTGCACGGCTTCCTGCAGCATGCTCGACGGGTTTGGCGGCAACAGTTTCAGGTATGCATCGGCTTCGCCATAGTCGCGCTGGATTTCCATGCCCGCCTTCTTGGCGATATGCATCATCGTCTTGTTGGACGACAAACAATGCATGTACAGGGTATCGACATCGTTGTTGCGACAGTGAATCGCCGCCCGCTCGAACAGCTTTGAACCGACCCCCATGCCGCGCATGGATTTCGACACGGACACCCCAAACTCGGCCACCTGCTCCTTGTCCGTGACGACACTTTTCGCCGGCGACTTGTCTTTCGGCGCGAACGCCAGATGCCCCACCCCCACCAGTTTGAACAGGCTGTTGTAGACGCCGTAGATCATGTCGCGCGAGAAATCCATCTTCTGCACGTACTGAGCCACCAATTCATCGGGCAAGGCGCTGCCGAAGCGCAGCAGCCGGTCGCTTTTCTCGAGCGACAGGAAATGCTTCATCATGCGGCGCCGGTCGCGCTCATGCAACTGCTTGACGAGCACGGTCGGACGCCCGCCGCCGCTACGGCTGAGCCAGCGGCGAAACGGGTTCTGGAACAATTTGGGCAGGGTCATGGCAGTTCCCGGCTGCTGATCACGTTCGTGACGGCCTCGACCCGCGCAGCATGGATGACGGCCGGAATACGCTTCGGTTCCTGTGCGCACGCTTGCGCCAGCGCGCCCGCATCCACGCCGCGCACGGCCGCCAGCATGGCTTGCAGCCAGGCGGACTGTGGAAACACGGGATCCCGTGCATGCACATCGCATGCGATGGCGTCCAGCATCTGCACGAAACGCTGCGGCTTGCGCAGTCCGTCACAGCGCTCGCACAAGCTCACCAGTTCCTCGGCACTCAACGCCAGCGCGCCAGCGACCGCCGCCTGCTCGCGCGCCGCCATCACCGCCAGCTCGCGGCAGTCGTTGGGCACGCGCAGGCGCTCGCTCAGCGCGTTGATCTGCGCCAACAGCACAGCCAGCATCAGTACGGCAAAGCGCACGGGCAAGTCATGACCTTGCGCGGCGGCATGGTCGACGACCTGCAGCAAGCGCTCGCTCAGCGCGATTTCCCCCATGATGCGCGCCAGGGCGCCGCATTCGTGCAACACCGTCAGCATGCGCGAAGGATGGCTTTCCATCAGCCCCTTGGCCACTTCCTGCCACACGCGTTCGGCCACGAGGGCGTCGACTTCGCCGTCGGCCACCATGCGGCGCATCAGCTCCATGGTGGCGGGTGCGACAGTGAAAGTATGAAAACGGGCGGCAAAGCGGGCCAGGCGCAAGATGCGCACGGGGTCTTCGCCAAACGCGTCGGAGACGTGACGGAAGATTTTGTTGCGAATATCCTCGATGCCGCCGAACGGGTCGGTCAAGGTCCCGTCCCCGGCTTGCGCGATGGCGTTGATGGTGAGATCACGCCGCACCAGGTCGTCTTCCAGCGTGACGTCGGGCGCCGTGTGGAAGACGAAGCCCCGGTAGCCGGGCGCCGTCTTGCGTTCCGTGCGGGCCAGGGCGTATTCTTCCTGCGTCTTCGGGTGCAGGAAGACGGGGAAATCCTTGCCGACGGGGCGGAAGCCCTGGCGCAGCATGTCTTCCGGCGTGGCGCCCACAACGACGTGGTCGTGGTCTTTCACGGGCAAGCCCAGCAGTTGGTCGCGCACCGCGCCACCGACCGTGTATATCTTCATAACACTCTTTTCTTAATCAGGCAGTTCCGCGTCGTGTTTGGCAGCGACTTCCGTTTCCGCCAGCGCTTCCGTGATCCAGCGGGCCACGGCCGGGTGCGCCTGCACGCGCTCGCAATACGCATTCAGGGCCGGCGCCAGGCTCACGCCGTACGTGCGGAAACGCATGACGACGGGCGCGAAATACGCGTCGGCGATGGAAAAGTCGCCAAACAGGAACTGGTGGTGGCCAAAACGGGACAGACACTCTTCCCAGATTTCGCTGATGCGGCCAATGTCGGCCTGCGCGGCGGCCGTGCGGCCCCGTCCCGGCAATTTCGCCTTGATATTCATCGACATATCCGTGCGCAAGCCGGCGAAACCGGAATGCATTTCCGCGCAGACACAACGCGCCATGGCGCGCGCGGCCACGTCTTGCGGCCACATGTGTTTATCGGGAAACTGCTCGGCCAGGTATTCGCAGATGGCCAGGCTGTCCCAGATCGTGATCTCACCGGCCAGCAGCACGGGGACCCGGCCGCAGGCCGAATACTCGGCAATTTTGGTGGCCGTGTCGCTCTGGTCGAGCAGTACGCGCACTTCCTGGAACGGGATGCCGAAGGCCGTCATGGCCACCCACGGGCGCATCGACCACGATGAGTAATTCTTGTTGCCGATGATGAGGGTCAGGCCCGGTTCGCGCGCGGCGGCCAGGGTTTGCGTCAGGCTGGGATCAAGGATGGTCGTTTGCATGGTCGGCGAACTTTAGTTGGATGATGGCAAATCGGCAGAAACAGCGCTGTTTTTCGGCCCGACGGTACCCAGGCGCGCTTTCAGCGACTGCGGGCTCTTCTCGAACAGGGCCGCATAATAGGTGGCGTTGGCCATCACGTTTTTCACGTAGCCGCGCGTTTCCGTGTACGGAATGATCTCGGCAAAGACGGCGCCTTCCAGCGGACGCGTCATGGTGGCGCGCCAGATGCGCAAGCGCCCCGGCCCCGCGTTGTAGGCGGCGCTGGCCAGCACTTGCGAACCGTCGAGACCGCCAAGCACCATGTTCAGGTAATTCGTGCCCAGCAACACGTTGGTGCGCACGTCGCTCAAGGTTTCCGTAACGAAATCGGTAAGGCCTATCTTCTTGGCGACGTAACGGGCCGTCGACGGCATCACCTGCATCAGGCCGGATGCGCCCACGTGCGACTGCGCATCCATGATGAAGCGCGATTCCTGGCGGATCAGGCCATACACCCAGGCTTTATCCAGGCCCAGGGTTTGCGTGGCCGGATGCATGACGTCGTCATGCGGCGTCGGATAGCGCTGCGTATAGTCCACTTCCAGACGCGTGCGGTCCGAGGTGTTGACCATGCGGTCGAGCACATTGTTCTGGCGCGCAAATTCCGCGGCCGCCAGATGCTGGCGGTCCGTCATCGAACGCAATTCCCAGTTCCACTCGCGCGTGCCTTCGAAGCGCAAGCGCATATTGAAGAATTTCAAGGCACGCTGCAAGCCCGGATTGGCAGCCATGGCGGCGATTTCCGTGGGCGAGATCGGCTGGCCCGGCGGCGGCAAGACCAGGTGGTTGCCCAGCTCTTCATTGGCCAGCAAGCCATAGAAATTCGATTGCTCGGAAATCGTGCGGTACAGGGCGTCCGCCTGCGGGTTCGGGCGACCCGGCGTTTCCGCCTGCTGCGCGCGCGCCAGCCAGTAGACCCAGGTAGGATCCGTGCGCAGCGAGGCCGGCATGGCCTGGATCGCTGCTTTCACGAGGGGCCAGTTGCCCTCGCGCAAGGCGATACGCGCCTTCCACTGCATCTGCTCCTGGGTCAAGGGCGCGCCATTGGTTTTTTGCCAATATTCAAATGCTTCCGGCGCCAGCGAATACGACGCTTGCAAGGCCAGGCTGGCCCAGCCGATGGCCTGTTCCTGCGGCGTCAGCTGCGCGCTGGCCTTTTGCAGGGCCACCACGCCCAGTTTCAAGGTGCTTTTCGCCATGCGGCCGACGGCCACCAGGTACATCTCGTGGTCGGCGCGGCTGGCGCCCGGTCCCTTGGCCAACACCAGCGCCGGCAAGTCGATGGCTTGCGCCATCTTCGCGTCGGACGCGCCCAGCAGCAGCGCGATGCGGCGCGCCGGGCCCGTGGCATTGGTCTGGCCCGCCAGGCGGATCTGCGCCCACAGGTCATTCGTGTCAAACTGGCCATTTTGCGCCAATGCCGCGATCAGGCTGCCGCACGCTTCGCCATAGCCGGGCGGCGAGACGAGCAGGTTGCGTGCTTCGGACGCCACGTTCTGGCCCTTGGCCGCGCGCGACATCAGCGCGTAGCACTTGAGCTGGGTATCATCGTCGAGGGCGAATTGCGGATATTGCTCGTCGAATACGACCCAGTCGCGCTTGCGGCCCAGCTCCAGCAGCCAGTCGTTGCGGAAACGGTCGGCGATGGCGCTGCCCTTGTAGCGGTTCAGGTAATCGCGAAATTGCGCCTCGGTCAGCAGCTTGATGCGCGGTTTCAGCCGATAATAGTCAACATACGATGGAATCTGGTAATTCGTCAGGCGCCCCGCATAAAAGTCGGCTTTTTCGACGTCATCCTTGCGCGCGGCGTCGCGCAGCAGCAGGAAGGCATCGTCCTCGCTGCGCGTGTCGGGGGCGGCTGGGACTACGGTGGCCGATACCTGGGCCAGGGCTGCCAGGGGAGACAAGGCCGATGCAACACACAGCATCGTGCCGGCAATCCATTTCAGTGGGGAAATCAATGTACGACTCTCAATCTTAACTTGATGGTGATATGAATAGCGACCCTAGAATAACATGCGATCCGGCTGCACGGCCACCCATTGCGCCACAGGGCAAAGCCGGCTTGCGCAAGGCACTGCTGGCGGCCCGGCGCGCCCTGCCCGACGCCACGCGAGTAACGTGGGATGCGGCCATCGCGCAGCGCCTGCTGGACTGGTGCGCACAGGAAAACGTCGAGGAATTGGGCGTGTACTGGCCCCTGCATGGCGAGCCGGACTTGCACGGCGCCTATGCGCAGCTGGCCGCGCGCGGCGTGCAATTAAGCTTGCCGGTGGTGCTGGAAAAACATGCACCGCTGGCATTCAGCGACTGGACGCCGGGCGAAGCCATGGTCAAGGATGGCATGGGCGTGGCCGTGCCGGCCCGATTACGCCTGCGCCCGGCACCCGCCACCCTGCTGGTGCCTTGCCTGGGGTTTAACGGGGAACGCTACCGGCTCGGTTATGGCGGCGGCTATTACGACCGCACCCTGGCGCAGGTCCCCCGTCCGCGCACCCTCGGTATCGCCTATACCTGCCTGGCGGCAAGCTTTCCCAACGGCGAATACGACATCGCCCTCGATCACATCGTGACCGAGGGCGATCTGCTCTGACGGATCAGATGGGGATTACTTGACCAGGCGCTGCCACAGTGCGGTCGTAGGCGCCGCCTGGTTCATGCTATAGAAATGCAAGCCTGGCGCGCCGCCTTCCAGCAAACGCTCGCACAAGCCCGTCACCACGTCCAGGCCGAAAGCCTTGATGGACGCGCTGTCGTCGCCGAAGCTGGCCAGTTTCAGACGCACCCAGCGTGGAATTTCCGCGCCGCACATGTCCGAAAAGCGCATCAACTGCGTGTAATTCGTGATCGGCATGATGCCGGCCACGATAGGCACGTTGATGCCCATCTTCTGCGTCTGCTCGACAAACTGGAAATACGCGTCGGCATTGTAGAAGTACTGGGTGATGGCCGCATCGGCGCCGGCCTGCACCTTGCGCGCAAACGCGTTCAGGTCGTCCTGCGGCGAACGGGCTTGCGGGTGCACTTCCGGATAGGCGGCCACTTCGATATGGAAATGGTCGCCCGTCTCGGCGCGGATGAATTCCACCAGCTCGTTGGCATAGCGGAACTCGCCCGAGGCGCCATAGCCGCTCGGCAAGTCACCGCGCAAGGCCACGATACGGTTCACGCCCGCCGCCTTGAAGGCGGCCAGCACGGCGCGGATCGATTCGCGCGAACCGCCGACGCAAGACAGATGGGGCGCGGCCTGTTCGCCGGCCGCCAGGATCTCGCGCACGGTGTCCAGCGTGCCCTGCTGCGTGGTACCGCCGGCGCCAAAGGTCACCGAGAAATACTTCGGATGCAATTCAGACAACTTGACACGCGTGGCGCGCAGCTTTTCCGCCCCTTCCGGGGTTTTCGGCGGGAAAAACTCAATACTGAAATTATGCTTTTCCATCGTCGTTACTCAAAAGTAAGGTCGACAAGGCCCAGGAAATGATGCTGTACAGGATGGCACCACCCACGGCAGACCAGAAACTGGCAACATGGAAACCATCGATCACCTGCGCCACCAGCCAGAACAGGAAGCCGTTGATGATCAAAATGAACAGACCCAGCGACAAGAACGTCACCGGCAGGGTCAGCAGGATCAGCAAAGGACGGATCAGCGCATTGACCAGCCCCAGCACGGCAGCGGCCAGCAGCGCGGTCCAGCCGCTGCTCATCGTCACCGAGTGCATCAGGTAAGGGACGGCAAACAGGGCTGCCGCATTGATAAACCAAATCAGTAGCAAGCGCATTTCTCTAGCCTGTCAAAAAAGAGGGCAAGCCAGCATAGCCGGCCTTTTCAAAGTACACCGATCAGTATTGTTGCCTCAGGAACCGTAGCGAGCGGATGCGCGGCGTGGCCGAGAAGCGCAACTGTGCTGTAGCACAGTGAGCATCGCCGGCCGCGCCCCGCGCCGCGCCGTAGGTTCCCGAGGCAAGCAACCGATTAGTAGCGGTAGTGGTCGGGCTTGTATGGACCTTCCGTGCGCACGCCGATGTAGTCGGCTTGCTCTTGCGTCAGTTCCGTCAGCTGCGCATTCAACTTTTTGAGTTGCAAACGAGCGACTTTTTCGTCCAGGTGTTTTGGCAGGGTGTACACGCCGACCGGGTAGTTGGCCGTGTTCGCGTACAGCTCGATCTGGGCGATCGTCTGGTTGGCGAACGACGAGCTCATCACGTACGACGGGTGGCCCGTGCCGCAACCGAGGTTGACCAGGCGACCTTCGGCCAGCAGGATGATGCGGCGGCCCGACGGGAAGATGATGTGGTCGACTTGCGGCTTGATGTTTTCCCACTCGTATTGCTTCAGCGAAGCAACGTCGATTTCATTGTCGAAGTGACCAATGTTGCAGACGATGGCCTGGTCTTTCATGCGCGTCAGGTGATCGTGCGTGAGGATGTGATAGTTGCCGGTGCAAGTCACGAAGATGTCGCCGTGTTCGCACGCGTAATCCATGGTCACGACGCGGTAGCCTTCCATCGCCGCCTGCAGTGCGCAGATCGGATCGACTTCCGTTACCCATACCTGGGCCGACAGGGCGCGCATGGCTTGGGCCGAACCCTTGCCGACGTCACCGTAACCGGCGATGACGGCCACTTTACCGGCGATCATCACGTCAGTGGCGCGCTTGATGCCGTCGACCAGCGATTCGCGGCAGCCATACAGGTTGTCGAATTTCGATTTCGTGACGGAATCGTTCACGTTAATCGCAGGGAAAGCCAGCTTGCCTTCCTTGTGCATCTGGTACAAACGGTGCACGCCCGTGGTGGTTTCTTCCGTCACGCCGAGGATCTCCGGCAGACGCTTCGAGTACCAGGTCGGATCGGCCAGCAAGTGTTTCTTGATCGAGTTGAACAGGCAGATTTCTTCTTCCGAACCGGGATTGGCCAGCACCGACAGGTCGGTTTCCGCGCGCACGCCCAGGTGCAGCAGCAGGGTGGCGTCGCCGCCATCGTCGAGGATCATGTTCGAGTAGACAGCCTTGCCGTCCACGTTCGGCCATTCGAAGATGCGGTGCGTGTATTCCCAGTAGTCATCCAGCGACTCGCCCTTGACGGCGAACACAGGCGTGCCGGCGGCAGCGATGGCGGCGGCGGCATGATCTTGCGTAGAGTAAATGTTGCACGATGCCCAACGCACTTGCGCGCCCAGTGCTTCCAGGGTCTGGATCAGCACGGCGGTCTGGATGGTCATGTGGATGGAACCGGTGATGCGCGCGCCTTTCAGAGGCTGCGCTGCCGCGAATTCTTCGCGGATGGCCATCAGGCCAGGCATTTCCGTTTCAGCAATCTTGATTTCTTTGTCGCCCCATGCGGCCAAGGTAATATCGGCGATGGTGTAGTCGTGTTGCGATTTGAGTACGGCGTTCATCACGCCCTCCTTTCAGTTGTTGAAAAAGGTACGTGAGCGCAGTTGCAGGATATTCCGAGCCTGGCGAATTTCTTCGTCGCAACGCTCCTCGGACACGGGATTTTATCATTGTCAAGGCCGCCGCGCCAGCCTGTTTGCACGGCATTGCCACGTAACAACACATAAAAAAAGCGCCCGCGGCCAGCAGGCCGGGGCGCTTTTCTTGCAAATCCGACTAGATTACTTCAGGCCGGCAGCGTCGCGCAGCAGGGCGACCTTGTCCGTGCGTTCCCACGTGAATTCCGGCTCTTCGCGGCCGAAATGGCCGTAGGCGGCGCTCTTCTGGTAGATCGGGCGCAACAGGTCGAGCATTTGCACGATGCCTTTTGGACGCAGATCAAAGTGCGCCAGCACCAGCTTGGCGATTTCCGCGTCGGGAATCACGCCCGTGCCTTCCGTGTAGACGGTGATGTTGATCGGCTTGGCCACGCCGATGGCGTAGCTGACCTGCACCTGGCATTGGCGCGCCAAGCCGGCCGCGACGATGTTTTTCGCCACGTAGCGGGCCGCGTAAGCTGCCGAACGGTCGACTTTCGAAGGATCCTTGCCCGAGAACGCGCCGCCGCCGTGCGGGGCTGCGCCGCCGTAGGTGTCGACGATGATCTTGCGGCCGGTCAAACCGCAATCACCTTGCGGACCGCCGATGACGAAACGGCCCGTCGGGTTGACGAGGAATTTGGTCTCCGTCAGCCATTCGCGCGGCAAGATCGGCTTGATGATCTCTTCGATGACGGCTTCTTCGATCTGCTTGTGCGAAATTTCCGGCGCATGCTGGGTCGACAGCACGACCGTATGCACGCCGACCGGACGGCCATCGACGTAGCGCAGGGTCACTTGCGATTTCGCGTCCGGACGCAGCCATGGCAAACGGCCATCCTTGCGCAGCTGCGACTGGCGCTCGACCAGGCGGTGCGCGTAGTGGATGGCGGCAGGCATCAGCTCGGCCGTTTCATCGCAGGCGTAGCCGAACATCAGGCCCTGATCGCCAGCACCTTGATCCAGGTCAATCCCCGCACCTTCATCGACGCCTTGCGCGATGTCCGGCGACTGCTTGTCATAGGCCACCAGCACGGCGCAACCCTTGTAGTCGATGCCGTATTCCGTGTTGTCGTAGCCGATGCGTTTGATGGTTTCGCGCGCAACTTGAATATAATCCACATTGGCGTGGGTGGTAATCTCGCCAGCCAGCACCACCAGACCCGTGTTGCACAGGGTTTCGGCAGCCACGCGGGCGGCTGGATCCTGGGTCAGGATGGCGTCAAGGATGGCGTCGGAAATTTGATCGGCAACCTTGTCGGGATGGCCTTCCGAAACGGATTCGGAAGTGAAGAGATAGTCGTTTGACATTGCAAGCTCCTGTTTACTATGTGAATGTTCTGTCGCAGTAAAGAGGATTTTGCCTGCGACGCTTTAGCGAGATTTATATTCCGCATCGCAAGTTGTCTATTAACTCAGCGGTTACTGCATACGTGGTATTTTACGCTTCTTAAAAAATTTTGGCACGGCAACACGCCATTCCTGGAAACCGCTTATACATGTTAGTCCCAATTTTCCGCTTCCTGTCCATCTTTCCCCTGCCCGTCCTGCATGCCCTGGGCACTGCGCTTGGCTGGGTGATTTACGCCATTTCCCCGTCCTACCGCCGCCGCATGCGCGAGAACATGCAAGGTGCGGGGTTTTCGCAACACTTGCACGCGGCCGTGGCCGAAGCGGGCAAGAGCGTGCTGGAATTGCCCTTCATCTGGTGCGCGCCAGCCGAGCGCGTGGCGCGCCATGCGACGGTGGAAAACTGGGAACTGGTGGAAAAAGCGCTGCAGCACGGCCGCGGTATCGTCTTCCTGACGCCGCACCTGGGCTGCTTTGAAATCGTCGCCCAGCAAATCGCCCTGCGCACGCCGCTCACCGTGATGTACCGTCCGCCCAAGCGCGCCGCCTTGAAACCGCTGATCGAAGGGGCCCGCGCGCGCGAAAACCTGATGCTGGCGCCGGCCAACATGTCGGGCGTGCGCATCTTCGCCAAATGCCTGAAAAAAGGCCAGCCCATCGGCCTGCTGCCCGACCAGGTGCCGCAGGAAGGCGAAGGCGTGTGGGCCGATTTCTTTGGCCGTCCCGCCTATACCATGACCCTGCCGGCCAAGCTGGCGCAGATGGGCGGCGCCGAAGTCATCATCACCTACGCCGAACGCCTGCCAGGCGGGCGCGGCTATGTCGTGCATTTCGTGCCCTTCACCGAGTCCCTCGACAGCACCTCGGCGGAACAGGCGCGCACCATCAATGCAGCCATGGAACAATTGATCGCGCGCAGCCCGGCGCAATACCTGTGGAGCTACAACCGCTATAAAGTGCCGCGCGGCGCGCCGCCGCCCACGCCCGCGACGCCGAATGCCGCCGGGGAGCAGGCATGAGACTGCTGATCGCCTTCATGTGGCTGCTGCACTGGCTGCCCCTGCCCATCCTCGGCCGTTTCGGCGTGGCCGTCGGCAGCCTGCTGTTCATCGCCATGCCCACGCGGCGCAAGATTGCCCTGACGAATCTGCGCCTGTGCATGCCGGAATTGACGGAAGCCCAGCGCGTGGCGCTGGCGCGCCAGCATTTCCAGGCCTATTCGCGCAGCGTGTGGGAACGCAGCATCCTGTGGTGGTCGTCGGAAGCGCGCCTGAACCGCCTGATCAAAAAGGTGCCCGCCTTCCCGGGCCAGCAGATCGCGGCCAAGCCGACCATCCTGCTGTGTCCGCACTTCGTCTGCCTCGACGTGGCAGGCGCCGCCACGGCCATGGAAATTTCCGCTTCGTCGATGTATGTGCAGCAAAAGAACGCCGCCTTCGACCAGGCCTTGCGCAACGGCCGTTCGCGTTTCAAGCCGCCCAAGCTGTTTACGCGCCAGGACGGCATCAAGACGATTCTGCGCGCGCTGCGCGACGGCTTGCCGTATTTCATGCTGCCGGACATGGATTTTGGCGAAAAGGATGCGGAATTCGTGCCCTTCTTCGGCGTGCCCGCCGCCACCCTGACGGCCACGGCGCGCCTGGCGCTGGCCGCAAAAGCGCAAGTCATTCCCGTCATCGCCACCTTCCTGCCCAATTACCAGGGCTGGCAAGTGACCTACTATCCAGCGTGGGATGACTATCCGGGCGACGACATCACGGCCGCCACGCGCCGCATGAACGCATTCATCGAAGAGCGCGTGCGCGAAGCGCCGGCCGAGTATTTCTGGACGCATAAACGCTTCAAGACGCGTCCGGAAGGCGAAGCGTCGTTCTATAACCAGCACAAGTGATACGGCAGACCATGAAACTCCAATTTACCAAAATGCATGGCGCCGGCAATGACTTCATCGTCATCGACGCCATCCATCAAGATATCGACTTCACGCCAGCCCAGTGGCAGCGCCTGGCCGACCGCCGTTTCGGCATCGGCGCCGACCAGATCCTCGTGGTCGAAAAACCGCGCCTGCCCGGCTGCGATTTCCGCTACCGCATCTATAACAACGATGGCGGCGAAGTCGAGCAGTGCGGCAATGGCGCGCGCGCCTTCGTCAAGTTCGTCAGCGAAAAAGGGCTATCAAGCAAGGACAGCATCCGCGTGGAAACCATGGCCGGCGTCATCGCGCCACGCCTGGAGCCCGATGGCAGCATCACGGTCGACATGGGCGCGCCCGTGCTCGACCCCGCGCTGGTGCCGTTCGATGCAAACGGCCTGGACGGTGTAGCGCAAGGCAACGACACCTTGTGGCCGCTGGACCTGGCGCTGCCGGGCCAAACGTCGCCCGTGCTGGTGTCCGTCGTCTCGATGGGCAATCCGCATGCCGTGCAAGTGGTCGAGGATGTCGATGCGCAAGACCTGGAAGTGACGGGCCCGCGCATCGAGCACCACCCGCGCTTTCCCCGCAGGGTCAACGCCGGCTACATGCAGATCGTCGACCGCCAGCACGTGAAACTGCGCGTCTTTGAACGGGGTGCGGGCGAAACCCTGGCATGCGGCACGGGCGCCTGCGCCGCCGCCGTGGCCGGCATCCTGCGCGGCTTGCTCGATTCCCCCGTGCGCATCAGCGCGCGTGGCGGCGAACTGTCGATCGCCTGGCAAGGCGACGGCCATCCCGTCCTGATGACGGGCCCGGCCGTGACCGTGTTCGAGGGCACGATCGAGCTGTAGACGGGTGAAAGTAAGCAGTCAAAGTCAGGCCGCCAGGAACTGCTGTTCCTGTGCGACATCGAGTTCGGCCAGGTAGCACTTCAGGCGGTACAGGCGCTGCCGGTAATTGCCTTCCGGCCCCGCCACACCGCAATCGACGCGCTCGAACAGGCGCACCACCTGATCGAGCAGCTGGCGCTCCTGCGCCGTGCGGATCAGTACCAGGCGCCGCTTGCCGCGCCCATGTGTGGCACTGATATCGATCAACAGACAATGTCCCTGGTCAGCCGCGTGGATATCGAGCAGCAGCGCCTCGGCACGCGACAGATGGAAGCAGCGCGCCAGTTCCAGCCGCGCCGCCAGCAAGGGGTGGCTCTGGCCCAATTGCCGCAAGTGCCCATCGGCCTGCATGGCGGTGCACTGGCCCCAGTCGCCGGCTTCGCCCTGCGGCGCGATCTTTGCCAGCGCCGCCTCCGCTTCACTGCTGCCTTGCGCCTGCGCCTGCAGCAGCCAATACGCGGCCCGCACATCATTGTTGACGCCGTCGCGGCGATTGCGCCAGGCATGCATGCCGCATTCGAGCTGGGCCGGGCCATGCCCCAGGTCGGCGGCACGCTCCAGGCAGGAATGGGCTTCGACCACATTGCGCTGGGAAAATTCCGGTTTCGTGTAGATGCGCGACAGCACGAACCAGGCTTCGGCCAGCCCCTGCTCGCCAGCCTGCGTCAGCCAGCGCACGGCACGCTTGAAATTGGCCGCGCCATTGCGCGTGGCCAGCCGCTGGCCATGGGCATCCATGCGCGCATAGCCGAGCCCCAGCTCCAGCTGCGCCGTGCGGTCGCCGCCATGCGCTGCCAGCTCACAACACTGCCAGCCTTCGGCGTCGCCGCCAGGCGCCAATGCCTGGGCACAACGCGACAGCAACAGCACCTGCTGCGCGTCGAGGGCGATCGTGCGCGCACCGGCCGCCGCCTGGCGCTGCAGCAGCTCGCGCGCCAGCGGCAAGCCTTGCGACAGGAATCCGGCATGGTTGCCCTGGCGCCATGCCTGCTCCAGCCAGGCGTGCAGCGGCGCGTCGCCATCGATGGCTTTCTCGCCAGCCAGGCCGGTGTCCCGCCCGGCAGCGGCAAGCGAGCCATCTTGCATGGACAACAACCATTGTGCATCGGGCAAGCCGGCCCGCACGGCGGCATCCAGCGCCACGCGCGCCTTGGCGCGCAGGGATTCACAGTGACTGGCGGTATTGCCCAGCACCAGCTGCGCCAGCACCAGGCCCGCCTGCACCAGGCCTGCATCGAACGCCTGCGCGTAATAGGGAATCAGCGCCTTGGCTGCCGGTTGCGCCACTTCGAACGGCACGTGCGTGCCAATCAGCAAGCACGCTTCCTCGCTATCCTCCTGGGCCGCCCGCGCCAGCCAGTGCAAGGCCGTGGGCAGGCTTTGCGGCACGCCCTGTCCAAACAGATACACCCGCCCCAACGCCAGCTGGCAG
Source organism: Janthinobacterium sp. BJB301 (assembly GCF_002735685.1). Taxonomy (NCBI): domain Bacteria; kingdom Pseudomonadati; phylum Pseudomonadota; class Betaproteobacteria; order Burkholderiales; family Oxalobacteraceae; genus Janthinobacterium; species Janthinobacterium sp. BJB301. The sequence goes on along the minus strand of NZ_PDZJ01000004.1, from coordinate 395,699 downwards.
GCAACATCGCCCGCACGTGCGCCCTTGATCAATCCTAATGTTTCGCGATTTGCCATCGATTCTCGATATTGAGTCAATGATTCTAATAATAGTGAGCCGTCTCCAGGCCCATCAACGCAGGCCTTCCCTTAGTGTACCGTCCTTGTGTCATAAATCCGCCAAAGCCGCCTCAAGAACTTGATTCAACGCAACAATGTCCTGGCGCGGACATGCCAATATGGCAAGGCGCCGCCAGCGTGACGGTGGGAGAACGCTGTCCATCGGCGCAGGATCGGCATAAACCGCGCGTTACAAAAATACAACAGGGGCATGCAGTTATGCCGCTTTTCACCAATCTTTTCACGCACATTTGACCAATCCCGCACGTCTTGCGCGCCGACGAATTAAGGTTCATTCATCGAAACGCGACAGTTAGCGCATTTCAATCTGCTCGGATCTCGGACGGAACTCACTTTTAATAGGGAATAAGACATGAAAAAATCACTCGTTGCCCTCGCACTCTTCGGCGCCTTTGCCGCAACCGCACAAGCGCAGTCGTCCGTCCAAATCTACGGCACGATCGATGCAGGCCTGGGCAAAGCGACTGGTTCGACCACCGCCGTCACCAAGCGCGACAACAACAAGCTGGGTTTCAAGGGCACGGAAGATCTGGGCAATGGCTTGAAAGCCATTTTCCAACTGGAAATTCGCTATGAATCCGACACTGGCACCGTAGAAAACACGTCGGGCGCCAATTCGCGTCCGCTGTTCCAGGGTCAAAGCCGCGTCGGCCTGCAAGGCGACTTCGGTACCGTGCGTCTGGGCCGTGGCCTGACCGCCTTCCAGGAAACGAGTACCGGTTTCGAACCATGGTCGGGCATGCCTACGCCAGCCGGTTTCCAGACCGACCTGACCGTTGCCGGCTACACCAGCGATCCGCTGAGCGCGCCAGGCAACTCGCGTAACCGCTTCTCGAATGCCGTGTTCTACAACTCGCCAGTCATCAGCGGCTTCCAGTTCAACGCCACTGTGGCCGCCAAAGAAGCGAACAACAACACCGCCGTTGCAGCCACCGTGCGCAACCTGACGACGAATGCCACCGGCAACTTCGCCCTGCCAGCAAATGCGGTGCCAGCATCGAACCCGTACTCGGTGTCGGCAACGTACAACAATGCCCAGTTCGCCGCCATGGCTGCCTACGAGCGTAACGGCCTGCAAGCCAAGCTGTGGTCGGTCGGCGCATCGTTCAATCCGATCGCGGAATTGAAACTGATGGCAACGTACCAACACCAGGATGACGGCAACTTCAAGATCGTCAACACCGACACCAAATCGTGGGTGCTGGGCGCCAACTATGACGTCGGCCCAGGCAAGATCCGCGCTGGCTACGGTCAAAAAACGCCGGATGGCGTCGCCAAGACCAAGCAAGCATCGCTGGGCTACGACTACAATCTGTCGAAGCGTACCTACCTGTACGCAGATATTTCGAACAAGAAATCGGCCAGCGTCGCCAACTACAACAACACCACCTCGGTCAACTACATCGGCCTGGGCGTACACCACAATTTCTAATGGCCCGCCTGTCACCCTCCGCGGGTGACAGCTGACCAGGAAATACAAAGCGGCATGGGCAACCATGCCGCTTTTTTCATGGGCGCGCGGAAAATGCACGGGCGCCATACCCTTTGCGCCTATGCCGGCGCACTCTCGGTTAGAATGAAGTGTTCAACTTTCACTGACAGATATTCTCAATGACCGCCACACTCGATTCCAGCACCGTCGCCCAGTACCTGAGCGAGCACCCGAATTTCTTCGAAGAGCATACCGCTCTGCTCGGCGAGGTCAAACTGAGCAGCCCGCTGACGGGACGCACCATCTCGCTGCAGGAGCGGCAGATGGAAGTGATGCGCGACAAGTACAAGGCGCTCGAACTGCGCATGTCCAAGCTGAGCCGTGTGGCCGAGGAAAATGGCGACATCGCCAGCAAGTTCCACGGCTGGAACCAGGCCATGCTGCAAGTGCGCAACGATGCGGACATGCCGCGCGTGCTGGTCGACGCCTTGCAAAGCAATTTCGACGTGCCCTACGTCAGCCTGCGCCTGTGGCAAGTGCTGCCGGAACACGCCAACGGCTGGTTCACGGAAGATGTCACGGCCGATGTGCGCATGTTCGCCAACAGCCTGCAAACGCCGTACTGCGGCAGCAACCGCGATTTCGAAGCCGTGCACTGGTTGCAGGCCGATAAGATCGAATCGACCGTCATGATCGCCCTGCGCGCGCCCGGCACGACGGGCACCTTCGGCTTGCTGGTGCTCGGCTCGCCCGACAGCGAACGTTTTACGTCCAGCATGGGCACGGACTTCCTCGTGCATATCGGCGCCACGGCCAGCGCCGCCCTGGCCGCGCTGCGCGCCGGCACGCCTGCCTGAGAACGCCATGGGCGACACGCGCGGCAAGGCCGAGTGGCTCGACGCCTATCTGGCGCAGCTGGCCACGCAACGCAAGCTGTCGCCGCATACGCTTGACGCCTACCGGCGCGACCTGCGCGCCTTGCTGGAACTGAGCGGCAACACGCCCTGGACGGCTCTTGCGCACAACGAAGTGCGCCGCTACACGGCCAAGCTGCACGCTGGCGGCCTCGACCCGCGTTCCATCGCCCGCAAGCTGTCGTCGTGGCGCGGCTTCTTCAACTGGCTCAGCGGCGCGACCAAGCTCGACGCCAATCCTGTCGACGGCATCCGCGCCCCGAAGCGGGCCAAAACGTTGCCGAAAGCCCTGTCGGTGGATGACGCCGTGCGCCTCGTGGCGCCCGCGCAACACCAGCAAGGCGCCGCCGAGCCGGAACAACTGTGCAACCGCGCCATGTTCGAACTGCTGTATTCGAGCGGCTTGCGCGTGTCCGAACTGACCAGCCTGGACACCCATTACTGCAAGGCCGACGGCGGCCAGCCCGCCTCGCTGGGCTGGCTCGACATGGCCAGCTTCGAAGTCATCGTCACGGGCAAGGGCAGCAAGATGCGCAAGGTGCCCGTCGGCAAGGCGGCCCTCGTGGCCTTGACGGCCTGGCTGGGCGTGCGCCCGCCGGCGGCCGATGGCAGCGCTGCCTTGTTTTTAAGCACGCGCGGCACGCGCATCTCGCCGCGCGTGCTGCAGCTGCGCCTGAAGGCGCATGCGCTGGCGACGGACATTCCCGCGAATGTGCACCCGCACGTGCTGCGCCACTCGTTTGCCTCGCACGTGCTGCAATCGTCGGGCGACTTGCGCGCCGTGCAGGAAATGCTGGGCCATTCCAGCATCACCTCGACCCAGGTTTACACGGCCCTCGATTTCCAGCACCTGGCGCACGTGTATGACCAGGCGCACCCGCGCGCCAAGCTCAAGTAGGCAGCCGCTCCCGCTGGACGGCCTGATCCATATCAAGCGGATGGGCGCGCATTTGCAAGCTTTTGCAAAATTCCGGCATAATCGTCCGCATTCTTCCGCTTGCGCGGCGGCACCACCGATTACAAGGCATCTCTCATGGCACTGATTCCAACCACCATCCTCACCGGTTTCCTGGGCGCCGGCAAAACCACCTTGCTCAACCGCATACTGCAGGAAGACCATGGCATGCGCATCGCCGTGATCGAGAACGAGTTTGGCCAGGAAAACATCGATAACGAGATCCTGGTGCAGGACAGCAACGAACACATCATCGAGATGAACAACGGCTGCATCTGCTGCACCGTGCGGGGCGACCTGATCGTGGGCCTGACGGAACTGGCGCGCAAGCGCGACGCCGGCTTGCTGGCATTCGACCGCGTCGTCATCGAAACGACGGGCCTGGCCAATCCCGGCCCCGTGGCGCAAACCTTCTTTGTCGACGAGGAAGTGGGCAGCCACTACATGCTCGACGCCATTATCACGGTAGTCGATGCCCGCCATGCCATGAAGCAACTCGATGAATACGAGGAAGCCCAGCGGCAAGTGGGCTTTGCCGACAAGCTGCTGCTGTCGAAAACCGACCTCGTCAGTGAAGAGGACGTGGCCGCCCTGACGCGTCGCCTGAAGCGCATCAACCCGCGCGCGCCCATCGCCAAGGTCGATTTCGGCCGCGCGCCGCTGGCCGAAGTACTCGACATCCGCGGTTTCAACCTGAATGAAAAACTGGAACTGGACCCGGATTTCCTGGCGACGGAAACGGCGCACGTGCATGATCATGACAAGGCGCACGACCATGCACACGGACATGAGCACGAGCATGGTCATAAGCACGAGCACAGCGACGCCTGCGCCACCGATTGCGGCCATGCCGACCACCACCATGCGCAGCACAGCGACGATATCGCCGCCTTTGTTTTCAAGAGCACGCAACCGTTCGACAGCGCCAAGCTCGACGAGTTCCTCGGCGGCCTGGTGCAAGTGTATGGCCCGCGCATGCTGCGCTACAAGGGTGTGCTGCTGATGCAGGGCGCCGAGCGCAAGGTGGTCTTCCAGGGCGTGCACCAGCTGATGGGCAGCGACCTGGGCGCCAAATGGGGCGAAAACGAAGTGCGTGGCAGCAAAATGGTATTTATTGGCAAGAATCTACCAAAAGACATTTTTATTCGCGGACTCGAACAATGTTTGGTATAAACTAGCCGGGTTTTGCAAAGTATCCGTTGCAAAGCAGAAACAAAAGGGAAAGTTAAGCACGCTTTCCCGCTGTCCGACACCCATCTTGCTGGCATAAACCAACAAGTAGCCGTTTCTGATCGGCTAGTCAACAAATCGGGATGGCAATATAAAGCAAAGCGTGCCAAAATCAGCGACGAAAACGGCCCATGTCGTTCGCCTGTCATGAAATGCTGGCAAACTGCCGCTGGCCGCATGCCAGGCATGCAACCGATCCACCCAACACGCCTGTTGACGCGCGCATAGCGCGACTGGCATAGAGCGGTAAAAAGTTATCAACATGGCACCTTAGCCGGCCGGTAGTCCTGGCTTTCGCCGGCAAGCCAAGGTCGCACGCAGTACAGCGGGACAGCAATGCCAAGCGGAACCTGTACAGTTGCTCGGTATCGCCGCATCAACTGATCAATTTGAAAACTCTGTCGTATCGAAGGTAAGCGAAGTTATGACCAAAACTAATAAATCGACCCCGGCCGCCAACCAAGACATCCCTCTCATCAGCGAAGACCAAATTCGCGCCATGAGTGAAGATGACTACATGAATCCGGCACAACTGGCATTCTTCAAGGCGCGCCTGCAGCAGCTCGAAAAAGATCTGCTGAAAAACGCCGGCGAAACCACGGAACACTTGCGTGAAACCGTGCTCGTACCGGATCCTGCCGACCGTGCCACCATCGAGGAAGAGCATGCGCTGGAACTGCGCACGCGCGACCGCGAGCGCAAATTGCTGAAGAAAGTGCAGCAATCGATCGCCAGCATCGACGCCGGCGACTATGGCTGGTGCGAAGAAACGGGCGAGCCTATCGGCATCCCGCGCCTGATCGCCCGTCCGACCGCCACCCTGTCGCTGGAAGCCCAGCAACGGCGCGAACTGAAGCAAAAGCTTTACGGCGACTGATCGCCCCTCCCTTGCGCGGTCGCCCCGGCGGCCACGCGATGGCGAATAAAAAAGCACGCAAGCTTCGGTTGCGTGCTTTTTTTTCGTCCCGCGCCGACTACACTGAAGCAGGCACTGCCGCTTGCAATTGCCTTTTCCATCCCCACTTTTGAGGCATGGGCGCGCAATCGCATGGCCTTGCACGCATCGGCACGAATCTTTTGAGGTCACTATGGAACAATTTCACGGCACCACCATCCTCTGCGTCCGGCGCGGCAAGCAGGTCGCCCTGGGCGGCGACGGCCAGGTAACGCTCGGCAACATCGTCATGAAGGGCACGGCCCGCAAAGTGCGTAAGTTGTATCAGGGCAAGGTCCTGGTCGGCTTTGCCGGCGGCACCGCCGACGCCTTCACCCTGCTCGACCGATTTGAAGGCAAGCTGGAAAAACACCAGGGCAACCTGCTGCGCGCCTCCGTCGAACTGGCCAAGGACTGGCGCACCGACCGCGTGCTGCGCCGCCTGGAAGCGATGCTGCTGGTGGCCGACAGCGAGTCGACCTTGGTCATCACGGGCAATGGCGACGTGCTGGAACCGGAAGACGGCATCGGCGCCATCGGCTCGGGCGGCACCTATGCCCAGTCGGCCGCCAAGGCGCTGCAGGAAAACACGGACTTGTCGCCGGCCGACGTGGTCAGGAAATCGCTGACCATCGCCGCCGAGCTGTGCATTTACACGAATATGTCCCACATCATCGAGACCTTGGACTAAACCTCCAAGCGCGCCTGAGCAAAGAATAGAAAGCCAACTATGATCATGAACATGACCCCGGCGGAAATCGTCACCGAACTCGACAAGCACGTGGTGGGCCAGGCCAAGGCCAAGCGCGCCGTCGCCATCGCCCTGCGCAACCGCTGGCGCCGCCAGCAGGTGGCCGAGCCCCTGCGCCATGAAATCACGCCCAAGAACATCCTCATGATCGGCCCCACGGGCGTCGGCAAGACGGAAATCGCGCGCCGCCTGGCCAAGCTGGCCGAGGCGCCGTTCATCAAGATCGAAGCGACCAAATTCACGGAAGTCGGTTATGTGGGGCGCGACGTCGACACCATCATCCGCGATCTGATCGACATCGGCATCAAGCAGACGCGCGCGCTGGAAATGAAGAAAGTGCGCGCGCGCGCCGAAGACGCGGCTGAAGACCGCGTGATCGACATCCTCGTGCCGCCGGCGCGCGACTTCGGCTTCACACCGAATACGGCGGCGGCCGTGGACACGGGCAGCGGCGACAGCACGCGCCAGACCTTCCGCAAGCGCTTGCGCCAGGGCGAGCTCGATGACAAGGAAATCGAGATCGAGCTGGCCGAGGCGGGTCCGCAGATGGAAATCATGGCGCCGCCGGGCATGGAAGAAATGACGGAGCAGATCAAGTCCATGTTTTCGGGCGTGGGCGGGCAGCGCAAGAAGGCGCGCAAGGTCAAGATCCGCGAAGCCTTGAAACTGCTGCTCGAGGAAGAAGCGGCCAAGCTGCTCAACGAAGATGAACTGAAACAGAAGGCCATCCAGAACGTCGAGCAGAACGGCATCGTCTTCCTGGACGAGATCGACAAGATCGCCTCGCGTTCGGAATCGGGCGGCGCCGACGTCTCGCGCGCCGGCGTGCAGCGCGACCTGCTGCCGCTGGTCGAAGGCACGACCGTCAACACCAAGTACGGCATGATACGCACGGACCACATCCTGTTCATCGCTTCGGGCGCCTTCCACCTGTCGAAGCCGTCGGACCTGATCCCGGAACTGCAGGGACGCTTCCCCATCCGCGTGGAACTGGAATCGCTGTCGATCTCGGACTTCGAGCGCATTTTGACGAGTACCGACGCCTGCCTGACGATGCAGTACGAAGCCTTGCTGGCGACGGAAAACCTCACATTGCAATTCGCGCCGGAAGGTATCACGCGCCTGGCGGAAATCGCCTATGCGGTGAACGAGCGCACGGAAAACATCGGCGCGCGCCGGCTGCACACGGTGATGGAAAAACTGCTGGAAGAAGTGTCGTTTACGGCCAGCGAAAACAGCAGCAGCACGGAAAACCTGCTGGTGATCGATGCCGCGTATGTCAACGAACGCCTGGAAGCGCTGTCGGTCAACGAGGACCTGTCGCGCTACGTGCTGTAGGAAAGAAGGGGGAAACCGATGGCAAACAAGGCATTGGCGACGCGGCAGAAAATGCAGTTCCGCGTCGAACCCTCGCAAAAACCGCGCAACCCGGTCGCCACTGCCGCCCTGCAGCGCGCCGCCGGAGCGCACGTGAAAACCGTGTCAGGCCAGCGCCAGCAGGAAAAACGCCTGCTGGCGAAATTGCTGCAGAAGGTTGACGTCAAAGACTGATCTGGAAATGTCCATGGCAAGGCGCATGGACGAAGACAGTATGAGCAATACGGCGAGGCCGTGCAACGCCGCCATGAACATTTCAGGCCGCCCGCGGACACCCCGTTCTGGGGGCGTCCGCCATCAGGCCATCGTCTGCTGAACGTCCCCCTTAGAAACGGTAGGACGCGCCCAGCGAAAACATGTCGACCTTGGTCGTTTGCTTGCTGTTGTACTTGACGGGCACGCGGTCCCAGTCGAGGTGCAGCGACCAATTCTTGTTCAGCGCATACGCCGCGCCGATGCCGTAGGTCAGGCCGATCTTGCTCTTCTTGTCCGAACCGCCGCCCAGATAATCGACCTTGCCCTGCGTGTATGCCGCACCGGCGCGGCCACTCAATGTAAACGCGTCAAACTGGTAACCGAGCACGCCCTGCATGCCGAGGCCCGTGAACTTGCCGCGGCCAGCGCGGTTGCCCGCGTCCGTGTCGAAGCCGGACTTGACCTCGCCGCCCATGTACCCCACCAGCTCAATCGAAGGCAGGGCCACGCCGCCCTGAAACGGCAGCGCGTCGAAACTGTAACCCAGGTAGGCCTTGCCATTGCGCTTGCTGCTTTTGTCGCAATCGCTTTGTCCGGCGATGCAATCGAGGCCGCTACTGGCGCGAAAGCCATAGCTGGCGCCCGCGTAGAACGGACCCGGTGCCGGTTCAGCTGCGACGGCATGCAGGGGGGCGATGGTGGCCAGCGCCAGCAGCGCTGCGGGGAAACGGAAAGATGGGAACATGGATAACCTCTACAAGTGGATGGATTGCCTGGTTGTAGCGCGCTGCGCGAGCCACAAGCGGGAGTGTCATCGCTTTTGCCGAAAAGTACTATCACCTTGTGCAAAGTGCCGTTAACGGCTACATTCGGTACCGTCATCCGCCACCAAAATTGCATAAAGGAACTATCGTGAGTTCACCTGAACTGGTTTTGCGCGTACTGCGCACCCAACTGCGCGCCGCCGGCATCACGTACAAGGTACTGGCCGAACGCATCGGCATGAGCGAATCAAGCGTCAAGCGCATGTTTGGCCAGCACGACATGTCGCTGTCGCGCCTGGCCCTGATCTGCAAGGCTTCGGGCATCGCCATGGAGGACGTGCTGCGCGGCGCGGCCGACATCACGCCGCATGCCGACACGCTCACGCTGGTGCAGGAAAAGTCGCTGGTGGCGCATCCGCGCTTGCTGCTGGTGGCGATCTGCTGCCTCGGCCACTGGAGCCTGGAGCAGGTGGTGGAAACGTATGCGCTGACGCAGGCCGAATGCATCGGCTGCCTGGCCGAGCTGGACCGGCTGGGCTTGATCGAACTCAAGCCGCTGAACCGCTACAGCCTGCGCGTCTCGAACGCCTTCCACTGGCTGGCCGACGGCCCGGTGCAGCAGTACTTCCGCGAACACGTGGTGGCCGATTATTTCAGCGGGCATTTTGACGGCGCCGGCGAAACCCTGATGTGCATCCCGGCGCGCCTGTCGCTGTCGAGCGCGCAGGAGCTGGTGCAAAAGATCCGCCAGCTGGCCGAGGAACTGGCGCGCCTGCACCAGAACGACCGGCGCCTTGCGCCTGCCGAGCGCGACGGCTTTACCCTGCTGCTGGGCTTTCGCTCATGGGAATTTGCCGCCTTCACGGCCCTGCGCCGCAGCACGGCGTCCGCCGCCCCCGCGGCGCCCTACCAGACCGGTCCCAGGAACAGATAGAGCGTGCTCTCGCCGCCCTTCGATGCGCCCGAGGCCACGTACACGGGACCGAAGCGCGTATCGACGGAGATGAAGGCGCTGCTGGCCTGCGTGAATTTGGTGGATTTCCAGCGCTCGCTCTGATCGAAGCCGCCGCCCATTTCCAGCGAAAAGCCGGCCCGCACGGCACCGCCCAGGGTGCTGGGCAGGGAGCCGATGCGGCGCGCCATCACGAAGCGCGCCAGGGCCACGCTGCGCCCCGTCACCGATTCGAACTGGGTGCCGGACAGGCGCAGGAAGCCGCCAAGGCTGAGCGGCGCCTCGCCGCGCTGCGCGCGCGCCCATTCGCCATACACGTGGCCGGCCCAGTTGCCGCGGCCAAAGGCCTTCAGGCCCGTGATGGCGGAGCGTCCCAGGCCCGACTCGCCCGTACCGGTGGTCGCAGAGCGGGTCCAGGTGGCGTCGAGCAGCACGCCGCGCGTGGGAAAACCGGGCGAATCGAGCGTATCGACGCGGAACTGGACGAACTGGTTGGTGCCCAGCGCCCGCTCCTCGGGGAAGGCCGGGTCGGCGGGGATGCTGAGACCGGCCTTCACCTCGCTGCGCGTGATGCCGAACTGCAGGTCGCCCCAGAAACCGAACTGGCGTCCCAGCACCAGGCTGGCACCCTGGCCGCTGTAGGCGACGCGCGCGCTGCGCCGTCCCTTGTCGAACAGGTCGACTGCCTGCGAACTGTACTGAATCGATGGCGCGATGTACCACGGGTTGCCGGCGCCGAGCGGCTGCCAGTACTGCACGCCGAAGTTGCGCGTGGTGCCGATCTGCACCATGCTGCGCAATTCGCCGCCCCAGCTGTTCAAATTCGAGCGCACGTGCAGCAGCTTCAGGGCAAAGGTATTGCTGTCCCTGAAATCGCTGGCCATTTCCAGGCCCACGCGCAGGCGGTTGCTGGCCCATGGCGCTTCGACCGCCTTGATATTGACCGTGCGCTGGTCGCCCGCGTCGACCACTTCCGTCTCCACGCGCGCCACGTCGCCGCGGCCATACAGCCTGGCCGCCGCCTTGAGCACATCCTCCTGGCTGACGGACTGCCCTTCCTCCAGCCCGGATTGCGCCTGCAGGATGCGCGGATTGATATCGCCTTCGCTCTCCACGGCCAGGCGCGTGAGCGGCAGGGCTACGTCCAGCAGGGCCGGCGCGGCCAGGCGCAGCTGCTCGCGCGCCGCATACTGTTCCGGCGGCAGGGCCAGCGGCGCGAGGCGGGCGGCCAAGGCCTGCGCCGCCTGCTCGCCGGCGCGCATGGCGCGCGCATAGTTTTCAAAGTCGAGGAAGCTGACGCCCGTCAAATCGGGCGCCACCAGGATATCCTGCGGCCGCAGCTCCTTGAGCGAACGCTGCACGTTCTGCTCCGTGAGAATCTGCAGCATCTGCTGCGCCACGCCGATGGCGCTGCCCAGTTCCTTTTCCGGCGCCAGCGGCGTGCCCACGTTGACGGCGATGATGATGTCGGCGCCCATGGCGCGCGCCATGTCGACGGGCAGGTTGCGCACCAGGCCCCCATCGACCACCAGCCGGTTGTTCACGCGCACGGGGGCAAACACCCCCGGCACGGCCAGCGAGGCGCGCATCGACAGGAACAGGGGCGTATCGACCAGCTCCACCAGCTCGCCATTGACCAGGTCCGACGCCACCGAACGGAAAGGCAGCGGCAGCTGGCTGGCGGGGCGGTCGCGCATGCCGGCCGGCAGCAGGCGGTTCAAGGCCATTTCCAGCGCCGCATTGCTGGCCGCCGCCGGCGGCGTGGAAATGCCGTTACGGCTGGTGCCAAACTCGATGCGCGACGGCAGCAACAAATCTTCCTCGCGGCGGCGGAACGCCAGTTCGTCGCGCGGCGGCCGGTCAGCCACCACGCGCGCCCAGTTGGTCTCGCGCGCCATCTTTTCCAGGTCCGCCACGGAAGCACCGGCCGCATACGCGCCACCCACCACGCCGCCCATGCTGGTGCCGACCACCATGTCGATCGGCACATGCAGCTCCTGCAGCACTTTCAATACGCCGATATGCGCCAGGCCGCGCGCGCCGCCGCCCGACAGCACCAGGGCGATGCGCGGGCGCGCCGCCACGGTCGCGGGCACGGCCAGGGTAGCAGCGGGGGTAGAGGTAGTGGCGGCGGCGGGGACGTCGGCTGCGGCAGCCGCCGGCAAGGCGCATAGCGCCGCCACGCAGCCCGCCAGGACGGCACGGATCGAGAACATGAAGACTCCTGTAGCGATGGCGGCATGGCGCCATCGGCAAAATACGATAAGAACAGCGTTAATTCGGCGGCGGCACGCTGCTCACTTGCGGCGCCGGCATCATGGTCGCCGGCCGCTGCTGCTCCATCGGCAGCGGCGGCGGCACCAGGTTCGAGACCGGCGCAGGGGCCGCGGCCGGCGTTGGGGTGGCGGACACTTGCCCCGGCAAGGCCAGCGCCTTGTCATCGGCCACCAGGTCGATGCGCTTGCTCACGCCGCCATCGCGCAGCAGCACGTGGCGCGCATGCACTTCCAGCACCGTCACGCCGGGCACCACCTCGGCGCCCTCCGGCAGGGCCACGGAAGGCTTGCCATCGGTCGAGATGATGGCCACGCTGCCGCGGCCATTGCCGGCGGCGACCACGCCCTTGAGCTGGTAATTGCTGGCCGTGGCCACGCTGACCTGGCCGCCAAACAGCGAAGCGCCCGCCTCCACGCTGGCATCCTGCACCACCGGCACGGCGGGCGGGTTGATGGGACGTTGCGGCGCCTTGAACAGCTGCATGGCCCAATAGGCCAGCGATACGGACAGCGCCACGACGGCGAGCAAACTTGTAACTTGAGGCAAACGCTTCATGGCTTCCTTGGATTCTTATCTTACGAGCTGATTGATTTCGATAATCGGCATCAGCACGGCCAGCACGATCAGCAGCACCACCACGCCCATCGCCAGGATCAGGGCCGGCTCCAGCAGGCCGGCAATCGTCAGGGTGCGGCGTTCCAGGTCCTGTTCCTGCGCGCTGGCGGCGCGTTCCAGCATGGCCGGCAGCTCGCCCGTGATTTCACCGGCGCGTATCATGTGGATCAGCATCGGCGGAAAATGCTTTTGTGCCGACAGCGCGCGCGCCAGGCTCACGCCCTCGCGCACGGCGCCGCTGGCTTCCTGCACCAGTTCCTGCATCGCCACGTTGGTGAGCGTGTCGCGGCTGGTGTCGAGCGCGCGCAGGATCGGCACGCCGGAACCCGTGGTGATGGCCAGGGTGCTGGCAAAGCGCGCCGTGTTCAGGCTGCGCTCGAATTTGCCGTACAGGGGCGCCGTCAGCAGCCAGGTATGCCAGCGCCGTTTCAGGGCCGGCTGCTGCAGGGCGCGGCGCCAGGCGAACCAGGCGCCGGCCAGGATCACGGCCACGACGAGGCCATAGTTGCGCACGAAGTCCGACAGCGCCAGCATGATCACGGTGAGCATGGGCAGCTTTTGCTTGGTATTGGCGAACACGGAAACGATCTGCGGCACCACATAGGTGAGCAGGAAGATCACGATGGAAAACGCCACCACCGTGACGATGGCCGGATACGTAAAGGCCAGCTTGACCTTCTGCACCAGCGCGTTGCGCCGCTCGATGTAGTCGGCCAGGCGCGACAGCACGCGCGACAGGTGGCCGATCTGCTCGCCCGACGCGACCAGCGCCCGATAGATCTCCGCGAAATCGCGCGGATGGCGCGCCAGCACGTCGGAAAACGCGGCGCCGCCGATCACTTCCGAGCGGATCGAGGCGATCAGGTCGCGCAAATACGGACGCTCGGCCTGTTCCAGCAGGGCGGAAAACGCCTGCTCCAGCGGCAGGCCCGCTTCCAGCAAACTGGCCAGCTGACGCGTAAACAGGGCCAGCTCGGTGCTGGACAGGCGCTCGCCGAAGCCGCGCCGTTTGGTGACGCCGGCGGCATCGACCTGCGCGGCGATCGGTTCGACGGCCAGCGGCACCAGGCCTTGCACGCGCAGCTCGGCGCGCGCGGAACGGGGACTGTCGGCATTGAGCACGCCCTTGCGGGTGGCGCCCTGGGCGTCGACGGCTTCATAGCGGAATGCGGGCATGGTGGCGGGCCTAGTCTTTGGTCACGCGCAGCAATTCAGCCTGCGTGGTGGTGCCGTCGCGCAGCCAGCGTTCGCCGTCGTCGCGCATGCTCGTCATGCCGTCCTGCAGGGCCACCGTGCGCACTTCCGCTTCCGACGCGCGGTTGTGGATCTGCGCGCGGATCTGTTCCGTCGTGCGCAACAGCTCGTACACGCCCACGCGGCCCTGGTAGCCCGTCTGGCCGCAATGCTCGCAGCCGACGGCCTGCCAGTATTGCCCGTCGAAGGTCTTGCAGGAGCCGCACAATTTGCGCACCAGGCGCTGCGCCAGCACGCCGAGTAACGACGACGACAGCAGGAACGGTTCGATGCCCATGTCGAGCAAACGCGTGACGGCCGCCGAAGCGTCGTTCGTGTGCAGGGTCGCCAGCACCAGGTGGCCCGTCAGCGACGCTTGCACGGCGATCTGCGCCGTTTCCAGGTCGCGGATCTCGCCGATCATGATCACGTCCGGGTCCTGCCGCAGGATCGCCCGCAGCGCCTTGGCAAAGGTCATGTCGATGCGCGGATTGACTTGCGTCTGGCCTACGCCGGCCAGGTCGTACTCGATCGGGTCTTCCACCGTCAGGATGTTCGTCGTGGTGGCGTTGAGCATCGACAGCGCCGCGTACAAAGTCGTCGTCTTGCCCGAGCCGGTGGGGCCCGTGACCAGCACGATGCCGTGCGGCTGCGTGATCAGGCCGTCGAACTGCCCCAGCATGGGCGCGCTCATGCCCAGGTGCTGCAGGTCGAGGCGCCCCGCCTCCTTGTCCAGCAAACGCAGCACGGCCCGTTCGCCATGCCCGGTAGGCAGGGTCGAGACGCGCACGTCGACGGGTTTTCCGCCCACGCGCAGGGTGATGCGGCCATCCTGCGGCAAACGCTTTTCCGCGATGTCGAGCTGCGCCATGATCTTGATGCGCGAGATCAGCGAACCGTGGATGGCCTTACGGGGGCGCACCACGTCGCGCAGGCTGCCGTCGATGCGGAAGCGCACGACGGAGGTCTGCTCGAACGGCTCGATGTGGATATCGGACGCGCCTTCGCGCAGCGCCTGCGTGAGCAGCGCGTTGATCATGCGGATGACGGGCGCGTCGTCGGACGATTCGAGCAAATCCTCGATGGCCGGCACGTCCTGCAGCAGCTTGGTCAAATCCAGGTCGGCGTCGAATTCATCGGCCATCTGCGACGCATCGCCGCCGCCGCCCGCGTAGGCGCCGGCAATGGCCGCATCGAGTTCGGCGCGCGGCAGCACCGTCAGCTGGATCTGGCCGAAACGGCGCGATACTTCGGCAATCGCCGCCGGCGCCGTCGATGCGGCCACCAGCACGTCGACGGGTGCGCCGTCGACGGCACCGGGCCGGGCCAGCAAGCCGAAATCGCGCGCGTAGGCGTAGGGAAGCAGATTACTCATGGCTGTCCCATCACTTCTGCGGCTGCTGCTGGTATTGCTGCAGCAGCGACTGCGGCGGCGTGGCCGCGTTGGCCGGCGCGCCTGGCGGCGGTGTCGGCGCTGGCGGCACGGGACGCGTCACCATGTTGCCGCCCACCGGCTGGCCATCCTGCAAGGCCGGCAGCACAGGCGTGCCCAGGTCTTTCAGCATCAAATTGCCCGACGCCGGCACGGCGGCCGTCTCGGCCGAACGCATGTAGTCGTAGCGGTCGGCCGCCAGGCTGCCGCTCTGCTCCTTGTTGCGCACGATGACAGGGCGCAGGAAGATCATCAGATTGGTTTTCTTGCGCTCGCGCGTCTGGTACTTGAACAGGTTGCCGATCAGGGGAATGTCGCCCAGGCCGCGCACTTTTTCCGCATTGTCGCCCGTGCTGTCCTCGATCAGGCCGCCGAGCACGATGATCTGGCCATCGTCGGCCAGCACATTGTTTTCGATCACGCGGTTGTTGATGGTGATGCCGCTGACGGCCGTCGACGTGGATTTGTCCACGCTCGACGTTTCGTGATAGATGCCCAGCTTGATGGTGCCGCCTTCGGAAATCTGCGGACGCACCTTCAGGGTCAGACCCACTTCCTTGCGGTCGATGGTCTGGAACGGATTCGTATTCGTGCCGGCCGTGCTCGTGTACTGGCCCGTCAGGATAGGCACGTTCTGGCCCACCTTGATGGTGGCCAGCTCGTTGTCCAGGGTGATCAGGTTCGGCGTCGACAGGATATTCGCGTTGCCGTCCGATTCCAGCGCATGCGCCACGGCGCCCAGGCCCAGCGCGCCGTTGATCTGCTTGAAGATGCCCAGGGTCAGGCCGCCCGTCGGCAGCACCTTGCCGCCGCCCAGCGCCAGCTTGGCGATATTGTTGTCGGTGCCGCCGGCGAACGACTGCAGCGCGCCCACGCGGTAGCTGCTGTTGCTGTCGCCGGAAAGCCCCAGCCACTGCACGCCGAATTCGGAGGCCTTGGCCGACGTCACTTCGACGATCAGCGCCTCGATGTAGACCTGGGCGCGGCGCACGTCGAGCTGGTCGATCACGGCGCGCAGGTTGCGGTAGACAGCCTCGTTGCAGGTCAGGATCAGGGTGTTGGTGGAAGCGTCGGCCTGGATGAAGCCAGCCGCGCCGCCCGACGACAGCTGCTGCGGCCCGTTGCTCAGCGAAGCGCCGCCCGAGGTGCCGCTTTGCGTATTGCCGCCCAGGCCAGTGCTGTTCATGCCGCTGCCCTGGTTAGTCTGGTTATTCGTATTCAGGCTGTTGCTGGTCGGCTGCTGCGCCGAGGCGGCCGTGCCGTCCGACGTCACGACCGAGCGCAGGGTTTGCGCCAGCTTGGTGGCGTCCGCATTTTTGAGGTACACCACGTGCACGTTGCCCAGCTGCGTGGTGGGCTGGTCCAGCTTCGAGATCAGCGACTTGGCCAGGTTGGCGCGCGCCGCCGACGGTGCGCGCAGCACCAGCGAATTGGTGCGCGGATCGGCCAGCACGGAGACCTTGCCCGCATCGGCCCCTGCAGCGCCGCCCGCATTCCCGCCTTCCATCAGTTTGTTCACCATCGAGGCCAGGTCGGACGCGATGGCATAGCGCACGGGGATCACGTCCAGGTCCGTCGAGGCGGGCACGTCAAGCGCGGCGATGATCTTCGCCAGGCGCTTGAGGTTATCCGCGTAATCGGTGATCACCAGCGAGTTGTTGCCCGGGTTGGCGTTGATCGTGTTGTTCGGCGAAATCAAAGGGCGCAGCACGGCCAGCAGGTTGGCCGACGATTCGTAGTTCAGGTAAAACACCTGGGTGGCGATCTGGTCGCCCTTCACCTGGCTGGCGCCGTTGCCCACCTGGGTCGGCACGGATTGCAGCTTGGCGTCCGCTTCCGGCACCACTTTCGCATAGCCGTCGCCGGAGACCACCGCATAGCCTTGCAGGCGCAAGGCCGATGCCAGCAGGGCGAAGGCCTGCGTCTTGCTGATCGATTTTTCCGACACCAGCGTGATCGTGCCCTTGACGCGCGGGTCGATGACGAAATTGATGTTGGTGTAATGGCCCACCGCCTTGATCACGGACTCGATGTCGGCGCCGACAAAATTGAGCGCCGCTTCGTCGCCGGGCGCGGCCCAGACGGGCGCCGGCATGCCGGCCACGGAACAGCACAGCAAGGCGGCGGCCGAGAGGCGGCGCAGCGAGAAGGTGGATTTATTTGGGCTCACGGATGGTTTTTTCATTGTCTGAACTCTAAGGCGATGATGTTTTTTTCGCTATTGCTACGGCGCTGTCCCAGCAAATTCAACAAACTCGCCAAGGTCTCTTCATATCCTGCTGCGGCCTGGGCCTGGCCGGAAAACTGCATGCGCCCCTGTTGCAGGCTGCCGCTGCCGTCGAGCAGCAGCGGTCCCCTGATGGAGCGCAAGGTCAATGCCGCCTGCTGCCCCTGCCAATCGAAATCAAGCTCATAACTGCCCAGCGGACGCAAGGACGACAGGCGCGACGCCATGTCCGTCATTTGCAAGGTCGTGCGGCCGACGGCGGAAAACTGCTGTTTTTCCAGTGCCAGCTGCAGGGTGCTCCACGACAGGCGCATGCTGCCCGTCGGCGCCACGGTATTCAAAGGTGCCCCCAGGCCGCCCAGGCCATCGGCCGGCAGCAGCAGGGCCGCCGGGCTGACCTGCCAGTGCGACCATGAACCGCGCAGGTTCACCGCCTGCGACAGCGCCTGCGCATTCTGCAATTCCACATCCACCGATCCCCACAGCACGGATGGCGAAATGCGCCAGCTGAAGCGCCCCGGCAGCAGCGGCGTCACGGCGCCATTCGCGCTGGCCGCCCCGCCGATAAAGGCCGAGCCGCGCCACAGGGTACCTTGCGCATCGCCCAAGGTCAAACGTCCGCCCGTCTGCTTTTCCACGATACTGGCCACCCAGCCGGACGGGAAAAACACCAGCAGGGTGACGCAGACGCTGACGATGATGGCCAGCAGCCAGGCAAGCAAGCGCATCATCGCGCCGCGCCCGGGCTCTGGTGCAGGGTCAGGCTGGCATCGACCAGTCCCGCCTTGCCCTGCGCCGTAATTTTTGCTTCCTGCACCGCCACGCGGCCTTCGCGGCGCAAACCGTCCAGCCACAGCATGACGCTGGCAAATGGCACGCCATTCAGCTGCACGCGCGCGTACTCTCCCGTCAGCGACAGCGATTGCGGCGCCAGGCCGCGCGCTTTCAGCGAGGCGTCAATGCTGTCACGGCTCATGGGTGCCACCTGCACGGGCGCCTGGCGCGCCAGGTCTCCCGCTTCGCGCGCCAGCGCCTGCAGCTGGGCCGCGTTCTGGCGCAGCTCGGGCAAGCTCTTTTGCAAGGCGATGCGGCCCGTCCAGGCCGGCTCGAAGAAGACGGCGTAGACGAGGGCCAGCCCCGCCACCACGCCGCCGATGCTCAAGAGCTTGCGCTCCTGCTGCGTGCGCTCGGCCCAGAAGGCCTGCACGGCCTGCTGCTGCCCCGCCCACGCGGCGCGCGCCTTGTTGACTGCTGCACTCATGTTTTTGCTCCCGTGGCCGGCGTGATCTTCCACACGCCCGGCGCCGTTTCATTCAAGGCCAGCTTGCGCGCGGCCAGGCCGTCGCGCACCTGCGCCTGGGCGCTGGCGTCGACCATGTCCGGCTTCAGCCTGACGATCAGGCTGCGCTCGCGGTATTCCAGCGACGCCACCACGCCGCGTCCGGCCAGGCCGCCCAGCGCTTCGCCCAGCGCCGCGCTCATGCTGGTGAAGTCATCCATGCTGGCTTGCCCGCCCTGCAGGCGGGCAGCAGCGATATTGCGCCGCATCTGCTCCGCTTCCAGGCCATACACGGGCGCTTCGTTCGGATACGCAGCCTTGAAGGTTTGCTGCATCGAGGTGCGCACGGTGGCGGCCTCGCGCTTCAGCCGCATCCATTCGATATTCATGCCGGCCAGGTTGACGATCACGGCCAGCAGCGCCAGGCGCAGCGGCCAGCGCCAGCGGCGCCATTCGGTGGCCGATCCCGTCGCCGTGCCCAGGGCGGCGGCCAGGTCCAGTCCCGCATTTTTGGCGCCGGCGATCCAGTGCGCCCAATGGTCAAGCTCCACCGTCACGCCATCCATGCCGGCAGCGAGCTGCTGATACTGCGCCAGCTCGGCCTGCGCCACATAGACCGTCAGGGGCACGTCGCCGGCAAACGCGCGCGTCGTCAGCAACGCCTGCTGCGGCTGGGCTGGTAATACCAGGCCCAGGCCCTCCTGCGGCGCCTGGCGCAAGGCCAGTTCCAGGCCGTCGCCGCTTGCCTGCAGGGCGGCCGTCACGCTGCCCGGCTGCAAGGGCAGGCACAGCTGCGACGGCAGCAGCGCCACCTTGCGCGCGCCCTGCGCCAGCAAGGCCTTCACCAGTACCTCGGCCCAGGCGCGCTGCGCCACGGCCACCGTGCGCATGCCGGCGGCGTCGGGCGCGCCAGCGGCCAGCAGGCAATCCTGGGTGTCGCCAAGGATGTGTTCTTCCACCAGGCCGGGCAAGGCCGCGCGCAAGCGGGCGCCGGCCAGCGGCGGCGTTTTCAGGCGCAGCAGGGTCACGTCGGCCGCGGCCAGCAGCAGCACCACCTGCTTTGCGCCGGCAATCAGCTGGCCCAGGCTGCCCAGCGGCGCGCTGCCTTGCTGCAGCAGGGCGCCGCCGTCGCCGGCCAGCACGAAGGAGCAGGCAGGCGCGCTGTCGGTGGACGCCTTGGCCGGGTGACGGATATACAATATTGTCAAAGTGACTCGCTTTCAGCTGTTAATTTTCCCGCAACCAGACCAGGCTGGTGGTGCGCTGCGGATCCGTTTTTCGATTGATGAGCGCCACGGCATCCAGGGCGGCACGGTCCAGCCGCACGCGGATGACGGTGAGGAAATAGCGGCTCTTCACATCGAGTTCCACGCCTTCAATCAGTTCAGCATTAATATTATTCTGGAAATTTGCTTTATCGACAAACTTTTTGCGCGGATTGCTCAAGGTCAGGGCACTGGCCTCGGACAGCGACATCATCGTCACGGCCGCCAACACCTCGGCCGGCGCCGTATTCACGTTGACTCCGGTGATCTCCGGCAAGATGATGACGACATCGCGCAGCTGCTCGACCATCTGCGGCGTATAGCCGGGCACGGCCAGCAAATCCTCGACCTGGGTGAAGGCCACCGGCTCGCTGCTGCCGCCCGTGGCAGGCGTGGCAACGGGCGTCTTGCCATCGGCGCCGCTGTCGGCAGTGCGTGGTTTCGGCCGCGCGCGCAGCACGGCGTCGGCCGTCGCTTGCGCCAGGCCGCTGTCGAGCTTCATGTTGGCCAACAGGCGCTGGTAGGCCAGCACCTGTTTCGGATTGATGCTGCCCGTGGCATCGACCAGGTTGGTGATATTGAAGCGCGCCTGCGCATCGAGCGCGCGGCCCGAGACGGTGGCGTCGAATTTTTCCGTGTCGACCTTTTCACGGTCCACATAATCGTCGAGCCGCGCTTCCTCGATGGGCGTGGCCCACACGCCGTCGGCGGCCGTCAGCATGGGATTGTCCTGGCGCAGCCAGAAGCGGGCAAAGTCGACCATGCCACGCATGGCCCACTGCGTCTGCAGGCGCAAACGCTGGTTTTCCATCGAACGCACTTGCACCTGCTGCTGCCAGAACAGGCTGGCAACGATGGTAATCGCCAGCGCCGTCAGCAGCAAGGCCGTGATGACGGCTACGCCGCGCTGGCGCGAGGGGCGCGTAAACGGCTTCATCCCGGCCCCAGTAAAAAGACTTTGGACAGGCCCGCGTCCTGCCCCGGCATCTGCAAGGTCACTTCCAGGCCCGGCACCTGCTTGGAGATGGTGGCGCCCGCCGTCAGCACGTTCCAGGCGCCATTGCTCCAGCCGCGCATGACCATGCTGTCGACGCCCTGCATCAGGGCCACGTCGGCGCTGGAGGTATCCGTATCGTCGCGCGCGGCCTGCCACAAGGTGTCGAGTACGGCCAAGTCGCGCGTGCCGTTCGACTCGCGCCGCGTCAGCACGCCGCCGCGCAGGCGGTAAGTGACCACTTGCAACTGTTGCGGTTCCTGTTCCGACGCGGCCAGGCGCACGAGGGTCAGGCGGTCATTTTCCGCCGACAGGTTGATGCGGCCATTGAGCAAACTCGTGCTCAAGCCGGCGCCGGCCAGGTGGTCGCAATCGCTCTGCATCTGGGCAAACGCCAGCTGCATGCCGCGCGCCTGCTCCAGCTGGCTGGTCAGCACTTCGCGCGAGCGCATGATGCTGTCCAGGCCGCGCCAGCCCAGCACGGCGACCATGGCCAGGATGCCGATCGCCACGAGCAGCTCGATCAGGGTGAAACCGCCAGCAGGAACAGTGCGGCGCGCCATCAGTCGTTAAAGGAAAGTAACACCAGGCGCACGATGCGCCGGGCCGGATATTGCGCGTCATACACGTTGACGCGCACTTGCCGGATGCGGGGATTCGGCGTGGCCACCACTTCTTCTTCACAGATCAGTTTCAGGTCGCCCTGCGGGCAGTCGACCGTGCGCTTGCCCGTCTGCGGGAACGTCTTCGCCAGGCGCAAGCGCACCAGGTGGTTTTCCGCCGACCAGGTGGCCATCATGGCGCTGCGCAAGCCATCGCTGTTCTGCGTCAGGCTGCCGACGGCGCGCAGCGAGGCGCCCAGGGCCGTGCCGACGATGACGAGGGCGACCAGCACTTCCAGCAAAGTGAAGCCGCGCTGGCGGCCATGACGTGGGAGCCGCATCATTGCTCGACCGTGAAGTGGCCGATGCCGTCGGCGCGGATGGCCACGCTGCGTTCGCCGCTGGCCAGGGTCAGCACGAAAGGCTTGTCGACCGGTTCGCGGCCGAAGATGATGCGCAAAGGCTGGGCCACGCTGTTCGATGGCTGCACGCTGAGCAGCATGGGCGTGTTGGCAAACGCCCGCTCGCGCAGCAAATCGTCCTGCGTCACGGGTTGCCACAACTTTTCATTGAGAACCAGGAAACGGTATTGATTTTCGTCAGCCTCGAACGCCACCTGCCGGCTGCGCACGATGGCTTCATCGCGCGCCAGTTGCAGCAGCAGCGCGATGCGCTCGGCTTCCTTCTGCAGCGCTTGCTGGCCATTCGGCATGGCGTTCAGCGACACCAGGCCCAGGGTGACGCCAATGATGACCATCACCACCAGCAGCTCGATCAGCGTGAAGCCGCTGGCGCGGGGCCGGGGCAGTGCACGGCCGGTGGTCATGGCAGGCATGCAATGGAAAACTTACAGTTCCCAGGAGCCGATATCGGCATCGTCGCCGCTACCGCCAGGCTGGCCGTCGGCGCCCAGCGAAATGATGTCGACTTCGCCTTTCACGCCCGGCGACAGGAACTGGTACGGGTTGCCCCATGGATCCTTCGGCATCTTTTCCAGGTAACCGCCCGCTTTCCAGCCATTCGCGGCCGGTCCCGTGGTCGGTTTTTCGATCAGCGCCTGCAAGCCCTGTTCGGTGGTCGGGTAGCGCTGGTTATCCAGGCGATACAGTTTCAAAGCTTGCATCACGGTGGCGATGTCGACCTTCGCCGCCGCCACTTTCGACTCACCCGTGCGGGCGATCAGCTTGGGCACCACCAGCGACGCGAGGATACCCATGATCACCACCACGACCATGATTTCGATCAAAGTGAAGCCGCGCGCACGGCGCTGGCGTATCGAACGGTTTGCTGCGTTTTGCATAAGAAAGAGAGAAGAAGGTGAGTAATGAGTGCAGAGTATAAAGCGGAAATATGACAAAGCCTGTCATATAGGGAAAAATTTCTGCGGGGGCTGTCAGGCCGGCAAGACCACTTCGCCGCAAACGGCGCAGCCGGGGTCGCGCGCGACGCGCATGCTGCTCCATTCCATGTGCAAACCGTCGAGCAGCAGCAGGCGTCCGGCCAAGGACTCTCCCGCTCCCATGATCAGTTTCAGCGCTTCGGCCGCCTGCATGGCGCCCACCACACCCACCAGCGGCGCGAACACGCCCATGGTCGAGCATGCCTCGTCCGTGAACTGCTGCTCCTGCGGAAACAGGCAGGAATAACATGGCTGCGTGCCCGTGCGCGGGTCGAACACGCTCACTTGTCCGTCGAAACGGATCACGGCGCCCGACACCAGCGGCACCCTGGCCGCCACGCAGGCGCGGTTGACGGCATGGCGCGTGGCGAAGTTATCGGTGCAGTCGAGCACCACCGTACTGGATAAGACCAGTTCGGCCAGGCGCGCACCGTCGAGGCGTTCCTGCAAGGCGATGATGTCGATCTCAGGATTGATGCCGGTCAAGGTTTCGCGCGCCGACAGCACTTTCGGCTGGCCCACGCGGGCCGTCGTGTGGGCGATCTGGCGCTGCAGATTGGTCAGGTCGACCGTGTCGTCATCGACGAGGATCAGCTTGCCGACGCCGCTGGCCGCCAGGTACATGGCCGCGGGCGAGCCGAGCCCGCCCGCGCCGATCACCAGCACATGCGCATCGAGCAAGGCTTGCTGGCCTTCGATGCCGATCTCGTCTAACAGGATGTGGCGCGAGTAGCGCAGCAGCTGATGGTCGTTCATGGCGGCGACTACGGTTTCCGTACAGGAGTCTTCTTGTCATCGGCCTTGATGTCGGAAGCGATTTCCGGCTTGGCGCCGATCTTCTCCGCCTTCGGGTCCACCTTGGCCAGCTGCACCGGCAAGCCCTGGAAGTGGTTCAAGGCTTGCTGCAGCTGGAAATCATCCTTGGCGCCGTATTCCAGCGGTTTGCGCTTTTTCGCCGTGGCGATCAGGCGCTGCTCTTCTTCCAGCTGATCCTGCATGCCTTCCATCGTCGGCTTGGCCGCTTCCGGCTTGCCATCGTTGCTGCTCAAGTGTTTTTCCAGGTCCGCCTCGCGGATGCGCAGGCTGTTCCAGCCATCGCCTTCGGCCGTTTCATCGACCAGCAAGTCGGGCACGATGCCGCGCGCCTGGATGGCCCGTCCTTTCGGCGTGTAATAGCGGGCCGTCGTCAGCTTGACGGCCGTGTCGGCCGTGATCTGGCGCAAGGTTTGCACGGAACCCTTGCCGAACGTCTGCGTGCCGATGACGGTGGCGCGCTGGTAATCCTGCAAGGCGCCGGCGACGATTTCCGACGCGGAAGCGGAGCCGGCATTGACCAGCACCACCAGCGGCACGGTTTTCAGCGCGGCCGGCAGCTTGGCCAGCGGGTCGGCCTTGGCGCCCGGCGGCGCATAGAATTCGCGGCGGCCATAGAACACCTGTTTCGACTCGGGCAACTGGCCCTTGGTGGACACAATCACGGAGTTGCCCGGAAGGAATGCTGTTGCCACGCCGATGGCGCCCGGCACGACGCCACCGGGATCGTTGCGCAAGTCCAGCACCAGGCCCTTGAGCTTGGGGTCTTGCGCATACAGCGCGTTGATCTTTTTGACCATGTCATCAACGGTCGGTTCCTGGAATTGGGCGATGCGCAGCCAGGCATAGCCGGGCGCGACCATCTTGGCCTTCACGCTTTGCACGCGGATTTCCTCGCGCACGATGGGAAACACCAGCGGCTTGCTCTCGCCCTTGCGCGACATCGTCAGCACCAGCTTGCTGCCAGGCTGGCCGCGCATCTTCTTGATGACTTCTTCCAGCTGCAAGCCTTTCAGCGGGATATTGTCGAGGCGGGTGATCAGGTCGCCCGCCAGGATGCCGGCCTTGGCGGCAGGGCTGTCCTCGATGGGCGAAACGACCTTCACGTAGCCGTCTTCCATGCTCACTTCGATGCCGATGCCGACAAACTTGCCCTGCACGCTTTCGCGCATTTCCTTGAAGGCATTTTTATCCAGGTAGACAGAATGCGGGTCCAGCGACGACACCATGCCGGAAATGGCTTCCGTCAAGAGTTTCTTGTCTTCCACCTTCTCGACGTAATCGGTCTTGATCAGGCCGAAGACGTCGGACAGCTGGCGCAACTCGTCGAGGGGCAGCGGGGCATTCGTGATTTTCTGCGCCACGGCCGGGAACTGCAGCGACATGCCGATGCCGGCCAGAACGCCCAGACCGATCAGGCCGATACTTTTGACTTTGATACCCATGTATTCTTCGCAATCTACAAATTCGCTGCCGCAGCAATGGTGGGAACTTAAAACTTCACCCAGGTGGCTGGATCGAAGGCGCGGCCCTGATGACGCAATTCAAAGTATAGCCCTGATTCCTCGTTGCCGCCGCTGTTGCCCGCGCTGGCAATGGCGTCGCCGCCCTTGACGGCGTCGCCCACACGTTTCAGCAGCGATTGGTTATTGCCATAAATACTCATGTACTGGCCGCCATGGTCGACGATGATCAAATTGCCGAAACCGCGCAGCCAGTCGGAAAACACGACACG
Source organism: Janthinobacterium sp. BJB301 (assembly GCF_002735685.1). Lineage (NCBI taxonomy): Bacteria > Pseudomonadati > Pseudomonadota > Betaproteobacteria > Burkholderiales > Oxalobacteraceae > Janthinobacterium > Janthinobacterium sp. BJB301. Next base: position 370,205 of record NZ_PDZJ01000004.1, on the reverse strand, counting down.
GCCGCCGGCGATGGCGTGGATCTCGCTGCCTTCGCCCGTGCGGATGAACACGCCCTTCCAGCTGGGGCCGTCACCGCGCTTGCTGCCGAAACGGGCCGCGATCTTGCCCGCCACGGGGGCACGCAGCTGCCCTTTCAAGCTGGCAAAGGCGCCGGCTGGCGCAGCCGGGCCCAGGCTTGGGCGTTCCGGCTCCGGTTCCGGCTTCGGTTCGGGTTTCGGCGTCACCTTGGCCACTTGCGGCGGTTCGTCGTCGTCGATTGGTTCCAGTTTCACGGGCGGCGGTGGCGGCGTTTGCGGCTTGATCTTGCCCGACTTGTTTTGTTGCTCTTTCGCAATTCGTTCGCGTTCAGCCTGCGCCTGCGCGGCCTTGGCGCGCGCGGCCAGCAAGCGTTCGCGTTTCTCCGCCGCGATCTTGGCGTCAGCGGCTGCCTTGGCGGCGGCCCGTTGCTCGGCCAGCAATTGCTGGCGTTTCTTTTCCGCTGCGGCAGCGGCGGCCTGCTCTTCGATCAGTTTTGCCAGCTTGTCGACCAAGTTGCCCATGCGCTGTTCGTCGCGCTCGACATTGCCCACTTCCTTGCGCTGCGCCACCAGGCGCTGAGACAAGCTCGTCAGCAAGGCGGCGCGGCGCGCCTTCTCCTGCACCAGCAAGGCTTTCTGGTCGCGCTCTTCCTGCGCGATTTCTTCCAGCTCATCCTTGGCGTTCTGCACGTCCGCCTGGTTTTTCTCCACGGCCATCAAGTTGGCGCGCAAGGCTTCCAGCAGGCGCGCCTGCGCCTGCGACACGTACGCCATCAATTGCAAGTCGCGGTTGATGCGGTTGGGGTTGTCGCCCGACAAGAGCAGCTTGATGCGATCTTCGTTGCCGGCGACATATTGTTCACGCAGCAACTTGGACAGCTGCGTCTTTTGTTTCTCGACGGTGGCCGTCAATTGCTGATGCTCTTGCCCCAGCGCATTGAGTTTCACACCCGTCTCGCTTTGCTCCTGCGCCAGGTCGCGCAAGGCGCGGTTGGCGTTGGAAATGGCTTCTTCCGACTCGGCCAGGGTATCGGCCGCATCATCCTTGGCGCTTTCCGTGCGGCTGATGTCGCGCTTGAGCGCCGTCAGCTTTTGTTGCAATCCAGCACGTTGTGCTTCCGCGGCCGCCTTCTGCTTGCTGCGTTCGGTGGGCTTGGCGCCCTGCGCGGCACCGCTGGAAAGCAGCAGCGCCAGGCACAGCATGGCACCGGCGCGCCACGCCGGCAGAGGTCGTTCAGCAGAGGGGGCGATGGCTGTGCCGCGGAAGAAAGACGACAAGTTACTTGGCCTTCCCTTGGTTCGCCACGGCCGCTTGCGCTGCCGCAATCGCTGCCGGGTCGCCCAGGTAGTAATGACGAATCGGTTTCAGGTCGGCGTCCAGTTCATACACGAGCGGCTGGCCGTTCGGGATGTTCAGGCCGACGATGTCGCTGTCGCTGATGCCATCGAGCATCTTGATCAGCGCGCGCAAGCTGTTGCCATGGGCCGAAATGATGATTTTCTTGCCGGCGCGGATGGCCGGGGCGATTTCTTCATCCCAGGCCGGCATCACGCGCGCCACGGTGTCTTTCAGGCATTCGGTCAGCGGAATCGACGCTTTCGGCAAGCCGGCGTAGCGCGGATCGTTGAACGAGGCGCGGTCGTCGTCTTCCGCCAGCGGCGGCGGCGGCGTGTCGTAGCTGCGGCGCCATACCAATACTTGCTCGTCGCCATACTTGGCGGCCGTCTCGCCCTTGTCCAGGCCTTGCAGGGCGCCATAGTGGCGCTCGTTCAAGCGCCAGTCGTTCTTGATCGGCAAATACATCATGTCCATCTCGTCGAGCGCCAGCCACAGGGTGCGGATGGCGCGCTTCAGGACGGAAGTGTAGGCCACGTCGAACGTAAAACCTTCCTGCTTGAGGATCTGGCCGGCGGCCTTGGCTTCGTTGACGCCCTTTTCCGTCAGATCGACGTCGGTCCAGCCGGTGAAGCGGTTATCGAGGTTCCAGGTGGACTCGCCGTGACGCATGAAAACGATTTTGTACATAGTTCTATCTTCTCAAGGGGTTCAAATCAAAAAAGCAAAACGTAAAAAGACCTCGTCCAGCTTCTATTTTATAATGCGCGGATTGACTTAAACCATTGGACCCTACGTGAAATTCATTATCGACCACATTTTTCTGTTTGCCATCGTCATTATTTCCGGCGGCGCCCTCCTCTGGCCACTGCTGTCGATGCGCGGCAAGCGCGCGACCGTGCTGGAAGTCACGCAACTGATCAACCGCGGCAAAACCATCATCGTCGACGTGCGCAGCGCGGAAGAATTCGCCACGGGCCACTTGCCTGAGGCAAAAAATATTCCGCTGCCGGAACTGGCAAAACGCATGGGCGAGCTGGAAAAATTCAAAACGCGCCCCATTGTAGTGGTTTGCCAGAAAGGTTCGCGTTCGGCAACCGCCGTCGGCCTGCTGGGCAAAGCCGGTTTCGCTGAGGCAACGAGCCTGGAAGGCGGCCTCGACGAATGGAAAAAGCAGGGTTTGCCATTGAAAACCTTGTCGCTGGCGAAATAAACCAGCCTTAACTGAAGGAATCATCATGACCGTACCTGTTATTGTTTACAGCACCGCCGTGTGCCCGTATTGCGTGCGCGCCGAGCGCCTGTTGGAAGCCAAGGGCGTCGCCGTGCAAAAGATCCGCGTCGACCTCGACCCGGAAGAGCGCATCAAGATGATGGAACGCACGGGCCGCCGCACGGTGCCGCAGATCTATGTGGGCGATACCCACGTGGGCGGATTCGACGATTTGTATGCGCTCGATCAAGCCGGCAAGCTGGACCCCTTGTTAAATGGCACGGCAGCCTGATATAAAGCGGGTTCGAGAAATTGCTTGGTTTTTTGTCGTATTGTTTTGATACAATTGCCCTCGCACCTGATCTGGCCGCGCCTACCCGGCGCGGTTTGAATACCGCAAGCACCATATTTGAACGGTGTGCCGTTCTTGTCCTTTACAACGAAAGCGTTCCATGTCTGACGAAAATCTGCAACCAGTCTTCCAAATCCAACGCGTCTACCTGAAAGACATGTCGCTGGAACAACCAAATTCCCCAGCTATTTTCCTGGAACAAGAAGCACCAGCGATCGAAGTAGCTCTGGACGTGGGCGCTGCGCCTCTGGCCGACGGCATCTTCGAAGCCACCGTGACCATCACCGTGACCGCCAAAGTCGGCGAAAAAGTCGCTTTCCTGGTTGAAGGCAAGCAAGCCGGTATCTTCGAAGCACGCAACATTCCTGCTGATCAACTCGATCCGCTGCTGGGAATCGGCTGCCCGAACATCATCTACCCTTACCTGCGCGCCAACATCGCCGACGTGATCACCCGTGCCGGCTTCCCGCCAGTGCACCTGGCCGAGATCAACTTCGAAGTGTTCTACCAACAACGTCTGCAAGCTATTGCTGACGCCGCTGCCGCAGCACCAGCAGCCAGCGAAACGCACTAAGAACATCTCACCAAACCTGCTGCGCGGCGCGCTTTGCGGCCTGTGATGCTCGCTGTGCTCTAGCACAGCTGCGCTTCTCGGCCACAATGCACTGCCGCTCGCGACGGTTTTGTGAGTGTTCTATACTGCAGGTAAGAAACGGCGGCCTGGCCGCCGTGTTTCGTTAAGGTTCAAAAATATCATGTTGAAAAGTGCGCTCTTGAGCAAGTTCCGCTGGATGGCCGGCGCCGTACTGCTGCTGGCGACCGCCGCCAGCCATGCCGTCGATTTCAAAACGGTGGGCGCGGCTCCCGTGATCCTGTACGACGCGCCATCCTCCAAGGGCGGCAAGCTGTACGTGGCGCCACGCGGCATGCCGCTGGAAGTCGTGCTCAGCTACGGCGAATGGGTCAAGGTGCGCGACGCCAGCGGCGAAATGGCATGGACGGAAGCCAAGGGCCTGTCGGCCAAGCGCAACCTCGTGGCGCGCGCCGCGAACCTCAAGGTTCGCGCCAGCCCCGACGACACCGCCTCCGCCATCATCCTCGTCGACAAGGGCGTGCTGCTGGAAATGAGCGAGCAACCGACCTCCGGCTGGGTCAAGGTGCGCCACAAGGATGGCCAGAGCGGCTACGTCAAGACCAGCGAAGTGTGGGGCATGTAAGCACCGCACCCGTTCCCCCTGCCCCATTGAGGTTGCATGCAAGTTTCTCCTGAAGTCACTCCCGATATCATTCCCACCGCCCGCAAGATCACCATCCTGGGCGCTGGCGCCTGGGGCACGGCCGTGGCGATGGCCCTGGCCGGCCGCCACGACGTGCTGCTGTGGGGCCGCAATGGCGAAGCCATGGCCGCCATGGCCGCCAGCGGTGAAAACAGCTATTTGCCCGGCTTCCCTTTACCCCCGCAACTGCGCATCGGTGCCGATTTCGACGCCGCCGTCGCGCATGCCGGCGGTGAACACGGCATCCTGATCGCCGCCTGCCCCGTGGCGGGCTTGCGGCCCATGCTGCATCAATTGAAAGACAAGGCCATCGGCAACGTGGTGTGGCTCTGCAAAGGGTTTGAAGGCGGCACGGGCTTGCTGCCGCACCAGATCGTGCAGGAAGTGCTGGGCGACAATATTCCCGGCGGCGCCCTGTCCGGCCCTTCGTTCGCGCAGGAAGTGGCGCGCGGCTTGCCGTGCGCGCTGACCATCGCCTCGCACAGCGCGGCCTTGCGCGGCGCCGTCGTCTCGGCCTTGCATGGCGGCACCATCCGCGTGTATGCGAGCGAAGACCTGGTGGGCGTGGGAGTGGGCGGCGCCGTCAAGAATGTGCTGGCCATTGCCACGGGCGTGGCCGACGGCCTGGGCCTGGGCTTGAATGCGCGCGCCGCGCTGATCACGCGCGGTCTGGCGGAAATCACGCGCCTGGGCACGGCCCTGGGCGGCCAGACGGAAACGTTCATGGGCTTGACGGGCATGGGCGACTTGATTCTGACGTGCACGGGCGACCTGTCGCGCAACCGCCGCGTCGGCCTGGGCCTGGCGCAAGGCAAGGCGCTGGCCACCATCGTGGCCGAACTCGGTCATGTGGCAGAAGGCGTGCCCTGCGCCAAGGCCGTGCGCGAACTGGCGCGCCGCATGGGCGTCGACATGCCGATCACCAACGCGGTGGCCGGCGTGCTGTTCGACGGCGATCTGCCGCACGTGATGGTGCAGCAACTGCTGTCGCGCGATCCGCGCGCCGAGGCGGCCTGACAGGAAAAACCTAGCGACCAGCCTTGTGCATGAGTATGGTCAGCAACAATAAACTGTCTTCGCGCGCTTCCAGGGCGTGCGCCTGGCCGCCGAGCAGGTACAGCATCTGCCCCGGCCCCAGCAGCTGCACGCCGCCATGCGCCGTCACCGCCACCTGCCCCTGCAGGCACAGCAGGGTGATTTCACCGAGCACATGATGCTCGGGCATGGTCTTGCCCTTGGGCATGCACATGCGGATCAATTCCAGTTCGTCCGTCTTGGCCAGCGCAATGGCGGAAAACTGCGACAGGTCGTCGCCGTCCCTGCGCAGCACCTCGATCACCTGTCCTGAACTTGCGTGCTCCAGTGCCATCATGTGCTCCTTCCGCAATTACTCGGTGACTTCCTCCGGCTCTTTCGCGCCGCGCATCCACTCGACCAGCGGCCATGCATCCTTCAAGCCTTCCGCCAGGGTCGGCAGCAGTTTCTCGGGCGCGTTGACGGGCAGCGGCACTTCGGTCCAGACAAAAAAGCTTTTCAGCTTGATGAATTCGATATGTTCGGCATCCGCCTCGAAACCCTTGGGCGGGCGCTGCAATTTGCCCTCGTTCTGGATGGTGCCGAAGCGGGCCTTCAAACGCTTATTCTTCAGCACTTTGGAGAAACCTGGCGCGTCGTTGACCATGTGATCGCGCAGCGCCTTCAGGCGGCCCGGCGGCGGCATGTATTCGCCGGCGCCGAACAGCAGGTTGCCCTGGCCATCGATCTGCAGATAATACGTGGGGCCGCCCGCCTTGCTGGGACGGCGCATGTCGTTCGGCGCGATGGCGGCCGAAAAACGCGTTTTATACGGGCTCTTGTCGTGCGCAAAACGCACGTCGCGGTTGATGCGGAACATCGCCTTCTTCGGATTGCAGTACTTCACGGCCGGGTCGAACTTGCCCAGCTCACCGATCAGGCTGGTGACCAGGGCGAGGAATTCCTCGCGCAGGATGTCGTAGCGGGGCTTGTTCATGACAAACCAGGGACGGTTATTGTTGTCGCTCAGTTCACGTAAAAATTGGGTCAAATCACGCACATGCATGTGTCAAATTCCGATCAGCAACTATTTGGAAAGCTCTTTCGGGATGGGGCGCTTGCCCACCATCACGTCGAGCGCCGCTTCGCGATTCTTGCGCAGCACCGTCATTTTAGCTTTTCCGCCGGGCGGCAGTTGGGCGATCAGGTTCAGCATTTCCGTCGTGTCGCCCACGGGCTTGCCGTCCACCGTCAGCAGGATGTCGCCGGGCACGATGCCCGCCTTGTCGGCCGGCCCGTTGCGCACCACGCCGGCGATGATGGCGCCGCTGGTGCGCTGCAAGTTGAAGCTTTGCGCCAGCTCGGGGGTGATGTCCTGCGTTTCCACGCCGATCCAGCCGCGCACCACGTGGCCATCCTTGATGATGGCTTCCATCACCGTTTTCGCCGTCGAGACGGGAATGGCGAAGCCGATGCCGACGGAACCGCCGCTTTGCGAATAGATCGCCGTATTGATGCCGATCAGATTGCCGCGCGTATCGACCAGGGCGCCGCCCGAATTGCCGAAGTTGATGGCCGCATCCGTCTGGATGAAATTTTCAAAGCTGTTGATGTGCAGGTTGTTGCGGCCCAGGGCGGAGATGATGCCCATGGTCACCGTCTGGCCCACGCCGAAGGGGTTGCCGATGGCCAGCACCACGTCGCCCACGCGCGCCAGTTCCGACTGGCCCAGCACGATGACGGGCAGCTTGTCGAGGTCGATCTTGATGACGGCCAGGTCCGTTTCCGGGTCCAGGCCCACCACCTTGGCGGGCGCCTTGCGGCCATCGGTGAGCACGACTTCGATTTCGTCGGCGCCTTCGACCACGTGGTTATTCGTCAGCACATAGCCTTCATGGCTGACGATGACGCCCGAGCCGAGGCTGTTTTTCAAGTCCTCGCCATCCTCGCCGTCCGGGTCGCGGTCGCCGAAGAAACGTTTGAAGAAGGGATCGCGCGCCAGCGGATGGGCGCCGCGCTTGGGTACTTGCAGGGTGAGGATATTGACGACGGCGGGCATGGCGCGCGCCGCCGCGTCGCGGTAGGAACCGGGCGCCAGGCTGCTGGACGCCGTTTCCACCACGGGCACCGGTTTCGCAGGAGAGCCCAGTTGCTGTACCCGGCTGGCCGGGCGCAGCGCGCCGTACACAAAGTACAGCGCCAACGCGATCGTCACGGTTTGCGCAAACAATAACCAGAATCGTCGCATACAGTTCTCTGCCCAGGTCAGCCGGCCCGTGCCGGAACGACTTATTTTGCCAGATTGTTGCTGTTGCGTGCGTTCTGCTGCAAGGAGTCGCGGATTTCACGCAGCAGCACGATGTCTTCCGGCGTGGCCGGTGCCGGCGCTGGCGCGACCGGTTCGCTGCGGCGGGCCTTGTTCATCAGGCGCACCATCTGGAAGATGATGAAAGCAAGAATGATGAAATTGAGCAAAATGGTCAGGAAGTTACCGTAGGCCAGCACGGCGCCCGCCTTTTTCGCTTCCACCAGGGTCATCGTTGTCGCCTGGCCATTCAGGGGCAGGTAGTAGTTGGCAAAATCGAGGCCGCCGAAAATGCGGCCGATGGGCGGCATGATCACGTCTTGCACCAGGGAATCGACAATCTTGCCGAAGGCGCCACCGATAATGACACCGACCGCCAGATCGACGACATTGCCTTTCATTGCAAATTCTTTAAATTCCTTCATCATTGCCATGAATTTCTCCTTCGGATAGATATAAAAACATGCCGATCATACTATTGATTCCTGGGGACACCAACTTGTGGTTGCCAGCAGGACCAATTCCGGCACAGCCGTGCGCATCTAGTTCGAAAGAACTAGCCACCTCCTGCAAAAGTATATAAATTATGGTACAAGCAACGTTTTTGTTTTATTCGTTGTTTGCTTCACTTATAATTTGCGGTTGCCAGAAGTGGCTTTTTCACTTCCGGATAATCAACAAGAAACTGGCACGGGCTGCGCCATTGGCCGAAGTTCCGCAGGGATGTTGCCACTTTACCGTACAAAGATGCGGGTTGCGGCAAACAGTGGGAAAGAGCTTCGGCGACGGGTTTTTCGCGGCTGCCACTCATAATAAAGATTCGCATTTTGACTGATTGGGGTTTGCATGAGTAACGAAAAGCAGGTCGATTCAGGCCGTCGCGGCTTGCTCGTCGCCACGTGCGCGGCGGGCAGTGTAGTTGGATTGGCAACCGCGGGAGCCTTGGTAAGCACCTTCCAGCCGTCGGAGCGCGCGAAAGCGGCTGGCGCGCCGGTCGAAGTAGACATCACCACCTTGCAACCCGGCGAAATGCGCACCGTCGAATGGCGCGGCAAGCCGGTCTGGATCCTCAAGCGCACGCCGGAAATGATCGCGTCGCTCAAGCAAACCGATGGCAAGGTCGCCGATGCCAATTCACAACGCAATCCCGCCGAATTCACGCCTGAATACTGCATGAATGAAGCGCGCTCGATCAAGCCTGAAATTCTCGTCGCCGTCGGCATCTGCACCCACCTGGGCTGCTCCCCTTCCTCGAAATTTACCCCTGGCCCGCAACCGTCGCTGCCCGATGACTGGGAAGGCGGCTTCCTGTGCCCTTGCCACGGCTCCACCTTCGACATGGCAGGCCGCGTGTTCAAGAACAAGCCGGCGCCGGACAACCTGCAAGTGCCGCGCCATATGTACCTGAGCGACACCAAATTGCTGATAGGTAAAGACGAGAAAGGCGAGGCTTGATCATGGCTGCTTTCAAAGAAACGAAGTTCCCGGCAGACGCTCCCGTCGCCGAAAAAGCGCTGGGCTGGGTCGATGACCGCTTTCCCCTGACCAAGCTGTGGAACGACCAATGGGGCAAGTACTACGCCCCGAAAAACTTCAATTTCTGGTACATCTTCGGCTCGCTGGCCATGCTGGTGCTGGTGTTGCAGATCGTCACCGGCATCTTCCTGACCATGCACTACAAACCGGATGCGGCCCTGGCCTTCAATTCCGTCGAGTACATCATGCGCGAAGTACCGTGGGGCTGGCTGGTGCGCTACATGCACTCGACGGGCGCCTCGGCCTTCTTCATCATCGTCTATCTGCACATGACGCGCGGCCTGCTGTACGGCTCCTACCGCAAGCCACGTGAATTGATCTGGCTGTTCGGTTTCGCCATCTTCCTGTGCCTGATGGCCGAAGCGTTCTTCGGCTACCTGCTGCCATGGGGCCAGATGTCGTACTGGGGCGCGCAAGTGATCGTCAACCTGTTTGGCGCCATCCCGCTGATCGGCCCTGACCTGTCGCTGTGGATCCGCGGCGACTACGTCGTGTCCGACGCGACCCTGAACCGCTTCTTCGCCTTCCACGTGATCGCCATCCCGCTGGTACTGCTGGGCTTGGTTGCAGCGCACTTGATCGCCCTGCATGAAGTCGGCTCGAGCAACCCGGACGGCATCGAAGTGAAGGAAAACCTGGGCGCCGATGGCCACCCGGTCGATTCGATTCCTTCGCATCCGTACTACACCGTGCATGACCTGTTCGGCGTATCGATCTTCCTCGTCATTTTCAGCGCCGTCGTCTTCTTCGCGCCGGAAATGGGCGGCTACTTCCTGGAGTACAACAACTTCCTGCCGGGCGACTCGCTGAAGACCCCGCTGCACATCGCGCCAACCTGGTACTTCACGCCGTTCTACTCGGTGCTGCGCGCCACCACGGCCGACTTCATGTACGTGCTGATGGGTGTCGTGGCTGCCTATGTGGTGTTCATCTGGCTCAAGTCGCGCCTGTCGACGACCGTCAAATCCCTCATCGCCGGCATCGCCATCGTCGCCATCATCGGCATGCTGCCGCAGGTGCTCGATGCGAAATTCTGGGGCGTGGTGTTCTTCGGCGGTTCCGTCGTGATCCTGGCCTTCCTGCCATGGCTGGACCATTCGCCCGTGAAATCGATCCGCTACCGTCCGACCTGGCACAAATACATCTATGCCATCTTCGGCCTGTCGTTCCTGATCCTCGGCTACCTCGGGACCCAGGCGCCAACGGATACGAAGACCATCGTGTCGCAAGTGTGCACCCTGATTTACTTCAGCTTCTTCCTGTTGATGCCATGGTGGAGTGCAATGGGCCAGTTCAAGACCGTGCCGTCGCGTGTGACGTTTCACCCGCACTAAGCCGCTCTCACGCCACGCTCAAAGGACATACATCATATGAAGATTGCAAAAAAACTGCTCGCCATCCTGGCCTTCGTGCCTGCCATGGCTCTCGCCAGCGAAGGCGGCTTTCCGCTGGACAAGGCGCCTGACCGCCAGACCAACATGGCAGCGCTGCAGCATGGCGCCAAATTGTTCGTCAATTATTGCTTGAATTGCCACGCCGCCGTGTCGATGCGCTACAACCGCCTGCGCGACCTGGGCTTGACGGAAATCCAGATCAAGGAGAATCTGTTGTTCTCAGGTGATAAAGTAGGCGACCTGATGACGACGGCCCTGGCACCGCAGGACGCCAAGGCCTTCTTTGGCGTCGTACCGCCGGATTTGTCGGTAATTTCGCGCGCGAAATCATCTTCCGCTGGCACAGGCGGCGACTACCTGTATACTTACCTGCGTACGTTCTATAAAGACGACACTCGTCCGACCGGCTGGAACAACATGGTCGTGCCGAATGTTGCCATGCCGCATGTATTATGGGAATTGCAAGGTGTCCAGACTGCCAAGTTCGTGGAAGAGAATGATCCGCACGAAGCTGGCAAGAAGATCCACAAATTTGCCGGCTTCGAGCAGGTCAAGCCAGGTACGTTGAACAAGATCGAGTATGACAATGCGGTAGCCGACCTGGTCGGCTACATGGAGTGGATGGCCGAACCGGCACAGCAAACACGCAAGCGCCTGGGCGTGTGGGTGCTGCTGTTCCTGTCGGTCTTTGCTCTGCTGGCATGGCGCCTTAACGCGTCGTTCTGGAAGGAAGTCAAATAAGTGAGGCGCCGGCCATAGGCCGGTTTATGCCTGTTTCTGCGTTGTCCGCATGAGTGGACAAGCGACCTGGGGTGAGCCGTTCGCGGCTTCACCCCCTTTGTTTCTAAGGAACTATAAAAAATGATGGTTCTCTATTCGGGTACAACCTGCCCATTTTCGCAACGCTGCCGCCTGGTCCTGTTTGAAAAAGGCATGGACTTCGAAGTGCGCGACGTCGACCTGTTCAACAAACCGGAAGACATTTCGACCATGAATCCGTACGGCCAGGTGCCTATCCTGGTTGAGCGCGAACTGATCCTGTATGAATCGAACATCATCAACGAGTACATCGATGAGCGCTTCCCGCATCCGCAACTGATGCCGGCCGATCCGCTGATGCGTGCCCGCGCGCGCCTGATGCTGTTCAATTTCGAAAAAGAACTGTTCGTGCACGTGCACGTGCTGGAAAGCGAACGCGCCAAGAGCAACGACAAGGCCCACGACAAGGCACGCGCGGAAATCCGCGACCGCCTGACGACCCTGGCGCCGCTGTTCCTGAAGAACAAGTACATGCTGGGCGACGAATTCTCGATGCTCGACGTGGCTGTCGCGCCGCTGCTGTGGCGCCTGGACCACTACGGCATCGAACTGTCGAAGACGGCTGCACCGCTGATGAAATACGCCGAACGCATCTTCTCGCGTCCAGCGTATATCGAGGCATTGACCCCTTCCGAAAAGGTCATGCGCCGCTAAAGATAATCCCGGCAGGCCGCGCCTGCCGGGATATCTTGGGGCATGTGGTAAAGTTGCTTTTGCGCTGTCCCAGTCTTTTGAACTACCGGTGCGCCCGCCTCATGCTGACGGGGGCGCTCCCGCCTCACCGTGCCTACCATGTCTGAAATCTCAACCAAACCTTATATGCTGCGCGCCATCTACGAGTGGTGCACCGACAGCGGCTACACGCCTTATCTCGCGGTCAAAGTCGATTCGCGCACCACGGTACCGATGGAATACGTGAAAAAAGGCGAAATCGTGCTCAACATCAGCTTCGGCGCCACCAGCGGCTTGAAGATGGACAATGACGCCATCCGCTTCCACGCCCGCTTTGGCGGCGTCTCGCGCGAAATCTACGTGCCGGTCGACAACGTGATGGCCATCTACGCCAACGAAAACGGCCAGGGCATGGCCTTCGAGCCCGTGCTGGGCAACGATGACCCGGACGCGCAACCGACGGACAGCCCGGCCTCCGCCGACGTCCCGCCACCCGTGCTCGCCCCCGCCGCCAGCGGTCCCACCCTGTCGTCCGTGCCGACCAGTTCCCCCGAACAACGCGACAACGCCACGCCCGGCGACGACGAGCCACCAAAAAAAGGCGGCCGCCCGACCCTGACACGCATTAAATAGCGTATAATTCGCAACGCGCAGTTTTTGCCGACTTAGCTCATTTGGTAGAGCAGTTGATTTGTAATCATCAGGTGGCCAGTTCGAAACCGGCAGTCGGCACCAGAATTCAGTAGGAAATCAAAGGGTTACAGGCTTCGGCATGTAGCCCTTTTTCTTTTACGAGGGTCAACTGCGTCAACAAATGAAACATTAGTAGAGTAACAATGATGTTCATTGCGGAAGTTGGCATAGATCATTAGTTTGTAAACTAGAATGGTCCAGTACCTTTTGCACCAAGGAACGTCCTCGCGATCCATCATGAAGTGGCTTGCATATGTGTAGCGCACCATCTAAGTGAGCTAACTATGCAACAACTCATTGGCGAAGATCAATGCGTGCCCTGTATAGTGAATGGCTTGTGCATGGTCGGAAACGACTACTCTATGCGATGGTGCTATCTGGCTACAAGAGGTACAACAAGAAATTTATCATTGTGCTTCTCACTGCCGTCTTTTCCACTATAATCAAATACAAGTAATTATGCATTTAATGCAACGTCGTTACACAGCGTGACCGCGTTTGGAAGGGAAAAATGAGACCAGCTGATCTACCTGACTTCGGGAGCCCTCCACTAGGCGAGGTTGTTTTGGGAGTGCAGTTTTCGAATCCTGCCGGATATTCGCAGATTCATGCAGGAAAAGTTTGGGATCTGTTTCAGGAAAACTATCCTCACGTCGAAGAATATATGCCCTTGCCACCCGTTTTCGAAACATTCGGGCCACAGATTCCATCGCCTGGAAACCAGCTTTCATTCGTTGATGGTGCATTGCATGATCGCTACTGGTTCTTAAATGAGCGACGTGACGAAATAATTCAATTTCAACAAGATCGAATCCTTCATAACTGGCGTAAAGTAGGGGACCGCACGAATGAGTATCCGCGATTCGAACATATGATCGCGCGGTTTACAGATGAGTTAACTAAGCTGGAAAATTATTTTTCCACTCTTACTCCTCAGAAACTACAGATAAGCCAGTGCGAAATTTCATATATCAATCACATAGCTACTAGTGCCAATGGGACACTCAAACTATCAGATTGGTTAAGCTTTGTTAATTTTGGCACAAAGCACCCACAGAACTTTAATCTCAATTTTAGAGAAACTATTGTTGATGCGAATGAAAAGCCACGCGCACGTTTAATTTGTGAGATTGGAGAAATACTTAGGTCAGATGGACAGCGTGCTATTTCGCTAAGCCTTACGGTCCGAGGTGCTCCTGAATCATCAACTATTAGTTCTGCATTGAAGTTTCTGGCAGAGGGGCGTACAAGCATTGTGAATCGATTTACAGAACTTACAACGCCTGAAGCACATAAGGCATGGGAGCGAAAAAAATGATCACCGAATGCGCTGCATTTTCATCATCAGATATGAGGAGCACAATAGCGCCAAGTCGTCGCGTGTCTAGCACAGATATACTTCCATTGAAGACAGCTTTTGTGCGCCAACAAAATTGGATCGAGCCGATATCTAAACGTCTCCGTGAGTTGATGCATCTTAAAGCAGGGTGGGATGGTTATAGTGGACGTCCACTTAGCCAAGAGAATGCAGTGTTTGCCATGAGCATTTTGTCTGCCGTCATGGATCAAAGCATACCGGTTCCGTCACTAGTGCCAACCGTAAGTGGCAGTGTCCAAATTGAATGGCATACATTAAAAGGCGACATTGAACTTCGCATTCATCGACCAAACAGCGTGCATGCATGGTTCAGTAGTGTTGACGATGATCAGGAGCCGGAAGTTGACCTCACTTGGGACTTTAAAATCGTATCGGCTTGGCTCAATTATATTAAGGAGACGAACGTTGCCGCTGAGCCCGCCGCCGCGTGATGTAAATAACTTAGTGATTCCTCATGACCACGCCGAGATTCTGGCCGAGGATGGACTAATTCGTCGAATCCCGCCGCAATGGGTTGTTGATGATGTTAAGTCACCCACCGGTAAGCGGCTTTCTTCTGAGGCCTTCGAAATGTCTTCCCCTGAGTGTGGAGGAGGCATGTCTGTTGATATTCGACGCCTCATAATTGAGGCCGGGCAGGATATAAAAGCACACGTGACAATGCCCCCATGGATCGGTTCAATTCAAGTGACGGCAGGTCAATTACGTGGCTATAATCTCCAAGTAGGTTTCTCTCCTTTACCTACAAATCCATTCCACGGCGAAGCATGGGGTAAGATCTCGAAGAAGCAGAGCAAAGCCTTGCGGCTGGCAAGCACTTGGATAGTCGAAATCAATGGTTGCTCGCTTGAGGCCTAGGACTAGGACTAGACATATAAATAGTGCAAGTCTTAATGCCAAGTTATGTGGCATAAAGGTTTAATTTTGTTATGCTATGTTAGCTCACGTTACTCTCACCAATGGATTTTTAATCATCAATGGATAGTTTGAGAGTGCTTGCTAGCAGAAAAATCATTAGGAAATCAAAGGGTTACAGGCTTCGGCTTATAACCCTTTTTTCTTTCCCCCGCCTGCCTAGCACTCTTGTGACCTTTCAAACGCATCGCCATCTCTAGGCAACCCACTTGCGTGATGCATTGCTGCACCGCGCAATGACGTCCAGCATATTTAGGCGCAAGATGAGCACGTGCTTGCGCAAAGCAGGCTCCCGATGTCTGGCTTGCCTACCTGGGGAAATATCATGTCCGCACACACTTACAAACTGATCGAACTGGTGGGAACATCGACCGAGAGCAGCGATCAGGCGATACGCGATGCCATTGCCAAGGCGGCGCTGACGGTCAAGCACATGGACTGGTATGAAGTGACCGAGTCGCGGGGACATATCGTCGACGGCAAGGTAGCGCACTTCCAGGTCACGCTCAAGGTCGGCTTCCGGCTCGAGTAAAGGGATCGATTAAGGCAGGCGGCGCATTCACCGCCGCGCGACCGCTCCCCGGCTTTCCAGCCACTCCCGGCCGCCGGCATCCAGCGCGGTCTCGATGACCTTGTCCGGCAGGCTGTAGACGGTCGCCCAGCTGGCGCGGCCATCCTGCGTGTTGGCGGGAAAACTGTGCGTCTCGATCGGCCAGTGATATTTGCGTTTCAATGCCTTGACGATGGCGGCCAGCGAGACGCGGCCTTGCAGCGGTTCGGCGCCGGACTGGTCGCGGTTCGACAGCAGCACGGCCAGGACCTGGCCGCGGCCCGTGCGCGCGCCGGGGAAGGTGGGGGTTTTGTTTGCCATGGCCTATTTTACCGGGCAATGATCGGACGAGAGGCGATGTGCCGCACCTTTGATCCGGCGCAAGCGCCGCAGCGGCTTTGCGTCCACGATGGGTATTTCGCCAGGCGTGCCAGCGCCCCTCTGCCAGCCTGGGCCTATCATCATGGGGCACAGGAGCCTATCATGCACAGCCTGAACATCCACGCCATGCAATGGCAGCCCGTCGCCGATATTTCCGCCGTCGATCCGCTGCTGCCCGAGGATCTCGCCTGCTTTCGCGAACTGCGCGATGTGCTGCAACGCTATAGCGCGCTCGACCGCTTCGGCATTTCCCTGATCCACCGCCATTTCGACATCGCCGACGATGAGGAGCTGATGGAGTACACGGATGCGGAAGCACGCACCCTGACGGTAAAACCTGTCAAGAAAAGCGACATCGACTGGCAGCATACGACGATTACCAACTGGAAATTGACGGACGGCGAGGAAGTGTCGCGCATCGGATGCGGCTGCGCACGCAATTCCGGTGGCCACCTCGGCTATCACCGGGGCACCTGAGGCTGGCTGGCACCGCCCGCCAAGCGGCGTCGGCCTTTCTTACACTTTGCTTCCGCCAGCTCAGTCAGCTTTGCGCAAGCAATTGATTTCACGTGATTTTTTTGTGTGGCACGCAAGCTGCTTATCCCTGTCTACGAGATGAATCCAGGCAAGTCATCCTGGATTCTTTGTCCCCCGGATTTTTCGAGACTGACCACGATAAGAGGCTGCGATGAACGTCGATCACACACGAAGCAAGACCCTGGGCTGGCTGGGCGCACTGGCGGCGGCAAGCCTGCTGGCCAGCGGCCAGGCGCAGGCCGGCGCGTACGGCCTGGCCGTCAATGAGTTGAACAATTTCCGCATCACCACCAGCGCCGGCGCGCTGTCGCTGGCCGGCGCGAACCGCAATGCCAGCGACAGCGCGTTTTTCGAAGGCGGCGTGGCCGTCAATCCGCGTGCCGTCAATACGGGGCCGGCCGCCAACGCCGACGTACTGCAAGTGTGCTCGGGCGGCGGCTGCAGCGGCCTGCCGCAAAACCATTACGCCCCCAGCCCCAGTTCCACCCTGGAGTTCGCCCGCGGCGATGCACATGCCTTCGGCAACATGCTCAATGGCGGCGCCACGGTGCGCGCCGTGGCGGAAGCCCAGCGCAACACGGTCGGTGCCGCCACGTCCACGGCCGGCGACACGCTGACCGGCTCCGTCAACCTGACCCTGTCGAGCGCCGGCTTCATCACCTTCAGCTTCATGGGACGGCGCGACCTGCGCACCAGCGTGACGACCATGGGCGACAAGTCGAACGTGTCGATCATGGATATCTTCAATATCTCCTGCAACAGCGCCAGCCCCGTCGGCTGCCTGTCGAACGCGAATGCCGATGGCGTGATCTTCCAGTTCGCACCCGATGGCGATGCCAACAATGGCAGCGACGTCAACGGCAACCATACGGTCGGCAGCCTGGATCCGTTCAGCCTGAACATGACGGCAGGCACCAACGACCCCGCTACCGGGCGCGCCTTCACGAATGGCTTTGCGATGTTTTCCCTGACCTCGAATTTCGCCCTGCCGGCTGGCAGCTACACCTTGAACTTTTCCAAGTCCACGCGCACCGACATCGTCGTCATCGATCCCCTGGCCGTGCCGGAACCAGGCACCCTGTTCCTGCTGGGCATGGGACTGGCGGCCCTGGCTTTTACGCGGCGCCGCCAGCCACAATCAGCAGCAGCATGAAATAAAACGGCGCCTCATGGGCGCCGTTTCTTTTGCATCAACAGAGGCGTGTTAACCGAGCCGCGCCAGCGCCTGGCGCGCCAGTTGCAACTGCTGCAGATAATAGCGGTGCAGCATGGCCGGATCGCTCAGGTCGTGCCCCAGTACCAGGCGCAGTTCGCTGGCAGGACAATCGGCGGCCTGGGTCTGCACCTGGGTTTGTACCTGCATCCCCAACTGGCGGGCCAGCTGGCGCGCCGCCTGCTCCTGCGCGGGCCGGTATTCGACGCGCGTGCGCGCCACCTGGAAGCTGGTTTCATTGGCCAGGCGCACCACCTGCACGGGACTGCCGGCCAGGCTGCGCGCCAGTGCGGCGGCCAGGCCGGGCACGCCATTGCCATTCACAATTTCCAGGCGCGGACGGGGTACGGCAGCGGGCACGCTGCGCACGGCTGCCGGCACACGCTGCAAGCGGGCCATGCCGTCGCCTTGCGTGATCTCGATGCGCGCCATGGCGGGCGCATCCGGCACCGGCGCGGCCACGGGTACACCTTGCGGCGGCGCCTCGCTGCGCAAGACGGCCATGTCGCGCCGCAAATCGTGCTCCTGCAAGCTGGCCGCCTGGCGCCGCATGACGGCCGCGCGCGCGTGTTGCCCCAGCCGTTCGAGCACCTGCGCCAGATGCTGCCAGGCCAGCGCATTGAGCGGGTCGAGCAGACACGCCTGCTCCAGCGCGGGCAAGGCTTGCGCAGCGCGTCCACTCAGATAATAAGCATGACCGAGATTGCTGAACAGATACGCCTGTTGCGGCTGCGGCGTGCCCGCCTCCTGCGTCAAGGCCAGCCAATGGGCAATCGCCGCATCGTGCTCGCCCCGCTGCGCGTGCAGCACGGCCAGGCCGTTGCGCGCATTCACATGGCGCGGCGCGGCGCGCAAGGCTTGCTCGTAGGCCGCTTGCGCGGCAGGCAGGTCGCCCGCATCAAAATACTGGCGTCCCGCGACATAGGCCGCATCGGCAGCGGCAGCGGCAGCGGGCGGCGCCGGCAGCCGCGGCGCGTGCGCCGTGTGGCTGGCGCACGCGCCCAGGCCCAGACAGGCACAGGCGGCGGCCAGGCGGGAAATCGTCAAGCGCATGGTAGCTCCTTTCAGCGGCTGGCCATGGCCGGCACGAGCACGCGATACACTTCGATCACGGCCGGCCCCATGAGCACCAGCATGAGGGTGGGAAAGACGCAAAAAATCAGCGGGAACAGCAGTTTCAGGGCAATCTTCGCTGCCGCCTCCTCGGCCAGCAGGCTGCGCTTGCCGCGCAGGTTTTCCGAATGCACGCGCAGCGAATCGCCCATGCTGGTGCCGAAGCGTTCCGATTGAATCAGCATGGCGACCAAGGTATCGACGTCTTCCACGCCGCTGCGCAGGGCCAGGTTACGCAGCGCCTTTTCCTTGGAAAAGCCGGCGCGCATTTCCATCAGCACCAGCTGCAACTCCTGTGCCAGCACCACGCTCTTGATATGGATTTCGCCCGACACCTTCACCAGCGCGCGCTCCAGGCTCAAGCCCGCTTCCACGCACACGGTCAGCAAATCGAGCGCGTCCGGGATGTTTTCAAAGATGTCGCGCTGGCGCCGCTTGGCCGTGCTGGCCAGCACCAGGTTCGGCAGGTAATAGCCGATGGTGGCGCTGACGCACAGCAGCAACAGCAGCACGCTGCGCAGCTGCGCCGCCATGGCGCTGGCCGCATACAGGCCCAGCACGGTGGGAAACAGCAGGGCCAGCACGCTTTTCGCGGCGAAGTACAGGGCCGGCGCGCTGGCCTGGCGCCAGCCCGCGTTCATGAAGCGCGTGCGCAGCGGCGAGCGCTCCCAGCCCTCTTCCGGCAGCGACAGCTTGCTGAACGGCTGCGCCACGCGCGCCACGCGCTCCACCCAGCCGTTTTCCGCCACCGCCTCGCTGGCGGCCGGCGCCATGGAACCGAACAGGCGCTGGCGCAAGGCACCGGGAAAGAAGATCAGCCACGCCAGCAGGGCCAGCGCCACCACCACGGCGAAGACAATCAACAGAAACAGCAGTTGCGAGCCAGTCATGGCATTTCCTCCGATTGATCGACTGACAAAACGTTCAGGGCTAGGCGTGTCGCCGAAGGCAGTACGAAAGTACGACAAGGCGACGCAACAACGCCATGGACTTTTTTCAGACGATCTCTTAGATGCGGATGCGGATCACATTGCGCATCCACACGACACCCAGCGCCACCATGCCGGCCGCGTACCACAGCAGTTTGATGCCGCTGGGGTCGGTCCACAGCAAGCTGATGTATTGCGGATTGACGAGCGCCATGACGCCGATCATCACCACCGGCATCAAGCCCAGCACCCAGGCCGACATGCGCCCCTCGGCCGACAGCACGCGCACCTGTCCCAGCAGTTTCAAGCGGGCACGGATGATGCGCGCGATGCTGACCAGCACTTCGGCCAGGTTCCCGCCCGATTCACGCTGCACCAGCACGGCGATGACAAGGTAGCGCAAGTCCGTCAGCGGAATGCGCGCGGCCAGGTTTTGCAGCGCCTCGTTCATCGGCACGCCGTAATTGATCTCTTCGTGCGCCATCTTGAATTCGCCGCTGATCGGCTCATTGAGTTCATCGCCCACCATCTGCAGCACATTCGAAAACGAGTGTCCGGCGCGCAGCGCGCGGGCCAGGAAATCGGCCGCTTCCGGCAATTGCGCCTCGATCTTTTTCAGCCGCGCGGCGCGCGCGCGCAGCACGACCATGCACGGCCCGCCGCCTGCCACGCCCAGCAGCAGCAAGGCGCCAGGCAACGGCATGGGCAAGATGGCCAGCCACAGCAGCGCCAGCAACAGCAAGCCGCCCGCGCCGCCCAGGAACTGCGCCACCGACCAGGACAAGCCCGATTGCAGCAGCAGGTGGTCGAGCCGTGCCGCCTGCGGCAGGCGCCGCAGCCAGCGCTCGAGGCCGGGCGAGCGCGCATAGCGGCGCTGCTTGAGGATCGAGACCCGCTCACCGCCCGCCTCGCCGCGCGCCGCCATCAGCCGCAAGCGCCGGTTGATGCGCCGCGCCGCGCTGCCGTGCGTGCCCGACCACCACAGCCAGGCGCCTTCCACCATCAGGATGCAGGCGGCGAACAGCAGCACGGCAAAGCCGTAGAACACCAGGTCCATGATGCTTCCTTTATTCGTAGATGCGGTCGGGATCAAACACCGTATCGGGCACGGGCGCACCGAACATGCGCAAGCGTTCCGTGAAACGGGGCCGCACGCCCGTGGCGCAAAAGTGGCCCAGCACCTTGCCTGCGGCATCGACACCCGTCTGCTCGAAGCGGAAGATTTCATGCATGGCGATGATGTCGCCCTCCATGCCCGTCACTTCCTGCAGGCTGACCAGCTTGCGCGCGCCATCCGTCAGGCGCGACACTTGCATCACCACCGTCACGGCCGAACAGATCTGCTGGCGCGTGGCGCGCGGCGTCAGGTTCACGCTGGCCATGCCGACCATGTTTTCCAGCCGCGCCAGCGCGTCGCGCGCCGTGTTCGAGTGGATGGTCGCCAGCGACCCTTCGTGGCCCGTGTTCATCGCCTGCAGCATGTCGAGCGCCTCGGCGCCGCGCACCTCGCCCAGGATGATGCGGTCGGGCCGCATGCGCAGCGCATTGCGCACCAGCGCGCGCTGGCTCACTTCTCCCTTGCCCTCGATATTCGGCGGGCGCGTTTCCAGGCGCACCACGTGCGGCTGGCGCAGCGCCAGTTCGGCCGCATCCTCGATGGTGACGATGCGCTCGCTGCCCGGGATGAAACCCGACAGCACGTTGAGCAGGGTCGTCTTGCCGCTGCCCGTGCCGCCCGAAATCAGGATGTTGACCTTGGCCTGCCCCAGCGCCTGCAGCACCTGCACCATGGGCGGCGTCAGGCTTTTGTAGTCGAGCAGGTTGGCGATCGTCAAAGGCTGCACGGCAAAGCGCCGGATCGACAGGATCGGGCCATCGACGGCCAGCGGCGGAATGATGGCATTGACCCTGGAACCGTCCGGCAGGCGCGCGTCGACCATCGGGCTCGATTCGTCGACCCGCCGTCCCACACGCGAGACGATCTTTTCGATAATCTTCATCAGGTGCGCATTGTCGTGGAACGTCACGTCCGTCAGCTGCAGCCGCCCGCCCCGCTCCACATACACCTTGTCGCAGGTGTTGACGAGGATATCGGACACGCTGGCATCGGCCAGCAACGGTTCCAGCGGGCCGAAGCCCAGCATCTCGTGCTGGATGTCGAGCACCAGGCTATGCCGCTCGTGCTGGTTCAGGACGATGCGTTCTTCCTCGATCACGCGCTGCACCAGCAGCGCCAGCTCGTGCTTGAACTGCTCCGCCGTCAGGCGCTTCAGGCGTTCCAGGTCGATACGGTCTAGTATCGTCTGGTGCATGGTTTTTTTCAGTTCCTGGTAGGCGTGCAGCGCCAGCGCGCCTTGTGCGTTGGTGGCGGGGCGCACCGTTTCATTCGCCGCCAGGCGTTCGCGTAAAGTCATCTCGGCTCCCATGATGGCTCCCGGCGGGAGCCTTGACATCCATTGCTGTCCTAAGCCTC
Source organism: Janthinobacterium sp. BJB301 (assembly GCF_002735685.1). NCBI lineage: Bacteria > Pseudomonadati > Pseudomonadota > Betaproteobacteria > Burkholderiales > Oxalobacteraceae > Janthinobacterium > Janthinobacterium sp. BJB301. The sequence continues at coordinate 348,087 of NZ_PDZJ01000004.1, read as the reverse complement.
GCTGCGGCTGAACAGGCGGTCGAACAGGCCGCGGCTTTCCGTCACGCGGCGCGCCGTCACCAGTTCCACCAGCTCGGCCAGGCTGCGCGCCACGGCGCTGGTGCGCGACAGCTGCAGCAGCGGGATGCCCTGGTTGACGGAATCGGTGGCGGCGATGTAATCGTTGGGCACCGTGTGCACCACTTCCGCACCCAGCGCCTGCTCCAGGTCCGCCAGGCGCAGCCGGCCACCCTTTTCATAGCGGTTGACGATCAGGCGCAGGCGCTCGCCCGGATAGCCGAGCGAGCGGAAGATGTCGAGCAGGCGGCGCCCGTCGCGGATGTCCGGCAAGGCCAGCTGCAGCACCGGATAGATGGCGTCGGCGTTGTCGAGCGCGCGCAGCGACAGCGCATCGATCTGCCGCCCCACGTCGAGCACGATATAGTCGTAGTGCTGGCGCGCCACGGCCAGGATGCGGTCCATGTGCTCGGGCTGCATGTCGACCTTGTGCGCGGGATCGTCGGCCGCCGCCAGCACGCCGAAGTTCGGCGTCACGTGCACCAGGCACGAGGCGAGAAAGGCGCCATCCATGCGCGCGATCTGCGCGCAGATGTCGGACAAGGTCATGGCCGGCTTCTGGTCCGAGACATACAACGTGGCGTCGCCGAACTGGCCGTGCAGGTCGATCAAGAGCACCTTGCAGCCGGCCAGTGTCGCCATCGCATAGGAAAAATTCGTCGACAGAAAGGTGGCGCCGCTGCCGCCCTTGCACGAGATGAAGGCAAGCACTTTTCCATCGCGCATCTGCGTCACGCCGGCCTGGATATCGACCCTGTCCATCGCCTCGTGGAAGGCCTTGTGCACCAGCGGCAGTTGCAGCACTTCGCGCATGCCGGCGCGCATGGCGCGTATCAAAACATCCTGCTGCTGGCCGCGCGTGAGCAGCATCAGCACGGCCAGCGGATACTGGCGCGCCAGGCGCTCGAGCAGGTCGGCCTCGTCGGCATCGATGCCGCTGGCGTCGACGATCACCAGCTCGGGCGCTTCGGCCAGCATGCGCTCGACGGCGTCGCGCAGGCCGCTGCGCCGGTCCAGCAGCCGCAGCACGGGCATGCGGGCCGCGCCTTGCGCCGCGATTTCATCGTGCAAGCTGGCGTCGCGGGTAATCATCAAGGCTTTCATCGCCCCTCCTTCATTCAAGGCTACACATTCGGCTGCGCCAGCGGAGCGGCGCTCATGGACAAAAACCGGGATTGTCCGGATAGCCCAGCGACTCGGCCACCGCCATGGTGGTCCCGCTGGGCAAACGTATGGCGCCTGCGCCGGAAGGAAACATCACCCCCAGCAGCGGCAGGATGGGCCGGTAGGGCACGCCCTCGCAGCGCGCGCCATCCCCCGGCAGGCACAGGCGCGCGCGCACGAAGCGGATGCAGCTGGCGCCATGCGGATCGTCCAGGCAATTGATGCGGTTGCGTTGCGGGCAGCCCGGCAGCACCGTCACCGGCACTGCCGCCAGCGCGGCGCCGCCGCTGCTCTCCGACAAATAATCGATGCGCACATGCGCGTCGCCGATGCCGCCGCCCAGCGGCAGCGTGCCCGGCGTGGCGCGCAGCACGGCGTGCGTGCGCACGGCCTGCAAGGCGCCGGCATTGCTGAAATCGGTGACGGCGGCAGCGCGCGCCGCGCGCCGGGTGATCTCATGCACCATGTTCCACACGTACACGGCGCGCGCCATTTCCAGCATGGCAAACAGGAACAAAAAGAACAGCAGCGCCAGCATGGCAAATTCGACGGCGAAGACGCCGCCCTGGCGCTGCCGGTGGGGGGGCAGGTTAATTAACATAGCGCAATGTCGCATTGGCGCGCAGGGGAATCGGCTCCAGCTGCGGCAGCCACTTGCGGGTCAGCTCAGGCAGGAAATCCACCGGCATGTCCACGGTGACCTTGATGCGCACCTGCAGCGGCGCCGTCGCGTAGCTGCCGCAGCCATAGGAATCGTCGGCATACACGCAATCCACGTTGACCCTGGCGGCCTCCATGTCGGGCCAACTTTCCGCCATCGCATCGACCACCATCTGCCGGGCCAGGGCGGCGCCCTGGTTCGCCGTGCCGATGCTGCCCATCTGCGGCAGCGGCATGGTCGCCATGTAGCGCGCCGCATCGTGCACGCTTTTCTGCAGGGCCGTGTACACCAGCAGCGCGCGGCCGAACAGCAGCACGAAGGGCAGCAGTCCCATGAAAAACAGCAGGATCAGCGCCAGCTCGATGGCGGCGACACCGCCCTGGCGGCGTGGCGCGCGGCAGGCCAGCTTCATTGCAGCAGCTCCGCCGGGCCGATCAGCGATCCCTCGGCTGCCAGGCCGGCAAATTCGGCGCTCAGCACGCCATTGCTGGCCGGCGCCGTCATGAAGAAGCGGCCGATGCCCAGCACCTGGGCCAGCACGTCGCTGCCGGCCGGCACGGGACAGGCGAGCAGCGCAATGTGCAGCAAACGCCGCTGCGCCAGGCCCGCGTTGCCGGTCGGCGCCGTCTGGTATGCCAGCGTCAGGTACGGCGACTTGTCGGTCGGATAGCTGGATTTGGCGGCCGGGGCGGCCGGCGTGGCCGGATACAGCTTGGGCCAGTCGGTGGTGGCAAACGGCGGATAACCGCCGGCCGGCTTCGGGTTGCTGTACCTGGCCGCCCTGGAAAATGACCACAGCGGCCCGTAGCTGCCGACCGCAGGCGGCGTCGCATTCGACTCCGGATCGGCCACGGACAGCAGCGGATTGCCCGTGCTCAGCGCACTGGGCGCATCGGGCGCATTCTTCATCCACCAGTTCGCCGCCGTATTCGGATAGGCGCGGATGTTCGTGTCGGACGGCGCCACCACCGGATGGCAGCCGCTGCCCGGATACTGGTTGAAGCGCGCATTGAAGGCCGTCCATAGCGCGGCGGGAAAAGGCCGGTGCACATGCACCTGGGCGCTGCCGATGCGCGGATACAGCACCGTGCCGCTGCAGACAAACGGCAACACATTCGATTCGCTGACCTGCTGCGACGGTCCCACCACGCCCGGCCGGCCCAGCGGATTGAGCACGAAATGTTCGGCCGCCGGGCCGTGCGGATTGAGCTTCAGCAAGTTATACGCCACGCCGCGGCGAAAGCCATATTCCAGCAGCTCGACGGCCGGCAGCAGTGCCGCATTCGTGCGCGGGCTGGCGGCACTGGCCGACAGCGCGCAGACAGCCAGCGGCATGAGATTCAAGCTGCTGCGCCCCGCCACGGCGCGCGCGCCCGTGTCCAGGGTGCGCAGCGCCGGCGACCAGGCGCCGAGGAACGCCGTCGCCACCCGCCCCAGCGAGGGATCATTGGCCTGCGTATCGACGCGCACGAACAGCGCCGTGGCGGCGTCGGGCACGGCGCCCGCCGCATGCCATTCGCTGGCGGGCGCGTCGGGAGCACTGGCGAAGCGGATGCTGGCGTCCGACAAGGTCGCGCCTTCCATGCGGCGGCGCCATGCGCTGCGGTCGGCCGCACTGCTCTTGGCTTTCGTCGCGGCGGCAAGCAGGCCCTCGGGCGTGCCCACCAGCTCCGCCGCCGCCGCCATCGCCGCGTTGTCGGCCAGGTTCTGCAGTTCCGTCTTGCGGCCGATGACTTGCCCCACGTCCAGCGCCAGGCCGATAAAGCCCAGCACCACGATGAGCAGGATGGAAAAGGCGATCAGCATCGCCCCGCGCTGGCGCCGGCGTCTATTTGCCATTGCCGCCTCCCAGCATGAATTGCACCGGCTGCGGCGCCTGGGCATTCGGTTCGGCAAACGAGGCGCGGTAGCGCTGCATGACGGCGTGCGCGCTGGGGCCGTCGAGGCCGTCTGCCGGCGTGCGATTGCCCGCGCCGGCCGGATCGCGCACCTGCTGCGCCATGGACAGGCGCACGGCGTCGCCGAAGCGGCGGTCCAGCTGCGGCGTGCTGCCGTGCGCGCAGGCGGCCAGCTGCAAGGCCAGGGCCAGGGCGGCCAGGCGCCGCAGCGACGTCAAGAGCGAGTTCGACATGGCGTATCTCCCCGTCTCATTTCAACTCGAAACCGTTGGCCGCGCGCGGTGGCGGCACGGACGGCGGCGCCGAGGGCACCGGCCCTTCCATCTTGCCGCCCAACATTAAGTCCATGCGCGACGGCGGCGCCAGCTGCGCCGTCGGCAGCACGGCATCGGCCGGCAAGGGTTTGACCAGGTGCGCGGTAATGACGAACAACAATTCCGTGCGGTCGTGCTGGAAATCCGTGCTGCGAAACAGCGCGCCGAGGATCGGCACTTCGCTCAGCCAGGGCAAGCCCGTGATGTTGCTCACCTGGTTGTTCTTGATCAAGCCGCCGATGGCGTAGCTCTGGCCGTCGTACAGCTGCACCGTGGTCGAGGCGCGCCGCGTGGTGATGACGGGCAAAATCGAGCGCCCGCTGACGCCGGCGGCGGAAATACCCACCCCTTCGCGCGACAGCTCCGACACTTCCGGCGCCACCTTCAGATTGATGCGCCCGCCCGACAGCACGGTCGGCGTGAAGCGCAGGCCGACACCGTACTCGCGCTCTTCCAGCGTGATCTTGTTGTTGTCCTGGCCGACAGGAATGAAGATCTTGCCGCCGGCCAGAAAACTGCCCTCTTGCCCGCTGATCGCCATCACCGTCGGTTCGGCCAAGATGCGCACCAGGCCATCCTGTTTCTGCGCCTCGATGGTCAGCTGCTGGCCATTCGACTTGCGCACGTCGAGCAGGCCATTGGCCGTGCCGCTCAAGAAATTCGACAGCAAGGTGGTGGCCCAGCTGCCGGAAGCAAAGCGCAGGGTGGCGCCCACTTCCAGCCGTTCCAGCAGCGACTTCGACACTTCCGCGATCTGCACGGCCAGCATCACTTGCTGCGGCGCACTGACGTCGAGCATGTTGATGATGCGGCTGTTCGCGCTGCCCGCGCCGCCAGCGGGCGCCGTGGCGGCGGGCGGCATGGCGGCGCCATCGGCGGGCTTGGGCAGCGCCAGCGGTACGGTGGCGCGGCGCACGTACGCATGCGCCAGCTCGACGGCGCGCAGCACGGCGCCCGCATCCTGCACCGTGCCCGACAGCACCAGGGTGTCGGCCACGGCCGTGACGCGGATGGCTTTTTCGTCCGGCATCAGCGCCGCCAGAGTTGCCTGCAAGCCGGCCGGGTCCATGCTGACGCTGACGTTCACCACGCTGCACACGCCGCTCTTGCCCTGGATGATCATGTTCGTGCTGCCCACGTCGACGCCGACCACATACAAGGTGTCGGGCGCCACCAGCATGGCTTGCACCACGGCAGGATTGCCGACGCTGCGGGCCAGCACCGCCTCGGGCAGGCGCAGCATGCTCGACTTGCCCACCTGCAGTTGCAGGTTGCCGGGCGAGGCCGCTTCACCGCCGCAGCGCGGACCAGGATCGGCCGCCGCGCCGGCAAGCGGCGACAGCAGGCAGCACAGTATCAGCAGGGCGCGGTTCATGAGCGTGTCCATGGTTGGCTAAAAACATTCGCGCGACTGGCGCGTTCCATCGATGACGCCGCTGCACTGGCGCGTTGGCTCCGGCGGCGCCTTGGCCACGCGTACCGGACGCGGCGCGGCGGCCGGCACGGGCGCGGCGGCAGGAACGGGCTCGTCGGCTTCGTGCGGCCCGCCCAGCAGGGTCAGCTTGGTGGCGCCCGCCGTCACGCCCGGCTGCGGGTCGACCTGGTTGCGCAGCACCAGCGACAGGCTGCCCACGCTGCGCGCCAGGTCCAGGTTTTCCGCCTGTTCCGGCGTCACTTCCAAGGTCACCGCATTGACCACGCGCGGCTTGGTCTCGTCGCGCCCCACTTCCTGCGCCACGGCCAGCACGAGGATGCGTTCGAGCACGATCTTGGAAATGTTGCGGCTTTGCGGAAAGGCGCGGTCGCCAGAATCCTGCTGCGTGCTCACGATGATGTCGACATAGTTGCCCGGCAAGGCGAAGCCGGCCACGCCGATCACATCGTTGACGCGCACGGTAATGGCGCGCCGCCCTTCCGTGATGAGCGCCGACAGGCCGCCCAGGGTGCCGGCCGGCGCCAGCTTGGCTTCGCTCAGCGGTTCGCCGCGCAGCACGCTGGTTTTCAGCACCCGTCCCGCCAGTTTCGCCGGGTCTTGCAGCGCGCCTTGCGGCAAGCTTTCCGCCGGCCATTCGGCCAGGCGCAGCATCTCGGGCGCCAGGCGCTGGCCCAGGTTGACATCGCTGGCGGCGACGACGATCTTGTCCTTGCCGGCCGGCGTCTGGCGCAGCAGCCAGTGCGAGGCCAGCAGCACGGCCAGCAGACCCAGCACGACCGCCAGGCCCATCATCAGGAGGGCGCGCCGGTTTTTCATGCGATACGCTCGCACAGGCTGGCGGCCGGCATGTCGCAGCTGGCAAACAGGCTGCCCCAGGCCTGTTCCAGGGCGCCCACCGTCAGGCGCGCTTCGCAGCCGGCAAAGCCGGCGAAGTCGCCTATGCGCGCCAGCAATTCCTGCGGATAACTGGCCAGCAGGGGCCGTCCCTGCGCGCCATGCAGGTGCAGCAGATGGTTCAGGGCCAGCTCGTCGATGGCCATGCCGGCCAGCCGGCATTGCTGGCGGAACAGCGCGCGATAGGCGCTCTCGGCCAGCGGCCCCACGTGCACCTTGTAGCCGATGCGGCGCAGCAAGGCGGCGTCAAACAGCTCGCCCGGCGGCACGTTCGTGGCCAGCACGAGGGCATTGTCGAACGGCACACTGATCTGCACGCCGCCGGGCAAGCCCAGCTGGTCGCTGCCGTGCGCCAGCGGCTGCATCAGCCGCGTCAGCAATTCCGGCGCGCCCAGGCGCTGGCGGCCCAGGTCGTCGATGATCAGCATGCCATTGTTGGCGCGCACATGGGGCGGCGCCTGGTAGCAGCCGCCGCTGGCGTCGAGCCGCAGTTCCAGCATGCCGGCGTCGAGTTCGGCGCCCACGTGGATCACGGGACGCTGGCACAGCACCCAGCGGATGTCCGTGCTGCGCCGCTCCAGCGCCTGGCGCGCATGGCTGACATGCTGCGGCGCGGGCGGCAAGTGCTGGGCCGGATCGTACAACTGGATGATGTCGTGGCCGACGATGACGGCGTACGGCACGGCGACCAGCCCGTGCAGCAATTGTCCCAGCTGCAGCGCCAGGGTCGACTTGCCGCTGCCGGGCGGACCGTACAGCAGCAGCGAGCGCCCCGAATGCAGAGCCGCGCCGACCACGTCGAGCATGCCCGGCCCCGCGTGGGCGCCACCCAGCACGGCGGCCAGGTCATCGCTGCCGACGCGCTGCTCCTGCGCCAGCCACGACTGGCGCGCCACCATGGCGCGGTACGCGTCCAGGGTAACGGGGGCGGCGCCGATATACGCGCAGCGCTCGAGGAAGGCGCTGGCGCGCTGCTTGCCGGCATTCGTCAGCTGGTACTGCACGTCGATATCGGATTCCCCGCGCCAGGCCACTTCGGCCATCTGCTCGCTCACCATGAAGTCGAGCACTTCGCGCAAGACATTGATCGACAGGCGTAAGCGCGTCGTCAGTGCGGACAGGTGCGTCTTGCCGCTCACAAACATCAGCTTGGCGATCAGTTCAACCACCAGGGGCCGCTCCAGTCCCGTTTCACGCAAGCTCTTCGGCTGCGGCGGCAAGGGCGGCATCAGGTTCGCATCGGCAGGGCGCGGCGCACTCTCGGTGCTCATGGAATAGTCGACCTCGGTCATGCTGCGTCTCCTAGCCGGTTAAGACTGCATTCAACAGAATTCATTCTAGCGAGCGGGGACCGGTGCCCATTGATCAAGAGCAATGAATACCAATCAGAAATAATGCCGCCCTTGCACCAGCAGGCAGCCCAGGGCAATGGCCAGTCCGTACGGCATGTTGCCCACGCTGGCGCCGCTGCCCAAAGCGTTTGGCGCCAGGGGAATGCCGGCCATGCGCGCGATCATCGGCCACAGCAGCTGGCGCAGATTGCCGAGGCAGGCGCGCCACTTGCCCTGCCAGGTGATCATCAGCACGGCCATCAGGCCGCCCAGGACAAACGTGGCGAAACAGATCTGCAGCACGGGCCAGGGACCGGCAAAGGCGCCCGCCATGGCGATCAGCTTGACGTCGCCGGCAGCCATGCCGCGCAGCACGTACAGCGGTAGAAACAGGAAAAAGCCCGTGGCCATGCCGCCCAGCCACAGCGGCAGCACGTTTTGCGGCCACAGCCACAGGTGCAGCGCCAGGGCGGCAAGGATGCCGGACAACACCACGCCATTGGGTATCTTGCGGCGGATCAAATCACTGACGGCGGCCCCCGTCACGAAGCACAACAACAGCAGGTCGAATACGGCATAGGCAGGCATGCGGCACCTCCTGAAAAAAAACCCGCCGCTGGCCGGCCAGCGGCGGGCACCCGCTTAGGGCGTCAACACCAGGTTCGACGAAATGTCGGTGAGGACGGCCAGCAAGTTGGTCTTGATCAGCAAGAAACCGGCCGTGATGGCGGTAGCCATCAACGCCGCAATCAGGCCGTATTCGATTGCCGTAATGCCATCCTCATCCTTGACAAACTGCTGTACTGCCGACAGGAAGGTATGCATGACAAGCTCCCAAAAGTGAATCACAAGTCCCTGGCGCAATCGGGTGTGAAACATTGCCCATTCCTGCTAATATGTTTCCTGCCGTAAATTTCTGCGCCATTGCATTGACTATAAAGCGTCCACGTTTTGGCAAATTGACGCGCCACAAGTTTCCATATGGAAATTATCAAACCCTGTTGAAATGCCGGCTGGCGCAAACAAATGTTGCGATCCGGATTGAAAGCCTTCGTCAGGGCAAGTTTTTTGCAATGCGGTGCATGAATCTCATGTATTTACATGAAATATTGCATACGTTAATTGCCTATTAGGCAAAAAGACATTATCCTGCTTAGCTCTTCTTTGGAAAGGCCTCTCGCCCGGCGGTAAAGAGCGTCATGCCACCAAATAAATCTTGGCTTCTTGTAGACGGACGCGAACATGCTCTTGCTTGATGCAATGCTGGTATGACGACACTTGTGTGACTACTTTCCAGAGATCGACAATGGATTCCCTACTGAAACACATGGTGGACATGACCGGGCACCGCGACCACACGATGCTCGACATCTCCGTGATCTCGGCCGTCCAGGAACTCGCTGCCGCGTCGCAGACCCGTGTGCTGGCCCTGACCACCGTGCGTGGCCAGGTGTTCGTGCGGTCGCGGGCCATCATCGTGGCGGGCAGCGTGGCCCGCATGGAAGAGCATAACGACCCGACTCTGCCAGGCGAACCGCTGTCGGACTACCCGGCCCTGGCCGCCTGCATCAAGCGCCATGAAGCGAGCGCCGACACCCTGTGCGCCGACGGCCGCCACCTGCTGTGGCTGCCCATCTGGATCGGCGACCAGGTCACCACCTGCCTGGAAATCACCAACCCCACGCCGTACACGGGCGCCACCATCCAGGTGATCGGCGGCATCGTCAGCGTGTACCGCAATTTCCAGAACCTGCTCGACTACAGCGAACGCGATTCGCTCACCGGCTTGTTGAACCGCAAGACCTTCGACGACCAGCTGGCGAAAATCCTGCAAAGCCGCGGCGAACCGGAGGCGGAGAAGCCGCTTCCCGTCGATGCAGAACGGCGCCACCATACGGACACGGAACGGCAATGGCTGGCCGTGATCGACGTCGATCATTTCAAACTGGTCAATGATAAATTTGGCCACCTGTATGGCGATGAAGTGCTGATCCTGATCGCCAACCAGCTGCAATCGTCGTTCCGCTCGCAAGACCGCATCTTCCGCTTCGGCGGCGAGGAATTCGTCGTGCTGCTGCGCTCGATCACCCTGGAAAATGCACAGAAAATCATCGACCGCTTCCGCACCAATGTCGAAGCGCACGACTTCCCGCAAGTGGGGCGAGTGACCGTCAGCGTGGGCTTCGTCAGCATCAACGCCTACGAGGCGCCCGTCATCATCCTCGGCCGCGCCGACCAGGCCTTGTATTACGCCAAGAGCCATGGCCGCAACCTGGCTTGCCACTACGACGAGCTGGTCGCCAAGGGCCTGTTAACTACCATTACCTCGAACGATACGGCGGAATTCTTCTAGGCATCCGCTAGGGAAAGAAACCGCATGGGATCAACCTGCCACTTGGCGGCCGACTCATGGCCGACGATCTTGTCGGCGCCGCCAAAACCGAAGCCGCGCGACAGGTCGACCGTTTCCGGCTTGATGTAGGTCTTGCTCTTCGTACTGAAAAACACATTCACTTTCGGCGCCAGCAGATTGCTTTCGTGCGCCTCGATGACGACGGCCAGGCGGCCTGATTCCAGCATCACCATGGTGCCGACCGGATAGATGCCCACGCAGCGCATGAAATCCTGGGCGAACACGGGGTTGAAATGGAATTTGCTCCACTCATAGATCTTGCGCAGGGCTTCGGCGGCGGCGATGCCCTTGTGATAGCTGCGGTCAGACGTCAGCGCGTCATACACGTCGACGATGGCGGCCATCTGCGCCAGTTCGCTGATGGCGTCGCCGGCCAGCTGGTCCGGATAGCCGCTGCCATCGCGCCGTTCGTGGTGGTGCAAGGCGATGTCGAGGGGAATCGCGCCCACCTCGGGCGACTGGCGCAGGATTTCGTAGCCGTCGCGCGGATGGCGCTTGATCAGGGCAAATTCTTCCGGCGTGAGGGGGCCGGGCTTGTTGAGCACGCTGTCGGGCACCAGGGCCTTGCCCGTGTCGTGCAGCAAGCCACCGAGGCCAGCCTGGTGCGTGGTGGCCGCATCGATGCCGCGCGAGCGGCAGAACGCCACCAGCAGCGCGCACACGCTGACGGAATGCAAAAAGGTGTAGTCATCCTTGGTCTTGATGCGCAACAAGCCGACGAGGGCACCGGGATTGCGCAGGATCGATTCGGTAATATCCTGGACCGTGTGCTGCACGCGGTCCAGCTCGACAGCCTTGCCCAGGCGCACGTCGGCCATCACCGTGCGCACCAGGCTGGCCGCCTGCCGCCGCACTTGCGTGGCGCGCGCCAGTTCCATGCCCAGCGACACGCGCGTGACCACTTGCGGCGCCGCGGCGATCTGCACCAGTTCGCGCTCGGTGGTGGCCTGTGCCTGCGCCACGGTAGGCGCGTCCTGCACGTCAAGGCCCTTGCCGCTGTCGATCACCACGTCGTGGATGCCGGCTTGCATGATCTTGCGGATTTCATCGTCGCTGCGCAACAGGAAACGGTTGCGCACGAATGGATGCGTCATCCAGTCGCAGCTGAGGTCATGAATGTACATGCCCACTTTTAATTGAGACGAATCAACTTTCTTGAGCATGCTGTCATCCCACAAATACGCGACTGGAGCACCGAAGGCGCTAGAATGAGTATAACAAAATTGTTATTCTGCTGGCCGCGTTCGGCGCTGCGGCGCAACACCGTGTTTTTTCCGCTCAACGCACCGCTTCTGGGACCCATGGAACTGCGCCAATTACGCTACTTTGTTGCCATCGTCGACCACGGCTCGCTGTCGCGCGCGGCCCTGATCCTGCACGTGGCCCAGCCGGCCCTGACACAGCAGCTGCGCCAGCTGGAAGAGGAACTGGGCGTGCAGCTGCTGCACCGCTCGGCCCAGGGCGTGCTCAGCACGGATGCGGGCAAGGTGTTCTACGAACATGCGCAAGCGATCCTGAAACAGGTGGCCGACGCCCGCTCGGCCGTCACGCAAAGCGCCACGCGGCCGTCCGGCAATGTCACCTTGGGCTTGCCGCACAGCATTTCCGGCGCCCTGGCCCTGCCCCTGCTGCTGGCCGCGCGCGAACGCTATCCCGAAATCACCCTGCAATTGACGGAAGAAATCACGGGTAACCTCAATGAACAGCTCAAATCGGGCCGCATCAACCTGGCCGTGCTGTTCGACGATGGCCAGCTCACGCCGTTTGCCTGCAGCCCGCTGGTGGAAGAAGAGATGCGTTTTATCTGCCGCAGCGATTCGCCGTTCGCCCCCGCCGGCCATGCCGTGTCGTTCCAGCAAGCCTTGAGCGCCACCCTGATCCTGCCGGGCCTGCAGCATGGCGTGCGTCCACGCATCGACAGCCGCGCGCGCGAACTGGGCCTGGAAACGGCCAACGTGATCGAGATCAACTCGATCGCCATCCTGAAATCGGCCATCCTGGCCGGCATGGGCGCCACCATCCTGCCGGCCGCCCCCCTGCTGGCCGAGCTCGACAGCGGCGCCATGCGCAGCTACGCCATCCACAGCCCCGTGCTGTCGCGCACAGTGGCCCTGTGCGCCTCGAAAAACATTCCCCTCACCAATGCGGGCAACGCCGTGAAAAACCTCGTGCTGCAAGTGGCCGCCGAACTGTGCGGCAGCGGGCGCTGGGTGGGGGCGAATGTGCTCTCGCCCATGACATAAGTATTTCTTATACCCCCATCGGCAAAGCGTATTTGCCCCCTTTCCTGACTCGTTCTACACTGACCACATTAACTATTTTAAATTTAAAATGGTTATGTGCCGCCCACACGCGGCCATCCCGTCTGCACAGTGCGCGCCTTACCGGGCGCGCCACTTGTACAGCCGTCATCTGAAACACCCTTTTGGAGACAGCCATGTCCGTGACCACGGAAAACGGCTCCGCAGCGTTCGCTAGAAACGCCGGTGCCGCGCCATCTACGCCCCCCGACACTTCCCGTTTGACCACCGTCAGCCTCGACGACAAATACACGGCCACTTCCGGCGCCATCTTCCTGTCCGGCATCCAGGCCCTCGTGCGCCTGCCCATGATGCAGCGCCTGCGCGACCAGGCCGCCGGCCTCAACACGGCCGGCTTCATTTCCGGCTACCGGGGCTCGCCCCTGGGCGGCCTCGACGAAAACCTGTGGAAAGCCAAGAAACAGCTGGAAGCGCACCACGTGCAGTTCGTCCCCGGCGTCAACGAAGACCTGGCCGCCACGGCCGTCTGGGGTTCGCAGCAAGTCGACCTGATCGGCCCGGCCAAGTACGACGGCGTGTTTGCCATGTGGTACGGCAAAGGCCCCGGCGTGGACCGCTGCGGCGACGTCTTCAAGCACATGAACCATGCGGGCACCTCCAAATTGGGCGGCGTGCTGCTGGTGGCCGGCGACGACCATGGCGCGTATTCCTCGACCCTGCCGCACCAGTCCGACCACCTGTTCTCCGCCTCGATGATCCCCGTCCTGTATCCGTGCAATGTGCAGGAATACCTGGACCTGGGCATCCACGGCTGGGCCATGTCGCGCTTTTCCGGCTGCACCGTAGCTTTCAAGGCGCTGGCCGACACGGTCGAATCGTCGGCGTCCATCGATGCCGATCCGTTCCGCGTGGAAGTCAAGATTCCGCAGGACTTCGTCATGCCCGAAGGCGGCCTGAATGCCCGCCTGTCGAGCATCCCGCTGGGCCAGCAGGCGCGAAATCAGGAAGCGCTGATGCAGGACTACAAGATCTACGCGGCCCTGGCCTACGCGCGCGAAAACAAACTCAACCACACCACCATCGACAGCCCGAACGCCAAGCTGGGCATCATTGCGTCCGGCAAGTCCTACCTGGACGTGCTGGAAGCGCTGGAAGAGCTGGGCATCGACGAGCAGATGGCGGCCGACGTCGGCATGCGGCTGTTCAAGGTAGCCATGCCGTGGCCGCTGGAGCCGGACAGCGTGCGCGAATTCGCGCAAGGCCTCGATGAAATTCTCGTCGTCGAAGAAAAACGGCAGATCGTCGAATACCAGCTCAAGGAACAGCTGTACAACTGGCGCGACGACGTGCGCCCGCGTGTCATCGGCAAGTTCGATGAAAAGGGCGAGTGGGTGGCGCCGCGCGGCGAATGGCTGCTGACCTCGAAGGCGGACTTTTCCGTCTCGCAAGTGGCGCGTGTCATCGCCAGCCGCATCGCGCGCCTGATTTCCGACCCCGTCACCTGCGACCTGATCAAGGCGAGATTAAGTTTCCTCGACGCCAAGGATGCGGTATTGAAGAAAGCCGTGAATACGCCGTTCCGCCCCGCCTTCTACTGCTCCGGCTGCCCACATAACACGTCGACCAAGGTGCCGGACGGCAGCCTGGCGCTGGCCGGCATCGGCTGCCACGTGATGGCCACGTCGATCTACCCGGAAATGAACAAGCTGACCACGCACATGGGCGGCGAAGGCGCGCCGTGGATCGGGCAGGCCGCGTTTTCCGAACTGCCGCACGTGTTCCAGAACCTGGGCGACGGCACATACTTCCACTCGGGCTATCTGGCCATCCGCGCCGCGCAGGCCGCCAAGGTCAACATCACCTACAAGATTCTGTACAACGACGCCGTCGCCATGACGGGCGGCCAGCCCGTGGACGGCTTGATCACCGTACCGATGATGGCGCAGCAGGTAGCGGCCGAAGGCATCGCGCGCATCGCCCTGGTGACGGAAGACCTGTCGCGCTACAGCGACCGCAGCAACCTGCCCGCCCACGTGACCTTGCATGATCGCAAGGATATGGATGCCGTGCAGCGCGAATTGCGCGAAGTGCAAGGCGTCTCCGTGCTGATCTACGACCAGACGTGCGCGGCCGAGAAACGCCGGCGCAGGAAAAAGGGCGAATACCCTGACCTGGCCAAACGCATGGTCATCAACGACGCCGTCTGCGAAGGCTGCGGCGACTGCGGCGTGCAATCGAACTGCGTGTCGATCCTGCCGAAGGAAACGGAATTTGGCCGCAAGCGCACCATCGACCAATCCTCGTGCAACAAGGATTACTCGTGCGCCAAGGGTTTCTGCCCCAGCTTCGTCACGGTCGAAGGCGGCAGCCTGAAAAAGACCAAGACGGGTGCCAGCAAAGCGGGCGAGACGGACAACTTCGGCCCCCTGCCGGAACCGGTCCTGCCCGCCTGCGACGCGCCGTACAACATCCTGATCAACGGCATCGGCGGCACGGGCGTCATCACCGTGGGCGCCCTGATGGGCATGGCGGCCCACCTGGAAGGCAAGGGCGCGTCCGTGCTGGACATGACGGGCATGTCGCAAAAGAACGGTTCCGTCACCTCGCACGTGAAAATCGCCAGGTCTCCCGCACACATCCGCGCCCAGCGCATCGCCACGGGCGAAGCGGACCTGATTTTAGGCTGCGACATGCTGACGGCCGGCGCGCAGGATGCCGTGTCGAAAATGCGTCCGGGCCGCAGCCTGGCCGTCGTCAACCTGCATGAGCAGCCGCCAGGCACGTTTGCGCAAAATGCCGACTGGCAATATCCAACGGCGGAAGTGCGCCAGCTGATCGAGGAATCCGTCGGCGGCGCCGAGGCAGCCGACTTTATCGACGCAACGAAACTGGCCACCGCGCTGATGGGAGATTCGATTGCCGCCAACCTGTTCATGCTCGGCTACGCCTGGCAAAAGGGCCGCATTCCGTTGACGGAAGCGGCCTTGCTGCGCGCCATCGAACTCAATGGCGTGGGCATCGAATCGAACAAGAAAAGTTTCCTGTGGGGCCGCCGCGCCGCCGTCGACGTGCGCCGTGTCACGCAGATCGCCACGCCCACGCAGGCGATCATCGTGCAAATGCCGCAAAGCCTCGATAGCGTCATCAAGAAGCGCGTGGAGTTCCTCACGGCCTACCAGAACGCCGCATATGCGGATGGTTATGTGACCTTGCTCAAGCAGGTACGCGACCGCGAAAACACCCTGGGATTGGGCCAGAAGCTGTCGACAGCCGTTGCCAAGAGCTATTTCAAATTGCTGGCCTACAAGGACGAGTATGAAGTGGCGCGTTTGTACACGGATGGCCGTTTCGTGGAGCAATTGCAGCAGCAGTTCGAGGGGAATTTCTCCGTGAAATTCAACCTGGCGCCACCGCTGTTCGCGAAAAAAGATGCGAAAGGCCACCTCGTGAAAGCGGAGTTCGGTTCCTGGATGTGGCGCGCCTTCAAGCTGCTGGCGAAAGCCAAGGGGCTGCGGGGCGGCACTTTCGACGTCTTCGGTTATACGGCCGAGCGCAAGATGGAACGCGCGCTGATCGTCGAATACCGCGAACTGCTGGCGGGACTGCTGGTCAACCTGACGGCGGAAAATCTCGGCACCTGCGTGGAACTGGCGTCGCTGCCCGAGAAAATCCGCGGCTTCGGCCACGTCAAGGAAGCGGCCGTCGCCACGTATCGCCAGGACAAGGCGAGATTGCTGGCCAAGCTGGCGGACGGCAGCAAGCACGCGGCATAAGCCGGTCAGCTGGGTTTGACATGACAACGCAGAGCCTCGGCTCTGCGTTTTTTTTCACTCAGGACAACGCCCCACCGTCGCCCCCGGCAACAGCACCGGCTGCCAGATTTCCTGCAGCCGCTCCGGCGGCGTGCCGGCCAGCAAGGATTGCAGCATTTCCACCATCTTGGCGCCGGCGCGGCGCAGGTCGGGCTGGTCGATGGTGGTGACGTTGATGCCGATCAAGGTGTCTTCCACATTGCCCCAGACGATGACGGAAATTTCCTTGCCGATTTCGATGCCCGCATCCATCAGCGCGCGCACCACGCCCACGCCGGACAAGTGATTGTCGACGATGACGGCCGTGGGACGGGGCGAACAGGCCAGCAATTGCTGCATGGCCTGATAACCGCTGCGGCGATCAAAAGTATTGTCGAGCAGATAGGCGGGATCGACCGGCAAGCCCGCTTGCGCCATGCAGCGGATAAAGCTTTCCTTGCGTTCATACGCGAAGTGCAGATCCAGCGGCGCGCTCAGCAGGGCAATGCGCTGGTGGCCGTGTGCCGCCAGGAAAGACACGGCCAGGTCGATACCCGTATCGTTGTCGTAGTCAAAATACGCATACGGCGCATCGATGCGCGTGCGGCCGTTCGCCACAAAAGGAAAGCCGACTTTCGTCAGGTAGGCGATGCGCTCGTCGACCACCTTGGTGCGGCCCACCACCAGGCCATCGACCTGGCGTCCGCGCACCATGGTTTCATACGAGGGCTGTTCGTTCTGCGGCGATACGGGAGCGATGATCAAACTCATCTTCGATGCTTCCACGGCGTCCGACATGCCATTCACCACGGAAAGAAAGACGCTGTCGCCCAGGTCGCTGGGCAGCAGGGGATAGATCATGCCCAGCACATTCGTGCGGCCGACGGCCAGGCTGCGCGCCAGCGGGTTGGGCCGGTAGCCGACTTTCTTGGCGGCGGCCAGGACGATTTCACGGGTGCGGGAATTGACTTCCGGATAGCCGTTCAACGCCCTGCTGACTGTCGTTTTCGACATGCCGAGGGCAATTGCGAGGCTCTTGAGATTCATGTTAACTACCTGTCTGTATGGCAAAAGAAACCAACTCTGACCGTCAATTATAGCCCAGAGCGCCAAACAGGCCGCGCATTAGCGTGCGCAGACATGGTATAAAAACAACAATACATTGACTATTTAAAAAGCAACGTTTTGAATGCGACCACTTCCACCCTCTCCGCAGCGCCATATCGGCGATAGCAGTCAAGACAAGGTAAAAAGCGACAGCGGGTACTCACTTTGACAAGTGCTGCAGCAACTTCAGGATGCCGGCTTGGGCATGCAAGGCGCGCACGTTAGCATTATCAAGAAAACATAATTTACTGGAACTGTGCGAGAATTTGTCCTACTCTTGATTCAGGTAAAGATTACCGCTTGGCATGTTCGAACAATGATGCCTGGCGCAGCACATCCGCCCGGGCTTTCCCCATCCCTGCACGCCTGGACATACTTTCAAAGGTGAACAATGTGGTCACGCTAACGTCCGTCAACAACTTGCAAGCCTCGCTGGCTACGGCGCAACGCCGGGTCGAGCAAGGCCAGAACCAGGTACAGCGCGACAGTGAACAGCTGGCGCAAAGCCGCCAGTTGCTGGCACGGGAACAGGAATCGCTGAGCCAGACGCAACGCAACAGCCAGCAAGCCCAGGCAGATGCCCCCACCGCCATCAAGGCGCCGCAGCTGGACCAGGCGATCAAGCTGGCCGTGCCGCAGCAAGCGGTCCCCGCCGCGCCGAAAAACACGCCCCAGCTGAACAGCTATGGCCAGACCCTGGGACGCCTGATCGACGTGACGGCGTAAATTACCGAATCATCTCCTCTTCCAGCATCGCCAGCCACCATTTTTCGCCCTTCGTCGGCTGCGCCAGATCGACTGCCTCGCCCATCTGCGGCGTGGCCAGGTTCACGCCCTGCTTGGCCGCCAGCCCCGTGATGCGGTCAAACGGTTCATGCCAGGCATGCAGCCCCAGGTCGAAGGTGCCGTTATGCACGGGCATCAGCCACTTGCCGCGCAAGTCCAGGTGGGCTTGCAAGGTCTGTTCCGGCTGCATGTGCACGTCCGGCCACAGCTTGTCGTAGGCGCCCGTCTCGATCATGGTCACGTCGAACGGGCCGTACTTGTCGCCGATTTGCTTGAAACCGTCGAAATAGCCGGAGTCGCCGCTGAAAAACACGCGCACGTCCGGTGCGTCGATGACCCACGATGCCCACAGGGTTTGATTGCCGTCAAACAAGCCGCGTCCCGAGAAATGCTGCGATGGCGTGGCGACAAGTTTCACGCCAGCAATCGTCGCGCCCTGCCACCAGTCGAATTGCTGCACCTTGTCTTTTGGCACGCCCCATTCGACCAAGGTGTCACCCACGCCCAGCGGCGTGACGAAGTGTTCGGTCTTGGCGGCCAGTTGCAGCACGGCCGCATGGTCGAGGTGGTCGTAATGGTCGTGCGACAGGATGACGGCCTTGATCGGCGGCAAGTCGGCGATACTGATGGGCGGCTGATGGAAGCGTTTTGGTCCTGCCCACTGCACCGGCGAGGCGCGCTCGGAAAACACGGGATCAGTGAGGAAAAATTCATTGTTCAGTTTCAGCAACAGGGTCGAATGGCCGAGGCGAAACAGGCTGTTGTCGGGTGCGGCCAACAGTTGCGCCCGGGTCAAGGCTTGCACGGGCACAGCCGCGGCCGGCACCGTGCTGTCGGGTTTGTCAAAGAAAAATGTCCACATCAGCTTGAGCGTCGCTGCCGTGCCCAGCTTGTGCATCTGCACGGGATTACGGAACTTGCCTTCGTGGCGTTGGGGCGATTCTATCGGTGCGGCAGGCGCGGCGCGCAAGGTGCAAGAACTCATGATGATCAGGACTCCCAGAAAGAAGAGACGACGTGCGACTCGGTGCAAGTGCATATGCGGCCCGGCAAAGAATTAACAAGGATTAAATTACACTACACAGTGTAGTTCCTATTTCTGGCAAAGTAAACCAAGAGGTGTAAAATATTGTTTTCAAAGGAGATTTCCCGCCATGGCCGCACCGCAACGCCTCACCGACCGCAAGCGCGTCGCCATCGTCGATGCCGCCATCGCCGAGTTCCGCGAGCACGGTTTTGATGCGACCAGCATGGACAAGATCGCTGCCACGGCTGCCGTATCCAAGCGCACCGTGTACAACCATTTCCCCAGCAAGGACGAGCTGTTCGCGGAAATCCTGCAGCGCATGTGGGAAAGCAGCATGGCCCAGCCTGCCGTGCCCTATGTTGCCGACCAGCCCCTGCGGCCGCAAGTGCTGGCCCTGGTCGAGCAGAAAATGGACTTGCTGTGCGATCCCGCTTTCATCGACCTGGCGCGCGTGATCTTTGGCGAAACCATCCACTCGCCCGAGCGGGCGCAAGCGATGGTGGCGCGCCTGAATGAAAAGGAAACGGGCTTGAATATCTGGATCCGCGCGGCACAGCAAGACGGGCGCATCAAGGCGGGCGAGACGCTGGAAGTGGCGCACCTGCTGATGTCGCCTTTAAAAACCTTTGCATTCTGGCCGCAGATCACCCTCGGTGAGCCTCTGCTGGGCCCGGCACGCCGGCGCGAAGTGACGGCACTGGCCGTCGATATCTTCCTGTGCTACTACGGCGTGGCAAAACAGACGGCATAAACGGGCGGCAAGTGGGCAGAGATGGTCTGCCAATGCTCGCCCTCGTCGCCGGAAAACCAGGCGCCCCCCGTCGTCGACGCCATCAATAAACTGCGCCCATCGTCGGCCAGCGCCAGCCCGTGGCGGTAGACCAGGTCATAGCAATGCTGCTGCGGCAATCCCGCGCGCAAGACCTCGAAGGTTTTCCCTCCATCGCGCGTGCGCGTGACGGCTAGCGCGCCATCGATGGGAATGCGCAGCACATCCGCCTGCGCCGGCACGAACCAGGCCGTGTCGCCATCGCGCGGATGCACGGCCACGGCAAAGCCAAAATGCGACAGCGGCGCCGTCGTCACTTCCTGCCAGTGCCAGCCGGCATCGTGCGAGCGCCAGATGCCGTTATGGTGCTGGCACCACAGCGCGTCCGGCGTGCCGGCGCTGCGCACGATGCGGTGCGGATCTTGCACGGCTTCGTTTTCATCGAGCTCGGGCGGCATGTAGTCGGCTCGCATGCCCGTCGCGCTCAAGGCCCAGCTGGCGCCGCCGTCCAACGTTTGCCACACGCCGCCGCAGGACACGCCAACCAGCACCTTGTTGCTGTCGCGCGGGTCGACGCAGATGCTGTGAATGCCGGGCACGTCATAGCCGCCGCCAAACCACTGCGCCCGCTGCGGCACGTGCCACAGGGATTCCACCAGCTGCCAGCTGTCGCCGCGGTCGCTGGAACGGAACAGGCCGCCAGGCAAGGTGCCCGCCCACAGCACGCCGGGCTGGTCCGCGCCGCCGGCCGCCAGCGACCATATCTGCTGCAAGGTCCAGTCCACGGTATCGGTGCTGCCTTCCGGCTTGGCGGGATAGGCGGGCACGGCGACTTCCTGCCACGCGCTGGCGCCCCCGTCGCGTCGGTGCAGCTTGGCGCCGAAGTGCCCCAGGTTCAGGGCCGCATACAAGGTGCCGTCGCGGCCATCGTGCAGCAGCATGGAAACGGGATCGCCGGCAAACTGCACCAGCGCCAGCTGCCAGGCGCCGGCCGCATCGACATCGAACTGGAACAAGCCCTTGCGGGTGCCGAGATACGCGCGTTGAGCCATGCCTTGTCCCATGATTAACCTCCGGAAAGTGCCTGCAAGATATACACCTGGCTGTCGGGCAGCAAGGCGTCGTCGAGCACGCGCCGCTCGCGGCAGCGGGCGCCATCGATGAAGATCACCACATTCGGGCGCAGGGCGCCCTGCTCGTCGAGCACGTAACCGCGCAGGCGCGGCTGCCGGGCAAACGCGGCATCGAGGGCGGCGCGCAGCCGTGGCGCGGCCACCTCCACCGTAGGAACGTCCAGGTAGCGTGCCAGTTGTTGCGTAAAATGCAAATGCGCCATGCTGTCCTTCGACGTCGTCGGCCTCGACTCATTCTAGTCCCCTTTGCGGCCAATACAATTAAAATAGAGGCAAGCACACAAGGAGGCCAGGCATGACGATTACCCCGGAAGAACTAGCAGTGCTGATGCAGGAAGTGGAAGTGGCCGATCCCATCGATTTTGCCGACCTGCCGTTCGACGAGCAGGAATTGCGCGGGCTGATCGCCAACCACCTGTGCGAGATGGCCGACGCGATGGAAAGTTTCAGCCCGGAAGACCGCAACCTGGCGCTGCTGGCCGTGGCGGCCAAGCTGGTGCTGGAAAACCTGGTGCTGCACGTGCAGCTGCTGCGCCGCCATGGCTTGCCCGTCAGCGACAGCGTGGACGCCCTGCTGCAGCGCCTCAAGGGCGGCAAGCCCACCTGAGTCAGGCGCCGTGCAAGCGGCAGGCGGCTACTGCAGGTTGATGGCCGTCAAGACCATGCTGCCGCCGGGTAGATCCGTGCCCTGGCGGATGTACAGCACGCCATGGCGCGACAACGCCAGGCTGCCCCCCATGCGGTAAATCCAGACAGTCTTGTGGCTGGCCAGGTCGATCGCATAGGTATTGTTCCGCCCGCCAACAAACAGCAGATTGCCGGTGACGATCAGATCACCGCCGAAGTACGCGTCGAGGGCCGTATCCAGGGGCCAGCTCCACAGGACCGCGCCGTCGCCGAGCCTGCGCGCTTCGAGCGCCTGGCTGCCCTGGTTGCCCACATACACGACGCCCTGCGCCACCACCGGCTGCGTGCTGAACTGTCCCTGCACCGTCCAGCGCACGGCGCGGCTATGCACGTCAACCAGACTCAGGCTGTTATTCGCCGCCTCGCCGGCCAGCGGCCGCTGATTGAGCAGCAGCACGCTGTCCGCATCGGCCAGCACGGGCGCCTGGCGCAGGCTGCTCTTGTTCAGCCCGCCCAGCACCTGCCCCGGCACCGTCACGCTGAAGCGAGCCTTGCCATCTGCGATATCGAACGCCGTCAATGTCCCTGCCGCATGGCTGTACACCGTGTCCCCATTGACGGCGGGCGTCCAGTCATTGACGTTGCCCAGCTTGGGCAAGCCAAGGCTGGCAGACCAGCGTGTCTGCCCCACCGCCGCATCGATGCCACTGATATCGTTATTGCCACCCACGTAGACATTGCCGCCAAAAAAGGTGGGCGCCGTCGCCAGGGAAACCCCCAGCAGCGTGCCATTCGTATTCGGCGGACGCACGCCGAGCGGCACACCGCCGGCATGCGCATCGAAGACATGCACGGTATCGTAGCCAGCCATGGCCAGCTTGCCGCCCGAAACGGCCGGCGCGCCCAGATAACCATCGGACGTGAGCGACTGCGTCCAGCGCGCCTGGCTGTCGCTCTCGTTGAGCGCCGTCACGGTCGAGGTGGTGATGTATTTGGTGCTGCTGCCTTCCACCGGTGCGGCCGATTGCTGGCTGACATACACGAGGCCATTCGCAGCCACCACGGGACTGCCGACGACCGCGCGCGGGGAACTGGGGCCCAGCCAAGTCCAGCGCCGCGTGAAGCGGCGGCTGTCGAAGGTGGCCGGCACCAGGCCCGTATGCGCGGCATTGCCATTCACGCCTTCCCAGTCGCCCACGCCGGGCAAGGCCTGCAGTGCGCCCATGCTGCCGGCGAACGGCGCGACAGTGACCTGGTAATCCATGCTTTCCGTCTTGTACACCCCCACCGTGAGCGGCAAGGATAGCTCGATCTTGCCCGCGTACACCCCGGGAGCCAGACCAGGCACCGCCTTGAACGTCAGCAGCCAGCTGCCGTCTGCCTGCTTCTGGCGGTCGGCCTGCTGCAGCACACCGGCCGTGCCGCTGGCCGGTTTTTCATGCGACTGGGGACGCGTATCGGTCACGCCATCGGCCAGGCGCACTGTTACGTGGATGTCATCGCAGATGGCGCCAGGCTGGGCCGTGCAGCGGCTACTGACTGCCGACAAGGTCATGCCGGGTTTTTCCTGCAAGCCAGGCGGTACGCCAACGGCACCGCCGGAACCGCCGCCACAGGCGGACAAGGTCGTCGTGATAGCCAGCGGCAATGCGGCGGCCCGCCACAACAAAGGGAATAATGTACGCATGCGATATCCATGTTGAGGTTTCATTTCCTCCCCAATGGAGGTGTGCTGGAAACCTGAATCAAATGTTATAGCATGGAAAACATTGCCAAAATATAACAAATAATCACGGCGGTGCTTTACTTGCGCACGGCCCGCGCCTGGATGGTGATATCGCTTTCGGCCGCGGCCACGCAGGGCAGGATGTAGCCGTCGAGCCGTTCATCGGGGCTGATGCCGGGCCAGTCCACCGTGTAGCGCACCTGGCCATCTGGCATGTGACACAGGCAGGTGCGGCACGTGCCATTGCGGCAGGAACTGAGCAGGCGGATACCGGCCAGTTCGGCGGCGGCCAGGATGGTGGTGCCCGCCTCGGCCGGGAATTGCCAGCCTTGCGGGATGATGGTGATAATAAAGGGCGCACTCATGCGCGCAGTGTAACAGTCAGCTTGCCAAGGTTGTCCAGCTCGCACCATCCGCATGGCTGCGCAGCACGGCTTCCGCAAAAGCCAGGCCCGCCACGCCATCGGTGACAGTCGGCAGCCAGCCGGTTTCCCTGGGCACGGGCAAGCCCGCCTGCAAGGCGCGAATGCGCAAGGCCGCATCCAGGTACAGCTGGGCGAACGCTTCCAGATAACCCTCCGGATGGCCGGCCGGCACCCGCGTGGCGTGGCGCGCGGCGGCGCTGTCGACCCGGCCCGGACGCAGCAACTGGCGGTTGCCGCCCTGCGGCGTAAACCACAGTGCATTCGGTTGTTCCTGGTCAAAGTCCAGCTGTGCCTTGCTGCCGAACAGGCGCAGGCGCACCGTGTTTTCGCAACCGGTCGCCACCTGGCTGGCCCACAGGGTACCTTTCGCCCCGTTGGCGTAGCGCAGCATGACCTGCACGTGGTCGTCCAGGCTGCGGTTCGGTACAAAGGTCGACAGTTCCGCCAGCACGGCATGCGGCGTCAGTCCGCTGACGAATTGCGCCAGGTGATACGCATGCAGCCCCACGTCGAGCAGGACGCCGCCCGGCCCCGCCTTCTGCGGATCGTTATGCCAGTTGCCCTCGTTCATGCCGCCGGCAGCAATCGAATCGGCCAGCCAGTCCTGCGAATACTCCACTTGCACGAGGCGCAATTCGCCGATGTCGCCCGCCTCGACCATGGCCTTCGCATGGCGCAGCAGCGGGTAGCCGCTATAGGTGTGCGTGAGCGCAAACAGCAGGTTTTTCCGCTCGGCCAGCGCCGCCAGCGCCTGGCCTTCCGCCAACGATATTCCCAGCGGCTTGTCGCAGATCACATGGATGCCCGCTTCCATGAACGCCGTGGCGACGGGCGCGTGCAAGTGATTCGGCGTGACGATGGCCACGGCCTCGATGCCGTCCGCGCGCGCGGCCTCCATCTGCGCCATGACGCGGTAATCGCTGTAGCAGCGTTCGGGCGCCAGGTGCAGCGCGGCGCCGCTTGCACGCGCGCGATCCGGGTCGGACGACAAGGCGCCCGCCACCAGTTCGTACTGGTCGTCGATGCGCGCCGCGATGCGGTGCACGGTGCCGATGAACGCGCCCTGCCCACCCCCTACCATGCCCAGCCGTAAGCGTCGCTGCATGTCGTCTCCTTATTTCAAGCCAAGCAAGTGATGAATTTGATCTTGGTCAACCGCACTGCCCGCGAAATCGTCGAACGCGTGTTCGGCCACGTGGATGATGTGCTCGCGGATGAATCGCGCGCCCTCGGCCGCGCCATCTTCCGGGTGTTTCAGGCAGCATTCCCATTCCAGCACGGCCCAGCCCGAAAAGTCATACTGCGCCATCTTGGAAAAGATCGCCTTGAAGTCGATCTGCCCGTCGCCCAGCGAGCGGAAGCGCCCGGCCCGGTCTTGCCAGTCGCCATAGCCGCCATACACGCCCTGGCGCCCGTTCGGCCGGAATTCCGCGTCCTTGACGTGGAAGGCCTTGATGCGCGCATGATAAATATCGATGAAGGCCAGATAGTCGAGCTGCTGCAGCACGAAGTGGCTGGGGTCGTACAGAATCGATGCGCGCGGGTGATCGTTGACGGCGGCAAGGAAGCGTTCGAAGGTCACGCCATCGTGCAAGTCCTCGCCCGGATGCAACTCATAACAGAGGTCCACGCCCGCTGCATCGAACGCGTCGAGGATGGGCAGCCAGCGTTTCGCCAGTTCCGCGAAAGCCGTCTCCACCAAGCCGGCGGGGCGCTGCGGCCATGGATACAGATACGGCCAGGCCAGCGCGCCGGAAAACGTCACGTGCGCCTTCAGGCCCAGGCGCTGCGAAGCGCTAGCCGCCCACAGCAACTGCTGCGTGGCCCAGGCCGTACGGGCCGCGCTGTCGCCGCGCACATGTTCGGGCGCAAAGCCGTCGAACAGGGCGTCGTAAGCGGGATGCACGGCGATCAGCTGGCCCTGCAAATGCGTCGACAATTCCGTCACCTGCAAGCCGTGGCGCGCCAGCAAGGCTTTCACGTCGTCGCAATACTGCTGGCTGCTGGCCGCCTGTTCCAGGTCAAACAATCGCGGCGCCGTCGGCAGCTGCAAGCCCTTGTAACCGAGGCCGGCCGCCCATTGCGCCAGGTGCTCAAGCGAGTCGAACGGCGGCTCGTCGCCGAGAAACTGGGCCAGGAAAATGGCCGGGCCCTGGATGGTTTTCATGGAAATTCCTTAAAATCAAATTGGAAGGTCGGTCCCTGCGGGAGCGGAAGGCGCCCCATTGGTACGCCTTCCCCCGTCAGGGTACGACCCCAATCCTTGTTTTGGGGTGTCGTTAAAAAGGCGAGTTCGGGAAGTAGAACTGCTTGGCGTTCTCGCGCGTGATCAGCACCGACGGGATGATGGTGTTGGCCGGCAATTTATCACCTTTCAGGCGCGTTTCCGTCGTCAGCTTGATGGCGTCGTACATGAACTTCGGCGAGTACGATACGTCGGCCACGATCAGCGGGTCGGAGCCATCCATGATCTTTTTCACCGCGCCCTTCGCGCCCGCGCCGCCGAACACTTGCTTGATGTCCGTGCGCTTGGCTTGCGCGATGGCTTTTTGCACGCCGATGGCCATATCGTCATCGGCTGCCCAGACGGCGTCGATATGCTTGAAGCGGGTCAGGTAATCCTGCATGACCTTGAAGGCATCGTCGCGGTTCCAGTTGCCGTACTTGGCATCGAGCACCTTGATCTCGGGATGGCCCTTCATCACGGCGGAAAACGCATCGTAGCGCTCGTTGTCCAGGGTGGTCGGCATGCCGCGCAGCACGACGATATTGCCCTTGCCATTCAGGCTTTTCGCCAGGTATTCGGCCGGCAGCTTGCCGAAAGCCGTGTTGTCGCCCGCGATGTACGCATCCTGCGACTGCGTGTTCGTCAAGCCGCGGTCGACCACGGTCACATACACGCCCTTGTTTTTGACTTGCGCCACGGGCTGCGTCAGCGAGGCCGATTCGATGGGGAAGATCACCAGGGTGTTGATCTTGTTCACCGTCAACATGTCCTGCAACTGGTTCGCCTGCTCGGGCGCCGTGGCGGCCGTCTTGACGATGATTTTCAGGCCAGGATGGGCTTTTTCCAGCTCCGCCTTGGCCTGGTTCGCCCACCACACGATACCCGACGTGAAACTGTGCGTGGCGGTGGGAATGGCCACGCCCACCACCAGTTTCTCGGCCGCCTGCGCCGGTCCCATCGGCAGCGCCCACGCCTGCATCACCAGCACTGCCATCCCTGCTACCCGTATAAAGCTCTTCATGCTGCTCTCCTCCAAGGTTGTGGGCGCCCGTTGGCCGCCCTTTCAGAACGCCGCTCTTGTTTTATTTGCGGCCTCGCTGCAGGAAGGCGACGGCGATGATCACCACGCCTTGCACTGCGGCATTCAGGTAGACACTGATGATGCTGGTCAAATTCAGGATATTGCTGATCACGGACAAAAGGATGGCGCCGATCACGGTGCCGACGATGCGTCCCTCGCCGCCCTTCAGGGCCGTGCCGCCCACGACAACGGCGGCGATGGCTTCGAGTTCCCACAGCAAGCCCGTGGTCGGCGTAGCCGAGCCCAGGCGAGGCACGTACAGCACCGTGGCGATGCCCACGCAGACGCCCAGCAGCATATAGGTGGCGATCTTGACTCTATCAACATTGATGGCCGCATAGCGCGCCACTTGCTCGTTGGAACCGATCGCCTGCACGTGGCGGCCAAAGGTCGTGCGGTTGAGGATGATGGCGCCGGCCGCCGCCACGAACAGGAAAATCCAGATCGGTATCGGTGCGCCCAGCACGCTCGTGTAGTACACGGGGCTGTACAGTTCGGACAGGGTGGCGTCCAGAGTCAGCGCGCCGCCGTCGGCCAGGTACGTGAGCACGGCACGGAAGATGCCGAGGGTGCCCAGCGTCACGATGAACGGTTCAATATTGCCCTTGCTGATGAGCAAGCCATGCATCAGGCCAAAGCCCGCGCCAAGGATCAGCGCCATGGCGATGCCCAGCACCAGCATGGTGATCGGCGCCAGATTTCCTCCCGCACCTTGCGCCAGCGCATTCATGAAATAGATCATGCAGCCGGCGATCAGGGCCGCCATCGAGCCGACGGACAGGTCAATGCCGCCCGAGATAATCACAAAGGTCATGCCGACGGCGATGATGCCGATGAAGGCCGTGCGCGTGAGCACGTTCATCAGGTTGTCCAAGGTGGCGAAATCGCCATTGAGCAAGGTGCCCGCGATGCACAGGGCCAGCAGGCCCAGCACAGGGCCAAAGCCCTTGATGCGCGCGCCGAATCGAGCAATAGGGGATACGGTGGTATCAGTGCGTGCCGGTTGCATGGGCAATCAACTCCTCTTCAGTCAGGTGGTCAGCAGACAGGGTGGCTTGCAAGGTGCCGGCGCGCATCACGGCGACTCTGTGGCACAGGCCAATCATTTCGATCAGTTCGGATGAAATCACGATCACGGCGCGCCCTTCGGCGGCCAGGCGGTGGATCAAAAAGTAAATGTCGCGCTTGGCGCCCACGTCCACGCCGCGGCTCGGTTCATCGAGCACGACGACGCGCGGGTCGGAATGCAGGTATTTCGCCAGCGCCAGCTTTTGCTGGTTGCCGCCCGACAGCATGCGCACGCGGCTGTCCAGGTCCCCCGTGCGGATATTGAAGTCAAGCACCGCCTTGGCCAGCGCCGCTTTTTCCCCTGCCACATCGAGCCACGGCCGCGCATAGCGCTCCATCGTCATCATGGTGAGGTTTTCGCGCAAGCCCAGGTTCACATGCAGACCTTTTCCCTTGCGGTCTTCGCTCAGGTAAGTCATGCCGTGCTGCATGGCTTGTTTGGGCGTGCGGATATCCACGGGCTGGCCATTGAGATGGATCAACCCCGCGCTGCGTGGACGCAAGCCCAGCAAGGCCTCGAACGATTCCGTGCGCCCCGCGCCCACCAGGCCCGCCAAGCCCAGCACTTCGCCGGCGCGCACCTCGAACGACAGGTCTTTCGACCAGCCGGGCACGCAGAGGCCGTCGACCTTCAGGAGCACAGGAGCTTCTTTCGCCAGCGCCACCTTGGCCGGGAACATGTCGGACAATTCGCGCCCCACCATCAGGTTCGCCATCTGCTGGCGCGTCAGGCTGGCCGTCGGCTCGCGCGTGACGAAACGCCCGTCGCGCATGACGATGACCTCGTCCGTGTTGCGCTCGACTTCGTCGAGCTTGTGGGATATATACAAAATGGTCACACCGTCCGCTTTCAGCTGGGCCATGACGGTAAACAATCGTTGGGTTTCCGACGACGTCAGGGTGGCCGTCGGTTCGTCCATGATCAGGAAGCGGGCGCGGCGCGACAGGGCCTTGGCGATTTCCACCAGTTGCTTCTCGGCTACGATCAGGTCGCGGATTTTCGTGTCGGGCGAGACGTCCAGGCCCACCTGTTTCAGGTAGCGCGACGCTTCTTCCTGCATGGCGGCCTCGTCGAGCAGCCAGCCGCGCGTCTTTTCGTGGCCGAGGAACATGTTTTGCGCCACCGTCAGGTGTTCGGCCAGGTTGAATTCCTGGTGAATCAGCACGATGCCGGCGCTCTCCGCCGCGCGCGAGCTGCCAAAGCGCCGGGGCTGGCCATCGATCAGCAACTGCCCTTCGCTCACGGCCTCGTAGCCGGCGAGGATTTTCATCAGGGTCGACTTGCCGGCGCCATTTTCGCCCAGCAAGCCATACACGCGTCCTGGCGACAGGTTGAAACTGACGCCATGCAAGACGCGCACGGGGCCGAAATCCTTGCAGACCCCCTCGAAACCGACGGCAACGCTCACTATGCACTCCCTCGCAGAATTAATCGGTGTTGCAGCAGCACGCCCGGCACACTGGCCGCCGGGTCCGCCAGACGCTGCAGCAATAATCGCGCCGCCGTCTCGCCCAGTTCGCGCATCGGCTGGGCGATGGTGCTCAAGCCCGGGTCGATCTGCGCGGCGATGGCGATATCATCGAAGCCGATGACGGCCACGTCTTCGGGCACCCTTTTTTTCAGCTGGCGCAGCGCACTCAGCACGCCGATGGCCAGGGTGTCGGAGACGGCAAAGATGGCCGTGGGCGCATCCGGTCCCGCCATCATCCGCAAGGTGGCGGCCGTGCCTGCTTCGTAATCGAGGCTTTGCACCGTGTGCACCCACTGCGGCTGTACTGGCAGGCCGGCCGCCGCCAGGGCGTCCAGGTAGCCTTGCTGGCGTTGCCGCGCGTACAGATAGCGCTCGTCGGAGTTGATCAGGCCGATGCGCGTATGGCCGCGCGACAGCAGATGCGCGACGGCGTCGGAGGCGGCGCGGTGGTTGTCGATGCCGACATAGGGCACAGCCACGGCGGGATCGAATTCGCAACACGCCACCCACGGCAGGCTGACGGATTCATGTGACAGAGCATGCTGCACCGTGTCCGGATCGAGGCAGATGGCGCCATCGGCGCGGTGCATGCGCAGCAAGTCGAAATACGAGCGCTCGCGGCCCGCATCGGCGCCCGTGTCACACAGCAGCACAAAATAGCCGTGTTCGCGCGCCACCGTATCGATGCCGCGCACGATCTGCGCATAGAAGGGGTTGCCCACGTCGGGCACCATGGTGAGCAGCATGCGGCTCTCGGCCGTGCGCAGGCTGCGCGCCAGATGATTCATGCGGTAGCCGAGCGCGGCCACGGACGCCAGCACCTTGTCGCGCGTGGGCGCCCGCACCCCGGCCTGCTCGTTCATCACGCGCGAGACGGTGGCCACCGACACGCCCGCATGCGCGGCGACGGCGCTGATGGAGACGGTTTCTGTCGGCAATGGAGAAGGAACGGCTGCTGGCATGGCGCTTTTCAATAAAATGTAATCGATTACATTTATAAGCCAGTCGCGCGCCCGATGCAAACAATATCGATGCTGCAATGCGCAAAAAAGAGGCAGAAAGGCGGCACAAGAGTGGCCCTGCGCGGGCCGCCGCAAGCGGCTATTTCTGTGGCGGCGAGGTATTCTGCTGCACGGCAAAACGCCGTGTCGCAGATCAGGGAGCACTTATTTCATCATCGCGCAAAACGTCTCGGGATTGCCGTCAAGAATGACCCCGCTGGGCCAGCGGTGGCTGCGCTGCTGCGCGCGCAGCAAGGACGCGGCCAGGGCCGAGTCGCCATCGACGGCGTAGACGAAGACGGGCATGTTCAGGCTGGCGGCGTCGCCCAGCAGATTCGGATTGGCGTCCAGGCTGCGCGCATCCACGTGCACGCCGGTGGGCATGCCGATCTGCTGCTGCACGCGCTGCAGCCACGGCTTGTCCAGCTTGGGCGGGCGGGCATTTTTCGCGATATAGCGGCTGACCCGGTTGGCGCCGGCCGCCTGGGCATTGCGCGCGTCAAACACGAGCAAGCCCAGATAACCCTGCGGGTCGGCGCGGCGCGCGCACGCCAGGTTATTCGGCACGCCCGACGTCAAGAACCAGTTGCCGTGCTTGATGTTCGTACGCAACTGCGCCACCAGGGTGGCGATCGGCGCGCACGACGAGACGACATCCTTGATTTCCGCATTCAGGGTTTTCGCAGGGAAAGCCGTGGCCAGGTCGGCGACGTCGCTGACGAACGGCGGCGTTTCCGGCGTGGCCACGCCACGGTTCTTCATGCTGGCGGCGCGCCAGTCGTCGGCCGTCAGCTGCTTGACGGTGCGCGGCGATCCCGTGTCGACCACCCGGCCAGTCAACAAATCGTGGTGCACCACCCAGCTGCCATCGCCCAGCAGCTGCAAATCCGTCTCGACGCCGTCCCAGGTGCCGAAATACGTGTTGCGCAGCGCGCTCAGCGAGTTTTCCGGCGCGTTGCCGGCGCCGCGGTGGGCGTGCACCTTCATGCCCAGGCAATCGGCCTGTACCAACGTGCAGAACGTGCTGAGTAGCAATGCCAGCGCGGCCGCCTTATTTTTGTTGCGCGTGATAGCCATAGTGAATTCCCTGCAAAACGTGGATGCGGATCGCTTCGTTGACGGGGTAGCTGTAGCCCTGCCCCACCGCCACGACGTGCGTGATATTGGCCAGCAAGCCCTTGCCGGCGATTTGCCAGCGCGTGCTGTCGGGCTCGGGCTGGCGCGCCCAGTCCAGCATTTGCCCGAACAGCTCGCTGCGCGTGACGTTGTTGTCGAGAATGGACAGCATGCCCCAGCTGCCCGCAAAGGCGGTCGCCAGCACACCTGTGGCGATCCAGGCGGAACGGCGGCTCAGCTGTCCATCCGCACCCGCCTGCTCGCCACGGCGCATGGCCAGCAGCAATAATACGACGGTGGCGACCAGGTACAGCAATTTGGAAAAGTGGCCGATGGCGCCCAGCAGCGAGAAGAACAGGGCCACGGGCGGCACGATGGCGGCGCGCGCCGCTTCCTTGCCTTCATGGAAGAACCTGCCACCCGCTTCAAAGTCGGTGCGGCTGGCGCGGTATTCCACCAGTTTTTCCGCCGTCTGGCGATCGAGGAACTGCTCGAACAGGCGCCCGAACTCGGCAGGACTGGCATACGCTGGCTGCACCGTGGCGCCTGCAGGCAGTTTCAACGCTTCGCGCAATTCCGCCTGCACGCCAGGGCGCGCGACAAAGGCGGCAAACGGCAAGCCCGGCGGGATGCGTTCGCCGCGCACGGTGACGCCCTTGCTGGCCGCCTCGGCTGTGTAGCGGCGCTTGACGGCGGCGCGGAAGCCCCGCTCATCGTCGGTACGCCAGTTGGCGGGCACGGGGACTTTCTTGCGCACATTATTGACGACGGCCGCCTGGCGCCGCATCGGCACGGAATGCGGCTGCCAGCCACGCCGCGACAGGCTGCTCACGTATTCCTGCCACGAGGATTGCTGCTTGGCACGCAAACCGGCATCGCTGTCGGGAATGATGCCCGCATACAGCTCCCACTTGCCGGCCAGCTCGCGCATGGCTTCCTGATATTTGTCATAGTAACCGGACGGGCCGCCCGCCACCTGGCGCACGTTGGCACGCACCAGCTGCTCCTTGGCCGGCCCCATGCGCTCGTCAAGATGCCGCACCGACACGGCCAGGAAGGGGAACAGGGCCAGGAAGGACTTGCCTTCCGGCTTGGCGAACAGGGTCGGATCGTCGACCAGACCTTGCAGTTGCAGGCTGCCGCCTACCAGCGAGCGCTGCAGCAAGGTGGTGTTGAAGGCCATGCGGCGAAATTCCGCGTCGCGCGTATTGACCAGCACATTCACCGTGGCCTTCAGCACGCCGAAGACGACGCCGGCCGTGACCAGGCAGCAAACGATGATTTTTACCCAGCCAGGGCCGCTGCCATTGTTCTTCAGCCGGCGGCGCCACATCAGTTGCAGCACCACCAGCGCGGCGGCGATGCCGGACAGGCTGCGGCCATAAAATTCCACCCCTTCCACGTCTTCCGGCTTGACGTTGCCGCCCACCACGTCGAGCAGGCGGGCATTGAAGCCCAGCTCGAAGCACAGGT
Organism: Janthinobacterium sp. BJB301; assembly: GCF_002735685.1. Lineage (NCBI taxonomy): Bacteria > Pseudomonadati > Pseudomonadota > Betaproteobacteria > Burkholderiales > Oxalobacteraceae > Janthinobacterium > Janthinobacterium sp. BJB301. The sequence goes on along the minus strand of NZ_PDZJ01000004.1, from coordinate 314,830 downwards.
AAATGATCGTCAGGACGATCAGAATCAGGGTCTGCCGGATTTGCAGACTGCGCAAACTCGCGGCCATCTTATTTCCTCAAATCGATGACGACGGGCTTGATCTCTTCAGCCTGGAAGATCATCGGCGCCGCCGGAGCAGCCGCTGCGGCACGCGGCGCGGGCAGGCTGATGGCTGCGGGCGCCGCCGCCCTGGTCGGGGTGTCCTGGCGGCGCGCCTTGGCGCTGGCGCGGCTGCCCGCTTTCGGCGCGGCGGCAGGTGCCGGGGCCGATGCCGGGGCCGGTGGCGCCGGGATCACACGGCCGCTGTCGCTGCCGGGCATGGTGGCGATGGCGGGACCGGTGGCGCGCAAGGCGTCATCGGCAAACGGCTGCGCGCGCGTATCGACGCCGGGCGGCACGGCCACGCTGGCGTTGAGCAGGCGGTTGTCCGTGTAGATCATGCGCGACAGGCGGTTGTAGTTGGGGAAATCGATATTCAGCGATTTGGCGTCCGCCGCCAGCTCCACGCGGGGGCGGTCCTTGCAATTGCCGACCGTCCACTGCAGCACGTCCGTGCCCTGGAAGGCCAGCACTTCATAGCGGTAGGCGCAGCCGCGCTCCTGGGTTTCCACGATCACGACGGTGCGCTCGCCCACGTTTTCCACGCGCGCCACGCGGGCCGTGATGGCCTTGTCCAGCGGCACGACGCGGAACGCCTGCGACAGCTTGATCGAATACTTGCCCTTCGGATCCTTGCGCAAGGTGCCTTCCGTGCCGTCGCGCAGGCGGAAGGTGGAAATCGGCGTGCCGAACAGCTCGGCCGTATCCAGGCCCACCAGCACGCCGCCACGGCCATTCGGCGTCATGGCGCAGCCCGTCAACAGGACGCCGGCAGCCAGGCCCATGGCCAGTTTGCGCCAGTGCGCGGATGCAAAGTTCTTATACATTGTCATGCTCGATAACTTTCTCTTATTTCTGGGTCAGGGATTGATCACGGCCAGCGGATTGCCCGGGCCTGGCGGCGGCAAGACTTTCTGGCGGTCGCGCGACAGCAGGGTGAAGGCGCCCAGGGTGTCCGGCCCGGCGACGATTTCCAGCTGCTCGCGCTGCAGCCAGGTGCGGATTTCCGCCTCCGTGGCCTCGGCGCGGAACAGCACGCGCATGCGCACGCCCTTCTCGACGCCGCTGCCGCCATTGCGGAACTCCGCATGGTCGACGATGGCGCCCTCTTTCGGCAGGAACAGCCAGGCCGATTGCACCACCATCACGCTGGCGGCCACGGCCGTGACGATCTTCAGCCAGCGGTTCGCATTGGCTGCCTGCACAGGCCTCGATATCGGTGCCGTCGTTTGGGATGCGGCCGCATCGGCCGAAGCGATCTGCAATTGCTGCAGCCCCTGGCGCAGCAATTGCCGGTACGCCACGCGGCCATCCTTGCCCAGCTCGCTAGACAGCGGCGTGCCCGTCAAGACGTAATCGTCGCCGGGCAAGGCCACGCGGGCGATCACGCCCGGTGCCGCAGCTACCCCCGCCCCGTTCGCCCGGCCATGCGTTTCCAGCCAGCGCGCCGCCTGCAGGCGTTCCTGGCTGAACACGCCCAGGCAGGCACCCAGGTCCGTCACGGCCAGGGTCACCGGCATGTCGCACAGCACCAGGCCCGCGCGCGGATCGGCGGGCGCGTCGCGCTCCTCGACCACCAGGCCGCAGGCATCCGCATACGCCGTATCCGGCGTGACGAGCCAGCCGCGCCAGCGCTGCCGCGTGCTGTCCCAGGCGTCGAGCAGCACGGCGCCGAAGCCGGGACGGCGCGCCAGCAAGTGGATCTGTCCACCGGCGATGGGCCTTGCTGCCAGCGGTGCGGCGTCGCTGCGGCGCGCGAAGCGTTGCATCACGTGTTCCGGCACGGCGATGCCGCGCCAGTCGGGGATATCGCCCGCCACCTCGTCGTCCAGCACGTCGGTGGAAGACGGTGGCGACGGCAGGCGCGCGGCAACGATGGCCAGTGTGGGCGTCAATGCAGTCATGCCGATGGCCTTTCATCAGTATTCGGGTGGGTGGACACGGGGTCCATGTGCAGGGATAACGCGGCCACACATAAAATATCCAAAACTATTTGCGCCGCCTGCATGTCGCGCGCGGCCAAGGAGTCCCCCACGCGCAGCTTGAGCAGGCTCAAGACCCAGCTGCCCAGCAAGGTGGCGCGGTGGGCCGGCTCGACGATCTGGCGTCCCGCGCTGGCAGGATCGTCCTTCTGCCTGTGCACCAGGCCCAGCTTGCCGCCGTGGTAATGCGCGGAAGCGATCTGCTCGGCCAGTTCCTTGACGGGCATGCCGCCGCAACCGCAATGGCGCAGCAGCAGGATCAAGTCACGCGGCAAGGTGGTAATAAAACCGTCTGCCGCCTCGCGCACCTGCTGTGGCGTGAGCCGGTAATCGCGCAGCGCTTCCGCATAGGCGTCGGGTGCGCGCAGTTCGCAGCCTTCTTGCGCATCGGCATCCTCCTCGATGCGCTGCTTGCGCAGCTGGTCGATGATGAAGCGCTTGAAGTACAAAAACAGGGCGCCGACGTGGTGAGGCGCCGCGTCACTATCGCTGTGGAGGACTTTTTCAATGAAAAACTGGTGGCGCAAGTCGGCCAGTGAATCGCCCAGCGACGCCGCCTCGCGCGGGCGGCATGGCGTCAGCGCGGCGATGACGCGCTGGTAAAACTCGCCCAGTTCGCCTTGTGTCAGCTGCGGGCGGCGGGTCCAGAAAGCATGAATCCGTTCAAATTGTTCCGATTGCACAGCCGGTCCGATCGTGTGTTGGGGCGGCGCGCGCCACTGGCCGGGAGCGAGGCTGGCCGGTAAAGAGGAAATACGCTGGACAACAAGACAAACTTGTCAGTCAGGTAAAATGCATTTAAGCAATTTTCTCATACCGTACTGGAAATCGCTAACTTTTGTTACTCACACGACAATCCCCGAGACCCCGATGCATCGCCTGATTCCCCTGTTTTTGAGCCTCATCTTTTTACTCTGCGGCAATGTCGTGCAAGCGGCCGTGGGCACCGCTGCCAGCGGTTCCGGCAAGCGCATCGCCCTGGTGATCGGCAACGCAGCCTATCCGCAACCCTTGCTGAACCCCGTGAACGATGCACGCGCCATGGCCGAGCGCTTGCGCCGCCTGGGCTTTGAAGTGCTGTTGCGCACGGACATCAATGCGGCGCAGCTGCAAAAGGCCTCGGCCGAGTTTTCCACACAGGCGCGCGGCGCCGATATCGCCCTCGTGTTTTACGCGGGCCACGGCGCGCAGGCGGGCGAAGCCAATTATGTGCTGCCGCTGGGCGCGAACATGAATGCGCTCAGTGCGGCCGCCATTGCCGCGCAGGGCGTGTCCGTTTCCAGCCTGGCGGGCGACTTGCAGCGCACGGGCGCGCGCGGCGCCGTGCTGATCCTCGACGCTTGCCGCCAGGAATATACGCGCGGCGGCGCCGTGGTGGCTCCCGGCGGCGGCAATGCGGCCAGCCATGGCTTTGCCGACACGCAAGCACCACGCGGCGTGGTGATCGCCTATTCGGCCGGCCCCGGCGCCCTGGCGCGCGATTTCTGGTCGCCTGATTCGCGCAACAGCCCCTACACGAGCGCCCTGCTCGACGCGCTCGACGCACCGGGCCTGTCCATGGGCGACGTGTTTTCGCAGGTGGCGGCACGGGTCGCCGCCATGACGCACGACGTGCAAAAGCCCCGCGTGTCGTTTGGCGAAACGTCGGCACGGCTGGTGCTGAACATGGGCAGCGGCAAGGGCGTCAGCCCGCCGGCGCCGGGCGTACTGGCATCGGGCAACAACGGCATGCGGGCGCCTGCCCCGACGGTGGAGAAGCCTGCCGCACCCGGTGCCAAGGTGTGGCCAGGCAACGTGCTGCAAGACATCAACTATGAAATCCGCATGCAGATCGCGGCCCGTCCGTTTCCCCGCCAGCAACTGGAAAAGCGCGCGCGCGGCGGCGACCTGGTGGCGCTGACGGCCCTCGGCTATGGCATCGGCGGCGGTGATGCGGGTGTGAAACAGCCGAAGGCGGGCATGCAGTGGCTGGAAAAAGCCGCCGCGAAAGACTTTCCGATTGCCCAGACCTATCTGGCGGAATTGCTGATGGTCAAAGGTGACCCAGCCTCGCTGAAACGGGCCGGCGTGCTGCTGGACGCCGCCTCGCAGGCCGGCTACACGGCCGCGCACGCGTATAAATTCGACCTGGCGCGGCGCACGGGCGCGCCGCCGCAGGATGCTGCCCGGCATTTGCAGGACGCCTTCATGGGCTTGATGAAGGATTACCAGGGCGCCGCCAAGGACCTGATGCAGCCGCCGAAAAAATAATTCAAAATAATTTTGGATTTCCCTGAACTGCCCCCGTTATCCGTGGGTACATGCAATACAGCATGACAGTGACCAGGGAAATCCCATGCAACCATCCAGCCCAGCAGCAACCATTACCACCGGCCAACGGGGCCGCATCCTCGCCTACCAACCGAGCGGACAAGGTTCCGTCAGCGTGGCCGGCATTCAACATGCCTTCGACGTGGCCACGCATTGGCGTTCGGACGTGGCGCCCGCCATCAATGCCGTCGTCGACGTGCGCTTCGATGACGCAGGCAGCCTCGCCACGGTCAGCGCCGTGGCAACGCAGCAACTGGCGCAGGAAGAGATGGCCGGCGCGGCCAAGCTGGCGCGCGACAAGGGCCAGCAGCTGTGGGGCCAGGCCGTGTCCGCCCTAGGCATCAAGGTGCTGGCCAGCCTGGGCGTCTTGATCGCCGGCGCCTTTGTCTTCAACATCATCGGCATCCGCCTGTTCGCCTCCGTTTCGCGCACCTATTGGCAGCTGCTGGGCCTGTCCGCCGACAGCCTGGAAAGCTTTGCCCGCGATGGCGGCGGCGGTTTTACCTCAGCACAATTCTTCTTCCTGCTGGCCATTGCCGCCTGCTGCGCCACCATGGCCAGTAACCACCCGAAAGCGGCGCTGGGCAAGTGCGCGCCGCTGCTGTTCGTCGTCATCCACAGCAGCTTGCTGTTCATCAAGATCAAGGGCGCCGTCAGCGACGCGGGCAACGCCATGGGCGGCATCATGGGCAGCCGCGCAGCCCGCATGGCCGAGCAGATGGCCAGCGAAATGCTGGGGCAAGTGTGGCAAGGGCTCTCGTTCGGCATCGGCTTTTACCTGGTGCTGGCGTCTTCCATCGTCCTGGCCGCTTACGGCCTTGGAGAATACAAACGCAAAACTGTCGGCTAAGTCACCTCTTACACACCCACACTGAAGGAAATACCATGAACCGCACTTTCCCCGCCCTGCTCGCCATCGCCGTGCTCCTGTCCGCCTGCGGCAAGACGGATAACGCCACACCAGCCGCCTCTGCCCCCGTCGCCGCGAATGTCGCGGACCTGGCCGCCAAGGCGCAGGTAAAAGCGGCCGCCGCCAGCCTGCCGCAAGCGGACGCCGCCACGCCAACGTCCAGCTATGTCGACATCACCAGCGGCAACCAGTTGATGTACAGCTACATCGCCCTGTCTGGCGTGCCGCCCGACTATGCGGCCGTGGCGCAGCGCATCTCGCGCGAATATGCGGGCAGCAACGATGCCTTCCGCAAGCAGGAAGTGCTCGATGCCCTGAAACCGCAGATCGACGCCAAGGTCAGTGAAGCGAAAACCAGGCGCTACCTGCGCTACCAGATCAATGGCCAGGGCGCGCTGTCGCCGTACGCCATGGACAAGGCCGCCTTCCCCGCCAAGTTCGCCGAAGCGGGCACGTATTACTACATGTACGACAACGGCGACTACAAGCTGGCGTTCACGAATGGCGACGGTTATTCGCTGCTGAAGGTGGATCAGGAGGCGGCGCGCAAGATCGAGGCGGCGCGCAGCGGCTACAAGGACTTCGCCATCGTCGTGTACGCCTACGCGCAGGAAGCGGACATGGCCAGCCATCAGGTCAAGGCGCAGATCGTCAAGGTGGCGATCAAGCTGAACGGAGAAGAAATTCCCGTCAGCCAGGCGCAGTAGAACGGGCTCGGTTACACTGTTCGCCACATTGCATCGGGATAGCGACATGGGCGAACAGACACTGGCGGAACAACATCTGGCAAACGGGCAACGGCTGCAGCAGGCGGGCAAGCTGATCGAGGCGATCAACGCCTACCAGGCCGCCCATAAACTGAACCCGGCCCTGGCCGAAGCACAGCATTTCCAGGGCCTGGCGATGCTGGAGCTGGGTCAGGGCGCCATCGGCCTGGGCCTGTTAAAACTGTCGCTCAAGCAACAGCCCGACAATGCCCTGTTCCACTACAACCTCGGTAATGTGCTGCGCGGCACGGACAACGAGGCGGCGCTGGCCAGCTACGCCACGGCGGCGCGGCTGGCGCCGCACGAACACGATTTCGCCATCAGCCATGCCGAATTGCTGATGGGCAAACAGCAACTGGCGGATACCATCGCCGAGCTGGAACGGGCCCACGCCCTGCGTCCGCAGCGCTGGCAAACCCTGCAGGGACTGGCCGAGCTGTATTACCGCACGGGACAGCAGGAACTGGCGCTGGCCCGCTACGCGCAAGGCCTGGCGCTGCATCCTGCGCTGGCGCAGACGTGCTGCATCGGCTTTGCCAGTCCGCAAGCGGAACAGGCAGAGACATTGACGCCGCTCAATGTCGCTGACACCCTGCACGATTTTATCCGCGAAACGGACTTGCACATCCTCGACGATTTCCTGCCCGACCCGGCCGCCTGGCGCGCGCAGGCGCTGGCGTTGCCGTTCGAGCAGCAGCGCTATGCGGGACAAAACTATCCGGGCAGCCAGACGGCGGGCCAGCCCAGCCAGGCCATCATGGAGCGCATCGCCACGGCCCTGGGCCGCCCCATCCGTTTTATTTCGCCCGACAATGGCTCGTACCGCCTCAGCTATGCGGACGCGATGGCGCGCACGGATATCCACGTGGACAATGAGACGGGCAACAATTTCAATTTCTATGCGGGCGTGCTGTATCTGAACCCGCCCGAGCAGTGCCAGGGCGGCACCACGTTCTGGCGCCACCAGCCCAGCGGCTGGTACCGGAGACTGCCCGAGGCGGACGTGAAAGCGGGCGGCTATGCCAGCTTCAAGGATTTCCAGAAGCGCTGGCTGCCGAACAGTAAAGTACAGAAATTCAACGACTTGCAGGAACAGCGCGACAGTTGGCAAGCGCTGCTGGAAGTGCCCATGCGCCACAACCGCCTGATCGTGTACAAGGGACATTACTTTCACTCGATCAGCAATGTGTTTGGCGACACGCCGAAGAATGGGCGACTGGTGCAGCTGTTTTTCTTTGAGGTACCCGATTAAGCATGCTGCGCGGGTATTGTCGGATTACGCCCTGCGGGCTAATCCGACCTACCTGTCTTTTTTGAAGTGCCCGATTAATTGGCGGTAAAAATCCCCGAAGTTGGTGACGGCGCCGAAGAAAATGTTCAGGGCCAGGCGCCGTGCCGCAGGCAGTACGAATGTACGACAAGGCACGGCAACAACGCCATGGACGTTTTATTGGGTGATCGTCAATACATGTCCGCAGCGGTCGCCCGCACAGCTTTGAGCAGCATATCCGCCCCCGGCGACAGCAAATGATCCTGCTGGCGGATGATGCCGAAGGCATCCATCTTGCACGGCAGCTCGATGGGCAAAATGCTCAGCACGTTCAACGATTCATAGTAGTGCGCCACTTCCGTCGGCATCACGTGCAGCGAGTCCGTTTGCTGCAGCAAGGACGTAATCAGCAGCAAAGCGGTCGTGTCGACCACGTCGACAGGCGGCTCCTGTCCCGCGCGACGGAACATCATGTCGAAGCGGTGGCGCAGGATGCTGCCTTGCGGCGGCAAGATCCACGGCTGGCCCGCCAGGTCCTTCAGTTGCAAATTCTTGCGCGACAGCAGCGGATGGCCATTGCGCGCCACGGCGCTGGCCGGCTCTTCCGTCAATTCCTCGTAGATGAGGCCGGCGCTGCTTTCCTTTTCCAGGATGCGCCCGATCATGAAGTCCAGGGTGCCATGCTGCAGCATGTCCATCAGGGTATTGCTGTGCTCAAGGTGCACGCCGATGCGCATCAGCGGCGCCTGCTGCTTGATGCGGGCGATCGCGCGCGGCAGCAAGGCCATGGCCGGCGTCATGATGACGCCCACTTCCACCTGGCCCGTCAAGCCCGACTTCAGGGCGACGATATCGTCATGCGCCAGCGACAGGCTCGTCAGGGCCATGCGCGCGTGGCGTATCATCGTCTCGCCGTAGATGGTCGGTTCCATGCCGCGCGGCAACCTGTCGAACAGGCGCACGTCCAGCATCTCTTCCAGGTCCTTGATTTGCTTGGACGCCGCCGGCTGCGTCATGTGCAATTCTTCCGCCGCGCGGTGGATGTTGCGCTGCTCGTCAAGGGCGATCAACAGCAGCAATTGCCGCGTCTTCAGGCGGGCTCGCAAGAACCAGTTGGGGTTGAGGGTATCCATGAATAAATCATATCATGATCGATATCGGTTCTAACTCAATATCGATGTTATAGATATCGGTGTGTCTCCTTTTTGTGCGTAGTCAACGAGCGTTCAGGATGCCTTGCAGGCGGCGCTGGGATTGGCGGCCGGGCCAGCCGTCTGCTGGATGAATTCAATGGTGCCGTCGGGCTTGTATTTCAGCTCCTCAACTGCCACGGAGCGCCGGTATTCTCCGCCGCCGGGCAATTTATCGTTGTGATAGAAGATGTAGGACTTGCCGTTGAATTCGATGATGGCCTGGTGTATGGTTTTCACGACGGCATTCTTGTCCATGATGGTGCCGCGGAAATGCCAAGGACCTGTCGGCGTCGGTCCCGTCGAATACGCCGTTTCTTCCGGGAAGTTGCGCGAGTACGATAAATAATACGTGCCGGCATGCTTGTGCATGTAGGCCGCTTCCGTGAACGCATCCATGCCGAAGGTCAGGATCGGGCCGTCCAGCTCCGTCATGTTCGCTTTCAGCTTGGCGTATTTCAAGACCGTGTTGCCCCAGTAAATATAGGCCTGGCCGTCCGTATCGATGAAAACGGCCGGATCGATGTCATCCCAGGGAATGGCCGTCTGCTTCGTCATGTCGTTCGTGATCAGGGCGCTGCCGCGCGCATCGACGAACGGCCCGGTCGGGCTGTCGGACACGGCCACGCCGATGGCCTTGCCGGCGATGGTCTTGTGGTCGACGGTCGAATAAAAATAGTATTTGTTGCCGCGCTTGACGATGTCACCGGCCCAGGCATCCTTGCCGGCCCACGCGAAGGTGGAAAAGCGCACGGGCGAGCCGTGGTCCGTCCAGTTCGCCATATCGCACGAGGAATACACGCGCCACTCGTTCATGCGGTAATCCGTATCCGTGGCGCTCGCTTCATCGTGGCCGACGTACAGGTACACCCTGCCATTGTCGACCAGCGCGGCCGGGTCGCCCGTGTAGATATTTTTCACGATGGGGTTGGCCGCCTGCACGCCGAATGGGGCGCAGGCGAGCGCCGCCGCCATGCCGATGGCTGCGGCAAGTGTGTGTTGCTTGAACATCAGATTAACTCCCGTTGGTATTTTTCTGGCCCATGGCCATCAGTCTTTGCACGACGCAAAAGACAAACAGCAGGCCGCCGATGACGATCTTGGTCCACCACGAGCTGAGCGTGCCGTCGAAGGCGATCAGGGTCTGGATGGTGCCCAGCACGAGCACGCCCGACAGCGCACCCGCCACGTAACCATAGCCGCCGCTGAGCAGGGTGCCGCCGATGACAACGGCGGCAATCGCGTCCAGTTCCGTGCCTTGCGCATGCAAGCCATAGCCGGACAGCATGTAGAACGAAAACAGCACGCCGCCGAGCGAGGCGCAGAAACCGCTGAAGGCATAGATCAGCACCTTGGTGCGGCCGACAGGCAGCCCCATCATCAAGGCCGACTGTTCATTGCCGCCGATCGCATACACGGCGCGGCCGAACGGCGTGGCGTGCGCCAGCCAGATGGCCAGCAGCAAAGTGACCACGGCGATCACCACGCCCGGCGAGACAAAACCACCGAGAAATTGCAACTGCGTCTGCGACATGGCGACGAACAGCGGATCATCGATGGTGATGGAGTTGATGCTGATCAAGTAGCACAGCCCGCGCGCCAGAAACATGCCGGCCAGGGTGACGATGAACGGCTGCAATTTGAAATAATGGATCAGCGCGCCCATGCTGGCGCCAAATACGGTGCCCAGCGCCAGCACGGTGGCGATCACCAGCAGCGGCGGCCAGTGCGCCACGTTGAGCAGCCAGGCGGCGATCATGGTCGACAGGGCCAGCACGGAACCGACGGACAGATCGATGCCGCCGGACACGATGACGAAGGTCATGCCGACGGCGATGACGAGCAAAAAGGCGTTATCGATCAATAAGTTAAAAATGACCTGCGTCGATAGCAGGCCCGGGTAGGCGGCGCCGCCCAGGCCCAGCATCACCACCAGCAGCAAGACCGTGACGAGCGAGGTGAAATACGGGGTGTGCAGCAAACCCTTCATGCTTTTCTCCGATGCAGCAATTGCTTGAATTCCGACGATTGCGACAGGCAGACGAGGAAGACGACGACCGACTTGACGACCATGTTGACTTCCGGCGGCACGCCCAGCGAATAAATCGTGTAGGTCAGGGTCTGGATGATGAGCGCGCCGATCATGCTGCCGACTAAGCTGAACTTGCCGCCAGCAAGGGACGTACCGCCCAGGGTCACGGCCAGGATGGCGTCCAGTTCCAGCATCAAGCCCGCGTTGTTCGCGTCGGCGCTCTTGATGTTCGAGCTGATCATCAGGCCCGACAGCCCCGCGCAGGCGGCGCAAAACACGTAGACGAAGAAGATCAGGGTCGCCGTCTTGATGCCGGCCAGGCGCGCGGCGACGGGATTGATGCCGACGGCCTGGATGAACAGGCCCAGCGCCGTCTTGCGCATCAGCACGGCCGTGATGAGGAACACGGCAGCGACGAGAAACAGGGAAAACGGCAAGCCGAACAGGTAACCGCTGCCGATGAAAAAGAAGGGCTGGTAGTAGACGGTGACGATCTGCCCATCCGTCAACAGTTGCGCCAGGCCGCGCCCCGCCACCATCAGGATCAGGGTAGCGACGATGGGCTGCAAGCCCAGGCTCGCCACCAGCACGCCATTCCAGGCGCCGCACAGCAAGGCCGCGCCCAGGGCTGCCGCCAGGGCCCAGCCCATGGGAATGTTGCTCACATACGCAGGAACGCCATTTTCCATCACCATGGTGCCGCCGATCAGCATGGCGGCCACGGTGCCGGACAGGGCCACGACGGCGCCCACGGAAATATCGATGCCGCGCGTGGCGATCACCAGGGTCATGCCCAAGGCCGCCAGCATCAGCGGTGCGGCACGGTTGACGATGTCGATCACGCTGCCGTACAGGTGACCGTCGCGAATTTCCAGATGAAAAAAGCCGGGGATGGCGAAGAAGTCGACCAGCAGCAGCAAGAACAGCGCGGCCAGGGGCCGGCTCAGGGGGTGATGCAAGACACTCTGCAACATGGAAGCATTCGTAAGGGAAGCCGCACGCGCCAGTGGTGCGCTCGATGGCGTGGATAAACTCATGTGGCGTCTCCGGCGATCACTTGCAGCACGGAACTGTCGTCCAGCTCGCCGCGCGCATAGTCGCCGCAGGCCTTGCGGTCACGCATGACGACGATGCGGTCGCTGCAGCGCAGCACTTCCGGCAGTTCGGACGAGATGAACAGGATGGCCATGCCCTTGCGGCACAGCTTGCTTACATAGCTCATGATTTCCTGCTTGGCGCGCACGTCGATGCCGCGCGTCGGTTCATCGAGGATCAGCATGGCGGGCGACGTCACCAGCCAGCGCGCCAGCAAGGCTTTCTGCTGATTGCCGCCCGACAGGCTGCCGATGGGGGTTTCGATGCTGGCCGTCTTGATGCCGAGCGCTTTCACATATTCGTCGGCCAGCGCCTGCTGGCGTTTGAACGGGATGGCGCGCAGCAAGCCCGTGCGGGCCTGCAAGGCCAGGATGATGTTTTCGCGCACGGACAGCGACAAAATCGCGCCCTCGTGCTTGCGGTCTTCCGAGCAAAAGCCGATGTCCCGGGCAATCGCATCGCGCGGCACGCTGAAGTGGCGTGGCTGGCCCTGCATGGTGATCGTGCCGGAATCGGCCTTGTCGGCGCCAAACAGCAGGCGCGCCAGTTCCGTGCGGCCCGAACCGAGCAAGCCGGCCAGGCCCAGCAATTCACCCTGGCGGATGTGGAAATCCATGGGCAGCAAGGCGCCCTTGCGGCCCAGTCCCTGCGCTTCGAGCACCGTCGGACCAAAGCTGGCGGCGCCCGCGTCTTGCGCCAGATCAAGCTCTTGCGCCACGGTGTCGGCCGCCACGCCGATCATCTTGTTCACCAGCGCCAGGCGCGACAGCTCGCTGCACGCATACTCTCCCTCGCGCTCGCCATTGCGCATGACGGTGATGCGGTCGGAAATGGCATACGTCTGGTCGAGGAAATGGGTGACGAACAGAATCGCCATGCCCTGCTCGCGCAGGCGGCGCAGCACGGAAAACAGCAGATTGACTTCCGCCTCGTCCAGGCTGGACGTGGGTTCATCGAGGATCAGCACGCGGGCCGAAATATTCAGCGCGCGCGAAATGGCCACCATTTGCTGGATGGCCAGCGGAAAGCTGGACAGTTGCGCCGTGACATCGATATCGATCTGCAATTGCTGCAGCAAGGCACGCGCCTGTTGCTGCATGCCACGCCAGTCGATAGCGCCAAAGCGGCGCGGATAGCGGCCGATAAAGATATTTTCCGCCACCGACAGGTTCGGGCACAGATTGACTTCCTGGTACACGGTGCTGATGCCCAGTCCCTGGGCATCCGAGGTGGACGCGGGCGCAATGGGCTTGCCATCGAGCAAAATCTGGCCGCTGTCGGGCGTGTAGACGCCCGTCAGCACCTTGATCAGGGTCGATTTCCCGGCACCATTCTGTCCCATCAAGGTGTGCACTTCACCCGGATACAGGCGCAGGGCTACGTCGCTGAGGGCTTTGACGCCGGGAAAGGACTTGCTGATGCCGCGCAACTCCAGCAAGGGAGCTGGCGCGGCATTGTGTTTCACTTGCGTCTTCATCATGCGGCAAGCTTAGTACTTACGGTTCGGGAATTCCTTGGCGGCCACCTCGGCAGGGAACACGCCTTCCACCGTCGTGATACGCGCTGGCACGGGCTTGCCGGCCACCACATCGCGGGCGATGGACATCAGTTGCGGACCCAGCAGCGGGCTGCACTCGACGGTCACGTTCAGCTTGCCGGCGATCATGGCCTCGAACGCGCCTTTGACGCCATCGATCGAGATGATGATGATGTCCTTGCCCGGTTTCATGCCCGCTTCTTCGATGGCCTGGATGGCGCCGATGGCCATGTCGTCATTGTGCGCGTACAGCACGTTGATCTTCTTGCCTTCGGCCTTCAGGAAGGCTTCCATCACTTCCTTGCCCTTGGCGCGCGTAAAGTCGCCCGTTTGCGAACGGATGATCTTCATCTTCGGATTCTTGCCCACCACTTCCAGGAAGCCCGCCTTGCGGTCGATGGCCGGGGCGGAGCCCACCGTGCCCTGCAGCTCGACGATGTTCAGGGTGGCGTCCGGGGTTTTCTTGGCATGCTCGAGCAGCCATTGGCCGGCGCGGCGGCCCTCTTCCACGAAATCGGAACCGATGAAGGTCACGTACAGCGATTTATCGGCCACGTTGACGGCGCGGTCCGTCAGGATGACGGGAATCTTGGCAGCCTTGGCTTCGCGCAAGACGGTATCCCAGCCCGACTCAACGACCGGCGAGAAGGCGATGACGTCGACCTTTTGCGCGATGAACGAGCGCAGCGCCTTGACCTGGTTTTCCTGCTTTTGCTGGGCATCGGCAAATTTCAGGGTAACGCCATCTTTCTTGGCGGCATCCTTGATGGAGACGGTATTGGCGGTGCGCCATTCGCTTTCGGCGCCCACCTGCGAAAAGCCCATGACGAGGGGCTTGGCGGCGAAAGCGGAAGAAGTAGCGGACAGTGCGAGCAGCATGGCGCTGGCGAGGAGTGTGCGGCGTGTCAATTTCATTCTTGTCTCCAGTTTTTTTGGAATACCATCACAGCCGGATGCCGGATGGGCGGTTTTTTATGAACTCATGGTAGGAGAAAGCAACATAGCCATCCAATCAATTCTTTTTCGCTTGCGATACCGATTTGCGTATCGGTATCGCCAGCAGAGTCCCTCTTCCCTCAGCGCAGCAAGCGCAGTCCGTACAGGCCGCCCGCCACGGAATCCTTGCCAGCGACAAATTTCACGCTGAGTTTGCCGTTGCCAGCCGCCACCAGGGCCTGGGGAATGGCGATATCGAGCGTATGCAGCTCTTGCGGCGCATCGGCCGCCACGGCGACCGTCTCGACCTTGATGCCGTTGATCAGGACGTCAAAGACGCGGCCCGCATCCAGGGTGGACAGGGTCAGGCGCAATCGCTTCGCTTCGGCTTGCGGGTCGCTCAGTTCATAGCTGAACCAGCCTGTCGCATGGCGCCAGTGCCTGCCCTTGTTGACGCCGTTTTCTCCGCCCTCGGCCTGGAAGAAATGGTCGGATTCCGGTTGCTGTTGCCCTGGCGCCACCTGGTCGATGGTTTGCGCGTCGAGCGTCAGGCGCTGCGCTTCCGCCTGCCGGGTGCTTTGCTGCAGCTGCGCCATCCTGGCCGGCGTGGACACGGGCCAGTACAGCATGTAGCGAGAGTCATGCAGGCGGAAGAACGGGATCAGTTTTATCTTCGCCGCATCCTTGCCCTGGATCAACCCGGGCGCCGTAAACGTCAGCGGCTGTCCCTTCACGGGACGGATTCTCCGCATGAAATCCTTCTCATCGCTGACGAACAGGGGCGACGATTCCAACGGACACACTTGCCCCTGGGCGATATGGCCCATGCGCGAGTCGTCGGCAAAGTAATTCAGGGCTTCATTGGCGAACGGCTGCGTCCTGGCGGCCAGCACGATGGGGCCATGCAGCACGGCGTAGTAATTCGACTGGTCCGGCATCTGTTCCAGGCGCGTGGTCATCGGCAGGGTCACGTCGACGGTGTCGCCGGACTTCCAGGCCCGCGTGATGGTCACGTACTCGCCCGGTGCGCCGTTCACGCGCATGGCCTTGCCGTTGAGCTTCAGGCGCAGCTTGCCTTTGGCTACCCACTGCGGGTAGCGGATCTTCATGCTGAAGGTTTTACTACCCTGCACGGTAATGCGCGTCGTGTCCTGGTCCGGAAACTGCGTGCTCTGGATAATCTTCACGCCCTGCTCTTTCCAGTCCAGCGTGGACGCCATGAACAGGTTCACGTACAGGGCGTCGCCTTCATGCGCGTAGATGAACTCGCCATACTTGGCCTGGCTTTCGATGCCGGATCCCACGCAGCACCACATGCCCTTGTCCACTTGCGAATACACGCGGTAGTGGTTCGGGCGCATGGGCGTGAAATACACGAAGCCGCCCGTGCCCGGGCGCTGCGACGACAGGATATGGTTGTACAGGGCGCGCTCGTAGTAATCCGCGTAGCGCACCTGCTCATCGCGGCGGAACAACTGCTCCGTGAGCTTGAGCATATTGTAGGTATTGCACGTTTCCGGCCCTTCGACCTCTTCCACCATAGCGGAAAAATCGTGCTCGTCATGAAAATGTTCCTTGACGCTATTGCCGCCGATGGCCACCGTGCGCTTGTCGTGCACGGTTTGCCAAAAGAATGTCGCCGCCTGCTGCCAGTCGCGCCGTCCCGTCAATGCACCGATACGCTCGAAGCCGATCACCTTCGGGATCTGCGTATTCGCATGCAGGCCCGTCAGCTTGTCTTGCCCCGCCGCCAGCGGCTGCAAGATCGCCTGGTGCGAAAAGCGCACGGCCAGGTCCATGTAGCGCTGCTCGCCCGTCATCGCGTAGACGTCGGCCAGTACTTCGTTCATGCCGCCATGTTCGGCGCGCAGCATGGCTTGCATCTGTGCATCGGTAAGCGAGGACGACAGATTCACGGCCCAGTCCGACAAGGCGATCAGCATGGCCTTCGCTTCAAGATTGCCGGCGTGCTGGTAGGCGTCGCGCAAGCCGGCGAACACCTTGTGCAGGTTGTACCACGGCACCCATTTACCATTGACGGAGAAGGTATCGGCCTGCAATTTTCCCTTGGCGATGGCTTGCCAGGCGGCATTGCCGTCGGGGATACCGCCCAGATAGCCGTTGCCATTGGCATCCTGGCATTTCTTCAATTCCACCAGCATGTAGTGGAGGTGTTCGCGCGCCTGCGCGTCGCCCGTCGATGCCACCATCAGCGCCAGCGCGGACAGGTAATGCCCGCCCATGTGGCCGTCCAGCCCTGTCGATTCCCAGTTGCCATAGCTGGACTGCACCTGCGGCAAGCCCGCCTCGCGGCGAAACGGCGCCAGCAATTTGTCAGGATCGAACGCCAGCAGATAGTGCAAGTCCGTCGTTTGCGCATCGAGAAACGGTCCCGCTTTCAAGCGCACGGACGAGAGGGGAAACAGCTCGGCTGCCTGCGCCGCAGGCGCGAACAGGCCGCCAGCGGCCAGCGCCAGCGTCAACAAGGTCTTGTGCATGGGGCGCCCTCAGGGTTTGGCGGCCGGCAGTTGGCGGCTTTGATAGCGGTTCAAGTCGCGCGCATCGATCTGCGGCCAGCCATCCTTGTCCCACGTCATGGGCAGGATCTTGAGCTTCTGCAAGTAATTGTCCGCCGTTTCGTAGGCGTGCAGCACCAGGTAATCCTTGCCATCGAAGGTGTAGGCGCTGTTGTGGCCCAGGCCCTTCCAGTCCTTGTCGCCTTGCAGCAGCACCGTGCCGCCGCCCTGCGCCATGTCGCGGCCATCCCTGTCCAGGTAGGGACCCGTCACGCTAGTCGAGCGGCCCACGGCCAGGTGGTAGGTACTTTTTTCCTTCTGGCAGCACAAGCCCCACGAGACGAACAGGAAGTAATCGCTGCCGCGCTGGAAGATGAACGGCGCTTCGATTTCCTCCGGTGCGGGCTTGAATTCGCCGGCCCTTGGCGGCAAGGGCACGCGTCGCGCCAGGGAATGCCACTCTTGCGGTTCCGCAATACGGGTCCAGTCGGGCGTCAGTTTCACCAGCTTGATGCCGTTCCAGAACGAGCCGAACGACATCCATGGCGTGCCCTTGGCATCGGTGATGATGTTCGAGTCGATGGCGTTCCACTCGTCGCGCTCGGGCACGGATTGCAGCAGCATGCCCTGGTCCACCCAGCGGTAGTCGGGCGAACGGGGATTCAAGGTGGTGTTGACGGTCACGCCGATGCCGGACGTGTTCTTGCCGAAGCCGGACACGGAGTAATACAGGTAATATTTTCCGTCATGGAATTGCACGTCGGGCGCCCAGATATGGTCGTCAAAACTGGGAGCGGCTGTTTTTGCCCACGTGGGCTGGCCCGCGAAGACGCGCCCTTCGGGCTGCCAGTCGACCATGTTTTTCGAACTGTAAAAGGTGATGCCGGGCCCCGTGCTGTACAGATAATACGTGTCGCCTTCCCTGGCCATCACGGGGTCGTGCACGCTGACCTGGGCCGCGTGCGCGGCAGCCATGATCGCCAGGGTGCCCAGGATGGCAGCCATGCCGCGGGTCAATGTATGCATCGTCTACTCCGATATGAATGGGCCGGCCCATCATGCGGGCCAGCCGGATGAATGACAAGGGGTAAAGACTATTCGACAGCCACCACCACCACGGCCTTGGCGGGCACCGACACGGTCAGCTTGCCGCCTTGCGCCTTGGCATTAAACGCCACCGGTTGTACGGCTTGCGGTTGCGCAAAGCTGTTGACGGCATCCATCTTGCCTGCGGTCAGCACGCGGCCATTCACGGCTGTCACTCTTTGACCTGCCAGCGCCACGCTCACGTCGACAGCCTTGTGCGGGTTGGTATTCACCAAGGACAAGTACACCTTGCCATCCTTGGCGCGCGCGGCCGAGGCGCTGACTTCAGGAATGCTGACCTTGCCCAGGCTGTACTTGCCATTGCCATTGATGGCGACCGGTAACGATGTGGCATCCTGGAACGGCACGTACATTTCAAACGCGTGATACGTGGGCGTGAGGAAATATTTATCCTTGTCGGTGATGATCATCGCCTGCAGCACGTTGACCATTTGCGCGATATTCGTCATGCGCACGCGGTCTGCATGGGCGTGGAAAATATTGAAGTTCAGGGCGGCGACGAGTGCATCGCGCAAGCTGTTTTGCTGGAACAAGAAACCCGTGTTGGTGCCCGGCTCCACGTCGTACCAGGTGCCCCATTCATCGACGTACAAGCCCGTCTTTTTCGATGGATCGTTCTTGTCGATGGCGGCGATATTGTTCTTGATCAAGCTATCGATGCGCTGGGTACGGCTCAGGGTGGAAATCCACTCATTTTCGCCAAAGCCCGTGGCGGCGCCCTTCTTTTCCCACACGCCGGTCGGCACCGTGTAGTAGTGGAAACTGATGGCGTCCATCATGTTCGGCTTGATTTCGCGGCTCAGGGTGCTGGACCAGCTGATGTCGTCGTCATTGCCGCCGCTGGCGATGAATTTCGGGCGCGCGCTTTCCGGCGTCTTCATGAAGGTGTGATAGTGCTTGTACAGGTCGGCGTAGTACTGCGGGCGCATATTGCCACCGCAACCCCAGGCTTCATTGCCGATGCCAAAGTAATCGACTTTATACGGCTGGGCGCGGCCATTCTTGCGGCGCAGCTCGGCCAGGGTGGACTTGCTGTCCGACGTCATGTATTCGAGCCATTCGGACATTTCCTGCGGCGTGCCGGAACCGAGGTTGCCGTTGATATAGGTTTGCGCGCCCAGCAGCTCGGCCAGGTCGAAGAATTCGTGCGTACCGACGGCGTTCGACTCTTCCACGCCGCCCCAGTTGGTATTGACCTTGGTCGGACGCTGGGCGCGCGCGCCGATGCCATCCTTCCAGTGATATTCATCGGCAAAGCAGCCGCCCGGCCAGCGGACCAGGGGCACGTGCAACTGCTTCAGCGCGCCCAGCACGTCATTGCGCCAGCCCTTGGTGTTCGGAATGGGCGAGTCCGGCCCCACCCACATGCCTTCGTAGATACCGGTACCCAGGTGCTCGGCGAACTGGCCATATACGTTCTTGTTGATCACGGGACCGGGCTTGGCCACGTCGATGGTGACGCTGACGGGCGCGGCAAAGGCGCTGCCGGCGACCAGGCTGAGGGCCGCGATGCTGGTGTTGATGAATTTCATGCTGTCTCCTGTTTTTAAGTGAAAAGCAAGGGCCGGAATCAAGCCGGCAATGGATGTGGCGATGCCTCTCCTGCTACGGAGTGGGAGGCATACACGAATGGGGTAAGGCGGGAAGGCCCGCGGCCGACAAAACGCCCAGGGCTAGGCGCAGCGTCGAAGACAGTACGCTAGTACGGCGAGACGCTGCAACAACGCCCTGGACGTTTTGTCAGACCCAGCCGGCGTCGACGATGAATTCTTGGGAGGAGCACATCGCGCCGTCATCGGAGGCCAGGAACAGCACCATGGCGGCGATGTCCTGCGGCATCAGCTTGCTTGGCAAGCATTGGCTTTTCTTGATTTCCACTTCGGCCGCGTCGTCTACCCACAGGTCGATCTGGCGCTGCGTCATGACCCAGCCCGGCGTGACCGTGTTGACGCGGATATTGTGGGCGCCATAATCGCGCGCCAGGCCCCGCGTGAGGCCCACGACGGCCGCCTTGGTGGTGGCATACACGGGGTAGCCGCCCGACTTCATGTGCCAGGAAATCGAGCTGACATTGATGATGGAACCGCCGCCCTTGCGCTTCATGCCTTCGAAGACGGCCTGGCACGTGAAGAACATCGGACGTTGATTGATCGCAATGCGCTCGTTCCAGTATTCCAGGGTGACGTCCTGCGCCTGGTGACGCTGGTCGTTGGCGGCATTGTTGACGAGGATATCGAAGTCGCCCAGCTCGCCTGCCAGTTCGGCCATGACGGCTTGCAAGGAACCAATATCCGTGATGTCGCAATGGCGGAACAAGGGCGCCGTCAGGCCCGCTTCGGCCAGGCGGCGGCACAGAGCCTCGCTCGCTTCCACGGCGATATCGACAAACGCCACCAGCGCGCCCTGGGCGGCAAATTCCGCCACCAGGGATTC
Organism: Janthinobacterium sp. BJB301; assembly: GCF_002735685.1. Taxonomy (NCBI): domain Bacteria; kingdom Pseudomonadati; phylum Pseudomonadota; class Betaproteobacteria; order Burkholderiales; family Oxalobacteraceae; genus Janthinobacterium; species Janthinobacterium sp. BJB301. Next base: position 294,646 of record NZ_PDZJ01000004.1, on the reverse strand, counting down.
GCCGATGCCGCTGCCGCCACCCGTGATGAACACGCGCTTGCCCTGCAAGCTGCCATATTTCGCCAATTGCTTCATCTTGTCTCCACCTGTTTATTTTTTACATACAACGTGCAACACAAGCCGGCGCGGCAAGACCCGTTGGCCCCGCCGCGCAGCAGGTTTTAGTCCTTGCCCAGCACGCCATCGTGACGGCGCCAGATCCCCAGCGGATTATCATCGCGCAACGACTCCGGCAGCAAGTCCTGCAGCAGGTTCTGGTACGACACGGGACGCAGGAAGCGGTTGATGGCTGCCGTGCCCACGGACGTGCTGCGGCCATCGGACGTGGCCGGGAACGGGCCGCCGTGCACCATGGCCGTCGACACTTCCACGCCGGTGGGGAAACCGTTGGCCAGGATGCGGCCCACGCGGCGTTCCAGCACAGGCAGCAGTCGGCGCGCATCTTCCAGGTCGCCCGCATCCATCTGCAGGGTGGCCGTCAGCTGGCCTTCCAGGCTTTCCGTGATCGCCAGCAACTGTTGCATGTCGCGGCAAGCCACCAGCAGGGAGGCGGGACCGAAGACTTCGTCGCGCAAGTCATGCTTGGCCAAAAACGCTTCCCCCGAAGTGACGAACAGGGCGGCGGCGCCCTTGCCTTCGTCGCCCGTATTTTGCACCAGCGGCGTCACATCGGCGTGCTGCGCCAGGGCGGCGACGCCCTTGGCATAGCTGCTGGCAATACCAGCCGTCAACATGGTGGCGGCAGGCGCAGGCGCCAGCGCTTCGGCGGCAGCGGCGGCAAAGGCCGTAAAGTCGGCGCCTTCCAGGCCCAGCACGAGGCCGGGATTGGTGCAGAACTGGCCCACACCCATGGTCAGCGAGGCGGCAAAACCGCTGGCGATCGCCGCGCCGCGGGCGGCCAAGGCTTGCGGCAGCACAAACACGGGGTTGATGCTGCTCATTTCCGCATACACGGGGATCGGTTGCGGACGTTCCGCCGCCACCTTCATCAGGGCGATGCCGCCCGAACGCGAACCCGTAAAGCCCACGGCCTGGATGGCCGGATGGGCCACCAACGCCTGGCCGATGCCATTGCCCGTTCCCGTCAGCAAGGCAAACACGCCGGCCGGCAGCTTGCAGATGGCAATCGCTTTCACGATAGCGCGCGCCACCAGCTCCGACGTGCCAGGGTGGGCCGAGTGGGCTTTCAGCACGACAGGGCAGCCGGCAGCCAAGGCCGAGGCCGTATCGCCACCGGCGACGGAGAAGGCCAGCGGGAAGTTACTGGCCGCAAACACGGCGACGGGGCCCAGGCCGATCATGCGCAAGCGCAAATCAGGACGCGGTGGCACGCGGTCAGGCAGCGGGCTGTCGATGCGCGCATCCGTCCACGAGCCTTCCCGCAGCAAGCCGGCGAACAGTTTCAGCTGACCGACCGTGCGGCCGCGTTCGCCTTCCAGGCGCGCGCGCGGCAAGCCGCTTTCCGTCATGGCGCGCACGATCAGGTCGTCGCCCAGTTCGAGGATTTGCGCGGCAATGGTGTCGAGGAAATCGGCGCGTTCCGCATCCGTGGTGGCACGGAACGGGTCGAACGCGGCTTGCGCCAGGCGGCAGGCTGCGTCGATTTGCGCTACGTCAACCATGTGGAAGGCAGGCGCGATGTGCGCGCGCGCAGCCGGATCCCAGGCTTGGAAGGAGCCGCCATTGCCCTGGACGGCAACGCCGCCGATCAATGCATCACCGGTGATATTCAAGCTCATAATGTGCTCACTTTCGCAAATTCGGTTGGGAAGACGTCGAGGCGGTTGCGCAAGGCGGGGCCAAAGGCCGGCGCTTCGATTTCAAAGGTTTCGCCCGGCGCCACGCTCACGCCATCGGCAAAGCTCAGGGTGGCCGTACCGAAGAAGTGCACATGCACGTCGCCAGGGCGCTTGAACAGCGGATACTTGAAGTGGTGGTGTTCCAGGTTGGCAATCGTGTGCGACATATTCTCTTCGCCGCTGACAAACGCCTTTTCCCAGCGCACATTGCCAGCCGCATCGAGCACGCGCGAGGCGCCGGCGATATGCGCGGGCAATTCGCCCACCAGCAGGGCCGGCCCGACGCTGCAGGCACGCAGTTTCGAGTGGGCCAGGTACAGATAGTTCTGGCGTTCCGTGATGTGGTCCGAGAATTCATTGCCGATGGCGTAGCCGACGCGGTAGGGCTGGCCATCGTCGCCGATCACGTACAGGCCGGCGATTTCCGGCTCCTCGCCGCCATCGAGGGCAAAGTCCGGCATGCGCAGCGGCTGGCCGCCGGCGCGCACGATGGAACCGTCGCCTTTGTAGAACCATTCCGGCTGGGCGCCGGCCGTGCCGTCAGTCGGCTTGCCGCCTTCCACGCCCAGGCGGAACATTTTCATGGAGTCGCTCAGGGACTCCGCATCGCCGCCGATCTTCTTGTGCATGGCGTCGCGCGCGCCGGCGCTGCCCAGGTGGGTCAGGCCCGTGCCCGTCACGTAGCAGTGCGCCTCGTCCGCGTGGTCGAGCGGCGGCAGCACACGGCCGCCGGCGGCCACGTCCGCATAGGAATGCGTGGTGTTGCCGACAGTAGCATTGACCAGTTCCGCCAGGCTGACCTTCTTGCGGATGGCGTCTTGCGCCAGCGCATACGTCGTGTTGTAGCCTTCGATGACGCGGATCTGGTCGTCTTGCAGCAGGCCGACCAGGCGGCCGCCATGTTCATTCGTAAATTGCAGCAACAGCATGAGATTCTCCGCTTAGTGTGAGTGGCGCGGCACGGCGGAACCGCGATTGCCGACCAGGAAGTCGAAATCGCAGCCTTCATCGGCCTGCAACACGTGTTCGATGTACAGCTGCTGGTAGCCGCTCTTCGGCCCGGGCGCGCTGCCCAGTTCGCGGGCCGCCAGGCGCTCGGCGATTTCCGCGTCGCTGATGTCGATATTCAGGCTGCCGTTGTGGCAATCGAGGGCGATCATGTCGCCATCGCGCACGATACCCAGCGGGCCGCCCGCCATGGCTTCCGGCGCCACGTGCAAGACGACGGTGCCGTAGGCGGTGCCGCTCATGCGCGCATCCGAGATGCGCACCATGTCGGTGATGCCTTGCGCCAGCAGTTTCGGCGGCAAGCCCATGTTGCCCACTTCAGCCATGCCCGGATAGCCTTTCGGACCGCAGTTCTTCATCACCAGCACGGAGTTCGCATCCACATCCAGATCCGGATCAACGATGCGGGCCTTGTAATGCTCGAAATCTTCGAACACGACAGCCTTGCCGCGGTGCTGCATCAGGTGCGGCGAAGCGGCCGACGGTTTCAGCACGGCGCCGCGTGGCGCCAGGTTGCCGCGCAGCACACAGATGCCGCCATCGGCCAGCAGCGGGTTGTCCAGGGTGCGCACCACTTCATCGTTGTAGATCGGCGCTTCGACGCAGTTGTCCCACAGCGACTTGCCGTTGACGGTCAGCGCATTCTTGTGCGGCAACAAATCGCCTTCCCCCAGGCGGCGTATCACGGCCGGCAAGCCGCCCGCATAGTAAAACTCTTCCATCAGGAAACGGCCCGACGGCAGCAGGTCGACGATGGTCGGCGTGCCGCGGCCCACACGGGTCCAATCTTCCATTTCCAGGGGCACGCCGATGCGGCCGGCAATCGCTTTCAAATGGATCACGGCATTGGTCGAGCCGCCGATGGCGGCGTTGACCTTGATGGCGTTTTCAAACGCTTCGCGCGTCAGCACTTTCGACAGGCGCAGGTCTTCGTGCACCATTTCGACGATGCGGATGCCCGACATATGCGCCAGCACGTAGCGGCGCGAATCGACGGCGGGGATGGCCGCATTGTGCGGCAGCGACGTGCCCAGCGCTTCGGCCATGCTGGCCATCGTCGAGGCCGTACCCATGGTGTTGCAGGTACCGGCCGAGCGCGACATGCCCGATTCGGCCGACATGAACTGGTGCAAGGTGATGGAACCGGCCTTCATCTGCTCGTGCAGCTGCCACACGGCCGTACCGGAACCGATATCCTTGCCATTCAGTTTGCCGTTCAGCATGGGGCCGCCGCTGACGACGATGGTGGGGATGTCGACGCTGGCCGCGCCCATCAGCAGCGCTGGCGTGGTCTTGTCGCAGCCGACCAGCAGCACGACGGCGTCCATCGGATTGCCGCGGATCGATTCTTCCACATCCATCGAGGCCAGGTTGCGCGTCAGCATGGCCGTCGGGCGCAAATTCGATTCGCCATTCGAGAAGACGGGGAATTCCACCGGGAAACCGCCCGCTTCCAGGATGCCGCGCTTGACGTGTTCGGCCAACTGGCGGAAATGGGCGTTGCAGGGAGTCAGTTCGGACCAGGTATTGCAGATGCCGATGATCGGCTTGCCGTGAAACTCGTGGTCAGGTATGCCCTGGTTTTTCATCCAGCTGCGGTACATGAAGCCGTTCTTGTCCTGCGAGCCGAACCACTCGGCAGAGCGCAGGGCAACCTTCTTTTTTGTCTCAGACATGCCATTCTCCTGGTTGTGCCATGCCGGATCTAATGTCGTCGGCCCGGGCAGCGATGTTGGAATACTAAAGAATCCTGCCATGCCTTTCCAATCAATTTTTAATGCGTTCCGATATCGAAAACGGTATCAGCATCCCCCAATGAAAACGCCCTGCGCGCACGTGGCGGCAGGGCGCAGGCTGTTTTGGCCGGGGTGCTTACTCGGCGGAAAAGCGATACACGGTTTGCGTCCGATACTCCTGACCCGGTCGCAAAATCGTACTGGGGAAGTGGGACTGGTTCGGCGAATCCGGGAAATGCTGGGTTTCCAGGCATAGCGCGCCGCGATAGCTGTTGGCGCGCAGCTTGCCGGGCTGGCTGCCGTCGAGGAAATTGCCCGAATAAAACTGGACACCGGGCTCCTGCGTGTACACCTGCATCACCCTGCCCGATTGCGGATCGCGCACGGTGGCGGCCAGCTTCAGCCCTTGCTCCGCCTGTTGATTCAGCACGAAGTTATGGTCATAGCCGCGGCCGATGCCCAGCTGCTCATGCGGCAGGGCGATGCTGTCGCCGATGATGGTGCTCTGGCGCAAATCGAACGGCGTGCCAGTCACGTCCGCCAGCTCACCCGTGGGGATCGACCCCGCGTCCACGGGCAGGTAGCGGTCCGCGTTGATGGACAGCGCGTGGCCGAGGATATCGCCCTGCCCCGCCAGATTAAAATAGCTGTGGTTGGTCAGGTTGACGGGCGTGGCCTGGTCCGTGATGGCATGGTAGCGCAGGCTCAGCGCATTGTCGTTGTCCAGTTCGTACACGACGGTGACGTCCAGCTTGCCCGGGTAGCCGTCTTCGCCGTGCGGGCTGCTGCGCGTGAACGTGACGCCGACCACATCATCCCTGGTGAACGGCTCGGCCTGCCACATGACCTGGTGAAAGCCCTGATTGCCACCATGCAAGTGGTTTGGCGCATTGTTGACGGCCAGCTGGTAATCCTTGCCGTCGAGGCTGAAACGCCCCTGCGCGATGCGGTTGCCGAAGCGGCCGATGACGGCGCCCAGGAAAGCGCTGTTGTGCAGATACGGTTCGATGCGCTCGAAACCGAGCACCACGTCGGCAAAGCTGCCGTCGCGGTCCGGCACGTGGATTTCGCTGATGATGGCGCCAAAGTCGAGCACCTTGACTTGCATGCCCTGGCGGTTCGTCAGGGTAAATACGCTGACGTGCTGGCCATCAGGCAGGATGCCAAACGGCGCTTGCGTCACTGAAACAGAATCAACTGGGGTCATGGCGTCGGGTCCGTAACGTTACAGGGTCGATGAGCGGCCAAACACGGGCATGCCTTGCGCATCCCAGCGCAGCGGTTTGACAAACGTGTGGCGATCCGGGTTCCACAGCGGGTCGCCGACGATTTCCGTGTAGGTGCGGGCATGGTACACCAGCAATACGCCGTCGCCGTCGTCGGCCGTCGTGAAACTGTTGTGGCCGGGACCGTAGATGCCGTGCTCATAGCAGGTGGCAAACACGGGCTCGGGCGACTTGCTCCACGAGAATGGATCGAGCAAGTCGGCGGACGCGTCAGCCCACAGCAAGCCCATCGCGTAATTTTCATCGGTGGCGCTGGCAGAATAGCTGATAAAAATCTTGCCATTGCGCTTCAGCACGGACGGTCCCTCGTTGACCCAGAAGCCGCGGATTTCCCAGTCGAATTCCGGTTTGCTCAGCATCACGGGCGGGCCGGCCAGCTGCCACGGCGTGGCCATCGGCGCGATGTACAGGTTGGAATTGCCTTCGATGGCGACATCCTTCTGCGCCCACAGGTAGTACAGCACGCCGTCGTGCTCGAACGTGGTGGCGTCCAGGCAAAAGGTGTCGATGCCCGTGTCTATCTGCCCCATGAATTCCCATTCGCCTTCGAGCGGATTGGCGTTGGTATTGCGGATCGCATACATGCGGTGCTGGAACAGTTTATGTTTGATCTCGCGGCTCGGCGCGGCAGCGAAATACACATACCAGGCGCCCTGGTTGAAGTGCAGTTCCGGCGCCCATACCAGTTCGCTGTACGGCCCCGTTTCCGGCTTGTGCCACACGTCGACCGTTTGCGCGTCCGCCAGGCCGGCGATGCTGTCGGCGCGGCGCAGCTCGATGCGGTCGTACTGCGGCACGGAGGCCGTAAAATAATAATAGCCGTCGCTGTGGCGATAGATATGCGGGTCAGCGCGCTGTTCGATCAGCGGTTTCAAGACGTCTGCCATGTTGCTTGCTCCATTCAGTTATTCTTACGCGGCGACAAAACCGCGCTTGTGCATCTCTACCTTCACGCCGCTGTAGTACGCATCGCTGATGCGGTACTTGAACATCAGCAAACCCATCAGCAAGTGAAAAAAGCCGGGGATGATCGACAGCATCAGGGCGATGCCGTTCAGGGCGAATTGCGTTTGCTCATGGTTGGGCTGGTAGTCGAAATACGCCAGCAGCACGCCCACCAGGCCACCCGCCACCGCCATGCCCGCCTTCTGGCAGACGGAAATGCCGCCAAAGGCGAAGCCGGAGACGCGCTTGCCCGTCTTGACTTGACCGTAATCAATGGTTTCCGCAATGGCCGACCAGAACACGGGCGCATGCAAGTCCACCACAAAGGACAGCAGGAAATACAGGGCGAAGGCCAGCACGGTGTCGCTCGGCTTCACAAAGAAATAGATCGCCAGGCTGATCAGCGCGACGCCGATCTGCGTGTAGCGGAACAGTTTCACCTTGCAATAGAACTTGGTGATCCAGGTCGAAGCGATCATGGCCAGGATGGCGGCCACCACGCCGGTCGTGAGGAAGGCGGCCACCGTTTCCGTGCTGCCGCCCAGATAGTATTTCGCGTAATAAATGGCGACGGAGCCGCGCACCACATAGCCGATGGTGCCCGTGACGCACACGCCGCACAGCACCAGCCACTGATCGTTCTGCAGCAGCACTTTCAATTGCTCGAGCAGCGATTGCTTTTCCACCACGTGCACGACCCGCTCGGTGGTGGAGAAATAGCAGAACAGGAACAGGGCCACGCCCATGACGGCCATCACGGCCATGGCCGCCTGGTAGCCGACGGCCGGGTTGCCGCCGCCCCAGCGCTGCGACAGGACCGGCACGACGATGGTCACCATGAAGGCGCCGATCTTGGCGAAGAACAGGCGGTAGCCGTTGGCCGACAGGCGGTCCTGCGGGTCGCTGGTCAAGCCGCTGATCAGGGAAATATACGGGATGCCCACGCCGGCCGTCATGATCGTCATCAGGATATACGTGGAATATGCCCAGATCAGCTTGGCGTCATACTGCCATTCGGGCGTGCTGAAGACAAAGAAGACGCTGACGCCATACGGCACGGCCAGCCACAGCAGATACGGCCGGTAGCGGCCCGAGGCAAAGCTGTAGCGGTCGGTGATCTGGCCCATGACCAGGTCGGCGATGGCGCCGATGACTTTCACGGCCACGAACAGCAGGGCCAGGTCGGTGGTTTTCAAGCCATAGATATCGGTATAGAAAAAGGTGATGATCAGCATCATCGACGAGATGACGACATTGAGCGCCATGTCGCCGGCGCCGAAGCCGACCTTTTCAACGGTGGATAATTTTTGCGTCTCCATGCTTTCCGTCCATTCTTTTTATGATGAATCGTGCGTGACTGTCCAACTGACAGGGGCGTTGCCGGCCGAAACCATGGCAACGCCCTTGATTGTTTACTGTGCGATCAACTTACATTTTCCAGCGTAAAGAAAGACCTACCGTGCGGTCATAGCGGCGCGTATCGCGCGCATACACGCCCGGCTCGTTCCAGTAATCCTTGAACTTGGTGTCGAGCAAGTTATTGCCATCGAGGGTCACCGTGAACTGCTCGTTGATCTTGTACGACAGCGAACCGTCGAGCTGGGCCGTCGGCGCCACTTTCAAGTCCAGGCCGGGGCCGCCCTGGTTGTAGCTGTCGATGAATTTCGAGCGCCAGTTGTAGGCCAGGCGGCCCGACCACGCGTCTTTTTCATACAGCAGCACCAGGTTGTAGGCGTAGCGCGACACGCCCGTGATGGCATGGCTGCCCGTCTCGTCATCGGTGGTGCCACTCATGTAGGTGCCGTTCGCCTGCAAGCCCAGGCCGCTCAACAGGCCCGGCAAGCCGTCATAAAACTGCTGGTAGCCAATTTCCAGGCCCTGCAGCTTGCCGGCGGCCGTGTTGTACGGGCGGTCCACGTCATAGGTCTTGCCACCGATGGTTTCGCTGGAAATGCGTTGCTGGATATAGCCGTCGAACTTGTGGTGGAACACGGTGGCCGTCACGGAACCGGCTGGCGCGAAATACCATTCCAGTGCCGCGTCAACATTGTCGCCCGTCACCGGTTTCAAGTTCGGATTGCCGCCCGCGCCCGTCGCTTTCACCGTTTCCGTCGAGTTGACCAGGGCCACGCCCGGGTTCAGCTGGGAAAAGCCCGGACGGCTGATGGTGCGGCCGGCAGCGAAGCGGCCGACCAGGTCGGCGCGCAGCTTGATTTTCAGGGCCACGCTCGGCAGCACGTCAGTGCTGGCCGTGTCGCTGATGACGGGCGTGTAGACGCCATCTTGCGAACTGTTGCCTTGCAGGCTTTGCTCGGTACGCACGACGCGCACGCCCAGGGTACCGTCGACAGGGTAGGCACCCAGCTTGAAGGCGATCTTCGCCTTGGTATAGATGGAATACGTCTTTTCCGTGTCCTTGAAGAACGAACCCGGGTCCATGGCGCGCGCCGCGCTGCTGCCCGTGACGGCTTCGCGGATGGTGCCCGTGTTATTGAGCAGGAAGCTGGCGCACGGCGTGTACCACTGCTTCAAGCCATACTCGGGGCCGCCGCTGGACATCGGTTCCGACAGGCAATTGAGGCCCGGAATCGACGTCACGCTCTGACGGCCAAACGGAAACGCGGCGCCGGACACGTCCGGTGCTTCCGCATTGCCCTCGAAACTCTTGATCGATTCGGCTTCGCGCTTCACGCCGCGCAGGCCGACGCTGATTTCCTTGAAGATGCCGCCGGCACTCGGCGTGTACGCCAGGTCGGCGCGCAAGTCGTTCGAGCTGCCCTGGTCACGGCCGTAGCGGTCGAAAAAGCCCTTCAGATAGTAATTCGACGGGTCTTGCAAATCGATGCCCGTGTAGTCGACGTGCAAGGTGCCATTCTGGTTGGTATTGATGCGGGCATTCGGCACGACGGTGATGGCATCGAGAATCGGGTTGCGCCAGGCATAGGTACTTTTGGTGCTGGCCACTTCCGACGTGAAACGCCATTCCGGGTTGATATCCCACAAGCCACCGACGGCAAATTGATGCGTCTTCGTCTGGTTCTTGTTCGCCTGCGTCGACATGATGGTGTTGACGTTGGTGGAAGTGAGCGTTTGCAGCTGGTCGGTGCCGGGAATCTTTGTAGCCGACACGGGCGTGCCCCACCATGGCAAGCCGACAAAGTAGTCGGACTCGGCATCGAGCAGGAAACGCGTGGCCATGCCTTCCGCGTACAGCTCGACGTCGGCGTTCGGGCGCCATTGCAGCACGGCATTGGCGGTGCTGCGGCGGCGGTCGCCCTTGATCGGCAGCAAGCCCACTTGGTCCGGCCCCGTCAAACCGGGCGACAGGAAACTTTTATCCACGGGCGCCGTATTGAATGCGCGCTCTTCATGGTAACGGTGCTGCTGCTGCGACAAGCCCAGCAGCGCGCCCACTTCGCCGATGCCCGTCTTCCAGCGGTTAGCCACCATGCCGCTGATGTTCGGGTCCGTGGCTTTCGATTTGTCGCTGTAGACGGCGCGCGTGTTCACGCTGGCCGTGAACTCCTTGAAGTCGAACGGGCGGTTGGTGCGCACGTCGATGATGCCGGCCACGCCGCCTTCGACCTGGTCCGCGCCCTGCGATTTGTACACGTCCACGCGCTGCAGCATGGTGGCGGGAATGTCGGCCAGGTTGACGTAGCGCCCCGTGGTGGTGAACAGTTCGCGGCCATTGAGCAGGGTCGTGACATCGCGCAAGCCGCGGATCATGACGGCACTGGCCTCGCCCGAATCGCGGCGGATCTGGATGCCGGAGATGCGCGCCAGGGTCTCGGCTACATTGTTATCAGGGAATTTGCCGATGTCGTCGGCGACGATGGAATCGATGACCTGGTCCGAGCGCATCTTGATCTGCTGCGAATTTTGCGCCGAACGGCGCACGCCGCTGACGGTCACGACCGACACTTCCGCAGCAGGCTCGGCACTGGCATCGGCCACCACCGCCTCCTGCGCCCATACCGAAGCCGTGCTCAGCAGGCCAATACCGGCCAATGCCGCAACGGCTGCCTTCAAGGTGAATGGACGAGGGGAAGTGGCCGCGAGCGGGCCGGTGGCGTTGCGCATCATGAATCTCCAGATATTGTATTGATATTTTTTGTGCTGCTTGCATGTCGTTCGCATGCTCGGCGTTTATCTTAGGGGCTGGGCGATAATCTCTCCAATCAATTTTTCCACTGTTTCGATATCAATTTTGATATCGGCGGTTAGCGGACTTTGGAGGTTGCAAACGGACAACGGCAGGGGCGTCAGGGGCGTTTTCGGAAGGTGACGCACAAAAAAGTGGCAGTATCGACATGTGGTGGCACACGGTGCCCATGGCGAGCAGAAACAGTCACGTGCCGAGGCAAGCGTCGTTCTCGCACGAAAGTGTGGAGGTATTGGATTCGCACGCTGCGCAGCGTCACAGTCCCTGCCGGGTTGAAGTCACAATGGAGAACACGGCATGCAGCCGCATGGCAATGCTGGCTGGATAAAACGGGAGTCTTGATTTGTCTGGTGCGGCTGGCGGGGATCGAACCCACGACCCTTGGCTTCGGAGGCCAATACTCTATCCACTGAGCTACAGCCGCGTAGGGGGAATTTCTGAAGTGATGCGAAGGATACCGTTTTTCTTTACCTACGTCTACGGAAACTGTCGTATCGCTGGCAATTGCATGTCACTGCTCAATTTTTGTGCCTATAATTGTGGGTTTCATAAAGGTTTACATCCAGGCATGTAAAAATGCTACCTTACACGGCCATCAGTTTCAAATCTGGACTAAGGACATCATGAGCGACGCACATAACGAACAACAATCAGCGATCAAAACGCCTAAACAATTGCTTGCCGCCGTAGCTGGCTTCTTCCTCATCACCGTCATCGGCATCATCCTGCTGGTGCAGTTCGTCACGGCGCAAAAACTGACGGGCGCCGGTACGGACAGCCAGTCGCCGGAAGCCATTGCCGAGCGCTTGAGTCCGGTTGCCAATGCCGGCTTCACCTTCAAGGATGCCAGCGGTCCGAAAGTGCTGCAAAGCGGCGAAGCCGTCTACACGGCGACCTGCGTGGCTTGCCATGGCGCCGGCGTGGCCGGTGCGCCGAAGTTTGGCGATGCGGGCGGCTGGTCGGCACGCCTGGCCCAGGGCTACGATACGGTCCTGAAACACGCCATCGAAGGCTTGCGCGCGATGCCGGCCAAGGGCGGCAATCCCGACCTCGACGATGTGGAAGTGGCGCGCGCCGTCGTCTACATTGCCAATGCGTCGGGCGGCAAGTTCAAGGAACCGGAAGTGCCGGCACCAGCCGCTGCCGCTGACGGCGCTGCCGCACCAGCCGCGGAACCTGCCAAGTAAGCAGCTGCTCGCAGTAGCAAGAAACCGCCCGGATGGGCGGTTTTTTTTTACCCGCAGTTTGCGCCAGATCACACGGCGTAAAAAAGCCGCCCGGCTTGATGCGGGGCGGCTCGGTACTAGCGCGTCAGAACTGCTGTTACCACATGATGACGCGGTCTTTCGGTGGCAGATACATCTTGTCGCCCGGTTTCACGTCGAAGGCCTGGTAGAAGCCGGGCTGGTTGCGCATGGTGCCGTTGGCGCGGAACTGGCCTGGCGAGTGCGGGTCCGTTTTCAGCAAGACCAGCTGCTGCGCTTCGCGCATCTTCATGCGCCAGACCTGGGCAAAGCCAGCGTAGAAGCGCTGCTCGCCCGTGAAGCCGTCGATGACGGGAGCTTGCTTGCCGTTCAGCGACAATTTGTACGCTTTATAGGCAATGGCCACGCCGGAATTGTCGGCGATATTTTCGCCCAGGGTCAGTTCGCCGTTGACGAAGTGGCCCTTGACGGGGCTGAAGCTGTTGTACTGCGCCACCAGCTGCTTGGTTTTCTTGGCGAAGTTTTTATGGTCGGCCTTGGTCCACCAGTCGCGCAGGTTGCCGTCGCCGTCGTACTGGGCGCCCTGGTCGTCGAAGCCGTGGCTGATTTCATGGCCGATGACGCCGCCGATGGCGCCATAGTTGACGGCGTCGTCCGCGTTGGCGTCGAAGAACGGCGCTTGCAGGATGGCGGCCGGGAAGACGATTTCGTTCAGCTCAGGGTTGTAATAAGCGTTCACGGTCTGCGGCGTCATGCCCCACTCGTCGCGGTCGATGGGCTGGCCCAGCTTGTTCAATTCGCGGTTGTAGTTCAGCAGGTGCGAACGCTGGATGTTGCCGATCAAATCGTCCGGCGCCACCGTCAGGCCCGAGTAATCGCGCCATTTGTTCGGATAGCCGATCTTGGTGGTGAACTTGGCCAGCTTGATCTGCGCCTGTTTCTTGGTGACAGGGCTCATCCAGTCGAGCTTGTCGATGCTTTGCTTGTAGGCCGTCATCAGGTTTTTCACCAGCGCTTCCATGCGCACCTTGCGCTCGGCCGGGAAATATTGCTCCACGTACAGCTGGCCCACGGCTTCGCCCAGCGCGCCTTCGACGGCGCCCACGCCGCGTTTCCAGCGCGGACGCATTTCCGTCACGCCCGTCAGGGTGGTGCCATAGAACGCGAAGTTTTCATCGACATACGCTTTCGGCAGGTAGCCGGCGTTAGCGTGCAGCAAGTGCCACTGGAAATACGCTTTCCACGTGTCGAGCGGGGTCTTGTTGGCGATTTCGGCAAAACCCTTCAGGTAGCTGGGCTGGCTGACGATCACGTAATTGACCTTGCCGGCAATGCCCGTGTCCTTCAGGTAGCGGGCCCAGTCGTAGCCTGGCGCCACGGCGGCCAGTTTCGCCAGTTCCACCTTGTTATAGGTCTTGACGGGGTCGCGGTTCTGCACATTGCTCCATTGCGCCTTGGCCAGCTCCGTTTCCAGCGCCACAATGGCTTTCGCGTTGGCGGCAGCGTTCGCGTCGCCGGCCAGGCTCAGCATTTTTTCCACGTGGGCCAGGTATTTGGCGCGCGTGTCGGCCTTGCCTGCTTCCAGGTAGTAGTCGCGGTCAGGCAAGCCCAGGCCGCTCTGCACGATGTCGGCCACGTACTTGGTGGAATCCTTGGCGTCCTGGTGAATGCCGAAGTCGTAAGGCGAGGTCACGCCCAGCTTGCTGAAATGGGCGATCACGGCAGGCAACTCCGCCTTGTCCTGCAGCGCGGCGATCTTCGCCAGCTCCGCATTCAAGGGGGTCAGACCCAGGCTTTCCAGCTTGGCTTCATCCATGAAGCTGTTATAGAAATCACCGATCTTCTGGGCATTCGAGCCGGCCGCGCGGGCCTTGTCGGCGGCAGCGCCTTCGACGATGCCGCGCAGCTGCGTTTGCGTATCGTCGGCCAGCTTGGCAAAGCTGCCCCAGCTCGACTTGTCGGCAGGAATCACGGTTTCCGCCAGCCATTTGCCATTCAGGTGCTGGAACAGATCGTCCTGCGCGCGCACGGCAGGATCGACGTATTCGACGGCGATGCCGGACGTCAGCGCCGCGCCGGCGACGGCCGTGGCGGGAGCGGCGGCGGTTTTCTTGGCCGCATCAGCGGCGCCAGCCATGCCGGACACGCCGGCCAGCAAACTCAGGGTCAATGCACTTAACAAATAACGATTCACGGTTGTCCTCAATATTGTATTGTGTGGAATATAAGGGTCAGAAGGCCCAAGGCTTCTGGCCCGGTTTTTGACTGTAGCATACCGGCCGAAACGACAGAAAAAACTTTGGCCAGAATGCAAAAAAGACCACGCGAGTGGTCTCTTTTGTTGTTACAGGATTACGTTTTCATCGAGGCTGGGCTTACCAGATGATCACGCGGTTTTCCGGTGCGACATACATCTTGTCGCCCGGTTTCACGCCAAACGCTTCGTAGAAGCCAGGCTGGTTGACCATGGTGCCATTCGCGCGGTACTGGCCCGGCGAATGCGGGTCGGTCTTGATCTGCACGATCTGCTGCGCTTCGCGCATCTTGCTGCGCCATACCTGGCCAAAGCCCATGTAGAAACGCTGGTCGCCCGTCAAGCCGTCCAGCACGGGCGCCGGCTTGCCGCCCAGCGAGATTTTATAGGCTTTGTAGGCGATCGCCACACCCGAGTTGTCGGCGATATTCTCGCCCAGCGTCAGGGCGCCGTTGACGTGGTAGCCCGGCAAGGGGCTGTAACCGTCATATTGCTTGGTCAGCGCGTCGGCCTTGGCGGCGAAATTCTTGCCGTCGGCCGGGGTCCACCAGTCGCGCAGGTTGCCGTCGCCATCGGACTGGCTGCCCTTGTCGTCGAAGCCGTGGCTGATTTCATGGCCGATGACGGCGCCGATGGCGCCATAGTTGACGGCGTCGTCCGCGTTGGCGTCAAAGAACGGCGGCTGCAGGATCGACGCGGGGAAGACGATTTCATTCATCGTCGAGCTGTAATAGGCATTCACCGTTTGCGGCGTCATGCCCCACTCTTCGCGGTCGATCGGCTTGCCCAGCTTGGCCACCTGGCGCGCGGAACCGAAGTTGGCGGCGCGCATCATGTTGCCCACCAGGTCGCCCTGGACGATTTGCAGCTTCGTGTAATCGCGCCATTTGTTCGGATACGCGATCTTCGGCGTGAACTTGGCCAGCTTGGCTTGCGCTTCCTTCTTGGTTTCCGGGCTCATCCAGTCCAGGGTGTCGATGCTGTCCTTGTAGGCGGCCAGCACGTTTTTCACCAGCTCCTGCATGTGCGCCTTGCGTTCTGCCGGGAAATATTGCGCGACATACAGTTTGCCGACGGCTTCGCCCAGCACGCCTTCGACGGCGCCCACGCCACGCTTCCAGCGCGGCTGGTTTTCCGTCACGCCGCTGAGCACCGTGCCGTAGAAGGCAAAGCTTTCATCGACGAAGTTTTTCGACAGGTAGCTGGCATAGCTGCGCAACAACTGCCATTCGAAATACGCTTTCAGGGTATCCAGGTCGGCAGACGCGAGCACCTTGTTGTAGCCGGCCAGGTAGCTCGGCTGGTTGACGATGACGTAGTCGACCTTGTTGGCGATGCCCAGGGCGGCCAGGCCGGACTTCAGGTCGTAGCCCGGCGTCAGGTCGTTCAGCTTGTTGATGTCGGTCTTGTTGTAGCGTTTGACGGGGTCGCGGTTCTCGACCTTGGTCCATTGCACTTCGGCCAGGGCCGTTTCCAGCGCCACGACAGCCTTGGCGCGGGCGGCGGCGTTCTTGTCGCCCGCCATGGCCAGCATTTTTTCCACGTGCGCCTGGTATTTTTCCTTGACGCCAGCCTGCTTGGCTTCCAGGTAGTAGTCGCGGTCCGGCATGCCCAGGCCGCTTTGGCTCACATACGCCGCATATTTCGTCGAAGCACGGGCATCCTGGCCCACGTAGACGGCGTATGGCGTAGCCACGCCCGTCTGGCTCAGGTGGGCGATCAGGGCGGGCACGCCCTTCTTGTCGCGCAGCGAGCGGATGCGGTTCAGTTCACCGGCCAGCGGCTTCGTGCCCAGCGCCTCGAGCTTGGCTTCATCCATGTAGCTGGCGTACAGGTCGCTGATTTTCTGCGCTTCGGAACCGGCCTTCCTGTTCTTGTCCTTTTGCGTGGCTTCGATGATGCCGCGCAACTGTGGCGTGGTGTCATCGCGCAGCTTGGCGAACGAACCCCAGCTCGACTTGTCGGCAGGAATCTCGGCCGTGGCCAGCCACTTGCCGTTCAAATGGGTGAAGAAATCGTCCTGCACGCGCACGGCGGGGTCGATGTACTGCACATCGATACCGGAAACGACGCCGGCGGCGGCAGGTGCGGAAGGTGCGACGCCGGGCGCCACGGTCGGGGCGGCAGCGGCGGATACGGGTTCGGCGGCATGGGCAAACGCAGCCAACAGGGTCAGGGTCAGACTGCTCAAGAGATAGCGATTCACGGATTGTCCTTATGGGGCATGTCAAAAAGACCGGGCGGATGGCTTCGGGCGGATAGCCTGCCGCGCCAGGCGCTGCAGGAATGTAGCACGCGAGCATGCCTTTTGACCATCCTTGCCCCTTGGTTGCCCCCCAGCGCCTGCCCTCTGCTTACCCTCAGTTGCCGGGCAAGGTGATACCGGCGCCCCCGCTGCCCATGCTCACGCCCGCGCCGCCCATGCCCCCCTTGCCGCCCTTGCGCCCGCCATGCTCGCCACCGGGCGCGCCGCGCGATTCGCTGCGGGGCGCGGCGGCGTCCATCACGCGCGCCATCTGGCCGGCGATGAACTGGGCCACCATCTGGCGCTGGTTCTCGTCGAGGGCATCGTTGACGCTCAGCCACCATTCGCGCAGCTGCTTTTCTTCGGCCAGGCTCTGCGTGCTTTCCGTGTCCAGGCCGGCGAGCAAGTCGCGCAACTCCAGCCGCGGCGCCTGCAAACCCTGCGTCACGCCCGCTTGCAGGCGTTCGCGGCGCGCCTTGCGTTCGCGCAACAGCTGGCGCGATTTCCCTTCCACCTGCTGCCACAAGGTGGTTTGATTCGCATTGAGCTTCAATTCCGTCCTGAAATCGGGCGCCATCGGCAGCAAGTCTTCCAGGCGCATCTCGGCAATCGGCACGGCCGAGGCGGTCAAGGCGGTGGTACCCAGCAGCAAGGCCAGGCCGAGACGGCGCACGGCGGGGGAAAAGGTCAACGAGGTCATGGGGGCTCCGGATAAAAAAAAGCCTGCGTCCGCAGACGCAGGCAAAACCACTTCGGGTCGAGAATGCGAGTCCACTATAGGGCCGCCGCACACGCTTTTTTTCGACTCTTACAAATGCTTACTCCCCTCAAGAGTAACTATACATCGCATACAAAACCGCAACATATGGCAAGCTGGCAGCCCCGTTTTCGCGCGTAGACTGGGCCCAGACACGCTTTTTCCACGGCCGGCCCACGCCGGCAGAGATTCAGGTCTATACTTTCAGGAAAGCGCCGCTCCACGGGGACTGGCGCTTGTGCAAGACACGCTAGCTGCAAAGGTGCAATGATGGGCAAACTCAAAAATACCGGCTTGATCGGCCTGGGCGTGGTGGCCGGCGTCGCCGTGTCGCTGCAATTTTCCGCCATGGCGCAAAAGACCGTCGAGCCGCCCCTGCCGCTGGAAGAGCTGCGCCAGCTGGCCGACGTATTTGGCCTGATCAAGTCCGATTATGTCGAGCCGGTGGAAGACAAGAAACTGCTGGAAGACGCCATTTCCGGCATGGTCGCCTCGCTCGACCCCCATTCCGCCTACCTGGACAAGAAAGCCTACGCCGAGCTGCGCGAAGGCTCCGAAGGCAAGTTCGTCGGCCTGGGCATTGAAATCGGCCTCAGCGAAGACGGCTACATCAAGATCGTCTCGCCCATCGAGGATTCTCCCGCCTACCGCGCCGGCATCAAGGCTGGCGATCTGATCACCCGCCTCGATGGCCAGCCCGTGAAAGGCGTCAGCCTGGACGACAACGTCAAGCGCATGCGCGGCGAACCGGGCACCAAGGTGTCGCTGACGATTGCCCGCAAGGATGAACCGCAGCCGCTGGCCTTCACCATCACGCGCGAGGAAATCCACCAAAAGAGCGTGAAGGCGAAGATCGTCGAGCCTGGCTACGCCTGGTTGCGCGTGTCGCAATTCCAGGAACCGACCGTCGACGACATGGCCGCGCAGATCACGGCGTTATACCAGCAAGACCCGAACATCAAGGGCATGGTGCTGGACCTGCGCAACGATCCGGGCGGCGTGCTGCAAGGCGCCATCGGCGTCTCGGCCGCCTTCCTGCCGAAGGACGCGGCCATCGTCTCGACCAACGGCCAGTTGCCGGACTCGAAACAGGTGTTCTACGGCCGCGCCGAATACTATACCTTCCGTTCGGAAGGCGACGCCCTGGCGAAATTGCCGGCAGCCATCAAGAAAGTGCCGTTGGTGGTGCTCGTCAACACGGGGTCGGCCTCGGCCTCGGAAATCGTCGCCGGCGCCCTGCAGGATTACAAGCGCGCCACCATCATCGGCACGCAAACCTTCGGCAAGGGTTCCGTGCAAACCATCCGCCAGCTGACAGCCGACACGGCCGTCAAGCTGACGACGGCCCGCTACTACACGCCGAACGGCCGCTCGATCCAGGCCAAGGGCATCGTGCCCGACCTGCTGGTCGATGAAAATGCGGACGGCGACGGCCTCAACGGCTTGCGCATCCGCGAAGCGGACCTGACCAAGCACCTGAGCAACGACCGCGACCAAGAAAGCGCCAAGGCCGCGCCAGTCAACGACGAGATGGAAGAGCAATTGCGCATCATCGCCCTGGAAAAGACCCGCAAACCGCTGGAATTTGGCAGCAAGGACGATTTTCAATTGCACCAGGCGCTGAACCACCTGAAGGGTCTGCCGGTGCAGCTGGCCAAGGCCGAACCGGTGGTGGTGCAGGCCGACGTCAAGAAAGAACAGAAGAAATAAGCAGCAGCGCCAGCATCACAGGGGGGCGCAATGCCCCCCCGGTCACCCGTCCACGCGACAAAAATCAATCTTCCGCCACACATCGCCCTGCCCCGTAACACGAAACTCTCTACAGTCGAGCCCGTTTGTGTAAAATTTGCTTCACTTATCGGCATCGCGCCGATTGCCAAATTTGAAAGCTTAACCATGAAACAAGTCGTCATCAGCGGTACCGGACTGTACACGCCGCCATTTTCGATCTCCAACGAAGAGCTGGTCACCTGCTTCAATGCCTACGCTGAAAAGTTCAATGCCGACAACGCCGACGCGATCGCCGCGGGCACAGTGACGGCGCTGGACCTGTCGAGCGTGGCCTTCATCGAAAAGGCGTCCGGCATCAAGTCGCGCTTCGTGATGGAAAAGGAAGGCATCCTCGATCCGGCGCGCATGGTCTCGCGCATCGCGGAACGGGGCGATGATGAACTGTCCCTGCAAGCGGAAATGGCGGTTGCCGCCGCGCGCGACGCCTTGGCGCGCGCGGGCCGCACGCCAGCCGATATCGACATGGTACTGGTGGCTTGCAGCAATATGCAGCGCGCCTACCCGGCGATGGCCGTGGAAGTGCAGGATGCGCTGGGCATAGACGGTTATGGTTTTGACATGAACGTGGCGTGCTCGTCCGCCACCTTCGGCATCCAGCAAGCCGTGGCCGCCGTGCAAAGCGGCCAGGCGCGCGCCGTGCTGGTGTTGAATCCCGAAATCACCAGCGGCCACCTGAACTGGCGCGACCGCGACAGCCATTTCATTTTCGGCGACGCCTGCACGGCCATCATCGTGGAAGCGAAAGACACGGCCGTGTCCAAGCACCAGTTCGAGATCATCGGCACGGAACTCAAAACGCGCTTCTCTAACGCCATCCGCAACAATTTCGGCTTCCTCAACCGTTTTGACGAGTCCGGCGTGGGCCAGGCCGATAAATTATTCCGCCAGCAAGGCCGCAAGGTCTTCAAGGAAGTGTGCCCGATGGCCGCCGAGATGATCAAGGCGACCCTGGCCAAGGCCGGCGTGGAAGTGGCGCAAGTCTCCCGCTACTGGCTGCACCAGGCCAACCTGAACATGAACCTGCTGATCGCGCGCCTGATCCTGGGCCGCGACGCGGAAGCGAACGAAGCGCCCGTGATCCTCGATACCTACGCCAACACCTCGTCGGCCGGTTCCATCATCGCCTTCCATAAGTATCAGGATGACATGACGGCGGGCGCCACGGGCGTCATCTGCTCGTTCGGCGCCGGTTATTCCATCGGCTGCGTGATCGTGCGCAAGGTGTAAAGACACGGGGTGGCATAGGGTGGAATCCTTGAATTAGGAGAAGATCCGGGTGGATGACATGCGTTCGTGGCCACCTGGACGAAGATAGTGCACAGGTTTTTTGCAATAAAGCCGCAGGAACCTTCCGGCAGGGGCTTTGATGCGTTTATACTTGGTCGCTGAGCAACATCTTTTTCCATCCGCACGTCCCATAAGGAACCCCACACGCATGCCCCATGACATCAGCCTGATCACCACCATCGCCGCCGCCCTCGGGTTCGGCCTCATCTTCGGCTTCATCGCCGCGCGCCTGAAACTGCCGGCCCTGGTCGGCTACCTGGCCGCCGGCATCATCATCGGACCGGCCACGCCCGGTTTTGTGGCGGATGCGGAAATAGCCGGGCAATTGGCGGAAATCGGGGTGATGCTGATGATGTTCGGTGTCGGCCTGCACTTTTCCATCGAAGATTTGTGGGACGTGCGCAAGATCGCGCTGCCTGGCGCCATCCTGCAGATCGGCGTCGCCACAGCGATGGGCATGGGCCTGGCCCACTGGTGGGGCTGGACCCTCGGTGGCGGACTGATCTTCGGCTTGGCCCTGTCCGTGGCCAGTACCGTGGTGCTGCTGCGCGCGCTGGAAGAACGGGGCATCCTCGACTCGCTGAATGGGCGCATCGCCGTCGGCTGGCTGGTGGTGGAAGACCTCGTCACCGTGCTGGTGCTGGTGCTGCTGCCGGCGTTTGCCGGCGTGTTGGGCGGCAAGGTCGCACCGGATGCCGAGGCTGTCAGCCTGTGGCAAACCCTGGCCATTACCCTGGGGCAAGTGGCCGGCTTCATCGTCTTCATGCTGGTGGTGGGCCGCAAGCTGTTCCCGTGGATTTTGTGGCAGGTGGCGCGCACCGGTTCGCGCGAGCTGTTCACCCTGTGCGTGATCGCCGCGGCCGTCGGCATCGCCTACGCTTCGACCAAGCTGTTCGGCGTGTCCTTCGCGCTGGGCGCCTTCTTCGCCGGCATGGTGCTGCGCGAATCCGAACTCAGCCACCGCGCCGCGGAAGAGTCGCTGCCCCTGCGCGACGCGTTTGCCGTGCTGTTCTTCGTTTCCGTCGGCATGCTGTTCGAGCCGAACATCCTCATCGAGAAGCCCCTGCAAGTGCTGGCCGTGTGCGCCATCATTATCTTCGGCAAGTCGATCGCCGCCTTCCTGCTCGTGATGGCGCTGCGCTATCCGCCGAAAACGGCCATCATCGTCTCGGCCAGCCTGGCGCAGATCGGCGAGTTCTCGTTCATCCTGGCCGCCCTGGGCCTGTCGCTGGGCCTGATGCCGCAGGAAGGCCAAAGCCTGATCCTGGCTGGCGCCATCCTGTCCATCGCCTTGAATCCGCTCGTGTTCAGCATGGCCAAGCCGCTGCTGCGCGTGATGAGCAACAGCGATTTCGCGCGCAAGTTCGAACGCACCACCGACCCGCTGGCCGAGCTGCCGATGACGGTGCCGCAGGAAAAACTGTCGGGCCAGATCGTCCTGGTCGGCTATGGCCGCGTGGGCCGGCGCATCGCCGCCGCCCTGATGGAACGGGGCATCCACTTCGTCGTGGCCGAGGAAAACCGCGAAATCGTCGACCAGCTGCGCAAGCAGGGCATCCCGGCCGTGGCCGGCAATGCGGGCGAACCGGCCGTGCTGATCCAGGCGCACATCACGCACGCCACCATGCTCGTCATCGCCACGCCCGATACCTTCCACGTGCGCGCCATGATCGAGACGGCGCGCGCGCTGAACCCGAACATCATGACGGTGGTGCGCACGCACAGCGAGGAAGAGGCGGAATTGCTGCGCGCGGAAAACGCGGGCAAGGTGTTTATTGGCGAACACGAGCTGGCGAATGGCATGGCCGAACACGTGCTGCAGAGTTTTGATGCGGCGAAGAAGGGGCATGGCCATTAAGGTTCTTTGATACCGAACCTCTAGCCCATGCAAATGCCGGGGTCGGACCCTCAGGGTCCGACCCCAGTTTTTTCCGGGTTATAAACTGGCGGCCAGCTCCGCGCCTTCCCGTATCGCCCGCTTGGCGTCGAGTTCGGCCGCCAGCGCGGCGCCGCCGATCTTATGGAAACGGGGGCCGCCCGCCGCCAGCGGCTTGCCATCCTTGTCCATTTCCGGCATGAGTTCCGTCAAGCTGTCCTGGCCCGCGCAGATAACCACGTTGTCCACCGCCAGCAGGCGCTGCTCTCCGCCCACCGTGATGTGCAAGCCTTGCTCGTCGATCTTGTCGTAGCTCACGCCGGCCAGCATGGCCACGCCGTTTCTCGCCAGTGCCGCGCGGTGCACCCAGCCCGACGTCTTGCCCAGTCCCGCCCCCACTTTCGAGGTCTTGCGCTGCAACAGGAAGATTTGCCGCACTGGATGCGGCGCCACTGGCGGCACCAGGCCGCCGCCAGTGGCCGCATCCAGGTCCACGCCCCACTCGCCCGCCCAGGTGGCCACAGGCTGGGGCAGCGGATGCGCCGGGTCGTGCAGCAGGTATTCACCCACGTCGAAGCCGATGCCGCCCGCGCCGATGATGGCCACGCGCGCGCCCACGGGCTTCTTGCTCTGTAGCACATCCAGATACGACAGCACCTTCGGATGGTCGATGCCGGGAATGGCCGGCAGGCGCACCTTGATGCCGGTGGCGACGATAACGTCGTCGTAGCCGCCCGCCAGCAATTGCTCGCGCGTCACGCGCTGGCCCAGGTGCAGCTTGACTTCCAGCAGCGCCAGCCGGCGCGCAAAATAACGGATGGTTTCCGTGAATTCTTCCTTGCCAGGTATCTGCATGGCCACCTTGAACTGGCCGCCGACACTGTCGCTGCCGTCGAACAGGCTCACCTCGTGCCCGCATTCGGCCGCCACGCAGGCGGCGGACAGGCCGGCCGGGCCGGCGCCGACGACGGCCACCCGGCGCGGCACGGCCTTTTTCGCGTAGACGAGTTCCGTTTCATGGCAGGCGCGCGGGTTGACTAGGCAACTGGCGCGCTTGTTGGCAAACGTATGGTCGAGACACGCCTGGTTGCAGCCGATGCAGGTGTTGATTTCGTCGGCGCGGCCCGCGGCGGCCTTGGCGACAAAAAACGGGTCGGCCAGGAAGGGGCGCGCCATCGACACCAGGTCGCAGTCACCGCGTTCCAGGATGGCGTTCGCTTCGTGCGGCATGTTGATGCGGTTCGACGCCACCACGGGGATATTGACTTCGCGGCGCAGCCGGCCCGCCACGGAAGCGAAGGCCGCGCGCGGCACGGAGGTGACGATGGTGGGGACTCTGGCCTCATGCCAGCCGAAGCCCGTATTCAAAATGGTCACGCCGGCGTGTTCCAGGGCCTTGGCCACCGTCACCACGTCGTCCCAGGTATTGCCGCCCTCGACCAGGTCGAGCAGCGAGTGGCGGTACATGATGATGAAGTTGGGGCCGACGGCGGCGCGGATGCGGCGCACGATGTCCACGGGCAGGCGCATGCGGTTCTCGATCGTGCCGCCCCAGCGGTCCTGGCGCAGATTCGTGCGCGCGCACAGGAACTGGTTCAACAGGTAGCCCTCGCTGCCCATCACCTCGATGCCGTCATAGCCGGCCTTTTGCGCCAGGCGCGCGCAGCGCACGTAGTCGCAGATGGTGCGCTCGATGCCCCGTTCGCTCAGGGGACGGGGCCGGAATGGCGAGATCGGCGATTTCTTCGCCGACGCCGAGACGACGAACGGCTGGTAGCCATAGCGGCCCGCATGCAGGATCTGCATGACGATCTTGCCGCCCTCCTCGTGCACGGCGCGCGTCACCTTGCGGTGGTTCGGCACGTCGCCGAGGAAATTGAGGGTGCCGCCGAACGGCAGCAGCCATCCCTGGCGGTTCGGCGAGATGCCGCCCGTGACGATCAGCCCCACGCCACCGCGCGCCCGTTCGCGGTAAAACGCGGCCAGCTTGCCATAATGGTAAAAGCGGTCTTCCAGGCCCGTGTGCATGGACCCCATGATGACGCGGTTGCGCAAAGAGGTAAAACCCAGGTCGAGCGGGGCCAGCAGGTGGGGATAGGCAGTCATGGTGATCGGTCCGGTAGAGGTGGTATGCAGGCCGTACGGTAGCAAGCATTGCCGCTCGCCGCAGCGTATTTCTCTAGACCGGGAGTTCTAAATCGCCCCGCGCACGGGCCGGCGATGCGTACAGCTTGTGCCGGGGGCAAGTTTCCCGTAGGCTAGGTGACATGACGCGACTCTTCCTTTGCCTGCTGATGCTGTGCGCCGTCCCCGCGACCGCGCTGGCACAGGCGACACGCCTGGACAGGCTGAAGGTCGACGTCAAGCGCATCGAGGTCGACGGGCAGCGCATGTATGAAGTCGATGCCAGCGGCAGCGTGCAGGCGCCGCCGGCCTCCGTCTGGAAGACCCTGACCACCTACGAGCGCATGCATGAATTCGTGCCCGACCTCAGCTCCTGCCGCGTGCTGTCGCGCAACGGCAATGAAGTCATCATCGAGCAGCAGGGCATGGCGCGCTTCCTGTTCATGAACCACCCCATCCACCTGGTGGTGCGGGCCACGGAAACGCCGTTCACGGCCATCGATATCGCCCTGATCTCGGGCGACATGCGGCACTACGAATCGCGCTGGAATCTGTATCCCATCCCCGAGACGGGCGGCACGCGCATCGTCTTTTCCAGCCGGCTGATGCCGGGCTTCTACGTGCCCGGCATGCTGGGCACGACCATGATACGCGGCGATATCGAGCGCATGATGGCGGCGGTACTGGCCCGCATCGACAGCCAGTACGCCGATAAATCCGGATAACGACACCGGAAAAAACCTACTGCGCGTCGCGATTTGCAGCCTCCGCTGCTCACTGTGCTAAAGCACAGCTCCGCTGCTCAGCTACAACTCCCATCCGCTCGCTACGGTTTCATCCGGTGTTAAAAAATCAGGCCAAATAGGTATCGCGGTCGCGGATTTCCGCGAAGTTTTCCAGGCTGCCCAGTTTTACCGTGACAGGGTTCAGGCTCGCTTGCGGCTGCATCGAGCGCCAGGCGAACAGCCATTCCTGCTCGGGCGCCTCGGCGCGCGTCTTGGTGAAGGCGGCGCCCAGGGCGGCGCGCTGGCCGTATTCGACCAGGCCATCGATGCCTGCCCAGCTGGGCAGGGTGCGCTGCACGGCGCGGTGCAGGCGTTCGCCGAATTCTTCCGTATTGTGGATGATCAAACAGGCGTCGGCCGGGGCGAACAGATCGAACAATTGTTTGTCCCACACTTGCGAAAAGCTCAGGGTCAGACAATTGCCCGCTGGCGCCAGGCGGAACTGGCCCAGGCTCAGCGCCAGCTCGAGTTCGCTGCGCTGGCCGTAGCGGTGCAGGGTGGGGGGACGTTTGTAATCGTGCATGCTGGACTCGTTCTTCAATAGTAGGGTAAACCGGCGCGCCGCTTAACGTGGCGGGCGGATATGGCGCCGGATGCGCTGGGCCGTCGCGGCCAGATAAATTTCGCGCAGTAAGTAAATAAAACAGCCGATCAGGCAAATCACGGCCAGCACAAAGAAGGCCGCGATGTATTTGTCCAGGGTCAGGTTCAGAATATCGCCCAAAAACAGCATGGCGATGATGACGCAGACGAAGAAACCACACGCCGTGCTCAGCGAAATCGAATAGTTGATCAGATGGGTACGCCGATACAGGGTATCTAGCTCATCCATATAGAAATCGTTGTAGCCGATGTCGAGCCGGTCTTCCAGCACGCGCGTGCGGTCGATGATGCGGCCCAGGCGGTTGGTCAGCACCACCAGCATGGTACCGATACCGGTCAACAGGAAAACCGGCGCAATCGCCAGCTGGATGATATGGCCGATGTCGCCGATCTGTATGTTCATGGATAAAAAGTCGTGGGTTCACACCGGCGCCCGACCGTGGCGCCAGCACAGGCCATAGTGTAGCAGGTGGCGCACGCCGGCTGGCCGCTTTGCCAACCGGCGTGGTTGAACGTCATGCGAAGCCGCGCCCCGGCACGAAGCGCTCGGTGGCGCGCACCAGCGCCGAAGCGATGCCGTGCTCGAGCGCGCCATGGCCCGCGTCCGGGATCATTTCCAGCTGTGCGCCGGGCCAGGCTTGCTGCAAACGGTAGGCCGACAGCGGCGGGCAGATGGCGTCGTAGCGCCCTTGCACGATGACGGCCGGCAAATGCGCGATGCGCCCGATGTTGCGGATCAGCTGGTCTTCCTCGAAGAAACCGAGGTTGGCCATGTAATGCGATTCGAGCCGGCCCACGCCCAGGTCCAGCGCATCGTTCGGCGCATCTTCCGGTTGCGGCATCAGGTACACGCGGCGCCCTTCGAAGCGGCTCCAGGCGCGCGCGGCCGGCCAGTACACGGCGGGATCGCTGCTGAGGATGCGTTTCACGTAGGCGGCCAGCAAGTCGCCCCTTTCCTCTGCCGGAATGGGCGCGGCGAATTCCTCGTACAGTTCCGGATAGAACCAGCGCACGCCGTCGATGAACCAGTCGATTTCCGCCTGCGTGCACAGGAAAATGCCACGCAGCACGAAACCGAGGCAAGCTTCCGGATGCGCCTGGCCATACGCCAGCGCCAGGGTCGAGCCCCAGGAGCCGCCAAACACCAGCCATTGGCCGATGCCGAACTGGGCACGCAGGCGTTCGATATCGGCGATCAGCAGCTGCGTCGTGTTGTTGCGCCATTCGCCCAGCGGCGTGGACTTGCCCGCGCCGCGCTGGTCGAACAGGATCACGCGGTAGCGCTGCGGATCGAAGAAGCGGCGGTGCTGCGGCGACAGGCCCGCGCCGGGCCCGCCATGCAGGAACAGCACGGGAATACCGTCGGGGTTGCCGCACTCTTCCCAATAAATGGTGTGGATGTCATCGACCGCCAGCATGCCGTGCCGGTTCGGCGACAGGACGGGAAACAGGGGAGTCAGGGAATCGGGCATGGCGGTCCTCGGAGTGGCGGTCAGGGCGCCAGGCACGAGTCCTGGCAACTGTTCCAATTATAGTGCGCCCCCGGCGCCTCAGGCCAGCAGCAAGGGCAGGCGGTTCGACGACTTGATTTCGCGCATCGACAGGCTGGACTGGATTTCCGCCACGCCAGGCAGGCGGCGCAGCACGGTCGAGACGAATTCGCCATACGCTTCCAGGTCGCGCGCCACCACTTGCAGGAAATAATCGGCTTCGCCCGCCACATTGTGGCACGACAAGATTTCGGGAATCGTCGCGATGGCTTGCTCGAACTGCGACGGCTGCTCGCCGCCATGGTTGGCAAACACGACCCGGACGAACGCGACCAGGCCGATGCCCAGCTTCTTGCGATTGAGCAAAGCCTGGTAGCCGGTAATAAAACCTTCCTCTTCCAGGCGGCGCAGACGGCGCCAGACGGGGGTTTCGCTGAGCTTCAAGCGCTCGGCCAGGCGCGCATTCGACAGCCGTCCTTCATCCTGCAACAGCCTGAGTATCTGCAAATCGGTGGCGTCGAGGCTAACTTCTGAAATTTTCATCTATTTTTTGTTTTTATAGGAGTGGAATCTACCCGAATACTAGGGCATGCAGGGCAGGAAAAGCAAGCACATTTCATCACAGCAAGAACATAATGGGATCCGGCGAGCAGGCTGCACCGTGCGCATGCTCCCGCTTTTCTTTTCGACTGGCCCATGTCCGATTCTACCTTCCTGATGTACCTGCTGGCACTGGCTGGCGCCTTTTTATTACCGGGCCCCGACATGGCGCTGGTGCTGGCGACGGGCGCCGCGCGCGGCGTGGCCACGGCGCTGGTGACGGCCCTCGGCATCGCCGGCGCGCGCGCCGTCCACGTGGCGCTGTCGGGAGCGGGCCTGGCGGCATTGATGGTGACGCATCCGCAAGCCTTGCAATGGGTCAAATGGGCGGGCGCCGCCTACCTGCTGTACCTGGCGCTGCGCCTGCTGCAGTCGGCCCTGTCGAGCCAAACGGCGCAGGAAGCGGCCGCGCCCGCCACGGCGCATGGCGCCCGCGCCAGCCTGGTGCGCGGCTTCCTGACGAATCTGCTCAATCCGAAGGCACTGCTGTTTTGCAGCATGTTCCTGCCGCAGTTCGTCGCCGGCAGCGAGCAGGTCGGCATGCAATACCTGCGCCTGGGCGCCGTCCTGGTGCTGGTCGGCCTGCTGTTCGACGCCCTGTACGCCATCCTGGCCGCGCGCCTGGCGCGCCGCCTGCGCGGCAAACCTTCGCCTTACGGCAAGTTCGTGCTGCCCACCGTCTTCGTCTTGCTGGCCGGGCGGCTGGTGCTGGGCTGACTTTTCAGCGGAACCGGCAGCGGAAGCGGCGCCCCGCCGGCAAAAAAGGCGGGGTAGTCGTTCAGCAGGCTGCGCTCCAGCTCGTTGACCTTGCGAAATTGCCGCAGCGCGGGCGCCATGGCCCGTCCCGCATCCCAGCTGCGCCAGGCATTCGGCGCATCGAATTGCGCCAGCAAGGCATCGCCCAGGTCCTGGTACACGGCCGCCATCTGCGGCTTGGCCTGCAGCACTTGCAGATACAGCGCGGTCGCTTCCGGCCATTGCCCCAGCTTGGCGCGCAAATTTCCCTCGAACAAGGCCAGCACGGGCTGCTCCAGCCCCGTTTGCGTCCTTGATTCCTGCACCGTCGTCAATGCTGCCTTGATGCCTTCCTGGTCCTTGGCCAGCAGTGCACGCGTCAAGTCGTGGATGGGCTGGCACTCCTGCATGGCCAGCTGTTGCTGGGGCGTCAGTTTGTCCACCAGCGCGCCCGTGGAAAAATGGTCTTCCAGCAAGGTCAAGAAAGCCTCGAAGGGTTTTTCTGCCGCAAACAGGCGCTCGGCCTCGGCGCGCAGCGCCGGATGCGCCTGCGGTCCCGGCGGCGGCAACAGCGCCGCCTGCGCCAGCACGCGCTCGAGCGGGGGCGCATCGGCCGCCAGCGGGCGTGGCCGGTAGGCGGCGAGGGTATACGTGGCGGGCGCACCCGCCGTCATGGCGCTGACGCGGAAGTGGCGCGTCACGCTGCCACCCACCTCCTGGTAGTGCATGGTAAATTCGGCGGGAATGCGCTTGCCGTCGGCCAGCATCTTCAGCACCAGCGGATGGCCGCCCCAGGTGTAGCGCAGGTACTGGGCAAACGCCGTGGCATCGTCGCCGCTGACGGGGCTGCCGGCTATCCCTAGGCGCAGCAGGGGCTGCTCGTCGAGCGACCACAGCACGGCGCCGTCGAGCACTTGCGGCGCCAGCGCGTTGCGCCGCTTGTTGTCCAGCACCGACAAAGCCTGTTCCTCATACACGGGCAACGTTGCGTGCTGCTCAAGGCCGCCCGCCTTCAATATGCCGACGATCCCTTGCCGGTGGCGCAGTTCGAAGACGCGAAATCCCGCCACGTCGAACAGCGAATACGTGTCGTAGGTGGATGCCGCCATATCGATCAGGTGGCGGCGGCGCGCGGCAAAATCGAGCACGGACAAGCGCGTGCCATCACGCACGCTCAGGTAATGGGGCCCCAGCACGACATCGCTTTCCTGCGTATCGCGCGCAGGCAGGCTGGTTTTCACGCCGGGCTTGTTGACGCGCTCGGTAGTCACCGTGACATGGAACGCGACGCTGGCCTGGGCCGCGCCGGCGCCCAGGAAAAGAATGGCGGCCACGCTGGCGCGGCGCAAGACAGGAAAGAGGGGCATGGAAATGGTGCAGTGGAGAAATGATGATTCTAAGGCAAATCCGGCGATCACCTTGTTTTGCTGGCAAGCATAAAAAAAGACAGCCGCAGCTGTCTTTTTGTTTGACCTCAATACCGATTACGACATGTGCTGGCCGCCGTTGATCGAGATGTTGGCGCCCGTGACGAACGCGGCTTCATCGGAAGCCAGGTAAGCGACCAGGCCGGCCACTTCTTCCGGCTTGCCCAGGCGCGCCATTGGAATTTGCGGGATGATTTTGCTGTCGAGCACTTCCTGAGGAATCGCCATGACCATCTTGGTGCCGATGTAGCCTGGCGAGATGGTGTTGACGGTGACGTTCTTGCGTGCCACTTCCAGCGCCAGCGACTTGGTGAAACCATGCATGCCAGCTTTCGCGGCCGAATAGTTGGTTTGGCCGAAGGCGCCCTTCTGGCCATTCACGGACGAGATATTGATGATGCGGCCCCAGCCGCGTTCCACCATGCCGTCGCAGACGGGCTTGGTCATGTTGAAGACGGAATCGAGGTTGGTGCCCATCACGGCATCCCAGTTCGGCTTGTCCATCTTCTTGAACGTCATGTCGCGCGTGATGCCGGCGTTATTCACCAGCACGTCGACAGGACCGATTTCCGCTTCCACGGCCGCCACGCAGGCAGCCGCCGAATCGTAGTCGGCCACGTCGCACGGATATGCCTTGAAGTCGTAACCCATGTCTTTGGTCGACGCCAGCCATTCCGCGACCTTCGGATTGCCTGGGGAATATGTGGTCACCACGCGATAGCCGAGCGCGGCCAGCTTGAAACACACCGCTTCGCCCAGACCACCCATGCCACCAGTTACCAATGCAACTCTTGCCATTTTCATCCCCTCAGTGTCGTTCTGTTGCTAAAAAGTTAATTATTTAATGAAAGCAATCCAAAACCGCCGCGTGACGGCGGCGTACCGCACCGGACCAGGCCGCCACGCATTGCGCGTAACGGCCCAAGTTCGGTGTCAGCGATTAATCACGCTCAATTGCGAGGGCGACACCCATGCCGCCGCCGATGCACAATGCGGCCAGGCCTTTCTTGGCGTCGCGGCGGATCATTTCGTGGATCAGGGTGACCAGGATGCGCGCGCCCGAGGCGCCGATCGGGTGGCCGATGGCAATCGCGCCGCCGTTCACGTTGATCTTGCTGGTATCCCAGCCCATTTCCTTGTTGACGGCAATCGCTTGCGCGGCAAACGCTTCGTTGATTTCCATCAGGTCCAGCTCTTCATGCGTCCAGCCGGCTTTTTTCAGGCACAGGCGCGATGCGGAGACGGGGCCCATGCCCATGACGGCCGGGTCCAGGCCCGACGAAGCGTAGGCCTTGATGCGCGCCAGCGGCTTCAAGCCCAGTTCTTTCGCTTGCGAGGCGGACATCATGATCACGGCGGCGGCGCCATCGTTCAGGCCGGACGCGTTGCCAGCCGTGACGGTGCCATCCTTGGCGAATGCGGGGCGCAGGCCGGCCAGCGATTCCAGGGTCGAACCGGGCTTGATGTATTCGTCGCTATCGAAGACGACCGTGCCTTTTTTATTGGCGATTTCCAGCAGCAGGATTTCATCCTTGAACTTGCCCGCTTTTTGCGCCGCTTCCGCTTTCAGCTGCGACTGCAGCGCGAATTCATCCTGCTCGGCGCGCGTCACTTCGTATTTCTTGGCGACGTTTTCCGCCGTGATGCCCATGTGGTACTGGTTGTACACGTCCCACAGGCCGTCGACGATCATGGTGTCGATCATCTTGAAGTCGCCCATGCGGAAACCGTCGCGCGAGCCGTTCATCGCGTGCGGCGAGGCGCTCATGTTTTCCTGGCCACCGGCGATGATGATGTTGGCGTCGCCGCACTTGATCGCTTGCGCCGCCAGGTGCGTGGCCTTCAGGCCGCTGCCGCATACCTTGTTGATGGTGAATGCCGGGATCGAGCTGGGCAGGCCAGCCTTGATGACGGCCTGGCGCGCGGCGTTCTGGCCGACGGCAGCCGTCAGCACCTGGCCCAGGATCGCTTCGCCGATCAGGTTCGGGTCGATGCCGGTTTGTGCCAGCAAGCCCTTGATTACATGCGCGCCCAGTTCGGACGCAGGAATCTTGGCCAGACTGCCACCGAATTTGCCGACTGCGGTACGGCCGGCGGCCACGATTACGACATCATCCATTTATTTCTCCGATAAGCAGGCCACGAGGGCCAAGGTCAAGGTGTTAATACAATCCAATGAGTATCCGGGAAGACACAGCAAGCTGCGTTTCATTCTAGCGCGGCACGCGCCGCAGTTCCAGCGCCGCACCGCAGGCGGCGGCGATGACAGCCTGCTTGCGGTGGCGGCGGGCGGCCTGGCGCGGCGGATAGCCGCTGCCGGGCCGCAACACGCTTACGCCTGGCGAGCAGGACGCGTATTTTTATTTTTATCATACCCTTCATCGGCGCCGCCGAAAGTGGTTTTTAGAAAATTATTGAAGGGAATAATCAGGGGCACAGGCGTTTGCTTTACCACCTGCACCAGCTCGCCAAATTTTTGACGCGATGCAGCAAACTCACCCTTTGTCACAGTGTCGAATTTCTCTTGGGTTTCTTGGGCAACATCCTTTGCCTGGCGGCCATATGCACCGATGCGTTCGATGGCCAGTTGCGACTGCGTGCGCGACAGTTCCAGCAGCGCTTGCGGATCCTTCACGGACAGCAGCTGATTGCCTGCCACCGTAGCGGCGGCCAGCGCCGCGCGGGCCGCATCGATCTGCAAGTCCAGCACGCTGGCGCCGCTGTCGACAGCGGCCTGGGCATACGCTTGCGCGCTGATCAATTGTGCTTCCACCAGGGCCTTGCCGGCCAGTGCCCATTGCTCGGAAAATGAAAACATAGTGTTCCTCTCCAATTTGATGGCGGTGCATGTTGCGCCGCACAGTACTCAACTGTAAGCGGTGGTTCATTGCTGAACCTTGATATTTATCAAGCTTTGCTGTTGGTTTGTTTCCAACTCAACGTTGATCAGGACAACAACTTGATACCGTCCAGCGAGGCCGCGCACTGCTCGCGTATCACGCTGACGAAATCGCGCACATACGCCTTGTCCTGCAGATGATCAGGCACGGAGACATACAGATCGCTCCACAAGCCGTGCTCGCCAACCGGGCGCGCCACCACATAATCGTAATCGACGTAATTCTTGATGGCCCAGTTCGGCAAGGCGGCAATGCCGCGCCGGCTCGCCACCAGTTGCAGCACGGCGACCGTCAATTCCGCCGTGCGGCGTTCAAACGCGATGCCGGCGGGGCGCAGCACTTCGCGGATCAGGTCGATACGCTCTTCCGGCACGGGATAGGTAATTAATGTCTCGCCCGTAAAGTCGGCCGCCACCAGCCGGCGCTGCGCCTGCAGCCGGTGCTTCTGCGCCATCACCACCAGCATTTCAAAGCGGAACAGGGGAAACACGGTGAAATCGGGGCCGTACGGCGAACCGATCACGAGGTCCGCCTCGCCCGAGCGCAGCAAGTCCGCCGGTTCGCTGTGAAAGCCGGAGACCAGGTCGATTTCCACTTCCGGCCAGCGCTGGCGGAACGCATCCATCACGGGCATGAGCCAATCGAAACAGGTATGGCATTCGAGCGCCACGCGCAACTGCCCCTTGTCGCCTTGCGACAGGCGCGCCACGTCGCGCTCGGCCAGTTCGATCTCGGGCAGCAGCTTGTCGGCCAGGGCCAAGAGACGGCTGCCCGTGGCCGTAAAGGCGATCGGCATGGACTTGCGCTCGAACAAGGGCGCCTGGTAGCGCTCTTCCAGCAAACGGATCTGGTGCGACAGGGCCGACTGGGTCAGGTTGAGCAGCTGCGCGGCGCGCACCAGGCTGCCGGACGAACGCAAGGCACTCAGGGTGCGCAGGTGGCGGATTTCTAGCATCGGCAAATGAAATGGCGTACGTGAATGATTTTCATGTTATTCGGCAAAATGTTTCGTTTTGATTATAGACCAAGTTGCCGCACACTCTAGCGCATTCACATTAAATCTCGATGACATCATGACCGTGCACACCCACATCCTTGGCTTTCCCCGCATCGGCGCCGCGCGTGAACTGAAATTGGCGCTGGAAAGCCACTGGCGCGGCGAGGTGTCCGAGGCGGCCCTGGAAGCGACGGGCCGGCAACTGCGGGCGCGACACTGGGCCCTGCAACGCGACGCCGGTCTTGACTACGTTACCGTGGGCGACTTCGCCTTTTACGACCAGGTGGCCAACCATATCCAGCTGCTGGGCTGCGAACCGGCCCGTTTCAGCTTCGCGCCAGAGCAGTCGCCGCTGTCACGCTATTTCACCATGGCGCGCGGCGCAGACACGCACGCCGCCCATGCCGGCTGCAGCCACGCCCACCATGCACACGCCGCCGGCACTGCCGCGCTGGAAATGACCAAGTGGTTCGACACCAATTACCATTACCTGGTGCCCGAACTGTCGCCGCAGACCCGGTTTTCTCTCGCTTGCGAGCGCCTGCTGGCGGAAGTGGCCGAGGCGCAGGCGCTGGGCCACCAGGTCAAGGCGGCCTTGATCGGCCCCCTCACCTTCCTCTGGCTGGGCAAGGAAAAGACGCCCGGCGAGTCAAGCTTCGACCGCCTGGCCCTGCTGGAACAATTGCTGCCCGTCTACGGTGCCCTGCTCGACCGCCTGAAACAGCAAGGCGTGGCATGGGTGCAGCTCGACGAGCCGATCCTGGGCCTGGACTTGCCTGGTGCCTGGCGCAGCGCCTTCGAAAGCGCCTACTGGCAGCTGAACCAGGTAGGTATAAATATCCTGCTGGCCACGTATTTCTCGCCGCTGGAAGAAAACCTCAGCCTGACGTGCCGCCTGCCCGTGGCCGGCCTGCACGTGGACGGCATCCGCGCGCCGCATGAATTGATCAGCGTGACGGATTGGCTGCCCGCGCATAAAGTCTTGTCGGTCGGTATCGTCGATGGCCGCAATATCTGGCGCACCGACCTCGACGCTGCCCTGGCCGTGCTGCAGCCGCTGGCGACCAAACGCAACGGCCACCTGTGGCTGGCGCCGTCGTGCTCCCTGCTGCACGTGCCGTTCAGCCTGGCGGCCGAGACGGAGCTCGATGGTGACATCCAGAGCTGGCTGGCGTTCGCCACGGAAAAACTGTCCGAAATCGCCGTCCTCAAGGGCGCGCTCGCAGGCCGTCCCGATGACGCCGCGCTGGCCGCGTCTCGCCTGGCTATCGCCAGCCGCCGCGCCAGCCCCCGCGTGCACCGCCCGCAAGTGGCGCAGCGCCTGCAAACCCTCACGCCCACCGTCGACCGTCGCGATTCCAGCTTCCCGCAGCGCCAGGCCATGCAGCGCGCGCGTTTGCAACTGCCCGACTTCCCGACGACGACCATCGGTTCCTTCCCGCAGACGACGGCCATCCGCGCCGCCCGCGCCAGCTATCAAAGGGGCGAACTGGCGAGCGCCGCGTATCAACAGCAGATGCGCGCCGAAATCGCCCAAGCCGTGAGCCGCCAGGAAGCGCTGGGCCTGGACGTGCTCGTGCATGGCGAAGCGGAACGCAACGACATGGTCGAATACTTCGGCGAGCAACTGGACGGCTTTATCTTCACGCGCCAGGGCTGGGTGCAATCGTACGGCTCGCGCTGCGTGAAGCCGCCCGTCATTTACGGCGACGTGCAGCGCCCCACCGCCATGACCGTCGAATGGACGGTGCACGCGCAAAGCCTGACGCATAAACCGGTGAAGGGCATGCTGACGGGCCCGGTCACGATCTTGCAATGGTCGTTCGCGCGCGACGACCAGCCGCGCGCCACCACGGCGCTGCAACTGGCCCTGGCCATCCGCGACGAGGTGCAAGACCTGGAATCGGCCGGCATCGGCATCATCCAGATCGACGAGCCGGCCATCCGCGAAGGCTTGCCGCTGCGCCGCGGCCGGTGGGACGCCTATCTGGACTGGGCCACGCGCGCCTTCCGCATCGCCGCGTCCGTCGTCAGCGACACGACGCAGATCCACACCCACATGTGCTATGCCGAATTCAACGACATCCTGCCGCAGATCGCCGCCATGGATGCCGACGTCATCACGATAGAGACGAGCCGCTCCGACATGGAACTGCTGAAGGGCTTTGGCCAGTTCCAGTATCCGAACGAAATCGGCCCCGGCGTGTACGACATCCACTCACCGCGCCTCCCCTCGACTCTCGACATGGTGAAATTGCTGCAAAAAGCCAGCGCCGTGATTCCGCCAGCCAATTTATGGGTGAACCCGGACTGCGGCTTGAAAACGCGGGGCTGGGCGGAAACGGAGGCGGCTTTAAAAAATATGGTCGCGGCGGCGCAGCAGATGCGGGCGGCGGCATGACATAGGCCTACCCAGGCCGCATGCAGGGCTGCTTTCAGGGCGGCGCACCGGTTTTCCGGGGCGCCGTCCGTTTTTTTTGACATGAAGTAGGTGTTGCCCTGCGGAATAGCACGTGCCAGGCCCCTGATGCTGATTTTTTTGCAGTAGAATGCAAGAAATTTACTGCTCCCATTGTTGCCGTACGGAACATCTGGCCTGCCGCAGTTTCACTTTGATAAATGTTTATGTCCAAAAGCCCGTCGCAGAAGCCTATCGAAATCAAGATTTCCACCGTCGTTGCTGTCTCCGCCATTCTGCATAGCGCCGATACGCAGGCACTCGATGCCGCCTTGCGCGACATGACGGGAGGCGTGGCCGACTTTTTCGAGGACGACCTGGCCGTGCTGGACGTGGCGGCCTTGCCGCCCGGCGGCGTGCCCATCGACTGGGCCGCCCTCGTGGCCCTGCTGAAAAAATACCGCTTGAATGCCGTGGCCGTGCGCAATGCGCCGGCCGACATGCATGACGCCATCCTGGCGCAAGGCTTGAGCCTCGACAGCGGCAAGACGCGCGACGATGCGCCGCCCAAGGATGGCCCCAAGGATACGCCCACGGCCGCCGCCCAGTCGGGCGCCGACGCACAGGTGATGGTGATCGACACGCCCGTGCGGGCCGGCCAGCGCATTTATGCGCGCGGCTGCGACCTGATCATCACCGCCGTCGTCAACAATGGCGCTGAAATCATCGCCGACGGCAGCATCCACGTGTATTCCTCGCTGTACGGCCGCGCGCTGGCCGGCGCCTCGGGCAATGCCCAGGCGCGCATCTTCGCGCTGGCCATGGAACCGGAACTGGTCTCGATCGCCGGCGTGTACCGCACGTTCGAGGATGGTTTCCCTGCGGAAATGGCGCGCGGACCCGCGCAAATTCGTTTGGCTGGCGACAGAATCGATATACACTCTGTCAATCCGGTCACTCCCGTGAACCGCTCTTAAGCTGCACAATTCAAGAGATATCTGAAAAGGATTATTTGTGGCAAGAATTATTGTTGTGACGTCCGGCAAGGGCGGTGTCGGCAAGACGACCTCTAGCGCCAGTTTTTCCACTGGCCTGGCCATGCGCGGCCACAAGACAGCCGTGCTCGACTTCGACGTGGGCCTGCGTAACCTCGACCTGATCATGGGTTGCGAACGCCGCGTCGTCTACGACCTGATCAATGTGATCAACAAAGAGGCCACGCTGAACCAGGCCCTGATCAAGGACAAGCACTGCGACAACCTGTTCATCCTGCCCGCCTCGCAAACGCGCGACAAGGATGCCTTGTCGGAAGAAGGCGTGGAACGCGTGTTGAACGACCTGATCAACATGGGTTTCGAGTTCATCATCTGCGATTCGCCGGCCGGCATCGAGCATGGCGCGCTGATGGCGCTGACGTTTGCCGACGAAGCCATCATCGTCACCAACCCGGAAGTGTCGTCGGTGCGCGATTCGGACCGCATCCTGGGCATCCTGCAAGCCAAGTCGCGCCGCGCGCAGACGGGCGGCGAGCCCGTCAAGGAACATTTGCTGATCACCCGCTACTCGCCGAAACGCGTGGAATCGGATGAAATGCTGTCCTACCAGGACGTGCAGGAAATCCTGCGCATCCCGCTGGTGGGGATCATTCCGGAATCGGAGCAAGTGCTGGCCGCCTCGAACCAGGGCAATCCGGCCATCCATTTCACGGGCACGGACGTGGCGCAAGCCTATGAAGACGTGGTCTCGCGTTTCCTCGGCGAAGATGTCGAGTTGCGCTTTACCAACTATGAAAAGCCTGGATTACTCCAGCGCATTTTTGGGGCGAAGTGATATGGCCTTGCTTTCTTTCCTGTTCCCCCCCAAGCCGAAAACGGCCACCGCGGCCAAGGAACGCCTGCAGATCATCATCGCCCGCGAACGCAGCGGACGCGATGGTCCGGACTTCCTGCCCGCCCTGCACAAGGAATTGATCGCCGTCATTTCCAAGTACACCAAGGTCAATGCCGACGACATCAAGATTTCGCTGGACCGCCAGGGCAACCTGGAGGTGCTCGACGTCAACGTCGTGCTGCCGGACGCCTAAGCGTCAATCCGGCCTGACCGTGAGCAATTCCTGCGCCACCGCGGCGCAGGCGTTCACGTGCTGGTTGCCGATCTGGCGGAATACGGCGTAGCCAATGGCTGCCGCCACCGCCTGTCCGGCAAACGGCACGAAGCGCGCCACCTGCTTGGTGGCAATCTTGACGCCACTGCGCTTGAGCAGGTGGAGGATCAGTTCGCGCGATACCAGCTTTCCCACCAACATGCCGCCCATGCCCACCGCCGCGCGGTAGGCCATCATCTTGAACTGCGGGTTGAGGCGCTCGATCTGCTCGGGCGTGAGGCCGAATTCGTGGTTGATATCATTGATCAGCATGGAAAACAGACCGACATCCGACATCAGGTCGATGCCGGGAATGGGAATGGCCGAAGCGCCCGCCGACATCATGGCACGCCGCTGCACCAGGCGCCGGCAACGCTCGCGCACTTGCTCGATTTCGGCACGACTGCCCGGTATCAGTGTCCAATCGGTAGTGCTCTTGTCTGACATGGCCGTTTCTCCGCGAGTAGGGGGTAGATGAACAAGTGTAACGTAAAGGCCTCAGCTGCCGATTTCACTGGACACAGTTGCAATCTCTGTTATATTTCACTTGAGCATTCCTTAACATTACGATAAGCAGAGCGGACCGTCTGTTTGTTGCTACACACTCCAGCCAATTATGCGAATTGCCGTACTCGATAGCGACCATAGCCAGGCAGAACTGATCTGCCAGGTGCTCACCGCCGCCGGCCACGCTTGCCACGAGTTTCAAAGTGCCAAGGACATGCTGGGGCAACTGCGCAAGGACAGTTGCGACATGCTCATCCTCGACTGGCATGTGAGCGATCTGGACGGTGCAGAAGTCTTGCGCCGAGCCCGGGAAAAACTGGCGCCCAAGGCACCCGTGTTGTTTATGACCAACAGTTCCGGCGAAGACGACGTGGTGGCGGGCATGACGGCAGGCGCCGACGACTACATGATCAAGCCCCTGCGGCGCAGCGAGCTGACCTTGCGCACCCAGGCCCTGCTGCGTGTGGCCTACCCGGCCCAGAATGGCGCGGAATACTTGCAATTCGGTCATTACACATTTGAAACCCGCCCCGGCCGCCTGCTGCGCGATGGCGAAGTACTGGACGTGACGCACAAGGAATTCGCCCTGGCGCTGCTGTTTTTCCGCAACCTGGGCCGTCCCCTGTCGCGCGCCTACATCCACGAAGCCGTGTGGCAGCGCGACACGGCCTTGCCTTCGCGCACCATGGATACC
Source organism: Janthinobacterium sp. BJB301 (assembly GCF_002735685.1). Classification (NCBI taxonomy): domain Bacteria; kingdom Pseudomonadati; phylum Pseudomonadota; class Betaproteobacteria; order Burkholderiales; family Oxalobacteraceae; genus Janthinobacterium; species Janthinobacterium sp. BJB301. Next base: position 254,889 of record NZ_PDZJ01000004.1, on the reverse strand, counting down.
CACGTCTCGCGCGTGCGCAACAAGCTGCAGCTGAAACCGGAACACGGCTACAGGCTGGTGCCCGTCTACAGCTACGGTTATCGCCTGGAAAAACTGGGCGGCTGAACGGCGGCAAACGGCTGACCTGCTCAAAGCGCGGGCACAAAGCGCTATAATGTCGGCATAAGTCATCCCAACAGCCCTGAAATGCAACTGCTCGCCGTCGGCCTCAACCATACCACCGCCCCAGTGTCGCTCCGCGAACAGCTGGCGTTTGCGCCTGAGCAATTGGGTTCGGCGGTGATGGCGGCGCGCACCTGGTTCCAGCGCATCGACTTGCGCGACAACGACGAAGCGGCCATCCTGTCGACCTGCAACCGCACCGAGCTGTATGCGGCCAGCCACGTGCCCAATCCGCTCGACGCGGGTGCGCATTTCCTGGCCGATTATCACAAGCTCAACTACAGCGAGCTGCGCCCCCACTTATATATGCTGCCGCAGCACGATGCCGTGCGCCACACCTTCCGCGTCGCCTCCGGGCTCGATTCGATGGTGCTGGGCGAAACGCAGATCCTGGGCCAGATCAAGGACGCCATCCGCACGGCCGACGAAGCGGGCGGCCTGGGCACGTATCTGCACCAGTTGTTCCAGCGCAGCTTTTCCGTCGCCAAGGAAGTGCGCAGCAGCACGGAAATCGGCGCGCACAGCGTGTCCATGGCGGCCGCCGCCGTACGCCTGTCGCAGCGCATCTTCGACAAGATCGCCGAGCAGAACGTGCTGTTCATCGGCGCCGGCGAAATGATCGAATTGTGCGCCACGCACTTCGCGGCGCAAAACCCGAAAAGCATCACCATTGCCAACCGCACCATGGAACGGGGCGAGGAGCTGGCGCACCGCTTCAACGGCAAGGCCATCCGCCTGGCCGACCTGCCGGAGCAGCTGCACCAGTTCGACATCGTCATCTCGTGCACGGCGTCGTCCTTGCCGCTGCTGGGCCTGGGCCTGGTCGAGCGCGCCATCAAGGCACGCCGCCACAAGCCCATGTTCATGGTCGACCTGGCCGTGCCGCGCGACATCGAAGCGGAAGTGGGCCGTTTGAACGACGTCTTCCTGTACACGGTCGACGACCTGGGCAAGGTCGTGCAGACGGGCCTGGAAAGCCGGCAAGCGGCCGTGGCGCAAGCCGAAGCCATCATCGAGACGCGCGTGCAATCGTTCATGAGCTGGGTCGATGACCGCGCCATGGTGCCCGTCATCCAGCATTTGCATGAAAACAGCGAAGCGCTGCGCCTGATGGAAGTGGAACGGGCGCGCAAGATGCTGGCCAAGGGCGCCGACATCGACGCCGTCCTGGAAGCGCTGTCGAAAGGCTTGACGGCCAAGTTCCTGCACGGCCCGCAGCAGGCGCTGCACCACGCGCAAGGCGACGAGCGCAAGCAGCTGGTCACCCTGCTGCCAAAACTGTTCCGCCCCCGCCGTTAGCGCAGCCCCGCTGGCCGCCCGCGCGCGACCACCCCCTGCCCGCCTGCCGGGCCTGCACCATCCCTACACTCTTTTACCGCGAATCGCTATGAAACCATCCATGCTGGCCAAACTCGATCAACTGGCGAACCGCCTGGTCGAACTCGACGAACTGCTGATGCACCCGGACGCCACGTCGAACATGGACAGCTACCGCAAGATGACGCGCGAGCACGCCGAACTGGGTCCGCTGGTCGCCCTGTACCATTCCTACCAGGAAGCGGGCAACGATATTACGACAGCGCAAGAGATGTTGTCCGATCCGGACATGAAGGAATTCGCCCAGGAAGAAATCGAGGCGGCCAAGACCACCATGGCGCGGTTGGAGCGCGAATTGCAAACCATGCTGCTGCCGAAGGACGTCAATGACGAACGCAATATCTTCCTGGAAATTCGCGCCGGCACGGGCGGCGATGAATCGGCCCTGTTCGCCGGCGACTTGCTGCGCATGTACACGCGCTTTGCCGAACGCAACCGCTGGCAGGTGGAACTGGTGTCGGCATCCGACTCCGATCTGGGCGGCTACCGCGAAGTGATCGTGCGCGTAGTGGGTAACGGCGCGTATTCAAAGCTGAAATTCGAGTCGGGCGGCCACCGCGTGCAGCGCGTGCCGGCCACGGAAACGCAAGGCCGCATCCACACGTCCGCCTGCACGGTGGCCGTGATGCCGGAAGCCGATGAAGTGGAAGACGTCAACATCAACCCGGCCGACCTGCGCATCGACACCTACCGCGCCTCGGGCGCCGGTGGACAGCACATCAACAAAACGGACTCCGCCGTGCGCATCACCCACTTGCCGACCGGCATCGTGGTGGAATGCCAGGATGACCGCAGCCAGCACAAGAACAAGGCGCAGGCGATGAAAGTGCTGGCCGCGCGCATCAAGGACGTGCAGCTGCGCGAACAGCAGTCGAAGGAAGCGGCCACCCGCAAGAGCCTGATCGGCTCGGGCGACCGCAGCGAGCGCATCCGCACCTATAATTTCCCGCAAGGCCGCCTGACGGACCACCGCATCAATTTGACCTTGTATAAGTTGGACTTCATCATGGATGGGGATTTGACGGACTTGACGAATGCGCTGGCGGCAGAGCACCAGGCGGAACTGCTGGCTGCCTTGGGCGATTAAAAAGCGTCCATGGCGGCGTTGCATCGCCTGGCCGTACATTCGTACTGCCTGCAGCGCTGCGCCTTGCCCTGAACACTTTTTAAAGCGCCCAGCCAAATCAAGGGTTTAAGTAGCGGCTAAGCAATAAAAATCCAGCCTTGTGCGAAAATGACCAGCTCGATTCCATCCACCTCACCGTGTCGCCCATGAAAAATTCACGCACCGTCCTCCTGTCGATCGCCGCCCTGTGTTTCCTGATGCTGGGCGTGGCCATGTATTTGCAGCATGCCATGAACATGGCGCCGTGCCCGCTGTGCGTGATCCAGCGCTACCTGTTCCTCGCCATCGGCATCGCCTGCCTGGCCGGCGCGGCCGCCAACCGTCCAAAGATCGGCGCCGGCATCGGCTTGCTGGCGGCCCTGGGCGGCCTGGGCGTGGGCGCCAAGCATCTGTACGTGCTGGCCAACCCCGGCTTCTCGTGCGGCATCGATCCGGTGGAAACGGCGCTGAACAAGATTTTCACGGCGCAAGTCATGCCCTTCATGTTTGAATCCTATGGTGCCTGCGAAAACGCCGGCGAGCCGTTTTTCGGCCTGTCGATTCCGCAATGGGCGTTCATCTGGTTCGCCATTTTTAGCGTCGGCCTGCTGTGGACCTTGCTGCGCCGTCAGAAATAATTGAAAGCACCATGTCAGAAACACTGATCCCCGCCGGCAGCACTGTCGGCGCCCTGCAAATCCGTCCACTGCTCGATCCGCTCGACAACCGCATCCTGCTGGGCCATGCGCTGGGCCTGTCGCGCGTGAGCCTGATCACGCAATCGGAGCGTGTGCTCACTCCCGATGAAGCCCAACGCCTGTCCAGCTTGCTGGCACGCCGCCTGCAGGGCGAGCCGATCGCCTACATCGTGGGCCAGCGCGAATTCTTCGGCCTGCCGTTCGAAGTGAACGACGCCGTGCTGATCCCCCGCCCCGACACGGAAGTGCTGGTGGAACTGGCGCTCGAGCGCCTGCCGCCCGGCGGACGGGTGCTCGACATGGGCACGGGCAGCGGCGCCATTGCCGTCGCGCTGGCGCACACGCGGCCCGACGCCGTCGTCACGGCCCTGGATGTCAGCAGCACGGCGCTGGCCGTGGCGCGCCGCAACGCCAGCGCCAATGGCGTCAACATCACCTTCATGGCCAGCGACTGGTTCGAAGCGCTTGGCACGGAAAAGTTCGACCTGATCGTCTCGAATCCCCCCTACATCGCCAGCGGCGACCGCCACCTGGCCGAAGGCGATCTGCGCTTCGAGCCTGCCGGCGCGCTGACCGACCATGCGGATGGCCTGTCGGCCCTGCGCACCATCGTCTCCGGCGCCGCGCGCCACCTGGCGTCAGGCGCCTGGCTGCTGATGGAACACGGCTATGACCAGGCAGCATCCGTGCGCGGCTTGCTGGCCGACGCCGGCTACAGCAAAGTGCAAAGCTGGCGCGACCTGGCCGGCATCGAACGAGTCAGCGGCGCCCGCCTGGGCTGACCGCCGCCACCTGCGCAAAGCTTGACCCGGCAGCGCGCCAGATCCCCCCGCAGTTTGTTAAAATATCAAGCGAATTCCTGACCGAAGCGCCGTCCCCGCTCCCCGGGGCGGACGCTGGCGACGCGGCGTTTTTTGGGCCGGCGCCGACGCATTTGCCAAAATTCGGTTAATCTCAGCACAAATTATTTATATGCTGCACAAGAAAGGAAGCTCAAATTGCCCAACCTGTTGACTCGCCGCCTGGCATTGCTGACCGAAGATGCCAACCGCGCGCTGCTGGGCGGCTTGCGCGGCATCGAGCGTGAAACCCTGCGCGTCGACCACGCCGGCCATCTGGCTTCCACGCCCCACCCCGTCGCTCTGGGTTCGGCGCTGACGCACCCTGAAATCACCACCGACTACGCCGAAGCGCTGCTCGAATTCATCACCCCGGCCGAAGCCGACATCGGCGTCACGCTCGACAAGCTCGATACCGTGCACCGCCACGCCTACAGCCGCCTGGGCGACGAGTTGCTGTGGAGCCAGTCGATGCCGTGCCAGCTGCCGCCCGAAGCGGAGATAGCGATCGCCAACTACGGCAGCTCGAACATGGGCATGCTCAAGCACGTCTACCGGCGCGGCCTGGCCTTGCGTTACGGCAAAGCCATGCAATGCATCGCCGGCATCCATTACAACTATTCGCTCGACGAACAGCTGTGGCAAGTTCTGGCCAGCAATCCGAACACCAGCGCCAGCCCGACACACGCGGCGGCCACGCCGAAAGACGTGCAATCGGAAAGCTATCTGGCGACGATCCGCAATTTCCGCCGCTACAGCTGGCTGCTGATGTACCTGTTCGGCGCTTCGCCGGCCCTGTCCGCCGGTTTCCTGCGCGGCCGCGCGCACAAGCTCGACACCTTGTCCGACGACACCTTGTTCCTGCCGTATGCCACCAGCCTGCGCATGAGCGACCTCGGCTACCAGAACGATGCCCAGTCCGGCCTGCGTCCGCACGAAAACAGCCTGGACGACTACGTCAACGCGCTCACGCATGCCGTCAACGACCCGTATCCGCCGTACGAAGCGCTGGGAACAAAAAAAGAGGGCGAGTGGATCCAGTTGTCCACCAACGTGCTGCAGATCGAAAATGAATACTATTCGACCATCCGCCCGAAACGCGTGATCCGCACGGGCGAGCGCCCGATCCAGGCCCTGTGCCTGCGCGGCGTGCAATACATCGAAGTGCGCTGCATGGATGTCGACCCGTTCGAACCGGTCGGCATCAGCCTGGAAACGGGCCGCTTCCTCGACGCGTTTCTGCTGTTCTGCGCGCTCGACGACAGCGCTCCCATTTCGGCCGAGCAAAGCGCCTGCTACACGAACAATTTCGCCCGCACCGTCAAGGAAGGCCGCAAGCCAGGCTTGACCCTGCGCCGCGATGGCGAGGACATCACCCTGCAGGCGTGGGGCGAGGAATTGCTGGCGCGCATCGCCCCCGTGGCGGCCGTGCTGGACGCGCGCCTTGGCGGCACGCAGCATGCGGACAGTCTGGCGGCGCAAGCCATCAAGCTGGCCGACCCGGATGCGACGCCATCGGCGAAGGTCCTGGCCGAACTGCGCGCCAACGGCGGCTCGTTTGCCGCCTTCGGCCTGCGCCAGAGCGAGCGCCACGCCGCCTATTTCCGCACGCATCCGGCAACACCGGAGCAAAGCGCGTATTTCGACGAGATGGCCGCCAGCTCGCTGGCCGAGCAGCGCGCCATGGAAGCGGCGCCAGCCGGCAGCTTCGACGATTTCGTCGCCGCCTACCGCGCAAGCACCCTGTGTTCGCACACCTGATCCTGCCTGACTTCCTGCCTGGCGCCCCATGCTGACCTTCTACAATGAATTGCACAGCCAGCATCGGGGCCGCTTCGAAATGTTTCGCGGCACCATGGTGCCCTGCTTCGAGACGCCCGAGCGGGCCGACATGGTGGTGGCCGAACTGGGACGGCGCAACCTGGGCCGCATCGTCACGCCGCACGGCGTGCCGCTGACCTCGCTGGAGCGCATCCACACGCCCCGTTACCTGCATTTCCTGCGCCACGCCTGGCACGACTGGCTGGCGCTCGACCCCGACAATGCGGGCAGGGATGCCTTGCCGTCCGTGTGGCCCGTGCGCACCCTGCGCAGCGACATCGAACCGGATGACTTCACGGCCAAGCTGGGCCTGTACTCGATGGACAATGGCACGCCGCTGACGGCCGGCACGTGGACGGCGGCCAAGACGGGCGCCGACTGCGCCGTCAACGCGGCCCACGCGCTGCGCCTGGGAGAACGGGCCACGTTTGCCCTCACCCGCCCGCCGGGCCATCACGCGGGCAGCGATTTCTTTGGCGGCTACTGTTTTCTCAACAACGCGGCCCTGGCCGCGCAGCATTTGCTCGACGACGGCGCCCGCAAGGTCGCCATCCTCGATATCGATTACCACCACGGCAACGGCACGCAAAGCATCTTTTACCAGCGCGACGACGTGCTGTTCGCCTCCATCCACGCCGACCCGCGCAGCGAATATCCGTTTTACCTGGGGCACGCCGATGAAACGGGCAGCGGCGCCGGGCTCGGCTACAACGTCAACCTGCCGCTGCCGTCCGGCAGCAGCACGGCCAGCTGGTTCGCCGCGCTGGAAACGGCCTGCCTGCGCATCAATATGTACGCGCCCGACGCGCTGGTGGTGTCGCTCGGTGTCGATACTTTCGCCGGCGACCCGCTGTCGCACTTCTCCCTGCAAAGCGGCGACTACCTGCGTGTGGGCGAGCGCCTCGCGCATCTGAACCTGCCCACCGCCTTCATCCTCGAAGGGGGCTACGCGGTGAAGGAAATCGGCATCAATGTCGTCAATGTGCTCGAAGGTTTCGAGACAGCCGAATAGCGACTGCACGCAAACCGCTCAGCACTGCTTAGACAGCAGTTTTACGCCGGCGTGCCCGCGCAAGATACATGAGTGCCAGGCCTGCGGGCAGCATCAACGCGACCGTTGGCTCAGGAACGGGGGCCGGAGAAATCGTGAAGGTCGTCTGGTCGGACCAGTCATAACGATTTTCCCATCGTGTGCCCCGCATAAAATCTGATCCACCGCTGAGGAGGTGGCTGCCGATAACGTTCTGGCTATACCAGGACATGGAACCTTCGTCATGGCCGTCGGTCCAGGTTTCATAGCGAAGTTTACCCGTCAATGTATAACTGAAATCTTTTACTTCACAGCGGAGGTAGGAGGAAGTATTGCATCCAAAGCCGCCTGGAATGTCAGGTAAAAACTGGTAGTACCCGGAGCTGAAATAGCTCAACTCCTCAAACGCAATCACGCCGTCCAGATTACTGTCTTCCCCGACAAAACTACCCACGAGCTTCATGCCAGAATGGAATACGCCGGTAGTCGCATCGACAAAGCCCTGATAGGTAAAATTCCACGTCGTCGGCTGCGCATGGGCAGTCGATATTCCGGCGACAAGTAACGCGGCGCACAACAGATTCTTTTTCATGGTTTCCTCATTTTTGTAGAGCGCTATAAGGGCGCTTCGGCTAGATGTGCCAATCACATCCGGCGGTATGCCGCCAGATGAATATTATCATAATTGCATGCAATTAAAATAATATTAAAATCGCGTGGAAAAAGTATGAAAAAGCGTACGCGACGGTTTTGAAACGGCGCAATCGCGGCTACATATTGCGGAACAAGGCCATGAACGGCTGGCTCACGGCCAGGGTTTCCGGCCGCGTCTTCAGGCGCAGGGCGCCGCGTCCCACTTCGTCGCGCGTGACGGACGCCACCATCTTCATGTTGACGATGGTGGAGCGGTGGATCTGCTTGAAGATGGCCGGGTCGAGCACGTCGAGCAGTTCGCGGATCGGCTTGCGCAGCAGCGCCTCGCCTTCCGCCGTCATGACGGCCGTGTACTTGGTGTCGGACTGAAAATAGGCGATGTCTTCCACCATGATCAGCCGCGTATCCTTGCCGCTGCTGGCCGTCAGCCAGACCAGCGGCGGTGACTTGGCGGCCGCCGGCAAGGCGCTGCTCAATTGCTGCAGCAAGCCGGCCAGCGCGCCGTCATCCACCTGGGTCTTGCCGGCCCGTGCCTGCACGCGCTGCACGGTCGCTTGCAGGCGCTCGCGGGCTATGGGTTTCAATAAATAGTCGACGGCGCCCTTGTCGAAGGCATCGATCGCGTACTGGTCGTAGGCGGTGACGAACACCACCTGCGTGGCGGGACTCGCTTCGAGCGCGCCGGCCGCCACTTCCAGCCCCGTCAATCCCGGCATGCGGATGTCGAGGAAGGCGATGTCGGGCTGATGCGTGGCGATGGCGTCGAGCGCCGCGCCGCCGTCGTCGCAGGCGGCGACGATGCGCAAGCTGGGCCACTCTTCGGCCAGCAGGGCCACCAGCGCATCGCGCAACAGGGTTTCGTCTTCGGCGATGACGCAAGTCATCTCGGGCTTATGCATAGGAGACTCCCCGCGCCGTGCTGTCGGGCACCGTGATGGTGGCCGTCACGCCATCGGGGAAATTGGCGAGGATGGAAAACGACGCGGCCGCGCCATAGGTCAGGCGCAGGCGTTCGCGCACATTGCGCAAGCCGATGCCCGTGCCGGCGCCATCGTCGCTGAAGCCCTTGCCGTCGTCGGCCACCGTGACGATCACCGTGCCGTCACCGCTGCGCGCCATGATCCAGATGGTGCCGCCGCCGCTTTTCGGCTCCAGGCCGTGCTTGATGGCGTTTTCCACCAGGGTTTGCAGCATCATCGGCGGCAGCTCCGCCTGGCGCAGGTATTGCGGCACCTCGATCTGCAGGTTCAGGCGTCCACCCATGCGGATTTTCAGGATATCGAGGTAGGCGCGCGCCCGTTCCAGTTCCGTGCCCAGGGTCGACATGGCTTGCTCCGTGCGCGGCAGCGAGTGGCGCAGGTACAGGATCAGATTACCCAGCATCTCGTCGGCACGCACGGGATCGCTGCGCGTGAGCAGCTGCGCGCTGGCCAGGGTGTTGTACAGGAAGTGCGGTTCCACCTGCGCGTGCAGCAGGCTCAGTTTGGCCACCGTGAGTTCCTTTTCCGTCACCGTCTGGCGCGCCTCGGCCTGCTCGCCGCGGCGGCGCTGCGCCACCCGGCGCGTCATCGCCCGCGTCACCGCTTCCGCGTTTTCCAGGTTGCTGCCATGGTCGACAAGGAACCAGTCGGTCCAGGCATTGCGCGCCGGCTCGCAGATCAGGGTCACGCTGCCCGCCTCGCCATTCGGCGTCACGGTGGCGAGAATCTGGTTCGGCCGCGGTTCAATGAAGCTCAGCAAGCGCATGCGGGGCAAGCCCGTGTGCGTGTAGGGTGCGGCGCGGCGCACGCGGGCCTGCACCTGCAGGCTGTCGCGCGCGCTTTCGACCACTTCGCTGCCCGGCAGTTCGCGGATGGCCGCGTCGATCATGTCGAACGCTTCGCCCGCCTCGAACGGGATCTCGATCTGGCGCCGCTGGCGGCTCGACAGGGTGCCGGCATTGACGGTGCCGGCGATCAGGCGCACGCGCCGCACGTGCGAAAACGCATTCGTGATGACGGCGCTGGCCAGCAATGCGCCGACGATGACAAAGAAGCCTTCCGTCTGCCCGAAGATATAGCGCAGGAAATTCTCGACCAGGATCGCCGTGGCGATGATGTAGGTGAGCATCGTGGCCAGGGTGATGCGCAGGATAAAGAAGAGGCTAGTCATGATTTTTCCTTGGGGTGTGAAGTGGGGCCAAGCATAACCACCGGCCCCACCGGCGGTGGCCATTATGCGATGGAAGGGCAATACTGGCGACAAAGGCAAGAAAATAAAGCATAAATCCGCGCCCTTCCTAAATAAAATAGCTTGCAATTAAATAGCGCACGATATATATTGAGCACATGGACGCCGCAAATCGCTTCTTCAGACGGGCATCCTGGGGCAGTAGCCCACGAAACAAGTAGCACACTATTTAGTCGTTAACTATTTAACTCACCGAGGAAAACCATCATGTCGATCAAACAAGTCCTGTACCGCGCTCAAGCCACCGCCACCGGAGGCCGCGAAGGCCGTGCCGTGTCGTCCGACAATGTGCTGGACGTCAAGCTGACCACGCCAAAAGAACTGGGCGGCAATGGCGCCGTCGGCACCAATCCGGAACAACTGTTCGCTGCCGGCTACTCGGCCTGCTTCATCGGCGCCATGAAATTCGTCGGCGGCCGCGACAAGATCGCCCTGCCGGCGGATTTGTCCATCGAAGGCAACGTCGGTATCGGCGCCATCGAAACGGGCTTCGGCATCGAAGTGGAACTGAAAATTTCGCTGCCAGGCATGGAACGCGCCGCCGCCGAAGCGCTGGTCGCCGCCGCCCACATCGTGTGCCCCTACTCGAACGCCACGCGCGGCAACATCGACGTCACCCTGACAATCGTGTAATCGGACGGCAACGTCCTTCATCCGCCCCGGCAACGTTACGTTACCGGGGATTTAACACGGCAATTCCTCGGAAATGGATGTGTCTTAAAAAGCATGTGCACTGCTGTGGAATGCACGACTGCATGGCTCGTCCACATCGAGCAAACGCGCGAGCCGCAAGGTGCGGCACGGCCAGACCGATCGCCTGGGGAAGTTCGGCATTGGCGCTCACCGTGCCCTGCATCATATGCCGCGCAAGATAGAGAGCGCGCCAATGCCGGTGCGTCAATATAAGACCCGCAAGGCGGGATCAGGCGGAAATATTACGACGGCGTACCCGTGTCAAGTACATGAGCGCCAAGCCCGCAGGCAGCATCAATGCGACCGTTGGCTCAGGGACTGGTGCTGGAGAGATGGTAAAGGTCGTCCGGTCGGACCATTCATATTGATAGAACCAACTGTCGCCACCAGTGTGCAAATTTCCACCTCCGCCGCTGAAAGAACTGCGGGTAGCGCCGCTGCTACTCCACCAGTGGACGCGAAGTTCGTCAGTGCCGAATGTGGCGACTGAATAGTACAGCGCCCCCGTCAGTGCATAACTGAATCTATATACTTTACATTGCAGAGTGGAACTGCCGCATCCCCCGCTGCCAGGAATGATTTTTTCAGGCACATAGTCATGGCCCTGGGATTCGAAATAGCTGAGTTCATCAAGCATAACAATGCCATCCAGATTACGGTCCTCCCCGGTGAAACTGCCCGTGTACTTCATCTCGGGATCGAACACGCCGGTAGTCGCATCGACAAAGCCTTGATAGGCAAAATTCCAGGTCGTCTGCTCGGCATGGACAGAAGAGATTCCGGCGACAAATAGGGCGGCGCATAGCAGATTTTTTTTCATGGCTTCCTCGTATGGTTTGCAGCACGTTATAAAGTTCATTCAGGTGGATGCCACAATCACAAACGACAGCAAACCGCCATACAAATATTACCATAATTACAATTTCCGTCCGAGTACGGCATGATTTCGGCGTGCTGTAGATTGTGTGGAAAGACTTGCAATTCAGTCGCAGCGGCAAAACCACTATTTTTCATATACGTCAGCGGCAACTGGTCCGCCAAGGCCGACGCCGAAGCGCATTTGCGCCCGTTGGTCAACGCCAGAGCCCTGAAACCGCTAAAATCACGCCACTTTCAATCAAGGATGCCCCATGATCAGCTGGCAATGGAACACGTTCGACGAACTCGGCCCCCACGATTTGTACCAGGTGCTAGCCTTGCGCCAGCGCGTGTTCGTCATCGAACAGCAATGCATTTACCCGGACCTCGATGGCCATGACCAGCAAGCCATGCATTTGCTGGGCTGGCAAACGGCCGCTGGCCAGCGCCGGCTGGCCGCGTACCTGAGGGTGCTGGCGCCCGGCGCCAAGTATGTGGAAATGTCGCTGGGCCGCGTGCTGACGGCGCCCGAGGCGCGCACCACGGGCGCCGGCAAGCATCTGCTGGCGGAAGGCATCGCACGCGCGGAACGCCAGCACCCTGGCCACGCCATCCGCATCGGCGCCCAGCAATATCTGGAGCGCTTCTACCAGTCCTTCGGCTTTGTCACCGTCAGCGCGCCCTACGATGAAGACGGCATACAGCACGTCGACATGCTGCGCGCGGTACCGCCGGGAGCGGCGGCATGACGACGGCCCTCATTTCCTGGAGCGGCGGCAAGGATTCCTGCCTGGCCCTGTGGCGCGCGCGCAACGCCGGCACGAGCGTGCCGCTGTTGATCACGGCCATGGATGAAGACGGCCGCAAGTCACGCTCGCACGGCGTGCCGCCCGAACTGCTCGAGGCGCAGGCAGCCAGCCTGGGCGCGCGCCTGCAGCGCTATCACGCCAGCTGGGCCAGCTACGAAGAGCAATTCATCGCCATGCTGCGCGCGGCGAAAGACGAAGGCATCGCCCACGCCATCTTCGGCGACATCGACTTGCAGCCGCACCGCGACTGGGAAGAAAAAGTCTGCGCCAGCGCCGGCCTGACGGCCCACCTGCCCCTGTGGGGCGAGGACCGCCGCGCGCTGGTCGATGAGTTCCTTGCCGCCGGCTTCAAAGCCATCGTCGTGTGCATCAATGGCCAGCACTTGCCGCGCGCATTTTGCGGGCGCGAGTTCGACGCCGCCTTCCTCGCCGACCTGCCGCCCGGCGTCGACGCCTGCGGCGAAAACGGCGAATTCCACACCTTCGTCTACGACGGCCCCGCCTTCAGCGCACCGGTGGCGCTGCGCCGCACGCAAGTGCTGCAATATGACGCGCCAGCCAATCTGGGCGGCGCCACCTACTACTTCCAGGAACTGGCGCCAGTTTGAATTGGCCGCAAAAACAAAAAGGGCGACTCCATGGAGTCGCCCTTTGTTCGTGCACCTTGCGCGTGCTTACTTTTTCTCCACTTTTAGCAGCGTGATGTCGAACACCAGGCCGGCGTAAGGCGGGATCACCACCGCTTTCGTAACCCTGTCGCTGGTGCCGTTAACGCCATAGCCGAGGTCATACGGAATGAGCAGGCGGCGCGTGCCACCCACCTGCATGCCGACCAGGCCACGGTCCCAGCCCAGAATCATTTGGCCGATGCCCAGGACAAACGTAAAACTTTTGGGAGGGGCTGTCGTGTCGAATTGCACGCCTTTGCCGTCCGGCTTGCTCGCGTCGTACAGCCAGCCCGTGTAGACCACCGTCAAGGTATCGCCCGCCGCGGCGGCCGTGCCGCTGCCTTTCACCAAGTCAGGAAAGGCGAGCTCTTTCACTTGCGTATTCGGGTCAAGCACGACCGGCTTCTCGGTGTTGGCAGCAGCGCCGCAAGCGGTCAGGGCCACGGCGCAAGCGAGGGTGGCGATCATTTGAAATACCGATTTCATGGTTTCCCTTTAAATATTGGTGTGTGGCTAAGCCCGTACGGTGCGGACCGGTACGGGCTGGAGTTTAACAGGACTCGCGTAGCCCATTTGTAAGCAGACGTAAGCAAGGCAGTAACTGTGTCTCGATGCAACGTTGACACAATATCTATATTTCCACCTGTGTGCCCAGTTCGATCACCCGGTTGCTCGGGATCTGATAGTAGTCGGCCGCCGTGCGCGCATTGCGCGACATGGTGACGAACAGGTGCTCGCGCCATGGCATCATGCCGGCCCCCGGCGTCGAAATGATGGTCTGGCGCGCGATGAAGAACGACGTTTCCATCATCTCGAAATCCAGTCCCTGCTCGGCGCACTGCGCCAGCGCGGCCGGAATGTCCGGTTCATCCTTGAAGCCGTAATGCACATTCACCTGGTAGCACTGGTGGCCCAGGTCCACCACGCGCACGCGCTCGGAAGGCGCCACCCACGGCTCTTCATGCATGAAGACGGTCAGGAAGATCACCCGCTCATGCAACACTTTGTTGTGCAGCAAGTTATGCAGCAGCGCATGCGGCACGCCATCCGTTTCGCCGCGCAGGAAGATGGCCGTGCCGGGCACGCGCAGCGGCGGCGCGATGAACAGCGACGAAAGGAAATCGTCGAGCGGGATCGCATGCTTTTCCAGGTTCTGGAATACCAGCTGGCGGCCCCGCTTCCAGGTCAGCATGACGATGAACAAAATCGAGCCCAGCAGCAGCGGGAACCAGCCGCCGTGGAACAGTTTCAGCGCTGTGGCCGACACCAGGTTGACGTCGATGATCAGGAAAAAGCCCGTGGCGGCCCAGCACAGGGCCAGGTTCATCTTCCAGCGGTAGCGGATGACGAAGAAGGTCAGGATGGTGGTCGACAGCATGGTGGCCGTCACGGCGATGCCGTAGGCGGCGGCCAGGTTTTCCGAGGAACCGAAGCCGATGACGGCCAGCAGCACCACGGCCAGTTGCAGCCAGTTCACGGCGGGGATGTAGATCTGCCCGATTTCGCTTTCCGACGTGTGGCGCACGCGCATGCGCGGCAAGAAGCCCAGCGCGATCGCTTGCTTGGTCATCGAGAAAGTGCCGGAAATGGTCGCCTGCGAGGCGATCACGGTGGCCATGGTCGACAGGATCACCAGCGGATACACGCTCCACGCGCCCAGCTGCTGGTAAAACGGATTCGAGACGGCTTCCGGATGCGCCAGCAGCAAGCCGCCCTGGCCCAGGTAGTTCAGCGCCAGCGCGGGAAAGGCGATCAGGAACCAGGCCAGGCGGATCGGCTTCTTGCCGAAATGGCCCATGTCGGCGTACAGCGCCTCGGCACCCGTCAGCGCCAGCACCACGGCGCCCAGGGCAACGAAGGCGACAAAGCCGTTATTCATCAGGAAAGTGGCGGCGTGCAGGGGATTGAGTGCGGCCAGGATGGCCGGCGACTTGATGATGTTGACCACGCCCATGCCCGCGAGCGCGGCAAACCACAGCACCATGATGGGGGCAAAATAGCGGCCGATGCCGGCCGTGCCGTGCGACTGCACCGAGTACAGCGCCACCAGCACCACCATCGTCAGCGGCACCACATACGGACTGAAGGCGGGCGTGGCCACTTCCAGGCCTTCGATCGCCGACAGCACGGAAATGGCCGGCGTGATCACGCTGTCGCCATAGAACAGGGTGGCGCCGAAGACGCCGATCACCATCAGCGGGAAATGCCAGCGCGACAGGCGGCTGACGGACGACAGTACCAGCGCCATCAGGGCCATGATGCCGCCCTCGCCGCGGTTGTCGGCACGCAACACCAGGGTTACGTACTTGAGCGAGACGATCAGGGTCAGGCCCCAGAAAATCAGCGAGACGATGCCCAGCAGGTTCTCGTGCGAGAGCAGCAGGCCGTGGGCCGGGTCAAAGACGGTCTTCAGGGTGTACAGCGGACTGGTGCCGATATCGCCGTAAACGATGCCCACGGCCGCCAGCGTCATGCCGGCAAGGCCGCTTTTTTTATGTTCCGACGTCAAGGTTGCACCCGTTTTTGTTTTGTTGCATCGCACAATATGATAGGTATTAGCAAATAGCAAGAGTATTTTTGCATGGTTCCGCAGCTGCCCCAAAGTCGTGGTTTTGTGCCGCTCCGCCTTGCTGCGCGGGCTTGCGGCATTAATTTGTTGCCATTCTACGCCTCGCCAGCGGCGCCGGGCAGCCCCCGATGTTTTCAGCCATAATGACAGACTGTCTACTCTCCAGCGAAGCCCATCATGAATCCAGGCATGCTCTACGCCTCCCTCGCCTTCCTCTGCTGGGGCCTGTTCCCCCTGTACTTTCACGCCATCGGCGAGATCGCGCCACAGGAAATCCTGGCGCACCGCATGGTCTGGTCGCTGTTGTTCCTGGGCGTCGTGCTGACCGTGCGCCGGCAGTGGAGCTGGCTGGGCAGCCTGAAAGCGCAGCCCAGGGTGGTGGCCAGCTTCGTGGCCAGTGCGTTCTTGCTGTCCGCCAACTGGTTCATCTATATCTGGGCCGTCAACAACGGCCACGTGGTCGACGCCAGCCTCGGCTACTTCATTACGCCCCTGATCAATGTCATGCTGGGCTTTTTGCTGCTGCACGAGCGCCTGCGCCGCCTGCAGTGGCTGGCCATCGGCCTGGCAGCCTGCGGCGTGGCCTGGCTCACTTGGCAGGCGGGGCAAGTGCCGTGGATCGCCCTGCTGCTGGCGGCCACCTTCGGCGGCTATGGCTTGCTGCGCAAGACGGCCGCGCTGGGCGCGCTGGAAGGCTTGTCATTCGAGACATTGATTCTGTTCCCTCTGGCGCTGGCCTATATGCTGTGGCTGGGCTGGCATGGCCAGAGCGGCTTCGTCAATACAGACTCCACCGCCACGCGCGCGCTGCTGCTGGCGTCCGGCCCCATCACGGCCATTCCCCTGCTGCTGTTTGCCGCCGGTGCGCGCCGCCTGCCGCTGGCCGTGCTGGGGCTGCTGCAATACATCGCCCCCACGGGGCAGCTGCTGATCGGCGTGTGGGTCTTCCACGAATCGTTCACGCCCGAGCGCATGCTGGGCTTCCTCGTCATCTGGACGGCGCTGGCCCTGTATGCGGCCGAGGGCCTGTGGACGGCCCGCAAGGCGCGCGCCACCGCCTAGTCTTGCCCTGGAGCCCGTTTCCGCAGCGCGCAGCGCTGGCCGGAAGCGGGCGTTTACCGTATCCTGTCCGTCTTTGTATATCACCCGAGATTTCTAATGGCAAATTACGTCTACACCATGAATCGCGTGGGCAAAATCGTCCCGCCCAAACGCCAGATTCTGAAAGATATTTCCCTCTCCTTCTTCCCAGGCGCGAAGATCGGCGTACTGGGCCTGAACGGCTCCGGCAAATCGACCCTGCTGAAAATCATGGCAGGCATCGACACCGACATCCAGGGCGAAGCCGTGCCGATGCCGGGCCTGAACATCGGCTACCTGCCGCAGGAACCGCAGCTGGACCCGGAAAAGACCGTGCGCCAGGAAGTCGAGTCGGGCCTGGGCGAAGTATTTGAGGCGCAAGCCAAGCTGGAAGCCGTATACGCCGCGTATGCCGAGGAAGACGCCGATTTCGACGCCCTGGCCACGGAACAGGCACGCCTGGAAGCGATCATCTCGACTTCCGACGGCGGCAATTTGAATCTGCAGCTGGAAATGGCCGCCGACGCGCTGCGCCTGCCGCCATGGGACGCCAAGGTCGGCGTGCTGTCCGGCGGTGAAAAGCGCCGCGTGGCACTGTGCAAGCTGCTGCTGTCGAAACCCGACATGCTGCTGCTCGACGAACCGACCAACCATCTGGATGCGGAATCGGTCGACTGGCTGGAACAATTCCTGCTGCGCTTCCCCGGCACCGTGGTGGCCATCACCCATGACCGCTACTTCCTCGACAACGCGGCAGAGTGGATCCTGGAACTGGACCGTGGCAGCGGCATTCCATGGAAGGGGAACTACTCGACCTGGCTGGAGCAGAAGCAAGCCCGCCTGAAGCAGGAAGAATCGACGGAATCGGCGCGCCAGAAGGCGCTGCAGAAGGAATTGGAATGGTCGCGCCAGAACCCGAAAGCGCGTCAGGCCAAATCAAAAGCCCGCCTGGCCCGCTTCAACGAGTTGTCCGAGCACGAATACCAGAAACGCAATGAAACGCAGGAAATCTTCATTCCCGTGGCCGAACGCCTGGGCAATGACGTCATCGAGTTCAAGAACGTGTCGAAAGCGTTCGGCGACCGTTTGCTGATCGATAACCTGAGTTTTACCGTGCCGCCAGGCGCCATCGTCGGCATCATCGGCCCCAACGGCGCCGGTAAATCGACCCTGTTCAAGATGATCACCGGCAAGGAACAGCCGGACAGCGGCGAAGTGGCCATCGGCCAGACGGCACGCGTGTCCATCGTCGACCAGAACCGCGATTCGCTGGCCGACAACAAGTCCGTCTTTGAAGATGTGTCCGGCGGCGCCGACATGCTGACTGTGGGCCGCTTTGAAATGCCGTCGCGCGCCTATCTGGGCCGCTTCAACTTCAAGGGTTCGGACCAGCAAAAAATGGTCGGCAACCTGTCCGGCGGTGAGCGTGGCCGTCTGCACCTGGCGAAAACCCTGCTGATGGGCGGCAACGTCCTGCTGCTCGATGAACCATCGAACGATCTGGACGTGGAAACCTTGCGCGCACTGGAAGACGCCTTGCTGGAATTTGCCGGCAGCGTCATGGTCATTTCCCATGATCGCTGGTTCCTCGACCGTATCGCCACGCACATCCTGGCATTCGAAGGCAACTCGCAGGTCACCTTCTTTGACGGCAACTATCAAGAGTACGAAGCCGACAAGAAGAAACGCCTGGGCGAAGAAGGCGCGAAACCAAAACGTATCCGCTACAAGCCGTTGACCACGTAATTTCGGTCCGGCCATGCAAAAAGGCAGTTACCTCGCGGTAACTGCCTTTTTTTTCAGCAAATTTCCAGTTTTTAAAACCGTAGCGAGCGGCAACGAATTGTGGCTGAGAAGCGGAGCTGTGCTATAGCACAGTGAGCATCGGAGGCCGCAAAGCGTGCCGCGCAGTAGGTTTTTAGAAGTTGTAGCGTGCGCCCAAAGCGAGGCCGGTGGCCTTGCGGCCCTGGTCGGCGCTCTTGCCGAAGTGTTCCACTTCCGCCGTCAGCGAGACTTTCTCGTTGATCGCATACTGTGCACCGAGGGAAGCGTACACGCCCGTCTTGTCGTTGCCGCTGATGCCGGTCGACAGGCCGGTGCCGCTCAAGCTGTTCTTGACCTTGGCCACGCCGAGCTTGCCGAATACACCGACCTTGTCGGTCACGGGCATGGTGGCCTTGCCGGCCAGATAGTAGCCGTGCGAATCGCTTTTCACGGAACCGTTGCCGGCGCCAGTGACATAGCTGTAATCCTTGCTGCCGAAATCGGCGTAGCCGCCCTCGACCGCCCAGGTTTTATCGAAATCGTAACCGGCGAAGATCTTGGCGCCGGCCTTGTAGCCGCTGTGATTATCGGCGCTGGTGGCGCCAGGAATATCGAAGTTATAACGGTTGCCCGTGACGCCGGCACCCACATAGGCGCCTTCGGCGTGTGCGGCGCTCATGCCGGTCAGTGCGGTAACGGAAGCGATCATTGCAAACAGGATTTTCTTCTTCATCATGTTCTCTCTCTCAATTAGTTGACTTGCCTGGATTCGCAGTTCAGCGAAGTGCGATGACTACACAATAACAGCCGAAAAAAGCTACGTCTTTCTCCATTCCGTAAGAACTGTGACAAGATGTAAGCCAACATTCCAAACTGACAATAACCGTAAAATGCGCACTGTTAAGCGAACTTAAGATAGACTTAAGAACATTAGCGATTTTCAGTCAAGAGGAGAAGTGCATGCACAAACGCCAGTTTCTCGCCGCCGCCATGGCTGCCAGCGCCCTGCCCGCCATAAGCAGGGCTGCACCCGCCGGCCTGCGCGGTCCGGCCCTGCTGACCATCACGGGCAGCATCGACAAGCCGAACCGGGGCCCGTTCGACGCCGTGCGCGACCAGATGATGCACAAGCAAAAGATCAGTTTCGAACGGGCGCGCGCCTTCGACTTCGCGGCGCTGGCGAACTTGCCGGCACGCACCATCCACCCTACCCTGGAATACGATGGCAAGGCGCATGCCCTGCGCGGGCCGCTGCTGGTCGATGTATTGAAGGCGGCGGGCGCGCCTGAGGAAGATGCCGTGCGGCTGCTGCTGCGCGCCGTGGATGGCTATGCGGCGGCGCTGACCATGGCACAGGCGCGCGCACAGCGTTTTATTGTCGCCACCCACCTGGACGGGCAGGCGATGGCGCTGGGCGGCCTGGGACCGCTATGGGCGATCCACGATGCGGACCGCATCGCGGCCGTGGCGGCGCTGCCCCTGGCCGAACGCTACACCAGCTGCCCGTGGGCGCTGTATCACATCGGCGTGGAGGCCGGTTGACGCTACTTAAAACGCCAAACAAAACCGTAGCGAGCGGAAGGAAGAGGTGGCTGAGAAGCGGAGCTGTGCTAATGCACGGGGCCGCCGAGGCAGTGAGCATCGCAGGCCGCCTATACCGACGCGCAGTAGGTTTTGATAGGCGTTTAGGCGTAGGCTTCCGCCATCGACATCACCCGTGGGGCGATAGTGATGCCGTGTTCCTCGAACAGGGCCGTGATGGCCGCCAGGTTGTGCGTGCACTCCTCGGTTTTCCAGCCCTTGAAGATATCCGTGCCATCCTTCTGGAAATGCAGGTCCAGCACCTTGCCCGCATCCTTGTGCAGGTAGGGCGAACTATAGGTGTTCTCGAAGCCGAGCGCCTTCAATTGCCCCAGCAAAGCCGATGGTGGATGGTCGGGATCGGTGGCGAGAAAAATGCCGAAGGTCTTGCCAGGCGGCTTGGCGGCGATGTCGACCTCGTAGATGCCGGGGGCCTTGCTGACAGACGTACTCTTTAAAAATAACATACAACACTCCCTGCGCGTAATGTCCCGCGCCTGAAACGGACGGCAAGACAGGGGCGGTGCGCAATGATTCCCCTCGTCAAATCTTATTGCTAATTTGCATCTTTGTCGACAAATCGGCACTTTTATTTGGTAAGTCGTGGTTATCTTGTCGCGCTCAGCAAGGTAAATTGTCAATAAATCCAGTTATCATTGCGCCAATACCCGCCCTGCTGCATACTTTTGGCTTGCGTCACGATTGCCTTCCCGCCGGCCACTCCTCGTCTCCATGCGTCTTCTGTCGATCAAGTACCGCCTGCTCATCCTCCTGACCCTGATCCTGGGCGCGGGCTTCATGGCCACCAGCCTGGCCAGCTACCTGGCGTCGCGCCAGACCATCGAACATGGCATCGCCGACCAGACCTTGCCGCTGACGGGCGACAATATCTATTCCGAAATCCAGAAGGACATGCTGCGCCCCGTCTTCATTTCCTCGCTGATGGCGCACGACACCTTCGTGCGCGACTGGATACTCGCCGGCGAAAACAAGCCGGAACAGATCGTGCGCTACCTGGCCGAAGTCAAGAAGAAATACGGCGCCATCACCAGCTTTCTCGTCTCGGACAAGAGCAGCAAATATTATTACGCGGAAGGCACCCTGAAATCCGTCAGCCCGCAGGCGACGCGCGACATCTGGTACTACCGCGTGCGCGCCATGGAAAACAGCGACTATGAAACGAATGTCGACGTGGACATGGCCAACCGCGACAGCATGACCATCTTCATCAACCACCGCGTACTCGACTACGACGGCCAGTTCATCGGCGCCACCGGCATCGGCCTGACTCTGGACACCATGAGCCACATCATCGACCGCTACCAGGCACGCTTTCACCGCAACATCTATTTTGTCGATGGCGCCGGCACCCTGGTGTTGGCGGGCAAGACCATGCGCAACGGGCACGGCAACATCCGCAGCCTGCCCGGCGTGAACGCCATTGCCGACCAGATCATCAACCACCAGAGCGAACCGACGCATCTGTCGTACCAGCTTGGCCGCGCGCAAATCCTCGTCAACTCGCGTTTCATTCCCGAACTGGGCTGGTACCTGGTGGTCGAGCAGAACGTCAGCGACGAAGTCCAGTCGCTGCAGCGCGTCTTCATCCTCAACCTGGCCATAAGCTTTGGCGTCACCCTGCTGGTACTGGTGCTGACCTTGCTGACGGTGAACCGCTACCAGCGCCGCATCGAGCGCATCGCCTCGACGGATGCGCTGACCGGGCTATTGAATCGCCAATCGCTGGAATTGCTGTTCCAGCGCGCCATGTTCCTGTCCAGGCGCAACGAGCAACCGATGTCCGCCATCCTGTTCGACATCGATTTCTTCAAGCGCGTCAACGATACGCACGGCCACCTGTGGGGCGACAAGGTCATCCGTGGCGTGGCCGACGTGGCGCGTGCCACCGTGCGCGAAAGCGACGTCATCACGCGCTGGGGCGGCGAGGAATACCTGGTATTGCTGAATAACTGCAACCTGGCCAAAGCGGCGGAAGTGGCGGAAAACCTGCGCGCCGCCATCGAAGGCCACGATTTCGGCTTGCCCGAACCGCAGGTACCCGTGACGATCAGCCTGGGCGTGGCCGAGTACCGGCCAGAGGAAAGCGAATCGGCCTTCTTTTCGCGCGCCGACAGCGCGCTGTATCAGGCCAAGCAGCACGGCCGCAACGGCGTGCACGCCGCCTGAGTCATCCCCCGCGCTTGCGCCTGGCCAGATCTTGCGTGGGCGCCACCAGCGCACGGTACAACTCGCCCGTGGCGGCATCCCAGCTTTGCACGGCCAGCTGCTGGCGTTGCACGGTGGCCGAGTCGCCCCGCGCGATGGGGCCGGACAGCGCGGGCGCGGCGCCCAGGCGGAACACGTTCGCCACCGCTTCCGTCACCAGAGGCTGCGCCAGTTCGCGCGCCACCGGCTCGGGAATGCCGGCCGCCTGGTAAGCGCGCAAGGCGGCGTCGAGCACCGTCACCAGGTAATTGCTGGCGAAGACGGCAGCGGCGTGATACAGGGTCTTGGCGGCCGGGTCGATGGGCACGGGACGCGCGCCGATGGCGTTCAATGCCGGCGTGAGGAAGGCCAGCGCCAGCGGATCGCCTTCGACGCCGCAAAACGTGCCGTCAAAGGTGGCGGCCACCTGCTGCGGGTCGGCAAAGCTGCGGATCGGGTGGGCGCTGGCGACAAAGGCACCGGCCTGCGTGGCGGCCAGCAGCGCGTTCGACGCCAGCGCGCCGCTGCAGTGGAACACAATGGCGCCCGCCTGGCGTCCTTCGGCCACCAGCGCCGCGCAGGCGGGGCCGATCTGGTCATCCGCCACGGCCAGCATGGTGACGTCGGCGCGCCGCAAAGCCGCATAGCTGGCGACGGGAGTGCCTGCGCCCATGAAATCGACGGCCGATTGCGCCGACGCCATCGAGCGCGTCAGCACGTCCTGCACGGCGACACCCTCCACGCCGGCGAACAAACGGCCCAGCACACGGCCCACATGGCCGGCGCCGATGATATTCAGGGTGACGTTCATGTCTAGAAACTTGATCCCGGCTGGCGCAGGAATTCCAGCTCCTGCGACGTGGAAGCGCGGCCCAGGATGGCGTTACGGTGCGGGAAGCGGCCAAAGCGGGCGATCACTTCCTGGTGCCGCTCGGCGTAGTCGAGCATGCCGTCAAAGCCGGGCTGCGCCTGCGACAGCAGCTGGAACAGCTCGACGGCGCGCGCCTGCATGGCCAGGTCTTCCGCGTGTTCGAACGGCAGGTAGGCGAAGGCGCGCAGCATCGGCGGCAGCTGCTGATCAAGGCCTTGCTCGGTCAAGGATAGAGCCAGCGCCAGCGCCCGGGCGTCGCCAGCAAAGGCGCGCGGCGTGCCGCGATACACATTGCGCGTGAATTGATCGAGCACGATGAGGCGCGCCAGCGCGCCGTGCGGCGCCGTGTCCCACTCGCGCAAGCCACCCTCGATGGCGGCATCGATCAGCGCGCCGAAACGTTCGCGTATCTGCGCGTCGAAGCCGTCATCCTTGCGGAACCATTCCATGCGCGACTGGCCGTAATCCGGGTTATCCGGCGGCAGGAACCAGAAATCGAGTACCTCTTGGGCCTGTGCATCCATATCCATCCTCTCAGCATCCATGTCAATTACGGGCATGCGACAGCTGGAAGCCGGCGATGCCTTCGAAAGCGGCCAGTTCGGCCGACATGGCGGACAGGCTGGCGCCCGTGTTCTTGCCATGCGCGATGGCGACGAAGCGCCATTCCTGCATGCCTTCGTTGCTGCCGATGGTCAGCGAACCGCTGGCGATGTCGTAGCCGCGCTTGGCCGCCATGCGCCGCAGCGCATCTTCACGCGGAATAAACCCCTGGCGGAAGCGCATGGTGATGGCCACCGCGTGGCGCGACGGCAGCCAGTTCTCCAATTTTGACAGAAAAATCATCGCCATCGCGCACAGGAAGGCCAGGCCCATGGCCGACAGATAAAAGCCGATGCCGACCATGATGCCGATCACGGACGAGGCCCAGATCGAGGCGGCCGTCGTCAGGCCGCTGATATTGAAACCCTCGCGCATGATGACGCCGGCGCCGAGAAAACCCACGCCCGTGACGATACCCTGGATGACGCGCGTGGGGTCGCTGCCGACGATGGCGCCATGGCCGCCGTACCAGAACTCGGGATAGCCGCCCAGCACCGTCAGCGCGGCCGAGGCCATGCAGACAAGGCTGTAGGTGCGCATGCCCGCCGCGCGCCCGTGATACGAGCGTTCATAGCCAACCAACAAGCCCAGCAGCAGCGCGCCCAGCAGGTTCAGCAGGATCACGCCATTCGTCGCCAGCTCGGCCGGCGACCAGTAGGCGCGCAGGAAGTCGATGGTCGGCATTTAGGGCTTTTTGCTCAGCTGCTTTTCAAACGCCACGTCAAGCTTGCTGACGCGGCGCGCCTTTTGCGGCCCCAGGCCATTGACGAAGGCGACAAAGGCGTCCAGTTCCAGCGGCGGGCACAAAGGCGGCAAGCCCGGCCCTTCCGTGAGGAAGAACAGTTCATCGCCGGTGCGCGCCATCGTGTAGAGGCGCTGGCCGGTGCGTTCCTTGAGCCGCTCGATGGCGGACGTGGCGCGGGTCGAGCGCATCAGATGGCTCCCGTGCGCTGTTCCAGCCACGCCAGCGCAGGCGCATCGGCCGGCGCGGCCAGGTGCGGCGCGAGGCGCGCGCGCACGGTCGCGTGATAGTCGTTGAGCCAGGCCGCCTCGTCGTCGCGCAACAGCGAGCGCTCCACGCAGCGCGTGTCGATCGGGCACAGGGTCAGGGTTTCAAAACGCAAAAATTCGCCAAACTGCGTCGTCCCTGCCGGGACGTTCAGCACCAGGTTCTCGATGCGGATGCCCCACTGGCCGGGACGGTAGATGCCCGGCTCGATGGAAGTGATCATGCCAGGTTCCATGGCCGTCTGCGGCTCCGGCATGGCGGACTGGGAAATCGATTGCGGCCCTTCGTGGACGTTGAGGAAAAAGCCCACGCCGTGGCCCGTGCCATGACCGAAATCGATGCCCTCGGCCCACAGGGGCGCGCGCGCAATCGAGTCCAGCATGGGCGACTTCACGCCGCGCGGGAATTGCGCGCGCGACAGGGCGATCATGCTGCGCAAGACCAGGGTGAAATCGCGCTTGTGCTCTGCCGTGATCGTGCCGACGGGGACCACGCGGGTGATATCCGTGGTGCCGCCCCAATACTGGCCGCCCGAGTCGATCAGCAGCAAGCCGTCGCCTTCGATGGTAGCCTCGCTGCCCGCATGGGCGTGGTAATGCATGATGGCGCCATGCGCATTGAAGCCGGCGATGGTGCCGAAACTGGGGCTGACAAACCCGGCGCGGCGCGCGCGGGCGGCCGTCAGGTGCTCGTCGACGCCGATTTCCGTCAACGGTGCGCGCTGCGGGTCGGCCAGGGTGCGATCCAGCCAGCTGAAAAACTCGCACAGGGCGGCGCCATCCTGCTCCATGGCGGCGCGCACGTGCGCCGCTTCGCCGTCGGTCTTGCGCGACTTGGCCAGGGTGGTCGGGTTGATCGATTCGACCACCTGCACGCCATCGGCCACGGCCTGGCGCGTGCCGAACGTGATGCGGCGCGGGTCGAGCAGCAAGGTGGCGCCGGCCGGCAAGGCGGCCAATGCAGCGCCGGCACGGTCATACGCGGCCACGTCCACGCCCTCGCTCTCCAGGGTGGCGCGCAGGGCCGCCGGCACCTTGCCGTCGGCGACGAACAGCGTGGCGCGCTCGGGTCCCACCAGCGCATGCGCGAGGAAGACGGGGTTGTAATTGACGTCGGCGCCGCGCAGGTTGAACAGCCAGGCGATATCGTCGAGGGTGGAAATCACATGGTGGCTGGCGCCTTGGGCCGCCATGCTGGCGCGCAGGGCCGCCAGTTTTTGCGTGCGCGACAGCGAGGGATACGCGGCCGCATGCTCGAACACGGGTGCGGCGGGCATGGCCGGACGATCCGGCCA
Source organism: Janthinobacterium sp. BJB301 (assembly GCF_002735685.1). NCBI lineage: Bacteria > Pseudomonadati > Pseudomonadota > Betaproteobacteria > Burkholderiales > Oxalobacteraceae > Janthinobacterium > Janthinobacterium sp. BJB301. Next base: position 228,970 of record NZ_PDZJ01000004.1, on the reverse strand, counting down.
CACGGCTTGCAGCACATCGGTGTCCGTGCGCAGGATCACTTGCGCGCCCAGCGCCTGTTGCAGCAGGCGCGCATTGGCCAGGCCCAGCACGGCGCCATCGACGGCCACCGTCTGCCCCGGCTGCATGGTTTCGCCCAGCCAGTCGATATACAGCACGCTGGCGCCGGACGGGATTTTCTTCAGGACGATGCCGCTACCGGCCAGTTCGTCCTCCGCCTGTTCCCAATAGCGGCCATCGGTCCACACGCCGGCGAAATCCTGCGTCACGACCAGGGTGCCGACGGAACCCGTAAAGCCCGACAGCCACTCGCGGCCCTGCCAGCGGGCCGGCAGATACTCGGACAAGTGCGGGTCGGCCGAGGGCACGATCAGGGCGTCGATGTGCTGCGCGCGCATGGCGCCGCGCAGTTGCGACAAACGGGAGGCGGGAGTGGCTTGGTCAGGTGTCTGCATGGGGACGGAAAAAGCGGTGCTGGGAAGCGCCTATGATACCCCGATTAGCCCGGGTAAGGCACTGCGCGCCCGCAACGCCTTTTCCGCCGGTTTCAGGTTGCGTTCGAGTTTTTTCCGGATGCCCGCGTGGCGCACCTGGTCCAGCGCCGCGCGCAGGGCTTCCAGGCTTGCCTGGGTGGGGATGGTTTCCACGCCATGGCCCAGCGCCATGGCCAGCGACTGCGACGGCGCGCTTTTCGCCGTGCCGGGCGCCACGCATACCTGCGGCAGCAAGGTGGCGATGACGGGCGCGAACCATGCGTCATCGCGGTAGGCAGCCACCCGCGCGGCGCGCGCCAGCACGCCGGAATCGGCCGTGGCAAAGGCCGCATCGGCCACATACGGCAGCTGGCCCGCGTGGATGGCGGCGACGTGCGCAGCCGCTTCTTCCAGGATGACGCGCGCAAAATCCGCATACGCGGCGTCGCCGGCCAGCTCTTGCGCGGGATCCGTATCGCCGATGTCGTCGCGGCTCCAGTGCCCGCTGTGCGGCGAGCGGGCCAGCGCCAGCAGGGAGGCATCGCGCAATTGCGGCAGCAAGGCCAGTTCGCGCAGGGTAATCGGCATCGGCAGCACGGCGTGGCGCGCCTGCATGGCCGCATCGAGCCGCGCCAGGGCCTTGGCGCCAGCCAGGCGCGCCTGCAGGAACGACTGGTAGTGCTGCTCCGTCAGCTGCCGCACCTCGTCCATCGACACCTCATTCGCCATCATCGGCCTCATAGCGGCGCAAGCCCTCCAGGTCCAGCACGCGGATGCCGCCGTAATCGAGGCGCAATAAACCTTTTTTTTCCAGCACTTGCAAGGCCTGGTTGGCGCGCTGGCGCGAAGAGCCGGACAACAGCCCGATTTCTTCCTGCGACAGCTGCACCAAGGTTTCCACGCCCGGGTACAAGTGCGAATTGAACATCGAGGCCAGGCAGCGCGCCACGCGCGTGTTCAAGTCAAGCAGGCGTTCGTTTTCCACCATGCCGATGAACTGGCCCAGGCGCTCGTTGAGCTGCATCAGCAGGAAGCGCGTGAATGGCAGGCTCGTTTCCAGCAGCCAGTGGAAGGTGGCGCCGGGCAGGCGCGCCACGCGCGTGTCGCGCAGGGCCATGGTGTCGTATTTGCGGATTTCATTCTTCAGCAATGAACCTTCTCCGAACCAGCTGCCGGGCGGCACGCCGATAAAGGTCATGGCCTTGCCGGAAGCGGAAAAATTATTCATCTTGACCATGCCGCTGATGACGCCGATCCAGTTGTCCACGGGCTCGCCCTTGCGGCAGACAAAGCCGCCTTTCGGCACGAAGGTTTCAAACACATCCGCCTCGACCCTGGCCAGTTGAACGGGATCGAGCAGCTGTGCCCAGTGGGCCGCGCGCACGGCATCCTTGAGGCTGATATCAGGATTGGTCATTGTGCGATGCACCATCGAAAAGTGGGTAAATGTCCCCGAAAAGACAACTTGGCAAACTAACGCAAGCTACTATCATTGCACAAACGCCTTACACATAAAAAACACAGAGCGCCATCCAACGAGGTGGGGCCTGAGACAAGCAACAGGGAGACACTGGTGCAAACGAATACCACAGCAGCAATGCCGACTTTTCCGCGGCGCTTATTGCAACACGGGACAGTACGATCCGACAAGCCCGCATTTCGCGAAAAATACCTGGGCATCTGGCAAACCTGGACCTGGCTTGAAGTCAACGAGGAAGTACGCGCGCTGGCCTGCGGCCTGGCAGCCATCGGCTTCCAGCGTGGCATGAACCTGGCCATCATCGGCGATAATCGTCCCCGCCTGTACTGGGCCATGCTGGCGGCGCAAAGCCTGGGCGGCGTGCCCGTGCCACTGTACCAGGACGCGCCGGCCGCCGACATGGCCTACGTGCTGCAGGATGCGGACATCCGCTACGCCATCGTCGAAGACCAGGAGCAGGTCGACAAGCTGCTCGAACTCAAAGCGCTGTATCCGCACGTCGCCCACATCGCCTATGACGATGAACGGGGCATGCGCCATTATCGCCAGCCGGAACTGATGTCCTTTGCCGCCCTGCAGGTGCTGGGCCGGGCCTATGACCGCGAACACCCGGGCTTTTTCGACGCCGCCGTGGCAGCGGGCCAAGGGAGCGACTCCGCCGTGATCCTGTACACCTCGGGCACCACGGGCAAGCCGAAGGGCGTATGCCAGAGCCACACGGCGCTGCTGGCTGCCGGCGTTGGCGGCGTCGCCTTCGACAAGCTCACCGACGAGGAAGACATCCTGTCCTACCTGCCCATGGCGTGGGTGGGCGACTGCCTGTTCTCGCTGGCGCAGGCCATGGTGGCCGGCTTTACCGTCAACTGCCCCGAATCGGGCGACACGGTGATGATCGACATGCGCGAAATCGGCCCCACCTGCTACTTTGCGCCGCCGCGCGTGTTCGAAAACATGCTCACCAGCGTGATGATACGCATGGAAGACGCCAGCAGCATCAAGCGCCACATGTTCAGCCATTTCATGGACGTGGCCAAGCGCTGCGGCGCGCAGATCCTGGATGGCAAGCCAGTTTCGCTGGCGGACCGCCTCAGCTACAAGCTGGGCGAGCTGCTCGTCTACGGCCCCCTGAAAAACGTGCTGGGACTGTCGCGCGTGCGCGTGGCTTATACCGCCGGCGCCGCCATCGGCCCCGACCTGTTCCGCTTCTACCGCTCCATCGGCGTCAATCTCAAGCAGCTGTACGGCTCGACCGAAACCTGCGCCTATGTCTGTCTGCAACCGGACGGCAATATCAAGTTCGACAGTGTCGGCTTGCCGGCGCCGGGCGTGGAAGTCAAGCTGGCGGCGAATGGCGAAGTGCTGGTCAAGTCGCCGGCCACCATGAGCGGCTACTTCCGGCGCCCCGACGCCACCGCCGAAGTGATCGACAACGACGGCTATTTCCATACGGGCGACGCGGGCGTGTTCGACAGCGAAGGCCATCTGAAAATCATCGACCGCGCGGCCGACGTCGGCAAGATGAATTGCGGCGCCATGTTCGCCCCCAACTACATCGAAAACAAACTCAAGTTCTTCCCCTTCATCAAGGAAGTGGTGGCCTTCGGCCATGCGCGCGACCAGGTGTGCGCCTTCATCAATATCGACATCGAAGCGGTGGGCAACTGGTCCGAGCGGCGCGGCATCGCCTACTCCGGCTACACCGACCTGGCGGCGCGCGCCGAGACCTATGGCCTGATCCGCGACTGCATCGAGCAAGTCAACGCGGAACTGGCGGCCGACCCGCTGATGGACCGCACGCAGGTGCACCGCTTCCTCGTGCTGCACAAGGAACTCGATCCGGACGACGATGAGCTGACCCGCACCCGCAAGGTGCGCCGCAAATTCATCGCCGAAAAGTACGCGGTGCTCATTTCCGCCCTGTATGAGGGCAAGGCAACGCAATACATCGAGACCCAGGTGAAATTCGAGGATGGCCGCACCGGTTCAACCAGCGCCGACCTGCAGATCTGGGACAGCAAAACGTATCGGCCCCAGGGCCTGGCCGCATGATGGAGCACAGCACGATGCAAATGAACGAACCCGACGCCCATTTCGGCACGGCCCGCAAGGCGGGCCCCGTGATCCTCGACCTGAAGAACATCTCCCTGTCGTTTGGCGGTGTGAAGGCGCTGACCGACATCTCGTTTGACGTCAAGCAGCATGAAATCCGCGCCATCATCGGCCCGAACGGCGCCGGCAAAAGCTCGATGCTCAACGTGATCAACGGCGTGTACCGCCCGCAGCAGGGAGAAATCATCTACCGGGGCGAACACCGGCGCGGCATGGATTGCTATGCGGCCGCCAAGTCCGGCATCGCGCGCACCTTCCAGAACATCGCCCTTTTTAAAGGCATGACGGTGCTCGACAACATCATGACGGGACGCAACCTGAAGATGAAATCGAATTTCCTCTTGCAAGCCCTGTACTGGGGCCCGGCGCGGCGCGAGGAAATCGAGCACCGCAAGAAGGCAGAAGAAATCATCGACTTCCTGGAAATCCAGGCCATCCGCAAGACGCCCGTGGGACGCCTGCCCTACGGCCTGCAAAAGCGCGTGGAGCTGGGCCGCGCGCTGGTGGCCGAACCGGAAATTTTGCTGCTCGATGAACCGATGGCCGGCATGAACGTGGAAGAAAAGCAGGACATGTGCCGCTTCATCCTCGACGTCAATGACCAGCTGGGCACGACCATCGTGCTGATCGAGCACGACATGGGCGTGGTGATGGATATCTCCGACCGCGTGGTGGTGCTCGATTACGGCAAGAAGATCGGCGACGGCACGCCCGACGAGGTGCGCAGCAACCAGGATGTCATCAACGCCTATCTCGGCGTGGCGCACTAGACGAGGAATAGCAATGAATATCAATTTTTTCTTTGAAGTGCTGATCGGCGGCCTGCTGTCGGGCATCATGTATGCGCTGGTGGCGATCGGCTTTGTCCTGATCTACAAGGCGTCGGGCGTGTTCAACTTCGCGCAGGGAGCGATGGTGTTTTTCGCCGCCCTCACCTGCGTCGGCATCATGGACAAGTTCGGCCTGTCGCTGTGGCTGGCCATCCCGCTGACGATGCTCACCATGATCGTGCTGGGCATGGCGATTGAACGGGTGGTCTTGCGCCCGCTCGTCAACCAGCCGGAAATCACGCTGTTCATGGCCACCATCGGCCTGACCTTTTTCATCGAAGGCCTGGCGCAGCTGATGTGGGGCTCCCAAGTGCACAAGCTGGACCTGCCCATCGAAGACGTGCCGATGCAGTTTTTGATGGACCGCTTCGACATCAACATCTCGCAGTTCGACCTGATGGCGGCCGGCATCTGCGCGCTGCTGGTGATCTGCCTGGCCTTGCTGTTCTCGAAAACCAAGGTGGGCCGCGCCCTGCGCGCCGTCGCAGATGACCACCAGGCGGCACTGGCGGTCGGCATCCCGCTGCAGCGCATCTGGGCCGTCGTGTGGGGCGTGGCGGGCCTGGTGGCCATGGTGGCCGGCTTGCTGTGGGGCGCGCGCAACGGCGTGCAGTTCGCCCTCACCTTCATCGCCTTGAAAGCGCTGCCGGTGCTGATCCTCGGCGGCTTTACGTCGGTGCCGGGCGCCATCGTCGGTGGCCTGATCATCGGCGCGTCGGAAAAACTGGCCGAAGTCTACCTCGGCCCCATGGTGGGCGGCGGCATCGAAGGCTGGTTCCCGTATGTGCTGGCCCTGCTGTTCCTGCTGGTGCGGCCGGAAGGCCTGTTCGGCGAGAAGATCATCCGGCGAATATAACGCCACCGTAACAGCATCGTAGGTCGGGTTAGCGCATGGCGCGTAACCCGACAACAGCCAAAACAGCCAGCAAAGGACACGCCATGATTTACCGTGAAGCAGGACAATTCAAGACCAGTTACCAGGCTGACAACCAGATTTTCCCGATCCGGCAAGACCGCCTGGCGCTGACGGCCACGCTTCTCGTCGCCGTCTTCCTCCTGCCGTATTTCGCCTCGCCCTACATGCTGTCGGCGATCCTGATTCCCTTCCTGATCTTCGCCCTGGCAGCACTGGGCCTGAACATCCTCACCGGTTACGCGGGCCAGCTGTCGCTGGGCACGGCCGCCTTCATGGCCGTGGGCGCCTTTGCCTCGTATAACTTCATGGCCCGCCTGCCAGGCTTGCCGCTGCTGGTGTCGTTCATCCTCGGCGGCCTGTGCGCGGCCATGGTGGGCATCGCCTTCGGCCTGCCTTCCCTGCGCATCCGCGGCTTTTACCTGGCGGCCTCCACCCTGGCGACGCAGTTCTTTGTCGTCTGGTGCCTGACCAAGATCCCGTATCTCACCAACTACAGCTCCTCGGGCGTGATCACGGTGCAGAAAATGACCATCCTCGGCTACCAGTTCGACACGCCGCAAAGCAAATACCTGCTGGTGCTGGCGATTGTCGCCGGCATGGCGCTGCTGGCCAAGAACATGATCCGCTCGAACGTGGGCCGCTCGTGGATGGCCGTGCGCGACATGGACATGGCGGCCGAAGTGATCGGTTTCCGCCTGATGCGCACCAAGCTGCTGGCCTTTGCCGTCAGCTCGTTCTACTGCGGCGTGGCCGGCGCGCTGTATGCGTATGCCTACCTGGGCACGGTGGAGCCGGAAGCGTACAACCTGGACCTGTCCTTCCGTATCCTGTTCATGATCATCATCGGCGGCGTCGGCTCGATCCTCGGTTCCTTCCTCGGCGCGGCCTTCATCGTGCTGCTGCCCGTCTTCCTGAACACCATCGCGCATGGCCTGGCATTGCCGACCAGCGTGGCTTCGAACCTGGAACTGATGGTGTTCGGCGCGCTGATCATTTTCTTCCTGATCGTCGAACCGCACGGCCTGGCCAGGCTGTGGCAGATCGCGAAGGAGAAACTGCGCCTGTGGCCTTTCCCGCACTAGGAATTTGTACCTTGCTGTCTGATGTCGATTGACTTGAAATCAAATAAAACAAGAGGAGACACACAATGAAACACATCAAATCGCTCATGCTGGCCGCCGCCATCGCCAGTGCCGCACTCACCATGGCCGGCAGCGCGCAAGCCCAGGACAAGGAACAGTACATCGCCCTGCCGTCCTACCGCGTGGGTCCGTACGCGGCCGGCGGCTCCGGTTTCTACGGCGGCATCATCGACTACTTCAACCTGGTCAACCAGGCCGGCGGCGTGAATGGCGTCAAGATCAGCTGGGAAGAATGCGAAACCGAATACAACCCGTCGCGCGGCGTCGAATGCTATGAACGCCTGAAAACCAAGCAGGGCGGCGCCACCCTGGTCGAAACCCTGTCCACCGGCGTCGCCTACGGCATCCTGGACCGCGTGGCGCAAGACAAGATCCCCATGACGATGATCGGCTACGGCCGCTCGGACGCCGCCAACGGCAAGGTCTTCCCGTATGTGTATCCGCTGATCTCCAGCTACTGGAGCCAGGCCGCCGCCATGATCAAGTACCTGGGCGACAAGGATGGCGGCATGGACAAGCTGAAAGGCAAGAAGATCGTCCACCTGTACCACGATTCGGCCTTCGGCAAGGAGCCGCTGCCCGTGCTCGAAGCGCTGTCGAAACAGTACGGCTTCGAGCTGGTGAAAATTCCCGTCGCGCCGCCAGGCAGCGAACAGCAATCGCAATGGCTGCAGATCCGCCAGGCCAAGCCGGACCACGTGATCCTGTGGGGCTGGGGCGTGATGAATTCCGTTGCCATCAAGACGGCGCAGCGCAACGGCTTTCCGCGCGACAAAATGCTGGGCGTCTGGTGGGCCGGCTCCGAGGAAGACACGATTCCATCGGGCGATGCGGCCAAGGGCTACACGGCGATGACGTTCAATACGCCGGGCAACTACCCCGTGCTCGACGACATCCGCAAGAAACTCTACGCGTCCGGCAAGGGCAACCTGTCCGACCAGTCGCGCATCGGCTCCGTCTACCACATGCGCGGCGTGACGGCCGGCATCCTGTGGGTGGAAGCGATCCGCGTGGCGCAGGAAAAATTCGGCAAGGGCAAACCGATCACGGGCGAGCAGATGCGCTGGGGCCTGGAAAACCTGAACGTCGACGATGCGCGCCAGAAGGCCGTCGGCGCGCTGGGCATGTTCCCGACCGTGAAAACCAGCTGCGACGACCATGAAGGCTCGGGCGCCGTGAAAGTGCAGCAGTGGGATGGCAAGAAATGGACCGCCATCACGCCGAAATGGATCGTCGGCGACAAGGCCCTGGTGCGCAAGCTGGTCGAGGAATCGTCGAACAAGTACGCCGAAGAGAAAAAGATCACGCCAGCGTGCATGAAGTAAATCGCTGCCGATGGTGGTGTCGGATTACGCGCGTTGCGCTAATCCGACCTACCTGGATATGACGTAGGTCGGATTAGGCCGCAGGCCGTAATCCGACAAGCCAACACCCTATGAAAACGAAGCAGCCATGACACCCACTGCCACGCAAACACCGGAAACGCCACCGCCCTACCTGTCGGTGAACAATATCGAAGTCATCTACGACCACGTGATCCTGGTCCTGAAGGGCGTGTCGCTGCAAGTCCCGCAAGGCAAGATCGTGGCGCTCCTGGGCGCCAACGGCGCCGGCAAGTCGACCACCCTGAAAACCATCTCGACCCTGTTGCGCGGCGAACGGGGCGACGTCACCAAGGGCGAAGTCCAGTTCAAGGGCGAGCGCGTGGATCAATTGACGCCGAATGAACTGGTCAAGCGGGGCCTGTCGCAAGTGATGGAAGGGCGCCACTGTTTCGGCCACCTCACCATCGAGGAAAACCTCCTGACGGGCGCCTACACGCGCAGCCTGTCGCGCGGCGAGCTGAAAGACGCGCTGGAAAAGGTGTATCACTATTTCCCTCGCCTGAAAACCCGGCGCAGCAGCCAGGCCGGCTACACCTCGGGCGGCGAACAGCAGATGTGCGCCATCGGCCGCGCGCTGATGGCCAAGCCATCGATGATTTTACTGGACGAGCCGTCGATGGGCATCGCGCCGCAGATCGTCGAAGAGATCTTCGGCATCGTCAAGGACCTGAACCACAAGGAAAACGTGTCTTTCCTGCTGGCCGAACAGAACACCAACGTGGCGCTGCGCTACGCCGACTTCGGCTACATCCTGGAAAACGGACGCGTCGTGATGGAAGGGCAAGCGCAGGAACTGGCCAGCAACGAAGACGTCAAAGAGTTTTACCTGGGCGTGTCCAGCGCCGGGCGCAAGAGCTTCCGCGACATGAAGTTCTACCGCCGCCGCAAGCGCTGGCTGGCCTGACATCGGAGTTGCCGTCATGGACCTGGAACGGGCCAAGCAAGTATGCCGCGGCTTTCCCGGTGCGACAGAAGACATCAAGTGGAGCAACGTGCTGGCGTTTTCCGTCGGTGGCCGCCTGTTCGCGCTATGCGGCGCGGAAGCGCACAGCACGCGCGGCATGAGCTTCAAGGTCGATGCGGAACGCTTCCTGGAATTGACGGACCGCCCCGGTTTTCGCCCGGCACCCTACCTGGCGCGGGCCAAATGGGTGCTGGTCGCCAGTCCCGACGCCCTCGACGACGATGAAATGGCCGCCCTGCTGCAGCGCTCATACAGCCTGATTGTTGCGGGGCTGACGAAAAAAATGCAACGTGACATTGGAGAATCAGCAACATGACCGATACGCTCGACAGTCTGGAAGCACGCGCCCCCGAAGCGCGTGAAAGCGAATTGATGGCCGGCCTGCCGCAGCTGATCGCGCGCGCGCAGAAGGCGCCGGGCTGGGCCCGCATCCTTGATGGCGTCACCGCGGCCGACATCACCAGCCGCGCCGCGCTGGCGCAGCTGCCCGTGACGCGCAAGTCCGACCTCAAGCAATTGCAGCACGACGCGCTGCCGTTCGGCGGCTTGAACACGACGCCAAAGAACGCCCTATCGCGCGTATTCGTCTCACCCGGCCCCATCTTCGATCCGGAAGGCCGCGGCCCTGACTGGTGGCGCTTCGCGCGGCCCATGTATGCGGCCGGCGTGCGCGCCGGCGGCTTGCTGCAGAACTGCTTTTCGTATCACTTCACGCCGGCCGCCTTCATGGTCGAAGGGGGCGCCGCGCGCATCGGCTGCACCGTCATCCCGGCCGGCATCGGCCAGACGGAAATGCAGGTGCAGGCGATGGCGGACCTGAAGCCGGACACGTATATCGGCACGCCGTCATTTCTGAAACTGATCATCGAGAAAGCGCGCGAAATGGGCGCCGACATCAGCAGCGTCACCAAGGCCGTGATGGGCGCGGAAGCCTTGCCCGAATCCTTGCGCAGCTGGTTTGCCGAAAATGGCGTGCCGCACGTGTTCCAGACCTATGCCTCGGCCGATATCGGCAGCATCGCCTATGAAACGGCCAGCAATGGCAAGCTCAATCCGGGCATGGTCGTTGACGAAAACGTGCTGCTCGAGATCGTCCATCCGGGCAGCGGCATTCCCGTCGCGCCGGGCGAAGTGGGCGAAGTCGTCGTCACCGTCTTCAATGCCGACTATCCGCTGATCCGCTTCGCCACGGGCGATCTGTCAGCCGTGCTGATGGACGCGCCGGACTCGCCGTGCGGCCGCACGAATACGCGCATCAAGGGCTGGATGGGGCGTGCGGATCAAACCACCAAGGTGCGCGCCATGTTCGTGCATCCGTCGCAGGTGCACGAGATCGCGCGCCGCCATCCGCAAATCAAGAAGGCGCGGCTGGTGGTGTCGGGACGCATGGCCAACGACGAGATGGCTTTGCATTGCGAAGTCGACGATCCGACGGACGCCAGCGGCGTGGAAGCCATCATCGGCTCGATCCGCGAACTGACCAAGCTGCGCGGCGACGTAGTGCTGGTGGCCGTGGGCAGTCTGGCGCAGGATGGGAAAGTTATCGACGACATGCGCGATTACAAATAAGGCCGATTTGCGGGATAATACCGGCATTGACCATCAGCCCCATTCATCGCCATGCAAGAGTCCATGCAAGAATTTCATCACAACCGTGCCCGTGACCTGATCAAGAACGCGGAACTGCTGTTCGACCAAGACGCCGTGCAGGCGTCGATCACGCGCATGGCCGATGTGCTCAATACGCGCTTCAACGCCGACGATTCGAAAGAATTCCCGCTGGTGCTGGGCGTGATGGGCGGCGCCGTCGTGTTTACGGGCAGCCTGCTGCCGCAACTGAGCTTTCCGCTCGAATTCGACTACATCCACGTGAGCCGCTACGGCGACGACGACAAGGGTGGCGAAGTGGTGTGGAAAGTCATCCCCCGCTCGAATGTTGCGGGCCGCACCGTCATCGTGCTCGACGATATTCTCGACGAAGGCGAAACCCTGGCGCACGTCAAGCAGCGCTTGCTGGACATGGGCGCCTCGGAAGTGATCCTGGCCGTCTTCGCGGACAAGGCCATCGGCAAGAAGAAGCCGGTACAAGCCGACATCGTCGGCCTGGTGATCCCGAACCGCTTCGTCGTCGGCTTCGGCATGGATGCGTATGGCTACTGGCGCAACCTGCCGGGCCTGTGGGCCATCAAGCCCGAGGATTTGAAGCAGCAGTGATCCATGATGGTTGTCGGATTACGCTGCGCTAATCCGACCTACGCCACCAGGTTCGAGTAGGTCGGAGTAGCGCGCAGCGCGTAATCCGACATCCTCACCAACGTTACAGCTTCAACCGCGCGCGCGCCGCATCGTATTCGGCCTTCAGGCGCGCCACCATCTCTTCCACGCTCGGCACGTCATCCATCAAGCCCACGCCCTGGCCCGCGCCCCAGATGTCGCGCCAGGCCTTGGCGCTGCCGGAGCCGAAATTCATCGCGCTCTTGTCCGCTTCGGGCAAGGCTTCCGGATCGAGTCCGGCCGCTTCGATCGATTTTTTCAGATAATTCCCGTGCACGCCCGTAAACAGGTTCGTGTAGACGATGTCGGCCGCGCTGGAATCGACGATGGCGTCGCGGTAGCCATCGCTGACGTTCGACTCCTTGGTCGCCAGCCAGCGCGAGCCGATGTAGGCAAAGTCCGCGCCCATCGCTTGCGCGGCCAGCACGGCGTCGCCCGTGGCGATGGAGCCGGACAGCGCCAGCGGGCCGTCGAAGAACTTGCGCACTTCGCCCACCAGCGCGAACGGCGACAGGGTGCCCGCGTGGCCGCCGGCGCCGCTGGCGACCAGGATCAAGCCATCGACGCCCGCCTCCAGGGCCTTTTTCGCGTGACGGATCGAGATCACGTCATGCAGCACGATGCCGCCATAGCTGTGGATGGCGTCGAGCATTTCCTTGGGCGGCGCGCGCAGCGAGGAAATGATGATGGGAATCTGGTGTTTCACGCACACTTCCACGTCATGCGCGAGGCGGTCGTTCGACTGGTGCACGATCTGGTTGACGGCGATCGGTCCCACTTTTTTATCGGGATTGGCGGCCTGGAAGGCGGCCAGCTCGGCCTGCAGCTCGGTGAGCCAGGTGTCGAGCAATTCGGCGGGACGCGCGTTCAGGGCCGGGAAGGAACCGACGATGCCGGCCTTGCACTGCGCCGCGACGAGGGCCGGGCCGCTGGCGATGAACATCGGCGACGCGATAACGGGTAAGGAAAGGTTTTGCAACGCAACAGGCAATGCCATGGCGGACTCGCTGGAAAGTTGATCGGACGTGAAAAACACACTGAACGTTGATTATAGTGCAGAAAAAGTACGGTCGTGCTGAATTTATCGCCTATCCGTGTCAGCCCTCGTTAAGCAAGTACTCACCCTCAATCCGTGCCGCTGTAGCCCTCACCAGCTGCGACACGGCCCACTCGGCCAGCGCGGCCGCCTCCTGGCGCAGGAAGCGCCGGTTGGCCTCTTCGAAGACGGGCATGCCCCGCAGCAGGGTCGGTATCTCGGCGAGGGCGATGCGCTGGCGTTCCAGCAGCAGGAATTTCAGCAGCACTTTCACCGCATTCTGCGCATTGCGCACGGGATCGGACGCCAGGTAATCGAGACGTGAATACGCGCGCTGCAGGGCGCCGGCGGCGTCCTGGAACGGCCGCCCGTGGCCGGGAATGACGACCTGCACATCGAGGCTGGCGATCAGGTCCAGCGTGGCGCGCGCTTCAGGGAAGCCGGAGCCGCCATCGAGTTCGGGGAAGATCACGCCAAAGCCGTTTTCCCACAGCGCGTCGGCGGAGATCAGGATGCCCTCCTCGGCGCAGTAAAAAATCAGCGAGTGCGGATCGTGGCCCGGCGCGCCCAGCGCCTGCCAGCGCATGTCGGCCAACGTCAACGTGTCGCCGGGCGAGACGGTGTCATCAAAGCCGAAGCGCGGACATTGCTGGCCCGTGGCCTGGAAACTCAGGGCGTCCACGTCCCACGCGCGCACCTTGTCCGCCTCCGACACGGGAATGGCCGTATGGCAGCCGTATTCCGCTTGCAGCAGCGCGTTGCCGCCGCAATGGTCGGAATGCAGATGGGTGTTGAACAGGCGGTCCAGGGGACGGCCAGCCAGGCTATGACGCAGGAGGGCCAGCGTTTGCGGCGCATGCGTGGCATAGCCGCTGTCGATCAGCGCCGTGTCGTCCCGGCCCTGGAACAGGATGTTATTCGACGACAGCCAGCCGCGTTCGAACACCTGCATGGCATCGGGGAACAGCGCTGGCGATCGCGGCATGGCTTCCTCAGTAGTCGGGCTCGAAATCGAGCTGGGATTCGCGTCCTGGCAATTCGGCCCACACGGCGCGCTTGAAGTCGTCGTCGGCCTTGCTCCAGGCGATGATCTCGTCGAGCGTGCGCAGGCAGCCTTCGCACAAGCCGCTGTTGCGGTTCATCTTGCACAGGCTGACGCAGGGCGACGGCACCGGCGACGGCAAGGGGAGCGGAACGGCGGGCGGAGGTGGGGGAACAACCATCATGGAGCGGCATCGGTGTAGGTACAGGCTTGCATTATGCCGCGAAACCGTGCCGGCGAGTCGGTGGCATCGCCATGCAATGTTTCTGTGAATATATTTTCAAGAAAAAATATGATCAAAAAAACCATCTTCCGGAAATTTATTTTGCAGCCCATTCTCACTCTGCGAGTACCCGTCCTACAACACGATCAGGTCAGATCCTGCTTGACTTGAGATATTTCACAACTATACTACCATCCATACAGATGGCAATTGGATGCCACGTGGAGTTTTTGGAGAGATATGGCCAAGCAAGACAGCAAGCCCAAAATTGGGGAATCCGAGAAAATCACGATCAACCTCGGCTTGATCGACCTGGGGCAGATCGATCTGCTGGTCCAGGAGGGATTTTATTCCAACCGCACGGATCTGATCCGTACGGCCATACGCAACCAGCTGGGTATCCACGCCGACGTGGTGAAACAAACCGTCGCCCGTAAAAGCCTGGTATTGGGCATGCAGCACTATTCGCGCGCCGACCTGGAAGCGATCCAGGCAGCCGGCCAGCGCCTGCAGATACAGGTGCTGGGACTGGCCAGCATCGCCAGCGACGTCTCCGTGGAACTGGCACTGGCCACCATCGAGTCGATTTTCGTATTAGGTGCCCTGCACGCCAGCACCGTCGTCAAGACGGCGCTCGCAGGGCGAATTCACTAGCGTATTGGTTCGCGGCGATGACCCGGCCGATGCGCGGCACCGTTAAGGATGGTCATGAAACTCCCTCTCAACATGTTGGCGCAGATGCGCGCAGCAACCCGTAATCTGATGGGCCGCGGCCCCGCCGCCGCCACCGAAGCGATCCAGCAGGCGCTGTCTGCCGCCGGCCTGGCACCGCAGGCGACAGCCACGCAAGCGCCGCCGCCGCAGACCATGCGCGACATTAATCCGCCACCACCAGCGCAAGCCCGAGCCCGAGCCGAACAGCCGCAAACTCCCGCCGCGCCAGAAACGCCTGATGCGCCGCCCACGCCCGCGCAAGCGGCGCAGGACTTCGCGCAGGATTTCATGGCGCGCCTGGGCGTGCCGGCCGGCCTGGGCCAGCACAGCTTCGACATGCCCAGCTTCGAGCTGCCGAATTTCCACCCGCCCGGCTTCAACGCGCCGGCCACCACGCCGGCGGAGGTGCCCGCTGGCGCGCGGTTCATCGACGGCGTGTACCGCAACCATGCGGGCACGCGCTCCTACAAGCTGTATATCCCCAGCAGCTACCACGGCCAGGCCATGCCGCTGATCGTCATGCTGCACGGCTGTACGCAAAATCCCGACGATTTCGCCGCCGGCACGCAGATGAATGCGCTGGCAGAAGAAAAGGAATGCTTTGTCGTCTACCCGGCGCAGACGCAGGGCGCCAACAGTTCGCGCTGCTGGAACTGGTTCAATGCCATCGACCAGCAGCGCGACCAGGGCGAACCGTCGCTGATCGCCGGCATCGCCCGGCAAGTCATCGACGACTACCCGGTGAATGAACGCGAAGTGTTCGTCGCCGGCCTGTCGGCGGGCGGCGCCATGGCCGTCATCGTCGGCACCCTGTATCCGGACCTGTTTGCCGCCGTCGGCGTGCATTCGGGCCTGCCGTTCGCCTCGGCGCAGGACTTGCCGTCGGCACTGGCAGCCATGAAGGGCGGCGCCATGCCCAATGCCCAGCGCAAGGCGCCGGCGGGCGGCGTGCCCATCATCGTTTTCCACGGCGACCGCGACACCACCGTCAACCCGCGCAATGGCGATGAACTGATCGCCCAGGGCGTGCGCAGCCAGGCGGGCGGCAAGGCGGCCAAGGCCGCATCCATCGACGGCAGCGTGCCGAATGGCCACCGCTACACGCGCACCACGCACAGCCAGGCCGATGGCTCGCCGCTGGGCGAACACTGGGTCATCCACGGCGCCGGCCATGCCTGGTCCGGCGGCAGCAATAACGGCAGCTACACGGATGGCAAGGGACCGGACGCCAGCCGCGAGATGCTGCGCTTCTTCAAGACGGTCAGCTGATCCGTCAGCTGATGTTTTCGGTGTAGGGCGCGATCTGCCGCTGCTTGTCGGCGATCTCGCACACGCCGTCGGCGTAGCGGTGGGAGATGGCGATGAACTGGTCCTGGATCTGCAGGAAGGCGTCGACGATCTCGGCGTCGAAGTGCGAACCGCGCCCCTCGACGATGATCTGCACGGCCTGCGCATGGTCCATGCCCTGCTTGTAGATGCGACGGCTGATCAGGGCGTCATACACGTCGGCCAGCGCCATCAGGCGCGCCGAAATCGGGATGGCTTCGCCAGCCAGGCCTTGCGGGTAGCCGCTGCCATCCCATTTCTCGTGATGGCTGTAGGCGATCTCTTTCGCGTACTTGAGGAAATCGACTTCGATGCCCAGCTCGTGTTCCGCCGCCAGGATGGCGTCGCGCCCGAGCGTGGTATGGGTCTTCATGATGGCCATTTCATGCGGTTCGAAACGCCCCGGCTTGAGCAGGATATGGTCGGGGATGCCCACCTTGCCGATATCGTGCAGCGGCGCCGTCTTGAACAGCAGTTCGATATTCTTGTCCGTCAAAAAATCGCGGAAACGCGGCAAGCCGCGCACCTTCTCGGCCAGCGCCTTCAGGTAATGCGAAGTGCGGCGGATATGGTTGCCCGTCTCGCTGTCGCGCGTTTCGGCCAGCGACGCCATGGCGTGAATGGTGACGTCCTGCAGCGCTGCCACTTCCTGCACCCGGCGCTCCACTTCCGTTTCCAGGTAATGATTCTGGTCGCGCAGGAAATCCTGCATCTGCTTCATCGCCAGCTGCGTCCTGATGCGCGCCAGCACGATGGGCGCTGAGATCGGCTTGGTGATGTAATCGACGGCGCCCAGGGCCAGGCCCAGCTGCTCGTCGGCCACCTCGCTCATGGCGGTGACGAAAATCACGGGGATGCCGGCCGTGGCGGGATCGGCCTTCAGCGCACGGCACACATCGTAGCCGCTCATGCCCGGCATCATGATGTCGAGCAGGATCAGGTCGGGCTGGTCGCTGCCGGCGGCGATCTTCAGGGCGCGCTCGCCATTGACGGCGATCTTGGTGCGGTAATCGTCTTCCAGCACGGCGCGCAGCAGGTCGATATTGTCTGGCGTGTCGTCGACCACCAGGATGGTTGGCTTGCTTGCCGGCGCTTTCATGCCCTTCCTTCGCTCTGCATAGTTATCCTTGTCACAGTGTCAGCTCCAGCGCATCGGCCACCTCGCCCAGCTGCGCCAGCGCACCTTCGAAATCGTATTGTCCCAGCATGCGCTTCAACTGGCGCGCGTGTTCCGCCTGCCCGGCCGCGACCAGCACGGGGCCGATGCCGTCCAGGTGCTTGACGGCCTGCGCGTCGTCCTGCTGCAGCAGCTGCGACAGCTCGCGCAAGCCCGCTTCCAGGTACGCCCGGTCCACCGGCGCCACGTGCGCCACCGGCGCGCCGCCCGCCTCGGCCACATGGCCGCGCGACTGCATGGCCAGCACGATCTTCGGCACCAGCTCGTCGAGCGCCAGGGTGCAGGCGGCCAGCGCCTGCGGCAAGCCGTCGTGCGATCCCAGGCTGAGCAAATGCTCGACCCGCGCGGCGCTGTCGGCCAGGCCGCCGGCGCCGATATTGCCGGCCAGGCCCTTCAGGGTATGCGCTTCGCGGATCGCCGTCTCGAGCTGGTTGTTCTCGATGGCGGCAACGATGCGCTGCATGGCATCGAACTGGGTTTCCACAAAACGGTCCAGCAATTTTCGCATCAAAGCGGTATTGCCGCCCACGCGGCGCATGGCTTCCGCCATTTTCAGGCCGGCGATCACGGGCAGCTCCGCTTCCGGCTGCGCCACCACCGCCGTCATTTCCTGCGGCGTGGCCGGCGCGATCCAGCGCGCCAGGGTGCCGAACAGCTGCGCCACGTCGATCGGCTTGGCGATGAAATCGTTCATGCCGGCGTCCAGGCATTTTTCCTTGTCGCCCACCATGGCATTGGCCGTCATGGCGATCACGGGCAAATTCGAATACCGGGGATCCTGGCGCAGCTTGCGCGTCGCCTGGTAGCCATCCATCACCGGCATCTGGCAATCCATCAGCACGCCGTCATAGGCGTTTTCCTCGATCTTCGCCAGCGCGATGGCGCCATTGCCCGCGATATCGACGCGGATGCCGGCGTCGTTGAGAATATGCTGCGCCACTTCCTGGTTCACTTCATTATCCTCCACCAGCAGCAGCCAGGCGCCGCGCAGGGCGCGCTCGTCGTCGCGGTAGCTGCTCTGGCGCTGCGTCTTGCGGCTCTGTCCCGTCACGCCGCCAAACACGAACGCTATCTGGTCGAGCAGGGTCGAGGCGCTGATCGGCTTGTTCAATACGCCGTCGAGCGGCAAGTCGCGCTGGCGCGCCGCCTCCAGCAGCGCTTCGCGATGGAAGGCCGTGACCATGATGCAGGCCGGCGTCGCATCGATGCCGGCGGCATCGGCACGGATGCCGGCCAGGGTATCGAGGCCATTCATGCCCGGCATTTTCCAGTCCATCAGCACCAGCCCGTACGGACGCCCCTCGGCGCGCGCCTGCGCCACGGCGCCGATGGCCAGCACGCCGCCAGACACGGCACGCGCCTCGAAGCCCAGCGCCGTCAGCATGCTGACGAAGATTTCACGCGCGCTGGGGTTGTCGTCGACCACCAGCACGCGCAAGCCCTCAAAGCGCTGCGGAGCAAGCAGGCTGTCGCGCGGCACGGCGGCCAGGCCGAAGCGGGCCGTAAAGAAAAAGGTGCTGCCCACGCCCGCTTCGCTGACCAGGTCGATCTCGCCCTCCATCATTTCCACCAGGCGCTTGCTGATGGTCAGTCCCAGGCCCGTGCCGCCATGGTGGCGCGTGGTGGAAGTGTCGGCCTGGGTAAAGGCCTGGAACAATTTGCTGCGCTGGGGCGGCGTCAGGCCGATGCCCGTGTCGCGCACATCGACGCGCAAGACAGCCGCATGTTCTTCCAGCTGCTGCAGGCGGATGGTGACGACGATCTCGCCCTTGTCCGTAAATTTGATCGCATTGTTGGTCAGATTGATCAGCACCTGGCCCAGGCGCAGCGGGTCGCCCTGCAATGCGTTCGGCACGTCGGGGGCGATGTCGAACAGCAGTTCCAAGCCCTTGTCCTGCGCCCGCATCACGGACAGGTCGGCGATCTGCGCCAGCACGTCCTCGAGGAAGAAATCGACTTTTTCAAAGGCCATCTTGCCTGCCTCGATCTTCGAAAAATCGAGGATGTCGTCGATGATGGCCAGCAGGTTCTTCGAAGCCGATTCCACCTTCTCCAGGTAGTTGCGCTGGGTCGACGTGAGCTCCGTCTGCAGCGCCAGGTGGGTCATGCCGATGATGCCGTTCATCGGCGTGCGAATTTCATGCGACATATTCGCCAGGAAGTCCGACTTCATCTTGGTCGCATCCTCGGCCACCTCGACGGCGTGGCGCAGGTCCTGTTCCACGGCCAGGCTGGTGCTCATGTCCTTGAGCGCCTGCAGCAGTTCGCCCGTCTCGTCGCGCGATGTCACTTCGATGACGGAACTGAGGTCGCCATTGGCCACGCGCGTGGCGATCGCCACCGCCTCGCCCAACGGACGCGTGATCGAGCGCGCCGACCAGGCAAAGGCAAGCCCCGTCAGCAGCGCCGCCAGACCGATGCCGCCCATCAGCAGCAGCGAGGTGTCGATGTCGTTGCGTATCCGGGCCGCGCTGTCGCGGATCTGCTGCTGCTGCAGATCGTCGAGCTGGCCCACGTACAGCAGCACTTTTTCCAGCACCGGCAAGGTCTGCGTCTGCATGGCCTGCTCGGCGCGGGCATCCTCGCCGCGCTCGACCAGTTCAAACATCGTCTGGAGCGACACGTAGTAGCCGGCGCGGGCCAGGTGCATCTGTTCCAGCAGGCGCCGTTCGTCGGGCCGCGCATCGAGACCGTCGAGGATGCGCACCTGCTCATCGATGTCTTGCTTGATCGCTTCCAGGCGCGCCTGGTTCTCCTGGCGCGGCGCCAGCTCGTGCTGGTTCGGCAGGTTGCCGATGCGCGTGGCCGCCTCGCGCGCCAGCCCATGGATCTTGCTGGTGGCCTTGGCGGCGACCCAGTCGCGCTGCAGGATATCGTCGGTCTCGGCGCGGATGGCATAGATGCGGCTACCCGCCAGGACGATAACAACCAGCATCAGCACGATCAACATGGCATAACCGGCATTGATGCGCACGCCGATACTGATATCCCTGAAGCGCATGACTTTCCTATAAGAAATTCTTGAAAATCGAAGTCTGAACGTATTCCCCTACAAAATGCAAGGTCTTTTGCAAAGGAAAAAGCGTGCCGCGGCTCTTATTTGAGCGGCGTTGCTGCCGGGGGTGTCAAGGCGGCGATGCGGGCTTGCAGGCAGGCGGGGCACCAGCAACCGACGGCTAGGCTGCCGGGCACGGGAACGGCCGGCGGCAGGGCCACGCACCAGCAGGGTTCCTTGGCGTCCGGATCGAGCTGGCCACACTGGAAGGTGGCGCCGCAGAGAGTGCACTGGCTCATGGCTGTGTGTGAATTGGCAAGTGTGTGTCATGCTGCGCCGGCATGCGACGCAGATGTAACTGGCAGTAAAAGGGCTGGCTGGGGGACATATCGGGCCAGACTATAGGATCATCAGGGAAAATACAACAAGATCGCCCTATAATGCCTCCAGGATTTTCTTCTTCCCTGTAAAATCGCACAAATCTATTTTCCGGACTCGCCATGAATCAACTAGCTAACTTGAACCTGGACATGAATGACGACTTGACGGCGGTGTCGCCGCAAATCAAGGCGCAGATTCTGGCCGAGGCCCTGCCATACATCCGCAATTTCCATGGCAAGACCATCGTCATCAAGTACGGTGGCAATGCCATGACGGACGAACGCCTGAAGCACGGCTTCGCGCGCGACGTCATCCTGCTCAAGCTGGTCGGCATGAACCCGGTCGTGGTGCACGGCGGCGGACCGCAGATCGACAACGCGCTGAAGAAAATCGGCAAGCAAGGCACCTTCGTGCAAGGCATGCGCATCACCGATGAAGAAACCATGGAAGTGGTGGAGTGGGTGCTGGGCGGCGAAGTGCAGCAGGATATCGTCATGCTGATCAACCATTACGGCGGCCAGGCTGTGGGCCTGACGGGCAAGGATGGCGGCTTGATCCGCGCGCGCAAGATGCAGATGCCGGACCGCGAACATCCGGGCGAATTCCTCGACATCGGCTTTGTCGGCGAAATCGACGCGATCAACCCGGCCGTCGTCAAGGCGCTGCAGGACGACGCCTTCATTCCCATCATTTCGCCGATCGGTTTCGGCCAGGATGGCCAGGCCTACAACATCAACGCCGACGTGGTAGCGGGCAAGATCGCGGAAATCCTGAAAGCGGAAAAGCTGATCATGATGACCAACATCGCCGGCGTCCAGGACAAGCAGGGCAACCTGGTGACCGACCTGTCCGCGCGCGAAATCGACGAGATGTTCGCCGATGGCACGATCTCGGGCGGCATGCTGCCGAAGATCTCGTCCGCGCTCGACGCCGCCAAGTCCGGCGTCAACACTGTGCACATCATCGACGGCCGTATCGAACACTCATTATTGCTGGAAGTGTTGACCGAGCAGGCTTTTGGTACTATGATCCGTTCGCACTAAAAAAATCGCAACGCATCACAGCGAGTAGTTTGGCGGCGCAGATCACCTGGCGCCGCTTTTAATTTGCCCTTGTAGCTCAGTGGTAGAGCACTCCCTTGGTAAGGGAGAGGCCACGTGTTCGATCCACGTCAAGGGCACCATCGATTTATCCCCGTATCTGAAAAATGTCCATGGCTGCGTTGCCTCGCCTCGCCGTACATGCGTACTGTCTTCGGCTCGGCGCCTTGCCCTGAACACTTTTCATCTACTCTGCCGCCGTTTGCTGCGCGGCTGAGCTAGCGCTAATACACCCGCTCGACCTTCAAGCCCCTTTGACGCAACAAATCCGGCACGCTTTTCGTTCCCACCAGGTGCAGCACGCCGATGGCGGCCAGGCTGGACTTTTCGCGCGCCAGGAGTTTGGCGATGCCGTCGGCCAGGGCCGGGTTGCGGCCATCCAGCAACACCTTTTGCACGAACTGGGCGGCGAACGACGGGTCTGTCGCTGCCTTGGCGGCCAGCTTGTCGAAGGCGGCGGCATCGGCCGTGCGCCAGGCATCGGCGATCTCGCGCGCTTCCTGGCTTTGCTCCTGGTCCTCGATCGACGCCACGCCGTCTTCCAGGAAGCGGCACTGGTCGGCCGGCGACATGGCGCCAAACAGCGCCATCTGGCCTTCCATCGACTCGAGTTCCAGCACGGGGATCTTGCGCGCCTTGGCCTGCTGCGACAGATAATTGTCGACGGCCAGGTCGGAGCGGTAGCCGAGCGTGGAAAATTCGCCAATGGCCAGCATGCTGGCCAGCATCCACGGCTTCATCGGCGCCACCGACTCGGCTGGAATGCCGTATTTTTGCAACAGCGGCGCCAGGCGCGGCGCCAGCGTCTGGCGGCAGTCGGCAGGCACTTTGCTGCCCGGCGCTTCCATGCCGTATTTCAGCACGGCGCCCAGGGCGGCACGCGAATCGGCGCCGGGATCGATCTCCAGCGCCAGCGCGCCAGCCTGGTGCAGCGCCTGCGTCACCGTCGGTTCCAGCGGATAAAAATCGGGCGCGCCGACGTGGATGGTGCCGAACAGATACAGGGTGTGGCTGGCATCCTGCACCTTGAACAGGGCGCCCCGGTTTTGCGCCACGGGCAGTGCTTCGGCAAAGGCCGCCGGCAACGGCAGCAAGAATAATCCGCAAAACATCACTATAATCTGGCGTCGCATGGTTTTCCTGATTGTTGAATTTTTCATCTTGCTTATCATCTTGCCTAAAGACTCCTGTGCCTGTGTCCCATCTTAACCGCTCGTCGCCGGTCTGGCTGTTTGACCTCGACAACACGCTGCACAATGCCTCGCATGCCATCTTCCCCACCATCACGGCCAATATGAACACGTATATTGCCCGCGTGCTGGGCGATGGCGTCACGCCGGCCGACGACGCCATCGTCAATGCGGCGCGCGCGGCCTACTGGCGCCGCTACGGCGCCACCTTGCTGGGCATGGTCAAGCACCATCAGGTACAGGCAGCCCATTTTTTGCACGAGACGCATAGCTTCGACGATTTGCGCACCATGATACGCGCCGAGCGGGGACTGGGGGCTTTACTCAAACGCCTGCCTGGCCGTAAAATTTTACTCACCAACGCGCCGCTGCGCTATTCGAGCGACGTGATGCGCCACCTGGGCTTGCGCCAGCATTTTTCACAGCATATCTCCATCGAGGCGATGCATGTGCACCGCCAGCTGCGGCCCAAGCCATCGACCCTGATGCTGCGCAAACTGATGCGAAAGCACCAGATCCGCCCTGGCCGCTGCATCCTGGTGGAAGACACCCTGGCCAACCTGAAGGGCGCGAAAAAACTGGGCCTGCGCACGGCCTGGATCACGCAATACCTGAAAATGGCCGATCCGATCGGCGTGGCGAAGTTGCCCAAGGCGTTAAATCGCCCCGCTTACGTCGATGTCAAAGTAAAATCTGTCCGGCATTTGGCACGCCGCCTTCACCGTCTGCGTTGAAGGGGACTCCTGGGCTTCCGGTTGACGCCGGAAGCCGCACCGCTAGCGGCGGTGACGGACCTCCCCATCGAGGCAGCATTTTTTTTAACGACAAGAGAAAATATGGCAAGCACACCGCCGGGCCAACGCAGGCTACAAATTCTTCAGGCCCTCGCCGCAATGCTGGAGCAGCCGAAAGGCGAAAAGATCACCACTGCCGCACTGGCGGCCAGACTGACCGTGTCGGAAGCGGCCCTGTACCGCCATTTCGCCAGCAAGGCGCAAATGTTCGAAGGGCTGATCGAATTCATCGAGTCGAGCGTCTTCGGCCTGATCAACCAGATCGCGGAAAAGCACAGCGACGGCATGACGCAAACACGCGACATCATCGGCATGCTGCTCAATTTCGCCATCAGCAATCCGGGCATGACGCGCGTGCTGATCGGCGATGCGCTGGTCAATGAGGACGAGCGCCTGCAAGTGCGCATGAACCAGTTCTACGACCGCGTGGAACTGGCGCTCAAGCAGGCCTTGCGCATGGCAGCCGCCGAAGGCCATGGCAAGGAAAGCGAAGTGGCGGCGCGCGCCACCCTGATCGTCAGCTTCGTCATCGGACGCTGGCACCGCTACGCCAAGAGCGGCTTCAAGATCAACCCATCCCAGGAAGCGGCGCTGCAAATCGCCATGCTGCTGGGGTAAGTCACCGCCGCGGCTGTCCCCATGCACACCGACTGTTTCGCCCTGCTCGACGACGCCAGCACGCCCGGCGCCGGTTCGCGCCTGTACACGGGCCTGGCGGCAGTCTTGCAGTGCACCGAGGGGCAACAGTGGCCCACCCTGCTCGGGGGGCTGCAAGAGGCCTTGGAACGCGGCCAGTACGCCGTCAGCGTGTGCAGCTACGAACTGGGGGCCCACTTGCTGGGCATGCCACCGCGCGCGGCAGATCCCGGCGCGCCGCCGCTGGCGCAAGTGCTCGTCTTTGAACATTGCACGCAGCTGTCGCAGGATGAGGTGCTGCAGTGGCTGGCCGAACGTACGCCGGCGACGGCAACGCCGGCCGGCATCGCCGGCATCCGCGCGAATGTCGACCAGGCGCAATTTACGCAGGCGCTGCACCGCATCCACGACTACATCGTGGCCGGCGACACCTATCAAGTCAACTACACCTATCGTTTGCGCTTCGACGCCTTCGGTTCGCCCCTGGCCCTGTATGCGCGGCTGCGCGCGCGCCAGCCCGTGCCGTATGGCGCGCTGGTGATGCTGCCCGATGGCGGCGCCCTGCTGTCGCTGTCGCCGGAGCTGTTCGTGCGCCATGCCCAGGGCGAGCTGATGGCGCGCCCCATGAAAGGCACGGCGCCGGCCGCCCCTGCGGACCAAGTAGCAGAAAACGCGCGCCGCGCCGCCGCCCTGGCCCATGATCCGAAGAACCGCGCAGAAAACCTGATGATCGTCGACCTGCTGCGCAACGACATCGGCCGTATCGCCGCCACGGGTTCCGTCAAGGTGCCGGCCCTGTTCGAGGTGACGCGCTACAGCAGCGTGCTGCAAATGACCTCCACCGTGCAGGCGCGCTTGCGCGACGACGCCAGCCTGGCCGACATCTTCCAGGCCTTGTATCCATGCGGCTCGATCACGGGCGCGCCGAAGCGCCGCACCATGGAAATCATCGCCGAACTGGAAGCGGCGCCACGCGGGATCTATACGGGCGCCATCGGCTGGTTCGATCCGCCGGCCGCCGGCGCTGCCCACGCGGTGGGCGACTTCTGCATGTCCGTGCCGATCCGCACCCTGGCCCTGCAAGCGGCGGGCCATGGCGGCATCCGGCGCGGCGAGATGGGCGTGGGCGCCGGCATCGTGCTCGACAGCGAGCCGCAGGAGGAATTTGCGGAGTGCCAGCTCAAGGCCCGCTTCCTGACGGGGCTGAGCAACGACTTTGAACTGTTCGAAACCCTGCACGCCAGCCGTGCCGGTGGCTGCCGCCAGCAAGCGCGCCACCTGGCGCGCCTGGCCGCCTCCTGCGCCTACTTCGGTTTTGCCTGGAGTGACAGTGCCGCGCGTGCCGCGCTGCAGGCCGCCTGCGCGGCACGCCCGGACGATGCCCCCTTCCGCCTGCGCCTGGCGCTGCGCCAGGATGGCCAGTTCACGACGCAAAGCGGCGCGCTCACCGCCTTGCCGGACACGGTCAACATCCTGTTGGCGCCCGACGCCACCGTGGCGGACGACCTATTCCTGCGCCACAAGAGCAGCGTGCGTGCACGCTATGACGCAGCCTGGCGCGCGGCCGAGGCGCAAGGCGGCTTCGACATGCTGTTCTTTAACGAACGGGGCGAACTGACGGAGGGCGGGCGCAGCAATGTCTTCGTCCGGCTGGACGGCCGCTGGCATACGCCGCCCCTGTCCTGCGGCCTGCTGCCCGGCGTGCAGCGCGCGGCCATGCTGGCCGATCCCGCCTGGAACGCGCAGGAAACCATCATCACGCGCCCCATGCTGGCGCGGGCCGAAGCGATTGTCGTATGCAATGCGCTGCGCGGGGCGTTGCCGGCACATATTATCGCTAGCGCCTGAAACCGTTCAGGGCAAGGCGCATTGCCGAAGGCAGTGCAACTGCACGACGAGGCATTGCAACGCCGCCATGGACTGTTTCAGCCGCTAGAGGTCCACCTGCATTTCATAACCGCCGTAGATCATCCGCTTGCCATCGAACGGCAGCTTGGCCGGATCCATCATCTCGGCCAGGCGCGGATCTTTCATGACCTTGTCGTTGATTTCATCGCGCTTGGCGCGCGACGCATACACGATCCATGAAAACACCACCACTTCGCCATCCTGCAAGTCCACCGCCTGCGGGAACGAGGTCAGCTTGCCTGGCTTGACATCGTCGCCCACGCATTCGCGAAATTCCAGCGCGCCATATTCGCGCCAGATGGCGCCGCAACTGCGCGACATGGCCAGGTAGGCATCGAGCTTGGCTTTCGGTACGGGCACCACAAATCCATCGACATACGCCATGATGTTCTCCTTTGTTGTGACAAACGCGAACAACCAGCTTAGGACAATGATGGCAAGACGACAAGCGCAACATTAAAAAAAAGCAGGCGTTCAAGCCTGCTTGCGTCTCGGCAACTTACAGCGCCAGCGCTTTTTCCACCGCGCCGACGAGTTTCTTGTCATCCGGCGTCACCTTGCTGGGGAAGCTTTCCACCACTTTCCCGTGGCGGTCGATCAGGTATTTATGGAAATTCCAGGCCGGCGTCTTGCCCGTCTGCTTGATCAGGTCCACATACAGCGGGTTCGGCGCGGGACCGGAGACGACGGACTTCGAAAACATGGGGAACTTCACGCCGTAGGTGTTGTAGCAGAAATCGGCGATTTCCTTGCTGTTGCCGGGTTCCTGCTTGCCGAAATCGTTCGACGGGAAACCCAGCACCACCAGGCCCTTGCTGCCGTACTTGGCGTACAGCGCCTCGAGCCCTTCATATTGATTGGTAAAACCGCAATAACTGGCCGTATTCACCACCAGCACGACCTTGCCCGCGTACTGGCACAGGTTTTGCGGCGCTTCATCCTGCAGGCGGTTGAAGGTTTGCTTGAGGATGGCGGGACAGGCGGCCGGAGCAGCGGTAGCTGTAGCGGCTTCGGCAGCATGGGCCGGCATGGCCAGGCTGGCACTGGCGGCAAGGGTGGTGAGCGCAAACAGCTGGGCAAGGGTCTTGGACATGAAGGGCACCATGGTTGAACGGAAAAAAACCATTCTATGTCAAACGCCGCGCGCGCGTATGAGACGGACAACAACAGCGATTGCTTGAGCGACATCAACGACAGTGCAGTACTTGCCCAGCGCACAGTTTTTTTACCTATGCTCGGCCTTCCTGTCCCTTTTCTTGCCCTGTGGAGTCGCCATGCCCTTCCCGCACCTGACCGTACTACCCTCCGCCCTGCTGGCTGCCAGCCTGCTCATCCTGGCGCCAGGCGGCGCGCACGCCGCCACGATGGCCAAAGCCGTCAAGCCCGCCGCGACCAGGGACGCCCCCGCCCTGCCCGGCTACCAGGCCGACCTGAGCCAGACCACCGTATCCGGCCTGTCCTCGGGCGGCTTCATGGCGGCGCAATTTGCCGTCGCCTACTCGGCCACGGTGGCCGGCGCAGGCATCATCGCGGGCGGCCCGTATTTCTGCTCGGGCCAGCCGGGCCGCTTCCCCTACATTCCCTACCTGACGAATGCCCTGACCACCTGCATGAATCCGGGCAGCGCGCAGGTGGCGCCACCCGTGGCCAGCGAATTGCTGCGCGCGGCGAACGATTTTGCGCGCGCCCGCCTCATCGACGACACGGCCAACCTGAAACGCCAGCGCGTGTATCTGTTCAGCGGAACGAAAGACCAGACCGTGACGCGGCCGGTGGTGGAGCAGGTGGGAAAATTCTATGCATTGGCGGGCACGCCGGCCGAGCAGATCCGCTTCGTCGACACGGTCGGGGCGGGCCACGCCATCATCACGGACAACAACCAGGACAAGGCTTGCGATGTAACCGCGTCGCCCTTCATCAATGACTGCGACTTCGTGCAGGCCCGCGACATCCTGCAGCACCTGTATCCGGACCTGCAGCCGTCGTCGACCACGCTGACGGGCAAGTTGATATCCTTCAACCAGCGCGCCTTCATCCAGAACGCGTACTCGAGCATGAACAATACGGGCTACGCCTACATCCCGAAAGCCTGCGACAGCGAGAGCTGCCGCGTGCACGTGGTGTTCCACGGTTGTTTGCAAACGACGCAGGCCATCGGCGACCGCTTCTATACCAGCACCGGCTACAATCAGGTGGCGGACGCCAACAAGATCATCGTGCTGTATCCGCAGGCCGAACCGAGCCCCGTCTACCCGTACAACCCGAAAGGCTGCTGGGATTTCTGGGGCTACACCAGCATCAATCCGATCGACCCGGATTTCTACCGCAAGAGCGGCACGCAGATGGAAGCGGTCAAGGGCATGCTGGACCGCCTCGCCGCGCGCCGCGGCTCGCGCTAGGCGACCTTAAATACCGCCCATGCAGATGTACTTGATGACCAGATAGTCCTCGATTCCGTAGGTCGACCCTTCACGGCCCAGGCCCGATTGCTTGACGCCGCCGAAGGGCGCGATCTCGTTCGAGATCAGGCCCGTGTTGACGCCGACCATGCCCGTTTCCAGGCCTTCGGCCACGCGCCAGATGCGGCCGATGTCGCGCGAATAGAAGTAGGCGGCCAGGCCGAATTCCGTGTTGTTGGCCAGGGCGATCACTTCATCGTCCGTCTTGAAGCGGAACAGGGGTGCCAGCGGGCCGAAGGTTTCCTCGGTGGCCACGCGCATGTCGTTCGTCACATCGGCGATGATGGTCGGCTCGAAGAAGCCGTTACCCAAAGCATGGCGCTTGCCGCCGGCCAGCAGGCGGCCACCCTTGCCCAGCGCGTCGGCCACGTGTTCTTCCACCTTGGCGACAGCCTTGGCGTCGATCAGCGGGCCTTGCGTGACGCCTGCCTCGATGCCATTGCCGACCTTCAGCTTGGCCACGGCGGCCACCAGCTTGTCGGCAAACGCGTCATACACGCTGTCCTGCACGTACAGGCGGTTGGCGCAGACGCAAGTCTGGCCCGCATTGCGGTATTTCGAGGCGATGGCGCCTTCCACGGCGGCGTCCAGGTCGGCGTCGTCGAAGACGATGAATGGCGCATTGCCACCCAGTTCCAGCGACAGTTTCTTGATCGTCGGCGCACACTGTTCCGCCAGCAGGCGGCCCACCTGGGTCGAACCCGTAAACGTCAGCTTGCGCACGATGGGGTTCGACGTCATTTCGCCGCCGATGTCTTTCGGCGCGCCCGTGACGATGCTGAACACGCCCGCAGGCACGCCTGCGCGCTCGGCCAGCACGGCCAGCGCCAGCGCGGAAAACGGCGTCGCTTCGGCCGGTTTCAAGACCATCGGGCAGCCGGCAGCCAGGGCCGGGCCGACTTTGCGGGTGATCATGGCGGCGGGGAAGTTCCACGGCGTGATGGCGGCGCATACGCCGATCGGCTCCTTGGTGATGACCAGGCGGCGGTCTGGCCACGGCGATTGCAGGGTATCGCCCGCCACGCGCTTGCCTTCTTCCGCAAACCACTCGATGAACGAGGCGCCGAACTGCACTTCGCCTTTCGCTTCCGGCAGGGGCTTGCCCTGCTCGGTGGTCATGATCAGCGCCAGGTCGTCGGCGTTTTCCAGGATCAGGTCATGCCAGCGGCGCAGCACGGCCGCGCGCTCCTTGGCCGTCTTCTTGCGCCAGGCGGGCCAGGCGGCATTGGCCGCCTCGATGGCGCGGCGCGTCTCGGCTGCGCCCATCAGGGGCACCGTGCCGATATGCTCGCCCGTGGCGGGATTGCTCACATTAATCGTCTGGCCACCATCGGCATCCGCCCAGGCTCCATTCACGTAAGCCTGGTGACGCAACAAGGTAGGATCTTTCAACTGCAGCATATGGATCTCCGGTCTGGTTTGAATTATCGACGAGGGATACTATGCCACAGCGCGGCCGATTCCGCAGGCGATGCGCGGAACTACTCGACCTTGAAAGACGACAGTTTCGGGTCCGGCGCCGGGTATTCCAGCTTCATGCCCTGCAGGGTTTCCAGCAGCAGGGATGCCACCACCAGGTTGCGCTGCGTCTTGGAATTGGACGGCACCACGTACCACGGCGCGTGGTCGGCATCCGTCTCGCGGATCGCCGTTTCATAGGCGCGCTGGTAGCCATCCCACTTCTTGCGCTGGGCGATATCGTTGGGGTCGAACTTCCACTGGCGGTCGGGATCGTCGAGCCGCTCCTGCAGCCGTCCGCGCTGCTCGTCCTTCGAGATATGCAGGAAGATTTTCAGGATGACGGTGCCTGTTTCGCTCAGCATGCGCTCGAAATCGCGGATCTGCGCGTAGCGGCGCTGGCATTCGGCCTTGTCGATCATGTCCTGCACGCGCGTGATCAGCACATCCTCGTAATGGCTGCGGTTGAAGATGGCGATCTCGCCCTTGACGGGCACGTGCTGGTGCACGCGCCACAGGTAATCGTGCGCCAGTTCGATATCGGTAGGCCCCTTGAACGCCACGGCGCGGATGCCCATCGGATTGATGTTGCTGAAGATCGCCTTGACCGTGCCATCCTTGCCCGACGTATCCATGCCCTGCAAGACCAGCAGCACCTTCTTTTTGTGCTGCGCATACAGCATGCTCTGGCACTCGGCGATCTGCGCCGTCAGGGCCACGGTTTCCTCGCGGTCCAGGGCCTTGCATTGGGCTGCCGTCAGCTTCTTGTTCGCCGCCTTGGTGGCAGCGCCCAGCAGGCGCTTGCCGGCGAAATCCTCGTTCAGCTCAAAATCCTTGCCGGCACGAAATTGTGTGCGCGCCTTCATGCCGCCACCGCCAGCTTGCGGTGCTCGATTTTTGTGCAATGGTCCATCACCACCTCCAGCCCCGCCGCCCGTGCCAGCTGCGCCGCCTGTTCGTTGACGACATCGAGCTGCAGCCACAGGCAGCCGGCCTTGACGGCAATGGCTTCCTCGGCGATGGGCAGGATATCTGCCGACTTGCGGAAGCAGTCGACGATGTCGATGCGCGCCGGCGCCACGGCTGCCGCAGCCTCCGTCAGGGTGGCATAGGCGCGCTGTCCCAGCACATCACGCCCGGCGAGGGCCGGATTGACGGGCAATACGCGGTAGCCCTGCTGCAGCAGGTAGTCGGCCACTTCATGGCTGGCGCGTTCGGGCTTGTCGGACATGCCGACGATGGCGATGATGCGGCTGTCTTGCAGGATGCGGGCGATGTTGGGCATATTCTGGTCTATGAGGCGTGCGACATTGCCCGCCTAGCGTAGCAGAAAAAACCTACTGCGCGGCGCGATTTGCGGCTTCCGATGCTCACTGTGCATTCGCACAGCTCCGCTTCTCAGCCACAACTCACATCCGCTCGCTACGGTTTTCTCAGCAGGAGGTTACTCAGAACGCACGGCCGCCATCTTCGCCACGAAGGCTTGCGCGCGCGCCGTCACGGCCGCGTAATCTCCCGTGGCGCCCGGGCCACTCAGACTGCTGCCGATGCCCACGGCCACGGCGCCGCTGGCAAACCATGCATGCAGGTTTTCCACCGTCACGCCGCCCGTGGGCATCAGCGGCGCTTGCGGCAGGGGGGCGCGCAGGGCCTTGATGTAGGCGGGACCGAACATCTCGGCGGGGAAGACCTTGACGATGTCGGCGCCGGCCTGCAGGGCCGTGACGATCTCCGTCGGCGTCATCGCCCCCGGCATGGACAGCACCTGGTAGCGCTGGCACAGCGTGATGGTCTCCACGTTCACGCCGGGCGAGATGATGAATTGGGCACCGGCCAGGATGGCGGCGCGTGCCGTCTCCGTATCGAGCACCGTGCCCGCGCCCAGCAGCACGTCATCACCATGGCGTTCGCGCAGGGTGCGCAGCACGCCCAGGGTATCGGGCGTGGTGAACGCCACTTCCAGCGCCGTGATGCCGCCGGCGATACATGCCTCGGCAATCTGCACGGCCGCCTGCGCCGAAGAGGCGCGCACGATGCCGACCATGCCCCGTTCGATAATGCCCTCGAAAACCGTGTGCTTCTGCATTTGCTCTCTCCTGTCAGGCCGGCAGGGCGCCAAAGCGCACTTCCGGCAAACCGCGCACGCCCACCTGGCGCGCATGAAACAATCCCCCGGCCAGCGGTTCGCTCTCCAGCTGGGCAGGGGTCAAGCTCTCCTGCGCCGTCGTGACGAACAATTCGTCGTAGTGCGGGCCGCCCAGGCTCACGCAGCTGGGTTGCGAGACGGGCAGGCTGATCTTGCGCTCGACGCTGCCGTCCGGCGCGAAGCGCAAGACCCTGCCGGCGCCCCACTGCGCGCTCCACAGGTAGTCATCCGCGTCGATGGTGGCGCCGTCGGCGGCGCCCGGCCCCGGATCGAGCACGGCAAACACGCGCACCCGGCTGGCGTCGCCCCCCAGGTAATCATCCCAGCGATAGATCGCCTTTTTCATCGAATCGCAGAAGTACATGGCCGTGCCGTCGACGCTGAAGCAGATGCTGTTCGAGATGGCGATCTGCGGCAGCGGCAAGCGCTCCAGGGTCAAGTCCAGGTTGAGGCGATAGAAGCTGGCGATCGCATCGCGGCACGGGCGTTCATCGAGCGTGCCGAAGACAAAGCGTCCCTGGCGGTCGCAGCGGCCATCGTTCAGGCGCGTCATGGGCAAGTCCCCCTCCACCGTGTGCAAGCGCGTGACGGCCCCGCTGCGCGCGTCAAACCAGGCCAGTCCGGAAGCCAGTCCCAGCAACAGCACATCGTCGCTATCCGTCAGCGCGAAGCACGCCAGGCGCTCGGGCATGGCCCAGCTCTGGCGCTCCCCCGTGTCCAGCACCAGCGCATGCAGCTGGCAGCCTTCGATATTCGTCCAGAAAACGCGGCCGCTGCGTTCGCACCAGCGCACGCCCTCGCCCAGGAAGTTCTGCGCATCGACCAGTAGTTGGGCCTGTGTCCCCATCATTTTTCCTTGTTTTTCAGTGTGATTCGCGCGGAACCGCGGAGCCGCGGCAGCCGACGAGAAAGTCCAGGTCCGCGCCTTCGTCGGCCTGCGTCACGTGCTTGATATACATCGACTGGTAGCCGCCCTTCATGGCCGGCGGCGGCGCGCTCCACTCGGCGCGCCGGCGCGCCAGTTCGGCCTCGTCGACGTCCAGGTGCAAGCGGCGCCCCGCCACATCCAGTTCAATCATGTCGCCATCGCGCACCAATGCCAGCGGCCCGCCCACGGCCGCTTCCGGCGCCACGTGCAGCACCACCGTGCCGTAGGCCGTGCCGCTCATGCGCGCGTCCGAGATGCGCACCATGTCGCGCACGCCCTGCTCCAGCAGTTTTTTCGGCAGTCCCATATTGCCCACTTCCGCCATGCCCGGATAGCCCTGCGGGCCGCAATTTTGCAGCACCATCACGCAGTTGGCGTCGATATCGAGCGCGGGATCGTCGACGCGCTTTTTATAATGCTCGATACTGTTGAAGACGACGGCGCGGCCACGGTGCTGCATCAGTTCCGGCGAAGCGGCCGACGGCTTGATGACGGCGCCGCGCGGGGCCAGGTTGCCATGCAGAACAGCGATGCCGCCTTCGTCCTTGAAGGGCTGCGCCAGCGGCGTGATCACCTCGGGATTGAAATTTTCCGCTTCGGCCACGTTGACGGCCATGCTGGCGCCCGTGACGGTGAGCGCCTCGCCATGCAATTTGCCCAGCAGATCGCGGATGATCACGGGCAGGCCGCCCGCATAGTAAAAATCTTCCATCAGGTACTGGCCCGACGGCATCAGGTTCAGCAGGCAGGGAATGTCGCGGCCCAGACGGTCCCAGTCACCCAGGCGCATGTCCACGCCGATGCGCCCGGCGATGGCCAGCAGGTGGATCACGGCATTGGTCGAGCCGCCGATGGCGCCGTTGACCATGATGGCGTTTTCAAACGCTTCGCGCGTGAGGATCTGCGACAGTTTCAGGTCTTCATGCACCATATCGACGATGCGCCGGCCCGTCAGCTGCGCCTGCAGCTTGCGGCGCGCATCGACGGCGGGAATGGCCGCGTTGCCGGGCAGGGTCACGCCCAGCGCTTCGACCATGCTGGCCATGGTGGAAGCCGTGCCCATCGTCATGCAGTGACCGGCGGAGCGCGACATGCACGATTCGGCCTGCTTGAATTCGTTTGAGGTCATGCGCCCTGCCCGCACGTCTTCGGAAAACTTCCACACGTCCGTGCCCGAACCGATCGGTTTGCCGCGGTAATTCCCGTTCAACATGGGACCGCCCGACAGCACGATGGTCGGCAAGTCCACGCTGGCCGCGCCCATCAGCAGGGCCGGCGTGGTCTTGTCGCAGCCCGTCAGCAGCACCACCCCGTCGATCGGGTTGGCGCGGATCGATTCCTCCACATCCATGCTGGCCAGGTTACGGAACAGCATGGCCGTCGGGCGCAGATTCGTTTCGCCCAGCGACATGACGGGAAATTCGACGGGAAAGCCGCCCGCTTCGAGCACGCCGCGCTTGACCATCTCGGCCAGGTCGCGGAAATGGCCATTGCAGGGCGTCAGCTCGGACCAGGTATTGCAGATGCCGATGACGGGGCGGCCATCGAAAGCGTCGCTGGGATAGCCCTGGTTCTTCATCCAGCTGCGGTGAATAAAACTGTCCTTGTCGTCGCCGCCAAACCACGCTTGCGAACGCAAGGGACGCTTGTTCTTGTTGCTGCTCATACTGTCTCCTGCGGGGAAATCAAGCCGCGCGCGGCGGCGATCAGCAGCGCACCGTGACCGGCCAGATTGGCTTGCTGCTGGTCGTCGACGATGATGCGCTTGCCATAAAAAAATCCGTGTTCTTCGATCAGCAGCCCGAGCGCCTGGCGCAGCATGGGTTTACCAGTAATGACGAGCGGCGTATCGGGCCGCATCTGGATGGCGGTGCTGTTGCGCAGCGCCAGCAGGTCGCCGCTGAGGACGGCGCCCATCAGGAAATTGGCCCGCTCATTGCATTCGACAGCGCTGAACTGGCCCAGGGTGCGCACGCTGAAGCAGGCGCGCGCCAGCCCCGTTTTTTGCGCCGCTGCCGCGCCGGCCAGCAGCATTTTCGGCACCAGGGTCTGGGCAAATCCGCCGTCGACCGATTGCTTGATCAGGGTGTGCTGCGTGATCGCCTGCAGCAGCTCGCCCGCGATGGTGGTGCTGCAGCCGAGGATGCGGCGCTGCTCGTCCACGCTGATCAGTTTGGTATGCGAGCCGGGCATGATCAGGGTCGCCGCGCCCCGCAACTGCAGGCGCTCGAGCAGCGCGACGACTTCCGTCTCTTCGCCGCGCATCATGTCCATCGCTTCGACGTTATGCAGGCCGACGGCGCCATGCTGGTTGCGCACGCCGGGAATCAGCCACAGGGGCTGCGCCAGCACGTCGGGCAAGTCCACCGCCTGCATGCCTTGCGCCAGCTGGGCCAGGCCGGCAGGCGCCGGCAAATGCGGTACCTCCCGCACCCCCATGGGCGAAGTGATCATGCCAGACGCCAGCGCCAGATCCACCTCGGATGGCGCGATGC
Source organism: Janthinobacterium sp. BJB301 (assembly GCF_002735685.1). Taxonomy (NCBI): domain Bacteria; kingdom Pseudomonadati; phylum Pseudomonadota; class Betaproteobacteria; order Burkholderiales; family Oxalobacteraceae; genus Janthinobacterium; species Janthinobacterium sp. BJB301. The sequence continues at coordinate 193,391 of NZ_PDZJ01000004.1, read as the reverse complement.
CGGCACCGGCCAGCACGCTGGCGATGGTGTCGCGCAGCGCCTGTTTCAGCGCGCCGTTATGGCCATCGATGGCGGTATTGCGCACGCCCGTTTCCAGCTGCGCCTGGGCGACGACGGCGCCCGCGCGCCACAGCAAGGTACGCGTATTGGTGGTGCCGGCATCGATGGTGAGTATGTTCATGGGCAGGTTCGCAGCGTCGGTCAGGACAAAAATAAATGAGGGAAAAACTACCCCATGGTAGAACTGCCCCGCATATCTGACCAATCACTTATTTGACATCATTGATACCGGTTCGGATATGTCAAACGCATCGATATCCTGCACGCCCAAACGGTAGGCAAGGTTGAAGCGCCTCGCCTCTCCCGGCTGCAGTTGCACGCCCTGCGCCAGCAGGGAAAAACAGCGCGCATCGGAATACAGATGGCAGCTGTCCTGGGTGCTGGAAAAACGCAAGACCCGGCCCGACGCGGGGTCGGCAACCCGCGCAGCCTCGCGCAGCTGGCCGCTGCCAGTCCAGTAAAAGTCATGCCGGAATCCCGGCGATTGCGCCAGCGCGGGCCAGGCCAGGCGCGAAGCGAGCGGCGCCGCGTGACGGAAGTCGAATGCGCTGCCCGCCACATCGAGCGGAGCGCCGCCCGCGCAGCCGCCGGGCCGGTAGCGGTCAGCGGCCAGGCGCAGTACATGGTCGCCCACGCCGGCACGGCCGCCCTGCAGATTGAACAGGGGCGCGGCAAGAGAGAAACGGGAAGCCGTATCGGCCGTGGCATCGCAATCGAGGTAAAGGCTGCCATCGTCGTCAAGCCGGTAGGCCAGGCGCACCGACAGACCATCTTGCGCCAGGTGCAGCCGCAAGTGGCCGTCGTTTGGCGCTGCGCCCTGCCAGCCCGTGGACGCACGCGCCGCCGGGGGCACCGCGCCCAGCACATCGGCCAGACGGCCATAGCGGTCGGGCGCCCACCAGGCCCGCACGCTGGCATCGTGCGCGTCGATGGCCACGCACATGCCGCGCGCATTGCGCAGCAGATGCATCATGGCGCCGGCCCGGGCGCTGGCGGCGGCCGGCTGCGCTGCTGGAATTCGCGCGGCGTGCAACCGAGTTCGCGCTTGAAGACGGCATGCATGTACTGCACCGTGGTAAAGCCGCAACGCACGGCCACCTCGGCCACCTGCCCCGGCCCGCGCGCCAGCAGGGTCTTGGCCGCATCGAGCTTGAAATGCAGGATTTCATCGTGCACGCTGCGCCCCAGCTCGTGGCGGAAGTGCGCTTCGAGCGAGGAGCGCGAGACCCCCACGTAATCGGCCACCTGCTCCGTCTTGATGCCCTGGCAGGCGTACTGGCGGATGAAGTGGCGCGCCTGCATCACCTGCGGATGCTGGAAGGGCTGGTGGCGCGTGGAAGCGAGCACGTTCAGGCCGGCCGGCGGCACGAGGATGCGCGTACCGGACAGGCGCGCGCCATTCAACATCTGGTGCAGCAAATGCGCCGCCGTGCGGCCCATTTCCTCCGTGCCCTGGATCACGGAACTCAATGGAATGCGCGTGAGCATGCGCGCCAGCGGGTCGTTGTCGATGCCGATCAGGGCCACTTGCTCCGGCACGGCGATCCCCGCATGCATGCACGCCTGCAGCAGCTGGCGCGCGCGCGCGTCGCTGACAGCGATGATGCCGACGGGTTTTTCCAGGCTGTTGAGCCAGGCGATCTGCTGCTCCACCGCTTCGTCCCACGAGGGCGCGCTGGTGGCGACGCCCCGGTACACGTCGGCGCGCATATGGTCGCGCTCCATCAAGGCGCAAAATGCCGTTTCGCGCTCCTGCGCCCAGCGGTTGACATCGGCCTCGGGCAGGCTGAAACAGGCAAAGCGGCTCAATCCCGCTTCCACCAGGTGTTCATAGGCCAGCTTGACGATCTTGAAATTATCGGTCGCCACGTACGGGATGCCGGCCGGGTAATCCTCCGCGCGCGCATACGACCCGCCGACGGCTACCACCGGCAGGCGGCTGTGCGCCAGCGCCGCGCAGACGGCCGGATCGTCGAAATCGGCGATGATGCCATCGCCCTGCCAGCGCTCGATGCCCGGCAGGCGGCAGCGAAAATCCTCTTCCAGGAACAGGTCCCAGGACACGCGCGTGGTGTTCAGGTAGGCGGCAATGCCGGCGATGATGTCGCGGTCATAGATCTTGTTGCCGTTAAACAGCAGCGCGATACGGTGCGCGGTCGGCAGTTTCATGCAGGTGTCTCCTCCATGTGGCGGCCAAAGAAGTATCTCTGGCCGCACGACGTAGTCAGGCCTTTCGGGACCTCGAAAAACCGTAGCGAGCGGTCCAATATCGTCTTGAGTAGCGCAAGCGTACAAAGGTACGCTGAGCAACGCAGAGGCGATAGTGGGGCGCGCAGTAGGTTTGTCGAGGGTCCACGCTATCTGCGTCCGGCCCGGGTGCTGACATCGACCCACACGGCGAGGGTGAGGATACTGCCTTTTACGATCATCTGCCAGTAGGTGTCCACGTCCAGCATGGACATGCCGTTATCCAGGCTGGCCATCACCAGCGCGCCGATCAGGGCGCCGTACACGGTGCCCGAGCCGCCGCGCATCGAGGTGCCGCCGATGAAGCAGGCGGCAATCGCATCGAGTTCGCTGAAGGTGCCGGCCGAGGGCGAACCGGCCGCCAGGCGGCCCGTGTTGATCAGGCCGGCCAGCGCGCACATCAGGCCCATGATGCCGAAGATCCACAGCTTGACGGCTTTCACGTTGATGCCGGACAGGCGCGTCGCTTCCATATTGCTGCCGACAGCGTAGATGCGCCGGCCAAACACGGTCTGGCTGGTGATGTAGCTGAACAGTCCCAGCAAGGCCAGCAGCAACAGCACGGGCAGCGGGATGCCTTCATAGCCGTTCAGGGTTTGCACGAAGGCATACAGCACGGCGCCGATGACGGCCAGGCGCAAGCCGTCGGCCCAGGGCGCCGTCTGCGGCAAGCCATGCTGTGCGCGGCTGGCACGCGCGCGCCACGTCAGGAAGGCGGCCAGAAGGAACAGGCCGATGCCCAGCACGATGCCGGGCACGGCGGGCAGATAGCCCTGCCCCAGGTAGACCATCGGATCGGAGACGGGCGCGATCGTGATGCCGCCCGTGATGCCCAGCAGGATGCCGCGGTACGCCAGCATGCCGCCCAGTCCCACGATGAAGGAGGGGATGCCCCGGTAGGCCGTCAGATAGCCGTTGAGCAGGCCGATCACCAGGCCGCAGCCAAGTACGGCCGCCAGGTTCAGCGCCAGCGGCCAGTGCTGCGTCACGTCCAGCACGGCGGCGATGCCGCCGAGTAGCCCCAGCAGGGAGCCGATCGACAGGTCGATCTCGCCGGCGATAATCACCAGCACCATGCCGCAGGCGAGGATGCCGGTGACGGACATCTGGCGCAGCAGGTTCGACAGGTTGCGCGGCGTGAGGAAACTGCCCTCCGTCTTCCACGAAAAGAAGGCCCAGATCAGCGCCACGGCGATCAGCAGGGCCAGCATCTTGTATTGGGTGAACAGCTGTTTGATACTGTGCGGTTTCATGCTGCGGGTTCCTTGTTTGCGGTGTTGGCGGCGGGTGCCGGACGCTGGTCCAGCGCCGCCGCCAGCACGGTTTCCTGGCTCAGGCCATCGTTGATAAAGTCGCCGCGCAGGCGGCCTTCGCCCATCACCAGCACGCGGTCGGACACGCCCAGCACTTCGGCCAGTTCCGACGAGACCATGATGATGGCCACGCCCCGGTCGGCCAGCGCCAGCATCAATTTGTAGATTTCATATTTGGCGCCCACGTCCACGCCGCGCGTGGGTTCGTCGAGGATCAGCACGCGCGGGCGCGTCAGCAGCATCTTGGCCAGCACGGCCTTTTGCTGGTTGCCGCCCGACAGGCTCGTAATGGGCAGCGAAGGGCTGGCCGCCTTCAGTTCCAGCTGGGCGATCTCGCCGCGCACGGCCGTCAATTCCGCCTCGCCATCGATGCGCGTGGCGCGCGCGAATTCTTCCAGCACGGCCAGGGTGATGTTCTGTCCCACGTCGAGGTCGGGCACGATGCCGTGGTGCTTGCGGTCTTCCGGCACCATGGCCAGGCCCATGGCGATGGCCTTTTGCGGCGAGCGGGTATCGATCTTGCGGCCATCGAGCCATACTTCGGCCTGGCACGGCCCCTGGTATGCGCCGAACAGGGCCGACACGAGCTCCGTGCGCCCCGCCCCCACCAGGCCGGCGATGCCGAGGATCTCGCCCTTGCGCAGGGTGAATGACACATCGTCGATCCGCTTGCGCTGCGGGTTGTCGGCATCGATGCAGGTCACGTGGCGCGCCTCGAACAGCACCTCGCCAATGGCCGGCGGCTGCGCGCGCTGCGGATACAGCTGGCTCATTTCGCGGCCCACCATCTGCGCGATGATGCGTTCGACGTTCATCTGCGCCATCGGCGTGGTGGCGATGTGCTTGCCGTCGCGGATGACGACGATGGTGTCGCAGATGGCCGCCACTTCATCGAGCTTGTGCGAAATATAGATGCAGGTGACGCCCTTGGCCTTCAGTGAGCGCAGGATATCGAGCAGCACGGCGATTTCCGACGCCGTCAGCGACGATGACGGCTCGTCGAGGATCAGCAGGCGCGCATTCTTGTTGAGCGCCTTGGCGATTTCCACCAGCTGCTGGTGGCCGCCGCCGTAATTCATCACGGGCTGCGCCACGTTCAGTTCGGGAATTTTCAGTTCGCGCAGCAGCTCGTCGGCGCGCTTGTACATGGCCGCATAATGCATGCGCCCGCCGGGCAGGGTGAGCTCGCGGCCCATGAAGATATTTTCGGCCACGGACAGCTGCGGCACCAGCATCAGTTCCTGGTGGATGATGATGATGCCCGCGTCTTCCGTGTCGCGGATCGATTGCGCGCGCAGGGGCTGGCCATCCCACAGGATGTCGCCCTCCCAGGTGCCGTGCGGATACACGCCGGACAGCACCTTCATCAGGGTCGACTTGCCGGCGCCATTCTCGCCGCACAAGCCGATGCACTCGCCGGCCCGCACCTGCAGGTCGATGCCGTCAAGCGCGCGGACACCGCCAAACTGTTTGACGATGCCTTTCATTTCAAGCAGATAGTCGGACATTCTTGCTCTCGTTGCTGATACGGGGAAAAATGTCGGATTACGCTACGCTGATCCGACCTACCGGTAAAAACGGGTAGGTCGGGTTAGCGCATGGCGCGTAACCCGACATGACACAGGCGATCAATTACCGAGTTGCGCCTTGGTATAGAACCCATCGTCGACGAGAATGTTCACATTCGCCTTGGTCAGCGGCGTAGGCTTCAGCAGCACCGTGCTGACCTTTTTCAGGCCGTTGTCATAGCTGGAGTTGTAGGCCGGCTTTTCATTGCGCGCCAGTTGCACGGCCAGTTTGGCCGCTTCCGAAGCGATGGTTTTCAGGGGTTTGTAGACGGTCATCGATTGCGTGCCGGCGATGACGCGTTTCACCGCCGCCAGATCGGCGTCCTGGCCCGAGACCGGCACCTTGCCGGCCAGCTTTTGCGCTGCCAGGGCCTGGATGGCGCCGCCGGCCGTGCCGTCGTTCGAGGCGACGATGGCGTCGATCTTGTTGCCGTTGGCCGTCAGCGCGTTTTCCACGATGGACAGCGCTTCGGTGGCGCTCCAGTCCTTCACCCACTGCTGGCCGACGATCTTGATGTCGCCCTTGTCGATGAACGGTTTGAGCACCTTCATCTGGCCTTCGCGCAGCATCTTGGCGTTGTTGTCGGTCGGCGAGCCGCCCAGCAGGTAGTAATTGCCCTTCGGCTGCAGCTTGGTCACGCCCTCGGCCTGCATTTCGCCCACTTTCTCGTTGTCGAACGAGATATACGCGTCGATATCGGCATTCAGGATCAGGCGGTCATACGACAGCACCTTGATGCCGGCCTTTTTCGCTTCCTTGACGGTGTTGTTGAGCACTGTCGCGTTGAACGGCACGATCACCAGCACGTCGACGCCGCGCGAGATCAGGTTTTCGATCTGCGAAATCTGGCGCTGCTCGCTGGCGTCGGCCGACTGCACGAAGACCTTGGCGCCCTGCTTTTCGGCGGCGGCGATAAAGAAATCGCGGTCGCGCGTCCAGCGTTCCACGCGCAAATCGTCGATGGAAAAGCCGATCTTCGGGTTTTTCGCATCGGCCAGAGCGGCGCTGCTGCTCAATGCCAGCATGGCGGTCATGATGGCTGCACTGATGATCTTGTTCATTGTGTGTCTCCTTGTGGATTTTATTAACAACGTTTTTTCACTACGGGGTACTGCTGAAAAATTTTATGTCTGTGGTGGTGTCGGGTTACGCGCGGAGCGCTAACCCGACCTATCCCGACCTGCCTGCTAATGGTTGTGGCGCGGCAGGGTCTGGCCCACGGCGCGGTATTTCAGCGCCAGCTCCATGCAGGCGCCCGTTTCCAGCTGGCCCACGCTGGCGCGGTAGATTTCCTGCCACGGCGTGGCGCTGTCGTTGACAGGCGGCGGCAGCGCCGTGGCGCGGCGCGCCAGTTCGTCAGCATCGACCAGCATGTCGCACCGGCCCGCGCTCAAGTCCACGCGGATGATGTCGCCCGTGCGCAGCAGCGCCAGGCCGCCACCCACGGCGCTTTCCGGCGACGCGTTCAGGATCGACGGGCTGTCCGAAGTGCCCGACTGGCGCCCGTCGCCCAGGGTCGGCAGATTCAAAATACCGGCCTTGAGGAGCGCATCGGGCGGCTGCATGTTGACCACTTCGGCCGAACCGGGCCAGCCCACGGGACCTGCGCCGCGCATGACCAGCATGCAGCTGTCGTCGATATTGAGCGCCGGGTCGTTGATGCGCGCGTGGTAATCGGCAGAACCGTCAAAGACGATGGCGCGCGCTTCGAACACGCCTTCGCTGCCGGGACGCGACAGGTAGCGCTCGCGGAAAGCGGGCGAGATCACGCTGGTCTTCATGATGGCAAAATCGAACAAGTTGCCCTGCAAGGCCATGAAACCGGCCTTTTCCTTCAATGGCGCGGCAAACGGGCGGATCATCTCGCGGTCCGCGCTTTCACAGCCCGCCAGGTTTAGCGCCATGCTCTGGCCCGTGACCGTCAAGCGCTCGGTGTGCAGCAAGCCCGCCTGCTGCAGCTCCCACATCACGGCAGGCACGCCGCCGGCACGGTGAAAGCGTTCGCCCAGATACTTTCCGGCCGGCTGCATGTTCAACAGCAGCGGCACGTCATAGCCGTGCGCCATCCAGTCGCTCGAGTGCAATTCCACGCCAGCATGGCGCGCCATGGCCATCAGATGCGGCTGGGCGTTGGTAGAGCCGCCGATGGCCGCGTTGACGATGATGGCGTCCAAAAACGCCTCGCGCGTGAGGATGCTCGACGGGCGCACGTCGTCATGCGCCATGCCGACGATGCGGCGCCCCGTTTCATAGGCGATCTGGCCCCGCTCGCGATACGGCGCGGGGATGGCCGAGCAGCCCGTCAGGGACATGCCCAGCGCCTCGGCCAGCGCATTCATGGTCGATGCCGTTCCCATGGTGTTGCAGTGGCCGGCCGACGGCGCCGAGGCGGCAGCGATCTGCAGGAATTTGTCGTTGTCGATCAAGCCGGCGGACAGCTGGCGGCGGCCTTTCCAGATGGCGGCGCCGGAACCCACCAATTCACCGTCCATCCAGCCGTCGAGCATGGGGCCGCCCGACAGCACGATGGCGGGAATGTCCACCGTGGCGGCGGCCATCAATTGCGCCGGCGTCGTCTTGTCGCAGCCCGTCGTCAGCACCACCGCGTCGATCGGGTAGCCATGCAGGATTTCCACCAGGCCCAGATATGCCAGGTTGCGATCCAGCGCGGCCGTGGGACGGCGGCAGTTTTCAAAGATCGGATGCAGCGGGAATTCCATCGGGATGCCGCCCGCGTCGCGGATGCCGTCGCGCACGCGCTGGGCCAGTTCCAGGTGGATGCGGTTGCACGGGCTGATATCGCTGCCGCTTTGCGCAATGCCGATGATGGGCCGGCCCGAACGCAGCTCCTCTGCCGTGATGCCGTAGTTCATGAAGCGCTCCAGGTACAGCGCCGTCATGTCGATATGGTCGGGATTGTCGAACCAGTCCTGCGAGCGGAAGCGCCGCGCCTGGGGTTGGGCGGGAATGTTCATGCGCCGTACCAGCCTGCGTCGACGTAGTATTCGCGTCCGGCGCACTTGGCCGCGTTGTCCGATGCGAGGAACAGCGCCAGCGCCGCCACGTCTTCCGGCTCCACGCGCAGTTGCAGGCATTGTCCCTGCAGGATCACGGCTTCCGCCTCCGGCGTATGCCACAGCCGCTCTTGGCGCGGCGTGCGCACGGCGCCGGGAATGATGCAATTGACGCGGATGCCGTCGACACCCAGGTCGCGCGCCAGGCCGCGCGTCAAGCCCTCGATGCCGGCTTTCGCCGTCATGTAGATCGACAGCCTCGCTTGCGCCAGGTGCCAGGAAATCGAACCCAGGTTGAGGATCACGCCGCCCCCCTTGGCGCGCATGGCCGGCGCCACTGCCTGAGCGCAGAAATACTGGTGGCGCAGGTTGACGGCGATGCGCTCGTCCCAGTAGGCGGGCGTGACGTCCTGCAACTGGTGGCGGTCGTCATTGGCCGCGTTGTTGATGAGGATATCCGTGGCGCCCGCGCTGTGTTCAATCTCGGCGAAGGTGGCGGCCAGGGCGCCCAGGTCCGTCAGGTCGCAATAACGGAAAACGGGCGGCTGCGGCAGGTCGGCCAGCTTTTCCTGCAGCGCCAGCGACGCCTCGCGGGCGATATCGAGAAAGGTGACGTGGGCGCCCTGACGCGCGAACGCTTCGACGATGGCCACGCCGATGCCGGTGCCGCCGCCCGTGATGACGACGCGCTGACCTGCCAGGCTGGGATAGATTGCATATTGCATGGTGTCTCTCGTTATAGGAATTGGGAAATCAGATCAGGCCGCGCTGCGCCAGGCTCCGGTACAGCGCGCGCACGCCGAACGTCCAGGGAGTAATCGCATCGCAGCGCTGCACTTCGTTGACCAGCGCGCCCAGCGCGGCGCTGGCGATGGTGACGCGGTCGCCCAGGTGGTGTGTAAAGCCGCCGCCTTGCGCGTCGCGGTCCTTCACGGGCGAGAACATGGTCCCCAGGAACAGCATGAAACCGTCCGGGTACTGGTGGTACTGGCCTGCCGTCTGGCGCACCAGGTCCAGCGGGTCGCGGCTGATCTCGCGCATGAAGCTGGCGCCTTCGAGGACAAAGCCGTCGTCCGCGCCTTCGATCAGCAGCGACACCTCCGCCTGACGCACGGTGTCGAGCGTGAAGTGTTCGTCGAACAGGCGGATGAAGGGGCCGATGGCGCAGGAACCGTTGTTGTCCTTGGCCTTGCCCAGCAAGAGGGCGCTGCGCCCTTCGATGTCGCGCAGGTTGACGTCGTTGCCCAAGGTCGCCCCCAGCACCTCGCCGCGGCTGTTGACGGCCAGGACGATCTCCGGCTCCGGGTTGTTCCAGGCGGACGATGGCAGCAAGCCCACCTGCGCGCCGCAGCCCACCGACGACATCGGCTGCGCCTTGGTAAACACTTCCGCATCGGGGCCGATGCCCACTTCCATGTATTGCGACCAGGCGCCGCGCTGCTGCAACTGCTGTTTCAGGCGCTGCGCCGCGTCCGAGCCGGGCTTCAATGCCGACAAGTCGCCGCCCAGGGTCATTTGCAGTGCAGCGCGCAAGCTCGCCGCGCGCGCCGCGTCGCCGCCCGCCTGTTCCTCGATCACCCGTTCGAGCAGGCTGACGGCGAAGGTCACGCCGCAGGCCTTGACGGCCTGCAGGTCGCACGGCGCCAGCAGCAGCTCGCCTGCCGGTGCGGCCAGCGCCTGCTCCAGCAGCGCCTGCACGGAGCCAAGCGCGATTCCGGGTGCATGGCGGGCGATATCGAGCGCATCGCTGCGCTCGAACAGCTCGGCCACCGTCGCCACCGTCTGCGTGATGTCGACCACCTCGCCGCCACGCACGGCGACGACGCAGGGGCCGTCACGCCAGATGCGGCCGATGAGGAGGGCCTGCGCCAGGTCGGCGGGCAACAGGGAGGCGGGAGAAATCGGCTGCATGGCATGCTTTCAAAAGGTCGTGACGGGATGGCTGGTCTTCAAGTCCGGACCGATTCTGCGCGCCGCCCTGTGTCGCCGCAATTACGAAAATCACCAAATTGAATGATGATTATTGGTATTGCAGTGCACCAAAAAAAGCTGCCGACCGGCCCCCGTTTCCGCCCTGCCAGCAGGCGGGAAGGCGCGCAATGGCGCATTGCATCAATTGGCTTATCGATACCGTTTTGGATATCGCCAATGCGAAAAAAGTGATTGGTGAGGGATGGATGGACAAACTAGTATCAGCCGTGGCCTGCAATCGGCCATCCGCACGGAGCCCGCCCACTGGACGACGGCCCTGGCACATTCAACTATCGAAGACGGTGGAGACCTGAAATGAAAACAACAATGAAAATGCTGACCGCGAGCCTGGCGCTGGCCATCTCCGGCATGGCGGTAATGCCCGTGGCAAGCGCCGCCGACAAGGGCGCGATCGGCATCTCGATGCCAACCAAGTCGTCCATGCGCTGGATCGCCGATGGCGACAACATGGTCAAGGTATTCAAGGAGCGCGGCTACAAGACGGACTTGCAGTTTGCGGACGACGATATCCCGAACCAGCTGGCGCAGGTGGAAAACATGATCACCAAGGGCGCCAAGGTGCTGGTGATCGCCGCCATCGACGGCACCACCTTGTCGAACGTGCTGCAAAAGGCGGCCGACAAGGGCATCAAGGTCATCTCGTATGACCGTTTGATCCGCGGCACGAAAAACATCGATTACTACGCCACCTTCGACAACTTCCAGGTCGGCGTGCTGCAAGCGGGCTATATCGAATCGGCGCTAAAACTCAAGGAAGGCAAGGGCCCGTTCAATATCGAATTGTTCGGCGGCTCGGCCGACGACAACAACGCACACTTCTTCTACAACGGCGCGCTGTCGGTGCTGAAACCGTACATCGACAGCGGCAAGCTGGTGGTGCGCTCGAAGCAGATGGGCATGGAAAAGGTCGCCACCCTGCGCTGGGATGGCGCCGTGGCGCAGGCGCGCATGGACAACCTGCTCAGCGCCTACTACGGCAATGCGCGCGTCGACGCGGTGCTGTCGCCGTATGACGGCTTGAGCATCGGCATCCTGTCGTCGCTCAAGGGCGTCGGCTATGGCACGCCGAAACAGCCCTTCCCCGTCGTGACGGGCCAGGATGCGGAAATCCCGTCGGTGAAATCGATCATCCGCGGCGAACAGGCATCGACCGTGTTCAAGGACACGCGCGAACTAGCCAAGGTGACGGCGAACATGGTCGACGCGATGATGAGCGGCAAGACGCCGACCGTCAACGATACCAAGACCTATAACAACGGCGTGAAAGTCGTGCCGTCCTATCTGCTCAAACCCGTCACCGTCGACAAGGCGAACTGGAAGCAGGTGCTCGTCACCGGCAGCGGCTACTACACGGAAGCGCAAGTGAAATAAGCATCCAAGGTACTGAAGGCCCGGCGCTGCCGGGCCTTTCGCTTCATGCACGATCAAGAACAAGACTGCCGCACGACCGATGCCGACCAGCGCGGCCGTGCCAGAGAGGTTATATGACGAACACTATCCTGGAAATGCGCGGGATACGCAAAACATTCCCGGGCGTCGTTGCGCTCGACAATGTCAACCTGCGGGTACGCAGCGGCGAGATCCACGCCATCGTCGGCGAAAACGGTGCCGGCAAATCCACACTGATGAAAGTGCTGAGCGGCGTCTACGGCCATGGCAGCTATACGGGCGACATCGATTACCTGGGCCAGACGCGGCACTTCCGCGGCATCAAGGACAGCGAAGAAATCGGCATCATCATCATCCACCAGGAACTGGCGCTGGTGCCCCAGTTGTCGATCGCCGAGAATATCTTCCTCGGCAACGAGCCGGCCCACATGGGCGTCATCGACTGGGAATACGCGCAAGCGAAAACGCGCGAACTGCTGCACAAAGTCGGTCTGAAAGAGTCCCCGGACACACTGATCACCAACCTGGGCGTGGGCAAGCAGCAGCTGATCGAAATCGCCAAGGCGCTGTGCAAGGACGTCAAGCTGCTGATCCTTGACGAGCCGACGGCCAGCCTGAACGAAAGCGACAGCGCGGCCCTGCTCGACCTGCTGCTGGGCCTGAAAGCCCAGGGCATCGCCTCGATCCTGATCTCGCACAAGCTCAATGAAATTTCACGGGTCGCCGATGCCATCACGGTGCTGCGCGACGGGAACACGGTCGACAGTTTCGACTGCCGCATCGACGCCGTCAGCGAAGACCGCATCATCGAAAAAATGGTCGGGCGCGAAATGGCCGACCGCTATCCGCCGCGCACGCCCACCATCGGCGAGACCATTTTCGAAGTGCGCGACTGGCGCGTGTTCCATCCCGAGCATGCCGACCGCCCCGTCATCAAGGGCATCAATATGCATGCCAAAAAGGGCGAGATCATCGGCATCGCCGGCTTGATGGGCTCCGGGCGCACGGAACTGGCGATGAGCATTTTCGGCCGCGCCTACGGCCAGCGCATCAGCGGCACGGTACTCAAGAATGGCCAGGAAATCGACGTCAGCACCATCGGCAAGGCGATCGCCCACGGCCTCGCGTATGTCACGGAAGACCGCAAGGGCCTGGGCCTGATCCTCGAGGAAGACATCCAGAAGAACACCAGCCTGGCCAACCTGGACGCGATTTCAAAGCACATGGTGATCGACGAGCAGCGTGAATTCGGCGTGGCCGAGGAATTCCGCCGCAAGCTCAAGACCCGTTGTTCGAGCGTGGCGCAGAAGGTGGTCAACCTGTCCGGCGGCAACCAGCAGAAAGTGGTGCTGGCGAAATGGCTGTTTTCGCACCCCGACATCCTGATCCTCGATGAACCGAGCCGCGGCATCGACGTGGGCGCCAAGTACGAGATCTACAGCATCATCAGCGAGCTGGCCGCCGAAGGCAAATGCATCATCATGATTTCCTCGGAAATGCCGGAATTGCTGGGCATGTGCGACCGGATCTATGTCATGAACGAAGGCCGCTTCGCGGCAGAACTGAGCGCGGCAGAAGCATCGCAGGAACGCATCATGCGCGCGATCGTTACACACGGAGAAAACAATGGACAATAAATTGACAGCAGGCGCGCCAGCAACGCCAGCCGCGGCGCCGCAAGCGAAAAGCTATGCCGGCTTTTTGAAGAACAATATGCGCGACTACGGCATGCTGCTTTCCCTGATCGTCATCATGGGCTTTTTCCAGTACATGACCGACGGCACCCTGATGCAGCCGCTCAACCTGACGAACCTGGTGCTGCAAAACAGCTACATCGTCATCATGGCGCTGGGCATGCTGATGGTCATCGTGGCCGGCCATATCGATTTGTCCGTCGGCTCGGTGGTCGGCTTCGTCGGCGCGCTGGCGGCCGTCCTGATCGTCAACTACAACATGAACTTTGTCGCCGCCAGCATCATCTGCCTGCTGGCCGGCGCCGTCATCGGCGGCGCGCAAGGCTATTTTGTCGCCTTCTTTAAAATCCCGTCCTTCATCGTCACCCTGGCCGGCATGCTGGTGTTCAAGGGCCTGACCCTGGCCCTGCTGGCGGGCCAGTCGGTCGGCCCCTTCCCGGAAGGCTTCCAGATGCTCAGTTCGGGCTTCCTGCCCGACCCGTTCGGCGGCGAAAACCTGCGCGGCCTGTCATTGCTGCTGGGCGTGATCGCCGCCGCGGCGCTGATTATCACCTCGCTGCGCAGCCGCGCCAAGCAACTGAAGCACGGCATGGAAAACGAACCGCGCGCCTTCTTCCTGCTGAAAAACGCCATCTTCGCCGCCGTGATGGTGTATTTCAGCTACCTGCTGGCGTCGTACCGCGGCTTTCCCAACGTGCTGGCCGTGATGTCGCTGCTCATCGTCGCCTACACCTTCATTACCAACCGCACCGTGCTGGGCCGGCGCGTGTATGCCGTGGGCGGCAACGAGAAGGCGGCGCGCCTGTCCGGCATCAAGACGGAACGGGTCAGCTTCTACACCTTCGTCAACATGGGCATGCTGGCCGCGCTGGCCGGTTTGATATTCGCGGCGCGCCTGAACACGGCCACGCCGAAGGCCGGCACGGGTTTCGAGCTGGACGTGATCGCCGCCTGCTTCATCGGCGGCGCCTCGGCTTCGGGCGGCGTGGGCAAGGTGATGGGAGCCGTGATCGGCGCCTTCATCATGGGCGTGATGAACAACGGCATGTCCATCATGGGCATCGGCATCGACTACCAGCAGGTGATCAAGGGCCTGGTGCTGCTGGCGGCCGTCTTCATCGACGTGATCAACAAGAACAAATAGACCGGTTCGAGCCTTAGGGGGCTCTGGCCGGCGCTTGCGCCGGCCTTTTTCATTGATATCCTCATGTGGAAGCCAGGCGCGCCGCCCTGTCCCCCCACCACGCCGCTTCCTCGAACACGGAAAAGCCCGACAGATCGGCATGCGCGAACAGGATGGCGCCGTCGTGTTCGCGCAGCGCCTTCAGCCCCGCATTGCTGCGAAATCCCGGCAACGGTGCCGCCATGGCGTGGCCGCGCACGGTGATGTCGACCCGTTCGACGCAGCTGGCAAAATCGCGTCCATACGCCGTCTTCAAATCGACGCTGGCCAGCGCCAGCAATTCCTCCGGCGTGGCCACATCTAACCACTTGCGCGCTTCCTGCGGCGTGCGGTCGGACAGGGCCACGTAGGCGCTGAAGACGGTTTTCTCGGGCGGACGCACGCGGATATCCTGGTGCGTGGAGACGACATAGCCGAGGCCCGGTTCCTGGTACACCACGTTGTCCCAGCATAGCGGCGCATGCGGCAGTTCGTCGGGAAAGCGCTTGAGCAGGAAATTGGCCACCAGCCACGGCGCATACGCGGGCGTATCGCGTTTGAGGTCGTAGCCATAGCTGGCGATGTCGCTGACCACGCGCGCCGCCACATACAAGGGCATGGCGCAGATGGCCTTGCGCGCCTTGACCAGGTAAGTGCGCGGCTGGCCATCGACCAGCTCCAGGCACAGCGCTTCCACGCCCTGCTCCGTCGTCCGCACGGAAACCACCGTGCCCGCATGACGTTTGACACCTGAGGCCTGCTCCATGGCCGTGGCGACCGGTTGCATGCCGCCCGGCCAGGTCAGCCACGCGCCATTGCCGGCATTGGCCGCCTGTCCCCAGCGGCTGCAGTAGTAATGCAGGCCCGCCCAGGCCGAGACCTGGTCGTAGCGCGTGCCGTAGTCGTCGCGGCAGCAGTAATTCAAATACCAGTGCAGGGTGGGCGAGGTATAGCCTTCGCGCTCCATCCACTGCTTCAAGGTGATGGTGTCGAGCGCCTGCCAGGCCGGGTCTTGCGACGACTCCACGGTAGGAAAAACGAAGACGCGCTTGCCATCGTTGCCATGCGCCTGGCGCAGGCGCCGCACGTCGGCAAAGAAACGCTCGTGCTGCGCCAGTTCTTCGGCGGAAACGCCTTCGGTGGGAATGAAGCCATCCTGCCAGTGACCGTTGAACAGCAGGCGCTCTTCCGGCGCGTGCAGGATATAGCGCTCGTCATAAGTCGGCTTTTCCGCCTGCGGATCGCGCTGGATGATCCCCAAATCGAACAGGATCTCGCGCACATGGGTCGATTCGGGCGAAGGCAGCGGCAGGTAATGGCCGCCGGTCGGATAAGCCAGGTCGCCGAACTGCCCGCCGGCCGCGTTGCCATACGGCTGCGGCCCATCGATCATGAGGAAATCCTTGTGCCCCAGTTTATTCAAGCGCCAGGCCGCCGTCAGGCCGGCGATGCCGGAGCCGAGGATGGCGACATCCGTGGTGACGGTTGCCGAAGGCGCCGGCAGCGCCGTGCGCTCGCGCAGCAGCTTGCGCAAGTAATGCCCCTCGCTGCGGCCCGGATACAGCACCTTGGGCGTGATTTCCTGCCAGCGCAGATACGCGGCGATGCTGCCGATGCCAGCGGCTGCCGCTGCCGTGCCGCCGGCAGCCCACAGCATGAAGGAGCGGCGCTGCATCAGCGGATCACCCGGTTCCAGTCCTGCTCGAATTCATGCACGAGCGACTGGGTATTCAAGCGATTCGGCGCCATGGGCAGCGGCTGCATGTCGGGCGGGAAGATGAACATCTCGCGCGTGGTGTCCGCATTCAGGTAGCGCATCGGCAGACGATAGCTGGTGGGCGGTTTGTAGTCGAGCTGGGGCGAGGCCAGGATAAAACCCCATTCGCCGAACGAGGGCACGTAGGCGTGATAGGGCCAGGTGCGCATGCCCACTTCCCGCAGGGTCGAATTGATGGTCCAGTAGGCGTGCGGCGCAAAGAATGGCGACGTCGATTGCACCACCATCAGGCCCTTGGCCGCCAGGTGCTTTTTCACCAGGTCGTAGAACGGCACCGAGTACAGTTTGCCAAGCGCGAAGCTGGACGGGTCGGGGAAATCGACGATGGCCGCGTCGAACATGTCGCCGTTGTTGCGCAGCCAGACGGCGGCATCGGCATTGACGACGGTAACCCGCTTGTCCGAGAACGACTTATTATTCAGCTTTGCCAGTTCCGGGCGCGTGGTAAACGCGGCCGTCATGGCAGGGTCGAGGTCGACGACGGTGACGTGTTCGATCTGTGGATAACGCAGGATTTCGCGCAGGGCCAGGCCATCGCCGCCGCCCAGCACCAGCACGCGGCGCGCCCACGGCAACGCTTCCAGCACGGGGTGCACCAGCGCTTCGTGGTAGCGGTACTCGTCGCGCGAGGAAAACTGCAGGTTGCCATTGATGTACAGCCGCGTATCGTCCTTCCAGCGCGTGATCACCAGGCGCTGGTAGGGCGTGGTGGTGGAATACACGATCTGGTCGCCGAACAGGCCGTGTTCGCCCCAGGCCACCATGCGGTCCGACATGGCAAAGCCGGCGATCAGCAACAGCATCACGGCACAGGCGCGCAGCAAACGTCCTGTGAGATTTTTCAGCTCAGCGCGGAACACATAAATGCTCCACAGGCCCACGCCCACATTGAGCATGCCGAACAGGAAGCCCGTGCGCACCAGGCCCAGGTACGGCGACAGCACCAGCGGGAACAGCAGGGACACGGCCAGCGCGCCCAGGTAATCGAATGTCAGCACGCGGCTGACCAGTTCAGAAAATTCCGTCTGACGCGTGTTCAGGGCGCGCATCACCAGCGGAACTTCCATGCCGACCAGTGCGCCGATCAGGAACACCATCACATACAATAAGGTGCGAAATGGCGCGGCCATCCACGAAAAGGTCATGAACAGGATGGCAGCCGACAGGCCACCGATCAAGCCCACGGCCAGTTCGATGTCGACGAAGCGCGAAAGCACGTCATCGTCCTTTACATACTTTGAAAAGTGAGCGCCCACACCCATAGCGAACAGGTAGCAGCCAATGATGGTGGAAAACTGCAGGATGGAGTCGCCGAGCAGGTAGCTGGACATGGCGCCGGCGATCAGCTCGTACGCGAGGCCGCAGGAAGCGACCACGAAGACGGACAAAATCAGAATCTTTTTGTTCATTGGACTTTTTTTGTTCTAATATGCGTTGACGTTATCAAATACTCATTTGTGAGGAATGCCGTGCCCGCCATCCTAAACTATCTGATCCATCTTTTACTGGCCGCCGGGCTGCTGATTGTATTTTTTATCATCTACACGCGCGTCACGCCGTATAACGAAGTGCTGCTGATCCGCCAGGGCAACCAGGCGGCGGCCCTGTCGCTGGGCGGCGCCATGCTGGGCTTTTCCGCCACCATCGCCTCGTCCCTGATGCACACGGCCGACTACCAGCAGTTCTTCGCCTGGGCTTTTGGCGCCATGGTGGTGCAATTGCTCGCCTATGTGGTCACCACGCGCCTGCTGCGCATGTCGAAAGACCAGATCGAATCGAACAACAGCGCCTTCGGCGGCCTGCTGGCCGCCATTTCCCTGTCGATCGGCGCCATCAACGCCGCCTGCATTTCCTGACGTTTTACCTCATTCAAGGACACCATCATGAGCCTCGGCAGCTTTATCAAGAAGCAGTTTATCGACGTACTGCAGTGGAACGAAGAAACGGAAGGCGTACTGGCCTGGCGTTTTCCCATGCAGGATTTCGAGATCCAGAACGGCGCCATCCTGAATGTGCGCGAATCGCAGGTGGCCGTCTTCGTCAATGAAGGCAAGATCGCCGATGTCTTCGGTCCCGGCACGCACAAGCTGACGACGCAGACCTTGCCGTTGCTGACCAACCTGAAAAACTGGGACAAGCTGTTCGATTCGCCCTTCAAGTCGGACGTGTATTACTTCAGCACCCGCGTGCAGACGGGCCGCAAATGGGGCACGCCGCAGCCGATCACCATCCGCGACAAGGATTTCGACATGATCCGCGTGCGCGCCTTCGGCATGTACTCGTACCGCATCGCCGACGCCCGCACCTTCTTCACCGAGATCAGCGGCACGCGCGAAGTCTATACGCGCGACGAAGTGGAAGATCAATTGCGCGGCATTCTGATGTCGAGCATGGCCAGCTCACTGGGCGGCGCGAATGTCCCCTTCCTCGACATGGCGGCCAACCAGGCGCTGATGGCGCAAGAGGTCAAGGATGGCCTGGCGCAGGCCTTTGCACGCTATGGCGTGGGTCTCGATGAATTCAATGTGGCCAGCATCAGCCTGCCCGAGGAATTGCAGGCGGCGCTGGACGAGCGCATCTCGGCCGGCATGAAGGGCGGCCTGGGCGCCGACAAGATGAGCGGCTTTACGAAATTCCAGGTGGCCAATGCGATCCCGCTGGCGGCGCAGAACGAAGGCGGCATGGCCGGCATCGGCGCGGGACTGGGTGCCGGGCTGTCGATCGGCCAGGTGATGGCGCAAAGCATGGGCGGTGCGCTGCAGCAGCCGGCGCCTGCCCCCGCCGCGCCGCCTGCGGCGCCACCGGCCCCCGTGGAAGAACCGATCGAGACGCGCCTGGAAAAACTCAAGGGCTTGCTCGACAAGGGGCTCATCTCGCCGGCCGACTACGACGGCGCCAAGGCTGAACTGCTGAAAAAACTGATCGGCTAAGCGCGACTGCATGCAAACTGTTTCCTGTCCCAGCTGCGGCGCGGAAGTCCACTTCCGCTCGCACGCTTCCGTGCTCGCCGTGTGCGAGTACTGCTACAGCACCATCCTCAAGGACGCCGATTCCGTCAAGGACGTGGGCAAGATGTCGGCCGTCCTCGAGGATTACTCGCCGATCCAGGTCGGCACGGCCGGCGTGCACGATGGCGTGCACTTCACCGTCGTCGGCCGCATCCAGCAGCGCTACAGCGCCGGCACGTGGAACGAGTGGTATCTGCTGTTCGACGACGCCAGCACGGCGTGGCTGGGAGATTCGTCCGGCCTGTACACGCTGACGCGCGTACGCAGCACGCAAGACGCGCTGCCCGCCTTTGCCGAGCTGGCGCCGGGCAGGCGCTACACGATCTGCGGCGAACCGTACACGGCGGCCGAGATCCGCAGCGCCGAATGCATCGCCGGCCAGGGAGAACTGCCGTTCAAGGTGGGCGCCGGCTGGCGCATCCAGGTGGCGGACTTCCGCAACTACGCCAGCTTTGTCACGCTCGACTACACGGATGGCCCGCAACCCGTCGTCTACCAGGGCGTCGCCGTCACCCTGGAGGGCTTGCAGTGCCAGCTGCTGCGCGACGACGACGCCATCGCCAGGAGCGCTGGCAAGTACCGCGGCAAGCTCGACGCGCTCGACTGCCCGTCCTGCGGCAGCGGCATCGGCTATGTCCCCGGCGCGGCGGCGCAGCTGGTGTGTCCCGCCTGCCATGCGCAGCTCGACGCCAGCGGCCCGGAAGCGCAGGTGCTGGCCATCGGCAAGCAGGTGCACGACAACGCCGACATCACGCTGGAGCTGGGCGCCAGCGCGAAGATCAGCAATGTGGACTTCACGGTGATCGGCATGATGCGGCGCGCCGACGACGAAGGCAGCGAGTGGAACGAATACCTGCTGTACAACGCGCGCGCCGGCTTCTTCTGGCTGGTGGAGACGGACGATGGCTGGTCGCGCTCGAACGTGCTGCCGAACTGGCCCAACTGGGCGTCGCTGGACGCCGATACCTGCACGCTCGATGGCGCCACCTACCGCAAACTGTATGACTACGGCTCGCAGGTCGTGTATGCGGCGGGCGCCTTCAACTGGAAGGTGGCCGTCGGCGACAGCACGCGCGTGTTTGAATTCGAGCAGGGGCAGACCAAGCTGGCGGCAGAGCTCACCGGCGAGGAAATGACCTGGTCGCGCTCCGTGCCCGTCGCCTATGACCAGATGGCCGCCTGGTTCGGCAGCGCCTTCCATGGCGGCGACAAAGTGCAGAATATCCAGCTGAGCCATCGCGGCATCGCCAAGGTCTTCATCATCATCGTGCTGGTCTTGAATGCGATTCCCATGTTTGTCTCGTTCTCCAGCACCTTGATGTGGAGTTTGCTGGGCTGCCTGGCGCTGTTCCTGCCTGCCGCTTTTCTCGACAAGAATGCAAAGAATCCCCCATGAGTAAATACGTGATCTATGCCCTGATGGTGACCTTCAGTGTCACGGCCGCCAACTGGGTGCGCATGTTCAAGGTGGCCGGCAGCAGCAGCGGCAGCAGCTGGAGTTCGCGCACGGGCAGCGGCGGCGGCAGCTATGGCGGCGGCTCCAGCGGCGGCAGCCACAAATAAGCATGGCAGCCACACCGCATCTGCCCCTGGGCACCCACTTGCTGGCCGATTTGTCGGGCATCGCGCCGGCACGCCTGCGCGACGGCGCCGCGCTCGAGCGCCTGCTGCGCGACGCTGCCATCACGGCTGGCGCGCAGGTGCTGCACAGCCATTTCCACAGCTTTGGCGCCGGCCAGGGCGTCACCGGCGTGGTGCTGCTGGCTGAATCGCACATCTCCATCCACACCTGGCCGGAATGCGGCTTTGCCGCCGTCGATATCTTCATGTGCGGTGCGGCCCGGCCGCAACTGGCGCTCGATGCCATCAAGGATGCCTTGCAGGCGGCGCACTGCCAGCTGCAATCCGTGCGGCGCGCACCGCCTGGGCAAGCCTAGCGTCGCTGGTGGATCGCGTGGGGATCGCTTACACTGTCGGCTCATTCCCCAACCGTGACTCCCATGCGCCGTTCCGCCCTCCTTGCCCTGCCCCTGCTGCTGCTGGTTTCCGCCTGCGATGACTACACGGCGCCCAGCCTGTACCAGGCCACCACGCCCGAGTGCAAGACGTGGACGGAGGGCTCGCGCTTCGAGCTGCCGCGCGGTATCAGCGTGTATGCCACGCCGCCCGTCACGCTGAAGGAAGGCGGCACGGAGCTGGCACTGATTTTTACTTTACCCGTCGGCACGCAAGCCAGTTTTACGCGCCTGTCCTTCCTGCTGGAAGAGCCGAAACAGCAGCCGTTCGCCGAGGCGAAAGTGCTGACCATCTACCAGCGCGGCATGAACCAGAAGGCGGAAATCGTCGACGTCATCGAAAAGCTGCCCATCATGTTTGCCGCCGTCGGCAACAGCAAGGAAACCCAGTGGCGGCTGCGCCTGCAACTGCCGCGCCAGCTGCCGCAGCGTTTCGACCTGTCCATGCCCGACATGCTCGTCGCCGGCAAGCGCTACCCGGTGCGCACGTTTACCTACCGCTATTTCCCGGAGCGCAGCGCTTACGGCATGTGCAGCTAATTCAACAATCGCGCCAACAATGTGTCGGATTACGCCCTGCGGACTAATCCGACCTACGGCATGTGCAGCTGAGCCACACGGTCGATTGACGGCGGCGCGCGCCGCTGGCACACTGGCGTTTTCCATCACACCTCAGGAGTAGACAACATGCGCCATTCGGATACTGCCGTGCTGTCGGCTGCCTGATCACTGTTTTCCCCGCTAACACCCTTAGCTCGCCCTTCCCCATACGCGTGATCGCGTAGCCGACTTCCCCCTTCTTTCGTGCCAGTCATGGCGACTGGCGGTGCCTGCACGCGCAGGCTTCACGTCCGCACGCGGACGACAGAATCTGGAATCACGCTACCATGATCACATTCGATTTTGCGCAACTACGCCTTATCGGGCTGCAGCAGGCCATCGCCAGCGCAGCCACCCAACTCGACATCTCCTCCCCCGCCGCGCAGCTGCTACGCGTGAGCGCCGTGCACCGCGACAGCATCGGCGTGCACGACGGCATCCTGGAACACGGGGCGCAGGTCCTGCCACGCCTGCTGCACGAGCTGCAGGCGCAGGACACCATCCTTGCCGTTGGCGACTGGGTCGCCGCCGAACACGATGGTTACGGCATGCTGTGGATAACGGCGCACTTATCCCCAGTCACGCAGATCGGCCGGCGCGGCAATGACGGCCGGCGGCAAGTGCTCGCCAGCAATGTCGATACGGCCCTGCTGGTGATGGGACTGGACGAAGACTTCAACCCGCGCCGGCTGGAACGCTATCTGGCCATCGTGCTGGCGGCCCAGGTCAGCCCCGTGGTAGTGCTGAGCAAGGCCGACGTGGCCGACGACGTGCCGGGCAAGCTGGCCCAGCTCAAACTGCGCCTGCCGCCCCACGTGCCGCTGTTTGCCATCGATACGCGCCATGCGTATGACGTGGCCATCCTGGAACCCTGGCTGGACGCCGGCCAGACCCTGGTACTGCTCGGTTCATCGGGCGCGGGCAAGTCCAGCCTGACCAACACCCTGGCTGCGGCACGACAGGCAACCAACGGCGTGCGCCATGGCGACGGCCGTGGCCGGCACACGACGACGGCACGCTCGCTGCACCTGTGCGCCAGCGGCGCCTGCATCATCGACACGCCGGGCTTGCGCAGCTGGCGCGCGGACGCCGATGCGGAAACGCTGGCTGCCACCTTCGACGATATCGCGGCGCTGGCAGCGACATGCCAGTTCCGCGATTGCCAGCATGCCAGCGAGCCCGGTTGCGCCGTGCGCGGCGCCGTCGATGGGGACCGCCTGCGTAATTATCACAAGCTGCTGCGCGACGCGCGCCGCAGCGAGGAAACGCCGCTCGAACGCATTGCCGCGCGCGCCAAGTGGAAGACGATATTGAAGGCGGGGCTGGAAAGGGGAAAGGACAAGCGCCGCTAATTTTTGCTGAAAAAAAAGGCAGCCCGCAGGCTGCCTTTCTTGTGCGGCGCAGATGGATTACATCTTGCGCAGCTTCTGGATCGCTGCCAGCTGCGCAATCGCGCTGGCCAGCTCGGCTTGCGCTTGCGCGTAGTCGATGCCCGAATCCTTGTTGTGGATATTTTCTTCCGCCAACTTCTTCGCTTCCAGCGCTTTCGCTTCGTCGAGGTCGTGACCGCGGATCGCGGTATCGGCCAGGACGGTCACGGTATCCGGTTGCACTTCCAGCAGGCCGCCGGCAACGAAGACGAACTCTTCTTCAGCCTGGCCGACTACCTTGATGCGGACCGCGCCCGGACGGATGCGGGTAATCAAAGGCGTGTGGCGTGGGTAGATACCCAGCTCGCCCTGTTCACCCGGCAACGCGACGAATTCTGCTTCGCCTGAAAAAATCAGTTCTTCAGCGGAAACCACGTCAACGTGAATTGTGTGTGCCATGTGTGTCCTATCGGGTTGAAGAACCCCGCCGTGTAAGGGGCGGGGTTAGGCCCAGACTTAACTTAGTTAAGTTTCTTGGCTTTTTCGATTGCTTCTTCGATCGTGCCGACCATGTAGAACGCTTGTTCCGGCAGGTGATCGAGTTCGCCCGAAGCGATCATTTTGAAGCCCTTGATCGTGTCTTTGAGCGAAACGTATTTACCAGGCGCGCCGGTAAAGACTTCAGCGACGTGGAAAGGCTGCGACAGGAAACGCTGCATCTTACGTGCGCGGGCGACCAGCAGTTTGTCTTCCGGTGCCAGCTCGTCCATACCCAGAATCGCGATAATGTCGCGCAATTCCTTGTAGCGTTGCAGGGTCGTTTGCACGGCACGCGCGGTGTCATAGTGCTCTTGACCAACGATCAACGGATCCAGCTGACGCGAGGTCGAATCCAGTGGGTCCACGGCTGGGTAGATACCCAGGGAAGCGATGTCACGCGACAGCGCAACGGTCGAATCCAAGTGAGCAAACGTGGTAGCAGGCGACGGATCGGTGTAATCATCGGCTGGAACGTAGACGGCCTGGATCGAGGTGATCGAACCGGTCTTGGTCGACGTGATACGCTCTTGCAGACGGCCCATTTCTTCAGCCAGGGTCGGTTGGTAACCCACAGCCGACGGCATACGGCCCAGCAGTGCCGATACTTCGGTACCAGCCAGCGTGAAGCGGTAGATGTTGTCGACGAAGAACAGAACGTCCTTGCCTTCATCACGGAACGATTCAGCGATCGTCAGGCCGGTCAGCGCAACGCGCAGACGGTTACCTGGCGGTTCATTCATCTGACCGTAGACCATCGCGACTTTGGAGTTCTCCGGGTTTTCCAGATCGACCACTTTCGCGTCAGCCATCTCGTGGTAGAAGTCGTTACCTTCACGGGTACGCTCACCCACGCCGGCGAACACGGACACGCCGCTGTGCGCTTTGGCGATGTTGTTAATCAGTTCCATCATGTTGACGGTCTTGCCTACGCCAGCGCCGCCGAACAGACCAACTTTACCGCCTTTTGCAAACGGGCACACCAGGTCGATCACCTTGATGCCGGTTTCCAGCAGTTCTTGCGATGGCGACAGTTCGTCGTATGCAGGAGCGGTGCGGTGGATCGACGCGATCTGCTCGTGCGACACAGGGCCGCATTCGTCGATCGGGTTGCCCAGCACGTCCATGATGCGACCCAGGGTTGCTTTACCGACTGGCACCATGATAGGTTTGCCGGTATTTTGAATCATCATGCCGCGACGCAAGCCATCGGACGAACCGAGTGCAATGGTACGGACAATGCCGTCGCCCAACTGCTGTTGTACTTCCAGGGTCAGTTCCGAGCCTGCCATCTTCAAGGCATCAAATACCTTAGGCATCGCGTTGCGGGGAAACTCAACGTCCACCACAGCGCCGATACACTGAACGATTTTGCCATCAGCCATGTTCGTTCCTTCAATATAGTTAAATTCGTTTAAACCGCAGCCGCACCGGCGACGATTTCGGAGAGTTCTTTGGTAATCGCAGCTTGGCGGGTCTTGTTGTAGATCAGCTTCAATTCGCCGATCACACTACCCGCGTTGTCGCTTGCAGCTTTCATCGCGACCATCCGTGCCGATTGCTCGGACGCCAGATTCTCCGCGACTGCCTGGTACACCAGCGCTTCTACATAGCGCTCCAGCAATTCGTCGATCACGCTTTGCGCGTCCGGCTCGTAGATGTAATCCCACGAGTGGGCACCCTTGTCGGCGACCATCTTGTCGGCCGTCAGGGGCAGCAATTGCTCCACGACTGGTTCCTGTTTCATCGTGTTGATGAATTTGGTGTAGCACAGGTACACTGCATCGATCTTGCCTGCCTGGAACTCTTCGAGCATGACCTTGACAGGTCCGATCAGTTTATCCAGGTGGGGCGTATCACCGGTTTGAATGGCGTGCGCAATGATCTTGACGCCGATGCGATTCAAAAAACCCAAACCCTTGTTACCGATGGCAACTGCTTCAACCCGGTTGCCAGCTGCTTCCAGCTCGCGCGACTTCGACGTCACCTGGCGCAGGATGTTGGTGTTCATGCCGCCGCACAGACCCTTGTCGGTCGTGACAACGATGAAACCCACTGCCTTCGCTTGCGTACCCTGGGCAGCTGCCAGGAACGGGTGCGTGTATTCCGGATTGGCGGTCGCCAGATTGGCGGCGATATTCCGAATCTTGTCACTGTAGGGACGAGCGGCCCGCATCCGGTCTTGCGCCTTGCGCATTTTGGACGCGGCGACCATTTCCATCGCCTTGGTGATCTTCTTCGTATTCTCTACGCTCTTGATCTTGCCTCGTATCTCTTTGCTTGATGCCATGAGTCCTTACTCCTTCTGCGCGTAGGGCGGCGCCTCACTCGAAGTGGGCGCCGCCTGGCCGCTTAATATGCGCCGGATTTCTTGAAATCAGCAATGGCCGCCGACAGAGTTGCTTCGCTGTCTTTGTCGAGTTGCTTGGTTTCTTCGATCTTGGCCAGCAGAGCAGCTTGCTTGGTCTTCATGTAAGCGTGGACACCAGCTTCGAACGACAGCACTTGCTTGACTGGCACGTCGTCCATGAAGCCTTTGTTCACCGAGAACAGCGATACGGCCATCAGCGAGATCGACAGTGGCGAGTATTGGGCTTGCTTCAGCAATTCCGTTACGCGCGCGCCGCGGTCCAGCTGCTTGCGGGTCGATTCATCCAGGTCCGAAGCGAACTGCGCAAACGCAGCCAGTTCACGGTACTGCGCCAAGTCGGTACGGATACCGCCGGACAGGTTTTTGATGACCTTGGTCTGGGCGGCGCCACCGACGCGCGATACGGAAATACCGGCGTTAATGGCAGGACGGATACCGGCGTTGAACAGCGAGGTTTCCAGGAAGATCTGGCCGTCGGTAATCGAAATCACGTTGGTTGGAACGAATGCGGACACGTCGCCAGCTTGCGTTTCAATGATCGGCAGCGCCGTCAGGGAACCGGTCTTGCCTTTGACCGCGCCGTCGGTGAACTTCTCGACGTAGTCGGCGTTCACGCGTGCTGCGCGTTCCAGCAGGCGGCTGTGCAGGTAGAACACGTCGCCTGGGTACGCTTCGCGACCTGGTGGACGGCGCAGCAGCAGCGAGATTTGACGGTATGCAACAGCTTGTTTGGACAGATCATCGTAGACGATCAGTGCATCTTCACCGCGGTCACGGAAGTATTCGCCCATGGCGCAACCGGAGTACGGCGAGATGTATTGCATGGCGGCCGATTCCGAAGCGGAAGCGGCGACAACGATGGTGTATTCCATCGCGCCGTGCTGTTCCAGCGAGCGCACGATGTTCTTGATCGACGAGGCTTTTTGGCCAATCGCGACGTAGATACATTTCATGCCCTGGCCTTTTTGATTGATGATCGCATCAATCGCCACAGCCGACTTGCCGGTTTGACGGTCGCCGATGATCAGTTCGCGCTGGCCGCGGCCAACTGGAACCATCGCATCGATCGACTTCAGGCCGGTTTGCATTGGTTGCGAAACGGACTCGCGGGCGATCACGCCCGGAGCGATTTTTTCAATCGCGGCCGTCAGTTTCGTTTCGATGGCGCCTTTGCCGTCGATTGGCTGACCCAGCGCGTTGACAACGCGGCCGAGCAGCTCAGGACCGACTGGCACTTCCAGAATGCGGCCGGTGCATTTCACCGTGTCGCCTTCGGAGATGTGCTCGTAGGCACCCAGAATCACGGAACCGACGGAGTCGCGTTCCAGATTCATTGCCAGGCCAAACGTATTGCCTGGGAATTCCAGCATCTCACCTTGCATCACGTCCGACAAACCGTGGATGCGGCAGATACCGTCGGCGACGGAAATAACCGTGCCTTGATTACGCACTTCAGCGCCGCCGTCAAGACCTTGGATCCGGCTCTTGATCAACTCGCTGATTTCAGATGGGTTGAGTTGCATACTAACTCCTAAAAGTGTTTCTCTCAGCTTGCGCGAGGGGTAAGGGTCTGTCTTAGCTGGCCTGCCGAAGCGCGTGTCTTACGACACCAGTGCAGCGTGCAGTTGCTGCAGCTTGGCGCGCACCGAGGTATCGAGCACTTGGTCGCCAACGACCACGCGCACGCCGCCGAGCAGCGATGGATCCACTGTGACGGCAGGGTTGAGCTTACGACTGAATTTCTTTTCCAGCGTTGCGACCAGCTCGGCCGTTTGGCCTTCGCTCAGATCGAAAGCGCTCGTGATCTCGGCGTCAGCCGCACCTTCCAGACCGTTTTTCAACGTATGGAATTGCGCGCCGATTTCCGGCAGCAGGCTGATGCGGCCATTTTCGATCAACATCGTGACGAAGTTTTTCACTTCCTCATTGAGCGGCGATTTCAACAACGACAGGATGGTGGCGGCGACGTCGCTTTCCGAAACTTTCGGATTGCGCGCGTACGCCTGTACCTCGGGGTGGCTACCGATCTGTGCCAGTTCGGACACCAGCTCGGACCACGCCGCGAGGTTGCTTGACTCCTTACCAGCTTGGGCTACGCGGAACAAAGCTTCCGCGTAGGGACGGGCGACGGTTGCGAGTTCTGCCATGATTACAGCTCGACAGCAAGACGCTGCAACATTTCGGCGTGAGCCGTAGCGTTAACTTCACGCTTCAAGATCTGCTCGGCACCCTTGACAGCCAGGTCAGCCACCTGAGCGCGCAATTGTTCGCGTGCTTTCGACAGTTGCTGTTCGGCGTCCGACTGGGCTTGCGCAATGATACGCGCAGCTTCAGCTTGTGCATTTTGCTTGATCTCTTCAGCAACCAGCTGCGCGCGCTTTTCAGCGTCCGCAACGCGTTGCGACGCTTCTTCACGTGCACTGTTCAATGCCTCTTGCGCACGCTTTTCAGCGACAGCCATCGAAGCTTGACCTTGATCGGCCGCAGCCAATCCATCCGCGATTCGTTTGGCACGCTCATCCAGCGCATTGTTCAGCGCTGGAAATACGAACTTCATCGAGAACCAGACCAACACCGCGAAGGTGATCATCTGGCCGATGAGCGACATATTGATGTCCATACCTTTGCTCCTAACTAAAAGTTTCTCCTAGGGTTGGAGCGAATTACTGAGCAACAGCCGTCAGAGCGGACAGGAACGGGTTAGCGAACGTGTACAGCAGAGCAACACCAACGCCGATCATCGAGATAGCATCCAGCAGACCAGCGATAACGAACAGTTTGGTTTGCAGTTGTGGCATCAGTTCTGGTTGACGTGCCGAAGCTTCCAGGAATTTGCCACCCAAGATAGCGAAGCCCAGAGCGGTGCCGATTGCGGCCAGGCCGATGATGATTGCTGCTGCCAGAACGGTCATGCTTTGTACTTGTGCGATCAGAGCTTGCATAAAATTCTCCTAAATTTAAAAACGAAAGATACTAAAAAAACAAAATATAAAGTTAATGATTAATGTTTCTCAACCGCAAGGCTCAGATACACAACCGTCAACGCCATAAACACAAAAGCTTGCAAAGTTACAATCAAGATATGGAAAATTGCCCATGGACCACCCAACGCCCACTGTGCCCACCAAGGCAACAACGCGATCAAGATGAAAATCAGTTCGCCGGCGTACATATTGCCGAACAGTCGCAGCGACAGGGAGATCAGTTTTGCAACCAGCTCAACCATTTGCAGCAAGAAATTGACAGGTGCCAGGGCGATCGTGCCGATCAGGCCGCTCGCATGGAACGGTGCCGTGAACAGTTCCTTGATCCAGCCGCCCAGGCCCTTGGCCTTGATCGAGAAGGCGATCACGCACAGCACGACCGACAGCGACATGGCGAAGGTGTGGTTGACGTCGGCGGTCGGCACGGCGCGCAGTTTATGCACGCCAAACCAGCTCAGAATCTTCGGCAACAGGTCAACCGGCAGGAAGTCCATCGCGTTGAGCAACCAGACCCACACAAAAATAGTGATGGCCAGCGGCGCGATGACCTTGCTTTTCGCGTGGAAGGCCCCATTAATAGTGTCATTGACGATTTCCATGACCATTTCGACGAAGTTTTGCAACTTGCCAGGGACACCAGCCGTCGCGCGGCGCGACGCCATATAGAAAACAGCCAGGAAAACAAAGCCCAGAATGGCCGAAATCCAGAACGTATCCAGATTGATCATGCCGTCGGCACTTCTCAGGTGGGCCAGATGGTGACTGATGTATTCTGTGGCGTTGGCCGGGGCAGCATGGCCCGCTTCAATAGCGTGTTCTGTGGTCATAATGAATTTAGATTTGTCGTTTCAGAGCACAACAGGCCCCAAAACCAATGATTAAACAGCGAGCAATGAAAACCAGTATGCTAAGGTTGCCACCGCGAAACCCAAGATCAGCCATAACCAGGCGGCCGACTGAAACAACACCAGTGCCAATATAAACAGCACCGCTGTGATAAATATTTTCACCACTTCTGCGCGCAAATGCGCCCGGAATGCCTTGTTGGCGTCGCTAGAACCGCGAACCACCAGCAGGGCATACACCAGGCTACCGATGACTGCGATAGCGCCGCCGTATGCGGCGGACCAGCCTCTGACACTGCCACCGAAAAACAGGGTGACCGTGGCAAAGCTGATAGCGATTGCTAGCTGCAATGCAACTACTTTGTAGACTGGTTTGGCAATACTTTGTTGTGAATCACTCAATTGCCAGGTTCCCAGAAAAATCTACACACGCAAAGACACGGGATTATAGTTGGCTTTGATCTATAGAGTCAAACGTTGCTGCACCGCAGCAGGGCAATTGCTGCGTGAAACTGACGCTTTACCGACTATTCGCCGCCATTTGCACCACTATATGGCAAAGTCGCTTGTCTGGCCGCTTCCAGCCGTGTTATCAAGGAATCACGTGGTGCATCTGGAAAGCATGGCCGGATTGTCCACACCCGCATGGCCCCTGTCTTTGCAGCTTGCTATTTAACCACGCAAGCGAGTCAACAAACCATCGAGCACGTCAAGATCGGCAAAATCAATCACCAATTGGCCACGGCCCTTGTTGCCCATCTTGAATACCACGGGCGTGGCCAGCGCATCGGACAGCTCTTCTTCCAGGCGCGCGATGTCGCCGGACTTTTCCTTTTGCCGCGGCTCGACCGGGTTGGCCGCTTCCTCGACCGAGCGCGTCACGAGCTTTTCCGTTTCGCGCACCGACAGGCGCTTGGCCACAACCTGGTTGGCCAGGGTGATCTGGCTGGCCGCATCGACGGCCAGCAGCGCGCGCGCATGGCCCATGTCGATATCGCCGGCCATCAGCATGGTCTGCACGGGAGCGGCCAGGTTCATCAAACGCAACAGGTTCGACACGGCGCTGCGCGAGCGTCCCAGCGCAGTGGCCGCTTGCTCATGCGTAAAACTGAAGTCGGCGATCAGGCGGTGGATGCCCTGCGCTTCTTCCAGGGGATTCAAGTCTTCGCGCTGGATGTTCTCGATCAGCGCCATGGCCGCGGCGGCCAGGTCGTCCACGTCGCGCACCAGTACCGGCACTTCCGTCAGGCCGGCCAGTTGCGAAGCGCGGAAACGGCGTTCGCCAGCGATGATTTCATATTTGATCAAGCCGCTCAAGGTGTCTTGCCCGATCGGGCGCACCAGGATAGGCTGCATCAGCCCTTGTGCCTTGATCGAGGCGGCCAGTTCATTCAAAGCCCCCTCGTCCATGCGCGTGCGCGGCTGGTATTTGCCGGCTTGCATTTGCGACACGGGCAAGTTCGACGGTTGATGCGTGTCCGGGCTGGCAAAGTCGCCGCCCCCGCCGCCCAACAGAGCGTCGAGCCCGCGACCCAGTCCTTTTAATTTTTTCGTAGCCATGCTGTCCTAATCGTGTTTTCAGAGTAAGCGCTTACATCGAATCGTGCAGACGCTCGCCCCTTGTTTACATATGTTTGATGCGTTCGACCATCTCGGCGCCGAAGGCGATATACGCCTGGGCACCTTTCGAGCTGGGGTCGAAGGTCACGCCGGGCAGGCCGTACGATGGCGCTTCGGCCAGGCGGACATTGCGCGGGATGATGGTATTGAAAACCTTGTCGCCGAAGTGCTGTTCCAGCTGCGCCGACACTTGTTGCGATAATGTCATGCGTGGATCGAACATCACGCGCAGGAGCCCAATGATCTTCAAGTCCGGGTTCAGGTTCGCATGCACCTTCTTGATGGTGTTGACCAGGTCGGACAAGCCTTCCAGCGCATAGTACTCGCACTGCATCGGGATGATCACGCCATGCGCGGCGCACAAGCCGTTCAGGGTCAGCATCGATAATGCCGGTGGGCAATCTACTAATATAAAGTCGTATTCGCCGTCCACTTCGGCCAGCGCATCCTTCAGGCGGCGTTCGCGGTTGTCCAGCTCGACCATCTCCACTTCGGCGCCGGCCAGTTCGCGGTTCGACGGCAAGACATCGAAGCGCCCCGCTTCCGAACGCTGGCGTGCCGTTTTGACATCGGACTCGCCCAGCATGACTTCATACGTCGATGCCTTCAGGCCGGCCTTGTTGATGCCGGCGCCCATGGTCGCATTACCCTGCGGGTCGAGGTCGACCAGCAGCACGCGCTGGTTCAACTTGGCCAGACCGGCGGAGAGGTTGACGCTTGTTGTGGTTTTACCAACACCACCCTTTTGATTTGCTACACAAAAAATTTTGGCCATGTATCTTCTAGTTGTAAAGAGATGCAAACTTCATCGTGCGCCCCGGCATCTAAGTAGGTCGCAATAAATTATTGTGATTTCTGACCTCCATAACCGGCGCCCTGCGGCGTTGCCCGCTGCTAGCAGTGCCCGCACTGCGTCGCAACGGACGCCTTGCAGCGCATCCGGCTCTGTTCGTCATAACTTCACAATAATTTCCCACGACCCACTTAGCCGAAACGATTTATACTGTTTATTTCATTTATACGATATAAATCGTTTATACGGTTTATATTATTTATACCGTATAAACCATTTATATGATTTATATCGTTTAATTTTCTGGCGTTTAAATTCTTGCTATAAAGACCAGATGACGCTCTGCATTTAGCCCTGGCACCGCGATTGCGCGTAGCTCGGTTACTTGCCATTCCGCTGGCAGTCGCTCGCGCTCGTCTGGCGGTGCCACCCCTTTCAAGGCGATGAATTGCCCGCCCTCGGCCAGCACATGGTTCGACCAGTTGACGAAGTCGGACAGGTCGGCAAAGGCGCGCGAGGTGATCACGTCGAATTTCTGCTGCACTTCCAGCTGTTCCACCCGTTTCGTGTACACGGTCACGTTGGCGAGGCCCAGTTCCGCTTTCACTTGCGTCAAGAATGCCGTCTTCTTATGCACCGTGTCGATCATCGACACCTTCACATCGGGGCGCGCGATGGCCAGCACCATGCCCGGCAAGCCGCCGCCGGCGCCCACGTCGAGCACATTCTTTGCATCCGCGAACGCCGGTACGGCGGCCAGCGAATCGAGCACGTGCAGGGTCAGCATCTGCATGGGATCGCGCACCGACGTCAGGTTGTACACGCTGTTCCATTTGGCCAGCAAGGCCAGGTAATCGAGCAGTTTTTCCGTCTGATCCGCGCTCAGGTCCAGCCCCAGCGCGGCGATGCCTTCATTCAAAATCTGGGCCAATGCGGCCCGGTCAAACTGCTTCATTCAACAACCTCGTCCTTTAAAGTGGTGGTCTGCGCGGCACCAAAACCGCGCTTTTTCAAGTGCACCAGCAGCAGCGAAATCGCCGCCGGCGTCACGCCGGAAATGCGCGATGCCTGGCCCAGGGTTTCCGGGCGCTGCTTGTCGAGTTTTTGCCGCACTTCGACGGACAGCGCGCCGATATCCAGATAATTGAAACCCTCTGGCAAAGCCAGGTTTTCATAGTGTTCGTGGCGCTCGATTTCCTTGCTCTGGCGCTCGATGTAGCCCGCATATTTGAGCTGGATTTCCACCTGCTCGCGCACGGCGGGGTCTTCCACGCCGGGGCCCGCCAGGGCCTGGCCTTCCATGCCCGTCATGCTCATCAGGGTGTCGTAGGCCACGTTCGGGCGGCGCAGCAAGTCCGCCAGCGAATACTCGCGTTCGATAGCCTGGCCAACGATGCGTTCCGATTCGGCAGCCGCCAGGATGCGCGGGTTGACCCACGTGGAACGCAGACGCTCGAGCTCCAGCGCCACCGCTTCGCGCTTGGTCTCGAAGGCTTGCCATTGGGCGTCGCCCACGCAGCCCAGGGCGCGGCCGATTTCCGTCAGGCGCATGTCGGCATTGTCTTCGCGCAAGCTCAGGCGGTACTCGGCGCGGCTGGTAAACATGCGGTACGGTTCCTGCACGCCCTGGGTGATCAGATCGTCGACCAGCACGCCCAGATAGGCCTCGGAGCGGCCCGGTACCCAGGCTTCCTTGTCCTGCGTCAGCAAGGCCGCATTCAGGCCCGCCAGCATGCCTTGCGCGGCCGCTTCCTCGTAGCCGGTGGTGCCGTTGATCTGGCCGGCGAAGAACAGGCCGGCGACGGCCTTCGTTTCCAGCGAGGCCTTCAAGCCGCGCGGGTCGAAGTAATCGTATTCGATGGCGTAGCCGGGGCGCAGGATGTGAGCATTTTCCATGCCCTTCATCGATTGCACGAGGGCGATCTGCACGTCGAACGGCAGGCTGGTGGAGATGCCGTTCGGATAGAACTCATGCGTCGTCAAGCCTTCCGGCTCGAGGAAGATCTGGTGTGATTCCTTGCCCGAGAAACGGTGGATCTTGTCTTCGATCGACGGGCAATAACGGGGGCCCACGCCCTCGATCACGCCCGTGTACATGGGGCTGCGGTCGAGGCCCGCGCGAATGATGTCGTGCGTCTGGCTATTCGTGTGCGTGACCCAGCACGGTACCTGGCGCGGATGCATGGACGTGTTGCCCATCACGGAAAACACGGGCACGGGATCGAGATCGCCCGGCTGTTCTTGCATCACGGAAAAGTCGATCGTGCGGCCATCGATGCGCGGCGGCGTACCCGTTTTCAGGCGGCCCTGCGGCAGTTTCAGCTCTTTCAGGCGGGCCGACAGCGAGATGGCGGGCGGGTCGCCGGCGCGGCCGGCCGAGTAGTTATTCAAGCCCACGTGGATCTTGCCGTCGAGGAAAGTACCAGCCGTCAGCACCACGGCGCGCGCGAGAAACTTCAAGCCGATCTGCGTCACGGCGCCGACGACACGGTCGCCTTCGACGATCAGATCATCGACGGCTTGCTGGAACAGCCACAGGTTAGCCTGGTTTTCCAGGCGCGTGCGGATGGCGGCCTTATACAAAATACGGTCGGCCTGGGCGCGCGTGGCGCGGACTGCCGGGCCTTTCGAGGAGTTCAGGATGCGGAACTGGATGCCGGACTCGTCGGTGGCAATCGCCATCGCGCCGCCCATGGCATCGACTTCCTTGACCAGGTGGCCCTTGCCGATGCCGCCGATGGAAGGGTTGCACGACATCTGGCCCAGTGTCTCAATATTATGCGTGAGCAATAGCGTCTTCTGCCCCATGCGGGCGGAAGCGAGGGCCGCCTCGGTACCGGCGTGACCACCACCGACAACGATGACGTCGAATTCTGTAGGAAATAACATGATAAATAGGTAACAGTGCAAGTAAAAATGCGGGATGAGAGCTCCGATTATAGAGTCTTTTTGCAAGCGCAACCTTGCGCAGCGCATTTTTTGCTTAATTTTTACTCAGCAGGGGCAAGTCAATGACGATTTCTGTTTCACGTGGAACACGCAGCGTGGGCAAGCGAAGGGCTGCGGTGGCGTGAAATGTTTGCTACAATTGCCGCATCGTCCGCTAACGTGACCACGCCAGTGGCCTGCGGGACGATCATCCAGGAGGACGGCCTCCCCCATCATGGGAACACACCGGGACGGCCCGCTCTGTATAAGGAGCCGCCATGGCCTGGATACTTTTACTTATTGCCGGCATGTTTGAAGTCGTGTGGGCATACTCGATGAAACTCTCCGAGGGTTTCACCAAACTCACTCCCTCCGTTGTCACCATCGTCATGATGATCGCCAGCTTCGGCTTGCTGTCGCTCGCCATGCGCACCCTGCCCCTTGGTACGGCTTATACGATCTGGACCGGCATCGGCGCCGTCGGCGCCTTTATCGTCGGCATCGTTTTTCTGGGCGAGCAGCTCAATACCATGCGCGTATGCGCCGCCGTCCTCATCGTGTGCGGCATCGTGCTGATGAAACTATCGTCCAGCCACTGAGAGGAATCCCCATGCTTCTCGAAAACTATTTCCCCGTCCTCCTGTTCATTTTGATCGGCATCCTGGTCGGCATCGTACCCATGCTGCTGGGGCGCACGCTGGGCCCGCACAAACCGGATCCGCAAAAACTGTCGCCGTACGAATGCGGCTTCGAAGCGTTCGGCGACGCGCGCATGAAGTTCGACATCCGCTTCTACCTGGTCGCCATTCTCTTCATCCTGTTCGATATCGAGGTGATCTTCCTGATGCCGTGGGCGGCCAACGTGAATGAACTCGGCTTGCCCGGATTCTGGGCCGTCATGGGTTTCTTGAACATACTGGCCATCGGCCTGGCCTATGAATGGAAACGCGGCGCGCTGGAGTGGGAGTAGTCCCCGCTTTTTGTTCCACGTGAAACAGGCGCGGGGCGGGAAAGCGGAGTAAGCTGGGCTTCTGCCATCATTGTCAGGAGACTGCATGTCCGCCTTCCAGTTCCGCACTGTGCCGCACCTGATCGTTGAACCGGGCGCCGCCGCCCAGCTGGGCGCACACATCGCCCGTCACTTCCCCGCCGTGCGCCGCGCCCTGCTCGTCACCGATGCAGGCTTTTTGCGCACGGGTCTGGCCGATGCTTCCTTGCACAACCTGCAGGCGGCCGGCATCGAGGTCCACGTCTTTTCCGAAGTGCAAGCCGATCCGCCCGAAGCCATCGTATTGGCAGGCGTGGCCCAGGCCCGGATGTTTCACGTGGAAC
The DNA here is from genome assembly GCF_002735685.1 of Janthinobacterium sp. BJB301. Classification (NCBI taxonomy): domain Bacteria; kingdom Pseudomonadati; phylum Pseudomonadota; class Betaproteobacteria; order Burkholderiales; family Oxalobacteraceae; genus Janthinobacterium; species Janthinobacterium sp. BJB301. The sequence continues at coordinate 156,771 of NZ_PDZJ01000004.1, read as the reverse complement.
TGATTATCGGCCTCGGTGGCGGCAGCTCGCTGGACGTGGCCAAGCTCATCGCCGTGCTGGCACCGGGCCACCAGGAACTGGCCCAACTGTATGGCATCGGCAATGTCCATGGCCAGCGCCTGCCCCTGGTGCAATTGCCGACCACGGCCGGCACGGGCTCGGAAGTCACGCACATCGCCATCGTCACCACGGGCACCACCAGCAAGATGGGCGTGGTCGCACCGCAACTGTATGCGGACCTTGCCATCCTCGATGCCAGCCTGACCCTGGGCTTGCCGCCCGCCGTGACGGCCGCCACCGGCATCGATGCCATGGTGCATGCGATCGAAGCGTACACCAGCCGCCTGTTGAAAAACCCATTGTCCGACATGCTGGCCACGAAAGCCTTGTCACTGCTCTCCGGCAACCTGGTCGCCGCCTGCCGCGATGGCAGCAACTTGCCGGCGCGCCAGGCCATGCTGCTGGGCGCCATGCTGGCCGGCCAGGCGTTTGCCAATGCACCCGTGGCCGCCGTGCACGCGCTCGCCTATCCCATCGGAGGACTGTTCCACGTGCCACATGGCTTGTCGAATGCGCTGGTGCTGCCGCACGTGCTGCGTTTCAATCTATCCCACGCGGCGCCCCTGTATGCGCAACTGGCAGCCGTCCTGCAACCTGGCATCACGGGCAGCGAGGAAGCGCGGGCCATGGCCCTGATCGACGCCCTGCAGGAGATTGCCCTGGCGACGGGCATCGCACGCACCCTGCGCGAAGTGGGCATCGCGGCCAGCGACCTGGACCGTCTGGCCGATGAAGCCATGCTGCAGACGCGCTTGCTGGGGAACAACCCCCGGCCCGTCACGCACAGCGATGCGCGCGCCATCTATGCTGCCGCACTGTGAGACAGCAGACGGAATCAGCCAACCCGTCCGCCTAAACTAGCACCATGACACCTCTCGACATCCCGATTCATCCTGACGCCACCAGCTTTCCACACGGTGCCTGTGCAGGCTGCCACGACAGCGCGCCGCTGCCGTTTGCTTTCGAGTATGCCTATCAGCCCATCGTCGACCTGGCCACGCGCAGTATCTATGCGCACGAGGCGCTGGTGCGCGGGCCCAACGGCGAAAGCGCGGCCAGCGTGCTGGCGCAAGTCAACGACGCCAACCGCTACCGCTTCGACCAGGCTTGCCGCGTCAAGGCCGTGGCCGGCGCAGCCAAGCTGGATATGCCGGGCTTTCTGTCGATCAACTTCTTGCCCAACGCCGTCTACCGTCCCGAAGTGTGCATCCGCAGCACCCTGGAAGCGGCCACCTTGCACCGCTTCCCCACCGATAAAATCATCTTTGAAGTGACGGAAGGCGAACGGGTGCAGGACCGTCCCCATCTGGTCGAGATCTTCCGCGCCTACCGGCGCTTCGGTTTCCAGACAGCCATCGATGATTTCGGCGCCGGCTATGCGGGCTTGAACCTGCTGGCCGAGTACCAGCCCGACATCATCAAGATCGACATGGACCTGGTGCGCGGGATCGATATGCACGCGCCACGCCAGGCGATCGTGCGGGCCATCGCCAGCCTGTGCCGCGAGCTCGGTATCCGCGTACTGGCCGAAGGCATCGAGACACGCGCCGAGCGCGATTTCCTGGCCAGTTGCGGCATTTCCCTGATGCAGGGCTACTGGTTTTCCAAGCCTGTCTTCCAGGGACTGGGCCACATCCCCGATACAGCCTGGGAATAAAAACGGCCACGTGAAACGTGGCCGCAAGTTCCACAAGCGATACAGCCTAGTTGGGAATGTCGACGACCGTCCCCGTCACGCTGATGGCATTGCCGGGCGCCGGTGCCGTGGCGATCGCTGGCACGTTGACATTCGTGATCAGGGTTGACGCATCGGCGCGCGTCACCGTGCGCACCACCTGCGATGGCGGCAAGGCTTGCTTGGCATTCAAGTGCACATACATGGCATCGAGCGCCCGGTTCAGGTACACGTGCAGGGGCACGATCAGGGTCGGCAAGGCGCTGCTGAAGGAATCGAAATGGTTGGCGTTCGTCACCTCGATATAGCGCAGGCGGCTATTCGTCCCTTCCACGGCGGCGTTCAGCCCCAGATAGGCGCGCGAAGCGTGATTGACGGGAATCAGGGTATCGCTGCGGCCATGCACGATGATGGCCGGCTTGCCATTCAATTTGCCGCTGGCCGCGACCTCCGCCATGCCTGCCCGCACGCGCACGCTCTGCCCGGCCAGCGTGCCTTGCAAGGCGGCGCCACTGACGGTATCGCGCCCCGTCGCCAGGCTGCGCAGGCACAGGAAGCCGTCGAGCGACTGGTCCGCCAGCCCGCTGGAAGACGACACGCCGGCCGTGTACACCCTGGCGCCGCCCACGCTGTTTTCGTACACGACGTTGCCGAGGATGCCGTTTTGCGCGGCAAAGCTGGCCGCCTTTTGCGCCGACGTGAACGCGACCGGATTGCCGCTGCCGTCCGTCTGCGCAAACGTGAAACCGCACACCTTGTCCGTGACGGAGAATTTTCCGTAGGCATATGCATACGTGACGGCCACGAGGATATTCGTGCCCGCGTGTGCCGCCTGCAGCGGATCGGAATCAAGCAGCCAGCCATACGCGCGCAAGCGCTGCTTCGCGTCCGCCTGCTGGGCGGCCAGGTCAGCGCCGTTCAATAAACCCTTGCTGACCAGCGCCGTGCAGCGTCCCGCATTGCCGGCCACGGAAGCGATGCACGGCTGATACAAGGCCGCATAGGTGGCGTAGTCGAACAGCGCACGGCCGGGATTGGCGACCACCGCCCCGCCCTGGCGCACGCTATAGGCGCTTGACGCAGCCGGCTGGATCTGCGGCTCGCTGGCCGCCACGCCGCTGATCAAGCCCTTGGTATCCTGTTCCGCCGCCAGCAAGGCCGAGCCGGCGCCGTTGGAAATACTCGAGGCAATCGTGATGGTGTTCTTCGGCGTCAGCCGCACGATGCGCGCACTGCCGTCGCGGGCCAGCACGCCATAGCGTTCGTTCAAGACGTAATACGCCATCTCGATGGCCTGCAAGGTCACCTTGCCCCAATCCTTCTCGGGATTCTGCTGCGAGTGCGCGTGCTTGAAGGCGATGCGGTTCGGGTTCGCGCCGGCCCAGGCCAGGCGGTCGGCGTCGCTCAAGTCGGGCGCGAAGAGCGCGTTCTTGCCGGCGGCCACCCTGCCCGCGCGCACGCCGTTCTGCAGGTTGACGCTGTCGTCTTCAAACACATACAGGCCCGTGCCGGAGCCCTTGTCGGCATACGCCACGGCGCAGCCTTTTTTCAAGCCCCATTCACCCGAGCTGCCGATGGCGCCGTAGATGCCGCGCGAGCCGCTCGACGTGCCCGTGACGATGCAGGCATGGTCGGGATCGAAGCTGGCCGGCACCTGCACCATCAAGGTGACATTCTTCTTGCCCGAGCCATCGTCGGCATAGGCGATGTATTCACTGCCCGCGACCAAGCCCTCGCCCGTACCCACGTTCCCGGACGCATCCACGTTCGGTCCGTACAGGGTGCCGTAGCCGCTGTTGGCGGCAATGTCGAGTACGGCGCGGTAATTGGCGTAGATGGCATTGCGGCGCAGTTCGAGCGGTGTCGGTTGTTCCACGTTCGCATACGCGGGCGCGGCTCCAGCCAGCCCCGTCTTGCCCAGGCCGGCCGTCAGCAGATCGTTCGTCTTGCCGTCGTAGTCGGCCCGCGTGATGGTGCCCAGGTAAGCGGGCATCTGGTTCAGCTCTTCCGGCGCATGGTTGCTGCCGCAGGCTGCCAACGCCAGCAAGGTGCACAGGCTGCTCCCCGCGCGCGTGATCGTCGTTTGCATGGTGGTTCTCTCCGTTGAAGTAACAGTGGACGCACAATGAAAAACGCCGGACGATCCGTCCGGCGTTGCTTGAAAATCAGACCGCGGCCTTGGCAGCCCTGCCGCCGAAGCGCGCGATGGCTTCGCCGACAATGCCGCGCCGGAACATCAGTACGCAGATAACGAAGATCACGCCGGTGACCATGCCTACCGATTCGCCCAGGGTACCGAACCACTCGATGCCCGTGTGCGTGGCCAGATAGGTACCAACATCGCCCAGCTTGTTTTCCAGCGCGATGATCAAGACGGCGCCGAGGATGGGACCGGACAAGGTGCCCATGCCGCCTACCAAAGTCATCAGCACGACCAGGCCCGACATGCCCCAGTACACGTCGGTCAGGGTTTCAAAGCCCAGCACCAGGGTCTTGGTGGCGCCCGCCAGCGCGGCCAGCGAAGCGGACAGCACGATGGCCATCAGCTTGTACTTGTTGACGTCGTAGCCCAGCGAGATGGCGCGCGGTTCGTTTTCCTTGATCGCCTTGAGGACCTGACCGAATGGCGAGTGGATGGTGCGCACGATCAGGGCGAAGCCGGCAACAAAAATGGCCAGCACGACGTAGTACAAGACGGTGTCATTGCCCAGGTCTATCGTGCCCAGCAAGGTTCCACGTGGAACACCCTGCAAACCATCCTCGCCCCCCGTAAAGGGCAGACGCAAGGCCAGGAAGTACACCATCTGCGCCAGCGCCAGGGTGATCATCGTAAAGTAGATGCCCTGGCGGCGGATCGCCAGGCCGCCGATCACCAGGCCCAGCAAGGCGCCCGTGGCGACGCCGGCCAGCAAGCCCAGTTCCGTTGGCCAGCCCCAGGTGCGTAGCGCGTAGCCGGTGACATAGCCGGCGCCGCCGAAGAAGGCCGCATGGCCGAACGACAGCAAGCCGGTGTAGCCGATCAGCAAGTTGAAAGCACAGGCAAACAGGGCAAAGCACAGCAACTTCATCAGGAAGACGGGATAGCCGTAAAACGGGGCCGCCAACGCCAGCAGCAAGGCAATGGCGTAGCCTACATTTTTATTCATCGTGGTAGCTCCAATACATGACTGATGAGGATTACTTTTCTTTGCCGAACAGGCCGGCGGGACGCAGCAGCAGCACGATGACCATCACGACGAACACCACGGTGGCAGAGCCTTCCGGGTAGAACACGCGGGTCAGGCCCTCGATCACGCCCAGGCCCAGGCCCGTCAGGATGGAGCCCATGATGGAACCCATGCCGCCAATCACCACCACGGCAAACACGACGATGATCAGGTTCGAGCCCATCAGCGGCGAGACCTGGATGATCGGCGCCGCCAGCACGCCGGCGAAACCGGCCAGCGCCACGCCGAAGCCGAACGTCAGGGTTACCATCAGCGGCACGTTGATGCCGAACGCTTCCACCAGTTTCGGGTTTTCCGTGCCGGCCCGCAGGTAGGCACCGAGCTTGGTTTTTTCGATGACGAACCAGGTAGCCAGGCACACGGTGAGCGAGGCGATCACCACCCAGGCGCGGTAGTTCGGCAGGATCATGAAACCCAGGTCCGTCGCGCCGGCCAGCGCTTCAGGCACGGCATACGGCTGGCCCGAGACGCCATAGAAGGAGCGGAACACGCCTTCCATGATCAGGGTGATGCCAAAGGTCAGCAACAAGCCATACAGGTGGTCGAGTTTATACAGCCAGCGCAGCATGGTCTTTTCGATCAGGATGCCGACCAGGCCGACGAGGATCGGGGCGATGACCAGCATGGCCCAGTAACTGATGTCGAAATAGCTGAGGCCCATCCAGGCCAGGAAGGCGCCCATCATGTACATGGCGCCGTGCGAGAAATTAATCACATTAAGCAAGCCGAAGATAACGGCCAGACCGAGGGACAACATGGCATAGAACGAGCCGTTGACAAGACCCAGCAGCAGCTGGCTCATCATCGCTTGTATTGGAACGCCGAAAATTTCCATGGCATCACAGTATAAAAAGCACCGCCGGACGACGGTGTGGTATCAAGGGAAACACGCCGCCGTAAACGGGTGCGGCGGCGCAAGGCGTACCCTGCGGGCGAAGCGTGCAGGACAGAGCGCCCGCGCAGCGGCGGGTACTCTGTGGAGGTTGCTACAGCGTTATTTCCACAACGAACACTTCGACTCGGCCTTGGTCACATACGCTTGCGCACCGGGCACGGTGGCGACCACCTTGTAGTAATCCCATGGATACTTCGACTCGGATGGCTTCTTGACTTCCATCAAATACATATCGTGCACCATGCGGCCATCGGGACGCACTTCGCCATTCTGGGTAAACATGTCGTTGATCTTGGTCTTTTTCAGGTAAGCCATGACTTTCTCGGTGTCATCCGTCCCCAGCGCCTTGACGGCTTTCAGGTAGTTCGCCGCGGCCGAATAGTCGGCCGCCTGCAACATCGACGGCTCTTTCTTCATCTTGGCGAAATAGCGTTTCGACCAGGCGCGCGTGTCCGCATTCAAGTCCCAGTACCAGCCATCCGTCAGGTACATGCCTTGCGTCAGGTTCAGGCCCAGCGAATGGATGTCATTGATGAAGATCAGCAAGCCGGCCAGTTTCATCGATTTCGTCAGGCCGAACTCGTTGGCCGCCTTGATGCTGTTGATGGCGTCGCCGCCCGCATTGGCCAGACCGAGGATTTGCGGCTTGGACGATTGCGCCTGCAGCAGGAAGGAAGAGAAATCCGAGGCGCCCAGCGGATGCTTGACGCTGCCCAGCACCTTGCCGCCGGCCGCCTTGACGACCTCGGCCGTGTCTTTTTCCAGCGAATGGCCAAACGCGTAGTCGGCCGTCATGAAGTACCAGTTCTTGCCGCCCTGCTTGACGATGGTGCCGCCCGTACCGCGCGCCAGCGCCACCGTGTCGTAGGCGTAGTGCACGGTGTAAGGCGTGCACTCTTCATTCGTCAGGCGCGAGGAACCGGCGCCGATGGCAATGAAGATTTTTTTCTTTTCCGCCGCGACCTTGGCCATGGCCAGGCTGGCGCCGGAATTGGTGCCGCCGATCAGCATGTCGACGCCCTGCTGGTCGAACCATTCGCGCGCCTTCGAGGCGGCGATGTCGGCCTTGTTTTGATGGTCGGCAGAAATGAATTCCACCTTTTTGCCGGCCAGCACGACGCCGGCATCGGCGATCGCCATCTTGATGGCTTCCGCGCCGCCGAGGCCGTCGACGTCGGAATACACGCCCGACATGTCGGAAATAAAACCGATCTTGATCGTGTCGCCCGATACCTGGGCGTGCGCGGCGGCGGAAAAGCCCAAGGCGCAAAGAGTGGCGGTGGCAATGGCGATAGCGTTACGTTTCATAGTGTCTCCGTTGGGATTATTGTTTGCTATTCAGTCGATTGCTGGACGATAACGCGTACCAGATGTACGCGTACTACATGGGGACTACACGCCAAGCAGCTCGGTCAATACCGGCATCTTGGCCTCCAGTTCGGATGCAGCAAAAGTCTCGACGATCTGACCGTGCTCCATCACATAAAACCGGTCCGCCAGTGGCGCGGCAAACCGGAAATTCTGTTCCACCATGACAATGGTGTAGCCCTTCGCTTTCAGGGTGGTGATCATGCGCGCCAGCCCTTGCACGATGACGGGCGCCAGGCCTTCGGAAATTTCATCGAGCAGCAGCAGGCGCGCGCCCGTGCGCAGGATGCGCGCCACGGCCAGCATCTGCTGTTCCCCGCCCGACAGGCGCGTGCCCTGGCTGTGGCGGCGTTCCTGCAAGTTCGGGAACATGGCGTAGATTTCTTCCACCGACATGCCTTTCTCTCCGCTGGCCAAGGTCGGCGGCAGCAGCAGGTTTTCCTCCGTCGACAGCGATGAAAAAATGCCGCGCTCTTCGGGACAATACCCGATGCCCAGGTGGGCGATTTTGTGCGTGGCCAAACCTATCGCTTCGACACCGTTGACCTTGATCGAGCCCGTGCGCGCCCCCGTCAGTCCCATGATGGCGCGCAAGGTGGTGGTGCGGCCGGCGCCGTTGCGGCCCAGCAAAGTCACCACTTCACCCTGCTCCACTTTCAAGTTCACGTCATGCAGGATGTGCGATTCGCCATACCAGGTGTGCAGCTGTGCAATTTCCAGCGCGGGTGCGCCGCGATTCGCTTGTGTCGCCATCAATGCGCCCCTTCCAGTTCCGCGTGGGTGGTGCCCATGTACGCTTCCATCACGTGCGGATTGCGCGACACTTCCGCATAACTGCCTTCGGCCAGCATGGCGCCGCGCTGCAGGACGGAAATCTTGTCGCAGATGCCCGAGACCACGCTCATATTGTGTTCCACCATCAGAATCGTGCGGCCAGCCGACACCTTTTTGATCAGTTCCGTCACGCGATGCACGTCTTCATGGCCCATGCCTTGCGTCGGTTCGTCGAGCAGCATCATTTCCGGCTCCATCGCCAGGGTGGTGGCAATTTCCAGCGCCCGCTTGCGCCCGTACGGCATGTCGACCGTGATGGTGTCGGCAAATTCCGTCAGGTCGACCTCGGCCAGCAAGGCCATGGCGCGATCGTTGAGCTGATTCAGGGAACGTTCGCTTTGCCAGAAGTGGAACGACGTGCCCAGCTGGCGCTGCAAGCCGATACGCACATTTTGCAACACCGACAAATGCGGGAAGACGGCGGAAATCTGGAAAGAACGGATCACGCCCATACGGGCGATCTGGGCCGGTTTGGCGGCAGTGATATCTTTCCCATTGAACAGGATCTGTCCTGAAGTGGGAACCAGGAATTTGGTGAGCAAGTTAAAACACGTGGTCTTGCCGGCGCCGTTCGGACCGATCAAGGCGTGGATATGGCCCCGCTCTACCTTCAGGTTCACTTCGCTCACAGCGGTGAAACCCTTGAATTCCTTGGTCAAATTTCTTGTTTCCAAGATTACGTTTGACATCGTGTCTCCTAGTTGTACTTTTTGTACTACTTAGTCATTTTTATAATACACAACTTAAATTTAACGCACAATACAGTATAACTACGGGGATTTTGCGCCAGCCCGAATGGCGCAAACTCGCGCCTTTACTCAGCTATTTCCTGCTATTTCCAGGCCGCGTGTATCATTTGCGCCGCTTTTTCCGCGATCATCACGGTGGGCGAGTTCGTGTTACCAGAAGTAATGTACGGCATGATCGATGCATCGACAACGCGCAAGCCAGCCACGCCGATCACGCGCAACTGGCTGTCGACCACGCTAGATGCATCGCTGGCCAGGCCCATGCGGCAAGTACCCACCGGGTGGAAGATGGTGGTACCGATCTGGCTGGCCGCCTGCGCCAGCTCTTCCTGGCTCTGGAATTGCACGCCGGGCTTGTATTCCTGCGGCGCAAACTTACTTAACGCCGGCGCGGCCACGATGGCCCGTGTCAGCCGCAAGGCGTCGGCCGCCACTGTGCGGTCCTGCTCCGTACTCAGGTAATTGGGCACGATCTTCGGCGCCGCATAGCTGTCGGCCGAGGCGATCTGCACATGGCCGCGCGAAGTGGGCCGCAAATTGCAGACGCTGGCCGTAAACGCGGGAAACGCATGCAAGGGCTCGCCAAATTTGTCCAGGGAGAGCGGCTGCACGTGGTATTGCAGGTTCGGCGTGGCTTGCTGCGGATCGGACTTGGCGAATGCGCCCAGCTGCGATGGCGCCATCGACATGGGCCCGCTCTGGAACAGCGCATACTGCAAGCCGATCTGCATCTTGCCCAGCATATTGCCCGCCATGATGTTCAGGGTTTTCACGCCCTGGACTTTGAAGACCATGCGCAGCTGCAAATGGTCTTGCAGGTTGCCGCCCACGCCAGGCGCGTCCAGCACGGGCGCGATGCCATGCTGCTGCAGCAAGTTGGCCGGGCCGATGCCGGACAATTGCAGCAATTGCGGCGAACCGATAGCGCCCGCCGTGAGCAAGGTTTCCCGCCGGGCTGTCGCCTGCCACTGCGTGCCGCCGCCCGTAAATACAATGCCCGTGCAGCGCGGCCCCGACTCCGTCGTTTCCAACAGCAATCGTTCCACGTGGCAGCCCGTCATGATGGTCAGGTTCGGGCGGCGCGATGCCGGTTTCAGGAACGCTTTCGAGGTATTCCAGCGGATGCCGCGGCGCTGGTTGACGTCGAAATATGCGCTGCCGCTATTGTCGCCGCCATTGAAATCGCTGGTTTTCGGGATGCCGACCTGCTGCGCCGCATCGCGGAACGCGTTCAGGATATCCCACGACAAGCGCTGTTTTTCCACGCGCCATTCACCACCGACGCCATGGTTTTCCGACGCGCCGCCGTAGTAATCCTCGCTTTGTTTAAAGAGCGGCAAGACCTTGTCCCAGCGCCAGGAAGCGTCGTCCGTCAAGTCGGCCCAGTGGTCGTAATCGCCGGCCTGGCCGCGCATGTAGATCATGCCGTTGATGGAAGAGCTGCCGCCCAGCACCTTGCCGCGTGGATAGATCAGGCTGCGCCCGCCCAATCCCGCGTCCGCCTGCGTGGAATACAGCCAGTCCGTGCGGGGATTGCCGATGCAATGCAGATAGCCGACGGGGATGTGGATCCACACGTAATCGTCCTTGCCGCCCGCTTCCACGAGTAAAACGTTGGCATCCTTGTCGCGCGTGAGCCGGTTGGCCAGCACGCAACCTGCCGTGCCGCCGCCCACGATGATGTAGTCGTATTCGCCTGCCGATTCCAATGAAGCTCCTTTCGGTATGCCATCAAGCTGTCGCGCGGCGTGTCTCCCCACTGCGATCCGCTACCAGAGTCTGTATTCGTTCATGCATGCATGGCTGCTGAGCCGCCTTGAGATTACCACCAGTGCCGGGCCAGGGCGACATTAATCGTGGCCAGCGATATGAGCGAGCGTCACGGCAAGCTCAAAAACAGGGTCATCAAGCTGTGGATAACCGTATGGATATCCACAGGTACGATATGTGCGTAAACGAAAATTTTTTTGGACGCCTTTTTTTTATCCCAAAACCATCCCCGGCAGATACACCCCTTACTCAGCGCTTATCCGCACGCCAAGCGATTGTTTACAAGGATAAATCGGGACTTATCCACAGAAGATGTGCCCGTTAACTACTATTACTATTCTTGTATACGAACTTGTTAAGGTAAACCCGACAACGCGCGCTTTGCCTGCCCTTCATCTTTGAAAGGGTTCACCAACTTGTCTTCAAAAAAAACCGGCAAGCTACTTTGGCTGACAAAAAAAATTCGAGCCAACAACTGCGCGACGAAAACCGGTGTGGCCAACATCACGCACACAGCACTGCTAAACCGTTTTGCAAAATGGAAACGTCAACAGGCTTGAGCGGGCACAGTGCCGGCAAGCGGTTCGATATGAAAAAGAGGGGGAATTTGAGACGATTGTGGATAAGTCACTTGATATCCACAGGATGACTTGTGAGTAAACACGAAGTTATGCGCAGGCCCGCATTTTATACAATTTTGCTCCTCGCGTGATACAGCGATTATGCACGCTTTATTTTGCGCGTAAACGATTGATCCTGTTGAAAAAAAGCGACTTATCCACAGAAAAAAACGCGTTTACTATTACTACTATTTTTATATATAGATCTATTGTAAACCGATAAAAAAAGCGGAAGTCCGGGGATATTTCCAAAAAGCAGGCGAAAACCGTCCAAAAAAAGCCAACGGCGACATCGCGACCCACTGCAAAACCGTCTTCCAGGAATCACTTGGATGCGATGGTCCGTGAAAGAACAACGTTCGTGGTTGCTCAACCTGAATTGCCAGGCAAGGATCAAGGCAGACGAAGCACGTCAACCATGCCACTACAGCAAGAAAAAACATGATTTCTGCTTGCTGCTGTGGATAAGTGCCTGCATATCCACAGGATGAGATGTGGGAAAAGTCGATCTTTGTCCACAGCCCGATTTTTATCCCAAACAAGTCCTTGCTGGATACAATGCTTGTGCGCCTACTTTTTTGTGCGCCAAGTCGATGATTCTTATACGGTATACCGACTTATCCACAAAAAAATGGCCGTTTACTATCACTACTATTTTTATGTATACATCTTTATTTAAAACACAGAGACAAACGCGCACGGTGGAAAAGTCGCCGAAACGGCTGTTTTCACCGTGTAAACCGTTTTGCAATCCCCAAAAACCTGTAAAAACAGCATGAATTCACACAAAAAAATGCGTTTAGGCATCATCAGTGCCTTGCACGAAGAACAGCAGGGGCTCGTAGAAGCCATGCAAGGCCCCCAGAGGCGTTCACACGGCATGCGCGACTACACCCTGGGAACCCTGTGGAATATCGACGCAGTGTGCGTCCTGTCGCGTCTGGGCAAGGTTGCCGCTGCCATGACAGCTTCTATCCTTGTGGAAAAGTACGGAGTTACCCACATCGTCTTCACCGGCGTGGCCGGCAGTGGGGATAAACGCGTGAAAGTTGGCGATATCGTGGTGGCCGAAGCGCTGCTGCAGCACGATATGGACGCCCGCCCTCTGTTTCCCCGCTTCGAAGTGCCGCTGACAGGCTTGCAGCGTTTTGCCACGGACCTGGAATTGAGCACGCAACTGGCTGGTGCAGCCGAAGATTTCTTGCGTGACGATGTCTCCAGCGTGCTCAAGGCAGCGCATATCGTGGAATTTGGCTTGCAGCACGCACAGGTCCACCGCGGCCTGATCGCCAGCGGTGACCAGTTCATCAGCAGCGCCGCGCATGTGAACCAACTGAAAGAAGATATCCCCGACCTGCTGGCCGTCGAAATGGAAGGCGCCGCCGTGGCGCAAGTGTGTTTTGAACTGGGCGTGCCATTTACGGTCATGCGCACCATTTCCGACAATGCCAACGAAGAGGCGGCAGTCGACTTCATGCGTTTTGTGCAGACCGTTGCCTCGCCGTATGCGTTGACGGTGATCCAGCAATTGTGCCAGCGCCTGGCTTGCTGATTTTTCAGCTAGCGTGCATAAAAAAAGGGCAGAACCACTGGTTCTGCCCTTCCGCGTTAACTATCTGCTTAAAATTTAGACACTTAACATCATCAAGCTGGCATTTCCACCTGCTGCCGTCGTATTCACGCACAGCGCCCGCTCAGCGACCAGGCGCCACAGGGGGATGGCACCCTCCTGCGTGGTGGCGATAGTGGCCACCAGGGCCCCTTCCCGTGCCGCCAGCAACGGTTTGAGCTGGCCATCGAGGCTAGGCTCGATCATGGCGATCTGGAAATCATGCTTGACCGCATCCAGGCTGCTGACGACCTGGATGCGGTCCTTCAGCGCGGCCGGCAAATCGCCGGGAATCAGATCCGGCGCTTGCGCCAGCACGAGGGCCTGGTTACCGGTGGCCAGCACGGCGGCCAGCTGGTTCATCAAGGTGCCGGACGTTGCCGCCGCGCACAGAATCGTGCCCCGCGCGGCAAAACTCAGGGTATTGCGCTCGCCGGTCGGGCCTGGCAAGACGGTGCTGCTGCCCAGCAAGGTGGTGCGCGCATAGTCCTGTGCCAGTTGCCCGACCTTGTCGTGGCCATGCATCTTCGCCCAGACGGTCAGCGCATCCAGGGCCGGTGGCGCCTGGCGCTGGTGCTGCGCGCCGGCAGGCGCATTGCGCTGCAGGCGTTTCAGGTACAGGGGGCCACCGGCTTTCGGTCCCGTGCCCGATTTGCCTTCGCCGCCGAACGGTTGCACGCCGACGACGGCGCCGACGATATTGCGGTTCACATAAATATTGCCCACATGCGCGCGCTTGGTGATGAAATCGATGGTTTCATCGATGCGCGTATGGATGCCCAGGGTCAAACCGTAACCGCTGTCGTTGATCGATTGCACCAGTTGCGGCAAGTCGGCCCGCTTGTAGCGGATCACATGCAGCACGGGGCCGAAGACTTCCTGCGTCAATTGCGCCAGCGACTTGATTTCCAGCACGGTCGGGGCGACAAACGTGCCTTTGACGGTCGGCAAATCGAGCGAATAGTGGTCGATGGCCATGGTTTTCATCTTGTTGATGTGCGCCAGCAGATTACCTTGCGCTTCCGCATCGATGACGGGACCGATATCGGTCGCCAGGCGGTCAGGATTGCCAACGCGCAATTCCTGCATGGCGCCCTTGAGCATATGGATGGTCTTGTCGGCGATTTCCGTTTGCAGGAACAGCACGCGCAAGGCCGAGCAGCGCTGGCCGGCGCTGTCGAAAGCGGACGACATCACGTCCTGCACCACTTGCTCCGGCAAGGCGGACGAATCGACGATCAGGGCGTTCTGGCCACCCGTTTCGGCGATCAGGGGGATGTCGATGCCTTCGGCCACGGCGCGGGCGGCCAGGTTGCGGTTGATCAATTGCGCCACTTCCGTCGAACCCGTGAAAATCACGCCTTTCACGCGCGCGTCGTTGCACAGGCCGGCACCGACGATCTCTCCGCTGCCAGGCAAGAATTGCAGCGCGCCCCGTGGCACACCTGCCGCATGCAGCAATTGCACGGCGCGGTGGGCGATCAGCGGCGTCTGCTCGGCCGGCTTGGCCAGCACCACGTTGCCTGCGGCCAGGGCGGCGGCCAGCTGGCCCGTAAAGATGGCCAGCGGGAAGTTCCACGGACTGATGCAGGTGACGGGACCGAGCGCCAGGGTGTTCGGCGCGTGTTCCACCTGCGCCGCGTAGTAGCGCAGGAAGTCGACGGCTTCGCGGATTTCCGCGATCGCATTCGGGAGGGACTTGCCCGCTTCGCGCACGGCCAGGGCCATCAGCTCGATGTGGTGTTCTTCGAACAGGTCGGCCGCGCGCTGCAAAGCTTGCGCGCGGAGCGACGGCTCTGTCGTTTGCCAATCCATGGCGTACGCGCTGGCGCTGGCCAGGGCCGTTTCCACGTCGGCCGGACCGGCCTCCATGACCTTGCCCACGACATCGTCATGCTGGGCCGGGTTGTGCAGCATGTGCGTGGGGCCATTCAGGCTGACGGCGCCATCGATCAGCGGCGCAGCCTGCCATGACTGTTGCTGCGCCAGGCCGGTGGCCAGGGTACGCAAGGTGTCTTCATTCGACAGGTCCAGGCCGGCCGAGTTCTTGCGTTCACTGCCAAACATGTCCAGCGGCAGCGGAATCGACGGGTGCGGCAAGCCGCCCTGCAGGCGCGCCTGTTCCAGGGGATCGCGGATCAGGCTATCGATGGCCACGTTTTCGTCGACGATCTGGTTGACGAACGACGAGTTGGCGCCGTTTTCCAGCAGGCGGCGCACCAGGTAGGCCAGCAGGGTTTCATGCGAACCGACGGGCGCGTAGATGCGGCACGGCTTGTCGAGGTTGTCGGGGCCGACGACCTGGTCGTACAGGGTCTCGCCCATGCCGTGCAGGCACTGGAATTCGTAGTCGGTAATGCCGTCGCGTTTCGCCCAGGTATAAATGGTCGACAGGGTTTGCGCGTTGTGGGTGGCAAATTGTGGATAGATCAGGCTGCTGGCGGCCAGCAGTTTTTGCGCACACACGAGGTAAGAGACGTCCGTGTAGACCTTGCGCGTGTAGACGGGATAGCCTTCCTGGCCATCGACTTGCGCGCGTTTGATTTCCGCATCCCAATACGCGCCCTTCACCAGGCGCACCATGAACTTGCGGCCGCTGCGGTGCGCCAGGTCGATCAGGTAATCGATGGCGAACGGGCAGCGCTTCTGATACGCCTGCACCACATAGCCGATGCCGTCGAAGCCGGCCAAATCGGTATCAAAGGCAAGTGCTTCCATCAGGTCGAGCGACAGTTCCAGGCGGTCTGTTTCTTCCGCATCGATGTTGAAGCCGATGTTGTACTGTTTTGCCAGCAACAGCAACGCTTTGACTTTCGGCAGTAATTCTTCCATGACACGGGCACGCTGGGCGCGGCTGTAGCGCGCGTGCAGGGCCGACAGTTTCACGGAAATGCCGGGGCCGTTCTTGATGCCGCGCCCGTTCGACGCCTTGCCGATGGCATGGATCGCCGTTTCGTACGAGGCGTAGTAGCTGGCCGCGTCCTGCTGCGTCAGTGCCGCCTCGCCCAGCATGTCGTACGAGTAGCGGTAGCCGCGCGTTTCATTCTCGCGGCTGTTCTTCAACGCTTCTTCGATGGTCTGGCCCGTCACGAACTGGTTGCCCAGCATGCGCATGGCCAGGTCGACGCCCTTGCGGATCAGCGGCTCGCCGCCTTTGGCGATGAGCTTGCTCATGGCCGAACCGAGGCCCGATTCGCTGCTGGTGCTGACCAGTTTGCCCGTAATCAGCAAGCCCCAGGTGGCGGCATTGACGAACAGCGATGGCGATTCACCCAGGTGCTTCTTCCAGTCGCCCTTGCTGATTTTGTCGGCGATCAGGCGATCGGCCGTTTGACTGTCGGGTATACGCAACAGCGCTTCAGCCAGACACATCAATGCAACACCTTCTTCCGACGATAGCGAGAACTCGTGCATCAGTGCATCGACGCCCGAGGCGCGTGTGCGTTTTTGGCGCACGTTCGAGACCAGGCGGTGCGCCAGCGCTTGTCCTTCGGCTGTCGTTTCGGTGCTGCTGGGGCGGACTTGTTGCAACAGCCACTGCACGGCGGAAACCTCATCGCGCCTATAGGCGGAGGTGATGGCGGCGCGTTGTGGTGTCGCTTCGGGCAGGATTTCTGCCTGGAACGCAGCAAAAGGAATCGGGGTAAAAGCCGAGGGGCCTGCAGGGTGCATAAGTGCTCTTTACAAGGAAAAAGGGACGAAAACTGACGTAATTCTTGCTCTTTTTTGGTGCAAAAAAATACAGAAAGTCGGACGTTAAGATGATTCGATTGTAAAGGGGATTCTTATGGATTAATTCTGGTAATACAGGGGACTAGCAATAGATAGTTTTTGATGCGACAATTTAACCAAATAATATTAATTTGGGGGTGATAGGAATGCTGGACAAGATCAGTAAGAAAATCTTGATGGAATTGCAGAGCGATGGACGCATCAGCAATGTGGAGCTGGCCGCGCGCGTGAACCTGTCGCCTGCCGCCTGCCTGGAGCGCGTGCGCAAGTTGCACGAATCCGGTTACATCATGGGCTATACGGCCCAGTTGAACCCGCAGCTGCTCGACGTGTCGCTGCTGGTGTTCATCGAAGTCGTGCTTGATCGTACGACACCGGAAGTGTTCGATGCCTTCAAGCATAGCGTACAAATCATTCCAGAGGTACTGGAATGTCATATGGTGGCCGGCGGTTTCGATTACCTGGTCAAGGCGCGCGTCAAGGATATGGCTGCCTACCGCGAATTCCTGGGCAAGACGCTGTTGCAGAAAGGTGTGCGGGAAACCCACACTTATGCCGTCATGGAAGAGGTCAAAAACACCACCAAATTGCCAATTAAGTGACCTTGGTGTAGCCGCCCTACTTTTCTGATTGAGCTATCGGAACAAATGTTGTAGGGTAGAACTACAATTCTGCTACCCGGTAGCCGCCTGAAACGCCGCGCAGACGTTACGTTCAGGGTGCAAGGTGGGCAATCGTGCCCACCCGCATACGGTTACGGCACGTCCCCTCAACGGGACGTGACGGGTTCGCGCAGCGGGGGACAAATGAAGCAGTTGCAGCATCAGCTGGTGCGTTTCTTTGTATTCACGATCCTGGCCATGGCCGTGGCCTGTTGCCTGGCCTATCTGCTGCTGCTCTCGGGCGGCGACCATCCGTATCTGATCGCCTGCGTGGCCGCCGCCATCGGCGCGGGGCTGCTGGCGTTTGCCGGCCGTGCGCGCGGCGAGCCAGGCTTGCATCAGTTCGCCGACACGGTGGGCAACGCCATCGATGCCATCATGATCGGCGCGGCGGAAACCTCGTATTTTGTCGATTCCGTCAAACAGAAGGTGGAACTCGATGTGCGCACGGCCAGCGACATCGCCGACAGTTCCGTACAAAATGCCGTAATGACGGAAAAGATCGCCGCCAATGCGGAGCGGGCCGCCAAGGTGGCCGCCGGCGTGCGCGTGGAAAGCGTGGCGGCGCGCGCCGAAGTGGACCAGGGCTTGCAGCGCATCAATAAGGCACGCGAAGAAGCGCAAGGCGCTTCCAGTACCATGCTGAGCTTGCAGGAAAAATCCAAACGCATCACAGGTTTCACGGAAGCCATTTCCGATATTTCCGCGCGCACCAACTTGCTGGCGCTGAACGCCGCCATCGAGGCGGCGCGTGCCGGCGAACATGGACGCGGTTTTGCCGTCGTGGCCGGGGAAGTGCGGCAACTGGCGCAGCGCACCAAGGAAGCCTCCGATGAAATCAGCGTGATGGTGCGCGAAATCAATGAACAGTCGGAAAAAGCTGCGCGTGGCATGAGTTCGCTGGCGGCCGGCGTCACGGAAGCGGCGCGCAATGTGGAAAGCGTGCATGCATCGCTCAGCCATATCGAGGAATCGTCGGGCGTGTCGGAAGACGAGATCGGGCAAATCGCCCGCGCCTCGCGCGAACACGTCGACACGACGCAAGTGATCGCCGATGCCATCCTGCAAATCCGCGACAGCATGCTGTCGACGAACGCCGAATTGCCGCGCGCCACGCAGTCGGCCATGGCCCTGGCCGAGCGGGCCGAAGTGATCGCCGGCGCCCTCGGCGAATCGAGCGTGGCCACGCCGCACGACGAGATCCGCGAGGCGGCCCAGCGCGCCGCGCGCGACGTGGGCAAACTCTTCGAGCAAGCCATCGCGTCGGGGCGCATCACGCGCGAAGCCCTGTTCGACCGCCACTACCGTCCCATCCCGAATACCAATCCGCCCAAGCACAACACGAAGTTCGACGCGTTTACGGACAAAGTGCTGCCGGATGTGCAGGAAGGCGTGCTGGCCGCCCTGCCGCACCTGGCCTACGCGGGTGCCGTTGACAACAATGGATATTTCCCGACGCACAACAAGAAGTTTTCCCAGCCGCTGACGGGCGACTACGCCACGGATATCGTGAATAACCGTACCAAACGCATCTTCAGCGACCGCACGGGCAAGCGCTGCGGCAGCAACACCCGGGCGTTCCTGTTGCAGACCTATAAACGCGACACGGGCGAAGTCATGCACGATTTATCCGTGCCCATCCACGTCGATGGCAAGCACTGGGGCGGTTTCAGAATCGGTTACCGCTCCAGCAGTCACGCATAAAAAAAACGCCTGATGTTTCATCAGGCGTTTTTTTGTGCCGGTAGAACACTTATTCAATATGCGGCTTCGGCGCCACGCCGCCGCCGGCTGCCGTGGCCGTGCGCAGGGTGGGCGTGTTCATGCTTTCCAGATGGTTGCGCAGCCATTTGTGGGCGGGGCTGCGGGCGTCGCGCTCGTGCCACAGCATGTCCAGGTGGACGGCTGGCAGGGTCAATGGCAAATCCTTGTACAGCAGGGATTCCGTCATGCCTGTCGAGGCGATCAGGTGGCGCGGCAAGACCGTGATCAGGTCGGAATTGGCGACGACCCGCCCAGCGGTAAAGAACTGGTTGACCGTTAACAGGATGCGCCGTTCGCGGTGGATCTGCGACAGCGCCTCGTCGATCAAGCCATGCGCGCGGCCTGAAAAGCTCACCAATAAATGGTTCGCCGCGCAGTAGTTATCCAGGGTCAATTCCTTGTCGGCCAGCGGATGGCCGCGCCGCATCACGCACACATACTTGCCGGAATACAGGCGTTCATGGCGGATGGGCGAACCCGTTTCGCTCGACAGTTGCGCCGCCACGCCGGGAAAGAAGCCCACGGCCAGGTCGATGTCGCCGCGCAGCAGCATCGGGCGCGGTTCACGCGTGGTCAGCGGCATCATGCGCACGTTGACGCCGGGCGCTTCCCGTTCGATCGAGCGCATCAGCGAAGGCAGCCAGAACGCGGCCGTCGCATCGGCCATGGCCATGCGGAAGGTGGCGTGGGTTTTCGACACGTCGAAGGTTTCCGGCGTGACGGCCGCTTCCAGGCTGGCCAGGGCCGAGCGCACGGATGGCCACAGCGCTTCGGCGCGGGGCGTGGGTTTCACGCCGTACGCCGTGCGGATCAGCAATTCGTCACCGAGGCTCTCGCGCAGGCGTTTGATGGCGTTCGATACCGCCGGCTGCGTCATCGCCAGGTGGCCGGCTGCGCGCGTCAGGTTTTGTTCCGTCATGACGGCGTCGAAAACACGCAGCAAGTTCAGATCCAGCGTCAGAAAACTCATGGAAAGCCCAAGATAAAAGTTGAATTGATTACTTAAGAGTGTAAACCGCGCCGGGCACGAATATTTTCACTCGTAAAAAAATATTACAGTTTTCCATTCATGATTCATATAATTGGTATCAAGAAATGGAATTAGATTTATATGTTGCACTGCACTATAGTACTGGCAAATTCTATAATGCACTGGAACACTATGTCTACCTTCGCCTCCGCCCTGTACGCAGTATCCGCACCCGTGCTGGAGATTTCCCTGCTGAATGCCCTGCAACTCGTGCTGGTGATCGTGGCCGTGGGCGCCTTCGCCCTGCTGTTCAAGCCTTTGCTGGTGGGGATCGCCCGCGCCATGGTGCTGCTGGTGCGTCCCAAGCTGAGCCGCGAAGAGCGCCTGGCGCGCCAGCAGATGCGCGAAGCGCAAGCCTTGAAACGCACCCTGGGCAAGATGGATGGCGTATCGCCAAGCAATGCCGCCGAGCTGCGTGCCCTGTCGACGCGCGCCTGAGCGAGTAACTGTTGCAGATGACAAGCCGGCGCAAGCCGGCTTTTTTACGCCCGCGTTTTCGTTCAGGCCGCTTCAGGCCATGTCGCCCAGCAAATGCGCGCGCAACAAGGTGTCGGCCGGATGGGCGCCGATCCAGATTTTCAGCAGCGCATTATAGAAGGCCAGGTCCGGCACCATGTCGCCCACCTGCTTGCCGTTCAGCTTGCACAACGTGCCCTCTTCCGGCAGCCAGTCCACGGTGAGAATGTCGCCCTTTT
Source organism: Janthinobacterium sp. BJB301 (assembly GCF_002735685.1). Classification (NCBI taxonomy): domain Bacteria; kingdom Pseudomonadati; phylum Pseudomonadota; class Betaproteobacteria; order Burkholderiales; family Oxalobacteraceae; genus Janthinobacterium; species Janthinobacterium sp. BJB301. Next base: position 136,081 of record NZ_PDZJ01000004.1, on the reverse strand, counting down.
TCAGGCCGGGCACCATTTCGAACATGGCGCCGAACTGCATCGTCTGGCTCAGCAGGCGCGTGCGGTCGGCCTGGTCGGAGCTGCGCTTCAAGCCCTGCATGAAGGCTTGCCCCAGCTCGTCCGAGGTGATGTCGCGCAGCATGACGATTTCCAGGCGGCGCGGCCCGGGCAGCGCCAGGATGTCGGCCAGCTGGGTTTTCTTTTCCGGCAGGTACAGCGCAATCGTGTAGACCTTGAAGATGACCTTGTAGCGCACGCCGGCGCCGTTGAGTTTCAACTCGCGGCTGGCCAGCTGCACCGTGTCGTCCAGCTTGACGCCGCCGATCTCGACGGCCAGCGCTGCTTGTGCCAGGGCGGCGCACAGGCCGATGGCAGCGAGGGAGTGGCCCAAACGCGATGTGCATATTTGCATCTTCTACCTCCGTGGAAACCATGGGCTGTGGATAAGTCAGCACACAGTGTAGAACAGTTGGCAGAAGCTGGCGCCACGCAGAAGTGGCCCAGAAGTGGCGCGGGAGAAATGCTCAGGTTTTTGCGGCGGGGAGTTCCGCCTGCAGGCGTTCGTACTTGGCCATCAATTGCTCCGGGCTTTCGCGCCAGGCGGGATTGAAGGGGATGCAGCTGACGGGGCACACTTGCTGGCATTGTGGCTCGTCAAAGTGGCCCACGCATTCGGTGCACTTGTTGGGATCGATTTCGTAGATTTCCGCGCCCATGTAGATCGCGTCATTCGGGCACTCGGGCTCGCAAATGTCGCAATTGATGCATTCGTCGGTGATCAGTAATGCCATGATTTCACTCTTACTTATTGCGATGATGCAGCGTTGGCGGCAATCTTGTTTTGCAGCCAGCGGTTCACCGAGGGGAAGACAAACTTGGAGACGTCGCCGCCCAGCGCCGCGATTTCGCGCACGATGGTGCCCGAAATGAATTGGTACTGGTCGGATGGCGTCAGGAACATGGTTTCGACATCGGGCAGCAGGTAGCGGTTCATGCCCGCCATCTGGAATTCGTATTCGAAGTCGGAGACGGCGCGCAAGCCGCGCACGATGACCCGCGCTTCATGCTTGCGCACGAAATCCTTGAGCAGGCCGGAAAAGCTTTCCACTTGCACATTTGGGTAATGGCCCAGCACTTCGTTAGCGATTTCCAGGCGTTCGTCGAGCGAAAAAAACGGCTGCTTGTTCTTGCTGTCGGCCACACCGACGATCAGCTTGTCAAACAGACCCGATGCGCGGCGCACCAAATCTTCATGACCGCGCGTGAGCGGATCGAATGTTCCTGGATAAACGGCTACAACCATTGCGGCTCCCTGACGATGCACCAATATAGACGCGCATTATGCCTGAAATTGGTGACCACCTTGGTGCTGCGCCTCGGGGCAGGGAGCCTTTTTGCCTCATTTATAGGCAGATTCAGGCAGTTGCCGGCACTTTGTTGTAAGTTAGCAAATGATAATAGACGGTGCCCGCCTTGTCGGCGCGGATGACTTCCCACGGCGCCATCCACTCCGGTTTTTCCAGTGCGCTGGCTGCATCGAAGACCAGCGGCAAGCCCGATTCCGCGTACACCATGCCGCCTTCCTTGAGCAGGTTGGCGCACAGTGGCAACACTTTCGCCAGGAAATCCTGCTGGTACGGCGGATCGAGGAAGATCAGGTCGAAACGCTGGCCGCGCGATGCCAGGCCTTGCGCCGTCAGCAGGGCATCGCCGCGCAGCAGTTGCACGTTGTCGGCGCGCAATTTCACCTTGTTCTCTTCCAGCTGGCGAATCACGGGCGTATGCGTATCGACCATGGTGACGGCGGCGGCGCCGCGGCTGGCCGCTTCAAAACCCAGCGCGCCGCTGCCGGCGAACAGGTCCAGCACCTGGGCGTTGGCCCAGTCGCCGTCGCGCAAGTGATTGATCCAGTTGAACACGGTTTCGCGCACGCGGTCTGGCGTCGGGCGCAAGCCCAGTGCCTGTAAAACCGGCAGCACGGAACGCTTCCACTGGCCGCCGATGATGCGTACCTGGTTCGGTGGCGGCGCGTGGTGGACGGGGACTTTGGCGGGTTTTTTTATTTTCTTTTGCATGGGGATTTCTTCAATTCGGTGGCGGCCACTATAGCATATGGCCCCCTCCCCCCTGCTGGCGCTGCCGCTCTATTTGGGTTGCGTGGCCAGGGAATTGAAATCGTCGATCCAGCCCTGCATGCGCTTGACAGCATGGGCCTTTTGCGCCGGCGTGGCGATCTTGATCACCGTCAAGACCATCTGCGCCGTGCTGCTTTCGTAGGCATCGAAGAAGGCCTTGCGCTCCGAATGTTCGAGGCGCTCGAAACTGTCCTTGATCAGGGTCGTGATCAGGGCTGCGCTGGCTTCCTTGCCGAGTTTTTCCTGGTGGACTTTCTTGACCAGGTTCAACACATTCTGCTGGCGCCGCATGCGCTCGTCGAGCCAGATCTCATTGTTCAGCGGACGCGCGTCGGATGCCTTGCGGATGATGGCTTCCTGTTCGCTGCTGAAGCTGCCGAACCACAGTTCGAATTGCTCCATGGCTTTCTTGTAGCGCAGTTTCTGGCGCTTTTCCTGGTCACCGCTCAGGTATTTCTTGCGGTAATCATCATTGTTCGACTTGAACTTCTTTTCCATCTGCGCGATCTGCTCGGGCTTGAGCGAGCGCGCCAGGTCGGCCAGCTCGGGCGCAGCTTTCAGCAGCAGCGCCTGGGTGCGCTGCTTGATCTCGCTGTAGTCCGCCATCAGGTCTGCCTGCGTGGTATTGCCTTGCAGCTGCTTCTGGCCCGTGCGCAGGATTTCCACGTAATCCTTCAATTGCGTCTTGCGGTGCCAGTCGAACAGCTTGTCGATATCGTCGCGCACCCAGCCCTTCTGGTCGCGGTCCAGGTCGACATACGCGTTCAGCCACCAGTACAGTACGGTATCGCCATTGTTGTAGGCCAGACGCAAGCCGCTGCAGCCGGCCATGACGACGAGCAGGATGGCCAGCAGGGCATAAGTAAAACGGCCAAAGGGCGTGGAAAACGGGGCCTGCGTGTTAAACTTTTTCATATTCTTAACTTATAAAAGACGGTCTATGAACGTTGTCATTCTCGCTGCCGGTATGGGCAAACGCATGCAGTCGGCACTGCCCAAGGTATTGCACCCGTTGGCGGGCAAGCCGCTGTTGTCGCACGTCATCGACACGGCGCGTGGCCTGGCGCCGTCCCGATTATGCGTGATTTACGGGCATGGGGGCGCAGCGGTGCTGAAGTTGCTCGACGGCTACAAGGTGAACCATGCCGTGCAGATCGATGCCGCCGAGCAGGCGCAGCAACTGGGTACCGGTCATGCCGTGCAACAAGCGCTGCCTTTGCTCGATGACAGCGTGCCGACCCTGATCCTGTATGGCGACGTACCGCTGACCAGCGCCGTTTCCCTGCAGCAGCTGGTGCAGGCGGCGGGCCAGGACAAGCTGGCCATTCTGACCGTGGAACAGGACGATCCCTTTGGCCTGGGCCGCATCGTGCGCGAGCACGGCGCCATCGTGCGCATCGTCGAGGAAAAGGATGCCACGCCAGAAGAGCGCGCCCTCAAGGAAATCAACAGCGGCATCATGGTCGCGCCCACCGTACAACTGAAACAATGGCTGTCGGCCCTGTCGAATGACAATGCCCAAGGGGAATACTATCTGACCGATATCGTTGCCCAGGCTGTCGCCGATGGCGTGGCCGTCACGTCGGCCCACCCGGCCGCCGTGTGGGAAGTGGCGGGCGTCAACAGCAAGGTGCAGCTGGCCCAGCTCGAACGCATCCACCAGAACAATATCGCGCAAGCGCTGCTGGAACGGGGCGTGACCCTGCTGGACCCGGCCCGCATCGACGTGCGCGGCGAACTGATTTGCGGCCGCGATGTCACCATCGATGTCGGCTGCGTGTTCGAAGGTAGAGTCGAACTGGGCGATGGCGTGCGCGTGGGCGCCAACAACGTCTTCATCAATGCCACGGTGGCCGCTGGCGCGCACATCAAGCCCTTCTGCCATATCGAGGATGCCGTCGTCGGCGCCGCTTCCATCATCGGCCCGTACGCGCGCCTGCGCCCGGGTACGGTCCTGGCGGAAGACGTGCACATCGGTAACTTCGTCGAAGTGAAAAACAGCCAGATCGCCGCGCACAGCAAGGCCAACCACCTGGCCTACATCGGCGACGCCACCATCGGCTCCAAGGTCAACATCGGCGCTGGCACGATCACCTGCAACTACGATGGCGTAAACAAGTTCCGCACGGTGATTGAAGACGATGCTTTCATTGGCAGCGACAGCCAGCTGATCGCCCCCGTCACCGTCGGCAAGGGCGCCACCCTGGGCGCCGGCACGACCTTGTCGAAAGATGCGCCGGCCGGCAAGTTGACGGTTTCGCGCGCGCGGCAAGTGACCATTGACGGCTGGACGCGTCCCGTGAAAATCAAGAAGTAAGCGGCGCAGTCAGCCCTTGCACGCAGGCAGGCCGCCCGGCCTGCCTTTTTTGTATGTGGATAACTCTGTGGGCAAGCCTCTGCACAAGTGGAGCATAAGCCTGTGCGCAAGCCTGCGCATAAGCTGTTGGCAAGTTTTTCAATCTGGCTAGCCATGCGCTTGTCGCTACCCTTTGTACTGATTCCAGCGGCTTGCCAGCGATGCAATCGCCTCTTTCTGCGTATTGTGGATAACTCTGTGCGTAAGTCTGCGGATAAGCGCTGGATAGCGTGGGCATAAGTGGGGATAACTGTATTTTCACTACTCACTCCCAGAATATTGCTGTGGGTAAGCCTGTGGAAAAACCGTGCACAGACGGTGAATAGCTGGTGGGTAAGTAGTGCCTTGAATCAAGCAACAGCCGCAAGCCCGGCTTGCGGCTGTTGCTGCCGCATCAGAAGCGGCGATTCAGTTCGACCCACAGGCGGGCCGAACTGCGCGCCGCCAGCAGGACTGGCGTGCCGCCGATGGGCTTGGCGACGTACGCGCGGGCATTCCACTGCTGCCCGCCCGCCCAGTTCACGCCCAGCCCGGCGCCGTGCAGGCGCGCGCTGTTCGGGCCAGCCGACCAGCGCTGCTGGTTGACCGTCACGCGCGCGCTGTCGAGGAAGGCCACGGCTTGCCATTGTCCCGCTTCGCTGGCGCTGAGTTCATGCCGCCATTCCGCGCTGCCAAAATAGCCGAGGTCGCCAGCTGCCGCGCCTACGTCATACGCGCGCACCGTGTACGGCCCGCCCACGCTCATCTTTTCGGACGAGTCGAGGTTGCCGTCCGCCCACTGCCCGGCGACGGTCAGATACACGGCATTGCGCTGGTCCAGGTTTTGCAGGCGCGACAGGTTGACGTTCCATTTCGCGTAATTGCCATGGCTGCGTGCGCTGAACGCGTCGTTCAGGCGCGCCAGCGGGTCGGTGATGTCGAGCTTGCCAGCTGTCGCGGCCACGCTCCAGCTGGTGATGGCGCCGGCCAGGGCAGCATCGCGCACGTCGCCGCCGAGGGTCGCGCTCAAGTTGTCCAGGCGGCGGTCGCTGCGCATGGCGCTGGCGTCGATACGGTCGCGCAAGTGCACCTGATCATATTGCAGCTGGATGGACATGTTCGCATCGCGGCTGCGCAGCAGCGGATGGCGCAGCCAGCCACTGGCGACCTGGGCCGTGCCATGCGCTTCCAGCGGGCGCATGGCGCCTTGCAGGCGGTAGCGCAAGGCGGACATGGCGACCCCGGCGCGTGTGCCGGCGCCGTTCAGCAGCAGGTCATAGCCGAGACGCGCATACGACATGCCCTTGCCCGAGCTGAGCACGCTGGCGCTGGCCACGTCGCCCTGGTGCAGCGGGTTGTACAGGTACACGGTGGCGCCAAGGCGGGCGTGGCCCGTGTAACGGTTGCCATTGTTGTCGAGGAAAGCATTGCCGGCCACGCCAGGGCCGGACCAGGCATCGACCAGCAGGTCGGAGCTGCCGACCTCGGTGCCGGGCTTGAGCGTGGCCGTGATGGCCACGTTCGGTATGTCGGACAGCAACAGCAAGCTGCGGTCGAGTTCCGCCTGGCTGATGGTCTGGCCCGCTTGCAGCGGCGCCAGCGTGGCGTTCAGCAAGGCGTCGCTGACGTCGCTCTGGTTGGCGATGCCCACCTGACCATAGCGCGCTTCGAGTACCTCGATGCGCACGATGCCCTGGCGGATGGTCTGGGCAGGCACGATGGCGCGCGCCAGCGGATAGCCATGGGCGCGGTAGTAGCCGGTGATGCGGGCCGCCAGTTCGCCCAGCTGCTCCAGGGACAGGGTCGTGCCTTGGGCGCTGGCGACGAGCGCCTGCAAGGTGGCCGTGTCGAACGAGCTATTGCCGGTGATGTCGATCTGCGTGACGAGAAATGGCACGCTGGCGGGCAGCGGCGCGCCCTCTTTCTGTTCGATGCGCAGCGCCGGCGCGCCGGGGGGCGCGTTGGCGGGCGTGGCCGGTTGCAACTGGCGCAGGATGGCGCCCGCGTCGGGCACGACCGGGGTGGTCTGGGCGGCGGCGCATGGCGCGAAGGCCAGCAGCAGCAGGGACAGCAACGGTTGTTGCAGCAGGTGTCGCGGAGTCGATGAATGAGTCATGGTGTTATTGATTTACGTTGAGCATGTTGGCGGGCAGCTTGACGCCGCCCAGGACGACTTGCAGGGCCGGGCCGCGGCTGCCGATCTGCATGGTGGTGTTTGGCGAGGCATTGCTGGCGGCAGCCGTGCCGGCCGGGCCATCCGTCTGCGTGACGGTGATGGTGGGCGCGGCAGCCAGCGTGCCGGGACGCGTATCGGCAAAGCTGCCCAGCACTTGCGCCTGCAGTTGCACCACGGCTGCCTGGGCCGGCGGCGGCAGGCTGGCCGACGTCAGGGTCAGGGCGCCGGCATTGCCCTCGGCTTGTACGAAGGCATAGTCGTTCGAAGCCAGGCCGCTGCCGCTGATGGCGTAATTGCCAGCCGGACTGCTGGCCGTGGCCGGGCTGGTCCAGGCCAGGGTGCCGCTGGTGGCATCGGCCAGGGTATCGCCGCCCAGCAAGCCGCTGACCTTGCCGCTCAAGCCATCGGGCGTGCGGCCGCCCGTCAGGCTGGTAGCCGTGGCCGTGTACAGCAAGCTGGCCTTGGCGATATCGGCCGTGATGTTGCCCGGCTGCACGATGGTGTAGTTAGCTGCGTCCGCGCCTTGCAGGATGTAGCCATCGATGATGACGGTCTTGGCGCTGCCGGCATGCTTGTCGGCAAAGGATGCCGTGCCGCCCGTCACGCGCAATTCGTCGCTGCCCAGCGCCGTCACTTTGGCCGTGCCCGTCAGGGTGGCGCCCGTCGTGGCGTCGTAGACTTTATTCGCCGCGGTCACGCCAGTAATGACCACGCTGGCCTTGCCGATGTCGGCCGTGACCTTGCCCGGTTGCACGAGCTCATAGTTGCCCGCGTCCGCGCCTTGCAAGACAAAGCCGTCGAGGGTGACGGTTTTGCCTGTTCCGGCGTGCTTGTCGGCAAAGCGGGCATTGCCGCCCGTCACACCAAGTTGGTCATCGCCCATCGCCGTTACTTTGGCTGTGCCCGTCAGGGTGGCGCCGGTGGTGGCGTCGTAGACTTTATTCGCCGCAGCCACGCCAGTGATGACCACGCTGGCCTTGGCGATATCGGCCGTAACCTTACCCGGTTGCGTCAGGTCATAGTTGCCGGCGTCCGCGCCTTGCAAGGCAAAGCCGTCGAGGGTAACAGTCTTGGCGCTGCCGGCATGCTTGTCGGCAAAGGACGCAGTGCCGCCCGTCACGCGCAATTCATCGCTGCCCAGCGCCGTCACTTTGGCCGTGCCCGTCAGGGTGGCGCCCGTCGTGGCGTCGTAGACTTTATTCGCCGCACCCACGCCAGTGACGGTGACGCTGGCCTTGCCGATGTCGGCCGTGACCTTGCCCGGTTGCACCAGCACATAGTTGGCCGCATCCGCGCCTTGCAAGACAAAGCCATCGACGGTGACGGTTTTGCCTGTTCCGGCGTTCTTGTCGGCAAAGCGGGCATTGCCGCCCGTCACACCAAGCTGGTCATCGCCCAGCGCCGTTACGTTGGCCGTGCCCGTCAGGGTGGCGGCCGTGGTGGCGTCATACACTTTGTTTGCCGCAGCCACGCCAGCGACGGTGACGCTGGCCTTGCCGATGTCGGCCGTGACCTTGCCCGGTTGCACCAGCTCATAGTTGCCCGCGTCCGCACCCTGCAAGACAAAGCCGTCGAGGGTAACAGTCTTGGCGCTGCCGGCGTTCTTGTCGGCAAAAGATGCGCTGCCGCCGGCGACGCGCAGTTCGTCGTCGCCCAGCGCCAGCACGGTGGCCGTGCCCGTCAGGGCGGCGGCCGTGGTGGCGTCATACACTTTGTTTGCGGCAGCCACGCCAGCGACGGTGACGCTGGCCTTGGCGATGTCGGCCGTGACGTTGTTCGGCTGCACCAGCACATAGTTGCCCGCATCCGCGCCCTGCAGGCTGTAGCCATCAACGATGACGGTCTTGCCCTGGCCTGCGTTCTTGTCGGCAAAACGGGCCACGCCGCCGGCCACGCTCAGCTGGTCGCCGCCCAGCGCTTGTACGCTGGCCTTGCCCGTCAAGGTGGCGCCGGTGGTGGCGTCATAGACTTTATTCGCCGCGCCCACGCCAGTGATCACCACGCTGGCCTTGCCGATGTCGGCCGTGACGTTGTTCGGCTGCACCAGCACATAGTTGGCCGCATCCGCGCCCTGCAGGATGTAGCCATCAACGATGACAGTCTTGCCCATGCCGGCGTTCTTGTCGGCAAAACGGGCGACGCCGCCGGCCACGCTCAACTGGTCGCCGCCCAGCGCCTGTACGCCGGCTTTGCCCGTCAGGGTGGCGCCCGTGCCAGCGTCATAGACTTTATTGGCCGCTCCCACGCCCTGCACATTCAGCGTGGCGCGGTTGACGGTGGCGCTGTGCTTGCCGCCCTCCAAGGTGTAGTTGCTGGCCTGGCCCGTGCTGCCGTCCGCCAGCGCCAGCGTGCCGTTGGCCATGGCCTTTTTTCCACCCGCGTTTTTGTTGTCGAGGATACCGCTACCCGACAACAGCAGGTTCTCGCCTTGCACCAGGCCGTTCAGTGTCAGCCGGTCGGCCGCCATGCTGGCGCTGCCGTCATAGGTGCGCGTGCCGTTCAGGCTGATGACGGCCCGGTTGATCGTCAGGGCGCCCGCCTGCAGATCGATGTCATACCCTTGTTGGCCGGAATACAGGTAGGTGCCGACGGCGTTGTAGAGACCGGCATCGCGGATGGCGCCGTACAGGCTATTGTTTGAGGAAAAGATTTTCCCGGAACCGGCAGCGCCGGCGACCGAATAACGGGCATTGGACAGGCCGCCCGCATAAATTTTTCCATCGTAAGTCTTGCTGACAGCATCCGAGGTGACGGTCAGGGCGGTCAAGAAGCTGCGCAGCAGCGGCGCTGTCTGGCCTTCATAGATGCGCCAGATGGCATGGCTGCCGGCGGTGGACGCCATGTCCCAGCCGTCGAAGCTGGCTTGCGAACGCATCTGCGCAGCGCTCAGGCCGCGCGCATTGCTTAGCGTGCCTTCGTTCTCGGCGATGCCGGCTGCCAGGGATTCGCCGCGCCAGAAACTGTCGCGTACCACGCCCGCGTTGTAGCCGACCAGGGCGCCCGTGCTGGCATTGCCGTGTACGTCGCCCGTCGCGTAGCTGTTGCTGACGCTATCGGTCGAGCGGGAATTGTAACCGAGCAAGCCGCCCACATCGCGGTCACCGCTCACCGCGCCGCTGGCGTAACTGTCGGCGATCGTACCGCTCTTGTTGTAGCCGACCAGGCCGCCCGCATTGTCTTCGGTGGCCGTGACATTGCCGTTGGCATAGCTGCCGCGCACGCTGGCGACAGCACCATCATAGCCGCGATTATCCCCTACCAGGCCGCCGATATTGCGCAAGCCGCTGGCATTGCCGCTGGCATAGCTGTCGATGATGCTGCCGCTATTCTGCCCGGCCAAGCCCCCCACTTTGCCATTGCTGCCGCTGACGGTGCCGCTGGCATGGCTGGCGCTGATGGTGCCGTCAAAATTCTCGCCCACCAGGCCACCGACACTGCTTTCCCCGTTGACGGTCGTCGTTGCGTAGCTATTGCTGACCAAACCTGCATTCGAACCGACCAGGCTGCCGACGGCGAAGGCGCCGTTGACGCTGCCACCGAGCAGGCCGATATTGCTGATGAGCGAAGTCCTGTCTGTATAGCCGATCAGGCCCGCATAGTCGTCGCTGGGGCGGTTGATATACAGGCCGCTGATGGTATGGCCCTGGCCATCCAGGCTTCCTGTGAACGCGTTGTGGCGCGTGCCGACGGGAACGAAGCCGGCGCCGCCCCAGACATCCTTGCCGTTCGCCGTGCCGCTGGCGTCGATGTTGCTACCCAGCACATACGCGGCGCCTGGCGCCATGGCCATCAATTGCAGTTGGTGGGCATTCTGGATGGTGGTCGAGTACTCGGATGCCAGCATCGGATATGTGGCGCCGGCCGCGCCACCGGTATTGTTCAGACCGCCGTCCACGTTGACCAGCACCCAGTTGTTGCCCGTTGCGCCAGGCGTGGTGGTGAAATTGAATCCCGTAAAACTGCTGGCCGTGCGCATTTGCGCATCCGTCAAGCCAGTGCCGCCACTCGAGCTGGCCTGGCCAGTGCCGCTGATGGACCAGAAACTGTTGCTGACCTTGTTGGAATAGGCATTACTGCCAATCAGGCCGCCGACGCCGTTGCCGCCACTGGTGAGGACCAGGCGGCCCGTGGCGAAGCTGGTGTCGACACTGCCCCAGTTGATGCCAATCAGGCCGCCAATATAAGTCTGGCCCGCCACGCTTCCCGCGGCATAGCTGTTGCTGATGCTGCCGTTATTGCTGCCGACCAGGCCACCTGTCTGAGCCTGGCTCCTGACGGTGCCGGTGGCGTAGCTATTATCGATGCTGCCATTGTTGCGCGCCACCAGACCGCCGCTGACGGAGTAGCTATCGACGTCGAGCGCAGCATAGCTGTTGCGGATGGTGCCTGCGTTTGTGCCGACCAGGCCGCCGGCTACATACGTGGCCCAGATACTGCCGCCATTCAAGCCCACATTCTGGATCAGGGCATTCTTGGTGGTGATGGAAAACAGGCCACTGCCCTGGTTGCGCGAGGCTCTCATACTGAGTTGATTGATCGAGTGGCCGAGCCCATCGAACACGCCGCTAAAACCCGTGTCGCCGCCGAGTGGCGCGAAGCCAACGCTCCAGCCTGCCTGCCAGCCGGCTGCGGCGGAGGCGTCGATGTTTGCGCCCAGCACATAATTCCCATCCAGCTTGCCATTAATGCCTTGCAAGTCGGTGCCAGTGACGCTGTCGGCTGCTCCCAGGGCGGTAATCACCGTGTAGCCGGTGCGCACGCCATCGGCGCCCAGTTTGGTGCTGAAGTTTTGCCCGGCGGGCAAACTCACCTGCGCGCCGCTGCCCAGCTGATACACGGCCGTGTTGCCGGCGGCAGCAGCGCCCTGGCCGTATTCCAGCGCCAGGCTGGCCGTGCCAGAACCGTTCAGGTTGGCATTGATATTGATGTTGCGCTGGGCATTCAGGGTCAGCTGGTTGGCCGACCAGCTGACCTGGTCGTTGACGTGCACGTCGCCCGCCGTGTCGCGGCTGCCTTGCGTGCTCTGGATGACCACATTGCCGTTGCGCAGATTGTTCGTCAGGGCGGCGCCGCTGATGTCGCCGCCGCTGGCGGCGATGGTGAAGTCGACGGGGTCGATCAGCCAGGTGCCGGCGCGGCCCGACGGTGCTGCCGTGCTGATGCGGGCGTCGTTGCCGATCTTCACGTGGGCGGCACTCGTTTCGATGAAGCCGCCATTGCCGCCAGCTGCGGCGCTGGCGTCCAGAGTGCCGGCCACATGGGTGGTGCCTGCGCTCATGCCGCCGAGCAGGATGATGCTGCCATCGCGCTGTTCCACGCCGCGCGCTTCGATGACGCCCGTGTTGTTGACGACGCTGGCCAGCAGCGAATCGCGGGCACCTGCGCTCATCAGCACCTGGCCGCCATCAGCGCGGATCAGGCCGCCGTTCTCGGCCAGGTTGTTCAGGGTGCTTTGGTCGATCTGCAACTGCAGCAGGCGCGCACCGTCAAAGCTCAGGGTGGCGGCGCTGCCGGCGCCCAGGGCGACCGTGCCGAGGCGGGCCGCAATGCTGCCGTGGTTGCTCACTTGCCGGCCCAGCAGGGCGACATAGCCGCCGTCGGCCGCGCGCAGCGTGCCTTCATTGACGACCCGGCCAGTGCCATTGCCGCTAAACGCATGCTTAGCGCCGCCCAGGCTGGCGTTGTCGACGTCGAGCGTCGAGGCCACCAGGCCGCCCACGTTGACTTGCGCGCCGCGGCCGAACAGCACGCCGTTCGGATTGATCAGGTACACCTGGCCATTCGCGTTGACCCTGCCGAGAATTTGCGTGCCATTGCTGTCGAAGATGCGGTTGACGGCCAGCGCGCCGGCCGAGGGCTGGACGAAGTTGACGGTTTCATTCGCGCCCACGTTAAAACTGTTCCAGTTCAGCGCTGCCTGCTGGCTCGATTGCCTGATCGTGGTGCTGTTGCCCTGCTGGCTGATGCTGGCCGTGCCTGCCACGACTTGCCCGCCCGTGGGCGCGGCCTGCGCCGGTCCTCCCAGCGCCAGCGCCGTCATGGCGGCCGCTGCCGCGGCCAGTTTGCGGCGGCTGCCCTTGCCGCGTCCGCGCGAGGTTTCCGCGACGGCGACCCAGGCGTTCAAGACGTGGCTCCAGACGAGGCGGTAGATGTGATTCAACGATCCGTGACGGTGCATGCGATGTCCTTGTTGAGATGAATGGGGAAACGCCCGCGCATCAGCGGGCATGGCCGGGCTGGCGCGAACGGGAAAGGGGGAAAGAACGGGTCAGGAACGCGGCGCGAACAAGGCGTGGCCGGTGCGGTGGCTGGCGAGTTGGTTGCGATACATGTTTTCCCTGTGCTGTGCGTGGACGGCGTCCGTTAGCGGCTGTATTTGTTGCTTTTTTAAATACGATCGTTATAAAAAGCTACAAAAATTTCTGAGCGGAAAGATATCAGAACGGGGAAATTTAAAATTGAGCAAACCTGAGCGATTCCCGACTGATTTGGTCGGGAATGCGGGAGATCGTCAGACGGGCAGGCGCAGGACGAAACTGATGGTGCCGTCGTTGCCAGCGCTGGCCAGCGTGACCTGGCCGCCGTGCAATGCGGCGATGCGTTGCACCAGATACAGGCCCAGCCCGGCGCCGGGCTTGTGCTGGGCGATGCGGCCACGGAAATATTTCTGGAACAGGCGCGGGATTTCATCGGCAGGCAGCGGCTCGCCGTCATTGCTGACGGCAATCTGCACGTGACCGTTCTCGAGCGTGCCGGCCTGTACGCGGATCGCCAGGGCTTGCGGCGCGTGCCGGTCGGCATTGCTGAGCAGGTTGCGCAGGGCCACGCGCAGCAGGCTGGCATCCACCACGGCGCTGGCGGGCAGCGCCTGCACGCTGGCCTCGATGCGACCCGGCGGCCACTCGGCCAGCACGGCCGTCAGCAGGGCGGGCAAGTCGCACGGCAGGGGCCGGAAGGTTGCCGCGCTCGTTTCCATGCGGTCGGCGCTCAGGTATTCATCCACCAACGCCGTCATGCGGCCACTGGCTTCGCGCAAGTTCTGGCAGCGTTGCAAGGTTTTTTCCCGTGGCGCGTCCGCGTTGCGGGCAATTTGCTGGGCCGTGGTATTGATGATGGCCAATGGCGTGTGGAATTCATGCGACACCATGGCAACGAAATCCTGTTGTTCTTCGCGGGTGCGGGTTTCCACTTCCAGCGCGGCGCGCAATTCGCCCTCAAGCGCGGCGCGCCGGCCGATTTCCTGCCGCAGCGCCACGGTGCGCAGCGCCACCTGCTCTTCCAGGCGTTCATTCAGGGCGCGCACGGCGCTGACTGCCTCGGCTTGCGCCCGGTCCTTGGCGCGGCGCAATTCGGCGTAGCGGCGGTTGAGGCGCAGGCTCATCAGCATCATGTGCACGAAGGCGCCCAGGGTGGCCGCGTGGTTGGTCCAGAAGTTCGGTGGCACGATGGCCATATTGCGCAGGAAACTGATCACTACCCCCGCGTAAAAGATGCCGAAGATAAACAGGAAGGCATGCGCCGGACGATGCCCGCGCAGCGCCAGCCAGCTGGCCAGGGCGATGAACAGCACGATCAATGGCAAGGCCGTCATTTGCACGACGAGCACGCCAGCGGCATAGTCGCCATGCAGCACCAGCAGCGCACCGCACAGCGCGGCAGCGGCCGTCAAGCCCACCACGACGCGGCTGAAGCGGGGAGACAGGGCGGGCAGTTCCAGTTGCAAGGTGGAAAAACGCGCGCCGACGGCGATGGACATCGCCATCGACACGCCCAGCATGGGATCGGACAGCCAGTTCGGCATGTTGAAGATTTGTTGGGGAATGGCGATCGTCAGGGCTTCCGTCGTGGCATTCGTCAGCACGTACAGCAGATACCAGCCGCTGTGGGCTTCGCGCGTCATGCGCCAGAAAAAGATATGGAACAGGATCAAGAGCAAATAAGTGCCGAACTGCAAGCCGTAATACAGGTATTCGCGGCGCGACACATCGTCGAAGGTTTCGCTGGGCAACAAGGTCAGTTCGGTGGACATGGCCTTTTTGCTGTGCAGGCGCACCAGCCAGCGCTGTGGCGTATCGGCTTGCAGGCGCAGCGGAAACACCACCTGGCGTGCATCGATGGGCCAGTTGCTGCGCGCCACGTCGGCGCCCGCCTCCTGCAAGATCCAGTGGCCCGCCGCATCCCAGCGGTATAGCCGCACATCGTCGAGCACTGCGTTGCTGAAACGCAGGACCCATTCATCGGGGGCGGCGGCCGCGCGTGCCACGTCCAGGCGCAGCCAGACGGCGTCCTGCGTGTAGCCGGCGCTGACGGCGCCGGGCAAGGTGCGCCAGCCGGGCGCCGCCAGTGCCGCATCGGGGCCCAGCCTGCCCGTGGCATCGCGCAGCATCTGCAGGTGGCCGCTGGCGGATACGGGCTGCCCGCTGGCCGGCAGCAGCAGCGGCGCAGGCACGGGCGCTGCTGCTGAAGTGTGGGGGAACAGGGTGGCGAACAACAGGCAAATGGCGAGCAGGATTTTCATGGCGAGGCAGCTTACCACGGCCATCGGGGCAGTCAGAAAGACAACTTCCCGGCCCCACGGCGATCGGTTATCCTTGCGCCATGTTGAACCTCATCCTGCTTGAAGACGAAGCCGTGCTGCGCCACGAGCTGACCGAGTTTCTCGGCGATTGCGGTTACCGCGTCAGCGCCGTGGCCGACCTGGCCGCCTTCCATGCCTGCTACACGCCGGCCCTGCACCGCATTGCCATCATCGACCTCGGCTTGCCCGATGGCGAAGGCATGGTGCTGGTGCGCGCCTTGCGCGAGCAGGGGCAGCCCATCGGCATCGTCGTGTTTACGGCGCGCGGGGCGACGCAGGACAAGGTCAACGGACTGGGCGGTGGTGCCGATTACTACCTGCCCAAGAGCGCCGACCTGGACGAACTGGCCGCCACCCTGGGCGCGCTGGCACGGCGCCTCGGCGCGCCCCTGCCCGCCGCCGTGCCGCCGCCCGCCACGGCGTGGGTGCTTGAACTGGGACCGCGCCGCCTCTTGCCGCCCGGCTGTGGCGCCATTGCGCTGTCGCAACAGGACGTTACCGTGCTGCACGTGTTGATGGCCGAGCCGGAACGCATCGTCAGCCGCCAGCAGATCGTGCAATCGCTGGGCGAGGATTTTCTCAGCTACGACCAGCGCCGCCTGGATACGCAGATCAGCCGCTTGCGCCGCAAGGCGGAACAGGCGGCGGGCCTGGCCTTGCCCATCAATACCGCCCGCAATGCCGGCTACCGCTTCTATGCGGACGCCGAAGTGCGCCCCTGAGTTTCCCGCCTGCCGCCGCGAAAGCGCTGTGGATAAGCCTGTCGATAAGTAGGCTCGCAACTTGTTGGCAATCTGTGTGCAGCCGGTGTACAAGTTTGCCTTGCCACATCTTTACGCGCTTTTTCATGCTGCTGTGGCACCGCGCGGGCCAGGCGATGGTGGCACCTGCCTCACTCCCCCTGCCAGCCGGCCATGGCCAGCCCTCGTCACCCCTGTGTATAAACCTGTGGGCAAGTGCGGCATAAGCGGTGGAAAAGCACCGTATAAATCTGTGGGCAAGCGGTGGGCAAGCAGTGGATAAATATCATCGATGAATCACACGGCGATGCGCGTCTCGAATTTGCTGCGGAACGTGGAAAAATAACTCTTTACGTTGCGCACATTCGCGTGCGCGGCGAACAGGCGGTGCGCCAGCGCGTGATAGGCGGGCATGTCGGCCACCTGCACCATCAGCACGAAATCGGGCCCGGGCGAGACGCGGTAGCATTGCAGCACAGCCGGTTCCTGCGCTACCAACTGTTCGAATTCCGCCATGCGTTCCGCCGCCTGCACGTCGAGCGTGATTTCCACGATGGCCGTCAGGCGCGCACCCACCAGCTGCGGCGCGACGATGGCCACTTGCCGCTCGATGACGCCGCTTTCCCGCAAATGCTTGACCCGCCGCAAACAGGTGGGCGCCGAAACGTGCACCGCTTGCGCCAGCTCGCTGTTGGTTTGCGATGCATCAATTTGCAGGGCGTTCAGGATGCGACGATCGATCTCGTCGAGGGTAATGTTGCTATCGTTCATGATTGTGATGAATTGGAAAATAAATCGATTTTAAATGAAATAATATTTCATCACAAAATGACAGTGAAATATTCAGTCAAAAATACACGGATTTAGAAAGCATATTTCATTCACTCTGCATTAGCATGCGTGCATTGATTAAATTTTAGACAGAGGTTTCCATGTGCGGCATCGTCGGCGCGGTAGCGCAACGTAATATCACTCCCATCCTGGTCGAAGGCTTGAAGCGCCTGGAATACCGCGGCTACGATTCCTGCGGCATCGCCCTGCATGCGGATGGCCGTCTGCAGCGTTCGCGCTCCACTTCGCGCGTGGCCGAGCTGGAAAAGCAGATCGCCGAAGAAGGCTTGAGCGGTTTTACGGGCATCGCCCACACGCGCTGGGCCACGCATGGCGCCCCTGTCTCGTTCAATGCCCACCCGCACTTTTCCCCAACGGAAGAGAACGCCCGCGTGGCGCTGGTGCATAACGGTATCATCGAAAACCACGACGAACTGCGCGCCGAACTGACGGCCCTCGGTTACGTCTTCCAGAGCCAGACGGACACGGAAGTGATCGCCCATCTGGTCGAGCACATGTACAACGGCGATTTATTTGAAACCGTGCAGCAGGCCGTGAAACGCCTCGACGGCGCGTATGCGATCGCCGTCTTCTGCCGCGACGAACCGCACCGCGTGGTCGCCGCGCGCCAGGGCTCGCCCCTGATCGTCGGCCTGGGCAATGGTGAAAACTTTGTCGCGTCGGACGCCATGGCGCTGGCCGGCACGACCGATCAGATCATCTACCTGGAAGAAGGCGACGTGGTCGACCTGCAACTGTCGCGCTGCTGGATCGTCGACGTCGATGGCAAGCCCGTCGAGCGCGAAGTGAAAACCGTGCATGCGCACACGGGCGCGGCAGAGCTGGGCCCGTACCGCCATTACATGCAGAAGGAAATTTTTGAACAGCCGCGCGCCATCGGCGACACGCTCGAAGGCGTGACGGGCATCATGCCGGAACTGTTCGGCGACGACGCCTATAAAATCTTCAAGCAGATCGATCGCGTGCTGATCCTCGCCTGCGGCACCAGTTCGTATGCGGGCATGACGGCCAAATACTGGATCGAGTCGATCGCCAAAGTGCCCGTCAGCGTGGAAGTGGCCAGCGAATACCGCTACCGCGACAGCGTGCCGCACCCGAACACGCTGGTGGTGACGATTTCGCAAAGCGGCGAAACGGCCGACACCCTGGCCGCCCTGAAACATGCGCGCAGCCTGGGCATGCAGCACACCTTGACCATCTGCAACGTCGCCACCAGCGCCATGGTGCGCGAATGCGCCCTGGCCTACATCACGCGCGCCGGAGTGGAAGTGGGCGTGGCCTCCACCAAAGCGTTTACCACGCAGCTGGCCGGCCTGTTCCTGCTGACCCTGTGCCTGGCGCAAGTCAATGGCCACTTGAGCGAAGAACAGGAAGCGGCGCACCTGAAAGCCATGCGCCACCTGCCCGTCGCCATCGCTTCCGTGCTGGCGCTGGAACCGCAGATCATCGCCTGGTCCGAAGAGTTCGCGCGCAAGGAAAACGCCCTCTTCCTGGGCCGCGGCATGCATTACCCGATCGCCCTGGAAGGCGCGCTGAAGCTGAAGGAAATCTCGTATATCCACGCCGAAGCGTATCCGGCCGGCGAATTGAAGCATGGCCCGCTGGCCCTGGTGACGAATGAAATGCCCGTCGTCACCATCGCGCCGAACGACGCCCTGATCGAAAAGCTGAAATCGAACATGCAGGAAGTGCGCGCCCGCGGCGGCCAGCTGTACGTCTTCGCCGACGTCGATTCGCGCATCAGCTCCGGCGAAGGCTTGCACGTCATCCGCCTGCCCGAGCACTACGGCGACCTGTCGCCGATCCTGCACGTGGTCGCGCTGCAATTGCTCGCGTATCACACGGCACTGGCGCGCGGCACGGATGTGGACAAGCCACGCAATCTGGCCAAGTCGGTGACGGTGGAGTAAGCAGGCGGGATGTTGCCCTTCTCTGGCGGCGTGGTGCCGCCAGAGAGGCGGCGCTTACACCGAATGCTCAAGGGCCTGGGCCGGTGCGAGCACGGTATTGCTCTATCCACTTCACGGATTGTGCGATGCCGCCAAAGGGAAAGAAATGCAGGCTGACCTCGCCATGGGCTTCGGTCAGGCCATTGGCCAGGTGCTCAACAAACAGATCCGGTCCTGCCGTGCCGAACAGCTTGCCGATTGAGACGCCGTACTTGGACCACATCGATGCGCAGGCACTGACGCCGCACACGGCGGCATAACGGGCCAGCACCGCGATGCTGGCGGGGCCCGGCACGCCCACGCGCACGGGATGGTCAATGCCACGCTCGCGCAGCGTTTTCAGCCACGTCAACACGATGTCGGCATCAAACGCAAACTGCGTGACGATCAAGGGCGCCATGCCGCGCTTGCCGATGCTGTCGCACTTGCGTTCAAGCACCTCCCACTGTTCGGCCGTGCTCATCACCGGATGGCCTTCCGGGTGACCACCCACGCCGATCACCTGCATGCCCGCGCGCTCGAACACGCCCGTGTCGATCAGCGCGGCACTGTCGGAAAACGGTCCCATCGCGGTGGATGGATCGCCGGCGATCACGAAGCAGCGCTCGACGCCCGCTTCGGCGACTGCGCGCTGGATGAACGACTCAAACTCGGCAAGCGAGGCAATCCGGCGCGCAGACAGGTGCAGCATGGGTTCGAAGCCGAGCCTGCGCACGGTCCGCGCTGCGGCCAGCCGCGCGTCGTTATCCTCGCGTGGCAGGTAGGGAATGGCAATGGTGGACGCGGGCGCTATCCGCGGCGCCGCCGCGCTCAACGCCGGCATGTCCTTCGCACTGACTTCCAGGGAATAGGCGTGCGTGATGTTGCCAGCGGCCCTGAGCTGAGCTGGATGCATCAAGAGATGACCCATGGCGTCGCCGCGGTCACTGTGCACTGGCGCTGGCAGGCTGGCGCGCCAGTGCGATGAAGGCCCGCACGTAGTCGATGGCGGTGTCCGTCTCGCGTGCCCCCAGGAAAATCTGCTTGGCGATGCCGTGCACACCCAGCCGCACAGGCACCACGTCCATCTTGGCCGCGTATTCCTCGACCAGCCAGCGCGGCAGGGCGGCCACGCCGCGGCCGCTGGCCACCATCTGCAGCATGATGTCGGTGGTTTCGATGGCTTTGTGGCGCTTGGGCGTGACACCGGCCGGCAGCAGGAACTGGTTATAGATGTCCAGGCGCTCGATGTCCACGGGGTAGCTGATAAGCACTTCCCGGGTCAGCTGCTGAGGCTGCACATAGGCCACCGAAGCCAGGGCATGGCCCTTGGCCACGACGAGCACCTGCTCGTAGTCGAACACGGGCTCGAATGTCAGTCCAGGCTTGTACAGCGGATCGGGCGTGACCAGCAGGTCGATTTCGTAGCCGAACAGCGCGCCGATCCCGCCGAACTGGAACTTTTGCTTGACGTCCACATCCACGTCGGGCCATGCGGCCAGATACGGCGACACCACTTTGAGCAGCCACTGGTAGCACGGGTGGCACTCCATGCCGATACGCAGCGCACCGCGCTCGCCCTGCGCGAACTGGCCCAGGCGCTCTTCGGCCAGGTCCAGTTGCGGCAGCACCCGGTTCGCCACCGCCAGCAGATACTGGCCGGCCTGCGTCAGGCGCAGGTTGCGCCCTTCGCGCAGCCAGACGTCGGTGCCCAGTTGCTGTTCCAGTTTCTTCATGCTGTGGCTCAGGGCCGACTGGGTCAGGTGCAGCACGCCTGCGGCAGCCGTCAGCGACCCTTGTTTCTCGACCTGCTGGACGATGCTGAGGTGGATGCGTTCAAGCATTGATATGAGCCATGTTCATGGATGTATGAAATAAGACCATTATACTTCATCGATTCCCGCCGCTATCATCGATTCCCTTGTTGCCTGCACTCTTACGGCCCTGGCGCATCCATCCACATGAAAGCAAACATGACACGTCCACTTCGTTTAGTCGCGGTTTCCGGCGGGCTGCAACGCCCTTCCAAGGCGGCAGCCCTGGCCGAGCACCTGATGGACCTGATCGCCGATGAAGTGCTGTGCGAACAACGCCTGGTCGAACTGGGTCAGCTCGCACCGCAGCTTGCCGGCGCGGTCTGGCGCTCCCACCTGCCCGATACGGTGGAGCGGGAACTTGCAGCGGTCGAGCAAGCCGACATCCTGGTGGTGGCAACACCGGTCTACCGCGGCGCGTACACGGGACTGTTCAAGCACTTCTTCGATTTCATTGACCAGGACGCCTTGATCGACAAGCCGGTCCTGCTGGCGGCCACCGGCGGCAGCGAGCGCCATGCCCTGATGATCGACCACCAGTTGCGGCCGCTGTTCAGCTTTTTCCAGGCACGTACATTACCGCTGGGTGTGTATGCGACCGACAAGGATTTCCTCGACTACCGCCTGCAGGACGAAGCCCTGATCCAGCGGGCCACACTGGCAGTGCAACGGGCATTGCCCTTGCTCGAATTGACGCGCCATGCGAGATCTGCCACTGCTGAAGAGCTGGTCGCAGCCTGATACGCATCACGACGCTCAGCCATCAACACATACATTATTCGCAAAAAATCAGGACACCAGATCACCATGAGCAAAGATTTTATATTCAGTATCAAGAGCATTGTTTTCGATGAAAACTATCACCCATCGGACAATACGCGCCTGACGACCAACTTTGCCAATCTGGCCCGGGGAAACAGTCGCCAGGAAAACCTGCGCAATACCCTGAGGATGATAGACAACCGCTTCAACAACCTGGCGCATTGGGATAACCCGAACGGCGACCGCTATTCGGTAGAGCTTGAAATCATCTCGGTGGAGCTGAATATTGATGTCGAAGGCAGTAATATCCCGTTGATCGAGATCTTGAAACCGACCGTTATCGACAAAAAAACCGGTGAACGCATCGATGGGATCGCGGGGAATAATTTCTCCTCCTACGTGCGCGATTACGATTTCAGCGTGCTGCTGCCTGAGCATAACAACAATCAATCCACCTTCACCGCGCCCGACGATTTCGGCGATTTTCATGGCAAGCTGTTCCGGCACTTTGTCAAATCACATACGTACAAAGAGCGCTTCAGCAAGCCGCCTGTCATCTGCATCAGCGCCTCGAGCAGCAAGGTCTATCACCGGACGGGGAATCAGCATCCCGTATTGGGCGTCGAGTATCAACAAAATGAGTTTTCCTCGACGGATCAATATTTTGAAAAAATGGGCATGCAGGTTCGCTACTTCATGCCGCCAGATAGCGCCGCCCCCTTGGCGTTTTATTTCATCGGCGACCTGCTTGGCGACTACACCAATCTTGAGCTGATCGCTACCATCAGCACGATGGAGACGTTCCAGAAGATTTACCGCCCCGAGATTTACAACGCCAATTCGGCGGCAGGCAAGTCGTATCAGCCGAGCCTGAAGAACCAGGACTATTCATTGACGCAGATTGTCTATGACCGGGAAGAGCGCAGCCAGTTGGCAGTCAAGCAGGGCAAATATACGGAAGAGCATTTCATCAAGCCATACAAGCATATTCTTGAACAGTGGACTACCAGTTACGCTCTCTGACCAACCAACACACGAAATCACCACCATGAAAAAATTATTGCCTACCTCGACCGCCGGCAGCTTGCCGAAACCTTCCTGGCTTGCCCAACCTGAAAAACTCTGGTCGCCGTGGAAATTGCAGGACGAGGAATTAATCGAGGGCAAACAGGATGCCTTGCGTTTGTCACTGCAGGAACAGCAGCAGGCAGGCATCGATATCGTCAGCGATGGCGAGCAGACGCGTCAGCATTTTGTCACCACCTTCATCGAGCATCTGAGCGGCGTCGATTTTGACAAACGCGAGACCGTCAGAATCCGCGACCGCTATGATGCGAGTGTGCCGACCGTCGTTGGCGCGGTAAGCCGCCCGCAGCCGGTGTTTGTTGAAGACGCCAAGTTTTTACGCCAGCAAACCACGCAGCCGATCAAATGGGCCCTGCCAGGTCCGATGACGATGATCGATACGCTGTATGACAGCCACTACAAGAGTCGCGAAAAGCTGGCCTGGGAATTCGCCAAGATCCTCAACCAGGAAGCCCGGGAGTTGGAGGCGGCCGGCGTCGACATCATCCAGTTTGACGAACCCGCATTCAATGTCTTTTTTGATGAGGTGAATGACTGGGGGATTGCCACCCTGGAGCGGGCGATCGAAGGGCTCAAATGCGAAACGGCCGTGCATATTTGCTATGGTTACGGCATCAAGGCCAATACGGACTGGAAAAATACGCTGGGGTCCGAGTGGCGTCAATACGAGGAATCTTTCCCCAAGCTGCAGAAATCGAATATCGACATCATCTCGCTGGAATGCCACAACTCGCGTGTTCCCATCGACCTGATTGAACTCATACGCGGTAAAAAAGTGATGGTCGGCGCCATTGACGTGGCAAGCAACACCATTGAAACGCCTGAGGAAGTGGCCAACACCCTGCGCAAGGCGCTGCGCTTTGTCGATGCCGACAAACTCTATCCAAGCACCAACTGCGGCATGGCGCCCTTGTCTCGTCACGTAGCCAGAGGCAAACTCAATGCGCTCAGTGCAGGCGCAGACATCATCCGGAGAGAACTCTCGGCCTAGCCGCGCCGTGTCAAATTTGATTGTTGATTGACATGGATCAGATCGCGTAACAGGAAGCAGCCGATGCTGCATGACGCCACAGGCGCCGAGAGGCACCTGTGGCGTTGCTGCCTTAGAACTCTTCCCAGTCGGATGACGCCGTGGCGGCTGGCGCAGCTTTCCTGGCGGCCGGCACGCGCAGAGCGACGGCTTGCTGGCGCGGTACGGTTGTCGCGGCGATTGCCGGCTTGCTTGCCGGTGCGCCGGCGTCCAGCTTGAAGGCGCTCACCACCTGCGCCAACGTAGCCGCCTGCTCCTGCATGGCAGCGGCGGCGGCCGCCGATTCTTCCACCAGGGCCGCGTTTTGCTGGGTGACGTTGTCCATCTCGCTGATGGCCTGGTTGATTTGCTCGATGCCGGCCGTCTGTTCCGCGCTGGCCGAGGTGATTTCTTCCATGATGTCGGTAACGCGGCGCACGCTGTCGACCAGGTCGCTCATGGTGTTGCCGGCCTGATGCACGAGCTCGCTGCCCGCCGCCACGGTCTGGGTCGAGTCGTCGATCAGGGTCTTGATTTCCTTGGCCGCGGCAGCGGAGCGGTGCGCCAGGCTGCGCACTTCCGTGGCCACGACGGCAAAGCCGCGGCCCTGCTCGCCCGCGCGCGCCGCTTCCACAGCTGCGTTCAAGGCCAGAATGTTGGTCTGGAAGGCGATGCCATCGATGACGCCGATGATGTCGGCGATCTTGTTCGACGAGGCGTCGATTTGCCGCATGGTCGCCACCACTTGCGCGATGACGGCGCCGCCGCGCTGCGCCACGCCGGAGGCCGTATCGGCCAGCACGTGCGCCTGGCGAGCATTGTCGGCATTCTGCTTGACGGTCGAGGTCAGTTCTTCCATGGAAGAGGCTGTCTCTTCCAGCGAACTGGCTTGCTGCTCCGTGCGCGCAGACAGGTCCAGGCTGCCTGCCGCCACTTCGGACGAGGCCGAGGCGATCGTTTCCGTGCCGGCACGCACCGTGCCCACCGTTTGCGCCAGGTTGTCGTTCATGCGCTTGAGTGCCTGCAACAGTTGTCCCATTTCATCGCGCGAATGCACGGTGATCTGGCTGCGCAAATCGCCTGCGGCCACCGTGTTGGCCACCTGCAGCGCCGTGGTGACGGGGCCGGTGATCGAGCGTGTGATGCCATACGCCAACGCCGCCGCGATGGCCAGTGCCGCCAGCGACATGCCGATCAGCAAGGTGCGCGTATTGGCATAGGTGGCATTGGCGTTGTCGCCCGCCGTGTTGGCCAGGGTATTTTGCAAGCTGATCTGTTCAGCAATCAATTGTTTATAGACGAGCAATACGGGGCGCAGCTGGCCGTACAGGTAGGCGCTGCTGTCGTCCGGGGTGCCGCTACGGATCAGTTCAAGCAAGGCTTCCTGCCCCTGCGCGTAGCGGGTGTTGGCGTCGTTCATCTTGGCCAGCAACGCGCGCTCTCGGTCGGAATCGAGCATGTTCGCGAGCTTGCCGAGATTGCCGGCCGCCTCCTGGCGCGCAGCCAGGATGGCGTCCGTTTGTTTGCGCTGGTCGGCCGGATCGGCGCTGAGCATCATGTTGCGCAGCGCAATGGCGATATCGTTGATGTTGGCCGACACGCTGTTGGCGAGCTCGATCTTGGGCATGCTGTCATGCACGATATGGCCGGTGCCCTGGTTGATCTTGCCCAGCATGGCAATGCCCAGGCAAGAGATGATGATCAGCATGGCGCCGATGGTGCCAAAGCCTGTGGCGAGGCGTGTGCCGATGGTCAGGTGGGATAAAAACTTCATGGCTGTCTCAATACGGAGGGAGTGGTGAAAAGGTCGGCGGCGTGCAGATGGCTGCCGCGCCGCCAAGCGGACGACGATCCTAGACCTTTTTGAATGATATTTCCATAGGGCAATATGCCTAGTTTCTCCCCGGGGCACACGCCAGTTCCGCCTGTCCTGCGGCTTGCCCGCGTTTTCAGCTATATTGGCAGGCACCTGCTGGGCAGCACGCCATGACTGGCGCTGCTGCCAATCCGGCCGTTTTTCTCATTTCCAGCCATAGGTCCGCATGACTTCTTTCCGTCTCCGTTTCTTCCCCTTCCTGTTGGCCTTGCTGCTGGCGTGCTCGCTGGCCCCGCCGCCCGCCTGGTCGCAGCCCGTCGATGACGCCGCCACGGCCGACCAGCGTCTCGATGGCTTGCGCAAGCAGATCACCGGTATCCAGAAGGCGCTCGATGGCGAGGCTGAGCTCGATGATGCGACCCTGTCGCAGATGCGGGCTGATGCGCTGGCGGCCAGCGCCGAGGCGGACAAGGTGGCCGATGCGCTCGCGCCGACGCTCTCCAGCGTGCAGGCGCGGCTGGCCGAGCTGGGCAAGCCGGCGGCGGGTACGAAAGATGCGCCCGACGTGGCGGCGCAGCGCAGCCAGCTGGACCGCACCAGCAGCGCGCTCGATGCGCAAGTCAAACTGGCGCGCCTGCTGGCCGTGGAAGCGACGCAGGCCTCGGAACAGGTGTCGACGGTGCGCCGCGCCCAGTTGCAGGCGCGCCTGGGTGAGCGCACGGCTTCGATACTCGCCGGTTCGTTCTGGAAACAGCTGCATGCGGAATTGCCGCAGAACCTGCAGCGCTTGCGCGCGCTGGAGCTGGAATTGGCGAATGCGGCAGGCGCCACGCCGTGGTCGGCCTGGGGCGGCTTGCTGGCTGCCATCGTGGCCGTGATCGGCGCCAGCGTCTGGGCTTCGCGCTACTTGCTGGTGGTGACGTCCACGCGCGTGCCGCATGGCCGCTTGCGCCGTTCCCTGCATGCGCTGGCCGTGCTGGTGCTGGCGCTGGCCACGCCGGGCCTGGTGGCGGAATTGCTGGCCATGGGGCTGCGCTGGGAGGGCGGCCTGTCCGAAAAAACCTCGACTTTCCTCAGCAGCTTGATCGGCATCATCTGCTTTGCCGGTTTTACGGCGGGACTCGGCCACGCGCTGCTGTCGCCGCGCCGCGTGTCGTGGCGTCTGTTGCCCCTGCCCGATGCGCTGGCGCACCGCATGCGCAACTTCCCGTCGATGTTTTCCTTCATCGTCGTGCTCGTGTGGGCGACGGAACGGGTCACCATCGTCATCAATGCGGGCCTGTCGACGGCCGTGGCCGTCAACTGCATCGTCGCCCTGGTGATGAGCACGACCATCGCCTATGGCTTGATGCGCGCCGAGCGCTGCTGGCGCCAGTTGCGCGAGGCCGATCCGGCCACCCTGGTCACGCCCCTGTGGCTGCGCTGCGTCACGGTGCTGTTGTGGCTGGCGCTGGCGTCAAGCGTCATCAGCTTGTTGATCGGCTATGTGGCGTTCGGCAGCTTTGTCGCCAAGCAAATCGCCTGGGTCATCGTGGTGGTGTGCAGCACCTATCTGCTGACGGTGCTGGTGGACGATATCTGCATGCTGCTGGCCTCCACGCCACCGCCGCCTGACGCGGCCCATCCTGTACTGGCCACGCCCAAGGCGCGCGACCAGGCGGCCGTGCTGCTGTCGGGTATCGGCCGCGCCATCGTCGTGCTGCTGGCCCTGATGCTGCTGCTGGCGCCGTTCGGTGAAGGTCCGGGCGAGCTGTTCCAGCGGGTTGGCAAGCTGCAGGATGGCCTGGCCATCGGCGAGGTGGCGATCCGCCCTGCCGCGCTGATCCAGGCCCTGCTGGTGCTGCTCGTTGGTTTTGTTGCGCTGGGCCTGTTCAAGCGCTGGCTGCAAAACAGTTATTTGCCGACCACTAATCTCGATACGGGCATGCAAGTGTCGTTCATCACCTTGTTCGGCTATATCGGCGGCGTGCTGGCCGTGGCGCTGGCCCTGTCGGCGGCCGGCATCGGCCTGGAACGCATCGCGTGGGTGGCGTCAGCCTTGTCGGTGGGTATCGGTTTTGGCTTGCAGGCGGTGGTGCAGAACTTCGTTTCCGGCTTGATTTTATTGGCCGAACGTCCTGTGAAAGTGGGCGACTGGGTGTCGCTGGGTGGCGTGGAGGGCGACATTCGCCGCATCAATGTGCGCGCCACGGAAATTCAACTGGGCGACCGTTCCACGGTGATCGTGCCGAACTCGGAATTCATTACCAAGACGGTGCGCAACGTGACCCTGGCCAATCCGCTGGGCCTGGTGCAAGTCAAGCTGCCGTTGCCGCTGGGCACAGATGCGCAGGCGGCGCGCGCGCTGATCCTGTCCGTCTTTGTCGACAATCCCGACGTGCTCGACACGCCGGCGCCCAGCGTGCAGCTCGATGGCATCGACAATGGCCTGTTGCTGTTCAACGCCACCGGCTTTGCTTCGTCGCCGCGCCTGACGTCGGGCATCCGCAGCGCGCTGCTGTTCGAACTGCTCAAGCGCCTGGACGAGGCGCACATCGCGATCGCCAAGCCCAGCACGATGGTGCTGAGCACGGTGCCGGCCCAGCCGGAGGCACCGGCCATGTCGGCGGTGGCAGCCGCGCCGGCGCCCACACCCGTACCGCCGCTGACCTCCTAGCGGACCGTCGACCACAGCAGCGCCGCCAGGTACAGGCCGATGCCGAACGCCGTGTGGGCCATCAGGCTGCGCAGGCGGGCGGCCGTCGGATGCGGCGTCTTGCTGGCGGCCAGGCCGGCGCCCATGCCCGGCTGCAAGATGCAAAATGGCGCGGCCACGCTCAGCACACCCGCCAGCAGGGCTGGCGCGAACGTCGGCTGGCTGAGCCACTCCGGTCCCACCAGCGCCAGCAGCACGGCCGCAAACAGCACGCCGATCACATAATGAAACGTCCAGCCCAGGATGGCTTCATCGCGCACGGGCGCCGCCTGGGCGATGTTGGTGTGCGTGATCGTGCCGCGCGGCAGATGGCCCAGCCAGCGCCCCACCATCGCAAAGTTCAGCGAAGGAATGCACCAGTAGCGTTTTAACGCCACCGCCCACACATCCATCACCGCCGTCGCGCCCACGCCGATGGCCAGCGCATCGAGCCAGAGTATTTGCATTGCCACTCCTAACATTCAATTAATTGCTTGAATGTTATAAGGGTGCTAGCATCGTGTCAATGAAAAATGCCGATATCGAATTTCTCACCGGTTCCGCCGGGTTTGCCCATATTTTAGGCAGTGCGCCGCGATTGCGCCTGCTCGAGCAGATCGCACATGGCGAATATGCGGTGGAGCAGCTGGTGGAGTTGACGGGCTTGTCCGTGGCGAATACTTCCCAGCATTTGCAGCAGTTGCGGCGCGCCGGTTTCGTGCAGGCGCGGCGCGACGGCAAGCGCGTGCTGTACCGGCTCGGCAGCGGTCCCATCGTGCAGCTGCTGGCCGCGCTGGACGTGTACGCGCAGCATCAGCGCAGCGAACTGCAGGCGCTGAGCCGGGGCGACCACGTGGAAGCGATCACGGGCAACGAGTTGCTGGAACGCATGCACGAAGCCAGCATCACCGTGCTCGACGTGCGGCCCGCGCAGGAATTCGCTGCCGGCCACTTGCCCGGTGCGATCAATATTCCTTTTGATGACTTGCAGCGCCGCCTTGGCGAATTGCCCGCGAACGCAGAGATCGCCGCGTATTGCCGCGGCCCGTATTGCGTGCTGTCCGTGCAGGCCGTGGCGGCCCTGCGCCAGCACGGCTTGCATGCGCGCCGTCTCGGCAGCGGTTACGATGACTGGCAGGCGGCTGGCTTGCCGGTGAGCCGGGCGGCGTGATGGCGATCCCCGACAGCAAGCAGGAACTCATCGACGCCATCAACAGCACGTATGCAAAGTTGATGCAGGAGCTGGCGCGCGTGCCGCCCGCGCTGGCGCGGGAGCCCGTGCTGGAAGGACAAGTGGCGGGCACGCGCATGAGCGTGTGCGACTTGCTCGCCTATCTGGTGGGTTGGAACGAGCTGGTCTTGCACTGGCATGCGCAGTTGCGTGGCGGCAAACGCATCGAGGATATCGCCTTTCCCGTCGAAGGTTTCACGTGGAACGCTCTGGGAAAATTGGCGCAGCGCTTCTATGCGGACTATGCTGAACTGGGCATGGATGACTTGCTGCAGCGCCTGGAACAGGCGAAGAACCAGCTGCTGGTGCTGATCGAGGCGCACGACGACGCGCAACTGTATGGCCAGCCCTGGTACACGCATTACACGATGGGGCGCATGATCCAGTTCAACACGGCGTCGCCGTATGCGAATGCGCGCACGCGCTTGCGGGCCTGGCTCAAGACCTTGTAGCAAGCCGACCGGCAGGCTTGCACGATTGCATCAGTACGCTCAGGAAAATTTCAGGCAGGATAGTGGTTTCAAGCGTAACCAATGAAGGATCACCATGCTGACCATCGCCCTCGCCCAGATGAATCCCACCGTGGGCGATTTCGACGCCAATGTCGGCGCCATCATCGCGCGCATGCAGCGTGCCAGCGACGATGGCGCCGACCTGCTCGTGTGCCCGGAACTGTCGCTGTGTGCGTATTACCCGGGCGACCTGTTCGAGGATGCCGCCTTCCTGCGCGACATGCAGCAGGCGCTCGATACGCTGCTGGACGCGTCCACGCGCTGGCCGGCGCTGGTCACCGTCATCGGCACGGCGCGGCCCAATCCCGGCGTCGGCAAGCCCCTGTACAACGCCTTGCTGGCGCTGCGCGACGGGCGCATCGTGGCCGAATACTACAAGCAGCTGCTGCCCACCTACGGCATCTTCGACGAGGGACGGCATTTCGAGCCGGGCCCGCCCGGCGCCTGCACCCTCGATATCGCCGGCCGCAAGGTCGGCTTCATGATTTGCGAGGATGGCTGGAACGACGATGGCCGCGCCTACGCCGTCAACCCGTTCGACGCCTTGCACGCGGCGGGGCCCGACCTTGTCGTCAGCATCAACGCCAGCCCGTCCGACATCGGCAAGCGCGCGCAGCGCCACGCCGTGTTTGGCGCCGCCTGCGCGCGCGTCAAGCTGCCTTTGCTCTTCGTCAACCAGGTGGGCGGCCAGGACCAGCTGGTGTTCGACGGCGCCTCGTTCGCCATGTCGCCGAGCGACGGCGTGCAATTCGAGGCGGCCCGCTTCGTCGAGGATTTTCCCTTGCTGCGCTTTGCCGATGGCCGTTTTATGCGGCCCGATGGATCGGCGTTTCCCGTGCCGGATCCGGACGGCATCCCCGCCGTGGAGTTTGCGCGGCGCCAGATCGTGCTCGGTTTGCGCGACTATGCGCGCCGCTGCCGCTTCACGAAAGTCGTCGTCGGCTGCTCGGGCGGCATCGATTCGGCGCTGACCCTGGCCCTGGCCGTCGAGGCGCTGGGCGGCGACAACGTCGTGGGCATCACCATGCCGTCCGTGTTTTCCAGCGCCGGCTCCGTCACCGATTCCGTCGCCCTGTGCGCCAACCTCGGTATCGTCCTGCACACGCACCCGATACGCGACATCGTGGCGCAGTACGAAGCCGGCTATGCCCAAGCCTTCGACGGCAGGCTGCAGGGGCTGCCGCTGGAAAACCTGCAGGCGCGGGTGCGCGGCACCATCCTGATGGAATACTCGAACGCCTTCGGCGCCCTGCTGCTCACCACCGGCAACAAGAGCGAAATCTCGGTGGGCTACTGCACCCTGTATGGCGACACGAACGGGGGACTGGGATTGATCGGCGACCTGTATAAAACGGAGGTGTTCGCCCTGTCGCGCCACCTCAACGCCAGCGCCGGGCGCGAGCTGATCCCCGCCGCCGTGCTCGACAAACCCCCGTCGGCGGAACTGGCGCCGGGCCAGCGCGACACCGATAGCTTGCCGCCGTATCCCGTGCTCGATGAAATCTTGAAATGGCATATCGAGGGACGCCGCCTGCCGGCGGCTGAAAGTGCGCAGGCGCTGACCCTGGTCGACCAGCTGCGCGAGACGGACGAGGGCCGCGCACTGGTGATGCGCATCCTCGGCATGGTCGCCCGCAATGAGTACAAACGGCGCCAGGCGGCGCCCATCATCCGCGTGCGTTCGCGCGCCTTTGGCAGCGGGCGCCAATTGCCGATCGCCGCCCACTACCCCACCGGAGACGACGCATGAGCTCATCCTATCCTGCCGACGCGGCCATCCTGATCGGCCGCTTCCAGCCTTTTCACCATGGCCATGCGGGCTTGTTGCAGAAGGCGCTGACGACGGCCGCCCAGGTGGTGGTGGTGCTCGGTTCCGCCTTCCATGCGCGCAGCCCGAAGAACCCGTTTACGTGGCAGGAGCGGGCCGCCATGATCGCCGCCACCCTGCCCGAGGCGCAGCGCGCGCGCGTGCATTACGTGGCCGTGCGCGATTACTACGACGATGGCCTGTGGGCCGATGCCGTGCGGCGCGCCGTGGCGGGCGCCGTGTCGACGGCGCAGCGCGTCACCCTGGTGGCTTGCTTCAAGGATGCCACCAGCTACTACCTGCACCACTTCCCGCACTGGCAGTTATTGAATCTGGAGATCGATCCCGGTGCGCCCATCGGCGCGACGGCCATCCGCAACGTGCTGTTCGAAGCGGAAGACGTGGATGTGTCGCTGAGCGCCGTGGCGCAGCTGCTGCCGGCCGCCATCGGCCAGTATGTGAAGGCGTGGACCTTGTTGCCATGGTACGCACCGCTGGTGCAGGAATACCGCGCCATCGAAGCGTATAAAGCGCGCTGGCGCGCGGCGCCGTATCCGCCCATCTTCACCACCGTCGACGCGCTGGTGCAGACGGGGGGACACGTGCTGCTCGTGCGCCGCGGCGGCTATCCGGGCAAGGGCTTGTGGGCGCTGCCCGGCGGCTTCCTGGAGCCGCGCGAACGCTTGCTGCAGGGCGCCCTGCGCGAACTGGCGGAAGAAACCCAGCTGGGCGTGCTGGCGCCCACCCTCGTCGAGGCGCTGGTCGGCGTAGCCGTGTTCGACCATCCGGACCGCAGCCAGCGCGGGCGCACCATCACGCATGCGCATTATTTTGACCTGAAGACGCGCCAGCTGCCGGCCGTGAAGGCGGCCGACGATGCGGCGCTGGCGCAATGGGTGCCGGTGAGCGCCCTGCCGGCCATGGAAGAGCAATTCTTCGAAGACCACTTCCACATCCTGAACCACTTCCTCAAGCTCACGCACGAGGGGCGCTGAGGGGGGCTATCCCCCTCAGCGCGCATCAGGAAGTGATGCGTTCCCAGCCATGTTTGACAGCTGCCTTGAAGTTGTCCCACGCTGATTGCGGATACGTGTGCTCCCACGTGGAACGCAGGTCCGCTTCCACGTCGTCCCACGGGCGGCCCCGGTAGCTGTCGCTGCTGGCCATCGAATGGCCATAGCGGTAGGCGGGATCGTAGTCCTCGAAGCGCGCGCCGGTGGCGACATAGGTGGCGCTCCAGTGGCTGCGGTAGTACTGCTCGTCGTCGTAGCTGGTGCCTGGCAGGTTGTCGGCGCTGGGGTAGCGGCGCGCGTTGGCGCCCGCGCCCGATGACGGCGGCGCCATGCCGCCCGCAAATTGCTGCGATGCCGCCGCTTCGTTCAGGTTGCCCTGCTGCGATGGCGCGCTGGATTGCATGCTGGCGCCCTGGCGCATTGCGCTGTCGTCGTGCGGCGCGCCTTGCCAGCCGCCGGCGCGCCAGTGGTCGGCATGCGCATCGATGTCGAGCGGCGCATAGCGCTCGACGAGGTCGGTGGCGCGCTGGATATCGGCGTCGTTCGCGCCTTCCAGTGTCAGCACGACATGTCCGCGCCGCACGGCTTCCGCATAGATGTGGCGGTCGGCGTGGCTGCCGAACAGATCCGTAAAGAAATGCTTGATATTGTCGAGCAGGCTGTCGCTGTCGTCGCGCCGGATGTTTTCCGTGGCGGAAAAGTCGTCACTGCCCGCATCGTGCAGGCGGATGCTGGCGCCGGGAAAGCCCGCCGTGATCAGGTCGTGCCGGGCGCGCTCGGCCATGTCGCGGACGGCGAAAACTGCTGCCAATGTATGTGCCATGATGGTCTCCAATCGGTGAACAACGTCCTTCCAGTGTAGGCCGTGAAAACCGAAAGGGGCGCTCGTTTGCCCCTTGGAAACCGTTGTCTTCGTCAAATATTGACGAAGTGAAATCTCAGTCCGGCGTGCCCACAAACGTGCGCAAAAAGTCGATAAAGGCGCGCACCTTTTCCGCGATATGCTGCGTGTTCGGATACACGGCATACACGCCCTGCTCCGGGAAGGCGACGTCGGGCAGCAGGCGGCGCAGGCGTCCCGCGCGCACGTCCCCCTCCACCTGCCATTGCGGCAGCAGGGCCACGCCGCAGCCGCCCAGGGCAAAGCCCAGCAGGGCCGAGGCGGAGTCGGAATGGATGGCGGCGTCGTCCTGTACGGCAAAGGCGGCGGGGCCATCGGGCGTGTGCACGTCCCAGCGCAGGGGCGTGCTGAGGCGGCTGTGCGCCAGCCAGCGCGCGCGCTGCAAGTCGGGCAAGGTGGCGATGTCCCTGCCGGGCAGGCTGGCCAGGTAGGCAGGCGAGGCGACAGGCCAGATCGCATACGGCTCGATCAGCGCGGCGCGGTAGCTTGAGTCGTTGAGTGAACCCATGCGGATGGCCAGGTCATAGCCGCCCGAGATCAGGTCTTCATGCGACGACGACGAGGAATGCTGGATCTGCAGCTGCGGGTGGGCGGCGGCAAAGGCGATCAGCGCGGGGATCACCGTGCGGCTGCCGTATTCGACGGTGGTGGTCAGGCGCAGGGTGCCGCGCAAGCCCTGGTGGCCCTGGCGCGCCGTTTCGATGGCGCCCTGCGCTTCGCTCAGCACGCGCTGGCAATCTTCATAAAAGCGCCGTCCCACGTCGGTCAGCGCCAGGCTGCGCGTGCTGCGCGTCAGCAGCGACACGCCCAGCTCCGCTTCCAGCTGTTTCAAGTTAAAACTGACGACGGCCTTGCTCTGGCCCAGCACGGCGGCGGCGGCCGTCAGCGAACCGGCATCGACGATGGCGATGAAAATACCCAGGCGGTCAAGACTGATCATAAATAAAAATGAGTAAACATGCGGCTTCCAGCGGTTTGTCAAAATTTGTTTGACAGTGTAATCGGGGCCGGCCCGTTACGCAAATGGCGCTAGGCGCTTAAGCTGGCCGTTTGCCATTCGGAGCACCATGGACTATCGCAAAAAAGTGGCGACCATCTATCTGCTGGGGTTTTTCGTCGACCTGATCAACATGTTCATCACCAGCGTCGCCTATCCCGACATCGGCCATGCCTTGCACGCCTCGGTGGCGCAGCTGGCCTGGATCAGCACGGCCTACATCCTCGGCCTGACCATCGTTATCCCGGCCAGCGCCTGGCTGGCTGCCTATTATGGCAGCAAAACCGTGTTCATGGCATCGTTGCTAACTTTTTTATGCGCCAGCATCGGCGCCGGCCTGGCACCCTCGATCGAGGCGCTGATCGCCTGGCGCTGCGTGCAGGGCCTCGGTGGCGGCTTGCTCATTCCGCTGGGACAAAGCATGACCTACCAGC
Organism: Janthinobacterium sp. BJB301; assembly: GCF_002735685.1. NCBI lineage: Bacteria > Pseudomonadati > Pseudomonadota > Betaproteobacteria > Burkholderiales > Oxalobacteraceae > Janthinobacterium > Janthinobacterium sp. BJB301. The sequence goes on along the minus strand of NZ_PDZJ01000004.1, from coordinate 101,281 downwards.
TGTATCGGCCTGCCGAGCGTCCCGGCCTGTCCTCCGTCATCATGCTGGTGGGCTTGCTGGCGCCGGCCCTGTCGCCCGCCTTGGGTGGCGTCATCGTCGACAGCCTGTCGTGGCGCTGGATTTTTTATTTGAACGTGCCGTTTGCCGCGCTGGCGCTGCTGCTGGCCGCCTGCTGGCTGCGTCCCGACCCGCCGCGCGCGGCAGTTCCCCGTCTCGACACGGGCGGCCTTGTGGCGGGCAGCACAGCCATCCTTTTGCTGTTGCTGGGCTTGACCATGCTGGGCACGCCGGGCGAGCTGCTGGCCGGCGCCGGCGTGCTGGCGCTGGGCGCCGCCTGCGCATGGGTCTACGTGCGCGGCGCGCTGCGCAAATCCACGCCGCTGCTCAACCTGCGTCTGGCCGCCGAACCGCTGCTGCGCATTGCCATGCTGATGTATCTGCTGGTGCCGGGCGTGTTCATGGGCGTGAGCCTGCTGGCCATGCTGTACCTGCAGGGCGTGCTGGGCATGTCGGCGTCGACGGCGGGCGCGCTGATGCTGCCGTGGGCGCTGGCCTCGTTTGCGGCCATTTCGCTCACCGGAAAAAGCTACCGCCGCGTGGGGCCGCAACCCCTGTTCATCGCTGGCGCACTGCTGCAGGCGGCGGGCATGCTGATGCTGCTGCGCGTGAATGCGGCCGATCAGCTGTTCTGGCTGGCCGGCGCGTATGCCGTGATGGGTTTTGGCGGCGGCTTGTGCAGCAGCACGGCGCAAAGCACGGCGTTCTTGCGCACACCGGATACGCAGCTGAGCCAGGCCAGCGCCGTGTGGAATATCAACCGCCAGCTGGGCTTTTGCCTGGGCGTGGCGCTGCTCAGCGTGCTGCTCAACGGCTTGCTGGCGGCGCAGGGTATCGCCACCCTGGACGACCCTGCCCTGCATGCGCGCGCGGCGCGGGTCTTTCACTGGTGCTTTGCGCTGGCCGCCAGCGCGTGCGTGCTGCCTTTGGTGCTGTGCGCGCGCATCGATAACCGCGCCGTTCTCGACCTTTTACATCACCATGGAGTAACAAAAAAATGAAGACAACGCACCCCTGTTTTGACGACGTGTTAGCCACGCATGTGCTGATCCGCGAGTGGCTCTCTGGCGAGGCGACGGCGCCGGAACATTGCGCTGATTTGCTCGCGCGTTTTTCACCCGCGTTCACGATGGTGTCACCCGGTGGCAAGCAGCTCGATCATGCCGGCTTGACGGCGTTTTTCCAGGGCGCCGGCGGCAGCCGTCCGGGCCTCGTCATGCGCATTTCCGACCTGGCATTGATCCAGGACAGCGCCGCCAGCGCCACCGTGTCTTACCGCGAGTATCAATCGCTGCCCGGTGGAGAAAATACCGAGCGGCTGTCGACCGTCGTGTATGAGAAAACGCCGGCTGGTAGCCTGCTGTGGCGCCATTTGCACGAGACGTGGGTGGCGCGGGCGGATTGATCTTGCCACGTGGTGGCACGCGCGCTGCCTGAAGGACGATGCGCGTATCATGCGGTTCTTGCACTCGGAGAAAACAAAGATGCGCATAGACACGACATCGGACTCGCCAAGCTGGACCAAGGTCTTTGACATTGGTCATGAACTGCGGCAGCTTGGTCCCTTGATGGAAGAAAAATATCCTGATCTCGACTGGGAATTGTTTGTCTGCCTGCGCTGCGTGCCAAAAGACTTGCAGCGAAAAACATTCTGCCGCTATTACGCCAGCGACAACATGTTCGGCCTCGATATCGCCATGGACGAGGAAGACTTCGTACCGGTGAAAAAAGACACGCCTGGGCAACGCAAATTGATCGGCACCGCTTTCTTCACTTTTTTTGCCGCCAGCATCCGTAAATACGAGAAAAAACTCCCGGGACTCCAGCCCGTTTCCGCGCAACTGATCGCCGATGTGCGGCAATGGTGCATCGAGAATCAGTGGACGGATTCCGCCGTCTGATCCGCCATGCACACACGGGCACTCAAGTGAGGTCGTGCAAGTCCTTGCGCTGGGCTGGGCCCAGCGTAAATTGCGAAAACGCGACCTCGAGGCCGGCGCGTTCCGGCGTGCAGCACATGGGCCCGACAAGGTAGCTGCTGGCCTCGGGAAATGGCGCCAGGCGCAGCAGCGGCCATAGCTTGCCATCGGTCGAATACTGCACCCGGATCACACCCTTTTCCACCGTCACGCGCAGCCAGAAACCGTCCGGCATGGCGGGAGCGATGCTGACGGCCCAATCCGATGTGTCCACCGTCAGCACGGTGCTCAACAGTAACTGGCCGTCGGAAAATTCGACGCCGCATTTGATCCAGTTTTCCGCGTCGATGCGCACCATCATTCCCGCCTGGTCGTACAGCGCTGCGTACTGCGCCGCCACATGCAGCTGCGCCGTGAAATCGCCATCGATTTGCGTGCCGAAAAAATGGCCGCTGTCGCGGATAAACCCATACGCGGTCCTGCGCCAGAAATCCGTGTTGGCATCCGTCGTCACGCGCAATTGCGCGCCGTCGGCGGACCAGTTTTCCGGTGGATTGAGCCAGCTGCCTTGCGTGAACATTGCGTGCCTTTCCTAGCTAAAAAGATCACATAGTTTGCCCCCATCCCAGCGCCTTGTACAGGGCAATCGCATCGATATAGGACGCCGTTTCCGCCAGCAGCGCTTCGCGCCGGATATCGTACAAGGCGCGCTGGTTTTCCAGCACGGCCTGGTAGCTGCCGGAACCACCCTGATAGCGCGTGCTGGCGATGCCGAGGGCCGCGTTGCCGTGGCGCGCCGATTCCAGCAGGGAAGCCAATCGCGTCTGGTTTTGCGCCAGCTGCGTGACGGCATTTTCCACGTCTTCCTGCGCCAATAACATCGTTTGTTCATAGCGCGCCAGCGCGCCCTGCGCTTCGGCCTGCGTGCCGCGCAAGCGCGCCTTGACGCTGCCGAGGCGGAAGGCCGGATAGCTGATGGAGGGCGCCATCTCGAAGGCGCGCGCGCCGCCGTCGAACACGCCGCTGCCGCGCAGCGCAAAGAAGCCCAAAAAGCCGCCCAGGCTCAGGCGCGGATACAGGTCGGCCGTGACCGCCCCCACGTCTTCGCTGGAGGCGGCCAGCAGGCGCTCGGCGCGCACCACGTCGGGACGCTGCTTGATCAGGCGGTTCACGTCGCCGAGCGGCAGCTGGCCCGCCAGCGGCGCCTGTTGCCCTGGCTGAGTGGCCAGCGCGATGGCGCCCGCAGTGTCTGCGCCAGGTCGCTGGCCGCCCAAGACATCGAGCCGGTACTGCGCCTGGCGCAAGCCCGCCTGCAATGGCGGCAGCATCGCCTCGCTGCGGGCCAGGTTGGCCAGCGCGTTGTGGCGCTCTTCCGGCAAGCCGCTGCCGGCGCGGATGCGCGCATCGATCAGGGCGACGGTGTCGCGCCAGCTGTGCACCTGCGCCTGCGTCAGCGCCAGGTTTTGCTGGTAGCCCAGCGCCTCGTAGTAATTGCGCGCCACCTCGGCAGCGATTGTCAGCTGCATTTGCCGCAAGTCCGCCTGCACCGCCTCGGCGCGCGCCTGCGCCGAGCGGCTGATATGGGCCAAGCGGCCGAACAGGTCGATCTCCCATTGCGCGTCGAACCCTACGCGCGTGCTGGCGCTGGCGGCGCGGCTATCGGGTGTGTCCTGTCGCACCTGGCGTTGCCATCCCGCCTGGCTGGTGACGGAAGGCAGCTCATCGAGCCGGCGCTCGTCGAAGACGGCGCGCGCGGCCAGCAGGTTCGCTTGCGCCTGGACGATATCGAGGTTGTGTTCGAGCGCGCTGGCGATCAGCTGCGACAGGCGCGCATCGTCGAAAAACGTCCACCAGGCGGCCTCGCTGACGGCGCTTGCACCGGGTGCGAATTGCGCCTGCTGCGGGCTGGCCAGGGTGATGGCGGGCGTGCCCGGCGTGACATAGGCGGGGCTGACGGCGCAGCCGGCCAGCAGGGGGAAAAGGGAGACAAGATAGCGGTAATTTTTCATGGGGATTCCTTCAGCGCCTGGGACAGGTCGCGCGCGCGCGGCGTGGCATGGTCGGCCGTGTGGCGGCGGGCCAGAAAGGTGTACACGGTGGGCAGCACGAACAGGGTGAAGAAGGTGCCGATCAACATGCCCGAGACGATCACCACGCCCAGCCCGAAGCGGCTGTTGGCGCCGGCGCCGGAAGCGAACAGCAGCGGCACCAGGCCCACCACCATGGCGGCCGTCGTCATCAGAATCGGGCGCAAGCGGATCTGCGCCGCCTTGCGGATGGCCGTGATGCGGTCGAGCTGTTCATGTACCTGCAATTCATTGGCAAACTCCACCATCAGAATGCCGTGCTTGCTGATCAAGCCGATCAGAGTCACGAGGCCGATCTGCGTGTAGATGTTGACGGTGGCGTAGCCGAGGGCCAGCGGAATCAGGGCGCCGCAAATCGACAGCGGCACGGTGATCAGGATGATCAGCGGGTCCGTCAGGCTTTCGTACTGGGCCGCCAGCACCAGGTAGATGACGACGACGGCCGCCAAAAAGGCCAGCAGCAGGGCATTGCCTTCCGTGGCAAACTGGCGCGCATCGGACTGCCAGTCGTAGCTGAAGCCCGGCGGCAGGGTTTTCGCCACGCCGTCGAGGAAGGCGACGGCGTCGCCCAGGGTCACGCCCGGCGCCGGTACGCCCTGGAAGGTGGCCGCATTTTGCTGGTTGAACTGGGTCAGCATGTTTGGCTCGATCTGTTCCGTCACGGACACGACGGCGGACAGGGGCAGCAGGCTGCCGTCGTCGGCGCGTACGTACTGCTGCGTCAGGGCTTGCGCCGTCAATCTCTGTTCGCGCGGGCTTTGCGCGATGACGTCGTAGGCGCGGCCATCCATGCCGAAGCGGTTCAAATAATTCTCGCCCACCAGCACGGCCAGCGATTCGCCGATGTCCTGCATGCGGATGCCCAGGCTGTTCGCCTTGGAGCGGTCCACGCGTACTTTCACGACGGGGTTGTTGTAATCGAGGTCGCTGTCGACGACGGCAAACAGGCCGCTGTCGCGTGCGCGCTGCTTGACGTCTTCCATGGTGCGGAACAGGGTGGCGTAATCCTGCGCGCTGCGCAAGACCATCTGCACGGGCAAGCCGCCGCTTGATCCCGGCAAGGGCGCCAGCTGGAAGGCGAAGATGCTGGTGCCTTCCACGTCGCCCACGGCGTGCTGCAATTCCGCCTGGATGACGGCCGCATTGCGCGAACGCTCGGCCCACGGCGTCAGGTTGATGCCGCCGATGCTAGACGCAGGCCCCTCGCCGCCGTTGATGATCCAGCGCGAGTCCGTTTCGGGGATATTCTTGTAGATGGCATCGAGCTTGTAGGAAAAGCGTTCCACGTAATCGAGGTTGGCATGCTGCGGCGCCTTGATCGCCGTCAGCACGCTGGCCTGGTCTTCCGCCGGCGCCAGTTCGCGCTGCGGCAGCAGGTACAAAAACGGCAGACTGACCATCACCAGCGCGGCGAAACCGGCGCTCAGCCAGCGGTGGTGCAGGGAGCGGTCCAGCAGGCGCGCATAGCGCGAGGTCAGGCCTTCGAAGAAATGCTCGGCGGCGCGCGCCATGCGTCCTTCCGTCTGTTTCGGCTGCAGCAGCAGGGAGCTCATTACGGGAGACAAGGTCAGCGCCACCACGCCCGACACCACCACGGCGCCGGCCAGGGTCAGCGCGAATTCCTTGAACAGCGCGCCAGTCAGTCCCCCCATCATGCCGATCGGCGCATACACGGCAGCCAGGGTGATCGTCATGGCGATGACGGGGCCGGCCACTTCGCGCGCGCCCACCAGGGCGGCCGCCACGGGCGTCTTACCTTCCTCGATATGCCGGTGCACGTTTTCCACCACGACGATGGCGTCATCGACCACCAGGCCCACGGCCAGCACCATCGCCAGCAAGGTGAGCAGATTGATGCTGAAACCGAAGGCCAGCATCAGCGCCGCCGCGCCCAGCATCGACAGCGGGATGGTCACGACGGGAATCAGCACGGAGCGCAGGGAACCCATGCACAGGTAGATGACGATGACGACGATGAGCAGCGCTTCGAGCAGCGTATGCGCCACCTCGTCGATGGACGACTGGATGAAGCGTGCCGTCTCGAATGCCAGCTCGACCTTCACGCCGGGTGGCAGGGTTTTCTGGATTTCCGGCAGCAGCTTCTTGATGCCGTCGACGATCACCAGCGGGTTGCCGCCTGGCGTGGGTGACAGGCCCAGATACACGGCCGGCACGCCGTCCATGATGCCGCTCGTCTCCGTGGCGGCCGCGCCCAGTTCCACCGTGCCCACATCCTTCAGGCGCACCAGGGCAGCACTGTCATCGCCGCCCTTGCGGATGACCATGTCGCGGAACTCCGCCACGCTGGTCAGATCCGTGTTGACGCTGATGTTCGAGACGACGAATTGTCCTTTCACCTTGCCGGGCGCCGCCTGGTAGTTATTGCGCCGCACGGCGTCGGCCACGTCGGCTGCCGTCAAGCCGCGCGCGGCCAGCTTGGCCGGATCGATCCACAATCGCATGGCCAGCTGCTGGCCGCCATACACGTCGACCTTGGCCACGCCGTCGATGGTGGCGAACATCGGTTGCACCACGCGCGCCAGGTAGTCCGTCAGCGCGGGCGCGGACACGCTCTCGCTGGCAAAGCCGACATAGGCGACGGCCGAGGAATCGCCGGCCGAGCGCTCGATGACGGGGTCAAATGCGCCTTCTGGCAGCTTGTAGCGCACCTGGTTGACCTTGGCCATGACTTCCGTCAGCGCCTGCGTGGAGTCGCGGTTCAGCTCCATGCGCACGGTGACCGTGCTGCTGCCCTGCACCGACGACGAGGTCAGGTAATCGATGCCTTCCACCGACGATACGGCTTGCGCGATGGGCTGCGTGACAAAACCCTGCATCAGTTCCGCCGAGGCGCCCGGATAGTTGGTCGTGACGGTGATGGTGGACGATTCGAGCATCGGGTATTGGCGGATCGGCAGTTGCAGGATGGCGATCACGCCCAGCATCAGGATCAATGTGCTGATCACCAGCGCCAGCACGGGGCGGCGTACGAATAAATCGGTAAATTTCATGGTGATGGCCTTCCCTTACGAGCCGGCCTTGGGCGCGGCGCGCTTGGCCTCGTCCAGGGTATTGGCCACGGCTTGCACTGCCATGCCGTCGGCCAGTTTCAGCTGGCCCGAGGCGACCACCCGCTGGCCTTCGCGCAAGCCGTCAAGAATGGCCACGCGGCCCCCGGCCCGCTCGCCCAGTTTCACGCCCACGCGCTTGACGGTGAGCGGCTGTTTTCCTTCCTGCTGCGCGACGAACACGGTGTCGCCATACGCGCTGTAGGTCACCGCCGTTTCCGGCACCGTCAGTTGCTGGCCTGCCTCGCGCGCCACGCGCACATTCGCATACATGCCCGCTTTCAGCGCGCCGCGGGGATTGCTCAATGCCGCCTGTACCTGCACCATGCGCGAGCGGGCGATCAGCGGGTCGATGGCGTTGATCTTCGCCGTGAAGATGTCATCGGGATAGGCGTCCACCAGCACTTGCACGGCCTGGCCTGGCGCCAGCTTCGCGCTGCTCTGTTCATCGAGGGCGAAGTTCACCATCAGCGACTTCGTGTCGATCAGGCTGGCCACCGTGTCGGCCGCGTTCAGGTACTGGCCCGCGTGCACCTTGCGGATGCCCAGCTGCCCGGCGAACGGCGCGCGGATGGTCTTTTGCGCGATCAGCGCTTCCGTCTGGCGCACGTCGCCCAGGGCTGCGTCGCGCGCGGCCAGGGCCGTGTCGAGCTGCTCCTGCGTGGCCGCCTTTTCCTTCACCATCTGCACCGTGCGGGCATGGCTGCTTTCCGCGTTTTTCAGCTGCGCGCGCTGGCGCAGCAGGGCCGCCTGTTCCGGTGCGTCATTCAGCTGCACCAGGATGGCGCCGGCGGGCACGGTCTGGCCCGACTCGAAGCGGATCTGCGTGATGCGCCCGCCCGCCTCAGCCGCCACCTGCACCTGGCGCGCCGCTTCCAGTTCGCCCACGCCAGCGAAGTAGCGTTCCTGCGTGCCCAGCATGACGGGTACCAGCGCCACCTTGGTGGCAGGATAGGCGGCGGCGTCGGCCGCATGCGAGTCGGCACGCGGATACAGCGCGGCACCGGCGACGGCCAGGGTGATGGCCAGCGCGGAGGCGCCGACGATTTTCGTATTCATGATGAAGTCCTTTACTGCAGTCAAAGGGAGAAGAGGCGCAGCGGAGGCTGATCAGGTCCGCTGCGCGTTGAAAAGTACAAACAGGGCGATGGTCCACAGCAGCAGCACCAGATGCGTCGTCTGCAAGCCTTCCTGTGCGATCCAGTAGCCGAACCACAGGCCGCCCAGGTGCATCAGCAGCAAAAATGCGGCCATGGCGCACAAGGCCAGATTTAGCCAGGGCAAGGCAGCGGCCAGGCCGTCGCCGGCAAACAGCGCCACGCCCGTCCAGGCGGCGATGGCGGCCAGCAGTTGCAGCGTCAGCACCACGCCCAGCGACAGCCGATGCAAGCTCAAGGATGTGAGCGCGCGGCGCAGCAGCGGCGTCTGGATGGTCGGGTCCTGGCGCAGCGGGTCCATGCGCATGGTGTTGCCGATGGCCCAGACGGAGCCGTGGAAGGCGTGCAGGTTGTTGATGGCGGCCAGGGTGAGCCAGATGGCCAGGCCGGTAGCGAGGATGGCGTGAAACAGCCAGATGGAGTGCTGCAGCTGCATGGGATTCCAGTCCAAAGAGTGTCTTGCTGGCACGCGGACGTGGAAACTCCTCGACAGCGGGGAGCTACCGGCCTATTATGCAAGCAATTAGTTGGTTAACTGGCCCCATGATAGTTGAGCGAAATGAATTACACAAGTAAACGTTTGGATAATAGCGAAGCGCCGCAAACGACGGAGCGCATCCTGTATTTCATCAAGACCAAGGGACCCGTCTCCACGGCGACCCTGGCCAAGACGCTGGACATGACGGGCGAGGCGGCGCGCCAGCAAGTGCAAAAGCTGGTGGCGGCGGGTTTGATCGAGGGGCGCCAGGAAGCGCAGGCGGGCGCCGGCCGGCCTCGCCAGAACTGGGTCTTGACGGAGGCGGGCAATGCGCGCTTTCCCGACACGCATGCGCAGCTGACGATCAAGCTGATCGGCTCGGTGCGCCAGCTGTTCGGCGAAGCGGGGCTGGATAAACTCATCACCCAGCGCGAGGAGGAAAGCCGCAGCGCGTATGCGTTGGCGTGCTCGGCGCCGGATTTGCCCACGCGCTTGCAGCAGCTGGCGGCCGTGCGCGATGAAGAGGGCTATATGGCGCGCGTGGAAGCGGACGGCGACGACTGGCTGCTGATTGAAGACCACTGCCCCATCTGCGCCGCCGCGCGCACCTGCCAGGGCTTTTGCCGCTCCGAATTGCAGCTGTTCCAGGAAGTGGTGGGGCCAGGCGCCAGCATCGTGCGCGAGCAGCATGTGCTGGCCAATGCCATGCGCTGCGTCTACCGTATTTCTGTCTTGCCCTAAGCCTTGGGAAACAGGGGCCAGGTGCACAGCGCCACCAGCCCCGCCAGCCACCACACGACGGGCCAGCTGCTGGCCGCCAGCAGGTGCGGGATGGCGATCGGCGTAAGGAACAGCCCCACGTAGACCGCCGTGTTTGCCATGCCCAGGGCCGTGCCCGCGTTGGCGCCGCCCGCTTCCGTGGCCAGCTCCGTGTAGGCCACGCCATGCCAGGCGGATACGGCGATGCCGGCAGCCACCACGGCGGCCATCAACAGCCAGCCTGGCGCGTCCAGCCAGGCGATGCATCCAAGCACAATGAACGACGTCAGCGCCACCAGGGCCGAGCCGCGCAGCCAGGCGGGCCGGTTCGCGTGGCGGTCCGTGTGGCGTCCGCTCCAGATGCGCATCACCATGGCGCCCGCCTGCAGGGCCACCATCACGGCCGTGATGGCCGCCAGGCCCAGGTGGCCATGGTCGTGCAGGAAGACGGTGGCGAAGCTGAGCACGGCAAATTGCGGCACGCACAGCAAGCCGATAGCGGCCACCATGCGCCAGACTTTACGATTCCGCAAGGGCGGCGCAGGCTTGACCTCCATCAGGCCCGTGGACGCGTTTTGCGGGCCCGTGGCAGCCTCGGTAGAGAAATCGGGCTCATGCATCCAGCGCCACGTAAAAAACGCCGACAGGGCGCATACGAGGGCCAGGGCGCCAAACACGGGCATGAAGCCGTACCGTGACGCCAGGCTGGGCAGGATGAGGGCGCCGAGGCCGCCACCGAGCGGCACCGCCGTCTGGCGGATGCTCATGGCGAAACCCCGTTCGCCAGCGCCGAACCAGCGCATCACGGCGCGGCCGCTGGCGCCATTCACGCTGCCGCCCAGCACGCCGACCAGCGCCAGCCCGGCCGCCAGCGCCCATAGCGGTGGCACCGTGCCCTCAGTCGGGGTGATCCATAGCAGCAAGGTCAATAGTGCCAGCATGGTCCCCAGCAAGCCCGTCAGCAGCACGGGGCGGTCGCCCCAGCGGTCGGTGGCCATACCCCATGGCAATTCGGTCAGGGCCACGCCCAAGCCCATGGCGCCCAGCGCCACGCCCAGTTCCGTATTGCTCAGGTGATAGCCGCTGCGCAGCCAGATGGCCGTCGTGGGCATGCCGTTGGCGGCGGCGGAAAAGCTGGCATTGGCGGCCACGCCGACGGCCAGCACCTTCCAGCGGTGGGCATTGCCCAGCGCGGGCGCGGTGGCGGGGACAGGAACAGGAACAGGAACGGTTGGGCAGCTGGTGGTCATGGCAGGGAGGGGAAAGTGGTTGACCCTGACAGTGTTGCGCAGTACGATCGTTCTGAATATCAGATAATTTACCAGTCACCATCCCATAAAACAGGACAATCTCCGTCACGCCATGAGCTTGCTGAATTTCGACATCGCCTTCTTGCGCAGCTATGTGGCTGGCATCGAGCTGGGCAGCTTTGCCCGCGCGGCGGACAAGGTGGGCCGTTCCACCTCGGCCGTCAGCGCGCAGCTGAAAAAACTCGAGGAGCAGGCGGGCATGCCCCTGTTCCGCAAGGATGGCCGGGGACTGGCGCTGACGCCGGCCGGCGAAGTCTTGCTCGGCTATGCGCGCCGTTTGCTGGAACTCAACGACGAGGCGGCCGTCGCCTTGCGCGGCGCGGAACTGGAAGGCTGGATCCGGCTGGGCCTGCAAGAGGATTTTGGCGAAGCCTTGCTGCCCGACGTGCTGGGGCGCTTTGCCCGCGCGCATCCGAAGGTGCGCATCGAGGCGCACGTGGCGCGCAACACGGCCTTGATGCAAGGCCTGGCCATGGGCCAGCTAGACCTGGCCCTGCTGTGGGGCGGCGCGTGCATCGCCGACGTGGCCGAGTATCCGTCGCAGCAGCGCCAGCATATTGCCGAACCGGCCATGCGCTGGATCGCCTCGTCCAGCCTGGCCTGGCGGCCCGAGTCGGGCGAACCGTTGCCGCTCATTGCGTTCGACCGCGACTGCCTGTTCCAGCGCTGCGCCACGCAAGCGCTGGACCATGCCGGCATCGCCTGGCGCACGGCGTTTACCAGCCCCAGCCTGGCCGGTCTGTGGGCGGCGGCGGCAGCCGGGTTGGGCGTGACGGTGCGCACGGGCCTGGGCTTGCCCTCAACCGTGCGCGCGCTCGATCACGTGGCGGCGGGCTTGCCCGCCCTGCCCCCGTTGTCGCTGGAACTGCTGCGCGCCTCCAGCGTGCCGAGGCCGCCCGTCGAGCGGCTGGCCAGCCTGATCATCGAGTCGCTGCAACAAGATGCGGCTTAAAACTCCTGCACCGTCGGGCGCAGCACGATTTCATTGATGCTCACGTCGTCCGGCTGCCCGATCGCATACGCGACGGCGCGTGCCACGGCGTCGGCGGGGATGGCTTGCTTGTAAAACTCCTTCAAGCCGGCCGCGCTTTCCGCATGGCTGCTGCCGCCCGTCAGCTCCGTGGCGATGGCGCCCGGCAAGATGGTCGTGGTGCGGATGGTGCCGCCGCTGGCCGCCAGCTCATGGCGCAAGCCTTCCGAGATGGCGCTGACGGCAAACTTGGTGCCGCTGTAGACGGTCCCGCCAGGGCTGAAAACCTTTTGTCCCGCCACCGACGAGATATTGATGAAGTGGCCGCTGTTTTGTGCCTGGAAATGCGGCAGGACGGCAGCGATGCCATTCAACACGCCCTTGATGTTGATATCGATCATGTTGTTCCACTCGTCGACTTGCAAGGCGCTCATCGGCGCGATGGCCATCAACCCCGCATTGTTGATCAGCACATCGACCTTGCCGAACACGGCGAGGGCCGTATCGATCAGATTCTTGACCTCGGCAGGCACCGTGACGTCGGTATCGGCAATGGCGGCCTGGCCGCCGGCCGCCGTGATTTCCTCGGCGAGGATGGTGAGCAGATCCATGCGCCGCGCACCGAGCACGACGCAGGCGCCCAGTGTGGCCAGATGGCGTGCCGTGGCTTCGCCCAGGCCGCTGCTGGCACCGGTGATGACGACGACTTTCCCTGCGATATTTAGACTCATGATGGATTCCTTGTGGAGGCAGCAGAGTGCTGCGGATGACATCGATCAATGCTGGCACAGCTTAGCGCATTTGCGCCTTTTGTTGCTATAAAAAAGATAATTATTAAATGGTAATTGTTAGGCGCGCGCAATCAGCACCTGCACGGGCGCCATGGGGAAATCGCTGGCGCTGTATTGCTCCACTTGCCGCCAGCCCGTGTCGCGCAGCAGCTGCGCCAATTCTCCCTGCTGGGTTACCGTGCGGCCCAGCATGCGCATTGGCAAGTAATACGGCAGCACGCGCGCCGCGTCGCCGGCTGCCGGGGCGATTTCCGCCTGCACGCAGATGAAGACGCCTCCGGGTTTCAAGGCTGCATGGATCTTGCGCAAGGCCGCCGCCATGTCGGGCACGAAATGCAGCACGGACGAGCACCAGATCAGATCGTAGCCACTGCCGATATCGTCACTGTCCAGGTCGCCACCCAGCGTCTCCAGCCGGTCCGATAGTTGCGCATGGGCGATGTTGGCGGCCGCCACGGCCACCGTTTCCGGCCAGTCGAAAACGCAGCCTTGCAAGCCCGCATGGGCTTGTGCCAGTGCAATGGCAACCCAGCCCGGGCCGCCACCTACATCAAGCAGGCGCAGCGGCGTGTGACCGTTCGCAAACGGGGCGATGCGCTGCATCACGGACAGGGCCGCGCGCATGGTGACGGCGCGTTGTTCCTGGCCAATCTGCTGCTGCGCGGCAGCGGCCCAGTTGACCCCATTCGCCGTGCTGTACGGTGCGGCTTTGCCGCCCTCGCGCACCAGCGTACTGAGCTGCGTGGCGAAATGGCGCAGCGCATGCAGCCGGTACAGCCAGGCGTCGCCGCAAAAGGCCACGGAGTCGCGGCAGAAATACTGCAAGGTGGCGGCCGTGCAGCGGTAGCGCTGTGCCTCGTCATCGGCCGCATCGCGTTCCAGCACCTGCATGCTCCAGAGTAATTCCAGCAGCAGGGCCGTGTGCGGCGCATGCAGCGACAGGGTGTCGGCCAGTTGCGCCGGCGTGTGCGGCGTGACCAGCACCTCGAAAAAGCCCAGTTCCAGGGCGGCGGCCAGCCCATCGGCCTGGACGGGTGCGACGGCCAGGTCCCAATACGGTTGCAAGGCGTGTTGTGTGCTGAATGGCATGGTGCTTCCTTTCGGTGAGGTGGGCAAGAGCACCTATTTTATGCAACAATGAGAATAATTATCATTTGCATTTGTATGCGACCCGGTGCATTTCGTATGCGCGACGGCGCGCGGGAAAACAGGAGGAGCGATGATGGAACAGGACAGGGAAGCGGCAGGCTGGACGCGGCGCCAGCTCGATCCCGGCATGGGCGAGTGCCGCGCCGACCAGCGCCAGGTCGATCAGGGCTTGCTGCTCGTGCATTCCGATTACCGTCCGCGGCTGGCGCTCGTCGAGCAATCGAAGCATGACGATGCGGGCGGCATGGTGATCACCATCGGCCTGCAAGGCGTGTCCGGCTACACGACGCGCGATGGCGAACAATTGCGTTTCCGGGGGGGCCATACGACGGTGACGGCGTTTCGCCACGTCAGCGGCGAGCGGCGTTTCGAGGCGAATCAACGGGCGGCGCAATTGCGCGTGCTGGTCGCTGAAGACGCGCTGGCGCGCTACTGGTCGGAGGGCCTGGCGTCATTGTTACCTCACGGAGGCGCGCGCCAGCTGGCGCATGCGGCCACCACAGCTGCCTCCGCTCTGCAGGCGCGGGCGCTGCTGCGTGCGACGGACCCGCTGGCCGTGCATATCGGCGTGCTCAGTGTCCTGGCGGAACAGTTGCGGGCACTGCGCCCGGCGCCCGCGTCCGCTCCCGCGCCGCGCTGGCCCGAGGCCGACATGATCAAGCTGGAGCGTGCCTACGCGCTGATGCAGGAGCAGATGGCGCAAGACCTCACGCTCGATTACCTGTGCGCGCAAGTGGGGCTGAGCCTGTTCAAGCTCAAGCAGGGATGGCGCTACCGCTACAACGATAGTCCGCAGCGCACCCTGCTGGCGCTGCGCATGCAGCGGGCAAAGTTACTGCTGGAAAATGGTTGCCAGGTGGCGCAAGCGGGCTGGCAAACGGGCTATCGCCATCCGTCCAATTTCAGCGCCGCGTTCAGCCGCTATTTCGGCTACGCGCCGAAGACCGTGGGACGCGCTGGCACGTAAAAAGCCGGTGTAGAATCGGCGGGCAGCATTTTTCATCTCACCTGAAGGAGACATGATGGCCCGCAAAATATTTGTCAATCTACCCGTCCAGTCGCTGGAACGCTCCGTGGCGTTTTTCACGGCGCTGGGCTTCAGTTTCAATGCTCATTTCACGGATGAAACGGCAACGTGCATGATCGTCGCCGACGACATTTTCGTGATGCTGTTGACGCACGACAAATTCCAGCAATTCACGCCCAAGCAGCTGTGCGATACCAAGGTGGCGACGGAAGTGCTCGTGTGCCTGTCGGCCGAGAGCCGCGGCGAAGTCGATGAGCTGGTGGCGAAGGCCGTCCAGGCGGGCGGCAGCATCTACAAGGAGCCGATGGATTTCGGCTTCATGTATGGCCACAGTTTCCAGGATATGGATGGACATCAGTGGGAGCTGATGTACATGGAACCAGGCGCCGTACCTGGCTGATAGGTGGTGGTGTCTGGTGGTGTCGGATTACGCGGCGTGCCGCCGCTAAGCCGACCTACGCGACAGATCGGGTAGGTCGGATTAGCGCGGCAACGCCGCGCGTAATCCGACGTCTCCGGCCAGCTCAGGAAGCCAGCGCCAGCAGATCGACCACGTCCAGCCCGGCCAGGTCTTGCGTCGTATTGCCCGCAAACGCGGCGCGGCTCGGCTGGCCGTTCTTCAGCCAGGTGCGCGTGACAGCCTTGATCTGCGTCAGGGTGCAATTGAGCACGCCGGTGCGGAATTGCTGGCGCACGGCTTCCGTCGTGCCGCGCTGCTGCATGTTCCACGCCGTCAGCGCTTCCGCGTATGGCGAGTGCGGCTTGTCGAGGCCCTTGATGACGCAGATGATGGCTTCTTCCACTTGTTCCTGCGAGAAATCGCCGTCGAGGATTTGATCCAGGGTCGTGCCGAAGTCGGTGTACGTGCCGGCCAGGCGCGGATCGCGGTAGGAGCTCAACGTAAACGTGCCGGCGCCGGCCGCATAGCTGGCGCTGCCGCCATAGGCGCCGCCTTTTTCGCGCAGGGCCGTATGCAGCACCTGGTTGGTCATCAGTTCGGCGGCCACGGCCAGGGCGGACGCGTCCGGATTGTGCACGCCAGGCACGGCCCAGGACACGAAGCAATGGTTGATCTGGCTCGTCGCATGCAGGGCCGTGTTGGCCAGCGGCAAGGCAGTTGGCGTTGCCGTGTCGCTTGGCGTCGTGGCGTCGGTGCTGGCTGCCGGCAATTCCAGCAAGCGGGCCAGGGTGATGCCATCCTGCTCCAGGCCTGCGCACAGCACGGTCGGCTGCTGGGCGATGATGTGCGCGTGCAGGGTGTCGAGTTCGCGCGCGATTTCCTGCAAGCCTGCCGACGTCTTGCTCAATTGCTGCAAGCGGCGGTAGAACGGCAGCGCTGCCGGGCCGCCGACGATGTCGTCGAAGCGGCGCGTGGGCGACAGCGGCGCTGCCGCAGCGAGCATGGCGTAGCGGTTGCCCGATTCGGCCAAGCTGCTCAATTTGTCCTGCACCAGGCTTTCGATCAGAAAGGCCAGGCGTTCTTCTTCATCGAAGCGGGGCTTGGCGATCCAGGCCGACAGCACGGCGGCGATCGCCGCGTGTTCTTCACGCAAGCCGCTGGCCGAGAACGACAATTCCACGCGCATCGCTTGTTGCGGGCGGGGAATGGCTTCCAGGCCGATGTGGAACGAGGGAACCATGCTTTGGCGCCACGCGCTGGCATCGTCGAACGACATGTCGCCCACGCCCAGTTCCGGCGCCAGGTCCGTGTACAGGCGCAGCCAGGGCCACGACGCTTCCGGCAGGTTCGACACGTCGTACAGCACGTTGGCATAACTGATGCCGTTCGAGGCGATACTGAACGCCACGGCGCCATCGACGGCGGCGGGAATCGGCAGGGCCGGGCGCGGCAAGGCGCTGACGTCGCCCGGGCGGATGCGCGGCAAGACTTCGGAATTCGACGGCAGCTGCTGATGCGCTTCCAGCGCGGCGGACTCGGCGATGATGTGCTCGCGTTCGGCGTCCGTCAGCGTCGCTTGCAGGGCCGCCAGCTTGGCGTCTTCCTGCGCGGCGCGGTCCGTGAAGTAGGCGCTGTCGGGCACCACGTGGGTCGTCAAACGGGTCGGATTGGCGATCAGCTCGCGCACCAGTTGCTTGAAGAATTCCGGGTCTTCGATCTGCTGTTCCAGCGTTTCCAGGATGGCCGCGTTGTCGAACGCATCCATCACGTCGCCGCCGTACATGGCCAGCGGCAAGGCGTGCAGCAAGCGGCCCAGGCCGTATGGCATGCGGCCGCTGCTGATTTCGCGCTGGCTGTACTTGATGTCGCGCAAGGCCGCGTGCAGCACGGCGGCGGGAATACCCTCTTGCGCCGTCTCTTCCAGGGCCGTCCAGATGCGCTGGTGCGCATCGGCGATTTGTTCTTTGGTTAAACCTTCCATGCCGATGTGGAACACCATCTGGCGGATGCCCGCGTCGCGGCCATTCATATCCGATGGGCGGCCATAGCCGGCCGATTCCATGGCGCGCATGATGGGCGCCGACGATTCGCCCAGCAAGCCGTGCGACAGCAGATGCGCGTGGTAGTACGCGATGGGGTCGCTCGACTCGCCCATCAGCCAGGCGAATTGCAGGCCGAACTCATCGTCGCGCGCTTCCTGCGACGGAATCTTGACGATGTTTTCCTGCGGCGTGGTCCACGCGGGCGCCAGCTGCGGCAGGCGGCGTTCGGAGAAACCGCTGAGCTTGGACAGCACGCGCTCGGCGACTTGTTCCTGCACGGCCGACGCTTCGATATTGCCGGCGGTCATGATCACGGCTTGCGACGGATGGTAGTGGCTGGCGTGGAATTCTTTCAGCATGTCATGCGTCAGTTCCGGGATCACCAGCGGATCGCCGCCCGACTCCACTTCATACGTCGTACCCTTGAGCAAGGCGCTGGCGATGCCGCTGTCGAGCGCGCGCATGGGGCTGTTGAAAGCGCCCTTCATTTCATTGAAGACGATGCCCTGGTACACCAGCTTGTCGCCTTCGAACGCATGGCGCCAGCCTTCCTGGCGGAAATTCAGGTAATCGAGGTTCGGGAAGAAGGCCGCGTCCAGGTAGACGTCGAGCAAGTTGAAGAAATCCTTGCGGTCGGTGCTGGCGAACGGGTACACGGTGCGGTCCGGATAGGTCATCGCATTCATGAACGTGGCCGTCGAGCGGCGCAGCATCGAGAAGAAGGGGTCGCGCACCGGGTAGCGGGACGAGCCGCACAAGGCCAGGTGCTCGAGGATGTGGGCGCGCCCGTCGCTCACTTCCGGCACAGTGGGAAAGGCCACCAGGAACACCATCTCAGCCTGCTCGGTATGCATGTGGATATGGCGCATGCCCGTTGCTGGCTCGACATATTGTTCGATGGTTGCCTGCAAGACTGGAATGAAGTTGCTGCTGACTTTTTCAAATGTGCTCATGCGGTATGGGATCTCTGCGGTAGGTGATTCGGAGTGTCAGTGGGGCTGCATCACATATGGGGGCAAACTGGCGCAATGCCAGGGCGGGACCCAGTTTGATGCCTGTATGAAGCTTTTCCCTATTGTACTAGGAGTATTCGTGCGCCGCCGCCGGGGCCTTGCTGGCGGCTGGAAAAGCGACAGTGTTGCAAAATAGATTACATTTCGGTGGCTGGCGTCTCCGAATGAAAGCTTAGCGTACCATGCGCCTTTTACTGTCCAGACTGACCCGAAGGCGCCTACCTTGTCCCGACTTTCCTTTCGCCAACTGTTATTTGCCGCCTTCATTTTGACGACGGGCATTTTGACGGCCACCTCCGTGCAAGCCTTGCTGACCCTGGAACACCTGGCGCAGCTGGGGCGCGAGACGGCGGCGCAGGCGATTGCCTTGACGGAACAGTCGCAGCGCCTGTCCGAGCGCACGCTGGCCATGGAGCGCAGCGCACGCCAATTCCTCGTGCTCGACGACCCCGTGTTCCGCGAGCGCTACGCGGCGGCCCGCGACGAAGCGACGGCGGCGCTGCAAGTGCTGAACCGTGCCACGCCCGAGTTCGCTCCCCAGCTGGCCGACGAATGGACGGTGCAGGCGCAATCGGCGTGGGAAGTCTTGCAAGCGGGTAAGCGCCGCAAGCGCGATGGCCACGCCGTCGTATACCGCGCGTTTGCCCGCATGACGCAGATCAATGACAGCCTGGCGCGCGAAAGCAAGACGGAAATCGGCAGCCGCAACGACGCCCTGCTGGCCGAGCTGGAACGCCAGCGCCGCCTGCTGGGCGTGCTGGTGGGCGGCGCCGTGCTGCTGGCGGCCGTGCTGGCCACCTGCTTTGGCTTCTTGCTGTCGCGCCCGCTGCGTCGCATCGAGACGGCCATCGAGCGCCTGGGCGACAAGCGCTACGACCAGCCCATCGTCGTCGGCGGACCGGCCGATACGCGCCGCCTGGGCCAGCAGCTCGACTGGCTGCGCCAGCGCCTGGCCGATCTCGATGCCGACAAGGAGCGTTTTCTGCGCCACATTTCGCATGAGTTGAAAACCCCGCTGGCAGCCCTGCGCGAAGGCGTGGCCTTGCTGGAAGACGAGGTGGCCGGCAAGCTCAGCGACAGCCAGCGCGAAATCGCCGGCATCCTGCAGCAAAACACGGCCTCGCTGCAAACCCAGATCGAAGACTTGCTGCGCTACAATACCGCCGCTTTTGACGCCCAGCACCTGGCGCACAGCAAGGTCGATTTGCTGGTCTTGCTGCAAGATGTGGTGGCCGGGCAGCGCCTGCAATGGCTGGCGCGCCGTTTGACGGTCGAGGTGCAGGGCGAGTCCCTGATCGTGCAGGCCGACCGCGACAAGCTGGCGACGGCCTTGGCGAACCTGTTGTCGAATGCCGTGCGCTTCAGCCCGGAAGGCGGCACCGTACGGTTTACCCTGTCTTGCGAAGGCGACCGCGTGCGTATCGACTGCATCGACGAGGGAGCCGGCGTGGCGCCCGAGGATGCCGCGCGGATTTTTGAACCGTTTTACCAGGGAGTGCGCCAGGCGGCCGGCGCGCGCAACGGCAATGGCATCGGCCTGTCCATCGTGCGCGAATATATCGCCGCCCACGATGGCAGCGTCACTCTTTTACCGCGCCCCGCCGGCGCGCATTTTCGGATAGAACTGCCCTTATGATGACGAGAATTTCCCTGGCCGGCATGGCCGCCAGCGCGCTGCTGTTGGGCGCTTGCGCCGCCAAGCCCCCCATCCAGACGCCCGTGCTGGTGCAAACGCCGCCGCGCGTGGTGGTGGTGGCCGATCCCCAGCTGACCGAATTGCTGGCGTATCAAGGCGCCTTGCGCCTGATGACGCCGTCGGAACTGGTGAAAGCGCAGCTGGACCTGGCCAAGGCAGATCACGCGCCGCACAACACGCTACGCCGCGCCATGCTGCAAGCGGCCTTGCGCGGTCCCGGCGACCTGGCCCGCGCGCAAGCCTTGCTGGAACCGCTGGCCACGGCCACGGGCAAGGACGCGCAATTGTTGGCGCCGTTGGCGCAATTGCTCGGCAGCCAGTATGCGGAGCTGCGCCGCCAGGAAGAGAGCATCGACAAGCTCAACACGCAGTTGCGCGACGCCCAGCGCCGCATCGACCAGCTCAATGAAAAACTGGAAGCACTGAAAAACATCGAGCGCAGCCTGTCCGTGCGCCCTGCCGCGGGAGCGCCGAAATGAGCGAGCACGCCCACATTCTATTGGTCGACGACGATCCCGACCTGCTGCGCCTGCTGACCATCCGCCTGAAGGCGGGCAACTATCGGGTCACGGCCGTGGGCAGCGCGGAAGCGGCACTGGCGCGCCTGGCCGTGGAATTGCCGGCCCTGGTCATTACCGACGTGCAATTACCGGGTCGCGACGGCCTGGCCTTGTTCGATGAAATCCGCCGCCAGCATTCGGCCCTGCCCGTGATTCTCTTGACGGCGCACGGTACCATCCCCGACGCCGTCGACGCGACGGCGCGCGGCGCGTTTGCCTACCTGACGAAACCGTTCGACGGCAAGCTGCTGATGGAAAAAGTGGCGTATGCCATCAACTTGTCCACCGTCATGCCGGCGGCAGCGTCCGGTGACGAGAGCTGGCGTGCCGAGCTGATCAGCCGCAGTTCGCAGATGGCCGAACTGCTGGCCGAAGCCAAGCTGGTGGCGGGATCGGACGCCAGCATCCTGATCCGCGGACCCTCCGGCACGGGCAAGGAATTGCTGGCGCGTGCCCTGCACAACGCCAGCCGTCGCGCCAAGGCGCCGTTCATTGCCGTCAACTGCGGCGCCATTCCCGAGCAGCTGCTGGAATCGGAACTGTTTGGCCACGTCAAAGGTTCGTTTACGGGGGCCGTCGGCAATCGTGAAGGCTTGTTCCAGGCGGCAGATGGCGGCACCCTGTTTTTAGATGAGATCGGCGACATGCCCTTGCCGCTGCAGGTGAAACTGCTGCGCGTGCTGCAGGAGCGGGCCGTACGCCCCGTGGGCGCCGACCAGACGCGTCCGGTCGACGTGCGGCTCCTGTCCGCCACGCACCGCGACCTGGACGTGGCCATGCAGGAGGGGCAATTCCGCGAAGACTTGTATTACCGCCTGAACGTGGTGACCTTGACCCTACCGCCGCTGGCCGAGCGCCGCGAAGATATCTCCCTGCTGGCGAACCATTTCCTGCAGAAACTGGCGGCCAAGTACCAGAAACCCCTGAATGGCTTCGCGCCCGATGCCTTGACTGCCCTGGTGGCCGCGCCATGGCCCGGCAATGTGCGCCAGTTGGTCAATGTCGTCGAGCAAGTGTGCGCGCTGGCCACGGCGCCGCTGGTGCCCTTGTCCCTGGTGCAGCGCGCGCTGCGCGTGCCGTCCCTGGAGGCGCTCAGCTACAACGAAGCCAAGCAGCGCTTCGAGCGCGATTACCTGATCCAATTGCTGCGCCTGACGGATGGCAATGTGGCCGACGCGGCCCGCCTGGCCGACCGCAACCGCACGGAGTTCTATCGTTTATTACAGAAATACGAGCTGACGCCGGCCCTGTTCCGGCTTGACGGCGACCCTGTCGCTGAATAGCGACAAAAATAAAGCTTTGAAAATCAGGGACTTGGCGTAAAACATTGACGGTCTTGCCACAAGCTGTCGCTGTCAGGCGACAAAAAGCCCCGTTTTTCCGGCCAGATCCGTCTGAAACACGCTGGAAAAATCGAGTTAGAATGTAAGTCGTTGATTTTCAAGGAAATTTAAAAGCTGGCACGGTGCTTGCTGTATGGGTAGATGTGACGCTTCAAAGTGTTGCTTTATCCAAGTAAGAAGCTTTTAACTTCATTGAGAGGAACTACCATGCAAACATCGAAACTGTTCAATACCCTGGTTGCCGCTATCGTACTGTCGGGCGCCTCGATCACCGCTTCGCATGCAGCTGACTCCGCCCCAAAAGCACAAGCTCCTGCTGACACCGTAGTGGCCGCCAACGCTGCCGCTGCCGTCCCTGATGAAACCATCACTTCCTCGGCCAAGGCCGCCCTGAGCGCCGATGCGCAAGCCGCTGCCCTGCCAGTCAAGGTAGCAACCCAGCAAGGTGTGGTCGTCCTGTCGGGCGACGTGCCGAGCGCCGAAGCGGGTGACCGCGTCGTGCAGATCGTCGCTTCCGTGAGCGGCGTGAAAGAAATCAAGAACGAGCTGAAAGTCAAAGCCGCCGGTTAATCCCCTCGCGGTAACGCCTCGCGCTGTACTTTACTCCGGGTTGCCCTGTCTGCGGACAGGGCATTTTTTTGTCTGTCCGGTTTGCGCCGAAAAGCCAGGCCATGCCATCAGGCAAGGAATTGGGCAATACAGGTAGAATAGCCAGTACTGGCGCCGCTCCCGGCGCTGTTTGTCATCCCCGGCACAGCATGCTGTTGCAAGGCTGTACCGTTACCAGGCTACCGCATGTCTTCTTTTTCCCCCGCTGCCCTGTTGCGCAATCTGAAACCCGATAATTTCACCATCGCCCTGCTCGTCACCGTGGGGCTGGCCACATTCCTGCCCTGCACGGGCCAGACGGCCGTGGTCTTCGGCAACATCACCACGATTGCCATCGGCGCCCTGTTCTTCCTGCATGGTGCCAAGCTGTCGCGCGAAGCCGTGGTGGCCGGCGCCATGCACTGGCGACTGCACTTGCTGGTGCTGGCCAGCACCTTTGTCCTGTTTCCGCTGCTGGGCCTGGCCCTGCGTCCGCTGGCGCTGACCTTCCTCACGCCCGACCTGTACATGGGCATTTTGTTCCTGTGCGCGCTGCCCTCTACTGTGCAATCCTCGATCGCCATGACGGCCATGGCGCGCGGCAACGTACCGGCCGCCATCTGCAGCGCCTCGGCCTCGAACTTCATCGGCATCTTCCTCGCCCCCATCCTCGTGGGCTTGCTGGTGGCCAAGGGCGCGGAAAGCAAGTCGTCGGTGGACGCCGTGCTGTCCATCGTCATGCAACTGCTGCTGCCATTCCTGGCCGGCCAGTTCCTGCGTCGCTGGATCGGCCGTTGGGTTGACCGCCATAAAGCCACCCTGAAATATGTCGATCAGGGTTCGATCTTGCTGGTGGTCTACACGGCCTTCAGCGAAGCCGTCAGCGAAGGCCTGTGGCATACGATTTCGGTGGAAACCCTGGTCGCCCTGGGCTTGATCAGCCTGCTGCTGCTGGCGCTGGTGCTGGGCATTTCCACCTTCATCAGCCGCCGCCTGGGTTTCAACAAGGAAGACGAAATCGCCATCGTCTTTTGCGCCTCGAAGAAAAGCCTGGCCAGCGGCGTGCCGATGGCCAAGGTGCTGTTTTCCACCCGTTCGCTGGGCATGGTGATCTTGCCGCTGATGTTGTTCCACCAGATTCAGCTGATGATCTGCGCCGTGATCGCGCAACGCTATGCGCGGCGCGATGAGGGGCAGGAAGTGCCTGCTTCAACGCTGTGATGGCTATCCTGCCCTAGCAGCAGCGCCTGCCGCAACCCCGCCACGATCACTTCGTAAGCCTGCCGCCGGCTCCCCTCATCCGGCGCGCGCAGCACATACGAGGGGTGATATACGGCGACCACCCAGCGTCCATCGTGCCGGATGGGCGTGCCGACCAGCGGCGTCATGCTTGCCGCGCCGTCCTGCAGGATGGACTTCAATGCCGTGCTGCCCAGCGCCACGATCACTTGCGGTTTCACGCTGGCCAATTCCTGTTCCAGCCAGCCATGGCAGGCGAGGATCTCGCGCTGCGCTGGCGTCTTGTGCAGGCGGCGCTTGCCACGAGGTTCCCACTTGAAATGCTTGACGGCATTGGTCAGGTAAATACTGTCGCGTGCCATGCCCGCTTCCTGCAGCGCCTGGTCCAGCAGCGCGCCGGCCGGGCCCACGAACGGCAAGCCTGCCAGGTCTTCCTGGTCGCCCGGCTGCTCACCCACCAGCATGATGCGCGCCTGAGAAGGCCCCGTGCCGGGCACGGCTTGCGTGGCGTGCTGCCACAGCGCGCAGCGGCGGCATTGGTCCAGGGTGGTGGGCAGGTCGCGCGGGGGCTGGGCGCGCTCGGCGGAGACCGGGATCATGGTCGCGCCGCTGCGCTGGCCCACGCTGGCCGTCTGGCCCGTGCGCCGTTCGCCGTTGGCGGCGCCGCTGAGCATGGCGGGCACGATGGCGCCTTCCGGCAAATTCTTCCAGAAACGCGAGGGGATATGGCTGCGCAGCAGGCCGGCATTGACGCGCGCGGGATTGAAGATGCTGCGGTAGTAGGTCAGCCACAGGGCTTCGCCCGCATCGTCGATATCGGCCGCGCCGCGCAGCAGGGCCGGTCCCGCGTGCAAGGTCGTGCCATCCCACAGCATGCTGGCGGTCGGCGTGGCGATCATCCAGCTGTTGGCTCCCATGCGGCGGGCGAAGTGGCGCGCCACCTGCGGCAGCACCTCGTGCGTGGGCTCGAACCAGGCCACGAAGCGTGGTGCGCCCTCACTTTCCGCCCGCTCGAGGAAACGCACATACGCATGCATGTCGTGCTCTTCGCGGCGCACGGCCTTGGCCATGGCATGCAGGCGCGCACCGTCCGCGTCGGCGGGAGAAAGTACATCGTGCTGGTCCAGTTGCCAGCGCCAGAGCACCTGGTACAGGAATGCCCAGCGGTCATGCACGTTGAAACAGGCGGCGCTTTCCAGCAATTCCACCAGGGAACGGGGCAGGCGCAGCAGTGGCGCGCTGGTATCCGTCGCATCTGGCGTCGAGGAAAACAGGTCGCCATCACCGGGCTGTGACTGCCAGGCAACGTCGGCAGGCGGCACGCCGCGCGCGATCAGTTCGCGCGCGGCCGCGCGCCACTCGTCGAACGATTGCGCCAGCCGCACCACCGTACTCATGCGGCCTGCAGCTCCGGCCATAAATTCATCTGCTGCGGCGCTTCCGCCATGGCGCGGCGCAGGTGTTCCGAGGCAGTGGTGTCGCGCGCGGGAAAGTAGTCGGCCGTGATGATGAAGGGAGCGATTTTCTTCATGCTGCAGCGCAGGCGCGACAGGTCGGCGTAGCGCACTTGCCGCAACTGGCGCAGGTCGACGATGCGCTGCGCGTTGCGCAGGCCGATGCCGGGCACGCGGGCAATCATGTGCTGCGCCGCGCGGTTCAAGTCCAGCGGAAAATGTTCGCGGTGCGCCAGGGCCCACGCCAGTTTCGGATCGATGTCGAGCGCCAGGTTGCCGCCCGTGGCGGGCAGCAGTTCGCTGGCCTGGAAACCATAGCTGCGCAGTAAGAAATCGGCCTGGTACAGCCGGTGTTCGCGCAGCATGGGCGGCGGCGCCAGCGGCACGCTTTTCGGGCTGTCGGGGATGGGGCTGAAGGCCGAGTAATACACGCGCTTGAGTTTGTAGCTGCCATACAAGGTCTCAGCCGTGGAGAGGATTTGCTGGTCGTCGCTGGCGTCGGCGCCGACGATCATCTGCGTGCTTTGCCCGGCCGGCGCGAAACGCGGCGCGCGCGGTTCTTCCGCTTTCTCATCGAGCTTGCGGCGGATGGCGCCCATGGCCAGCTTAATCGTATGCACGCTTTTTTCTGGCGCCAGCTTTTGCACGCTGTCCTGCGTCGGCAGTTCGATATTGACGCTGAGCCGGTCGGCATAGCGGCCCGCCTGTGCGATCAGGGCGGGATCGGCGTCCGGAATGGTTTTCAGGTGGATATAGCCGCGGAACTGGTGCACCTCGCGCAACTCGCGCGCCACCTGCACCAGCTGCTCCATCGTATAGTCGGCCGACTGGATGATGCCGGAACTGAGGAACAGGCCGTCGATATAGTTGCGCAGGTAAAAGTCGGCCGTCAGCTTGACCACCTCGGCCACCGTAAACCGCGCGCGCGGCACATTCGAGCTGCGGCGGTTGACGCAGTACTGGCAATCGTACAGGCAGTAATTCGTCAGCAGTACTTTCAGCAGCGAAACGCAGCGCCCGTCCGGCGTATAGCTGTGGCAAATGCCCATGCCCGTGGTGGCGCCAAAGCCGTCCTTGCCGATGGAATCGCGCTTGGGCGCGCCGCTGCTGGCGCAGGACGCGTCGTACTTGGCCGCATCGGCCAGGATTTCCAGCTTGTCCGTCAATTCCATGGCTCACCTCGATATACTGTGTTTATATACAGTATATCAGGAATGTGCAGCGACATTGCCTGCAAAGGGCCGTGTCTTTTGAATATGGAAGAATGGCCTGAAAACGGTAAGGACATTACGTATAAGCAATGAAATATAGTGCTAACATGTCAATGTTAGCTGGCGTTTCATTCTTTGAGACGCTTAGCCAAAAATACCTCCGATTCACTCTCATGTTCAGCCTATTCCAGAAAAAACTCGTTTTAGTATTCCTCGTCCTCTTCTTCCAGAGTCCGTTTGCACAAAGCTATACCATGCCCACCATCACCGTTACCGCCGAGCGGGAACGGCAGGCCTATGAAGACTGCGTTGCCATGAGCGGTGTATTTTGCCGCTGGCCCGGCGACATGTTCGACCTCTACAACCGTCCCTCGCGCGGTGCCGGCACGCCAGGCCCCGCCAATACCGATGCCGCGTCATCGAATGCCAATACGAATATCAATCGCTGCGGTGCCATGACGGCGCATCCGGTGGTCATTGCCACCGGCGAGAAGATCAAGCCTGAGGTGGATTTCCAGTCCTTGGGCCTGTACGGCCTGGGGCTGAAGCGAACCTATCGCAGCAAGCATGCGGTCGGCACCCTGTTCGGACCGCAGTGGCTGTCCAACGTGGATGTGCCCAGGTTGAAGGAACCGAATTGCGGCAATACGGGAACGGGGCGATGCATACCCCGTTCCGTGACGGTGACCGATCCCACCGGCAGCACCACCAATTATCAATTCGTCGGAGAGAACGAGTTCCCCTCGCCTCAGGATCCGCGCGCAAAATCTTATTTGTACTTATCCGGAAAGTCCGCGCGCAGCGGCGAAATGGTGTATGCCCCAGGCGCCGGTTGGACCTTGTGGGCCAACGGCAATACCTATACCTACAATAAAGTGGGGGCAATTGTCTCCATCGTGGAAGGGGCCGGCGCGCAACTCAATTTCCAGTACGGCGCCAATCCCAACCAGCTTGCCAGTGTCAGCAACAGCAGCGGCCAGCTGATCCAGTTCACCTGGGGCGGCAATGGCAAGGTGAGCCGCGTGCGTGATCCGGCGGGCAATGACTGGAACTATGAATACCATGCCAGCGGCATGCTCGCCAAGGTCACGGCGCCAGCCAGCCAGGAGGTACGCGAGTATCACTACGAGATGGCCAATCCCGTTTTGTTGACGGGGATCAGCATCAATGGGCAGCGCCATGGCCGCTATGCGTATTTCGCCGATGGCCGGGTCAGCGAAAGCGGCCTCGAGGGTGGAGAGGAGCGCGAGACGTTCGTCTATGGCGTCAATCAAACGACGGTGACCGATGCGCGTCAACAAGCGACCACCCACAAGTTTGCCCTGATCGGTGGCGAGCTGAAGCCGACATCGGTTTCCCGCGCCGGCACGGCGACGTGCGCCGCGGCGGCCGCCAGCACCGCGTATGACGCCAACGGCTACGTCGACTATACGCTGGACTGGAATGGCAACAAGACGGACTACAGCTATGACGCCGGCGGCCGCCTGCTGAGCCAGACGACGGCGGCAGGCACGGGCGCGGCGCAGACGGTCGTGCATAGCTGGAATGGGAATGAAATTGAGAAGACCGAATACCGCAATGCGGGCAACGTAGCCTACTTGCGCGTCAGCTATACCTACTACCATGCGTGGGCCCCGTCGGGAAAGCTCGAGAGCGAAACCTGGGATGATCTGAAGACCGGCAAGCAAAAGAAATTCGTGCACACGTACACGTTTTATCCGAACAGCACCATGTCGAGCTGGACAGTATCGCGCAGCCTGCCTGGTGGTGCCGCAGTCACGCGCTATGACTACGATACGCGCGGCAACCTGACTGGCATGACGAATCCGCTGGGCCACCAGCAAGCGTGGGCAGGCCATGACGGCATGGGGCGCCCATCGAGCTATACCGACAGCAATGGTGTCGCCAGTACCTATGCTTACGATGACATGGGCCGCCTGCTGGCAACGACGCTCAATGGCAGCCAGACGACGCATCTTGCCTATCATGCGGGCGACTTGGTGCGTTCCATCAGTTATCCGGACGGCAGCATGACGCAGTATCAATACACTGCCGGCGGCCGGGTCGAATACGTCGGCAATGCACTGGGGGAATTCACGCATATTGCGGTGAATGTTCCCGACAACAGCGTGCGTGTGAGTTCCGCCCTGCATCACGCGGAGGTGAGTGCTGGCGTGCCAGTCCCGGTTGCTGCCGGTGAGTTGAGCGCCACGATGGAAACGGATACCCTGGGCCGTCCGTACAGCGAGCTTGGTAACAATGGTCAGCGTCTCGACAAACGATACGATCACAATGGCAATCTCGTGAGCGTTACCGATGCGGCTGGCCGCTCAACCTCATATGCGTATGACGCCGCGAATCGTCTCGTCAAGATGACCGCGGCCGATGGCGGGGTAACCGTAAGGGCTTATGA
Organism: Janthinobacterium sp. BJB301; assembly: GCF_002735685.1. Classification (NCBI taxonomy): domain Bacteria; kingdom Pseudomonadati; phylum Pseudomonadota; class Betaproteobacteria; order Burkholderiales; family Oxalobacteraceae; genus Janthinobacterium; species Janthinobacterium sp. BJB301. Next base: position 72,550 of record NZ_PDZJ01000004.1, on the reverse strand, counting down.
TGCCGAAGGCAGGCTGGCATCGGTGACTGATCCGCGCCCCTTGCAAACGCGTTATACCTATAATGGTTTTGGGCAGGTGACCAGCATCGTCAGTCCAGATACGGGTACCGCCACATATGGCTATGACCCGGCGGGCCGGCTGGAAAGTGAAACACGTTCCGATGGCAGAGTTACCCGCTACACCCTGGATAGTCTGGATCGTCAAATATCACGCAGTAATAGTGGTGAAACCGAGAAATTTACCTATGACGAGGGACGGTTTGGCAAGGGGCGCCTGACTGGTTTCACGGATCTGACGGGGTACACCAGCTACGCCTACAACGCATCTGGGCAGCTCACTGTACAAGTCAATAATATATACGGCACCAGCTATACGACTGTCTGGGACTATAGTGCCGCTGGTCGCCTGGAGGGCATCCATTACCCATCGGGCACGCGTACCTTTTATTCGTACGATGCTTATGGCCGCGTGAGTGAACTGTTGACGAATGCGACCGGTGTGTGGACGAAACTCGTTGATTCAGTCCTGTATCAGCCGGTCAGCGGCCAGCCTTATGCATGGCGCTACGGGAATAATTTACCACGCAGAGTGACGCTGGATGCGGATGGCCGCATTACGCGCATTTCCGGCAATGTGGAAAACGTGGAATATCGCCATAACAGTACGAATCAGATCATTGCCATGATCGATTCGGGCAATGAGCATATGAATCAGGGAATTGACTATGATGCTGCTGACCGCGTAGGACTGGTGACGCGCCGGATCGACTATCAGAGTTTCTCCTGGGACCAGGCTGGCAATCGTACAGGCCAGGCCAGGAAAGGCAGCAATTATAGTTTCGTGCTCGATAGCGGCAGCAACCGGCTCGCATCATGGAGCGGCAATGGCGAGTTTCGTAACTTCAGCTACAACCCCGTGGGCACGCTGGCCAGCGAATCGCGCCATGATGGCAGCCGTTCCTATACCTACGATGGATTCAACCGCATGCGTGGCGTGATCGTCAATGGCCGTTATGTCGGAGACTATCGCACCAATGCGCTGAACCAGCGCGTGCAAAAAGATGGAGCCGGTGGCATCACGCAAGCCATTTATGGTCCAGGCGGTGAATTGCTGGCAGAAGTGGGAGCGCAAACCAGTCATTATTTCTGGTTCAACGGCGAGCTGATTGGCTTGGCGCGTGCCAACCAGGTTTACTTTAGTCATAACGATCACCTGGGTCGTCCCGAAGTCATGAGCAATGCCAGTGGTGCCGTTGTATGGCGCGCCGCTAATGCCGCATTTGACCGCGCCGTCATCGTCGACACGATTGGCGGCCTGAATATCGGCTTCCCGGGCCAGTACTACGATGCCGAATCGGGCCTGTGGTACAACTGGCACCGCTACTATGATGCATCGCTGGGAAGGTATTTGCAGAGCGATCCGATCGGGTTGGCTGGGGGGACGAATACTTATGCTTATGTGGGAGGCAATCCATTGAGGTATGCCGATCCTCTCGGCCTGGAGAAGCTGATACTGATCCGTCCTCACCGTGACCCGATGATATATGTTGCCGCCTTGACATATGCTAATCCGCCCAATGCCTTGGTCGTCATCTCGCATGGCACACCAACGAGCGTGAGCATGATGAATGCGAAGGATCTGGCCGCTTACATCAAGAAAAATACCAACTGGAAACCAGGCCAGCCGATCATATTAAATGCCTGCAAGACTGGATGGGGAGAAAACCCGATCGCCGAGCAGTTATCCACTGAACTGGGTGACAATACCGTCGTCGCACCGACTGAATCTATCTGGAATCTGGGGCCTTTCGACGTCGGCCCGTTTGGTCCAATGAACGAGAATCGCAATGACCCAGGATATAACCAGATGGATATCAGCAAGCCCGGTACGTGGCGATGTTTCGGTAGCTGTGCTGTAGGAGGTTGAGACGATGAAGCTGGAAATAAAGGTAGGCATAGCAGTCGCTTTACTAGTCCTTTTTTCGTATTGGGTCATGCAGGAGCGGCGTACGACCGGTGAGGAACCAGTCGTTACGCCGCTCGAGCAGCGGGCGATCGCTGGGGATGGAAAGGCCATTGCCGAACTGCGCCAGGAATATTTGAAAAAAGGCGAAGTATCCACAGCGAATTACTGGCTGTATGCGGGAGCCCTGCGCGGGAATGCCGCATTGGTGGAGGAATATGCGCAACGGTTTGCGGCGATGCCGGAAGACAGGCAGGCGGCGCAAATACAAGGCATCAAGACCAGTTCCGCCTCGCCCGCGCAAAAAAAGGCCTTGCTTGAGAGGCTGGGCAGGAATTGATCGCTTCATCTGAGCGGTGAAATTACTCGGCTGGGTGCTGTCACGCTTCATCGGCGTACCGCAGCCGGCCTGTCCTCTCCCGGCGCCGGCTGCATTTTCCTCTTTTGCCGATTTGCCATTGCTTGACCCACGCGATGGCAGAACGCTATATATAAGTGTATATTACGGTCCTTGTCACCGTTCACTTACAAGGATACGATCATGCGCCTCACCTCCCTCGCCCGTCTGCTTGGCACCGCTCTTCTCGCTACTGCCGCCAGCTCCGCCTTTGCCGGCGAAGTGGTGGTGTCGGCCGCGGCCAGCCTGACGAATGCGTTCAAGGATGCGGCGCAAAGCTATGAGGCGCAGTATCCGGGCAGCAAGGTGTCCCTGAACTTCGCCGCCTCGGGCGTGCTGCTGCAACAGATCGTCAAGGGCGCGCCCGTCGATGTGTTTGCTTCGGCCGACCAGGAGACCATGGATGCGGCGCAAAAGCAGGGCCTCGTCTTGCCGGCCGACCGCATGGATTTCGTCGGCAACAGCCTGGTGCTGATCGTGCCGCACGATAGCAAGCTGGGCATCAAGAGCCTGGGCGACCTGGCGCACAAGGGCGTGACCCGCGTGGCCATCGCCAATCCGGCCAGCGTGCCCGTCGGCCGCTATTCCGAAGGCGCGCTGAAGAAGGCCAAGCTGTGGGATGCCGTGCAGACCAAGGCCATCGGCACGCAGAACGTGCGCCAGTCGCTCGATTACGTGGCGCGCGGCGAAGTCGATGCGGGCTTTGTCTACGCCACCGACGCGGCCATCATGAAGGATAAAGTGAACGTGGTGCTGGACGTGCCATTGGACGCGCCCGTGCTGTATCCGATCGCCACCATCAAGGGCAGCAGCAATGCCGCCGAAGCGAAGCGCTTCGTCAGCTACCTGCAGACGGCGCCGGCGCAAGCCATCCTCGCCAAGTACGGTTTCAAGAAACCATAATTCAGGTAGGCGCCCGCATGGATATCGCCTGGACCGCGCTGGCCCTGTCGCTCAAGGTGGCGGCGTGGGCCACGGCGCTCAATTTGTTGCTCGGCATCGGCACGGGCTATCTGCTGGCGCGCACGCGTTTTCCCGGGCGCGAGTTGCTCGACGCCCTGTTGACCCTGCCGATGGTGATGCCGCCCACCGTACTCGGCTATTACCTGCTGGTGCTGCTGGGCCGGCGCGGCACCCTGGGCGTCTGGTTGCAGGACAGCTTCGGCATCAACCTGATTTTTACCTGGCAGGGCGCCGTGATCGCTTCCACCGTGGTCGCCTTTCCCCTCGTCTTCAAGCCGGCGCGCGCCGCCTTCGAAGCCGTCGATGGCCAACTGGAGCAGGCGGCCCGCGTGCTGGGCATTTCGGAACTGGCGATCTTTTTCCGCGTGACCTTGCCGCTGGCCTGGCGCGGCATCCTCGCCGGCGTGCTACTGGGCTTCGTGCGCGCGCTGGGCGAGTTCGGCGCCACCCTGATGGTGGCCGGCAGCATCCCCGGCAAGACGCAGACCTTGTCGGTGGCCGTGTATGAAGCCGTGCAGGCGGGCCAGGATGACGTGGCCAATACGCTGGTCCTGATTATCTCCTTTGTCTGCATCGTGGTGCTGTTGTCGGCTGGCCGCCTGGCGCCCGGGCGCATCGCGCACAAATGACGGCTATGATGACGCCTATGCAACTCGACCTCGACATTCGCGCCACCTTGCGCTCCGGCAAACGCCGCTTCGACATGCAAGTGCAATGCACGTCCGATAGCCAGCGCATCGCCATGTATGGCCCGTCCGGCGCAGGCAAGAGCATGACCCTGAAAGCCATTGCCGGACTCTTCACGCCTGACGCGGGTCATATCCGCCTGAACGGGCGCACCCTGTTCGATGCCGCCGCCGGCATCAACCTGCCGCCGCAGCAGCGCAATGTCGCCTACCTGTTCCAGGATTACGCGCTGTTCCCGCACCTGACGGTGCGCCAGAACGTGGGCTTTGGCCTGGCGCGGGGCTGGTTCAATCCGCGCGCGCGCGAAAAATTGCAGAAGGTCGAGCATTGGCTAGCCGCCTTCCACTTGCAGGAACTGGCGCACCAGTTTCCCGACGAGTTGTCCGGAGGCCAGCGCCAACGGGTGGCGCTGGCGAGGGCGCTCGTGGCCGAGCCCAGCGCGCTGCTGCTCGACGAGCCGTTTGCCGCCCTCGATCCGGCCCTGCGTGTCAAAATGCGTTTGGAACTGAGCCAATGGCAGCAGCGCCTGGACGTACCCATGATCCTGATCACACACGATCCGGAAGATGCGCGCATCCTGGGCGAGCATGTGCTGTACTTGCGCGACGGACAGATCGATAACAGGGAAGAACACATGGCATTGGGTGAACGCATTGGATAAATCAGCGGCAGCGGAAATCGGCTTGCAAGGCTCGGTATGGATGACGGTGGGCGGAGAAAACCTGGGCGGCGCCGGCCGGGTGGAATTGCTGGGCGCTATCGCCGAATGCGGCTCCATCACGCAGGCGGCCAAGCTTGTGAAGATGAGCTACAAGGCGGCCTGGGACGCCATCGACGCGATGAACAACCTGGCCGGCGAGCCGCTGGTCGAGCGCCTGACGGGCGGTAAGGGCGGCGGCGGCACGCGGCTGACGCAGCGGGGGCGCCAGCTGGTCGACAATTTCCGCATCATCGAGCGTGAGCATGCCCGCTACCTGCGCCAGCTGGGCAGCCAGGCGGAAGGTATCGCCGACGATCTTTTACTCATACGGAGAATGGCCATGAAAACCACGGCACGCAATCAATTCCTGGGCAAGGTGGCCGAACTGAAACAGGGCGCCGTCAACGACGAAGTCACCCTGGAATTGCCCGGCGGCCAGCAGATCGTCGCCATCGTCACGCAAGGCAGCAGCGCAAGTCTGGGCCTGGTGCCGGGAGCGGAAGCGTTTGCGTTGATCAAGGCCTCGTCCATCATCCTTGTGGCGGACAGCGAAGGCGCGCGCTTTTCCGCGCGCAACCAGCTGGCCGGCACCGTCACGCGGGTGCAGACGGGCGCCGTCAACACGGAAGTGGTGCTGGACTTGCCGCGCGGCGGCACGATTGCGGCCATCATCACCAACCAGAGCAGCACCGACCTGGGCATCGCCATCGGCAGCAGCGTGACGGCGATCTTCAAGGCATCCAGCGTGATTCTGGGCGTGCCGGCCTAAACCCAAAGCAAGGACTGGGGGCGTACCCTGAGGGTACGACCCCGGCCTTTATCTCTTGGGTTCAAACGAGCTTAATCCTTCAACCGCGACAACCAATCCGTCGCCGCCGCCAGCGCTTGTTCCAGTTCCTGCGCCGTGTGCGCCAGCAGCGCCGGCACCTCGTCCAGGCGGCCCGCGTCGATGGCTTCCTCGGTGGCGAACGCGGCGCGGATCAGACGTTTCGTGCCCAGGGTGCCCACGGAGCCGCGCACGCCGTGCAGGATGCGCGCCACGTCGCTGTGGCGGCCCGATTGCAACGCTGTTTCGGCGTCGCGCACGGGCGTCATGCCCTTGTTCAGCGCGTCTTCCACCATGCGCCGCAGCACGCCGCGCCCCTTCGCGTCGCGTCCCATCACGCGCATCAGCGGCGCCATGGAAAACACTTCTTCATCGGCGACGCGTACCGGCTCGGCCGCCTGCACTTGCGGGCGCTTGGGCAGGTGGCGCAGGATGACTTCCATCATCTCTTCCACCACCACGGGCTTGGCGATGAAGTCGCTGATGCCGGCCGTCATGCAGCGCTCGCGCTCGGACGCCAGCACGCCGGCCGTCATGGCGATCACGGGCAGGCTCAAGCGCAGTTCCGTGCGGATGATGTGGGTGGCGCTGAAACCGTCCATGACGGGCATCTGCATGTCCATCAGCACGATGTCGTAGCGCAGCGCTTCCGTGCGCAGCCGTTCCACGGCTTGCAAGCCATCGCCCACCACGTCCAGGGTGGCGCCCATGTGTTCGAGGATGCCGCGCGCCACGGCCTGGTTCAAATGATTGTCTTCCACCAGCAGGAAATGCACGCCGGCCAGTTCCGTGCCCAGCGGCTGGTGCAGGATGCGCTGCTCGCCGCCGTCATTCTTGGCGATCAGCGCCTGGTGCAGGGCATCGAACAGGCTGGAGCCCGTGATCGGCTTCATCAGCACGACATCGGCCTCGGCCGCGCTGGAGATTTCCTCCAGGTGGTTGCGGGCGAAGGCGTTGACCATCACCACGATGGGCTGGCGCTGGCCGCTGGCCGCCTGGCGGATGGCCTTGGCCGTGGCCAGTCCGTCCATCACGGGCATGTGCCAGTCGGCCAGCACCACATCATACGGCTGCTGCTGCGCAAGGCGTTCGCGGTACAGTTCGATGGCGGCAAAGCCGGAGTCCACTTCGTCGGCCAGCCAGCCCCACGCCTCGATCAGCTTGACGATCAGTTCGCGCGTGGTGCGGTTGTCGTCGGCCACCAGCAGGCGCAGCTGGCCCAGGGCCGGCGTGCGCCGCGTTTCGGCCGGCTGCGCCAGCATCTCGAAGGGCACGCTGAACCAGAAGCGGCTGCCCTTGCCTTCGCTGCTGGCGACGGCGATGTCGCCGCCCATCATGTGGATCAGCTGCTTGCTGATGGCCAGGCCCAGGCCCGTGCCGCCGAAACGCCGCGTGATGCTCTGGTCGCCCTGTGAAAACGCGGCAAACAGCTGCTGTTGCTGCAGTTCCGTCATGCCGATGCCCGTGTCGCGCACTTCGAAGCGCAGCCAGGCGCGCCCGTTTTCGCTCTCGGCCAGACTGACGGCCACCACCACCTCGCCGCTCTCGGTAAACTTGATGGCGTTGCCGGCCAGGTTGACGAGAATTTGCTGCAGGCGCTGGGCGTCGCCCACGAGGCGCCGCGGCACGTCGGGCTCGACGGCGATGGCCAGTTCCAGCTCCTTTTCGCCCGCATTCATCGTCATCGTCGTGGCCAGGGTATTCATGACTTCGTCGAGGTCGAATTCGACGGGCGACAATTCCATGCGGCGCGCCTCTATCTTCGAATAGTCGAGCACATCGTTGAGGATGCCCAGCAGCGACTGGCCCGCCACTCTGACCATGGTCAGGTACTTGCGCTGTTCCGTGTCGAGCCTGGTATTGCCCAGCAAATACACCATGCCCAGCACGGCATTGAGGGGCGTGCGGATTTCATGGCTCATGTTGGCCACGAAATCGCTCTTGGCACGGTTGGCCGCCTCGGCCCGGTCGCGTTCCTGCTCCAGCTCCGCCGCGCGCGCTTCGAGTTCCTGCTGAAGGCGGTCGCGTTCGCTCATCAGGCCGTTGAACGCTTCCGTCAGTTCGCCGATCTCGTCGCGCTGCTGTACCGGCACGGGGGTGAAACGGCTGCCGCTGGTGCGCAGGGCCAGCAGGGTGTCGCGCAGGCGCACCAGCGGCGACAGCAGGCGTACGGTGACCAAGCCCAGAACAAAGGCGGCCAGCAGCGAAGCGAGGATGCTCCACAGCACCAGCCGGTACAGTACGCCATCGAACGGTTCGAAGGCATCCTCGACGGGCAGCGAGGCGGCCAGCAGCCAGTTCACGGATTTCAGGCGCTTGAAGCTGTTGACGGCCGTGATGCCGCGGCTGTTGGTGCTGACCATGCTGCCTTCGCCATCCTCCTTCAGCAGCTGGGTGGTCGTCAGGTTGGCGTTCGGCTTGCGCGGCTGCAGCAAACGGCTGGTATCGGGGTGCAGCACGTAGCGCGGCACGGCGCCGCGCGTGAGGATGAAGTAATAGCCGCTCTTGCCGATCTTTTCCGAGCGCAGGCGGCCCAGCAGATTGTCCTTGTACAGGCGCAGCACGCCGATCACCACGCCGGCCACCTGGCCATCGGCGGCCAGCACGGGCGCCACCATCTGCACGATGGGCATGCCGCTCGACTTGCCCAGCATCGGCTCGGTAATCATGGGCTGGCGCGTGCGCAGGACGGTCTGGAAATACTCGCGCTCGGCGACGTTGATGCCGGCGCGCCCCGTCACTTCCGGCATGTCGGCCACGATGGCGCCATGCGCGTCGAGCACCAGCACGTCGTCGAACAGCACCAGCATCGAGCGGCGCGCATAGTATTCGCGCAGTTTGGCGGGCTGGGCGATCAGTTCCGGCGGCTGCTGCCTGGCCGTCAGGGTGACAATCTGCAGCAGCATGCCCAGCTTGTCGTCGAGCTCGGCAGCGGTGCGGCTGATCAGCGATGACTGCTGGCTCAGCAGTACTCGGGTGAAGTCGTCGCGCATGTGCTGCACCTGGATCATGGTGACCAGCGCGATCATGGCGATCGAGGTCAGGCTGGTGGCCAGCGCGACTTTTGCTTTAATGCCGAGAGGCTTCATGATTTCCTTTTCAGTGCCGGGCGGCACAGGCGGCAGATAATGCTGTCAGGAATTTTCCTATCAATACCCCAGCTTGGCAAGCGCCGCCGCGCAAATTGCCCGCCCCGTATGGGCTTTTGACGATGTTGCCATATAATTAAAGGCTGGACGTCGTTTATTCGCCGAATTTACGGTGAAATTGGCATACGGCAACCCTGTATGCAGCTGTATGCAGTAAACTTGTTGTTGCATTTTCTAAAAGGTACCGACATGACTGAAGCGCTACTCACTCCCACCTTGCCCACCGTGAACGTGGAGGCGTTGCGTGCACGATGCTCGACCTGCAGCATGCATCAATTGTGCCTGCCGATGGGCCTCGATGTGGGCGACATGGATAGGCTGGACCAGATCATCGGCCGCCGCCGCAAGATCGTGCGTGGGGCCTCGCTGTTCCGCATCGGCGACTCGTTCCAGAATCTGTACGCGATCCGCCTCGGGCACTTCAAGACCTACCAGATCAATCCGGGTGGCGAAGAGCAGGTGACGGGTTTCCAGATGGCCGGTGAACTGCTGGGCATGGATGCCATCAGCGCCGACCGCCACCACTGTAATGCGGTGGCGCTGGAAGACAGTGAAGTGTGTGAAATTCCGTTTTCCAGCCTGGAACAATTGCTGGGCAATATGCCGACCCTGCTGCGTCATTTCCACCGCATGATGAGCCAGGAAATCACGCGCGAGCAAAGCGTCATGCTATTGCTGGGCAATATGCAGGCGACTCAGCGTTTTGCCGCCTTCATCGTCAACCTGGCGTCGCGCTATGAAGCACGCGGCTATTCGGGCAGCAATTTCCAGTTGCGCATGTCGCGTGAGGAAATCGGTAACTATCTGGGCCTGACCATCGAAAGCGTCAGCCGCTTATTGTCGAAATTCAAGAAGGAAGGCTGGCTGCGCGTCTCGAACCGCGAGATCGAAATCCTGCAGCCGGCCAAGTTGAAAGCCATTACGGCCGGCACGGACGTCTGCAAATAAGACTTACAGTTCCTCGTCCGCATGTAGCGCGATGCTGCGTTGCAGGGGCCAGGTCCAGATGCCGGACAGGCGCCACTCGCGTTTGTCGTTTTCCACCAGCACTTGCCAGCGGCTGCGTTCGAGCATCGGCAGTGCTACGGAAAAATTGCCGGCCGCATCGGGCTGCACCAGCAGCTTGATATCCTTTTCCGGCAGGGTCGCATGCGCCAGGTGCAGCAGCAAAGGCGCCTGATAGGCCTTGCCGAAGCTGTGCACGGAACCACTGAGGCGCGCTGCAGCCACGTCATATGACAGGCGCGTATCCATGGCCAGGTCGCTGGCGATCGTGTCGCGCTTCAAATCCTGGTTGATCGCCTTGCCCTGCTTGTAATAATCGCCCACCACCAGCGCATCGGGCTGCGTAAACGCGATATAGCCCATGAAGCTGCCGACGACCACGGACAGGCCGGGACCGATCATCAGCAGCCATGGCCAGCGATGCTTGTACCACGGTGCAACGGGTGCTTGCAGTTTCAGACTGTCGGACATGATATTTCTCCTGTTTAATCAGCCAGTCCCCGCATGGGGACCGGCCTTCCTGCAACTTCGTGGCGGCGGCGAGGGCACCCGGTCCCCGTCCGCCTTTCCTTGTTAACGTGGCACGATGAATACCGCGCTTTCACGCACATGCAGCGATGGATCGTCCAGCGATTGCAATTCGATCGCAATCTTGTTTGAGCCCTTCTCGCCGACGCCGTGCGGCACGCGCAGGCGGATCGGCCAGCCCAGCGTTTCCGTCGGCTGCAAGGTCACTTCTTCGCGCGTCAGCAAGGTCAGGCCCGGCAAGCCGGAAGCGCTGATTTTAAAATGCTGGCTTTGCTCGGACGTATTCATGATCTGCAGGCGGTAGACGTTTTCGATCATGCCGTCCTCCACTTCGCGTCCCATCGAACCGCGGTCGCGGATCACGTCCATTTTCAGGGGCGTGCGCAGGGCCAGCGAGGTACACACGGCGATGATGATCAGGGCCAGGATGGAAGTGTAGATCAAGACGCGCGGGCGCATGGCGCGCTGGCGTATCTGCTTCGAATTGAAGTTGTTTTCCATCGCATGGTCGGTGCTGTAGCGTATCAGGCCACGCGGCCGCTCGACCTTGTCCATCACGCTGTTGCAGGCATCGACGCAGGCGGCGCAGCCGATGCATTCATACTGCAGGCCGTTGCGGATATCGATGCCGGTCGGACACACCTGCACGCACAGGGTACAGTCGATGCAATCGCCCAGCTTGTCGTTGTTGCCGGCCTTCTTGCTCATGGCGCCACGCGGTTCGCCGCGCTTGGCATCGTAGGTGATGATCAGCGTGTCCTGGTCGAACATGGCGCTCTGGAAGCGCGCGTAGGGGCACATGTATTTGCACACCTGCTCGCGCAGCCAGCCCGCGTTGCCGTAGGTTGCCAGGCTGTAGAACAAGACCCAGAACCATTCCCAGGGACCGAAATTGAGGGTGGTGACCGACTGCGCCAGTTCCTTGATCGGCGTGAAGTAGCCGACAAAGGTAAAGCCCGTCCACAGGGCGATGGCGCCCCATACCAGGTGCTTGGCCGTCTTCTTGAAGGCCTTGCGCACGGAAGGGCCCTGCTTGTCGAGGGCCATGCGCGCGCTGCGCGTGCCCTCGATGCGGCGTTCGACCCACAGGAAAATTTCCGTGTATACCGTTTGCGGGCAGGAGAACCCGCACCACACCCGCCCGGCAATGGCCGTGACGAGGAACAACAAATACGCACAGATGATCAGCAGGGCCGCCAGATAGATGAAATCCTGGGGCCACAGCACGACGCCGAAAATGTAGAACTTGCGCGTGGTCAAATCGAACAGCAGGGCTTGCCTGCCATTCCAGGTCAACCACGGCAAGCCGTAGAACGCCAGCTGGGTAAGCCATACGCATACCCATCGCCAGGTAGCGTAGCGTCCTTTGGCCTCGCGAGGGTAGATTTGCTCGCGGGCCGCATACATCTTGATGACTTGAGGTTCCATTTTTACTTTGCGGGTGCCTGCGGATTCGACAGGCTCCAGACATACGCCGACAGCACGTGTACCTTGGATTCGCCGAGGAAATCGCTGAAGGCCGGCATGGTGTTGCTGCGTCCCTTGCGTACGGTTTCCATGATGGTATCGGCGCTGCCGCCGTACAGCCAGGTCTTGTCCGTCAGGTTCGGCGCGCCCAGCATCTGGTTACCCTTGGCATCGGCGCCATGACAGGCCATGCAGGCGCCGAACTTGGCCTTGCCCAGCACGGACTTGACGGGATCCGAGGTCGAGCCGGACAGGCTCAGCACATAATGGGCCACGTTCTCGACATCCTTTTCGGAGCCCAGGGCGGCGCCCATCGGTGGCATCTGCCCATTGCGGCCGTGCAGGATGGTGGTCTTGATGATGTCGGGTTCGCCGCCATACAGCCAGTCCTTGTCGGTCAGGTTGGGGAAGCCCTTGTTGCCGCGTGCATCCGAACCGTGGCATTGCGCGCAGTAGGTCAGGAACAGGCGCTGGCCGATGGCTTGCGCCTGCGGATCGGCGGCCACCGTCTTCAAGTCCTGGCTCAGGTACTTGTTGAACAGGGGACCGTAGTCGGCTTCCGCCTTCTTCAGTTCTTCCTCGTACTGGCCCGTCGATTTCCAGCCCAGGCTGCCGGCATAGTTGCCCAGGCCCGGATACAGGAACAGGTACGCCAGGGAGAAGACGATGGTGATGTAGAACAACCACATCCACCAGCGCGGCATCGGCGTATTGAGTTCCTTCAAGTCCTCGTCCCAGACGTGGCCCGTGGTGCCGTCAGCGGGGGCGCCCTCGACCACTTTGATTTTCGACTGCGAGTACAGCAGCACGCCGCAGCCGATGATGCCCAGCAGGGACAGCACGATGATGTAGATATTCCAGAAGCCATTGGTAAAGTCAGCCATGGTTATGCTCCTTCGCCAGGGTCATTTCGGCTTCGGCCGGATAGTCGAGCGCGTCGTCGGCGAACGGCAGGCGGGCCGCCGCGTCGAAGTCGCTGTTGCTGCGGCTGAACGTCCACCACAGGATGCCCACGAACGTCGTAAAGGAAACCACCGTCATGACGCTGCTGGCGCTGTCAAACAGGTTTTCGATTGCCATGCTAATTCCTTGTTTTGATTAATGTACCGAGGCCTTGCAGATAGGCGACCAGGGCGTCTTCTTCCGTCTTGTCCTGCAGCTGCGCGGGGCCGGCGGTGATCTCTTCATCGCTGTACGGCTGGCCCAGGCGTTTCAGGGCGCGCATCTTCGGCATGATCTCGTCAGGCACCAGCTTGGTCTTCGCCAGCCAGGGGTAGGACGGCATGTTCGACTCGGGCACCACGTCGCGCGGGTTGTTCAAGTGCGTGCGGTGCCATTCGTCGCTGTAGCGCGCGCCCACGCGGGCCAGGTCGGGGCCCGTGCGCTTGGAACCCCACTGGAACGGACGGTCGTAGACGAATTCGCCGGCGACCGAATAGTGGCCATAGCGTTCCGTTTCCGCGCGCAGCGGACGCACCATCTGCGAGTGGCAGTTGTAGCAGCCTTCGCGCACGTAAATGTCGCGGCCCGCCAGGCGCAGCGGCGAGTACGGTTTCAGGCCGGCGACGGGTTCCGTCGTGCTCTTCTGGAAGAACAGGGGAACGATCTCGACGGCGCCGCCGATGCTGATCACCACCGTGACCAGGGCGATCAGCAGCCAGGGGTTTCTTTCAATCCATGCATGTGAAAATTTCATTTGCTTTCGCTCCTATCAGGCGTGCGCCGCGTTCAGTTCCGGAATGCGGGCGACGGGGAGTTTGCTGCCGCGCAGCGTCATCCAGGTGTTGTAGCCCATGATGCACATACCCGACAGGTACAGCAGGCCACCGGCCACGCGCACCACGTAGTACGGATACGTCGCTTTCACGCTCTCGACAAAGGTGTAGGTCAGGGTGCCGTCCGGATTGACCGCGCGCCACATCAGGCCCTGCATCACGCCGGCGATCCACATTGCGGCGATGTACAGCACGATGCCGATGGTGGCCACCCAGAAGTGCACGTCGACCAGGCGCGTGCTGTGCATCTGCGTGCGGCCAGCCAGGCGCGGCAGCAGGTAGTAGATGGAACCCATGGTGATGAAGCCCACCCAGCCCAGGGCGCCCGCATGCACGTGGGCAACGGTCCAGTCGGTGTAGTGCGACAGCGAGTTGATGGTCTTGATCGACATCATCGGACCTTCGAAGGTGGCGATGCCGTAGAACGACAGCGAGACGATCATGAATTTCAGGATCGGATCGGTGCGCAGCTTGTGCCAGGCGCCCGACAGGGTCATGATGCCGTTGATCATGCCGCCCCAGCTTGGTGCCAGGAGGACCAGCGAGAAGACCATGCCGATCGATTGCGTCCAGTCAGGCAATGCCGTGTAGTGCAGGTGATGCGGGCCGGCCCACATGTAGGTGAAGATCAGCGCCCAGAAGTGGACGATCGACAAACGGTACGAGTACACGGGGCGCTCGGCCTGTTTCGGGATGAAGTAGTACACCATGCCCAGGTAGCCGGCGGTCAGGATGAAACCCACCGCGTTATGGCCGTACCACCACTGGATCATCGCGTCCTGCACGCCCGCATACGCGGAATACGACTTGGTGAACGAGGCTGGCATGACGGCGCCATTGACCACGTGCAAGATCGTCACGGCCAGGATATAGGCGCCGAAGAACCAGTTGGCCACGTAGATGTGCTTGACCTTGCGCTTGATCAGGGTGCCGAAGAACACGATGGCGTAGGCGATCCAGACGACGGCGATGAGGATGGCGATAGGCCATTCCAGTTCGGCGTATTCCTTGCCGCGTGTCATGCCCAAGGGCAGGGTGACGACGGCGCACAGGATCACCGCTTGCCAGCCCCAGAACGTGAAGGCGGCCAGTTTGTCGGAAAACAGGCGCACCTGGCAGGTGCGCTGGACAACGTAGTACGAAGTAGCGAACAGGCCGCAGATGCCGAAGGCGAAAATCACCGCATTCGTGTGCAGCGGACGCAAGCGTCCGTATGTCAGCCATGGTATGTCGAGGTTCAGGGCAGGCCAGGCCAGCTGAGCGGCGATGATAACGCCAACCAGCATGCCGATGATGCCCCATACCACAGTAGCGACCGCGAATTGCTTCACGATCTTGTAGTTATAGTTCAGCGATTGATCCACAAAGACTCTCCCTGGAATTACTATTTATGATGGTGGCCAGAGAGTAAGTGTTTGACCGCGAAAAAACTTTGATGTGGATCAAAATTCCCCGGATGAAATAAGCGTAGCGAACTGGCATCGAAATAAAGTGATATTTCGGTCAAAAAAGCCATGCAAGATCCCGGCAATCCGGGCGGGTGAAATCAGGGATGCGGTTCGCCGGGCGCCGGCTTGGCCGTCTTATCGTCGTCCTGCAGCACGCGCAGGCCTGGTCCGACGAGGTCGTCGAACTGGCCGCCGTCCGAGGCCGTGAAATACACCCACAGGGCGATGAAGACGACCACGACGCTCAAGGGGATCAGGAGGTAGAGTGCTTCCATGTTCAGGCTTTCCGCAGGCGCAGGGCGTTGGCGATGACGACGGCCGAGCTGGCAGCCATGCCGACGCCGGACAGCCAGGGGTTCAGGAAACCCAGCGCGGCGGCCGGGATGGCCGTCAGATTGTACAGGGTGGCCCAGCCCAGGTTTTCGCGGATGATGCGCATGCTGCGCGCGGCCGTTTTCGCCGTGTCGAGCACGGACACCAACTGGCTCGACAGCAGCACGGTGTCCGCATGCGCCTGCGCCAGGGCGGCGCCGGAACCCATGGCGAAGGACACGTCGGCACCGCTCAGCACGGCGGCGTCGTTGATGCCGTCGCCCACCATCGCCACCACGGCGCCCGTCGCCTGCAACTGCTGCACGAAATCGAGCTTTTCATCGGGCAGGCATTCGCCGCACGCCGTGTTGATGCCCAGTTCCGTCGCCACGCTTTGCGTCAGCGCTTCCTGGTCGCCGCTGAGCAGCACGACCTGCTTGCCGCGCCGCTGGAAATACGCGACCACGTCGCGCGCCTCGGGGCGCAGCGCATCGCTGAGTAAGAAGCGCGTCAGCCAGCGCCCCTGCGTGCCCAGGTACAGCGGCGTCATGCCCTGCATGCCGACGGCCGTGTCGCCCAGCGGCGGCCCGGCGATGGCGGCGACAAAGGCCGCGTTGCCCAGGCGGTAGCGCACGCCATTGATCACGCCTTCGAGTCCCTGGCCCTGCACTTCCTGCAATTGCTCCGCATGCGTGCGCGGCTGCGGCTGTTCCCCTGCCGCCGCCAGGATCGCCTGAGCCAGCGGATGGGCGCTGCCCGCTTCCAGCGCGGCGGCCACCTGCAGGCAAGCATCCTCGCTCATGCTGCCGAGTCCCTCGATTTGCCGCAGCACGGGCCGGCCCAGCGTCAAGGTTCCCGTCTTGTCGAAGACGATGTGGGTGGCGCGGTGCAGGGTTTCCAGCACATGCGGCTGGACGATCAGCACGCCGCGCCGCAGCAGGCTGTCGGTGGCCGCCGCCAGCGCCGTCGGCGTGGCGAGAGACAGCGCGCAGGGGCACGAGACGACCAGCACGGCGATGGCCACGGGCCACGCCTGCGACGGGTCGTGCCAGCTCCAGAAGGCGAACACGGCGATGGCAAACAGCAGCAAGCCCAGCACGAACCAGGCGGCGACCTTGTCGGCCCACTGCGCGATCTGCGGCTTGCCGCTGCCGGCCCGTTCGATCAGTTTCAACAGGTCAGACAGGGTGCTTTCGCGCGCCGGTTTCAGCACGCGCAAGATGAGCGCCGCGCTGGCGTTGATCGCCCCGCCCGGCACCCGTTCTCCCGTTTTTCTCCGTTGCGCCGCGCTCTCGCCCGTCAGCAGGGATAAATCGAGCGCGCTCGTGCCTTCGACGATGATGCTGTCGGCGGCAATCGCCTCGCCCGGTTTCACCAGGATGACGTCACCGACGGCCAGGCTGCCGGCCGGCACCAGCGTGGTGGCGCGGTTGTCCGGGAAGCCCGCCATCAGCGACGCGGAGGCGGGCAAGGCGTGCTGCAGGCGCTCGAGGGCCGAGGCGGCCTTGCGGCGTGCCTGCAGCTCGAAATAGCGGCTGCACAGCAAGAGGAAGATGAACATCGTGGCCGAGTCGTAATACACCTCGCCGCGGCCCGTAAAGGTCGCCACCACGCTGCCGAAGAAGGCCGCCAGGATGCCCAGCGCCACGGGCACGTCCATGCCCAGGGTGCGCGCGCGCAGGCTGGCCCAGGCGCCCTGGAAAAACGGCATGGCCGAATAGCAGATGGCCGGCAGGGTCAAGAGCAGGCTGGCCCAGCGCATCAGGCTGGCCATATTGTCGTCCAGCGTGCCATCCTCGGCCAGGTAGGCGGGCGCCACGTACATCATCACCTGCATCATCGACAGGCCGGCCACGAACAGCTGGCGGCCCAGGGTCTTGCTGGCCTTTTGCAGGCGCTCGCCATGGCGCACGGCATCATACGGATAGGCCGTATAGCCGACTTGGCGCACGGCTTGCAGGATGTCGCCCGGCTCGCATTCGGCGCGGCTCCAGCGCACGTACAGGCGCTCCGTGGCGACGTTCAGGCTGGCTGCCTGCACGCCGGGCAGGCGCGTCAGCTGGCGCTCGATCAGCCAGACGCAGGCGGCGCAGCGGATGCCTTCGACGGACAGCGTCGCTTCGCAGCTGCTGGCGTCGCGCGCGAATTGCGCATCGTCATTGCTGTACAGGCGCAGCTCGGGCGGCATCAGGGTGGCATCAAACGCGTTGACGGCGTATTCATCGCGGTCGCGGTAGTACGCGCTCTGGCCGATGTCGACGATGGTTTGCGCCACCGCTTCGCAGCCGGGGCAGCACATGGCGCGCGGCACCTCGTCGATGGTGACGTTCCAGCTGGAACCGCTCGGGACGGGCAAGCCGCAATGGAAGCAGGCGGAGGGTTGTAAAACAGCATTCATAGGTTTGGTTTCATGCGTCTTTTCATGGATGGCCCGTGACGCACAGGGCGTCGAGCCAGCCCAGCGACACGCCATTCGCGGCGCGCAGCAGGCCCAGCAAGCCAAAGCCCAGCACCAGCAAGCCGCTGGCGATGCGCACGGGACGGCGCTGCATCTGCGTGCGCAAGCGCGTGCCCAGCAAGCCCATGCCCAGCAGGGTGGGCAGGGTGCCCAGGCCGAAGGCGGCCATGGCGGCCGCGCCGTTCAGGGCAGAACCTTGCATCATGGCCGTCAGCAGCGCGCTGTAGACCATGCCGCACGGCACCCAGCCCCACAGGCCGCCCACGGCCAGCGCCTTGAACGGCGTATCCATCGGCATCAGCGGTTTCAGCAGGGGGCGCACGCGGCGCCAGACGACATTGCCGGCCGCTTCCAGGTGGGCCAGGCCGCGCCAGGCATCCATCAGGTACAGGCCCAAAGCCACCAGCATCAGGTTGGCCAGCCAGTAGCCGGCCACCTGCAATGACGCCAGGTGCAGCATGCCGGCGCCCGCCAGGCTGCCGGCCATGGCGCCAGCCAGCATGTAGCTGCCTATGCGCCCGCCGTTGTACGCCAGCACGCGCAGCACGTTCGTTTGCACGCTGGTCTGCAATGCGGGGCGCGCCACGGCGATGGAAATGACGGGGCGCACGGGCGCCGCCGGTGCGCCCCCGCCCAGCGACAGGGCGCCGACGATGCCGCCGCACATGCCGATGCAGTGCACGCTGCCGGCCAGGCCGACCAGGAACATGGGCACGAGGCTGAGGGCATTCATCGCGCTGCGCTACACCGTTTTCGAGTAGCGCAGCGGCTGCACGGCGTCGGGCGCCGTGTTGGCGCGCGCCAGGGTCAGGTAGCGGTCGAAGACCATGCAGATATTGCGGATCAGCAAGCGCCCTTTCGGCGTCACCGTCAGCCAGTCTTCCTCGATGACGAGCAAGCCGTCGCGCGCCAGTTCGCGCAGCTTGTCCAGCTCGGCGGCGAAATAGCTGCGGAATTTGACGGGGTGCGCTTGCTCGATGCTGGCGATCGACAATTCGAAATTGCACATCAGCATCTGGATGATGATACGGCGCAACAAATCGTCCGTATCGAGCTTGATGCCGCGCGCGATCGGCAACACGCCTTCGTCGAGCTTTTCATAGTACGCGTCGAGCGTCTTTTCATTCTGGCTGTAGACGGCGCCGACGGAACTGATGGCCGACACGCCGCAGGCGATCAGGTCCGCTTCCGCGCGCGTGGAATAGCCCTGGAAGTTGCGGTGCAAACGGCCCTGGCGCTGCGCCACGGCCAGATCGTCCGTCGGCTTGGCGAAATGGTCCATGCCGATGTAGACATAGCCGGCGGCCGTCAGGCGCGCGATGCACAGGCCCAGCATGGCCAGCTTGGTGGCGCTGTCGGGCATGTCGGCGTCGAGGATGCGGCGCTGCGGCTTGAACAGGTGCGGCATGTGCGCGTAGTGGTACAGGGCGATGCGGTCGGGGCTGGCGGAAATGACCTTGCGCAAGGTTTCCGTCATGGTATCCAGGCTTTGCTTGGGCAGGCCGTAGATCAGGTCGATGCTGATCGAGCGGAAACCGGCATCGCGCGCCGCCTGCATGATGGCCACCGTTTCCGCTTCCGGCTGGATGCGGTTGACGGCCTTTTGCACGTCGGCGTCGAAATCCTGCACGCCCAGGCTGATGCGGTTGAAGCCTTGCGCGCGCAGGGAAAACACGCGCTCGCGCGACACGGTGCGCGGATCGATCTCGATCGAATATTCGCCGTCTTCATCGGACGCGAACTCGAAATGCTGGCGCAAGTGCGCCATCAGTTCGTCCATCTGCTTTTCGCTCAGGTAAGTGGGCGTGCCGCCGCCGAAATGCAGCTGCTCGATCTGGTTCATGCCGGCAAACAGCTTGCCCTGCATGGCGATTTCCTGTTTCAGATAGCTGAGGTAGGTAGCGGCCTTGCTGCGATCTTTCGTGATGATCTTGTTGCAGGCGCAGTAGTAGCACAGGGTGTCGCAGAACGGCACATGCACGTACAGCGACAGCGGACGGCGGCCGCCGCGCATGCGCAGGGCGGCCAGCGCTTCGAGGAAGTTGCCGTAGCCAAATTCCGCATTGAAACGGTCGGCGGTCGGGTAAGACGTGTAGCGCGGGCCGGACTGGCTCATCTTGCCGATGATGACCGGGTCGAATTCGACGACGGCGTCCAGGTCGGCGGAAGCACTGCTGAGTAGTGTAGGCATGGTGTGTATGAAGTCTTGAAAGGTTTAGGCGGCCAGGCGTTTCATGGCGGGTTTGCCGGCGTTCGCGGCGCCCGCAGCACCTGATTTTCCGCCAGGCATGGCGACGCGGCGCGGTGGCGGCATCTTGCCGAAATTGAACAGGCTCACGGCTTGCGACAGGCTGGCTGCTTCTTCCGCCAGACGCGTGGCGGCCGCGGCGGCTTCTTCCACCAGGGCCGCGTTCTGCTGCGTGACCTGGTCCATGTGGGCGATGGCCTGGTTGACCTGGTCGACGCCGATGCTCTGTTCGCGCGAAGCGATGGAAATTTCCTGCATGATGGCCGTCACCTGCTTGACGGAGCTGACCACCTGTTCCATGGTGGCGCCGGCGCGGTTCACCTGCAGCATGCCGGCGCCCACCTTGCCGACGGAAATTTCAATAAGTTGCTTGATATCCTTGGCTGCCACGGACGAGCGCTGCGCCAGGTTGCGCACTTCGCCCGCCACCACGGCGAAGCCCCTGCCCTGCTCGCCGGCGCGCGCCGCTTCCACGGCCGCGTTCAAGGCCAGGATGTTGGTCTGGAAGGCGATGCCTTCGATCAGGCCGATGATGTCGACGATTTTCTTCGACGAGGTGTTGATCTCGTCCATGGTGGTGATCACTTCGGAAACGATCTCGCCGCCCTGCACGGCCACTTTCGAGGCGGCCACGGCCAGTTCATTCGCCTGCACCGAGTTGTCCGCATTCTGTTTCACGGTCGACGAGAATTCCTCGATGCTCGAGGCCGTCTCTTCCAGGCTGGCGGCCTGCGATTCCGTGCGGCCCGAGAGGTCCATATTGCCGACGGCGATTTGCTTGGTGGCCACGGCCATGGTTTCCACGTTGATGCGCACGTCGCGGATGGTGGCGATCAGGTTGCTGTTCATCTGTTGCAGCGCGCGCAGCAGTTGCCCCACTTCATCCGTGCTTTCCGTTTCAAAACTGCCCGACAGGTCGCCGGCGGCAATGGCTCGCGCGCCGTTCAGGGCCTTGCCCAGCGGCTTGAGCACGGACATGCGCAAGGTGTACCAGAGGAAGACGTTGATCAGGAAGCCGAACAGGGTGGCGCCGAAGATGGCGTAATTGGTGATCTTGCCGCCGCTGGCGAACAGGCTGATGACGCACACCAGCAGCTGCAGACAGTTGACGATGGAGGTGGCGGCCCAGATGCGCAGGTTGAGCGACATGTGCGTCAGGTTGTGCAGCAGGTGCGCCAGGCCCGGGCGCACGATCTGTCCGTTCTTGATGACGATGTTGCCGCCTTCCTTGTTGCGGATGGCCGCATAGGCTTCTTCGGCCGCCTTGACCTGGTCCTTGTCCGCTTTCACGCGCACGGACATGTAGCCGATGGTCTTGCCCGCTTCGCGGATGGGCGTGACGTTGGCGCGCACCCAGTAAAAGTCGCCGTTCTTGCAGCGGTTCTTGACCAGGCCCGTCCACGGCGTACCGGCCTGGATCGAGGCCCACAGGTCGGCAAACGCTTCGGCCGGCATGTCCGGGTGGCGCACGATGTTCTGGGGCGAACCGAGCAGCTCTGCCTCGCTGAAGCCGCTGACCTGGCTGAAGTAGGGGTTCACATACACGATATTGCCGTTCATATCCGTTTTCGACACGATGGCCTGATCGTCCAGGACGAGGACTTCACGGTTAGTCACTGGCAAATTTTGTCGCATGGTCGCGGCTTCCTGATCAGTTAAATAGGCAATTGGTGAGTAAGACTTGCACGATTGCAAGAATGGAGATCAGTGTAAGGAGTCGCCTGCGCAAATTTATTGATGTAGATCAAAATCCTCCAGATTGGTCGTGCTTGCACGCATTTAGCGATAGCAATGCGGCATTGTTTTAAAGGCACTGGTTGTCGGCAGCGGCTAATCGATACCCGCCGTCAGGGGGCGCAGGCTGCCCACGGCGTAGCCTTGCGCGTAGTCGATGCCCAGTTCGCGGATGACGGCCAGGGTGGCATCGTCTTCCACGTATTCGGCCACCGTTTTCAAGCCCATCACGTGGCCCACCTCATTGATGGCCTTGACCATGGCGCGGTTGATGGCATTGGTGGCGATGTCGCGCACGAAGACGCCGTCGATCTTCAAATAGTCGACGGGCAGGGCCTTCAGGTAGCCGAACGAGGAAAAACCGCTGCCGAAGTCGTCAAGCGAAAAGCGGCAGCCCAGGGCCTTGAGCTGGCGCATGAACACCTGCGCCTTGGGCAGGTTGGCGATGACGGCCGTTTCCGTGATTTCAAAGCAGATTTGCTCGGGGGCAATCGCGAATTCTACGAACTGTTCGGTGATGTAGTCGTGCAAGCCGGCATCGGCCAGCGACATGCCCGACAGGTTGACGGAATACAGGGCCGGTGCGCGGCGCCGGCTTTCCGCCAGCGCGGCCAAAGGCGGCAGGCTGTCGCGCACGCTCTGGATATGGTGGCAGACGGCACGGATGACCCAGCGGTCGATGGACAGCATCATGTCGTAGCGTTCGGCGGCCGGAATGAAGGCGCCCGGCAAGATCAGGTCGCCCTGGCTGTTGTGGATGCGGATCAGCACTTCGTCGTGGTGTTCCGGGCTGTCGTGCAGGTGCACGATGGGCATGGCGTACAGGCGGAAATAATCGTGCGCGAACGCTTCGTTCAGGCGCGAGATCCACAGCATTTCGCCATGCCGCTGCGCCAGCATGACGTCCGACTCCTGGTAGGCATGGATGCGGTTGCGGCCCTGCTCCTTGGCCAGGTAGCAAGCCTGGTCGGCGGCGCTGAGCAGCTCGCTCATGGACTTGCTGTCCTCGTTGATTTCCACGATGCCGATGCTCACGCCCAGCTCGAAGCTGCGGTTATCCCAGGCGAAACGGAAGTCGCGCACGGACTGGCGCAGCTGTTCGCCGATCTGGCGCGCATGCTCGAGCGGACAGTGCGGCAGCAGCACGCCCAGTTCATCGCCGCCGAGGCGCGCCAGGATGTCGCTGTCGCGCATGCGCGCCTGCAGCATCTTGGCCAGCAGCTGCAGCAGCACGTCGCCGGCGCCATGGCCGCTGGTGTCGTTGATGACCTTGAACTGGTCCAGGTCCAGGTACAGCAGCGCATGCATGTGGCCATCCTGCTTGGCCGTGTGCAGGGCGCCGGCCACCAGGTGTTCGAATTCGCGCCGGTTGATCAGCCCCGTCAGGGCGTCGTGCGTGGCTTGCCACGACAGTTGCTGACTCAGCTTGCGCTCGTGGCTGACGTCGCGGAACACGACGACGGCGCCGAGGATATCGCCGTCGCGCGACCAGATGGGCGCGGCCGATTCTTCGATGGCGATGCGCCGCCCTTCGCGCGTGATCAGTTGCGAGCGGGGGGAAATGCCGATGGCCTGGCGCTGTTGCAGGCAGCGCATGGCCACGTGCTCGCGTGCTTCGCCCGTGCGTTCATCGGCCAGCGGCATGGTCTGGCCGATGTCCCGGCCCTGCGCCAGCTCGTTGCTCCAGCCCGTCAATTGCTCGGCCACCCGGTTCAGGTAGCGCGTCTTGCCGTGCGGATCGGTGGTGATGACGCCATCGCCGATGGAACTGAGCGTCACTTCGGCCAGTTCCTTGCGCTCGGCGATCATGAGCTCGCGCGCCATGTGTTCGGTGATATCCCAGATGATGCCCAAGGTGCGTTCGGGCTGCCCGCCGGCATCCATGAAGATGTGCGCCTTGGCCGCCAGCCAGTGTTCGCTGCCGTCGGGCCAGACGACGCGGTATTGCAGGGCGTAGCCGCCGCGCCGGCGCACGCCGTCCTGCAGCACTTTGATCACCTTGTCGCGGTCGCCGGTGTGCACGCAGTCGAGAAAGCTGCGAAATGGCTGCGTCAGCGCGCGCTCTTCCAGGCCCAGCAAGGTGGCGCCCTTGGCCGACCAGCTGACCGTGCCGTCGATGACCTGGCCATCGACGATGCGCGAATCCCAGATCGCCATGTGCGCCGCCTCTAGTGCCATCTGTAAACGTTTCTGCTGGTCGCCCATCATCCTCTCCCGACATGGATACAGGAATAGACGTGCTGCTGCTATTTAAGTTCCCGGTGCCTCGGCGGGCGAGGCGGCCGAGGCACGCGCCACGTCGCGCACATTCTTTTGCACGGCGACGGCGGCAAACAGGCTGAGCAGGAATGCCATGGCATAGAAACCCTTCTCGCTGTTCTGCAGGGTGGCGTTCCACAAGCCGACCGTGAGCAGTAGCAAGGCCAGCAGCACGGAAATCCAGCACAGGCCGAAATAGATGCCCGTCACGGCGATGCCTTCGGCGCGGTCGCGCACGGATTTTTGCAGCGAGATGGCGGCGAACAGGCCATACATGAGGATGGTGAAGTAATAGCCCTTTTCGTTGAGCGCCATGCTGGCGTTCCACAGGCCGGAAAGGTAGGTGATGGCGCCGATCAGCAATGCCGCCCAGGAGGCGCCGATAAAGGCGCTGCTGGGACGTTGGATGGGGGAAGTCTGCATAGGGTCTCCATGGGCAGGCAAGCGCCGCCGGCATGGCCGGGGCGGCAGGCACGGATGCGCCTGCCGTCCCATCAGACCAGAAAGTTTATTTGCTTGGCTTGACCATGCGCAATAAAGCTGACACGGCCGTAACGCCGGCCAGCACCAGGCCACCGGCGATGAGGCCGGCCACCGCGTTGATCAGGCTGGGCGTGACGGCGGCCAGCACGGGGCCGATGCCGGCCACGCCGCCGACGGCTGCTTCCGCATGGTGCAGCATGCCGCTGGCCCACGGCCAGCCGTGCGTCAGGATGCCGCCGCCGACCATGAACATGGCCAGGGTGCCCACGACGGAGAGAAATTTCATCAGTTTCGGCGCCGCCGACACGAGCATGCGGCCAAAGCCGCGCACGCCATCCATCAGCGCGCCCGCGCCCTTGCGCGCCGCCAGGTAAAAGCCCGCGTCATCGAGCTTGACGATGCCCGCCACCAGGCCGTACACGCCCACCGTCATGATGAGGGCGATGCCGACGACGACGGCCACCTGCTCGGCGAAGGTGGCCGCGGCCACCGTGCCCAGGGCGATGACGATGATTTCCGCCGACAAAATGAAATCGGTGCGGATGGCGCCCTTGATCTTGTCCTTTTCCAGCGCGACGAGGTCGACCTGCGGGTCGCGCAGCGCCTGTGCCAGCTCGGCCTTGTGGCTGTCGTCCGGGTGCAGATACTTGTGCGCGATCTTTTCGAAGCCTTCGAAGCACAGGTAGGCGCCGCCCACCATCAGCAGCGGCGTGATGGCCCACGGCGCGAACGCGCTGATGGCCAGCGCGGCGGGCACGAGGATGGCCTTGTTCTTCAGCGAGCCGACGGCGACGGCCCAGACCACGGGCAGTTCGCGCTCGGCGCGCACGCCGGCCACCTGCTGCGCGTTCAGGGCCAGGTCGTCACCGAGCACGCCGGCCGTCTTCTTGGCGGCTACCTTGGTCATCAGGGAAACGTCGTCGAGGATGCTGGCGATGTCGTCGAGCAGGGCCAGCAGGCTGGAGCCGGCCATCTCAGCGCGCTCCCACGGTGGTGGCAGGGCATGGCGGAGCGAGGAAAGTGTTGTTTTTCATGATGTTATTCTTGGTTGTACGGCAAGGAGGTGTGTGAGTGCGATCTTACCTCAGGGCGGGCCGGCAAGGCCGCACTGAGCGGGTTAAAATTGTTCATCGCCACCATTTTTTGGAAACCGCATGCACTTCGCCACCTGGATCACCTTTGTCATCGCCGCCTCCATCATCGCCGTCTCGCCCGGCTCGGGCGCCGTGCTGTCGATGTCGCACGGCCTGTCGTACGGGGTGAAAAAGGCCAGCGCCACCATTCTCGGCCTGCAGCTGGGGCTGCTGGTGGTGCTGGGCATCGCCGGCGCCGGCGTCGGTTCCTTGCTGCTGGCCTCCGAAGTGGCCTTCAATATCGTCAAGACGGTGGGCGCCTTGTACCTGATCTACCTGGGCCTGTCGCAGTGGCGCGCCAAGGTGGCCGTGACGGGCGACCTGCATGCCGACGCCGTGGTGCCCTCCATGGGCCGGCGCGTGCTGACGGGTTTTTTGACCAATGTGACGAATCCGAAAGGCATCATTTTCATGGTGGCGGTATTGCCGCAATTCATCAGCCCTGCTGCGCCCCTGCTGCCGCAACTGCTGATACTGGCCGTCACCATGTGCACGATCGATCAGGTCGTCATGCACAGCTACGCCTTCCTGGCTTCGTCGATGCAACGCTTTTTCCGCGATGCCAGGGCCGTGAAAAAGCAGAACCGCTTCTTTGGCGGCTTGCTGATGGCTGTCGGCACGGCCTTGTTCTTCGTCAAGCGCGGTGGCCAGGCGGCATCCTGAGCCAGATCAAGTTGCAAACATTTGTAAGCCCGCTTGCGATGCCCGCCCGATAGGACTGTAATCGGGGTGTTGTCTACCTTTCATCTCTGTCCGTCCTGCCTGGAGCGCGCCATGCGTCCGATCCTGTCTTCCCCCTTCTTGAACACCGTGTGCGCCGTGCTGCTGTCGTCGGCGTGCTCCCTGGCCCTGGCCGAGGACCCGCCCGCCCGCGTGGGGCGCATTTCCACCGTCGAAGGACAGGTGCTGGTGCGCGCCGGCGATGGCGAGGCGCAAAACGCCCTGCTGAACTGGCCCGTCACCACGGATAACCGTTTGACCACCCAGCGCGGCGCGCTGGCGGAGTTGCGCGTGGGCGCGGCCGCCGTGCGCCTCGATGGCGATTCCGAGCTGGAAGTGAGCGAGCTCGATGACGACAGTTTCAAATTGCATCTCAGCTATGGCACGGTCAGCGTGCGTGTGCGCAATCCCGACGCGCTGCGCGGCTTCGAGCTGACCACGGCCCAGGCTCGCGTGATCCTGACTCAGCCCGGCTGGGTGCGCATCGAGGCGGGGCGCCAGCCCGGCACCAGCATCGTCAGCGTGCTCGACGGTGCGGCCGACGTGGATGGGGCGACGGGCAGCGTGACCTTGCGCGCCGGCAAGCGCGCCGAGCTGACGGACGAGGAATTGCGCACGGGCGCCTTGCAGAGGATCGCCTTCGACAACTGGCCCGAAGCCTTGCCCGCCGCCGCGCCGGCCTTGCGCTATGTCACGGACGATACCACCGGCTATGAAGAGCTGGACCGCTACGGCGCCTGGCAGGACGACGCGGAATACGGCCCCTTGTGGCTGCCGAGCACGGTGCCGGCCGGCTGGGCGCCGTACAGCGACGGGCGCTGGACGTGGATCGCGCCGTGGGGCTGGACCTGGGTGGACAATGCGCCGTGGGGCTATGCGCCCTCGCACTACGGCCGCTGGGTGCTGCTGGGCCACCGCTGGGGCTGGGCACCGGGGCGCGAGCGCGGCCGCGTGCCCTGGGCGCCGGCCCTGGTGGGCTGGGTCGGCGGCAGGCCTGATCGCGGTTCGCAGCATGGCCAGCGCCCTGGCGTCGGCTGGTTTCCCCTGTCGCCGCACGAGCGCTACGTGCCCGGCTACCGCGCCAGCGCCGAGTATGAACGCCGCATCAACCGCGTCGCCGAAGGGCGCCGCCCTGTGGCGGGCGAACGCGAACGCCGTGCAGGCATGACGATGCTGCCGGGCGAGCGTTTTGGCGGCTCGCGCACGGTCGACGTGCCGCGCCGCAACCGTACCACCATGCCGCCGCCCGTCATGCAAAGCTTGCCGTTGAGCACGGCGCCTGCGCCGGCGGGCAACTGGCAGCGTCCTTCCGATGCGCCGCGCGGCGACAGGGAGTTCCGGCGCGACTGGGGCAACCGCCCTGGCCGCTTGCAGACGGACGATGGCCAGACGCACATGGCGCCCCGTCCCATGCAGCCGAACCGCCCGCCCGTGCCGGCACAGCCGCAACAGCCGCCGGTGCCGCCCCAGCCCGTGATGCCGGCGATGCCGGCCTTGCCACCCGTGCAAGACCCGGCGGCGCACCCCGGCTGGCGTGGCGAGCAGCGGCCCCGTGCCGAACGGCCACTGCCGCGCCCCGTCATGGAACGCCAATTTGATGCGCCGCGCCCGGACCGCGCGGAACGTGGCCCCCGCCGCGAAGTGCTGCAAACGGCGCCGCCGCCGGCCATGCCTGCGCCTGCGCCTGCCGCGCGTGCGCCACAGGAGGCGCGCAGTGCCGAGCGCCCGATGCCGCCGCGTGAGCGCAACCATGAGCGCGGCGGTCCCGGCCGCAATGGCCGGATGCAGGAAGTGGAGCGCTGACGGCCGCGCCGTCTGTCGCGCCGTATCGACGTTCAAGCCGCAAAATGCGCAGTTCGTCACATACCGGAGGTAAAGCCGCCGTGGTTTGTCTACAGTACGACCACTGCTTATCCTCCAAGTGACAGCATCGACTTTTCCGGCTATTTTGTCCAAACGAAATAGTTTTTCGCCAGCTTACCCAGCTGGCTTTTTTTTTGCCGTGCCGTGTGTGTCATCGCAACGGGCGCAGCCGCCCTCAAAGTTGGCTACAATACGTTTTTATGCAGCCGCCGCGCGCTATGCGCTGCGCCGTCTGTTCTGACCGGCACTGATTGGATTTCCCATGCAAACCACCCCACCCACCGAAGTGACGATTCCTCCCAGCGAATCGCTGATCGAATACCCGAGCGACTTTCCCATCAAGATCATGGGCCCGACGCATGTCGACTTCGCGCCGACCATGCTGGAACTGGTCATCAGCCACGATCCGACCTTCCACGCGGGCCGTATGGAAGAGCGCCCATCGGGCAAGGGCAATTACACGGGCCTGACCGTCACCGTGCGCGCCGTCAGCCGCGAGCAGCTCGACGCCCTGTACATGGCGCTGTCGGGCCACCCGATGGTCAAGATCGTCATGTAAGACATGCTGTTGCCCTGGCGGGCTGGCGTTTCGTCAGCCGCCACACGAGGGCAAAGGCCGCGCTGGCCGCCGCCGTTACCCACAGCAGCGGCTTTTCGCTGCCGTCCGTGATGGCGGCGATGACGGCGCCGCAGGCGGCCGTGATGAGCATCTGCACGAAGAAGAACAGGCCCGATGCGCTGCCCGCCTGATCGCCATACGGCTGCAGCACGGCCAGCTGGCAGGCCGGGATGGCCATGCCCACCGACACCATCACCAGCAGCATGGGCGCCACCAGCGACGCCACATGCTGCGGCGCCAGACTACCCGCCAGCAACAGGCTGGCCGCGCCCGCCACATTGATCAGCACCGCTACGCCCAGCATATGGTCGGCGCCCAGGCGCGGTCCCAGTGCGCGGAACAGGCTCGATCCCGCCACATAGCCGCTGACCGTCAGCGCGAACACCAGCGCATACGCGCGCGGCGACAGGTGCATGCCCCTTTGCAACAGCACGGACGATTCCGCGATGAACGGGAAATACGTGCAATACACGCAGCCGATGGCCAGCGCATAGCGCAGGAAATACGCGTCGCCCAGCAGGCGCCGGTACAGGGCCAGGGTATTTCCCTGGGGGACGACGCTGGCCGGCCTGGTTTCCGGTACATACGCTGCGATCAGTCCCAGCGACAGCGCTCCCAGCAGGCACAGCACGCCAAACACGGCGCGCCAGCCGAACGCCGCATCGAGCAGGCTGCCGGCGAGCGGCGCCAGGATCGGCGACAAGCCCATCACCATCGATATTCTCCCCAGCATGCGCGCCTGCGTGGCGGGATCAAAACGGTCGCGCACCATCACCCGGCCGATGATGGTGCCGCTGCAGCCACCGAACGCCTGCAGCACGCGCGCGGCGATCAGCACGTGGACGTCGGTGGTCACGGTGCAGACGATGCTGGCGAGCACATAAATGAAAGTGCCGGCCAGCAGCACGGGGCGGCGCCCGTAACGGTCGGCCAGCGGCCCGCAAGCGAGCATCGAGACGGCCGAGCCGGCCATGAACAGGCTCAGGGTCAGTTGCAACTGTGCATCGCTGGCGTGCAGGGCATCGGCCATGGCCGGCAGCGAAGGCAGATAGATGTCGATGCTGATGCGCGACAGGCAGACCAGCAGCAGCACGATGCCGCCCCAGGCCCATAAAGCGATTTGTTTCTGCATTGTTTTACACGATCCATGCAAGCGTGCGCCCCGCTGGCGCACCGGAACGGTGAGAGTAGAATGTTTGTGGTGTAATGCGAAGTGCCAGTCATCAGAAAACTCATTGGACCACTTGGACGATTATCATGCCGCGAGGAAAATCACCACACGCCCTGGACTTGCCTCGTCCCACCAGCTGGCTCGACAAGGCGGGCGTCAACAAGCAGGATGGCGCGTATGAAGCGCTGCGCTCGGCCATCCTGACGAAGATGCTGCCGGCGGGCAGCCGTTTGCCGTCCAGCCGCACCCTGGCGGAACGGTGGGAGTTGTCGCGCGGCACCATCGAAACCGTGTTCGACCGCCTGCATGCTGAGGCGTACGTGACGCGCGTGCCCGGTTCCGGCACGCGCGTGTGCGCCGTCGTGCCGGAACGCTTCTTGATGGCCGGATTTGCGGATGCTACCCCAGCCGGGACATTTTCCGCGCCGATACCTGTGTCCGATACGGGTGTGCGCGACGGCTTGCCCTTCGTGGCGCGGCGCGCCGACGCCAGCCTGTTTCCCATGGCCGCCTGGTCCAAGTGCGCCACGCGGGCCCTGGCCGCCGCCACGCCGGAACAGCTGTGCAGCGCCGATCCGGCCGGCCTGCCCCAGCTGCGCCAGCAGATCGCCGATTTCCTTGCCAAGTACCGCGGCATCCGCTGCGACCCGCAAGACATCGTTGTCACCACCGGCATCCGCCACGCGATCGACTTGCTGGCGCGCAGCATCGTGCGCGATGGCGACAAGGTTTGCCTGGAAGAGCCCGGCTACCCGGCCGCGCGCGCCCTGTTCGCCCTGGCGGGCGCCGTGCCGGTGGACATTGCCGTCGACGCCGAAGGCATCGATTGCGCCGCCCTGGCCGCGCATGCGGACGCCAGCCTCGCGTATGTGACGCCGGCGCACCAGTCGCCGCTGGGTGTGACCATGTCCGTCACGCGCCGCCTGGCCTTGCTGGAATGGGCGAACGACAACGGCGCCTGGGTGGTGGAAGACGATTACGACAGCGAATTCAATTACCAGAGCGCGCCGCTGGCAGCCCTGAAGGCGCTGGACCAGTACCAGCGCGTGATTTACTGTGGCAGTTTCAACAAGACCCTGTTTGCCGGCCTGCGCGTGGGCTTCATGGTGCTGCCGCCCGCCCTGCGCCCGCAGTTGCTGCGCACCCTGCAGTTGACGGGCAGGTCCGTGGGCGTGACGGAGCAGCTGGCGCTGTCCGCCTGGATGGAAGACGGCGCTTTCGTGCGCCATTTGCGCCAGGCGCGGCTGGCCTACAAGGAGCGGCGCGACCTGCTGCTGGCCTGCATCGAGCAGACGGCCCCCGGCCGCTACGCCATTTCCGGCCAGCAGGCGGGCTTTCATTGCGTGCTGTGGCTGCCGCCAGGCAGCGACGAGCGGGCATTTTGCGCGCGCGCGGCGCAAGAGGGGCTGGCGCTGCAGCCGCTCGGCGATTTTTGCCATAGCGCCAAGCTGGCGCCGGCCGTGCTGCTCGGCTACACGGCTCTGAATGCGGCCCAGATACGCCATGCTGCACAAAAATTGGGCAGATTGCTGCTGTTGCCAGAGTCCGTCCCGGAATGAAACGGCCGCCTGGCTTATAATCACGGCTTCGCCGCAGCGTCCGCAGGGCGCCGGCAGCTGATTACAGAATCCGTCATGACCACCACCCGAACCGAAACGGCGCTGATCCGCGAGCTGGGCCGCGTCGATTACGAGCCGACCTTTGCCGCCATGCGCGCCTTCACCGACGCGCGCACGACGGAGACGCGCGACGAATTGTGGATCGTCGAGCATCCGCCCGTGTTCACCCTGGGCCTGGCTGCCGACCGCGGCCATTTGCTGGCGGGAGCTGACGCGATCCCCGTGGTGCAGACGGACCGTGGCGGCGAAGTCACGTTCCACGGTCCCGGCCAGGTGGTGATTTACCTGTTGATGGACTTGCGCCGCAACAAGCCGGGCGGCAAGCTGTATGCGCGCCAGTTCGTGCATAAAATCGAGCAAGCCATCATCAACGTGCTGGCGGCGTATAATCTCGCTGGCGAGCGCATCGATGGCGCGCCTGGCATCTATCTTGCCGGCGGACCAGACAAGGGTGCGAAGATCGCCGCGCTGGGGTTGAAAGTGCGCGGCAACGGCTGCACCTACCATGGCGTATCGCTCAACGTGGCGATGGACCTGGCGCCGTTTTCCTGGATTAACCCGTGCGGCTATTCCGGCCTGAAGACGGTGGACATGCGCAGCATGGGCGTCGTGGCGCCGCTGGCCGAGGTGCAGCGGGCCCTGGCCCATGAATTGACCGTATTACTCGATGTAAGCGAAGCAAACAGCGCCGCAGGCGCGCCTCAGGCAGCGGATGCCTGAGCAAACAAACCAAACTTTGCCCCTCAAGGGCTTGCAGCCATGACTTCTGAGACCATTTCCAGCACCGCCCCCGCCGCTACTGCCGCTCCCGCGTACAACCCGAGCGAAAAGCAAAAAGGCGCCAGCAAGACTTCGCGCATCCCGATCAAGATCATTCCGATCGAGCAAGTCGAGCGCCTGAAAAAGCCGGACTGGATCCGCGTCAAGGCCGCCTCGGCATCGACGCGCTTCTATGAAATCAAGGACATCCTGCGCGAAAACAAACTCGTGACGGTGTGCGAGGAAGCCAGCTGCCCGAACATCGGCGAATGTTTCGGCAAGGGCACGGCCACCTTCATGATCATGGGCGACAAGTGCACGCGCCGCTGCCCGTTCTGCGACGTCGGCCATGGCCGCCCGGACCCGCTGGACAAGGAAGAGCCGGCCAACCTGTCGAAAACCATCGCCAAGCTGCGTCTGAACTACGTCGTCATCACCTCCGTCGACCGCGATGACTTGCGCGACGGCGGCGCCGGCCATTTCGTCGAGTGCATCCAGCAAACGCGCGCCCTGTCGCCGAACACCCGCATCGAAGTGCTGGTGCCCGACTTCCGCGGCCGCCTGGAAAAAGCCCTGAACCTGTTCAAGGATGGCTTGCCTGACGTCATGAATCACAACCTGGAAACGGCGCCGCGCCTGTACAAGGAAGCCCGTCCCGGCTCCGACTACATGCACTCGCTGAAGCTGCTGAAAGATTTCAAGGCCATGTACCCGGACGTGAAAACCAAGTCCGGCATCATGGTGGGCCTGGGTGAGACGGACGAGGAAATCCTGCAAGTCATGCGCGACATGCGCGAGCACGACATCGACATGCTGACCATCGGCCAATACCTGGCGCCATCGAACAGCCACTTGCCCGTGCGCCGCTACGTGCACCCGGACGTCTTTAAAATGTTCGAGGAAGAAGCGTACAAGATGGGCTTCACCCACGCTGCCGTGGGCGCCATGGTGCGCAGCTCGTACCACGCGGATGAACAGGCGCACAGCGCCGGCGTGGAATCGGCGCTGAATTTCTAAGCACCTTGTGCTGTATCAAGCCGCCCGCTGCAGAGCTGGGCGGCTTTTTTTTTGCCTGTTCGAATCGTATGTGCCTCATCCGGCCGGGCGTCCTATACTGGCATGCTGAAAAAGCATGATTGACGGATAAGTGATGAGGTGAGGCATGGACGTACGCATCGACGCATCGTGGAAGGCGCGGCTGGAAGGCGAGTTTGCCCAGCCTTACTGGGAACGCCTGGCCGCCTTCGTGAAGGAAGAGTATGCGGCAGGGCCGTGCTGTCCGCCGGGGAAAACCATCTTCCGGGCGTTCGACCTGACGCCGTTCGAGCAAGTCAAGGTGGTGATCCTGGGACAAGACCCGTATCACACGCCCGGTGCGGCCATGGGCCTGTGTTTTTCCATTCCCGAAGGCAAGCCGCCGCAGCCGAGCCTGCAGAATATCTTCAAGGAATTACATAGCGACGCAGGCGTGGTGCGCACGCGTACGGATTTGTCCGACTGGGCCGAGCAAGGGGTATTTTTGCTCAACAGTGTGCTGACGGTGCGCGCGGGCACGGCCGGTTCGCACGCGGCCAAGGGGTGGGAGAAATTGACGGACAGCGCGATCCGCCACCTGTCCTCCGAGCGCGAGCACCTGGTTTTCATCCTGTGGGGCGGCTACGCGCAAGCCAAGCGCACCCTGATCGACCCCGGCAAGCACCTGGTGCTGGCGGCGCCCCATCCGTCTCCCTTGTCGGCAAGCAAAGGTTTCTTTGGCGGCAAGCCATTCAGCCTGGCGAATGCTTACCTGCAAGTGCATGGCCAGGCGGCCATCGCCTGGGGATAATTCCTGGAACCGTACGGCAACCGACAGCGGCAGGCGTTGCTCCCTGCCGCTGTCTTCGCGCGTAACTCTTAGAAGCTTGTCGACAAGCCCGCGTAGAAACTGCGGCGGGCGCCGTACTGCGGCGCGCCCACGCCCACGCCGGAACCATCGCGCAGCAGGTAGGACTTGTCGAACAGGTTGATCAAGGCCAGACGTCCCTCGACCTTGCCGACCGGCGTATTTTTCCACGTGTGCGTAAGCGCCGTGTTGACGGTGAAATAGCCGGGCAGATGGCCGGAATTCGGTGCGCCGCCGTCCGGGGTCATGCGCAGGCCGCTGCCGTAAAGGAAGTCAGCGCTCACTTGCGAATCGCCAAAGTGATAATGGCCGCCGCCCGACAGCGTGTATTTCTGGTCATGATCGAGGTAGACATAGTTCTTGCTGATGTAGTTCAACTCATCGGCGCCAAACAGGGCCTGGCCCGAATTGATGTTGCGGCCCTGCGCCTTTTGCGTGCTGGCGTTGAGGAACAGGCCCCAGTTTTTCTCGCTGTAAATGGCCGACAATTCCAGGCCCTTGGCGTAGCCGTCCGCATAGTTGAATGGCGTCAGGATCAGCGCCTGGCCGAACTGGCCTTCGTCCAGCAGATTGTTGATCTTTTTATAGTACACATCGGCCGTCACGGTCAGTTTCGCATTCACCTGGTGGCTGATGCCGACGTCGTAGTAGTGCGTGCGCTCGGCCTTGACGTTGTCCGACTGGCCGATTTCCGGCGCATTCGTCGTGTTCGCATACAGGTCGATGCTGCCTTGCGCGGCCAGTTCCTGCGGCGGCGGCGTGAAGTAGCGCGAATAGCCGGCGTGCAGGGCCGTGCCCGGCGCCAGTTGATACGCCAGGTTGACGCGCGGGCTCCATTGCTGCTCGCTGGTGTAGGCCGAGACCTTGTCGAAGCGGGCGCCATAGTTCAGGGTCAGGGGTTTGCTGATATGCCATTCATCCTGCAGGTAAAAACTGGCCAGGGTGCCCGTCTTGCCGCTGTTGTCCAGTACCGTGATGGGTGTGGTGGACGTTTGCGCGCCGTCCAGCGCGGGGAAGACGGCCACCGTGTTGTCGCTGGTCGTCTTCTGGCGCGTGTAGGCCAGGCCCGCGCGCACGGTGTGGTCCTGGTGCAATTTGTAGCTGATGTCGAACTGGGTACCCGAGGCGCTGTTCGCGCGGCGCGAATCCGACGCCACGCCGTTGTAGATCAAGTCGCCGATGGCATCCGGCGTGAAGTGCAGTTCCGAATACTGGTGGAAGGCGGAAACCTGGTAATTGAGGTCGCCCAGGCTCTTTTGCAGCGACAGCACGAGGAAGCGGTTCACTTCGCGCTGGTTTTCATTCAGCTGCGACGACGGGATACTGGACGTGCCCGCCTGCGCATCGCTGTGGCCAGCCAGCGAGAAGCCCGGCGCCTGATCCGGATTGTTCGGTATCTGGAAGCGGCCGTTGTAGGTGCCGAACATGGCGCCCAGGCGCGTATTGTCGTCGAGGAAATACGACAGGCTGCCGAACGATTTGTTCTGGCGCGTCTTGTCGTGCAGGGCGCTGCGCGTGTCTTGCGGGTTTTCCACGCCCAGGGAATTGCCCAGGTAGCTGCCGGACAGGTAGTAATTGAACTTGCCCACGCTGCCGAAAAATTCGGCACTCGGCTCCACATGGTCGTGGCTGCCGACCATGATGCCGATGCGCCCGCCAGGGCTCAAGCCGCCCTCTTTCGTTTCAATATCGACAATGCCCGCCGTGCGCAGGCCGAACTGGGCCGGCAAGGCGCCCGTCATGAAATCCGTCTTGTCGATCAGGCGCGTATCGATCGACTGGCCGAAGCCGCTGATGCTTTCCGGTAACTGCACGCCATTGATGCGGTATTGCACGTTGGCATGGTCGTCGCGCACGTGCAGCGCGCCGGAACCCTTCGAATCCTGCGATACGCCCGGCAGGCGCAGCAGTACTTCATTGAATGGCGTGTTGTCGCCCTGGCCCAGCATGTCGACCATGTGGCTGTCGATGCTGTAGATGGTGGTGCCGACTTTCGGCGACAGCTCGATGCGGGCGCTTTTCAAATGGGCGGAGGTGACTTCCACCTTTTGCATGTCTTGCGGTGCAGTATCGGCACTGGCTTCGGCAGGCTCGGCGGCGTGGGCGGAAAAGCTGAACAGGCTGGCAAGGGCGAGCGACAGCGCGCTCAAGCGTGGTGTGTGTTGCATGGTGAACCTCGAAAATAGTCTACGCCAGGCAGCCCGGCGCGCATGAGGACGCGGCGGTGCAGCCTGAAAAAAGGATAAAAACAGCGTGGGAACTACAACGAGGCGGCAGGCGGGCCGCGCACGGGCGGCAGGATGAGGGCGGCGATGGGCGCCAGGGTAGCGGGCGCCAGGGCCAGCAGGCGGTACGGCAGTAATTGGGCGGGCGGCTCGACGATGGCCGGCGGCACGGCGATGTCGGCCACCTTGTCGATGACGGTGGCGCACAGCGCGCACTCTTCCGCGTCGAGGGTCGTCTTGTGCAGGTGCGAGGCGGCCGTCGACAGCAGGAACACGAGGGCCAGCGCGCTGAACAGCGCCACGCACAGCCGCCACGGCGTGCGCGCGAGGGCGGCGGCACCGTGATGGGCAGGCTCGCCGTAAGGCGTGCGGGTGGGCTGGCGGGAAGACATGGGCGCATAGTAGCAAGAAAATCGCCCCGCTGTCAGCGCTTGTTGCAATTCATTTGCGCTGCGCGGGCAGGACAGAATGCCAGCTGATAATGATTTTCACTCCGGGCCTTTCATGCTATCGTTTCGCAGCCCAAATTTCCCAAAGTTTCCATGTCGCAACGTTCGATCAAGTGGTTGTTTGCCAAGCTGCACCTGTATGCGGGACTGTGGTTTGGCGCCCTGTTCGTCCTGTTGGGCTTGACGGGGTCCGCCATCGCCTGGATGCCGGAACTCGATGCCTGGCTCAATCCCACACTGTTGCAGGCGAGTACGCCGGCGCCTGGCCAGGTGTTCCAGGTCACGCCGCGCACGCTGCAAGCCGTGGTGGACGGGCTCACGGCCGACCCTGCCTACGGCAAGCCGAGCCAGCTCAATCCACCGGCCGATGCGCGCGACGTGTACGTGGCCTCATACCGCCAGGCCGGCACGCCATCGCCGTTCAGCCAGGCCATCGTGCGCCAGGTGATGGTCGATCCCTACACCTTGCAAGTCAAAGGCGAGCGCGACTGGGGGCGTTTCGGCCTCACGCGTCCGCTGCTGATGTCGGGCATGTTTCATCTGCACCGCTATCTGCTGTCGGGCGACGCGGGCAAGACCATTACGGGCATCTCGGGCGTGATGCTGCTGCTGATGGCCTTGAGCGGCATCTATCTGTGGTGGCCGCGCCTGCAGTGGCTGGCGATCAAGCGTGCCCTGACGGTGTCGCATGGCGGCTCCTGGCCGCGCTTCAACTATACGTTCCACAAGGCAGCCGGTTTCTTTGCCGCGCCCGTGCTGGCCATGCTCGCCTTTTCCGGCATCTATTTCAATTTGCCGCAATTGATCGTGCCGCTGGTGGCGCTCGTGTCGACGGTGCCGGACACGGCCAAACTGAAGAATGTGCAGCAGGACGGCGCCGTGCTCGATGCGGGCCAGGCCATGGCCGCCGCGCAGAAGCTGTATCCACAGGCGCGGGTGTCGCGCATCGTGCTGCCGGCGAAAAAGGACCAGCCGTATGACGTGCGCGTGCGCCAGCCCGGTGAAATCGCCCACGGCGACGGCGCCACGCGCATTACCCTGGATGCGCGCAGCGGCTTGCCCCTGCGCATACGCGATCCCTTGCGGGCGCCTGCCGGCGACGTCTTCCTGGGCTGGCAATTTCCCCTGCATTCGGGCCAGGCGTTCGGCGCGGCCGGACGCGCCTTCATTACCGTCTTCGGCCTGATGCCGCTGCTGTTCATGCTGACGGGGACGCTGGTGTGGTGGAAACGGCGGCGCGGCCGGAAATAAGCGGCCGCCAGACCGCTGCGGGGAAAGTTGCTATCATCATAGTATTTTCCGGCGGATCCCGGATTCACCCGCACAAGGACCAGCATGAGCAATCCCGAGATTACCGTAGCAATGTTGAATGAACGCGGCACCGGCCGCCTGCCCGGCCACCTGGGCATCGTCATCACGGAAGTGGGCGACGGCCAGCTGACGGCGGAATTGCCCGTGCTGCCGCATTTGCTGGCGCCAAATGGCTATCTGCACGCGGGCAGCGTGGTGACCCTGGCCGACACGGCTTCCGGCTATGGCTGCATCGTCAACCTGCCCGAGGGCGCCAGCAATTTCACGACCATCGAACTGAAATCGAACCACCTGGGCACAGCCCGCGAAGGCACGCTCACCTGCACGGCCAAGGTCGAGCACAAGGGCCGCAACACGCAGGTGTGGGATGCCGTGGTGAAAAGCAAGGAAACGGGCAAGACGATTGCCCTGTTCCGCTGCACGCAGATGATTCTGTATCCTAAGTAAGACTATATTTTCACCCAGTTACCCTTGTACAAAATTGGTCCCGTCGGTCCGTTCGGATCCGGCGAACCGCCTTTCGGCTCCAGGGTGACGGCCAGCAGGGCCACGTCGCTGCCGAGGGCGCGCTGGGACAATGCCAGTTTCACGCTGCCCTTGTCGGCCAATAAACCCAAGGAGCGCGGGTTGCCGCTCTTCGGCACGGCCCACAGTTCTAGGTCACGGTCAGCAGGCACGGGCGCATTGCCCACCATGCGCACCTCGAGGGCGCCGTGGCGGCTGTCGGCCGTCAGCAGCAGGGCCGTTTGCGCTTTCTCGTCCGTCAGGCTGGCGACATAGCTGATCTGCGGCGCGTCCATCACGCGCGTGGCCACGACGATGACCAGCAGTGCGGCGATGGCGCTCGAGGCCATGCCCAGCGAACGCCAGAACGACAGCGAATCGCGCCACAACGACCAGCCGCCCTGCGGTGCCAGGTGCAAACGCCGCTCGATCTGCTGCCACACGCGTTTGGGCGGCGCCACGGGCGTGGCAAATTCCGCCATCGGTTCCAGGCGCTGGCGCCATTCGGCCGTGATATTGCGCAAGTCGGCATCGTTGTGCAGCCAGCCTTCGAAACGCCGCCGCGCGCCCCCTTTCAGGGTGCCCAGCACGTATTCGGATGCCAGTTTCTGGCGCAGCACGTCATTGCCGCGGATATTCATGATGCCTCCCGTTTCGCCAGGCACGTGCGCAGCCGTTCCAGGCTGCGGCGTATCCAGGTCTTCACGGTGCCGATCGGCAGCGACATCTGCTGCGCCACTTCGCTGTGCGACAGGTCATGATAGAAGGCCAGGGCGACCACCTGCCGGTGCAGCCCTTCCAGGGCCGACATGCAAAACGCCAGCGCCTTGGCGTCACCGCTCAGTTGCAGCGACTCGATCGGCGTGGCCTGGGGATCCCGGAGTGCATTCATGACTTCGCTATCAAATTGTTCGGCATCGATTTCCACGGTGTCGTCGCTGCGCCGCAGCACATCGAACGCCTTGTTGCGCACGATGGTGGCCATCCAGGTCATCGGCGCCGCCAGATGGCTCTGGTAAGTGGCGGCATTGTTCCAGATGGCGACGAACCCCTCTTGCAAGGCTTCTTCAGCGAGCTCTTGCTTATGCAATATACGCAGCGCGAAGCCAAACAGTTTCGATGAGGTGGAGTGATAGAGCTGGCGGAACGCGGTGGCGTCCTTGTTGCCGGCGGCAAGCAGCCAGGTTTTCAGTTGCTGCGGGTCGAGCGATTGAGCGGCTGGGGACACGGCTGGCCTTCACAAGGTGAGTGGAAATCACACTTGGGAAGGTTATAACAGTTTGGCAACACTTGGCAACAGAGTTTTGTGCGGTGTAGAGCGGGTATTTTTGCGTTGGATCAACCGGCGATGGCGGTTTCCAGCAGCTTGTGCAGTTCGGCAAACTCGGGCTTGCCCACGTAGCGCTTGAGGATCTTGCCCTGCTTGTCGAGCACGAAGGTGGTGGGCGTCAGGGCCACGTCGCCGTAGGCCTTGGCCGCCTCGCCCGTCACGTCGAGCGCCACCTTGAACGGCAGCTGGCGCGTTTCGGCGAAGTTCAGCACGTAGTTGGCCGGATCGTATTTCATGGCCACGGCCACGAATTCCAGTCCCTGCCCCTTGTACTTGTTGTAGGTATCGACCATGTCCGGCATTTCCGCCACGCAGGTGGTGCACGAGGTAGCCCAGAAATTGACCATCACCACCTTGCCGCGCAGGCTGGCCGAGGTGATTTTCTCGCCATGGATGCCGTGGAAGGTCACGTCCGGCGCGCTTTGCTTGTCATTCAGCGACAGGTAGGCTGCCGCCGCCACGCCCGCCACGAAGACGGCGATCAGGGCTGGTTTGATCCAGGACTTGCTTGCGGATGGCGAAGTGGACATGGTTTTCAATAGAGTAGCGCTACGATGCGTCCATTATAGACGCATCATCAGTCTGGCGCCGTAGGCCGGATGGGGGATGCCGCTTATTGCTGGACCGTGTCGCTGGCGCTGCTCGTCGTGCGTGCTGGCGCCGGATCGGGCTGCAATTGCTTCAGTTCCGCTTCCGAAATGTAGTCGAACAGCTTGACCACTTTCTGCACGCCGCCCACGCCGCGCGCCACGTCGGCCGCGACCGTGCCTTCGCGCTGGGTGACTCTGCCCATCAGGAAGACGGTGGCGTTCTCGGTGACGACCTTGAACGAGGCAGCCGAAATGGTTTTCATGTCGACCAGGCTGGCCTTGACCTTGGTGGTGATCAGCGCATCGTTCGAGCGCGAGGTGTAGCTGGCCGGACCGGCGATGATCAGTTCATTGGCCACCGATTCCACGCCTTCGATATTGCGCACTTCGCGCTCGACGGCATTCTTCATCGCTTCATCGCGCACTTCGCCCGTCAGCAGGACGCGGCGGTTGAAGCTGGTGACATTCACGTGGCCCACGTCGCCGACGATGGAGGGGATGCGCGACTCGCCTTTGAGGGCGATCGACTTGTCTTCGGTCTGCGCGCCCAGGGTGCGGCGGTCCGCTGCGGCAACGCCGCCCATCACCGCGCCGCCGACCATCAGTTCGATGCAGCCGGTGAGCGAGGTGAGCATGGCGCCGCACAGCAGTGCGGTGGCCAGCGGGCGTTGTACGCGTTTCCAGCCTGGGCCAGTACCGAATTTAGTCATTCACGTCTCCTCCGAATAGGGCGACATCGATGCCGTCGCAGATGCAATGTATGGTGGTCAGATGGACTTCCTGGATGCGCGCCGTGCGCTCGGCCGGCACGCAGATATGCACGTCGGCGTCCGTCAGCATCTTGCCGATGGCGCCGCCGTCCTTGCCCGTCAGCGCCACGACGCGCATTTCGCGCTCGAGCGCCGCTTCCACGGCGGCCATCACGTTGGCCGAATTGCCCGACGTGGAGATGGCCAGCAGGATGTCGCCGGCCTGGCCGAAGGCCTGCACCTGCTTCGAGAAGATCTCGCGGTAGCTGTAGTCGTTCGCCACGGCTGTCAGGATCGACGTATCCGTCGTCAGCGCCAGGGCCGGCAGCGGAAAGCGCTCGCGTTCGAAGCGCCCGACCAGCTCGGCTGCGAAATGCTGGCAGTCGGCGGCGGAACCGCCGTTGCCGCAGGCGAGGATCTTGTTGCCGTTGGACAATGCATAAAACATCAGGTCGATCGCCTGCGCAATGGGTTGCGCCAGTACGGTAGCGGCCTGGATCTTGAGTTCGGCACTTTCGTGGAAGTGCGAGAGGATGCGTTGATTATTCATAGTCTGCCGATTATAGTGCAGGCGCGCGGCGTGGCGGACAAGCACTGTTAAAAATGCTTACATATCGAGGATGTTCTTCAGCCAGCTGATGCGCCCGCCATCGATGGCCAGCGCGTCGAAGCGGCACGGCGGCAGCGCCTTTTGCCCCAGCAGCCAGGTTTGCGCGGCCACCACCATGCGCCGCTGCTTGGCCGGCGTAATGCTGGCCAGGGCGCCGCCGAAGGTGGCACTGCTGCGTAGCCGCACTTCGACGAAGACGACCGATGCGCCATCGCGCATGATCAGGTCCAGCTCGCCGCCCTTGCACAGATAGTTACGTTGTAGCAGCACCAAGCCTTGCAGCAGCAGATACGCGAGCGCATCGTCTTCCCCTTGCCGTCCCCGTGCCTGTTTATTCTGGAACGGCAGGGGTGGCATGGCGTGTCCTTATTGGGCCGGCGGCACGGCGACAGGCGCGGCCGGTGGCCAGGTACCCAGCACGCCCTGCTGGTAGGTGGCGGCCTGTTCCGTGCGTTCGAACACGCTTTGATCACCCTCAAAGCGCACGGCCAGGCGGCCCGTCACGCCATCAAGGGTAAATGGCGCGTTCGGGCGCAGCGCCACTTCGCGCGCCACGCGGAAGGCATCGATGCCCAGCGCGTACAGGCGCTCCATGTCGGCCGTCAGGCGGGTGTCGGCTGGTTGCGGCGGCTGTGGATAGACCATCACTTGTGGATGGTCGCGCTGCACTTGCCACGGCAGGTCCAGCAGGCGCGCGCCGTCGAGCTCGGGGCCGCTGGCGCCGCGCCCGGCGCCGGGATTCAAGGATGAGGTGCCATACAGGGGCAAGTCGCCGCCGATGGCCACGCGCAGCTGGCGCGCCTGGTCGGCGTCGAGCGCGGCAAACAGCAGTCCCGGCGGCGTGGCGGCCAGGCGCGCGCGCAGTTGCACCAGTTCGGCATCGCTCAGGTAGCCATTCGTGGCCGTCAAGTCCATCGTCTCGATCTTGCCTCCCTGGCGCAGCCATTCCTGCTTGAAGGCGGCGCTGATGCGGCGCTGCGAGGGCGATCCGGCCGACAGGACCAGCGCGCTGGCGCCCGGCTGTTCGCTGGCGGCCCAGGCGGCGACCTGGCGCGCTTCCGCCTCGATCGACAGGCCCATCACCAGCAGCTTGGCCGGCAGGCGCGCCTCGCCGCGGTTGTCCGGGTGGTTCAGGGCGATCGTCGGTTTGCGCACCAGGTCGCTATTCGCCACGGCCGTGACGGCCGAGCGCGACAAAGGCCCCACGACGATGTCCTGTTCCTCCTGTGCTTGCGCAAACTTGTTCAGGACGTCGCTGCTGCCGTCGCCCGTATCGATCACCGTTACTTCAAAGCCGCTGCGGTCGCGCTCGTATGCGGCCATGAAACCGGCGCGCAGCAGTTCGGCGGCCGGACCCAGCGAAGCCGAGCGCAGCGGCAGCAGCAGGCCGATGTGGTGGGCCTTGCCGTCGGACGGTGCCGGTGCCGTGGCGGCCGGCATGTCTTGTGGCGTGCCGGTCGCCGGCTTGGTATTGATGGGCGCCAGCGGGGCGCCATTGCCGTCGTACGCGGTGATATCGGGCACGGCCACGGCAAACGTCACCGGTTCGGGTGCGGGCGGCTTGGGCGGCACGGGCGGTGGCAGCGGCTTCGGTGGCGGCAGCGCCCTTGTGTTAGATTCAATAGGCGCGCACAATTGCCCGGGCGCGTCGCAAGGCGTGCTGCAAGCGCTCAGCATGCCGGTCGCGGCACAAACAAGCAGTAACTTCACACTATTAGCAAGCATTTAACCTCCAAAATGACCGTACAAGAAATCAGTTCCATCGCCAGTCTGCCCATCATGACAGAGGCGGCGCACCAGGTCTATCCTATCGCAACATTGTATATAGTGGCCACGCCGATCGGCAATGTGACCGATATCAGCCTGCGCGCGCTGCATCTGCTGAGCCTTGCCGATGCCGTCGCCTGTGAAGATACGCGCAACACGGCGCACCTGCTGACGCGCTTTGGCTTGAACAAGCCGTTAATTGCGGCGCATCAACATAACGAGCGCGAAGTGGCGCAGACCCTGATTGCCCGCCTGCACGCCGGCGAGCGCATCGCCCTCGTTTCCGACGCGGGCACGCCGGCCGTTTCCGACCCCGGCGCGCGCATCGTCGACGCCGTGCGCGCGGCCGGCCTGCGCGTGCTGCCCCTGCCCGGCCCCTCGGCGGCGATTACCGCCATTTCCGCCAGCGGCCTGTTGAATGACCAGTTTTACTTTGTCGGCTTCCTGCCGGCCAAGGCCAAGCAGCGCGAAAACATGCTGCACAGCCTGCGTGGCGTGACGGCAACGATGGTGTTTTACGAGGCGCCGCACCGCATCCTCGATTGCGCCACGGCCCTGGTGGAAGCGTTCGAGCCGACGCGCCAGGTGGTGTTCGCGCGCGAACTGACGAAACTGTTCGAGGAAATCCACCGTTGCCCCC
This sequence comes from Janthinobacterium sp. BJB301, assembly GCF_002735685.1. Lineage (NCBI taxonomy): Bacteria > Pseudomonadati > Pseudomonadota > Betaproteobacteria > Burkholderiales > Oxalobacteraceae > Janthinobacterium > Janthinobacterium sp. BJB301. The sequence goes on along the minus strand of NZ_PDZJ01000004.1, from coordinate 28,207 downwards.
TGTCCGAGGCGGAGGCGTGGATACGCGCCGATGCGCACCGCGAAAAGGGAGAGTTCGTCGTCTTGCTGGAAGGCGCCACGGAAGCGCAGGACGCGGAAGACGTGGAAGCGGAACGCATCTTGAACATCCTGCTGGCCGAATGCAGCGTCAAGCAGGCGGCGAATTTGACGGCGCAGATCACGGGCCGCAAGAAAAACGCCCTGTATGAGCGGGCGTTGCAGTTGAAGGGGCAGGAATAAGCGGATGACGGCCCACCCAAAATGGGTGAATTGTTAAATTGTTACCATTTGCAGCCGCTATCCTTCTTGTCGAGCAACATCAGCACGGGCGCCAGCAAGCCTGCACCTGAATAGGCGGTGCGGCAATCGCCGCGCTTGCCTTGCGCGATGTCGCGCGCCAGCTGGGTTTCCGTTTGCAGCGGCTTGTCGGGGATTTGCCCCACGGCCGTGCCCACCTTGGATGGATCGCGCTCGCCGGCCATCTTGCGCGCCGTTCTTCTGGCCGCTTCCATATCGAATTTCGGCGTTTCCGGGGTTTCTTGCCTGAAGGTATCGGTACTGGCCGCTGGCGTGGCTGGTGATGCCGGCACGACAGTGATGGCTTGCGGGCTGGACGCCGGCGCCGTGGCCGCCGCCGGCGTTTCCCGGGCAGTGGCGAGTTTCGGCTTGCTGATGGGCTTGGGTTCGCGTTTCGGCTTGACGACTTCGACAGGCGGCGGAGGCGCCCTGGCGGCCAGCGGACGTATCCACACGGCGATTGATTCCACGCGCGGTGCCGTGTCCTGCTGGACAGGCGGCTGCACATGGCGCCACAGATAGAGCAAGGCGCCATGCAGCAGCAAGGACACGGCTATGCCCAGCACGATGCCGCGGCGGTTCGGCATGGGCCGGCCGCCGTCGCTTCTTTCTATCCTGAACTCCATTGCCGTCGTCGCCTTCATGTCTGATCGGGAAAACTTGCCAAGCCAGTGTCGCATACTTCAATCGTTTTGAAAAATACATGGGTTCCAGTGCCGCCCGTAAATAATTTACATAGAGTTTCACCTGACCCTTGACCGAAGTCGATACGGCCTGTATTATCTTGGTCTTCGGAGTGTGGCGCAGCCCGGTAGCGCACCTGGTTTGGGACCAGGGGGTCCAAGGTTCGAATCCTTGTACTCCGACCAAATTTGTAGAAAAAAACCCAAGAGTTTCGGCTCTTGGGTTTTTTTTCGTCTGTACGGTTCAGGCAGGACGGAATAAGTTGGCGTAGGTCGGGTTAGCGCCAAGCGCGTAAGCCGACAACAGTGTTGGCCATGACCTCGGTGACGTCGGATGAGCGTGGCGTTGCCACGCTCATCCGACCTACGCAGCGAGGCGTTTCGCCGCGATGGCATTGCCCGCGCGGCTGGAACCCTTGCGCCCCAGCTGCTGCGAGATGAACTGCCCCGCATCGACCACCAGGTCCAGGTCGATGCCGGTGGCAATCCCCAGTCCCTGCATCATGTACAGCACGTCTTCGGTCGCCACATTGCCGGTGGCGCCCTTGGCGTAGGGGCAGCCGCCCAGGCCGGACACGGACGAGTGATAGATCGCGATACCCGTTTCCAGGCTGGCGTAGATATTCGCCAGCGCCTGTCCATAGGTGTCGTGGAAGTGGCCGGACAGGCCGCTCACGTGGAAGGCTGCGATGGCGCGCTGCATCACCGCCTGCGTTTTGCGCGGCGTGGCCACGCCGATGGTGTCGGCGATGTCGATCTCGTCGCAGCCGAGGTCGCGCATGCGCCCCACCACGTCGGCCACGGCGTCGAGCGGCACATCGCCCTGGTAGGGGCAGCCGAAGGCGCAGCTGATGCTGCCGCGCAGGCGCAGGCCGTGTTCCTTGGCCGCCTTCGCCACGCCTTCGAAGCGGGCGATCGATTCGGCGATCGAGCAGTTGATGTTCTTTTGCGAGAACGCCTCGGAGGCTGAACCGAAGATCACCACTTCATCGGCCTGCGCCGCCAGCGCCGCCTCGAAACCCTGCATGTTCGGCGTCAGCGCGGAATAGATCGTGCCGGCGCGGCGCGCGATCTTTTCCATCACTTCCGCGCTGGTGGCCATCTGCGGCACCCATTTCGGCGAGACGAACGATGCCGCCTCGATATTGGCGAAGCCGGCCAGGGTCAGGCGGTCGACCAGTTCGATCTTGACGGCGGCGCTGATGGTGTCCTTCTCGTTTTGCAGGCCGTCGCGCGGACCTACTTCGACGATCTTGACCTGTTTCGGCAAACTAGCTTGAGCATGCATTTCAATATCCTTGCAAACGGTTGACGATGCCGGCGACAGAGTCTCCGGCTTGCAGGCGGCGCATCTTGGCGGCGATCTGCGCCACGCTTTCGCGGCGCAGGGTGGCCGCTGAAATATGCGGCGTGATGGTGATGCGTGGTTCTTGCCAGAACGGGTGCTGCTGCGGCAGCGGCTCGTTGCGGAACACGTCCAGCGTCGCCCCGGCGATGTGCCCGGAGCGGATCAGGGTCAGCAGATCCGGTTCGGCGATATGCGCGCCGCGCGCCACGTTGATGACATAGGCGCCCGGCAGCAGCATCGACAGGCGCGCGCGGTCGAGCAGATTGTGCGTGTCCGGCGTGAGCGGCAGCATGCACACCAGCACGCGCGTGCCGCGCAAGAATGCTTCGAGTCCCTCTTCGCCCGCATAGCACTGCACGCCATCGACGTGCTTGCGGCTGCGGCTCCATCCGCGCAAGGGGAATTCGAACTGCGCCAGTGCTTGCAGCACGCGCGTGCCCAGCACGCCCATGCCCAGCACGCCGACGGGAAAATCCACCCTGTCGAATGCGGGCAGCGGTTGCCAGATACCGGCGCGGCCCTGCGCCTCGTAATCATCGAAACGGCGGAAGTGGCGCAGCACGGCGTGGCTCACATATTCGGCCATCTGCACGCCCATGCCCGCGTCATCCAGGCGCACCAGCGGCACGTGGGCGGGCAGCGCCTCGCCAAACTTTAACAGCGCGTCGACGCCGGCACCCGTGTTGAAGATGGCTTTCACGTGGGCCAGCTCGGGCAGCATGGCGGCGGGCGGCTGCCACACGACGGCGTAGTCGCACGGCGCCACTGTTTCGCCTTCGCGCCAGAAGATAATGTCGGCCTCGGGCAGCAAGTCGCGGAAGTCGCTGATCCACGCCGCTTCCTTGCCGTCCGAACGTTGTAAAAGGATGCGCATGGCGTTCTCTTACGCGGCAGCCTTGAAGGCCAGCAGCGGCGCGCCATCGGCCACCTGGTCGCCAACGGCATACAGCACGTCTTCCACCAGGCCGTCGTGCGGTGCGGCGATCGTGTGTTCCATCTTCATCGCTTCCATGATGACCAAAGGCTCGCCCTTCTTGACGTCCTGTCCTTTGTTGACCAGCACGGCGACGACCTTGCCCGGCATCGGCGCCGTCAGGCGCCCGCCTTCCGCTTCCACTTCGCCCGCATGCGCCATCGGATCGCTGTAGTGCAGTGTGTAGTGCAAGCCTCCGCTGAATACGTGGAACTGTTCCCCGTCGCGCAGCACGGTGCCATGCACGGCACGCTCGCCGAGCTTGATGTGCAGTTCCAGGCCTTTGCGCGCCGTCAGGGTGAGGGGCTGGCCGTTGAACAGCCAGCCATCCGTCTTGTAGGCGATGCGCGCGGCATAGGCCTTGCTGTCACTGGCCAGAGCGAATTCATCGGCAAACACCAGGCTGCGTCCCAGGGTGCTGTTCAAGCGCCAGCCCAGGGCATTGCCCCACGGGTCGGCGCGGTTGGCCGACTGCGCTTCGGCGGCCGCTTTTTCTTCCAGCAGCAGGGCGACGGACGCCAGCGCCAGGGCCGTGTCGGGCGCCGCCTGCAGGGCGGGGAACAGCGACGCTTGATTGCGTTCGATGAGGCCCGTGTCCAGGTCGGCGCTGGCAAACGCCTGGCCTTCGACCAGGCGTTTCAGGAAGGCGATATTGCTGGCCAGGCCGACGATCTGGTAGTCGGCCAGCGCCTGCGCCATGCGTGCCAGCGCTTCGCGGCGGTCCGCGCCCCAGACGATCAGCTTGGCGACCATCGGGTCGTAGAACGGCGAAATTGCGTCGCCCTCGCGCACGCCGGAATCGATGCGCACGGCGGCCGGAACCAGCGTGCCACCCAGTTCGAACGTGACGGCGGAAGGCGACTGCATGTGGCGCAGGGTGCCGATCGATGGTAAAAAGCCCTTTTCCGGATTTTCCGCATAGATGCGCGCCTCGATGGCGTGGCCGTGGATCGTCAGTTCGCTCTGTTTTTTCGGCAGCGGCTCGCCAAAGGCGACGCGCAACTGCCATTCCACCAGGTCCGTGCCGGTGATCATTTCCGTCACCGGATGCTCGACCTGCAGGCGCGTATTCATCTCCATGAAGTAGAACGAACCATCCTGGTTGGCGATGAATTCCACCGTGCCCGCACCCACATAGCCGACGGCCTTGGCGGCGGCGACGGCCGCTTCGCCCATGGCCGCGCGGCGGTCAGCCGGCATGCCGGGCGCCGGCGCTTCTTCCAGCACCTTTTGATGGCGGCGCTGTACCGAGCAATCGCGCTCGAACAGGTAGATGCAGTTGCCGAGCGTGTCGGCAAACACCTGGATTTCGATATGCCGCGGGCGCGACAGGTATTTTTCGGCCAGCACCTTGTCGTCGCCGAAAGAGCTGATCGCTTCGCGCTTGCACGAGGCCAGCGCGGCCTTGAAGTCGGCGCTGTTGTCGATGACGCGCATGCCCTTGCCGCCGCCGCCGGCCGATGCCTTCAGCAGGACCGGGTAGCCGATCTTGTCGGCTTGGCCGTGCAGGAAGTCCGCATCCTGTTCCTCGCCGTGGTAGCCGGGCACCAGCGGCACATTGGCTTTTTCCATCAGCGACTTGGCGGCCGACTTCGAGCCCATGGCGCGCATGGCGGACGCTGGCGGGCCGATGAAGACCAGGCCCGCCGCGTGGCAGGCGTCGGCGAAGTCGGCGTTCTCGGAGAGGAAGCCGTAGCCGGGGTGGATCGCCTGCGCTCCTGTCGCCAGCGCCACGGCGATGATCTTGTCGCCGCACAGATAGCTTTCCTTGGCCGGCGCGGGGCCGATCAGCACGGCTTCGTCGCACACGGCGACGTGCTTGGCGTTGGCGTCTGCTTCCGAATAGACGGCGACGGTCTGGATGCCCATGCGGCGCGCGGTAGCGGCGACACGGCAGGCGATTTCGCCGCGGTTGGCGATCAGGATTTTAGTGAACATGGTCTCTCTCTATTCTCTCAAAGGTGCAGCGGTCTCTTGACGGACCTGGTCTGTTGGCTTGTCGGCTTACGCGCTGCGCGCTAAGCCGACCTACGGATGGTGAGGCGGTATTCGTAGGTCGGGTTAGCCGGCACGGCGTAACCCGACAGGGCTGGATCAGCAGCCGCACTTCTCTTTCTGTACCGAGTCCAGCATGGCGCCGCGCGTCTGCAGGCCCAGTTTGCCCAGCAAGGTGCGGTCGTCTTCCGCTTCCGGGTTGTCGGTGGTGAGCAGCTTGTCGCCGTAGAAGATGGAGTTGGCGCCAGCCAGGAAGCACATGGCTTGCACGGCTTCGCCCATCTGGCGGCGGCCGGCCGACAAACGCACGCGCGCTTTCGGCATGGTGATGCGGGCAACGGCGATCGTGCGCACGAATTCAAACGGGTCGAGTGCTTCCAGGCCAAACAATGGCGTGCCTTCCACTTGCACCAGATGGTTCACGGGCACCGATTCCGGATATGGATTCAGATTGGCCAGCTGGGCGATCAGGCCCGCGCGTTGCAGACGTGTTTCGCCCATGCCGACGATGCCGCCGCAGCATACTTTCAAGCCCGCTTCGCGCACACGGCCCAGGGTGTCCAGGCGGTCCTGGTATTCGCGCGTCGAGATGACGTTGTCGTAGAATTCCGGCGCCGTGTCGAGGTTGTGGTTATAGAAGTCGAGGCCCGCGTTTTTCAGGCGGTCCGCCTGTCCCTCTTCCAGCATGCCCAGAGTCGCACAGGTTTCCAGGCCCAGCGCTTTCACTTTGCTGACCATCTCTTCGACTTTGTCCATGTCGCGGTCCTTCGGGCCGCGCCATGCGGCGCCCATGCAGAAGCGCGTGGCGCCGTTGGCTTTTGCCTGGCGTGCCGCGTCGAGCACGGTGTCGATGTCGAGGATTTTTTTCGCTTCCACGCCCGTGTCGTAGCGGGCCGCCTGCGGGCAATAGCCGCAGTCTTCCTCGCAGCCGCCCGTCTTGATCGACAACAGGGTCGCCAGTTCCACGTCGCCATCGGGGAAGTTGATGCGGTGCGTTTGCTGGGCCTTGAACATCAGGTCATTGAAAGGCAGGTCGAACAGGGCCAGCACATCATCGATGGGCCAGGTGGCCGCTTCGGGCAGGGTGATGCGCGCCGCAGGGCGGTGCAGTTCGACGGTTTTTGCTGCTTCTTGGACTAAAGACATGGTGATTCCTTCGCTTCTATTTTTGAGTACGTTCAGTTGTTTGGCTTAATTGTTTAGTCTAGTTCTGCGACTGCTGCGCCGGCCAGTTCGGCAAGCCGCTGAAATCGAGATATGCCGCCGCCGCTTCCGCGCTCGGTTGCGCCAGGCGCGGCACCTTGCCCAGTAGCGGCGCCGGGATGCGCTCGATCAGCGCATCGATATTTTCGTCGAGGAAGCGCATTTCCACTTCCAGGGTGTTGGCGACCCAGCCGATGACCGTCAAGCCGCGCGCCTCGATGGCTTCCAGCGTCAGCAAGGCCTGGCTGATGCAGCCCAGGCGCATGCCGACCACGAGGATCACGGGTAGATCGAGCTGCTGTGCCAGGTCGGCCGAATCAAAGCCGGGAGACAGCGGCACGCGGAATCCGCCCACGCCTTCGACCACGACCGCGTCCGAGGCGGCGGCGATTTCCAGGTAGGCGGCCAGAATCGGCACCGATTCGATGCTGACGCCTTCGAGCGCGGCGGCGATGTGCGGCGCGGCCGGCTCCTTCAGCATGTAGGGTGTCGTCAGGCTGCGCAGCATGGTGACGTTGCCGGCGGCGATCAGGCTGTCGGCGTCTTCATTATGCAGTTCGCCGTCGCGCATTTCGGCGCCGGCGGCGACAGGTTTCATGCCGCAGGCGCGCACGCCGCGCGCCACCAGTGCGTGCAGCAGGGCCGACGACGTCAATGTCTTGCCGATTTCCGTGTCGGTGCCAGTGACGAAACAGGCAAAGCGCGATGGCAGGCCGGTGGCGGCCGGAGCCGGCTGCACGGCAGGCGCCAGGTCCGCCAGCACTTCCGCCACGATAGGATCATCAAGGCTCATGGCGATTCCTTTCCAGGGTGTTGACTGCGTTGATCAATTGCGCCACTTCCTGCGCCGTGTGGCCGGCCGACAGGGTCACGCGCAGGCGCGCCGACCCCGCTGGCACGGTGGGCGGGCGGATGGCACCGACCCACAGGCCCTGCTGGTACAGGGTGGCGGCGATGTCCAGCATGTCCGCATTCTCGCCAATGATGACGGGCTGGATGGCGGTCACGGATGGCAAGGCTTGCCAGCGCTGCAGCTGCAAGCCGTCGTTCCATTGCGCCACCAGCGCCGCCAGGTGCATCCGGCGTTGTTTTCCTTCTTCACCGGCGATGATGTCGAGGCTGGCCAGCAGCGCATGCGCCAGCGCCGGCGCTGCCGCCGTGGTGAAGATGTACGGGCGGGCCTTCTGGATCAGGGTCTCGATCACGGCCTCGTGCGCGGCAACAAAGGCGCCGCCCACGCCGGCCGATTTGCCCAGGGTGCCCACATACACGAGGTAGGGTGAATGCAGGTCGAAGTGTTCGAGCGCCCCGCGGCCATGGGCTCCCAGTGCGCCGAAGCCGTGCGCGTCGTCGACCACCAGCCAGGCGCCATGTTGTTCGCACAGGGCCAGCAACGCGGGCAGCGGCGCCAGGTCGCCATCCATGCTGAAGACGCTGTCGGTGACGACGATCTTGGTTTTCGCCGTGCTGGCTGCCAGCAGGGCCGCCAGGGCATCGAGGTCGGCGTGCGGATACACGCGTGTCTTCACGCGGGCCAGGCGCGTGCCATCGATCAGCGAGGCGTGGTTCAGCGCTTCCGAGAACATCTCCGCGTCCGGGTCGCCCGCCGACAGGGCCGTCAGCACGGCCAGGTTGGCCATGTAGCCAGTGCAGAAATACAGCGCGCGCGCCTGTTCCAGGTTGGCGCCCACGAAAGCCGCCAGCCGTTCTTCCAGCTGCGCGTGGGCGCGGCTATGGCCGCTGATCAAATGCGAAGCGCCGCTGCCGGCGCCATACAGGTCGGCGCCCTCTTTCAGCGCGGCGACGATGCGCGGATGCGACGCCAGGCCCAGGTAGTCGTTGCTGCAGAAGGCCAGCATGGCGCGCCCGTCCACCGTCAGGCGCGGTGCGCACGGCGTGTCGACGGTGCGGCGGCGGCGGATCAGGCTGCGCTCTTCCAGTCCTTGCAACTGCTGTTGTAATCGCGCGATCAGTTCCATCTCAGGCCCCGATCACATGATTGAAGACGGCCAGCGTCTGCTGGCCCAGGCCCGCGATTTCCTCGTCGTCGAGGATGTACGGCGGCATCAGATAGACGGTGGAGCCGATGGGGCGCATCAGCAGTTCGTGTTCCAGCGCCGTGCTGAAGAAGCGGCGCGAAAAGTCGGGTGCAGCGTCCACCGCATCGAAGGCCCAGATCATGCCCTGCTGGCGGAAGTGTTTGACTTTTTCATGCTGCGCCAGCGGCGCCAGGGCGCGCGTGATCCTGGTGGCGCGTTCCCGGTTGACCGCCAGCACATCGTCTTCCTCGAAAATCGACAGGGTCGCCAGCGCCGCGCGGCAGGCCAGCGGATTGCCCGTGTACGAGTGCGAATGCAAAAAGCCGCGGCGCACGTCGGTGCTGTAGAAAGCCTGGTAGATGTCTTCGCGCGTCATCACCAGGGACAGGGGCAGATAGCCGCCGCTGATGCCTTTCGACAGGCAGACGAAGTCGGGCCAGATGCCGGCCTGTTCGCACGCAAAGAAAGTGCCCGTGCGTCCGCAGCCGACGGCGATTTCATCGAGGATCAAATGGACTTGATAACGGTCGCACAGGGTGCGCACCAGCGACAGGTACAAGGGATCGTGCATGGCCATGCCGGTGGCGCACTGCACCAGCGGCTCGATGATGATGGCGGCGATCTTGTCCGCTTTTTGCTGGAAAAGCTGTTCCACTTCGGCGGCGGCGCGGCGCGCCACGTCCTGGGCGGACTCGCCCTCGGCCGCCTGGCGGAAGTCGGGCGACATCACCGTCTGCGTGGCGCGCAGCAGGGGGCCGTAGGCATCCTTGAACAGGGCGACGTCGGTGACGGCCAGCGCGCCGATGGTTTCGCCGTGGTAGCTGCCTTTCAGGCAGACGAATTCCTGCTTTTCACTCTTGCCGCTGTTGCGCCAGGCGTGAAAACTCATTTTCAGGGCGATTTCCACGGCGGACGCCCCATCGGACGCATAAAAGCTGTGACCGAGCACGCCACCCGTCAAGGCGGAGAGCTTTTCCGACAGTTCGATCACCGGTTCATGCGTGAAACCGGCCAGCATCGCGTGTTCCAGGCGGTCCAGTTGATCCTTGAGTTCCGCATTGATGCGCGGATTCGCGTGGCCGAACAGGTTCACCCACCAGGAGCTGATGGCGTCCAGGTAGCGTCGGCCTTCGTGGTCATACAGCCAGGCGCCGCGGCCATGGCTGACGGGGATGAGCGGTACAGTCTCGTGGTGCTGCATTTGCGTGCACGGATGCCACACGCTGCGCAGACTGCGTTCGACCCAGCCCGATTGTTTTTCTGCTTTCAAAACTGCTCCAATGATATTGCTAGCCCATGAGCCAACTCGGCTTGCGCTTGTCGAGGAACGATTGCACGCCTTCGCGTCCCTGCTCCGAGGCGCGGATCTGCGCGATGCGCTCGGCGGTGTCCAACAGCAGCGCATCGTCAACCGGCTGGCCAACGATCTCGCGCACCAGCGTTTTTGCTTGCGCCACCGCGTGCGGGCTGTTGCCCGTCAGCGCTTTGAGCACCTCGGCCGTTTTCGCGTCCAGCGCGTCGCCAGCGACTACCTCGTGGGCAAAGCCGATGCGCAGCGCCTCTTGCGCGGAGAATCGCTCCGCGGTCAGGAAATAGCGGCGTGCCGCGTTTTCGCCCATGGCCTTGATGACATACGGTGAAATAGTGGCCGGGATCAGTCCCAGCCGCACTTCGCTCAGGCAGAAATGCACGTCTTCCGCAACCAGAATGATATCGCATGCGGCGACGAGGCCCATGCCGCCCGCATAGCAGTCGCCCTGGATCTTCGCCACCACGGGCTTGGGACACAGGTAAATCGTGCGCAGCATCTGCGCCAGCTGCAGCGCGTCGGCCTGGTTTTCGGCATGCGTGTAGCCTGCCATCTTCTTCATCCAGTTCAGGTCCGCGCCGGCGCAAAAGGCCGCGCCATTCGCCGCCAGCACGATGGCGCGCACCATGTCGCTGCGCCCCAGGCCCTCGAAGGCGCGCGCCAGTTCGGCGATCGTCGTCTCGTTGAAGGCATTGCGCACGTCGGGGCGGTTCAGGGTCACGGTGGCGACATTGCCCTCGATGACCAGCTTTAAGGTTTCAAATTCCATTCTCTTCTCCCTGAATGCCGCTTACATGCGGAATACGCCGAACTTCGTGTCCGGGATTTCCGCGTTCAAGGCGGCCGACAGGCCCAGGCCCAGCACCATGCGGGTATCGGCCGGGTCGATCACGCCATCGTCCCACAGGCGCGCGGTGGCGTAGTACGGGTGGCCCTGGTGTTCGTATTGATCCTTGATCGGCTGCTTGAAAGCCGCTTCCTCGTCCGCGCTCCACTCGCCGCCCTTGCCTTCGATGCCGTCGCGCTTGACGGTCGCCAGCACGGAGGCGGCCTGGTCGCCGCCCATGACGGAAATGCGCGCATTCGGCCACATCCACATGAAACGAGGCGAAAAGGCGCGGCCGCACATGCCGTAGTTGCCGGCGCCGAAGCTGCCGCCGATGATCACCGTGAATTTCGGCACGGCGGCCGTGGCGACGGCCGTGACCATCTTGGCGCCATTGCGGGCGATGCCCTCGTTTTCGTATTTGCGGCCCACCATGAAGCCCGTGATATTTTGCAGGAAGACGAGCGGGATCTTGCGTTGGCAGCACAATTCGATGAAATGCGTGCCTTTCAGGGCCGATTCGGAGAACAAGATGCCGTTATTGGCGATGATGCCGACTTTCACCCCATAGATATGCGCGAAGCCGCAGATCAGGGTGGTGCCGTAGCGGGCCTTGAATTCGTCGAAATCGCTGCCGTCGACGATGCGCGCGATCACTTCGCGTACATCGAAGGGCTTGCGCGTATCGACGGGGATTACGCCATACAGCTCCTGTGTCGGATATTTCGGCTCGACGGACTCGCGCATCGCCATCTGTTGCGGCTTGGTGCGGTTCAGGTTCGAGACGATGGTGCGCGCCAGCGACAGCGCGTGCAGATCGTTCTGCGCCAGGTGGTCGACCACGCCGGACAAACGCGTGTGCACGTCGCCGCCGCCCAGGTCTTCGGCCGTCACCACTTCGCCGGTGGCCGCTTTGACCAGCGGCGGGCCGCCGAGGAAAATCGTGCCCTGCTCCTTGACGATGATCGACTCATCGCTCATGGCCGGCACGTAGGCGCCGCCGGCCGTGCAAGAGCCCATCACGACGGCGATCTGCGGGATGCCCTTGGCCGACAGGTTCGCCTGGTTGTAGAAGATGCGGCCGAAATGGTCGCGGTCGGGGAAGACGTCGTCCTGGTTCGGCAGGTTGGCGCCGCCCGAATCGACCAGGTAGATGCAGGGCAGGTTGTTCTGGTCGGCGATTTCCTGGGCGCGCAAGTGCTTTTTCACCGTCATCGGGTAATACGTGCCGCCCTTGACGGTGGCGTCGTTACAGACGATGACGCATTCCTGGCCCGAAACCCTGCCGATGCCGGTGATGATGCCGGCGGAAGGCGCCGCATCGACGCCCTTGGCGTCCTGGTACATGGCGTAGGCCGCCATCTGGGAAAACTCGAGGAAGGGCGTGCCGGGATCGAGCAGCATCTGCACGCGGTCGCGCGGCAGCAGCTTTCCGCGCGCCAGGTGCTTGGCGGCAGCCGCCTCGCCGCCGCCGGCCGCGATTTTCTCGACCTTGTCGCGCAAATCGTCGACGATGGCTTGCATGGCCGCGGCATTGGCCTTGAAATCTTCACTGCGCGGATTGAGTTTGCTTTCGATGTGCGGCATTGCGGTTCCTTTTTATTATCGCCCGGTCTCTCGGGTCGCGCTATTCGGGAAAACTGCCGTCGAGATAAAACCAGCGCAGGGCGCCGCCCTCACCCGCTTCGCGCACGAAGCGGCTCACTTCATGCAGGCGGTGCGCGCGGCCGTTGACCTTGTAGCGGGCCACGAATTCCACGCTGTCGCGGCGTATCTCTTCGGCTTGATCTGCTGATACTGCTTTACGTTGACGTAAACGTAAAGCAGATTTTACCTCAAGTCCCAGCCAGTGGACTTTTTCTTCTTCGGCAAATAAAGCGTCGGTGGGACGGGTGCTGGCGTGCCAGGTGGCAAGCAGATAGGGTTCGTCGCGCAAGGTAAACGCCGTGTAGCGCGAACGCATCAGGGTTTCGGCCGTGGGCGGCAAGGCGTCGCCCGCGATATACGGGCCGCAGCAGCCGGCGTAGGAGGCGCCGCCACAGGGGCAGGCGGCAGATGTCGAGGGTGTGGGCATGCGCTGGCAATCAGGAACAGAAAAGAGGGAACTGAAAAGTTCCGCAATTATCCGCCATATCGGCAGCGGCGCGTGCGCCGCGCCTTGCCTGGCTACTTTGTGGGGCTGAGGAAGTCCAGCGCGAACGGCGGCGCCTTGCCAGCCATGAGGTCAGCCAGGATGCGCGCCGTGCCGGCGGCGAAGGTAAAGCCCAAGGGGCCATGGCCCACGTTGAGCCACAGATTGCCAACTTTGCTGGCGCCCACCAGCGGCGCGCTGTTCGGCGTGGCGGGGCGCAGGCCGGCCCAGGCCGTGGCCTGGTCATAATCGGCGCCGTGTGGCATGGCTTCGCGCGCCAGCCGCGTCAGGCCCGCGATGCGGCCCCAGTCGATGCTGTTGTCGGCGCCCACCATGTCGACCATGGCGGCCACGCGCAAGTCGCCACCGATGCGTGCATACAGTACCTTGCGTTCGAAATCCGTGATGCTGATCTCGGGCGCCCGGTGCTGCGCGCGGATGGGCGCCGTCAGGCTGTAGCCTTTCAGCGGGTACAGGGGCAGGTAGATGCCCGCCGTGGCGGCCAGGTCGCGGCTCTGGATGCCGGCCGCAAGCACATAGTGATCCGCTTGCAGCAAGCCCAGGCTCGTATCGACGCCCGTGATCCTGCCCTTGTGCGTGACGAGGCGGCGCGCCTCGCCTTTTAATAAGAGCGAACAGTTCGGGTGCTGCAGCAGGCGCGCTTCCAGCGCCAGGCAAAAGGCGTGGCAATCGGCCACCGCCTCGCCTTGCGTAAAAATGCCGCCCGCCAGGGCGCCCTGCAAGGCGGCCAGCGCCGGTTCGCGCTGTACGGCTTCCGCCGGAGACAAGACGATGCGCGCCTCTTCCGACTCGGGTCGCGCCACGGCCCGCTGAAAGATGGCGGGTGAACGGTAGACGATGAGTTTGCCCGCATCGCGCCAGGCATACGCTTCGGGCGGCACGGTCAACTCCAGCTGCGCCATGCCGGCGCGGCTCCATTCTCCCAGTTGCAGCAGCTTGGCCGTCGTGCGGGCATTGCTGGCGCTGTTGCAATTACGCAAGAAACTGGCCATCCAGCGCCATTGGCGCCAGTCCGCTTCGAGACGAAAGCGCAGCGGACCGTCTTTTTGCAGCAGCCATTGCAGGGCTTTGAAGGGCACGCCCGCATCGGCCAGCGGGGCTACATAGCGATAGCTGAGTTGGCCGCCATTGCGGTAGCTGGCGGCGATCGCCACCTGTTCATTGCGTTCCAGTAAGGTGACCTTGTAGCCGGCCTCGGCCAGCCACCAGGCCGATGTCAGACCGACGATGCCGCCGCCGATGATGATGACTTGTTGCTGCATGTTGCCTCGCTGCGTTGCGCTCCCATGGTGCGGAAGCATTCGGGAAGAGCTTAGAGGCTGGCCGTCAGCGCAGCCAATGAAACATCATGGTGCAGCCATAACTTTCAGGAATGCACCATTTCAATGCAAGGATGGATTGTTGTCAATTGCACCACTGTATAGCGCGGTGAGTATCAATTCCTCGTTGCGCCCCATGGCGGAATACGTGCCAGGATAATGTTCGGGATCGCTGCCCGTGCCGCCCACCAGCATCACCATGCCGTTCCTGTTCTTGAAATCGAGCACGAAGGCGGAGACCAGGCCATACGCGTCGCCCAGGTGGCCCACGGCCGTGAAGCTGGCACCCTCGACCAGGCGGTTGCTCTGCCCTGCCACCGCATCGAATTGCTGGTTGCCCAGGCCCCAGGCGTGGTACAGGCCCCGTTCGCTGTCGCCATTGCGTCCGTCCGGCGCCAGCTGCCATTGGCGGCCAAACATCAGCGCGATGCTGGCCGGCTGCAATAGTTGTTTTCCCTGATAGCGCCCGCCGTCGAGCAGCATCTGCATGACCGTGCCCAAGCCCGCAGCAGAGATGCGCAAGCCGCCCGTGGGGCTGAAGACGGTGGCATTGCTGCCGATCACATACCGTTCGAGGCCGGCTGGCGCGGTCGGTGGGCGTTGGTAAAAATCATCGGCTTGCGCGATCCAGGGGCCGTGTGGCTGCCAGATCTCCGTGTCGAGCGTGCGCTTGCGGTACAGGGTAGCCGTGTTTGCCACATCCTCCGCCGGGAAGGCGGCCGGATTGTAGCCGCCGCGCACATCGAGGGGATCGAGCAGCAGGCGCCGCATCAGCAAGTCGAAGCGCTCGCCCGTGACTTTTTCCATCACGGTGCCGATCACGCCCCAGTTCAGGTTGGCATACGTGAAATGGCGGCCCGGCGCCGCGGCCGCATCCCACATCGTATCGGTGCCGGCCGTAAACACGTCGCGCAAGCTGCGTTCGGGCCCCCAGGCATAGCCGCCCGCATCGCGCAGCGAGGAAGTGTGGCTGAGCAGGCTGCGCAAGGTCAACGGTTGCTGGGGGAAATGCGGGTTGCGCAGGGAAAAACCCAGATAGATGCCCACGTCCTGGTCCAGGCTCAGCTTGCCCTGCTCGACCAGCCGCATCAGGCCCAGGGTGGTCATCATCTTCGAGACGGAAGCGATGCGGAACAGGGTGGCTGGCGTCACGGGCAAGTTCTCTGTCGGCGTGGCGCCGATATGCCGGTAGCCAAATTGTTGTTGATACGACACCTTGCCGTGGCGGATGGCCAGCACGGACAGGCTGGCCAGCGGGTGGGCCGCATCATCGACGATGGCCGATAGCGTGGCATCGAGCGCGCGCTGCTGGTCCTTGCCGCTACCGGGCGGGGCGGCCAGGGCCGTCCACGTCGTACCCAGCAGCAGCAAGCCCAGTAAACCCGTCATTTTATTGTGCATGTTCCCTGTTTCGCGGTGTGGTGGAGGCGCCACCAGCATAGGGCGCGATGGTTTACTGCGCTAATGAAAATTGCTTATTTATCCATAATGCAAAGCTATACGTACGGTAAAACATTGTTTTTTTAAGTGTATAACCGTTATTTATGGTCATTTTCCATTTATTCATGGGTGGACGGGCTACGCGCAGGCGCCATCGCTATTACACTAGGAGGACAAGGAGAACTGTATGAGCCAGACCAGCGTAGAACTCAAGGTCGATTTAAATGACAATTCGCCTTTATATATGCAGATCGCCCGCAAGCTGAGCGATGACGTACGCAACGGCCGCTACCAGGTAGACCAGGCCCTGCCATCCGAACGTACCCTGTCCGAACTGCTCGACGTATCGCGCGTGACTGCCCGCAAGGCCATCGACCAGCTCGTCGAGCAAGGCCTCGTCGTGCGCCGCCGCGGTTCGGGCAACTATATTGCCCCGCGCATCGAGCAGCCACTGTCGAACC
Organism: Janthinobacterium sp. BJB301; assembly: GCF_002735685.1. Classification (NCBI taxonomy): domain Bacteria; kingdom Pseudomonadati; phylum Pseudomonadota; class Betaproteobacteria; order Burkholderiales; family Oxalobacteraceae; genus Janthinobacterium; species Janthinobacterium sp. BJB301. Next base: position 12,163 of record NZ_PDZJ01000004.1, on the reverse strand, counting down.
TGTCGAGCTTTTCCGAGCAGCTGCAGCAGCGCGGCTACCGCCCCGGCTCGCGCTGGCTCAAGCGCGAAGTCGTCATCGCCAGCAGCGATGAACAGCTGAGCCTGGGCCTGGCGCAGAACACGAAGGTGGCGCGCCTGGAGCGCCTGCGCCTGGCCGATGACGTCGTGATGGCATATGAAGTGAGCGTCTTGCCGTTCAGCGTGGTGCCGGAGCCTGAGGCGATGGGTGACTCGCTGTATGAATACTTGAGCAGCATCAAGAAGGCCCCCGTGCGCGCCTTGCAGCACATCCGCGCCATGAATGCGACGGACGTGCTGGCCAAGCAATTGGGCATCCCCGATGGCCAGGCCGTGCTGTTCATCACGCGCATCGCTTACCTGGAGTCGGGCGAAGCGGTGGAACTCACGCATTCGTATTGCCGCAGCGATCATTACGACTTTGTGGCGGAAATGCGCCGCGCTCCGTAAGCTTACTGCTCGATCAGGCGGATCATGGATTCCGCCACGCCGACAGACGCTTCCCAGCTCATGCCGGTCACCAGCCGGCCATCGACCTCGACGTGGCTCTTGCCGTTGGCGCCGTGCCTGAATATGCCGCCATGGCGCTTGATGCTCGCTTCTGCCGAAAAAGGATAGGCCTTGTATACCGGCGATTCCTTGTTCAGAAACGCATCGGGGAACGAGGTGAGGACCTTGCCCTGGATCAGGAAAGTACCGTCACGCAGCTTCAGGTTCTTGATGCCCTCGGTGCCATGGCAGATGGCCGCGATCACTCCGCCCTGTTGTTCGTAGATACGCAAGGCGATGTCCTGCAGCGCCTTGTTTTCCGGGATGCCGACGATGGCCGCGCCGCCGCCGACGAAAGCCATGCCCGCATAGTCGTCTGCCCTGACCTCGGAAACGGGCTTGGTATGGGCCAGTGCCCACATGAAGTCACTGTCGTACAGATGCTTCTTGAGCAGCGCGTCCGACGTGACGATCATTTCCAAGGGAATGGCGCCCCCCTCGGGACTGACGAAGTCGACGGTATACCCCGCTTTGCGAAAGACATCATAGGTATACGCGATCTCCGGAAAATTATTGCCAGCGTTAACCTTTGTGCCTGGATATTGATGCACATTCGACACCACCAGTAGCACCTTGCGTGCGTGGCGCGGGGCTGCTGGCTCGCGATCTGCCGACTTGCTGACGATTTTCCAGTTGCCGGCGATCTTTTTCAACAGAAAGACATCCACATAGCGGACCCCTTGTTCAGGAATGTGGATTTCGGCCTTGGCGGTGGCTACCTTGCCGCTCACATCCACCTTGATCAGTCGCCCGTGGCGCCCATTGAATTGCCCTGCTTTCTCCCGGGAAAAGAGTTTGGCGTATTCCGGACCGCTCAACTCCCATTCCGCATCGTTTTTGCCGTCCAGGTAAAGGCGGGCATTGGCATAAAAGGCCTGGTTGATCTCGCTTTGTACGTTAAAGCTGGTGCCATGCATATACAAGCGCACGGTCTCACGAATGGCATTTTCGTCTTGGTCTGCGGCGGTGCCGATGGCGGTGATGCTCAGGAAGCAACAGGCGAGTATGGTTCGCAATAAAAACTGAATCATGGATGTACCCTGCATATAGAACTGCGTTTATCGGAGCAACGACTATTTCAGATCGCTGGTGCTCGATAATTTATCGAAGTGCAGGGGAATGGATGTCGCCAAACACGATTTCAGACTCCGGAATGGCGATTCCGGAGTGCTTTCATGCGGAAATGGCCCTGGCCGGCTGGCCAGATTGAGCCCGGAAGCTGGCGGGCGTCTGTCCAGCCACTTTCTTGAAGGTCGAGTAGAAGGTAGAACTGGAATTGAACCCGCAGCGCTCGGCGACGGTATCCATGTTCCATTGCGGCTCGTCGCTCAATACCTGTTTCGCTTCGGCGATACGGTATTCGTTGACGTAGGTCGTGAAGCTCTTGCCCAGCTTGTCATTCAGTACCTGCGACACCTGCGCCTGCGTGCATCCCGCCCGCTTGGCGAGTTGGGCCAGGGTCAGGTTCGGATTCAGATAGGATTTCTGTCCGCTCATCTGTTGTTCCAGCGCGGCAAGCACGGCCAGCGTATCTTCGTGCGCCAGGCGGTTATTCTGGTACTTCTGCTTGGGCTCGGATGGCGTCAAGCCTTCCTTTCTCAGCAGAAAGACCATCACCGCCACATGCAGCGAGAAGGTGAATGACAAGGCGCCAACGATATAGGACGTGAACGGCGTGCTCGCGTACGCCGCCAGCATGACGCAGCTGCCTGCAAAGACGCTCAGCAGGAGCACGCTGCTGGTCGCCATCCGCTGTCCCTCGTTCCACCATGCGCGGCGGCTTTGCCACAGCAGCCTGGCGGTTGCCAGCAGGTAGGATAGCCAGAACACATGAATGGCATGGCTCGACTGGTTCCACACAGCACGATACGCGGAATACGGAAAGGCAACGCCAATGCCGATCAGCAGGAAGGACAAGCCCAAGTGCCAACGCCATTGTTGTCCAGCAGGCAATTGCGCGAGCCCGGCCAAGAAAGAGCGCACATAGAGATAGGTCAAGGGACCGATCAGCAGGCAGGCCGACAGGCCCAGCTGGCGGAACTCGATTGCGATCGCCGGGTTGAAGTAGAGGAAGGCGGATTTGGCGGTGCGCACCCCGACGGCAAGCAGCAATGCGCCCAGCATGCAGTCGGCCAGGCAGCGGGGCCGGCGGCTGAAAAAATAGACGGCCAGGAAAATGCCGTTGATGGCGCCAAGGGCGCTAAACAGGAACAGCAATTGGCGAGCGATCATGGGGCGTGTCGTGGATGTTGGCGTCGAACCCAAGTATAGACACAAACGGGAGCGTATCGAAGTACAAGTAGGACATCATCACGTTCCTGCACCAGCCATAAACTCCCGTTATGCCCGCCCGCCATCCTTTCATGGTTGATCCCGCTCGTTGGTATTAAACTGGTTTCACGGTCAACCATGTTCTGAAATCATGTTGAAAACTGAAACTCCGAGCCGGCGGCATCCGGATCTGGACCTGTATCCGGTGGAGCAACTGGTGGCGGCGCTGGTCGATGACCAGTTCTGGGCCGTCGAGGCTGTGCGGCTGGCGTCGCCCGACATCGCTGCGGCCATCACGGCCGCCCTGCCCCGCATCGCTGCCGGCGGACGCCTGCTGTACGTGGGCGCGGGCACGTCGGGCCGCCTGGGCGTACTCGACAGTGTCGAACTCAATCCCACGTTTTCGTGGCCTCCCGAGCGAGCCGTCGCCATCCTGGCCGGCGGCGCGGGCGCCATGTTCACGGCTGTCGAAGGGGCGGAAGATAATTTGCAGCAAGGCGAGGCGGATTTGCTGTCCCTGCAGCCGCAAGACAATGACGTGGTGATCCTGCTGGCCGCCTCCGGCGCCACACCGTATGTGCTGGGCGCCCTGCTGGCCGCGCGCAAGGCGGGCGCTTTGACGATAGGCATCGCCAACAATGTGGATGCGCCCGTGGCGCACGAGGCGCAATGCGGCATCGTGCTCGACACGGGCACTGAAGTCATTTCCGGCAGCACCCGCCTGAAAGCGGGCACGGCGCAAAAAATCACCCTGAACACGATTTCCAGCGCGCTGATGGTCGGTTTGCATAAAACTTACGGAAACTTGATGGTAGACTTGAAGCCGACCAACGCCAAGCTGATCTGGCGGGCGGTGCGTCTCACCATGCACGCCACCGGCGCCAGCGAAGTGCAGGCCAGGACCGTGCTGGAGCAATGCCAATTTCACGTCAAGGTGGCGATTGTTGCCTTGATCAAAAAAATCAACACAAACCAGGCACAGGCATTGTTGGCCGGCGCGGACGGCAGTGTGCGGGCGGCACTGGCGGCGTGATCCGATGGCGCGGCATTCTTTTGTCTGGGAGACAACGAAGGATGTATGGAGCTAGTGAAACAAACCGCCCCGGCGCGCGCGAATAAGCCGTCAAATAAGCCGTGGCTGTGGATCCCTTCCCTGTATTTTGGCCAGGGCATCCCCTATGTAGTGGTCATGACACTCTCCGTGATCATGTACAAGAACTACGGTTTTTCCAATACGGATATCGCGCTGTATACGAGCTGGCTATACTTGCCGTGGGTCATCAAGCCCCTGTGGTCGCCCTTTATCGATATGTACCGCACCAAGCGCTTCTGGATCGTCGGCTTGCAACTGGTGATCGGCGCCGCGCTGGCGCTGGTGGCCCTGACGACGTCGCTGCCGCACTTTTTCCAGATTAGCCTGGCGATCTTCTGGCTGATGGCCTTCAGTTCCGCCACGCATGATATTGCCGCCGACGGTTTTTATATGCTGGGCCTGGAAGAACACCAGCAGGCGGCCTTTGTCGGCGTGCGCAGCACGTTTTACCGCCTGGCGATGATCGCCGGCCAGGGCGGCCTCGTGTACCTGGCCGGCTATCTGACGCACGCGACGGGCAATGTGCAGCTGGCCTGGTCCGTCGTGTTTGCGATTTTGGCGGGCCTGTTCATCGCCCTCTTCCTGTACCACTATTTTGTCCTGCCGAAACCGCAGGATGACCGCCCCAGCATCCAGGGCGCCGGTGTTTCTCCGCTGCAGGAGTTCGTTGCCACCTTTGCCTCCTTTTTCAAGAAGAAGGATATTTTGGTCATCCTGGGCTTTCTGCTGCTGTTCCGCCTCGGCGAAGCGCAACTGCTCAAATTGGCCGCGCCCTTCCTGCTCGACCCCGTTGCCAAGGGCGGCCTGGGCCTCAGCACGGAACAGGTGGGCCTCGTCTACGGCACCATCGGCGTGATCGCCCTGACCTTGGGCGGCTTGCTGGGCGGATTCATCATTTCCCGCTTCGGCTTGAAACGTTGCCTGTGGATCATGGTGCTGTCCGTCCATTTGCCCGACCTGGTGTTTGTCTATCTGGCCACCGCTTTGCCCAGCAGCATCTATGTGATTGCCGGTGGCATCGCCCTGGAGCAATTTGGCTATGGCTTCGGTTTCGCTTCGTATATGTTGTACATGATCATGGTCTCCGATGGCGCCCACAAAACGGCCCATTACGCCATCTGCACGGGCTTCATGGCCCTGGGCATGATGCTGCCGGGCATGGCCAGCGGCTGGATCCAGCAAATGCTCGGTTACCAGCATTTCTTCATCTGGGTTTGCATCGCTACCATTCCCGCTTTCATCATGGCCGCGCTGGTCAAGATCGATCCCGAATTCGGCAAGAAGGCCGAAGCCTGATTCTTTTGAACCGTGCGCCCGCATGGATGGCGGGCGCACAGTAAAATGCCCGCACCGATAGACCTGCGCTTCACCACTGCAAGGAATTGTTTTGTTGTCTACTTTCAAAAAACGCCTGGGCGCCAGCGCCGGCGTACTGGCCGCGTTGGCCACCGCCACATTGCTCAGCAGTTGTACCAGTACCAGGCTACCCTCCGCAGTGACGCCAGGCGAAGCGGGTTTGCCGGCCGTGCCGCCCGTGCAGCACATCACGGGCGAAGTGCCGCCGCCGGCACCGCGCGAGTTCCGCGCCGCCTGGGTCTCGACGGTCGCCAATATCGACTGGCCCAGCCGCAGCAATTTGCCTGTCGCCAAGCAGCAAGCGGAAGCGCTGGCCATTCTCGACCGCGCCAAGTCCTTGAATCTGAACGCGATTGTGTTGCAGGTGCGGCCCAGCGCCGACACGATTTACCCATCGCAACTGGAGCCTTGGTCGGAATACCTGACCGGTAAGCAAGGCCAGCCGCCGTTGCCCATGTATGACCCGCTGGCCTTCTGGGTGGCGCAGGCGCATGCGCGTGGCCTGGAATTGCACGCCTGGTTCAACCCCTACCGTGCCCGTCACGCGACGGCCAAGTCGCCGCTGGCACGCGACAGTTTCGCTTCCACCAACCCGGCGTCCGTCAAGCAATACGGCCGCTACCTGTGGATGGACCCGGGCGACGCCGCCGCCTCGAAGCATACGACGGAGGTGGTGCTGGACGTGGTGCGCCGCTACGATATCGACGGCGTGCACATCGACGATTACTTTTATCCGTATCCGATCGATGCGCCTGGCGCCGGTGCGGGCGCCGAGACGGCCGCGCTGGACGCGGGCAATGGCGGCGCCAAGCGCGAACTGCCGTTCCCCGATGAGCCTTCCTGGCAGCAATATTTGCTGGCCGGTGGCCAGCTGGACCGCCCTTCCTGGCGTCGCCAGAATGTCAACCAGCTGATCGAAGCCTTATATACAGGCATCCACCGCGAAAAGAGCTGGGTGCGCTTCGGCATCAGCCCGTTCGGCATCGGCCGTCCTGACCGCCGCCCCGCCGGCATCGTTGGCTTCAGCCAGTACGATAAATTGTATGCGGATGCGGAACTGTGGCTGGCCAAGGGCTGGCTCGATTACCTGTCGCCGCAGTTGTACTGGCCCGTGGCGCAGGCGCCGCAAGCGTTTGGCGTGCTGCTCGACTACTGGCTGGCGCAAAATCCGTATGGCCGCCACGTGTGGCCCGGTTTATACACGAGCCGCATCGACAATTCCGCCAAGTCCTTCACGCCGCAAGAGATCATCAAGCAGATCGAAGTGACGCGCACGCGCCCCGGCGCGAATGGACAAGTGCATTTCAGCATGGTGCCCCTGATGCAGAACCGCAAGGGTGTCAGCGAGCAACTCAAGGCGACCGTATATCAAAGCCCTGCCCTGATTCCCGCCACGCCATGGCTGGGCAAGGAAGCACCGGGTACGCCCGTGCTGGCCTTGCGCCGCGATTCCACCAGCCTGAACATCAAATTGACGGCGGGCGGCGGCAAAGCCGTGGCGCAGTACGCGGTCTGGGCCCGCTACGGCGAAGACTGGCGCTTTACCGTGGTCACTAGCGTGCAAGGCGAGCTGACCCTGGTCGACGATGCCATTGGTAAAGTCAATGCGGTAGTGGTCAGCGCCGTGGACCGCCTCGGCAATGAAAGTCCCCGCGTTACCGTGCGCGCACCGTTTACGGCCCCTGCCAAGTAGTTGTTGACCGTTCACCGCTAGTCCATAACCTGCAGTCATGAAACATGCGCAAGCTTTCATGCCTGCAAGCTCAGCTTGGCTTTACACTCATGCCATGATTTCCTTCCCTGTAACCAATACTGACACTGCCGTGCTGGGGCTGGGCATCGACGCGGGCGGCACGCAGACGCGCTGGGCCCTGGCCAACGGGGACGGCGTCATCGTGGCCGATGGAGCTGTGGAAGGCTTGTCTGCCTTGCAAATGAGCAGCGCAGCGGGCCGCGTGGCCGTGCACGCCGCATTTTCCAGGTTGAGCGAGGCCGTGCTGGCCGTTGGCCAACCGCGTGCCGTGGTGGCGGGCTTGACGGGCTTTGGCGGCGACGATGTGGCGCTGGCGCCCATGCTGGCAGAGTTGCTGGCGCTGGACGCCGGCGACGTACGCTTGGGCAACGATATCGATATCGCTTATCGCGACAGTTTTGAACCCGGCGAAGGTTATCTGGTCTACGCTGGCACGGGCTCGATTGCCGCCTGGATCGATGCGGATGGCGTATTTCATCGCGCAGGCGGGCGCGGCGTGCTGCTTGACGATGGCGGTGGCGGTTACTGGATCGCGCGCGAAGCCTTGCGCTACATCTGGCGCCGCGAAGACGAGGCGCCTGGCAGCTGGCAAGACTCGCCCATGGCCGAAGCCGTGTTTGCGCAACTGGGCGGCAGCGACTGGTCGCTGTCGCGCGCCTTCATGTATGGCCAGGACCGGGGCGCCATCGGCCGGCTGGCGCTGGCCGTGGCCGCCAGTGCGGAAAGCGACCCGCTGGCGCTGGACATCTTGCAGCGCGCGGGACAGGAACTGGCGCGTCTGGCGCTGGCCTTGACGACGCGCTACGGTCCCCGTCCTGTGGTGCTGGCGGGCCGCGCGGCGCAATTGCACCCGGCCATCGCGGTTGCCATGCGCGACGCTTTGCCGGTATCGTTGATGATGGAGCAAAAAGTTGCCCGTTCGCATGAGGCTGCGGCCAAGGTGGCAGCCAGGGCAGCCAGCCAGCGTACTGGCAAGAACTGAACATTTTACCAACCCGAACACGGATCTTTCATGAAAAAAATTGCCCTCGCCCTGCTGGTGGCCCTGCTCTCCGCCTGTACCACGCCCGCGCCGCACCTCGACCACAGCTTGAACGCGCGCAGCCAGAGCCCGCGCGTGAAATTCATCGTCATCCATTACACGGTCAGCGACCTGCCCCGCTCGATCAAGATCCTGACGGAACAAGTGGTCAGCAGCCATTATTTGCTGACCGACACGGACAAGCCGAAGTTTTACGTGCTGGTCGACGAATCGCGCCAGGCCAATCATGCGGGTGTGAGTAACTGGAAGACTTATACACAGCTGAATGTCAGCTCGATCGGTATCGAGATCGTCAACCCGGGCTACAAGGACACGCCGGAAGGCCGCCTCTGGTATCCATTCCCGCAAGCGCAGATCGATGAGCTGATTCCGCTGTTGAAAGATATCCAGGCCCGCTACAACATCGCGCCGGAAAATATCCTTGGCCATAACGAGATCGCCCCACAGCGCAAGCAGGATCCGGGACCGCTGTTTCCTTGGCGCCAGCTGGCCGATGCGGGCCTGATCGTTTGGCCTGACGCGAACCGTGTCGCCGCGCAGCGCCTCATTTTTGAGCAGCAAGTGCCGGATGCCGTCTGGTTCCAGAAAAAGCTGGCCCAGCACGGCTATGCGACGCCGAACACGGGCGTCTTCGATGAAGCGACGCGCAATGTGCTGATCGCCTTCCAGATGAAATACCGCAACACCTTGTTTGACGGCACGCCCGATGGCGAAACGGCGGCTCTGCTGGAAGTGCTGACGACGCCGGCCCCGGCTGTTGCAACAAAGTAGCATGGCCGTTCCAGCCCATGACTTTTTCTTATATGCTGAACGTTGACGGCCCAGGTGGCCACGGCAAGGTAAAGGAATAGCTCATGCGGCTGCGTCATATCGAAGTGTTTCACGCCATCATGCAAGTTGGCACCATCAGCGGTGCGGCCCAGGTGCTGCATATCTCGCAGCCGGCCGTGACCAAGGTCTTGCAGCATTGCGAATTGCAACTGGGCATGCCGCTGTTCGAGCGCGTACGGGGCAAGTTGTATCCGAAGCCCGAGGCACACCGCTTGTTTGTCGAGACGGAAAAGCTCAACCGCGATTTATTGGGCATCCGCCGTCTGGCAGCCAGCCTGAAGGGTCATGCGGTGGAAACCATCCGCCTGGTCTCCACGCCGACGATCGCCATCAGCGTCTTGCCGTTTGCCATGACGGAGTGGCGGCGCGACTTCCCCCACACGCGTTGTCAGCTGGCTACCCACCACACGGGCGAGATCGTCAATACCTTGCGCCTCGGTGAAGCGGACTTGGCCGTGTCGCTGCAAGACCCGCGTCATCCGGGCATCGTGGCTGAACCCATCGCGCAGGGCGTCATGACGGTGATTGCGCCGGCCGGCACCTGGCATGCGGCCGATTGCGGCACGCCGTTGACGGCGCATGGCTTGAACGGCGAGCTGATCGGCCATGCGGACAACGATCCGCTGGGCGAACTGGTGGTCGCCGCCTGCGAGGCGCAGGATATCCACCCCGTGTTTTCCACCGTGGTGCAGACCTATCAAATCGCCCGCTCCCTGGTGGAAGCGGGCGCCGGCATGGCCGTGGTCGACCCTTTTACGGCCGCGTCCGGCTCGCCTGAGCGCCTGCAGCGCCGTCCTTGGGCGCCCACCATCCCCATCCAACTGTATTTATTGACGGCGAGCCACTCGCCGCTGTCGCATGGCGCGCGGCGCCTGGCCGACAGCATCGGTGTGGCGGCGCGCAACTGCCTGGAAAGAGGAGTCTGATGTCTGTTGCAAGTTTGCAATTAGAAGCGGTCGGCAGCGATCCGCAATTTCGCCACCTGAGCAGCATCGCCGGCATCGCCGTCGACTTGCGCTATGCCACGCCCGACAATTTCGTCGGCCGCGACTTATACAGCCCTATCGATTGTGCCTGGCTGCACCGCGATGCGGCGGCCGCCCTGGAAAAAGCCGTGGCCTGGCTGGCCGTGAAGCGCCCCGATCATCATTTATTGGTGCTCGATGCCCTGCGTCCGCAACGGGTGCAGCAGCAATTGTGGGATGCGTTGCAAGGAACGGAATTGCTGGGCTATATCGCCGAACCGTCGCGCGGCTCGATCCACTCGTTCGGCATGGCGCTCGACATCACCATCGTCGGCCCGGATGGGCAGGAACTGGACATGGGGACTGGCTTTGACGATTTAAGTGAGCGCTCGCACCCGGCGCTGGAGCTGGTTTTGCTGGAAAAAGGGGAAATTACGGAGGAGCAGGTGGCGCACCGCCGCCTGTTGCGCGACGCCATGTTCCAGGCGGGCTTCTTCGGCATCAACAGCGAATGGTGGCATTTCGATTGCGGCGACCGGGTGCTGGTGCGCCAGACCTACACCCGGGTTCTCTGATTAGAAGACCTGTAAACCCTTCAGCATCACGATCAGGATCAGCACGGGCGAGACAAAGCGCAGCAGGAACAGCAGCACATGCGCCAGGGTTTTATTTTGCAGCTGGCCATGGTTGCCGATCGCATCAATGAAATGGTCCTTGCCCCAGGCCCAGCCTGTAAACAAGGCAATCGCGATGCCGCCGACGGGCAGGAAGATATTCGACGAGACGAAGTCGAACAGATCAAACATATTCAGATTGAATAACTTGAAGTCCGCCAGCGTGCTGTTACTGAGGGCGCATACGGAACCGAGCACGGCCAGCAGCAGCATGGTCACGATGGTGGCCCTGGTGCGCGTCCAGCCGAAACGTTCATGGAAAATCACGACGGGCACTTCCATCAGCGACAGCATCGCCCCCGTGGCGGCCACGGCAGCCAAGATGAAGAACACCACCATCAGAGCTTGTCCCATCGGAATTTGAGAAAACACGGCGGGGATCGTGATGAACACCAGTGACGGTCCCGCGCTGGGGGCGAAGCCAAAGGTGAACACGGCGGGGAAGATGGCGATGCCGGCCAGCATCGATACGCCGAGGTCGGCCGCCATCACGCGTAAAGTCGTGACGGGAATATTCTGGTCATCGCGGAAATAACTGCCGTAGGTCATCATCGTACCCATGCCGACGGACAATTTAAAGAAGGCCAGGCCCATGGCCGTCAGCACGACGGAGGCCGTCAGCTTGGAAAAATCAGGACGGAACAGAAACGCCAGGCCTTCGCCCGCCTTGTCCAGCGACAGGCTGACCGCGCACAGCAGGAGCAACAGCAGGAACAGCAGCGGCATCAGTTTCTTGGCGATCGCTTCGATGCCCTTGGTCACGCCCAACATCAATATGCCGCCGATAAACAGCAGCACGCCCCATTGCCACAACAGCGATTGCAGGGGATTGCTGATCAGCGAAGCGAAGGCAGCTTCTGTCACCAGCTTGTCGCTGCTGAGGATGGAACCATCGATGGCCTTGGCGATATAGGCAAACACCCAGCCCACCACCTCCGAATAGAACGCCACGATCAGGAAGGCGGCGATCATGCCGATGAGGCCGACCAGCCACCAGGGCTTGGCCTTGGGCGCCAGCTTTTCCATGGTGGAGATCGGGTTGACCTTGGCGCGGCGTCCCAAGGTGATTTCCGCGATCATCACGGGCAGTCCCACTAATAAGGTGGCGAGCAGATAGATGAGCAGGAAGCCGGCGCCGCCATTGGCGCCCGTCAGGTAGGGGAATTTCCAGATATTGCCGAGACCGACTGCGGAACCGAGGGTGGCGGCGAGCACGCCGAAGCCAGTGGTAAAGCCAGCCCGTTTCAGGGTCAGGCCTGATCCTTGAGCTTGTTGTTTCATGGTGAATCTTCTATGGTGGGACGCGAATGTGCGCTGAGGGGGCGAAATTGTAGCAGTTGGCCGCAAATACCCCGGAAAAGCCTTGCTTCCGCTGGGGCGCTTTGCTATAGTTCGCCTCCCCAATGAGACGCACTAGTTTGCGGCACAAAAGGGACAGCCTTCAGGGGCTGGGTAGTAGAAAAGAAGGTGTTGACGATTGTGCTGAAATGCTTCATACTCTTCCTTCTTCGCAGCTGACAAACACAACGCTTTGTCGATAGCGCGAAAGCAGTAACCGAATACAGTTCTTTAACAATTAACAGTCGATAAGTGTGGGCATTTGATGTAAGTG